>NZ_KE384001.1:177392-229214 GCF_000423305.1 Legionella moravica DSM 19234 | reverse complement strand
GGTTTATCAGCACGTTATGCGCACACAAAAAGCATTTATCGTTGGGGAGTTAAGATGCTTTTGGCTGCTATTGTTCAACTGATGTTTTGGATTATCGGGGTCATCGCCCATAGCCAAAATTACCAACGCGTTTTTCAGGCAAACACCGTCAGAGATAAAAAAGTATTCTCTTATTTCTATCTGGGGCAGTTGATGATTGAATTTGATAAGCTACAAGAGCTCAATATTGACTATGAAAACTTGCCAACCCTGATGGAGCAGGAGTTGGCTAGAAAATGGTAAATTCTAGTTGTTCAAAAAATATCAGGGGATCACTCAGTCCGCGAAGGCGGGGGGTCTAGAAATGTTAAGATCAATAAGAAGTGGGGATAGAACAACTGCCAAAAGCACCTACTTACACAGTGATTTTTTCATACGAACAATACGTTGATAGGCCTCATTAATTCGTTGCTCTGAAATTTCACCTACTTGAACTTTCTGCTCAATAATATCAACGATTTCTTTAGGATCCTGAAATCGTTCTACCAACTGATTTCCAAATATCAACATATCCGCGCCAGCATTAATCGACAAAGTAAGCGCCTTAGCCAAACCATAGTGATTTGTAATGGCTTTCATCTGCAGATCATCGGTAATGACTAAGCCATCAAATTTTAATTCATGACGTAAAAGACCTGTAATCATCCTGGATGAAAGTGAGGCAGGAAGCCCGGTTGAATCCAGTTTTCTATTCACAATATGAGCAATCATCACCATACCACAATGCCTGGGTTGTTCTATTTGCTTTGCGAAAGGAATTAATTCTTGTGCAGTCCAGGTATCAGTTATATCAACAAAGCCCAGATGAGAGTCTTCCAAAGAACTCCCATGCCCGGGAAAATGTTTGTAAGCACATTGAATGTGATTCTCCAAAAATTGCGATGTAAATACTGAAGCATACTGCGACACCACTTCAGGAACTGGAGAAAAACTACGCTCTTTTTTCCCGATTACAGGATTATTGGGATTCACATCAACATCCAGGTCCGGAAAAAAATCCAAATTAATGCCTACTGATTTCATGGTCATGGCCATTAATTTTGCAATGGATTGAGCTTCAGCAAGTGACATAGTACCCATTTTTTTTGCGGAGGGAATATCGGGAAAACCATACAATGGACTCAATCGTATTATTTGACCACCTTCATAATCAACTGAAATAAATAGAGGCAGATGAACTCTATGATGTACTTGATTGGCTTTTTCAGTGAACTCTTGTAACTGCTGATTGAGCTTTTTCAGTTGTGCAGGGCTTTCAATATTTTTATCAAAATTCTGTGACTGTTGGTTATAATCAAACAGAATTACCCCACCAATATTATCTTGCTCTATTGATCGAACTATCGGTGACTGTGCATTGATCTCTTTCCCTTGAAATCCAAGTATCAACATTTGCCCTATTTTATCGCGAAGCGTTGGTTTTGCCGCATCCAAACAGGAAGTCGATAAGCCTAAAAAAACAGTAAGAACAATTCGGTAAATAATCAATTCATTTCTCTATATAGAAGCAACATCAATTACAATTCTGACTGAGCTGAAATCGCTTGCTGACAAAGAGTCCTTAATCCCAGGCTCATTTGTTTTAATACAGGTATTTGCTGCGCATTCAGTTGATACTCACTCGCCAGTTTAAGTGGATCAGTAAAACTAAGCCAGACTTGCCCAGAGGCATCCTGTGTTGCCATAATACGCAATGGTAAATCAAGAGCAAAAGCAGCATTGGCCTGCATCAGCGCAGTACCCTTGGCAGGATTGCCTATAATGATTACCTGAGTATCAGAAAGTAGCTGATTCGTCTGATGCGCTTCCAATGCATGATCAATACGAGCAAAGACAGTCCCTCCATTTTTTTTAATCAAGCTGGAAACGCGATCCAGTGTTTCTGATACGGAATAAGGACTTTGCACCGTTTCAGACCAGTCTGAACCCACGGGCGTCCCCAGCTTCGCATCAAATGAAGCCGCAATTTTTCGTGCTAAACTATCCAAATCCGGCAAATTACCCTTATTTGCCAATAGGGTAACACAAAGTAATTCTGAAGGATCTGTAAATCGACTTAAAAACGCAGAATAACCAGGAATGGCTCCCTTAATCTCCATCAATCCCTTATGCCCGGGGAAAAACCATCCCGCATTACCGGGCACCGAGTGATTATTAATTGTTGGAGCACTGTACAGGAAACTCCTATCAGCCGTGTCTTTAACTAAAATATCTCCCGCCAAGCCGATATCCCATAAGCTAATATCCTCAGCAGAGGCGATAATGCCGCTTGCAGCAAAAGTAGCAGACCAGGTTGGTGATGGAACTGCAACAAGGCCCTGTTCCGATTGACTGTATCCCACAGCGGCTTCAACCGGATCTATAAACACTGGTTTGTGGAGAAATGCGCTGTGTTTAAAAGGATTCGTTCCATTTGTTATCTCATTTGCTATGGATTGAGCATTGGAGATAAAAAAGGTATGTTTTAAGCCCAAACGTTCAATTTGATTCTTGGTCACATAATCCTGATAACTCATCCCACTGACTTGTTCGATGATCAAGCCCAATAAATAAGGGTTGGATGCACTGCTCCGCATCTGGGATCCTGGCTTGAACAGCAGCTCTTTATCACTGATTAAATTCAAAATGTCCCGGGTTTGATAGTTTTTGGCATAATTGAATCCGGTAGCTAAGGTATAGTCTGGCAGTCCTGAACTGTGCGTTAAAAGCTGTCTGATGGTTATAGGTTGCCAGCGATCCGGTATATTTGGAAGATACTTGCCCAGGGAAGTATCAAGCTGCACTTTCCCCTCCTCCTTCAATTGCATTATTGCAACTGCGGTATAGGCATTGGTTATCTGACCGATATTAAAAACAGTTCTCGTGGCAGCCAACCGCCTGCTATCGGTATCAACAAGGCCATATCCTACAACTCGAGTGATATATGGGGCTTGAACTATAGCCAAAGTTAATCCCGGTACATTATTTTCATCCATATACCGAATGATTAAATCATCGACTGATTGCCCCTGATAAACTGTATGAACATCACCTCGACCATTTCCCGCATGAGAAGTTACAGAATCCATAAGAACCCCTGTTAAAATGATCACTATTAAACATCCTTTTATCCAGTTAGTATCCACGGATGAATCCTTGTTTAATCATTTTATTATGTGTACTGATATTAAGATTAGAAGATAAATAAAAAACTTGCATAATGTTTTATTTCAGAGTGTTTTCATAACTGAAATTTCGACGCCCAGTAAACAATACAAGGGACGTCGTAACGAATGAAGTGAAGCAATACAGTATGTTAGCGAAGATTCGCTCTGTATTGCATAGCTTATGCTCGAAATAATTTGTTTTTATGCAATAAATGAATAGTGTTCACAGGACCTAGACTACCGCAAATAAAACCGCTGTCAGATAATTTCCTTCAGGAAAAGAAGCCAAAGTCGGATGGCAACTTGCCGGACCATATACACCGAGAATTCGCACCTGTTTACCTACGGCTCCAGCTTGTGCACTGACCAAGGAACAAAATTCCTGCGATGAAAGTGCTGACGAACAGTTGCAAGTCATTAACAGCGAACCTTCTTTCATATGCTTAAACACTTCCCTGTGCAGAAAACGATAATAATTCTTTGCTTTTTGCACGTGCCGTTGTGAAGGAACTAATTTTGGCGGATCCAGAACAACAATATCATACTCACCAGCCTTTACGAGATAATCACGCGCATCGGCCTCTATAAAATCAATAGTGCTAATGTCATTTAATTCGGCATTGTGTTTTGCCTGGTTGATTGCTTGAGCAGAACTATCAACAGCAGTTACTCGCGTAGCTCCTGCTTTGGCAGCATGCAAAGCAAAACCACCGGTGTAACTATAGAGATCCAAAAGAGATTTACCTCTGGATAACCCAGCTATGCGTTTATGATTCTCTCTTTGATCAATAAATAAACCGGTTTTTTGCGCATGAGCAAATTCAACTTGAAATTTAATCCCCTCTTCCAGTACTTCTGCTGTTTGCTTGATCTCCCGATCGTCAACGTTCTTCCAGCCATCTTGCGCTAATGGCTTATTTTGCGAAATCCATATCAGTTGATCATTTGGAAGCAATTCGTGAAGCACTTGAGAAATGAGTTCCTTATTCAATTCAACCCAATATGCAGAACTGGAAATGACTGTGATCTGATTGAATCGGTCGATAGTCAGTCCGGAAAGACCATCAGCCTCACTGTTGAATAATCGATAAGCTGTTGTCTGCTCACTGGGTAAATTTAAACTCTGTCTCACTCTTTGCGCCTGGAGGAGTCTGTGCGAAATGATTGATTTATAATTACTTTTATCGAATGGCTCATTTGCCAAGGCTAAAACTCGAACCCGGTATAAAGAATGCTCATTGTAAACGCCAACACCAATGTACTCTTCTTCTGCGCCATGGATCGCCACCAAGTGACCGGTAACCAGTTTGCCGATATTGCGGGCAATAGCCTTTGGAAAAATCCAGGGATGTCCTCGTAATACCGTATTTTGTTTTGTTGCTACTAAAAAAATTTTAGCACTCATCTCTATTTCCCACAGACCAAAAGTCGGCTAATCTACACTATTGAATGATATTTCTGCAATGGAGAGAAGAACAATTATGCTGCACTCTATAAAAAAGATATTCATCATCTTATGTTTATCAATTTTTAGTTCATTAACATCCGCAGCTCCCTGGTTTACTGGCCCCCTGCTTGCCCCTGCCGGGCATACCATACCTAAAGGTCACACGAACTTTGAAATTTATGGAATCGATGTATTTACCAATGGCTCCTACAATGCCGATGGTGATCTCATTCGCACCCCTCTCTTTAGATCATTTAATATCAATCCAATTCTTACTCATGGATATACTGACTGGCTGGATATTCAATTGACGGTTCCTTACACGTTCAATTCCACACGTGGGGTTCATTCGAATCACTTGGGAGACGTCTCCGTTGCAGCCGGATTTCAACTATTTGAACAAAAAGGCGCTCTTAATCGTATTGACACCCGTGTACTACTCCAGGAAACCATTCCAACAGGTCGATACGACAATCTCAATCCCGAACTTGCTGGTACGGATGCAACTGGGCTTGGCGCTTACCAAACACAATTGAATCTGGATCTACAGTATTTGCTCCCAGTCTTTAAAACTCATTATTTACGTACTCGATTTATCATTTCCCGAATCTTTGCCACAAGCGTTTATGTTGATGGACTTAGTAGTTTTGGTGGCACACCAACCACTCATGGAAGAATAAGGATCGGAGCTGAAACAGACTACGATCTCGCATTTGAATACACCCTAACGCAAAATTGGGTTGCAGTCATGGAAGGATACATTGCTAAGGGGCAAAATACTCGTTTTAACGGTATCCTCGACATTGGGAATGTAGGAAGTCCACCCACAAATGTCAATATAGGTAATGGTGCTTATATTGAAAAGGCACTGGCACCAGCTTTGGAATATAATTTTAACGCAAATGTAGGTATCATTGGTGGTGTATGGTTTCCTGTCAGTGGGAAAAACACGTCTCACTTCATGACCTATATGTTAGCACTCAATGCATTTTGGTAATCAATAAAGGCTAATACGACTATGGAAAAAAAAAATAAATTCTCATATGGGCTTACGCTGGGAGCATTGGGTGTCGTATACGGCGATATAGGCACCAGCCCTTTATATGCCTTAAAAGTAACTTTAGCTAATCTTCCTATAACCCAGTCTGCTGTTTTAGGGGTTTTATCTTTGATATTTTGGTGTCTTATCATCATTATTTCATACAAATACCTGATTATTGTATTTCGTGCGGATAATGATGGGGAGGGAGGAATTCTTGCTCTGTTAGCTCTTATGAAGCATAAAAGCACCAAGTACGAACCGTTATTCTATATTGTAGCCATCTTTGGAGCAGGGCTTTTATTGGGTGATGGCATGCTCACTCCTGCGATTTCCGTTATCAGTGCGGTTGAAGGTCTGGGAACTTTATCACAGACCTTTACTCCGTACATTTTACCTACAGCCTGTATTTTGCTTATCCTACTATTTATGATCCAATCTCGAGGCACGGAAAGCATAGGCTATCTCTTTGGTCCCTTCATTCTTATCTGGTTTCTTACTATAGCGATACTTGGCATAGTTCAAATCATCAAACTGCCTTTGGTTCTTGAAGCGATAAATCCATACTATGGCATTTCGTTTTTATATCATGAAGGATTACGAGGCTACTTATTACTAGGTGGAATCTTCCTGGTTATGACTGGAGGAGAAGCACTTTTTGCTGACATTGGGCATTTTGGTAAAAAACCCATAAGAGCCAGTTGGTTTCTTGTAGTTCTACCCTGTCTGCTGCTTAATTATTTTGGCCAAGGCGCTAATTTATTATCCCATCCCGAATCGATAAGCAACCCATTTTACATGATTGCTCCGAGCTGGTTTTATTTACCATTAATTATCATTGCCACTTTCGCCACCATCATTGCTTCCCAGGCTGTCATTTCAGCCACCTTTTCATTAACCAAACAAGCCGTATTATTAAGTTTGTGCCCACGTATACCCATCATACAAACGTCCCGAAAACATTCAGGGCAAATTTACGTGCCGCAAATCAATTTCATTCTCTTTGTAGGTACCCTGTTTTTTGCTCTGACATTCAGGACTTCAGACAATTTGGCACATGCATACGGTATTGCCGTCAATATTGATATGCTTTTGGTCGATGCGATGGTCGCTTATGCAGCCATATCCATCTGGAACTGGTCTAAACTAAAAGTGGCATTAATTTTTGGCTTATTCATTGCGGTGGATTTCGCATTTTTGGGTGCTAACTTCCATAAATTCTTTACAGGAGGCTGGGTACCGGTCATTTTTGCCTTATTCATCGCCTTTATCATGTACACTTGGAAGTATGGACTAGAGTATTTAAGAAACAACTTCTATCTTAATAAAGAAGATATTTCAAAAATATTAAAACAGCTTCAATATAAAAGCCTGAACCAACTACCGGGTGTGACTGCAATTTTCATCACAGACGTTTATGATAAAAGCGGAGGAAGCTTTCTTCATTTTTTAAAACTCAGCAGATCAGTGCCTGAAAACGTGCTGATTGTTAATTATGTCGTTGAAAATATTCCCTACGTTCATTACAGCCAACGTTATGAAATTGCCTGCCTTGACGAACGAGTGTGTAAACTGACCTTACATTATGGTTTTATGGAAACTATTTCACTGCCTCGAGCTTTAGAAAAAGCCAGTGAAAAAAATTTTCTGCCGTTCAAATTAAATATTGATCACGCCACCTATATGGTTGAAATCCCAAATGTAATGGCTTCAAAAGCCAAAAAATCGCTAACATTCTATACTCAGGAGCGATTGTTTTCCTTCCTAATGCGCAATTATTCAGCAAATTTGAATATCGAATTTTTCAAATTGCCCTACAACCGAACTATTGCTATTGGGACGTACTGTATTTTATAAACTGTTTCAACAGATCAGTTATTCCCTTCATCCAGTGCGCTTGTTGATCAGGATTCAGATCGCAGCGTGCACTATTTCATGGTAAAATTTCATTTTTATTTAAAGGATATAACATGTGGTTTAATAATGCTCTTATATATCAATACGAATTGGATGAAGCAACTGATTTAAATGCTTCTTTAGCTGAAGAAATTCTAAAACCATGTCCTCCTCATGCACGATTTATATACGGATGGCTACCTGCATTGGGAGATGAGATGGTTCATGAAGTTGCTGGTTGTGCACTCATTTGCATGGGCAAAGAAGAGCGTATATTACCTCGTGGGGTAATTAACAAAATGCTTGAAGAAAAAATTCAAATGATCGAAATACAGCACGGCCGTACAGTAAAACGGGCTGAAAAATCTCAAATTGCAGAAGATCTGGAATTTGAATTACTTCCCAAGTCATTTTGTGTCCAAAAAAGATTGCCAGCTATTCTTGATACGGTCAGTAAACGCATCATCGTTAATGCATCAAGTAATAATCAAGCCTCTCAGCTTACCTCACTTTTGAGAAAATCAGTTGCAGGCATTACTATTGAGCCCCTTACTCATACCGAAAATCTGGCAGTACGATTTGCAGAATGGATTCATTCACCTGAAACCTTACCAGAAGATTTTAAGTTAGCTTCTGACTGTTTGCTGTTTTCCCTGGATGATGAAAAAAAACGAATACATTGTAAGGGATATGAATTACCTGCTGAGGAAATATTAACTTTGCTCTCGCAGGGAATGGCGACAGCTGAAATTTCATTAATATGGAAAGAAAGAATTCAATTCACACTAACTCATGATTTTACTTTTAAAAAACTGAAAAGCCTTGACTATCTGATTGATGATTTTAATGAAATCAGAGAACTTGATGAAGAATACCAACGCCAGGACGCAGCGTTAACGTTATTGGGCGGTGAGTTAAGAGAGCTGACTAATGATCTTCTCAAAGCCTTGCTTCCTTCGTCTACATCATTGGCTTCAGTAAGCACCGAAGAAGAAGCAGCAGAAGAAGCTTTAGTTTAATTGAGCCATAATTTATTCTAATCAATACCCTATCTAAACAAACCGGGTTCGAGCATCGCTTCCACCCGGGTTTACCTCCCAGTAGAGCCAAAGCCCTGAGAAAATCTATCTTTAGTTCAGGTAGTCAATGTCTTTATTATTCAATTAGAAGGAGTCCCGGAGGGGAACTCTTCATTCCCCTCCGGTCAAATTATGATGCGACCCGCACCATATTGGACGTATGATATGTGGCTTGGTAAACCGCCATTGCGTCTTCAGCGGCCTTATTAAGTCCTAAAGCCATGTTGGCATCGTACATAATCACCAGAGCTTGTTGAGCACTTGGAGCCTGTGGATAGGTCTTTACCAGGTAATTGGCGCGCTCTATAGCGGCAACATACATTTTACGTTTGAAGTAATATTGAGACACATTAAGTTCATGTTGAGCGAACATATTGCGTAAATAAACCATGCGCTGTAAGGCATTCGCTTTATATTTACTGTTGGGGAACTTTTGAATTAATGTCGCAAAATCTAGGAAAGCCTGGGTTTGCGTACCCGGATCACGCCATGACTCATCCATAGGTAATACTTTGGCAAAAACACCCCTGGTCTGCTGGAAGTTAGCTAAACCTCTCATGTAATAGGCATAATCAACATTTTTAGCCCGCGGGTACAGATGAATGAAACGCTCGGCAGTTGCAGCGGCAGATGGATAATCCTCATTTTGATAATAAGCATAAATTAAATCCATTTGGGATTGCTCTGTATAATCACTAAACGGATACATGGATTCCATCGCTTCAAGCTGTTTCGATGCTGTCGCGTATTCCTTCTTTTGTAAGGATTTTTGTGAAGCGGAATAAAGCTGTTTTGCGGTCATTCCTTTGTATGGATTTTTTTCTTCGTCATCTTTATTCCATTTGGCACAAGAGGACAAAGCAACGATAAGACTGACGAGGAACACTATTTGAAATCGTTTCATAAACTACACCTATTTTTTGTATCTGTTGTATTCAACAACAGTGACAGGAAATTTTGGGACATTATACCTATGACGTACTCATTTGCGAACACTCTCTTGCTGATTCTTTAATTAAAATATCAAGAGCATAAAACAGATGTACTTTTATCATTCCAATTAGCCAAAGTACAATAAAAATTTCAAAAACCATTTGCAAATCATCGAGCGTTAGGATAGTATTCTTGGCTGTCGGAGAGGTGGCAGAGCGGTCGAATGCGGCGGTCTTGAAAACCGTTGAAGGGCAACCTTCCCAGGGTTCGAATCCCTGCCTCTCCGCCAAGTCTTGATACTCATTTCTTGAAATTAAATTAATCCCATCAAATACCTTTTGAAAGAATATACTTAGAACGTCATTAAAAACAACACTCATAAACCTATAATACGAAGCAGATTTCGATTTCGTCTTTACGCGACGTGTTTCCGAATTTTATACACATCTCCGGGATATCACCCCAGCTTTTTTACTGGATCAACTATGTCTCAGTTAAGCCTGGTTGCTTGCAACTGTTTCTTGGTCACAAATATTGAATCTTGGAGAAAAGTCAGATTTAAAAGCTTGAGAAACCATGATCCTGTTTGCGAGCAAACAGGCTACAATTCCGCGGTTAATGCCTGAGAGATCCACTGATTTGCACTGCCAGCCTGTTGTCAACAGCCTTGTAAATTCAGAGCCTAACGCAAGATCATATCTTAATTGAATTTACAGACTCGGTCTCCTATTCAGGAACGCGCGCGCTGAGCTCTGCATGATCTATTCTTGGGAATGAGCTTTCCTTAGCTCAATGAGTCATCCTCAGTGTTCGGGATTAAACTATTTCTCCCGTTTTTTTATACACTTCATCAATAGCTTTCAAGGACTCTAACAGTTGTTTCATTTTTGCTAAAGGCCAACTATTCGGTCCATCACTCAAAGCTTTATCAGGATCAGGATGTGTTTCCATAAAAATACCGGAAATCCCGGCTGCTACAGCAGCCCTGGCTAAAACGGGGATAAACTCTCTCTGCCCGCCTGAAACGCCATTATTTCCTCCTGGCAATTGTACAGAATGAGTCGCATCATAAACTACAGGGCAACCTGTTTCTCGCATGATTGCCAAAGATCTCATATCTGAAACCAGATTATTATAACCAAAACTGACCCCGCGTTCGCAGGCCATAATCAATTCATTGCCTTCAGCTTTAGCCTTTGCAATGACATGTTTCATTTCCCAAGGCGCCAGAAATTGTCCTTTTTTAATATTCACAGGCTTATTCAATGCAGCAACCCTCTGTATAAAGTTGGTTTGTCGGCATAAAAAAGCAGGCGTCTGCAAAACATCAACAACACTGGACACTTCAAGTAAAGGAGTGTCCTCATGAACATCCGTCAACACCGGCACGCCAATTTGAGATTTTACCTTTTCAAGGATCAACAACCCTTTTTCAAAACCAGGCCCTCTATAACTCGAAATCGAGGATCGGTTTGCTTTATCAAATGAAGATTTATAGATAAAAGGAATTGTGAGTTGATTGCACATTTCCTTTAAATATCCGGCTGTTTCCAAAGCCAATTCTTCGCTTTCAATAACACAAGGACCAGCGATTAAAAATAATGGTTTATCAATACCTACTTCAAATCCACAAAGTTTCATGCAAGTTCCTTTTCTTGATGTATTTTTCGAGCTGCAAGTACAAACTGTTTAAACAGAGGATGACTCTCTCTGGGGTTTGACGTAAATTCAGGGTGAAATTGACAGGCCAGAAACCAGGGGTGATCGGCTAACTCAACCATCTCCACAAGAGAACCATCAGCGGATCGCCCTGAAATAATCAAACCATGCTGTACTAAATCATGTACATAGCGATTATTCACTTCGTATCGATGACGATGCCGTTCTATAATTTGCGACTTATCATACACTCTACGAGCTAAAGTTCCTTCTTCCAATTGGCATAATTGAGCTCCAAGCCGCATTGTTCCACCCAGTTCGGTGTCTTCAGAGCGAACTTGTCTGCTGCCATCAGCATCCATCCATTCACTAATCAAGCCTAAAACCGGATAAGGAGTTTCTTTATTAAATTCCGTAGAATTTGCACCAGCCCAACCAACAACATTTCGGGCAAACTCAATCACTGCAGTTTGCATCCCCAGACAAATGCCCAGGAAAGGAATTCTTTGTTCACGAGCATATTGGATGGCTTTAATTTTTCCTTCAACACCCCGCTCTCCAAAACCACCAGGAACAAGTATTGCGTCCATTCCTTCAAGCAATGTTGTACCGTGTTTTTCGATCAGTTCCGCATCCAGATAAATGATGTCTACTTTTGTTTGCGTATGAATTCCGGCATGAAGAAGTGCTTCATTAATTGATTTATAAGCATCATTCAATTCAGTGTATTTACCTACCATGGCAATTTTTACCGTCATGGTCTGAATGGCCTGCATACCCACAACACGCTGCCACTCACTTAAATCAGCAGGATTAACGGTCAGACCTAATTTTTTGACTACAATTTCATCCAATCCCTGTTCATGTAAAATCATCGGAATTTGATAAATACTTTTGGCATCCTCGAGCGCGATGACCCCTTCCTTTTCGACATTTGTAAACAATGCAATCTTGGCACGATCGGACGAAGAAATGGCCTTCTCTGAACGGCAAATTAAAATGTCAGGCTGTATACCAATTGATCGCAATTCTTTTACTGAGTGCTGGGTCGGTTTGGTTTTGGTTTCACCTGAAGTTGCGATATACGGCACTAAAGTGAGATGAATAAACAATGCTCGTTGAGCACCTAATTCAATACGCATTTGCCGGATGGCTTCAAGAAATGGCAGTGATTCAATATCACCAACCGTACCCCCAATTTCAACCATCGCCACATCAAACCCATCTGCACCGAGTTTGATACATCGCTTGATTTCATTGGTTATGTGGGGAATTACCTGAACCGTTCCTCCAAGATAATCGCCCTTTCTTTCTTTTTTAATCACATTTTCGTAAATTTTTCCGGTCGTAAAATTATTACGTTTTGTCATAGTCGTTTTAACAAAACGTTCATAATGACCCAGATCAAGATCAGTTTCTGCACCATCATTAGTAACAAAAACCTCTCCATGTTGGAATGGACTCATAGTGCCAGGGTCTACATTGATGTATGGATCAAGTTTTATGAGAGTAACACTAAGACCTCGAGCCTCAAGAATGGCTGCGAGAGATGCGGCTGCAATACCCTTCCCTAAAGAAGAGACAACTCCGCCGGTAATAAAAATATAATTTGTCATTTTTGACCCCGTTCAAAATGCCGAATCCACCAAATTGGCGCTAAATTAAATTTGCATGTAAACGGGATTTAATTCTACCAAAATGAGACTATAAATAACACAAATTTAATAAAATTATTCTCTGGGCTTCAGGATCGCTTGATAATGACCTGACTCAAGCGATTAAAATCCGGATCAATAAATACACTAACTACCCTATAAAAGCTTAACAGGGTCATCATTTAGAGCGTAGTGATTGTTGTCCTGAAAAGATAATTGTTCCTGAACACCGGAAAAATTCTCCTCTATAGGACAAAACCTTCATTTCTAATCACGTTTGAGAGGTCAATTCTCCCGAATTAATGAAGAAATTAACGTAATTGCTGGCTGATCAAGTACATCTCAACCGCACAATCTGCCGCATCTCTTCCTTTATGTCCATGATGTCCACCCAATCGTTCCCAAGCCTGCTCTTCATTTTCAGTAGTCAAAACACCGAAAACAACCGGAATATCATGATCGAGCATCACTCTCTGGCATCCCTGACTCACTTGGTCACACACATAATCGTAATGACTGGTTTCACCTCGAATCACAGCACCTAATGCGATTACCACATCGACTTGTTTATTCTTGGCTAAAATTTGCGCAACAAAAGGTATCTCAACAGCTCCAGGCACCTCAACCAAGGTAATATCCGTTTCTTTAAAGCCAAGTTCTGCCAAACGCTCCAAAGCTCCTGTCTTTAAGGCACTCGTAATCGCGTCATTAAATGTGCTAACCACAACTGCGATAGGGAACGAACTTTTTATTTCATTGCAACGTGCTTTAATTAATCTCATTTCTATCCTAATCTATAGCCAACAAATGTCCCAGCTTTTGTTTTTTTGTTTTTAAATAACCACGATTTTCATCTGTAGGTTCAACCTCCAGAGAAACGCGTTCAGCACAAATACCATAGTGCTCCATAGCTGATATTTTTAAAGGATTGTTCGTTAACATGCGTATGGAATCAATACCTAAATGCTTCAATATTTGATACGCAATCGCATAATCGCGATCATCAGCAGGCAAACCCAGTTTTAAATTCGCATCAACGGTATCGTATCCTTGCTCTTGCAAGGCGTATGCTTTGAGTTTATTCGCTAATCCAATGCCTCTTCCTTCCTGCCTCAGGTAGATTAATACTCCCCCTTCTGCTGCAATTTGCGCCAGAGAAGCATGTAATTGGTTGCCACAATCGCATTTACAGGAGCCAAAAACATCCCCGGTAATACATTCCGAATGGATTCTAACCAGAGGAACACGATTACCAAATAAAGGAGGTTTAACCAGAACAAAATGCTCTGCAGTATCCAATTCATTTTCAAAAACAGTCATGTCAAACAGACCATTGTCTTTTAACGGTATCCGGGTAGTCGCTGCGGGAGTAACTAACTGTTCGTGTTTAATTCGATAATTAATCAAATCCCTGATCGTCACTAACGGAATTTGATGTTTTTCTGAAAAAGCTATCAACTCATCACGACGGCTCATGGTACCGTCTTCATTAATAATTTCACAAATTACCGCAGCAGGAATTAATCCCGCCATCCGAACCAAATCGACGCTGCCTTCAGTTTGTCCAGCCCGTTCAAGGACCCCTTTACGTCTTGCCCTTAAGGGAAATACATGACCAGGGGAAATAATATCTGCCGGTCCACTTTCAGGATCGATGGCTACTTTGATAGTCTGAGCTCGGTCCTTTGCGGAGATGCCCGTTGAAACACCCTCTGCTGCCTCAATTGAAACAGTAAACGCGGTGCCGTAAGGCGACTTATTATTATGAGCCATCATCGGCAATTGAATTTTATCAATTAACTCTTCAGCCATGGGCAAACAAATTAATCCACAACCAAAACGTGACATGAAATTTATTGCTTCTGGCGTCGCAAATTCGGCAGCCATTACCAAATCGCCCTCATTCTCCCTGTCCTCATCATCGATTAAAATGATCATTTTACCGGCTTTCAGGGTTTCCATTGCCTGTTCTATACTGACTAATGAATGCTTCATGACTCTACCTCATAGTTCAACTTCCCGGCAATTTGAAGCTGATGAGCAACAATACGGGTAAGATAATCGAATTCTATATTAACTTGCTGCCCCACTCGCAACGACCCTAAATTAGTGTGTAACAGAGTGTGGGGCACCAGCATTACTTTAATGGTTTGGTTTATAACCTCATTAATGGTCAGGCTTACACCTTCCACTGTAATGCTGCCTTTGGGTATCAAATAAAACATGGAGTGTGAATTAAATCCTTCAAGTTCCATTTCAATATATTCATTAAGAGAATGAATGGATTTTATTAAAGCCGTCATGTCCACATGACCACTCACATAATGGCCACCAAAACGTGTTGAGGCAACCATGGCTCGCTCAAGGTTAACAAGATTACCGACCGACAAACTGCCTAAAGTGGTTATTTTTAAAGTTTCAGGAGAAACATCAAAATGCAACTCACCACATTCAGACGGTAATAAGGTGAGGCATACCCCATTGACGGCAATGCTTTCACCAACCTGCAGATGTTCATAAGATGAGGAAACAATCAGTCTGTTTCCACCATTATTTTCATGATTCGCAAGCACCTTACCTGTTTTTTCTATTAAACCAGTAAACACTAAACCTCCTGCCAATCGATACATGCTATCATATTGTCACCCATTTCATGCCAGGAAACTTTATGTTCACGATCAAATAATTCACTGAACTGGTAAGCTGAAACGGCTTCAGTACCTAAAAAGATTGGAACCAGGTATAAATAGGTTCTATGTACCAAACCCTCTTGATGCAATGCACTAAAAATTGCTCCCCCAGCCTCTACCCAGACGTCGTGGAAACCCAACGCACCCAAATGGTTGAGAATGGAGTTCAAATCCATTTTCCCTGACTTTAAAGGCATTGCATGGAATGTAGTATTAGGATAAAGAGAATCAGAGCTGCCCGGATAAATGTGCGCGGAATCCATTTTATTTTTATCGATATCACGTGATAAACAGTGTTCGTCGAAATACACGTGACAATGACTGGCGTTGGAAAAGACTAAAGATTCTGGATTCAGCTTGAGATCACGATCGATAATTGCCACCGGTTTTGCCTGGATCTGATGATTTAATCGGACATTCAATCGGGGATTATCCAGCGCTACTGTTCTCGAACTGGTTAATATCACATCAGTTGCGGCACGCATTTGATGAGTAAACTCATCGCACAAGGAATTTGACAACATCACCCGATCATGACTCAAACGCCCTATTTTACCATCTAAAGATTGAGCTATTTTAACGGTAACTCGTGGTCTGTGAGTTAATGTCCAATAAGCGTAGCTTTTATAAAACTCATCAATTTCAGGCAAAGGCAAATGAGTAACTTTTATACCATGCTCCTGTAAAAGAGCTGTAGAATTATTCTTGGCTACAAGAGGATTAGGATCCAGATAAGAAAAATACACCTCTTCTATACCGTAATTAATAATCGCATTAACACAGGGGGGCGTTTTCCCCCAATGATTACAAGGTTCGAGAGTAATATATAAACTAACCCCTGGCGTTTTAGGGGTAAGTTGTGCTAACAATAGTTGTTCTGCATGTGGCGAACCTGCACCTCTATGCCAGTCCTGTGCTATAATGTTTCCATTTTGCACAGCTACGGCTCCAACACTGGGATTGGGCGCACAGCTCCCCTGACCTAGTTTGGCTTGTTTAAGTGCCGCAAGCAAAAACTGTTCGTGCATCGATTAACCACCTTTTAAAAGTGCACGAATGATAACAAATTATTCAATTTATGAGTAGCCCAATGATTCAATTGAATTTAAAATATAAGCAAAAACCAATTATTTCCAGATTATTTATCTTGGGAAGGTTATTTATACTGTTTATTTTGAGTCAACCTTCCTTCGCTGAAGGGCTGTCGCCTTATTCAACAAAAGAGCTGGAACAACTGGAACATCAATTCATTCAATTGATTAATCAATCGGACAGCGTAGAACGCAACCCCTTGGCCAGTCAATACATCAATCATATTGGAAAAAAGCTCGCATACTATGGACGTATCAAATCCCCCTATTTTTTCATAGTCAAATCCAGGGAAATTAATGCTTTTGCAGGGCCTGGAGGGTATATTGGAATTAATTCCCAGCTTATATTAACGACCCAAAATGAAAGTGAACTCGCTGCGGTAATGGCCCATGAAATAGCTCACGTTCGTCTTCACCACTTGTACAGTATGATTGAGCATCAGAAACAGATGCGAGTACCGATGTTAGCCTCTATGTTGGCATCGATAGCCCTTGGTGCGATGAATCCCACGGTAGGAATGGGAGCTATGATGGCATCAATTTCCGGATTTTCTCAGGATAATATTAACTTTACCCGATCCAAAGAAAAAGAAGCAGACCGGATAGGCATCGACATGCTGATTAAAGCAGGCTTTGATCCACGCGGCATGGCGGCTTTTTTCCAAAAAATGCAAGAAAATTCACGTTATTATTATTCTGCGGATGTTCCCGCTATTCTTCGTACCCATCCCATGGACGCAGATCGTATTGCTGAAGCAGAGAACCGCACGGCCCGCCTTGAGAAAAAACGATACTCTGATTCACTGGACTATTCTTTGTTTAAAGAATTGATACGTGTTTCCGTGACGCCACAGAGCAAACAAATACTGGATTACTATGAGCATCAATGTAACAAAAGAAATAACTCCACTGCCTGCCTATATGGATATGTACTCGCGTTGTTAAATAACAATGAATACTCAAAAGCAGCGGAGCGTTTACGGCCCGTTCTCGACAAGTATTCAGACAACTTATACTTTCAAATCGCTATGGCTCAAGCGGAGCTGGGTTTGTCACAAAATAAAGCAGCAATAAACCGCTTGGCGGATGCACAAAAAAACTATCCGGATAATTACGCCGCGCTAATGGCTTATGCCCAGGGTTTACTTTCTGCCAACCAGGCAGAGAAAGCGACCAGCGTATTGCTTAAAGGCAGCAGAATATATAAAGAGGACTTGCCTTTATGCAGAGAATTGGCTCGAGCTCAGGCAGAATCGCATCAAAAAAATTATGCTTATTTTACCCAATCTCAATGTTTAGTGCTTGAAGGCCAACATCGAGCGGCTATAGCACAATTAAAGGTCGCAAAAAATTTATCAAAAAATGATCCATATCTCTTGGCGCGAATAACCGCAAAAATCGATGAAATCAAATTCATGACCGAAAACTAGAGTTTGTTGCCAATTGCTCCCTTTACCTTCCGCGCTTGATGCCTGAGGATTGAATTCAAGCGAGCCATAAAAGTTTAGATATAGACTATTAGGTGAAATTAGTCTATATTTAGACTAGGCAATGAATCAGGGCACATTATTATGATTCCAGATAAAACGAATTCCACGCTAGCCAAAGAGCACATCCAAACGGCTTTTAAAGTGGTTTTGAATATTTTTGATAAATGGCATTGCACTACTGAAGAAGCGCTTATATTGTTAGGCCTGAAACGTTCTACCTGGTTCAAATACAAAAACTCCCCGGAACATGCTTCTTTCAGCCATGACATTACAGAACGTATATCGTACATTTTAAATATACATGCCGCATTAAGAATACTGTTTTCCAATCAAGACTCTGTATACCAATGGGTAAGGAAACCCAATACGGCTCCATTTTATAACGGCCGATCTGCAATGGATGTGATGCTTCAGGGACGAGTTGTTGATTTATGGTCCGTTTCCAGCAGGCTTAATGCAGAGCGCGGTGGAAAAGCTTAATGGAATCACTGGATTCACTCAATAAATTAGCTTTTGTGAAACAACGTTGCTATCGCATCATTCCCTCTCAGTTTCCACCAATTCACTTATTTGAAGATGTCGCTAATCCGGAGGAATTCGAAGCCGTTTTTGCGGTACAAATGCTTACCAATCCAAGAATTCAGGAAGAAATTGGCCTGGTGGAAAAAATACCCAGGGATCAAAGACTGTATGCTGTTCCAGGCTGTGGTTATGTTATGGCAGCGTTTACACACATTAATCCCAATGGAAGCAGATTTTCCAATGGTGACTATGGGATATATTATGCTGCTGAATCAATCGCGACAGCTATTGCAGAAACCGTCTATCATAAAGAGCAATTTCTATCCTACACACAGGAACCCGCTCAGGAGTTAGCAATGAGAAGCTTGATTGCTGAATTTAGTGCTGATTTATTTAATTTAACCTTGCTGGATAAAAACAGCCACCCCCTATATTCATCGAGTAATTATACGCATAGTCAATTCCTGGGTTCTCAAATTAAAGAACAGCAGGAGGAAGGTATCGTCTATCATTCCGTTCGAGCTGAAGGGACAAATTTCGCGTTGTTTAAACCCAATTCAATTCATCAGTGCCAGCAAGGCTCTCATTTCAGTTATGTATGGGACGGCTCACGCATTTCGACGGTATATCAAAAGCTACTGCAAAATTAAATAGGTCTATTCATGTTCCTGAGGTTTATTTAGAGCTTGGTCAAGGTGTAGATGGTTTCCATTCCCTCTCCCCAGCCCTCTTCCCGCGAACGGGCATAATCCTTTTATTCGAATTCCTTTCGCGGGAGAGGGAGTAGATCGGGGTAAGGCTGGGTTCACAGCAGGTTCGAATGCCGGAATAGATAAACAACCCGAATCAGGTGATAAACGGATAGATTTGCGTGAAGGTTGAGAGATCGTCATCCTAAAAAATGCGGGGTGTACATCAGGTTGAAATACCGGAATAAATCAAAAATCCAAATCAGGTGATAAATGGGTAGATTTGCGTGAAGGTTGAGAGATCGCCATTCTAAAAAAAGCGCAGTGCACATAAGTGCATGAGCATTTTTTTAGGATGGCGATCTCTCAAGATTCACCAAAGATGCCCGTTTATCGGACAGGAACTTCTTTCCACCAACTTGTCTTGGTCTCAGCAACCCAATCAGCATTTCTTAAATTTTTAACAAAAACTGCTGTTTCTTCTGGAGTTGAATGCTTAGGATCCAGTTTTATGCACCAATCCCAATCACCAGAAGTAGACCAGAGGCTCTGAACGCCATTCATTTTGGCTATTGAAGAAGAGTCTGACCACGCATTTTTTGTCTTTAAGAAAACAATACTATTCCATGAGTTCATTATTACTTTCCTTAGTATTTAATTATGAAAAAGCGCGTTGAATAAAATTCATCGCGTCATATAAAGTTAGACTATAAATTAAGAGAATTCAACGAATGAGAAATATAAAAAAAGCTCCTTCGGTAACATTTATTTATGACGCAACAAGTGGAGCAGAACAAAGGGACAAGATTAATGCCTTAATCAAGATCCAGCTTTTTTAATTTATAACGTAAAGTCCGAAAACTCACCCCCAACAACCGGGCAGCAGCCGTACGATTCCACTTCGTTTTATTCAGCGCATCCAATATCAGCTCTTTTTCTTGATCCTGGATAAATCCGGTTAAATTAGCAGATCCAGTCATTATAGGTGAGGCTACTGTAGAGGGAGTTTTGGGTAAAAGCAGATCACCTGGCTCGATTACTTCGCCTTCACTCATGGCCATGGCACGTTCCAGAATGTTTTCCAATTCTCTGACATTTCCGGGAAAATGATAGTTTTGTAACAGCTTTAAACATTCATCGCTTATCGTGACTGGGCTTCTGTTCTGATTTTTAGCTAATTTTTTTAAAATTGCTCGGACTAAAACAGGAATATCTGAAAGTCGCTCCGCCAGAGTGGGTACACGCAGCTCAATGACATTGACTCGATAATACAAATCCTGTCTGAATGTTCCTGCACTAATCTCTTCCAGCAGATTTTTATGGCTGGCACTTAGAATTCGAACATCAACAGGAATTTCATACAACTCACCAATTGGTTTAATCGCTTTCTCCTGAATCGCTCGCAGTAATTTAACCTGCATGGCCAATGGAAGCTCTGCAATTTCATCAAGAAACAGAGTCCCGCCTTGTGCGGCAACAAACAAACCAGATTTATCTGCTATTGCTCCTGTAAAACTTCCCTTTTTATGACCAAAAAACTCGGACTCCATCAGTTCGCTGGGTATTGCACCGCAATTAACAGGGATAAAGGGTTTATCTCTTCTTGGGCCATTGGAATGGATTAATTGTGCGACCAACTCTTTTCCCACACCGGAATCACCCTGAATAAATACCGGAGCCTGACTCCGTGCCAGTTTATGTATACTCTCTCTAAGTTGATTGATTATAGAACTTGTACCAACCAAGGTATCATCCTGATCATTATTTTGCGTGTTTTGCATGGCCAACGCTGTTTTTACAAGATCTTTCAACATCATTAAGTCAACGGGTTTTGAAACATAATCAAAAGCCCCTGCTTTTAAAGTATTTACGGCTCCTTCAACATTTCCATAAGCAGTAATCACAGCAACAGGTAACTGCGGTTTGTATTTTTGTATGTATTTAACCAGCTCAATGCCATCACCATCGGGTAAACGCATATCCGTAAGGACAAGTGCATAATCATTGTGTTTCAGGCATTCAATCCCTTTTTTAAGGTTAGAAGCGGTATCACAGTTCAAGCCCATGCGTGACAAAGTAAGGCTTAATAACTCCCGAATATCTGGCTCATCATCAATTACCAGAACAGTACTTTTTGTCATATCAATAGCTCTTCCGATGGATTTAAAGTAATAGCAAAGCAACTTCCTTTACTGCACTTCACCAAATCTAATCGCGCCTGATTAATTTCGCATAAATCCCTGGCCAGAAACAAGCCCATACCTGTTCCTGTTCTCAGCGTTGTGAAAAATGGCTCAAACACATTTTCCCAATTCTCGACTGGAATCCCGGGACCTGTATCACTAACGGTTATGATGGTTTTATTCGATGACGATTTTACTGCAATCACAATATCTACATTTCCTTGTTCATCACGTCCATGTTGCATTGCATTATCACAAAGTATCACCAATATCTGTTCCAGTTGGCTTTTATCAAATACACATGAAACCTGTTTGTTTCTGGGTAATTTAATGGATAAATTACAACGATTATTATGACAAAAATTTTGCTGAAACTGATCTAATAAACTGGCAATGTCATAAACCTGAGGATGAGACTGTTGACGTCGGGTCAATTGCAAAACATTTTTAATAACCCCATTCATTCGTTCACAATTATTAATAATTAATTGTTTCAGACGAGCGTCTTCTTCATTCAAACCATGGTCATCGCCAAATAACTGGGCTGCATGAGCAATGGCTCCCAGAGGATTACGTAGCTCATGGGCTATACTTGCCGAAAATCGACCTAATGCAGCCAGTTTGAGTTGCTGTGCCTGTTGCCCTATGTATGACATGTCTTCCAAAATAATAAGCACTTCAGGATTATTGGCCACATCTGTTGAAAAAAAATGGACTCTTAAGTGAGGTTCTTCAATTAAAGTCTGGGCCACACCTTCATTGATTTTATTTTTCATTAAAAAATGATCAAACTTACTGGCAATTTGCTCTGAAAGTTGGTGTAAATTATCTGGATTGTTTTTTTTGTTAACATTAAAAAATTGTCGTGCAGCAGAATTCATTAGTTTAATGTGCTTTGCCTCATCCACATAAATGATTCCTGAGTGCAACCGCTCCACAATGTATTCGTTAATTCGCTGCATACTGGCCAATTCATAACTGCGATGACGAGCCAAATGCTCCGATTGACGGACCCAGTTGGAAAGATACCAGGCTGTAATCGCGGTAGCAAAGAAGCCGGCGCCATAAATTCCACTGTAATAAAACGTAATTAAATCTCGTTGATTATCTATTAAGAATTTTAATACATTGCCACATAGCAGCAGGCAGCTGGCAAGGGCTGCAAAAAAAATCGCTAAACGACCTGGAACCAAAATACTCAGAGCGGCAATGGTCACATTAAGGAGAATTCCATACCCTGAATCCATATTTCCTATAATGCTCAGCATACTCGAAATCGCAATGACATCGAGAGTTCCAGAGAGAAACACTTGCTTGTCAAAGCTTAAGATTCTGTGATGCCAAAAAGCTAAAAAAAGCAATGAGAAAACAAAATAAACTACAAGAATACTGTAAAATAAAGGCGAGTGAGGACGATAAATAAAACTAAAAAAATACATCACCAGTAATAAAATAACGCTCAGCAGCCTATAGACATCATAAACCAATAAAATTCGCCACTGTCTGTCTTCTGGATTGTTCATCAGGTGAATAGACATGGAACTAACCCATCCGGGGCTGTTGATAATTAACTGACTTAGTTACTCGCAAACATATATATAACGCGGCTTGTCTGCTGTATTTTGTGGTCTTCTGAATGGCACGGTCAAGCCTCACCATGTTGGGGTAATCGCACAATTGTCCACAGCCTCTGGTTATTTAAGATGTATCTAAGTATAGAACCATAAAAATGAGTTTTGCGATAGAGCAACGGAGCTCAATACTTCCATAATTTATAGGACACCCAAATGTCGCGCGCATCCTGTGAACCATTATCCTTGGCCTTGGCTATCCAATATTTCGCTTTGGCCAGATCTCGCTTGACGCCCTTTCCATCAGCATACAGTAAACCCAGATTGATCTGCGCCAGGGTCAGGTTTTGTTCTGCTGCTTTAGTATACCAGTAAATGGCTTTATTGATGTCGCGTTGAATGCCTTCACCATTCATATACATCACGGCAAGATTATTCTGAGCTAAGGGCTGTCCCAGTTCAGCTGCTTTTTGATACCAGTTAATGGCCTGTTTATTATCCTTTTTAACCCCAAGGCCATTCATATACATCACAGCCAGATTGTGCTCCCCCAAGGGTAAACCCTGTTCCGCAGACTTTTTGTACCAGGAAACAGCTTCCTTATAATTTACGGGCATGCCCTGGCCTTTCATGTACATTAAACCCAGGTTATTTTGTGCTTCAGCATCACCTTGCTCTGCTGCTTTCTTAAACCATTTGAATGCCTGCTGATAGTCTTTATACTGTCCCTCGCTAGAATAAATTATGCCAAGATTATTTTGAGCCATGGCAAAACCCTGCTCTGCGGCCTTTGAATACCAGGAAATCGCTAATTCCATGTTTTTAGACACACCTTGTCCATGCTCATACATGAAGGCCAGATTATTTTGCGACTTCATATTTCCTTGAATTGCAGCTTTCTCAAACCAATACAACGCCTGTTCAGTATTTTGAACTGAGGCATCGCCATCCATGTATAAAACACCCAGATTGGTTTGAGATAACGCTGAGCCGTTATTGGCTGCTTTGGTATACCAATAAATGGCCTTTGTTAAATCCTTTGGTACCCCATCACCCCGTTCATACAAGACACCAAGATTATTTTGTGCGTCCAAATCGCCTTGAGCAGCTGCTTTTTCATACCAGAAAATGGCCTGTGCCGTATTTTTTTTAACGCCGGTACCGTTCATGTACAAAACAGCTAAATTATACTGTCCATCAGAATTCCCTTGATCAGCTGCTTTTTTATACCAAACGAAGGCTTGTTGTGGATCTTTTTCCACGCCATTCCCATTTTCATACAGTATTCCCACATTATTTTGGCTCAGGGCTAAACCTTGATCTGCTGCTTTTTTTAACCAAATCATTGCCTGCTTGATGTCCTGAGGCACTCCCTGACCATTCAGATACAATAACCCAAGGTTATTTTGAGCTTCAGCATTTCCTTGCTCAGCAGCCTTTTGATACCAAAAAGCAGCTTTTTTATAATCCTGTTCTACCCCATCCCCTTTCTCATAACTAATTCCTAGCTCCAGTTGCGATTGGGCATCACCATCCTCAGCCTTATCCTGAGAATTCAATTGCTCCTGAGAGCTTCTATGGGAATCAAAATCCAAAGCCCATCCTGGAAATACCAGGGCGGTTAAGATTAGAGCTGTAAAAAGAAATCGTTTCATAATAGCTCCTGCACAACACTGTTCAATTATAGCACAATAAGTAGTACCATGAATTGATCCAAATCCCGTTGGTTATAGGTCAAAAAAAACCAAAAAGACTCATTATTGCTCATAATGTATTATACTCTATATGTACAAGTGCGCTGCAATTCATCTGCATGAGAGGCTACAATGGCAAAGAAATTTTATGAGGTTCTGGGTGTTAGCGAAACTGCCACACCTGAAGAGATTCGAAAAGCCTATTATAAACTGGCATTAAAAAATCACCCGGATAAGGTCGCTGAAGACAAGAGAGAAGAAGCAACGGAGCTGTTTAAAGAAATAAACCTCGCGCACGAAATCTTAAGTGATGAAAATAATCGCAAAGCTTATGATAATGGATTAATCGATGATAAAGGGAGCAAGGTCTTCTATCAACAGAACGAGTCTCCTGAACCACAACAATCGGATGAACCAGAACAAACTTATGAGTCTCAAGGTGCCTATGAATCTGAACCCACCTATGAGGCTGCAGAAGATTATCAATCTGAAGCAACATATGAGGCAGAAGATGCTGATGAACCTGAAGAAACTCTCGCATCAGAACAAGCAAGTGAATCACAAGAAACCCAGCAAAAAGATGCAAATCAAAAACTAAATGAAACGCTAAAAGCACTTAGAGACAAAGATTTATCCAACAAAGAAAAAGCTCGATTAATTTCAGAATTGTCTCCTAAAGAAGTTTCAGAATTTATAAAACTGTTGGATGAAAAAATTGAAAATAAAGAAGAATACGTCGATGATTTACATTCTGACAAAGAATTTCATCAATCCGCACGCAACTTATTTAATGCGATAGAACAAGCCCCCCATGTCTCTTCTGGTTCAAAATCAAGCGGCTCGTTTATAATGCAGTTGATCACATCCTTTATTGATTGGCTTTTTGGTAAGGATAAGGAACCCGTTTATACCGCTGCTGATAATACAGAATTTAACAACCATATTAATGATGTATTTGAAGAACGAATTAGCGAATCCGAGGAGGCAATTGCTCATCAAGAAGACAAATTAGCTGATCTGGAATCTCTGCGGGATGACCTGCAAAGCAATCAAAATTCAGAAAATAAGAATCCTGTTTTTGGTCAAATGCAACCCATGGGCGAATCAAATAGCATAGACAGTTTAATGAGTGATATAAATCAATCTCAATATCAATCTACTCCTAACGAAGCCAAATCCAAAGAGGAAAGAGCAACTGCGTATCTGGAGGAAGCGCCTAAGGGACCATAAAAATAAAAGTTCATTTGAGCTATTTTTTTCAAACCAAGAGTTCAATGAGGCAACACCATTGATGAGTAGTATGGCTAACCCATTGAACTTTCTTGATAAAAATTAATACATCTGCTATATGCTATATAAGCTTACATAAATACCAATCTCAATGAGCATCAAACATTTAAATTTAAATTTATTACGCGCTCTGTATGCTCTGCTCTCATGCAGGCATGTTACCCTTGCCAGCAAACAAATTGGCGTAAGTCAATCGTCAATGAGTATTTCATTAAAACAACTAAGAGAATTTTATAATGATTCCCTTCTGGTGCCTGGACGGCATAACATCATGCAACTGACCCCATTAGCTTCATCGTTGATTGAGCCAACCCGGATTGCCATGTCGCAGATTGATGCCATTTTTTCATGCCACCAACCCTTTAATCCAGCAACAGATACCCGAACTTTTCGTATTGGCATGTCGGATCTGGTTTCGTATTTATTGGCTCCAAACTTGATACACAAAATGGAAGAATTGGCTCCTGACATCAAAGTCAACATAGTACACCCAAGGTATCTGACATCATCCGATGTATTTGAGTCAGGTGAGTTGGATGTCATGGTAGGTATGTTTGAAGGTGCACCAGGGGGGTTAAAACACCAATCTTTGTTTCATGATGAAGCGGTCATTGTTGGGTGTAAAGATCACCCTGCTTTTGAAAACGGAACGATCAGTATGGAAAACATCCTCAAATATCCCTTGATTCAATTGTCCTTAAGCGGCACACCGTTTCACAATTACTTCGATCGATATCTGGCCAAGCTGGGTTATGCCAAACGGGTATCAATCAGTGTAGGGCATGGTTTAGTTCCCCTCATCACCCTACCTGGCACCAATTACCTGACTCTGACGATTCGTTCAGCAGCAGAAAAATTAAACAGTTATCTTCATCTCAGTATAGCTTCCGTCCCCTTTCCAATTGACGTTTATAGCTGCTATCAATATTGGCATCAGAAGGACAATGAAGATCCTGCCCATCAGTGGTTACGTTCCCTGATAAAGGACGTTGCCAAACATGCAAAAAGCTCAAAGAAACCGGGAGCACATTGAAACTCTACTAAATCAGTCACAAAAGAGTTTCAACAATACCTCTCAAGCAACCCGATTAATAAGAACATCGAACTATTAAATGATGGATTATTCAACGACGTTTTGCGTGATAGCCCTTATAGTGGGTTTAAACCCAATTTAACCATCACTCTTCTTGGTCCCCAGGTTCCTGCAAGACCTTTAAAAACGCCAGCTATCTGCGCTCCACAATGAAGGCAATGTCCCATCTCATCGAGACGATAACTTAATAATTGGTACCAATCTCTGACAATCACCGGGCTCTTGCAGTTTGGACAATAGGTAGTACTACCAACAGTATCATGCACATTACCGGTATAGACATAATGTAAACCTGACTTTAGAGCTATTTCTCTGGCTCTTTGGAGGGTTGAAGCAGGAGTTGGCGATTTATCCTTCATTTTCCAGTCAGGATGAAAAGCAGTAAAATGCAAAGGAACATCTGGCCCCAAATGATCCATTATCCAGGCTGCCATGTTCTCCATTTCGGTTGTGGAATCATTTTCATCAGGGATAAGCAAAGTGGTAATTTCAAACCACACATCCGTCTCTTTTTTTAAATATTCCAAAGTATCCAATACTGGCTGTAAATGAGCCCCTGTGATTTTGTAGTAAAACTCTTCGCTAAAAGCTTTCAAGTCAATGTTCGCAGCATCCATATAGGTATAAAACTCCTTGCGTGGTTCCGGGTTAATATAACCTGCAGAGACCGCAACGGAGTAAATACCCAGTTGATGACACTCTTTAGCCACATCGATTGCATACTCCATAAAAATCACGGGATCGTTATACGTAAAAGCAACACTCCGGCACTGCAAATCTTTTGCGGCATAGGCAATATCTGCAGGCATGGCACTATCCGCTAAAGTATCCATATCCCGAGATTTACTGATATCCCAATTTTGGCAAAATTTACAGGCCAGATTACACCCAGCAGTCCCAAAAGATAAAACCGGAGTCCCTGGCAAAAAATGATTTAAAGGTTTTTTTTCAATCGGATCGATACAATAACCACTCGACCTGCCATAAGTAGTCAGTTTTATTTGATTGTCCCTATTAGCTCTGACAAAACATAATCCTCTTTGCCCCTCACGCAATTTACAATTACGTGGGCATACATCACATTGAATACGCCCATCTTCAAGCTTATGCCAGTAATGAGTTGGAATAATATCGGTCATCAAACACACCTGCGGTGAAACACTATTCTATACTTATAAGTATAGTACCTGCATGAAAACTGGAGTTTGTTAATGACTGTTCGGCAACCGGCTGTAGCAGGGATTTTTTATCCTGGCGATCAGTTCACACTTCACAATACAATTCAGCACCTGTTAAGTCAGAGCAAACAGAGCAGTCTTCCTCCCAAAGTTCTGCTAGTTCCTCATGCGGGATATCGTTACTCAGGCTCCATAGCAGCCTTAGCATACGCTTCGTTAATCCAACAAAGAGACAGGATCAAAAACATTGTATTACTAGGCCCGGCGCACACCGTGCATCTACGAGGAATTGCTTATGATCCAGTCAAATACTTTGCCACTCCATTAGGAGAAATCGCACAAAATCAGGAGCTGATAACCAAAATAAGTACCCTTCCTTATGTTCACGCCTTAAGTCAGGCCCATCAACAGGAACACTGTCTGGAAGTGCAATTGCCATTTTGTCAGGAACTATTCAACGAATTTACTGTACTGCCTTTGGTGGTTGGCGAAACCAGTGAACAGGACGTGGCGGATCTGTTACAACAGGTTTGGGGAGGAGAGGAAACTCTGATTATAATCAGTAGTGATCTCAGTCATTATCTTCCTTACGACACCGCACAACAAAAAGACAGAAACACCTGCCTGTCCATCAGCACCTTAAATCCAGAATCGTTACATCAGCAGGATGCATGCGGTTATTATCCTTTACGTGGATTGTTACATTTTGCCCGTCAAAACCAAATATGTGGACGCTTACTGGATTTAAAAAACTCTGGAGACACATCGGGCACAAAAGATAGAGTAGTCGGATATGCTTCCTATCACTTTTATCAAGATCTTAAATTTACTGATCATTGTGCTGATGAGCTACTTTATCTAGCTAAAGAATCACTCCGGCTTCAGGCGACTGAAAATAAACTCCTTGAATTTAATCCTATGCAATACAATGAATTATTACATATCCGCATGCCTTCATTTGTTACGCTAAAAAAGAGAGGAATGCTCAGAGGATGCATGGGAAGTCTGTTTTCTCAGGAGATGCTGGCCGAGAACGTAATCAATAACGCCATTCGTGCCGGATTCATTGATCCACGTTTTCCCAAATTAACCACAGAAGAATTAAATGATATCTCTGTGTCTATATCCATTTTAAGCCCGCTGGAAAAGTTGTATTTTGACAGTGAAAACGAACTTAAATCCCAGATACGAAAGGGAGTTGATGGATTACTCCTGACCTATAAACAACATCAGGCAACCTTTTTACCGTCTGTTTGGGAATCCATAAACAACACCGATGAATTTCTTGAGCATTTAAAGCTAAAAATGGGGCTTCCTGCCCATTTTTGGTCAGCAGAGATGAACGCTCAGCGCTATACAACAGAAATCATTAAATAATATTTAGTAATAAACAAATAGTTTAATTAGAATTCAGATTCTTGTACTGTATTGGTGTATTTAAAAGGAAGGGGTAAATAGATAAAATGTCCACAAATCCTGGTAAATCAAGGGCACTGCATGAAAAAAATCAACATTAGTCTATTCATAGTATTTCTTTTACTGAGTGCACCTCTCGCAGCTGAGTCCTCAGGCGGTAATAAGTTTAATTCAACAAAAAGTCCTGAAATACCATCCGGAGCATTCTGGATAGACAATCATTGGCGCAAAAACCCCCAGACAACACAAGCAGTGCCTTTTCATTGGAGAAGTACAACCGGAATCAATGATGCAGTTAAAAAAGAAATTAACCCAAAAGGTTTAGACCATTTATTCATTTCAGGGAGTGCTAACCCCACTTTGGCCAATATGATGTGGTTGAAAAAACAATATGGAACTGATCATCAACTGTTTATTATCGATCTGAGACAAGAAACTCATCTTTATCTCAATGGCTTACCCATCAGTATTTTTTATAAAAAAGATGAAATTAACTGGGGCAAAACCTTGGTTGAAATAAATAAAGAAGAACAAAACTGGGCTAACTATCTCTCAGGAACAAACTCCATACTAATTCATATTCTGGGTCGACCCGTTTCAGGATTTAAAGAGCCCACTCAACCAATAATGATTTCAATTAAAAATACCCGTACAGAACAGCAAACCACAGAGCTTAGCGGGATAGGTTATTTCAGAATTCCTGTACCAGACTACCATCCTCCCGCTCCTGAACAGGTAGATGACTACCTGGCTTTATTGAAAAAATTACCAGCAAACGCCTGGCTACATTATCATTGCGCGGCTGGAAAAGGCAGAACAACCACCTTTATGGTGATGCACGACATTATGGCCAATGGAACGCAAGTGAACCTTATGGATATCATCAATCGACAAATGCGTTTGGGGGGAATCAATGTATTAGCACCCTCGGATTCCATATCAGCCCAACCCTGGAAAAGTCAATCTCATCAAGCCAGGGCTGATTTTATTAAATTATTTTACACCTATATTCATAATGGAATTTTCCCGAATCAGAGCTTTGCGCATTGGATAATCAATCAACCCAATGGGCCTTATAAATCGATATTAAAGACCAAAGCATACCCTCAATTGTAATCTAAATACGATTCATTCAGTCAGAGAGGAACTCTTCTGCCCCTTGAAATAGCCTGTTACCTGATGATTTCCTTCAGGTTTCAAGGATATTCCCAATTTTATATGCTATTTTTTATATAAAGGACTTTTAATCATCTGCCAGATGCTTAAACAGAGAGATCTGATTACATGGAACATTCATTTGTATTTAATGAAGTTACTCTAAAACGAATACCTCAATTCTTGGTTCTCATCATTATCCTGTTATTAGGTCTACCCTATATTGGTTTGTATTTCGGCCTGGATTTCAGCTCAATTGCCAATAAATTAAATCCCCAAACGGAAGTTAATGCGTTCTTTTTCGAATCTCAGATTCGTGGTTATTTCAGACAAACATTATTGCAATGGTCTGGTTTTTCACTAGCTGCAGTCACTATTTTACTGGCTTTTACTCAATACAGATTAAGCAACGACAAAGTCGCTTTAATTATAGGTTTGGCTGTTTTATTTTCCGGATCCACGGAAGCACTACATACCTTGGTTATTGATGGCTTATCTTTGGAATACACCCAAAAAAATAATCTGGATGCCTTGATCTGGATCTTCTCCAACAGCATCAGCGGGTTAATATTAGCTATTGGCTTGATTATATTAATTACCTCGAATGACAAGCACAATGTAAGTTTTACTACCTTTATTTTACTCACCACTCTACTGGTACTGAGTGCCATCACTATCATTTATTATGTAACTGAAGTAAATGAACTCCCGCAAATGTGGTTTTCTGACTGCACTCTATCTCGCCCCTATGAGTTAATTTCTGTTTTTATTTATTTAATGTTAATACTATTCATTTACCCCAAAGCATATAAAGCACACCCAACCATTTTGGTTGACAGCATTTTCTATATGGCTGTAACTCAGATAGTCACTTCGTTTTATATCATGATACTGTCCAGCTCCCCCTATGACAGCGCATACAATATTGCTTACGTGCTCAAGCTTGTTAATTATTTTATACCCTGCACCTGTCTAGTTATTAATTATGTGTTTTCGTATACCGCTGTTTTGAAAGCACAAAAAAGATTAAAAAGAAAACAGGAGGAGCTAGCCTATATCGCGTCTCATGACTCATTAACCAATCTGTATAACAGACGTGAATTCGAAGTCTTGCTGGATAAATCAATTTCAAACGCAGCGAGAACACATAGTTCAGTCGCCCTTTTGCTTATTGATCTTGATAACTTTAAATCAACCAATGATACCTTTGGTCATGTTCATGGTGATGAGCTTCTTAGACAATTTTCCAATCGACTGGTTTTACTAACCCGAAAAGGAGACATTCTCTCCAGAGTAGGTGGTGATGAATTTACCTTGATTTCACCCAATTTGAAATCCCACTCCTCCGCTCGCCAACTCGCAGAGCGTATTTTAAATGAATTAAACAGTCCTTATCCAATAAACGGTAAATTGATTACCGTAACAGTGAGCATAGGCATCTCAATCTATCCTGAGGACAGCAGGAGTGCCGAAGATTTGCTGATCAGAGCAGATCTGGCCATGTACAAAGCAAAACACAGTGGAAAAAACACCTATCAATTTTATACTGAGCAACTCAGTTATCTGCAGCATAGAGAATCAGAAATTGAGGCGCATCTCCGTAAAGCGCTCCAAAATGACGAATTTGAGCTAAATTATCAGCCCAAGTTCAATTTGTTGACTATGGAAATTATTGGTGCTGAAGTGTTATTACGCTGGCACAACGACGTTTTGGGCGAGGTATCCCCAAATGAATTTATCCCTGTTGCCGAGGCTACTGGCTTAATTATTGACCTGGGACTCTGGATTATCAATAAATCCGCTGAGCAAATCATGTCATGGATGCTTAAACACCCCAAAAAACTGTCATTTTCCATTAATATCTCGCCCATTCAATTAGCCAATAATCAATTTCTTAAAAACCTTAAAAGCACATTGAAAGACAACAGCTTTCCATCTGAACACATGGAATTGGAGATTACAGAAAGCCTGTTAATGGGCGACAATGATGAAGTGAGCTCTGTGCTTAATGGCATCTCCAGCATAGGCATAAAAATTTCACTCGATGACTTTGGTAAGGGCTATTCCTCTCTCAGCCGGCTTAAAATGTTGCCCATAGACACATTAAAAATTGATAAAGACTTTATATCGGACATACATAATGAAAAAGACAAGGTCATCCTGGTAGATATTATTATCAAATTAGCTCACGAACTGGGAATGAGCATTGTTGCAGAAGGAATAGAGACGACACATCAATTAAAATATCTTATTTCAAAAAAATGCCACATTGGACAAGGGTTTCTCCTCAGTAAACCCTTACCACCAGATCTGTTTGAAGTGCTTGCCTTTGAACAGACAGCAGAGAATAACTCGTTCTCAGAAAAATCGGTATAAACCATGTAGGGACATCACTCATTAACCGAAATCCCGCGGCATAAGCGCGAGAATCAGGTGGATAAAGCTGAGCTGATTTTTAAAAAAAAGCAGAAGAATCCGCTATCACCAAGCCTTGAAAAAGTTGGCAAGCAGCGGGCACCAGCTCGAACGCATGAAACAAGTTAATCACGGAAATTTTCAAATTGCAGTGGTAATTCAATATCAGATTTCTTTAATAAAGCGATTGTATCCTGAAGATCATCGCGTTTTTTCCCGGTAACCCGAATTTTCTCCCCCTGGATGGATGTTTGAACTTTCGCCTTGCTGTCTTTAATAAATTTAATGATTTCTTTGGCCGTAGGTTGATCAATCCCCTGCTTAAACGTCATGTTCAGAGAGTAAAATTTTCCGATATGAACCGGCTTATCTTCAATATCAACCCCGGCAGTAGTCAGATTACGCTTGGTGCAATGAGTACGAAATAAATCTTCAAGCTGACGCACCTGAAATTCCGATTCAGATCGCAGGGTAACAGTGAGTTCTTTAAGTTCAATTGTTGCTTCAACACCACGAAAATCAAAACGGGTCCCAACTTCCCGCGTCGCATTATCTACAGCATTCCGTAACTCAACTTCATTTATTTCAGAAACAATATCAAATGATGGCATAGCACACCTATAAAAATCAAAAGTCCTAATTTAGCAAAATTCAGGTGTCGGTGGAAGATTGGATTGATGTGCAACTTAAGAACTATTGCTTATTAAATGAAAGAATGTTATCAAATTAATTGGTATAAAAGTAACCTAGTTGGTTATGGATATTATTACCAGGCTGTAAAACAACCTATCATAAACCAGGCAATATCCTTAGGGTTATTTGCTTTCTCAAGGAGTGAGAAGTATGGGAAAGGAAAAGAAGGAACATTTGGCATCCTATAGACCAATACCTAATAAAGCACGATTTTGGCTTCATTCTGAATACGGTTATACAGAGCAGGAATTAAATTTTCGTGACTGGGTTTTAGCGATTCGCTCCAAATCAGGCATTCATCCGGATTATTTGACCAACCAGGGTTCGTGGTTTGCTGACTCAGATCAGGCTTTGATTAATATTTATGAGCACGCGTGGCTTTACTCCGATTCGTTCAAACCTCGTCAAGTATTAACCCGCGATGATTTTCATGTACAGCCCATTGATAGCCAAAGACTGCAATGGCCATCCTTGTATGATTTAATGCAAAATGTAGGTGACTACCTTTTGCTAAGAAATCAGGAATTACCAGAAGAACATTTAAACCAACCGATGAATTATGTTCTTCTGGATGTAAATAATATTTTAAAAGGCTTAAGTCAAAATACCAACATCCAACAAGTCCAGGAACAATTGGAATTACTCACTCATTATTTACGAACCATTGAAAAAAACATTTCACCACTGGAGGGATCGGATCGTTTGTTTTTGGCCAACTTTCGTGGAGTGATTGATAACAAAATTCATCCTTATTTAACCCATTTAGTGGAATCGCAGCTCCTCAGAGAACGTCTTGGAGAGTTATCAAAAACCATAAAAAAACTATCAACAGACAGAAACAGAATTTTACATTTTGCTCTGAATATAAGTCCAGTGAACCCACATCCTTATGATTTTACACTGGAGCACATTACAGACTCCAGTGCATATCCTACACAGGTAGCAAAAAACTGCGGAAAACACGCTACAGAATTAGTTGCTGATTCAGCCCCTGTCCTTCATTTAACAATGGAGCAATTAAAAAACTGTCCAAAATTTCATTTAATTGCCATGGATGAAGATATTTTAAATCACTATGCCAATGCCGTTTCAGATTTGGATGAACTGGATAGATTTCAGATGGAGCAATTAAAAAACTGTCCAAAATTTCATTTAATTGCCATGGATGAAGATATTTTAAATCACTATGCCAATGCCGTTTCAGATTTGGATGAACTGGATAGATTTCAGAAAGTAGTCGCTCAAATCATGGATCTTTTGGGACAAGCCGGAGAAGTCTATACTATCCATCAATTCAAAGAGCAAATGCTCTCCCTGCTCAATCAAATTGATGTTTTTATCGATGAATCGTCGCACCATATTGATGCAATTATTGAAAAAAATACCCAGGCATATCATAAAGCCATACAGCAAGAACAGGATTTATCTGTTTGGAAACGATTATTTACAGCGGAGCAGGCAAAATTACAAACCTTTAGAAAAAACCATGATACCTTATCCCAATTTCCCTCCAGCAGTTCTGATTTGCTTAAAACCAATAAGGCACTTAAAGGACAGGTCAATCAGGTAATCACTCATCTCAGTGCATCTCAAATAAAAGACACTTCTTTCGAAGCTATTGCAGGCCAGGCGCAAGAATTGGACAAACTTATGGGATCCATGCACCACTGGGTTAAACATCAACATACTAAACAAGGACGAATAGGCCCCAGCGCTCCCGAACCTTTAACTCGAGTTCTCCAAACGGCTAAACCGCAAATAAACTCAATCACAGCTCACACTCCTACCCCACATTATTCTTCGTTATTCCCACCAACATCATCTACACTTACTGAACCAATCTGTCAGACTCATCCCCATGAATGCCCGGAACGCTATACTCCTCCAGACCCTTCTACAAATTCAATGTTTTATTTAGGATTAATTACACTAATTCCTCTAACGATCATTGCATTGGTTTTTATCTATGAGTGGAAAAAAGCGGAACAACCAGCTCCTCCAGTTCAAGGTACCAAGAAGGACTTTAAGCATATTAAAATAAAAATCGATGATGTATTAACTAAAATCAAAGAACATGAGCATGTTAACAATACTGACTTGACTGATGAGTACGATATTTACATAGACCAATACAAAGAGTTAATTGAAAATGCTCAATCAGGGACATATTATTGTGACAGCCTGGCTGAACTACTGGAAGATTTAGATCAATTCTATCAGGAACTGGTTCAATCACCCGATGAACTAGATACTGTGTCAAAATGTCCGAGTATTTAATCCATCCAGCGAACGTAGCAAATGTTTTGGATTAAAAATCAAGACACTTGCTACTCTAGCTCAAAGTAAGCAAATCAATTTTCCTTCACTCGCAAATCAGGAGATTCTGCAGATATTTGTCATATCAGGTTCTTCACCTGAAGTGTTTGCAGTGGTATCAGAGCTTGCGGTTTCAAACATATTATAAAACATCCCAAAGGCCAAACCAATTTCAGGCCTTGGTGCATCAGAACTGCTGGAAGATGATTCTTTGATCAGACCAGAAATAATCTGTTTCAAATCACTGTTTTCATTACTTATTTCTGAAAGTGAAGCTGAGACTTTATCTTTTATTGCCTGAATTGGATCATGCTCCCTGTTCAGCAATAATTTCTCAATTTCACCCATCCTGCTCAAAATCATATTTAAACGAGCTAATAATTTCTTTTCATCCCTTGTGAGTTTTCGTTTAAGCTGGATGACGAAACTCAGTAACTCCTCTTTATCAATCGCTTCATCCCTAAGCTCAACAAACTCCAGTATCAAAATTTGTTGTCTTACCACATCTTTTTTAATTTCTTCAAATGAAGGGACTTCTGCAAGATTCTCAATTCTGTTTAATGAATTGCTGATTAATTCAAAATCGACTTTAGTAAAACCAGCAATCGCTTTATGCTGCGCACGTGGTAATCTTCGAATTAATTGAGCAACTTTGCGTTCAATTGATTGTTTATAAAAACGAATTTGTGGATCATCAAGTAGTTGTCGTATCATCTGCTCACCCAAAGTTTCTTCTAAATATGAAGGCACGCTCATGGGTTCAGTTGAATGAATGTGATGTTTTAATAATTCAATTTTGTGCTGATTTGACAGGATTAACTCAGCTACCTGACTCTTTAACTCAGGGGCACAGGTTGATTTATCCAATACCAGACGCAGAACCTGATTCAGCTGTTTATAAAATAAAGGATTGTTAATCGTAAGTCCGGCATTTTGTTCCAGTACTTCTCGCAAAGGATGGCCGGGTTTCAAAAGAAGAACTGCCGCGTAGGGCAAACCAGAACTACTCTCTATATCCAACAGGGAAACACCATGTTTAACCAAAATATTAAGACACTTTAGTGCCGGAACCTCTTTAGTTGAGTTTTTGAAACAATAATCAACTAAAGATGGGTATTCTTTGTGCGCAATTACAAATCCTTTGAAATTAATAGGCATAATTTTATGTTTCAGCAAAAAGTCCAACAATTCAGCTTTAAAGTTTTGTAACGCTAATAAAACGATAGTTTCTGGCAACATCGAGTGAAACGAGTTTAATTGAGCAGCTTGCTCATAGTGCTCTCGAATTAACGCTCTTTGCAATAAACCAATACCCAATTGCTTGACTCGATCTTCGAGGACTCTTAAATTAGTTAAATCCTTTAGAGTAACCTCATAATTGTGTCTGGATTCCAAAGTCCACTCGAGTCCCAAGACATCAAGATAGAGTTCTTCTATTTGAGTTATCAGTTTTTCATCAGTCATCGATTGATAGGCGTCAGTACGCAATTTTAACTGCTGAATTGCTGCTGCGAAACTCTCTTTTGGGGCAACTTTATGCTTGGCGACGTCTTCTGCAAGTGCTGATTTTTGGACGGCATGCTGTTTAAAATGGGTGGCTTGATAACCAGTGCCTTTTTTGGCAGAACGTGATTTTCGTTCAACGCGCTCCGCTTTATCACTGGACGTCGCTTCTTCCTTCGACGCAGCAGAAGGTGCATCGATAGTCATGACATTAGCTAGTGTCATGTTTAACCAGCTCATTTTACGAAATACTGGTCCAGGATGATTCGAATAAAGGACTATTTGATTTAAGACCTCTTTTTGCCGTTTGATGGCTTCAATATATGCTTTCTTATTAAGATGTATGTTTTCAGATAAAACCAGAATCCTGGCTTCCAGCTCTTCGTAAAGCGCTTCCAATGATTTAATAACCATGGCCTGAAATGCTCTTAATTTCTCAACAAGCTCACGGGTAGCTGTGTCAGCCAGTAAGGTAAATGCAGCATCGTGCTCTTGACAATTTACAGTTACGAATTCATTTTCCGATTTAATTTCCGCAAAATGGGGGTGAGAAAAAAAATAATCACGAGAATCAAAAAAAACATGTAATCGGTATTCAATTCCTTCTTTTTCGAAATAAGCAGTATAGTGATATTGGCTTTTATAATCTATTTTTCCAACAGCATCCGAATACACGCTCAGGTGATGATTGGTTAAACGATAGCCCCCTATTACCAACTGTTCCTTTAAAGGCAGTTCGAACAAGAAATATGGAGTGCCCGATTTATGAGTTCGTTCTAATAAATGAACATTATCAGGCATTGCAAAATGCGCAAACTGTTTTCGAGCATTGATTAAATTAAAAAGAGCATTTTTGGACATTTTTGAACCCCGATGAACTTAGAGATTAAAAATTATACTTTAAGCAAATTGAGCAATCAATAAGCTGGGTAAATAAATCGCAAGTTAAATAGATGAAGCACTATTCACACTACTTTATATTTTACGTACAGCAATCCTGTTAAAGCGATCAACGACAATGCAGCTCCTGCGCAAAAAGTATAGGGCGCCCCAAATTGCTCCCATAAAAGCCCGGCAATAATGCTAGCCAAAAGCAAAGCAACTCCACTTAATAAATTAAAGACCCCATAAGCTGTTCCGCGTACAGATGAAGGGGATGTTTCTGCAATCATCGCGGCAAGTAATCCCTGAGTAAATCCCATATGCAGTCCCCAAAAACCCGAACCGATCAAAACAATATACCACTGATTACCAAGAGCCAATATCAAATCCGCAGCGATTAAAATAATTAATCCCAAGACCAATAAATTGACGTGCCGCATTCTATCTGCCAACCACCCTACTGGATAAGCAGATAAGGTATACACCAGATTCATGATAACCAAAACCAATGGAACCATTGCGAGGGGCATCGCACCCTGAACAGCCCGTAAAACCAGAAAAGCCTCACTGAATCGAGCCAGTGCAATTGCGGCTCCCACAATACAAACCCACCAGTAAGCCTCAGGTAATTTTTTTATGTACTTCATGCTCACAGGATTAGCCGATTCACGCTCAGAGGTCGTTTGAACGTCTTCAACACCGATTATAATTAATAGAACAGCAATTAAAGCTGGAATTAAAGCGAAAGCGAAAATGACTCTGAATTGATTAGCAAACAAAATCATCAAGCCGAAAGCAAGCAATGGGCCGAGCAAGGCACCGACCGTATCAAGCGATTGCCGCAAACCAAAAGACGCACCGCGCAAATCCGCTGGAGCCAAATCAGCAATCAATGCATCCCTGGGTGCTCCTCTTATTCCCTTACCTATTCTATCCATAAAACGAGCAGCAAAAACCCAACCCACCGATGAAGACAAAGCAAATAATGGTTTAGTTAAAGCACTTAAGCCATAACCTAATAAAACGATACCCTTTCTTTTACCTAAATAATCGCTTAGTACCCCTGAAAACACGCGTACAATCAATGCGGTGGCTTCAGCAATACCCTCAATAACTCCTATAGTGACCATACTCGCTCCCAGCACAGTCACCATAAATAGAGGTAAAAGACTATGGATGATTTCCGAGGAAATATCCATCAACATACTCACAAAACCCAATATCCATATTCCTGATGGGATTTGAGTCAGTGTACGAAAAGCATAATGCTTTGCCATAAATCAATCCTTTGACTTGTATGTCCTTAAAAATAAATTAAAAACCCAAAGTAGATGACTTTTCTAAAGATAAAAAGCTCATCAGCCGGTCCAATTTATCTTCAATAATCATTGGTACTTTAGAGGGACTGTCACTCGAACTGGCCACTGGCTGCCAACTGTTATCAATTACTATATCAGATGAAGTCATGTGTGGCGCTACATAATGAAATAAACAAAACATCTGATTCGCTCTCATAGCCTTGATATGCTCAGGTGTTTTTTTCCTTTCAACACTGTCTCGATCAGCTTTTCTAGTGTAATTATCATTTAATTGTGGAGAGTGTAAATAAACACTTAATCGTTCTGTATCTCTTTTAAGATAACGTTTGTATTCTCCGGCAAAAATTCCCTCAACAATAATGACATCCTGCGGAGAAAAAGTAACTTCACCCCTAGGGACTCGATCACTGACTGTCATATCGTAGGTAGGTCGTTCAATAGCGTTGCCTGATTCTAAAGCAATTAGATGGGCAATAATCAACTCTTGCTCCAGAGCTTCCGGAACATCAAAATTCTTTGGCTTATCAGGATCCAGTTTGCTTTGAGGAAGATAATAATGATCCAGATTCAAAGTAGCAACACTGAATCCTTTCTCTTTTATCAAGAATTCCATTTCATCGGCTACCGTTGATTTTCCGGATCCCGTTGCTCCAGTTACAAAAATAAATTTAGGCATAACAATCCCTTTTGGACAAAAAGAAGGCATTATATTCTTGCTAAAATAAATTACAATAGACTATTTTGAATCCGTACAAAATGTTTAATCGGGATGCCCAAATAAACAAATAACTGAATAATTCTGATGTGGATAAATTAGATTCATACTTTTTCAGCAAGATCAATCATTAATATACATTTAAATTAATTTATTGATAAATAACAGATTTTAAAAGATATGTTCCATCCCCTTGCAGAACAGGTTATCCACAAATTCTGTGCATAACTTTGTGAATAGCCTGTAAAAGTACTTGTATAAACAAAGAAAACAGCTCTGCTTAGTCACTTATCAGACGGGATGTTCAGAAGAAATGGCGATTGCAACAAATCGATTATAAACTGTTCGCAAGATACCAACTGCTCTATAGCAACGTATTCATTGGCACGATGTGCCTGCTCGATACTGCCAGGACCACAGACTATGGTTGAGATGTGTGCTTGTTGAAATAATCCAGCCTCTGTTGCATAAGCAACCTTGTGCAATTTATCACTATGACAAATCTGTTGTGCTGCCTGAACAATTGGCTCAGATGGATTAGTATCCAAACCGGGTGCTTTTGCAATAGTCTCCAGGCTCACATCGGCTTCTGCATGTTCCTGTTTCAAAGTGGGTCTTAAATGCTCATCAACAAAAGAATTGATTTTTTGGTCCAGATCAATGGGGTTATCTACAGCTAAATTTCTAAATTCAAAAATAAAGTCGCATAAACTGGGTAAGGTATTATAGGAGTTTCCCCCTTGAATCAAATTGGTAGTTAATGTGGTATAGGGTACATCGTAGGCAGGATCCCGAAATCCCTTGTTTTTAAACTCAGTAGCAATGCCCCTCAAATAGCTGATCATAGTGGCCGCATGTTCGATAGCATTGGATCCTTGATCCGTTAAAGAAGAATGTGCGGCAACCCCATGTATCTGACAGCGGTATGATTGTTTCCCTTTATGCCCAATAACCGGCTGCATCAATGTAGGCTCACCAACAATACAGGCATCAGGCCTGTAATTCAGCTCTAAAATTTTATCTATTAGATAAGGGGCACCCAAACAACCTATTTCCTCGTCATATGAAAAGGCTAAGTGAACTGGAAAATCTAAATTCATGCCTTGCAATTTCGGAATTAAAGCCATAACAACAGCGATAAATCCTTTCATATCGCAAGCCCCCCTTCCATAAACACGGTTCTCTCTAATGGTTGCCTCAAAAGGATTGCTGTCCCAATTTTGCCCATCAACGGGAACAACATCGGTATGACCGGACAAGACGATTCCACCATTAATCCTTCCATTCTTACCTGGAAGAGTAGCGAATAAATTGGCTTTGGGTTGCTTGCTGTCATGAATTAAAATTGGATTGATTTTATGATCAGTTAAAACATTGGCCAAAAATTCAACGAGTGATAAATTCGAATAGCGCGAAGTTGTATCGAAAGCAATTAATTTAGCTAACCAATCAAGGTGATTCATAATACTCCTTTTAAAATGAAAGGTGTTGAGTAAGTAAGGAGCGCGCTTTTGCGCGATAGTATTTTACCCCCCTCACCCTAAACTCGCCCCCACGCTGCTCGCAGTGGAGAGGAGATTTGATCGAAAGAAGTTCATTTTCCCCGGATACTACTGCGCCTGCGCAAGCATGACTGTTTTTTTGTCATGTACAGAGAGTTCACAAAACTTAAATAATTTTACTGGCAATTCAAGGCCAACTGTTTTAAATTATCGCTGTTTTTAAAATAATAATATACATGGAACGAGTTACTAAATCATGAAAAAATCAACCCTGCTCTCTTTATTATCTGCACTATCCTTGAGTTCTACTATCCATGCCGGTGGTATGGGCGATTCTAATTCCTGCTGTTCTACTTTTTTTGCGCTTGAAGGTGGATATACCTGGAATACAATTGATGGATATGACTTTGCACTGATTGGCGCCAATACAGTGATCACTTCTGCTATAACCAACGATCAATATACTGGCCGTCTAGCAGTTGGAATGGTCAGTATGTTTGAAGATCAATTTGGAGCGACTGGAGAGTTAGGCTGGGGATATTATGGAAAAACCACGATTAATCCCGCAGTAAACGGTGTAACCACTCAACTTCCCGCATCCTTTACCATGAGTCACACAATATCAGGCTTTGATGTGTTATTAGGTGTTGCCTACATGCAACCTTACTACAGTTTATCCGTCAAGGCAGGCGCCATGATACAAAACATGCAGACACATACAACCTCTTTGTACTCTCCTGCCTTTGCATCTCCGCTAATCAATAGTTACAGTGAGAAGAACAATCAGACAGCGGTATTACCTGAAATAAAATTAGGTGCGGCTTATAACTTTAATGAAAATTGGGCTTTAACCGGTTCTTATCTATTCGCGTTAGGGGCAAGTCCTAAAACAACAGGAACCTTTAATCTGAATAATTCTACTGGAAATATCAACATGGATACTCAAAATCCAACACTGAACGCTCTGTTAATTGGTGTACAATATACCGTTTAGCCCGTAATATGCTTTATTGTAGAAAGACGAGGTACCCTATGCAAAGGGTACCTGCTTTTTATGAGTAATGAATGAATAAGCTCCGATAAATCCTCTTGATTCAATAGCACACCATCATCATAGCACATTTGACTTTATTGATTCTCGATTTATATACTATGCCCTCTTTTAGAACAGAAACTTCTATTTCAAGGTGATTCTAATGCCCTTTATCTACAACAGTATTTTTGATGGCCCGAACATAATCACTAAAAAAGATTTGTGCGAATTATTAAATCTTGATTTATCAAGACCCAATCTTAGCTTTAGCCCAGCCGAAATTAATAAAGCGTATCGAATGAGAGCGATAAGATTTCATCCGGATGGCCAACAAAGCAGATATGCACAACCCATTCCGGAACCAATCTGTAATGCACTCATGGGAGACATCTTATTAGCCAGAGATTATATGCTAGCAGGTGAAGACAACATTCCAGGAAAAGCATTTAAAGACAATCTTGCTAAATTTACCCCTTCAGACTGGGCAAGTGCCCTTACAGATATGCTGAAAGCAACAAAAAACAGTTCAGCTACCCTGACACAGACAATAAGCTGGCTGCATTTCTTCAGCAGCAGTCTGTTAGTAACCATACCGCTGTCGACCTATTCGGATGGGCAATTAAATTTTCGTTATATTAATACCTTTTCCAAACAATTGGCTGCTATTCGCCCCTATATAAAGGATTTAGATGGCAGTTCGGTTGCGGTATTTTTACTGATTCTTAGAGATTATATTAGCAGTGCCGAACAAATCAACATGGATGAAATTCTTACCCATATCAAAGAACTGTCGCCAGAACTTCTTGATTCCATTGTAGAACAGAAAAAACTGGATGAACTGCTTCTGGCGATAGCAGAAGCCGGTCAAGAATTAAAAACCACTCTGACTGATGAGTTAATTAATAAGATTCAATACATCTTCGGATTTTGGCCACAACTTATTGCGAATATGCCCACATGGAACAACATTATGAGTGTTTTTTTCATCTCAACCCTGTTTACCGCGACCAGTTTGCCCAAATTCTTTAATGCACTAAAAGTAATTGCTGAGACAATCATTCAACACAAAGGCTGGATTCAGTTTTTATTAACCGCCCTGCCCATGCTGCTGCTCAGTACTTTAATGCTCCCCGTTAACCTTGCGCTTCAACTGAGTCTGCCTCTTGCATGGATTGGCTTAAAGGCAACCTATCAACTCCTAACCAATGGTTTTATTTTATTGTTTTCAGGTATAAATCTATTATTATCACTGCTGCCAAACAGCAACACATCCCCTACTCATGCAGCATTCTCCCTTTTTGAAGGCAGCTTTAATTTAATGGTGCGATTAAGCCTAAATATAGCAATTGAAATATTGGATTCGATTATTTTTATACTGAGCAACAAAAGCCCTCTAAGTTCAATGCAATCAAGTTTGAATACAGAGTTGGATTCTATAATGGATTCATTGCGTCCGAAAATCAAACCAACACAGCAATTAGAGAATGAATCCAGTACGCAGGCATTAATCCCCATTGAAAGCCAAACTGATGATCGTCCTCAGGTCAGCGCCGCAAAACCAGCCCAGCCATTTGGATTCTTTCCAAACAATAAATTTACAAATGATGAAGATCTTTGGCTTAACAGCTTACTCAAGCATATTTCAGAAGCTGAGCGCAATGAATCTGAACTAATCAATACTGCAACCATCTAATAAGCATACTTTTCTTTAAACTAACTGAATAATCCTCTGCCTTTGAGGATTATTCAAAGTCAAATCCACAACTAATTGATTAAAATTTCACCCTGTGCTAGCATGGCTTTTTTTTAACCTTTATGGTCATAAATACAAATGATAGCACAACATGATTCTACCCTGATTCCTCAAGAAAGTGACAGCATTGCTCTTAACGAAGAGTTAAATCAATTAATCGCCTACATTCAATTAAGAGAAAAAGAATTTCACGAGGCCGAGGAATCATTCAAGCCCTTCATATTAGGCACCGCATTGAATGCCATACAAAAAAGCCTTAACAGCCCGACATTACAAAACATCAAAACAGCACACACTACTCTCGATTATCTGGCTGAAATCATTAAAATACAAAGCACAATACAGTCCTATTTATCTGAACTTCACAATCCTCTGATTACTAAGATAGTTGATAGTGAATTTATTCTGCTGCTCAACATAGCAACTAAGGCACTGCATGAAAGCGGTGAGCTTCCGTTAGATCACGCCTGGATTACCTTCGGAAGAATTTTAAAACTCCATAATCAATTAACCTCTGGAACGACGCCATCAGCTAAAGCAGCTGATGTTAAAGAAGCACTAAAAACACTCAGTGGTATTTTACTCTCTCGAGAGCTTCGACAAAAAATTGATGAAGAACTTAACCGTTTTAATTCTTTGAAACTGGAGGCTTTTACTGAATACAATGACTTGATTGAAGCGCTTAACCCTATCAAGGAGCGATTAATTGCCTTAAATCAGGAAGCACAAAAAGAACAGGTTGTTGACTCAATCGCCATGATTTCCGTGGTATTACATCAAATCGATGTAAAAGTAGCGCTCTTTATGAAGAGACAGCTGGATAATACCATTGAACAGATCCAAAGAAATCAATGGGCCACGGTATATAATAAACAACAATGGTACTTCAATATCCTCAGTCCGCTTAATAAAGTACTTAACGTATTCCCCCTCCTCGAATGGTCAGATGAAGACAAAAAAAACTACATTAACCAATTGCATGCCGGATATGAATTATGTCGCGATGATGATTTTTTAGAACTTCTTGCCCGATGCGCTAAGTTATTCTACAGTGATAAACCGGAACAGTTACTGCCAATTACTCAATTTATAACTCAATCTCGAGACACTGTTAATTCAGCACGTTCAATTCTCAAAAAGAAACGGGTTCATTTTAGTGAAGTGGAGCAAACAGAATCTTCTTCCTCCAGCAAAGAAACAGCAACCCATACTTCCAAAAAGCCCAGATTGAGAGATGATGACCCCACCGAGCATCCTCAATCATTGATGGAATCATCTTTTGTTAACATTTTATCCTCAGTGCTGAAACCAGAAGAACCTACCTCGAGAAAATTTACTGCTGCAATGCTCGGCGCTCTGGCTCGAGCAATCTGGTCAATTAAAGACCTGGATAACAGTAACAAAATTATCATGGATTATGATTTAATCAAGCGTGCTCTCAGGCTGTGTAGAGATACTGAACCAAGGTTACTTGATCACCTTAATGTTCAATTAGGAAAACTCAAAGAACGCTATGCACGACAGTTAAACGATTATGAAAAATTCAGTGTGCAACACCAAAATGAAACCGGAGCAACTGAAACGTTAACTCAAGATCAATTTAAACACATTCTATCGAATCTGGTCAGCCAAATAGCGATTTACATTCCACCAGAATCAATGGACTGTGCTATTGAGCAACTGGTAAACAAATGGATGGCCAACTTGAGAGAAGCCAAGTTTGTTTCAGCACAATTTATTGATCAAATGGAAAATGGGATCCGGGGAAGAACCTTAAGTACTAAGGCAACTTCTTCAAGTCCTAGTTCAAGCTCAAGCCAAACCAGCGGCAACAGAACATTTCACTCAATCACGAGTGCGCTAATCAGTGCAACACCCGATGAGCTTGCTATTTTTCTTGACACAACAAAACAAAAAATGGCGGATCAACCTGATTATTATCTACAATATTTAACCAATCCTATGCATGGCAAAACGCCTTTACATAATGCGCTATGTAATGAACAATTTCATAATCAGAGTAACTTGATTGCTTATCTTAATGAAATTAAAGCATTGTATGGAACAAATACTCAACAGTTCCACTCATTCCTTGTTTGTCAGACGAAATCAGGATTTACCTTTTTACACCAAATTGCAGCACTTGGCTCTATGGATTTATTAATTTGCTTCACCGATCTACTCAAAAAGGAACTTGGATTAGAAGGCTATGCCAGAGCACTTAGAATTCAGACTCAAAATGGATTTCTACCATTTTGTAACAGTAAAGTGGCTCATTACCAAGAGATCAATACGTTTCTTGAAACGGAACGCAGAAGTACTTCAACCCAAAGAACGCCTTCCGCTCCGGATCATCATTCCTTTTTCAGAACGTCTTTAGAAGCAAGCTCATCAACACAGCAACACATCAGAGGGGATTATTTTTCAAGCTCACAATAGAGAGGAATGGCTGAGCACTGGTTCTATTGTCTACAAAAACCCAGATATTACAGATTGAGCCGCTTTCTGGATCAATCTGTAAATAGGAATACCGCTGGTTCAACATTTAAACGGAGATCAAGAACCTTACGATTATTTACTGGTCGGAAATATCTCTTGGTTGTTTAACCCCTGAGAAGGGATGAAACCACACGTTAAAAAGAGGCTTTTTTTCTTCGTTGTGTATGCAATTTAAAAGATTTATCCGCTTTTATTAATGCCTGGATTTCAGCGAACGGCAATGGTTTAGAACAATAGAATCCTTGAATTTCATCACAGCTCATGCCTAATAGATAATTAACTTGTTCAGCCGTTTCTACCCCTTCTGCAACCACGTTGATATTCAAACTATGGGACAAAGTAATGATTGCGTTTATTATTTTAATGCTTTGAACGTTGTCGGGAAGTTCGTCAATAAACGATTTATCAATTTTAAGACTTTCAGGACAATAATCTCTTAAATACTCAAATGAACTGTAACCTGTTCCAAAATCATCCAGAGTGATATGAGTGTTCAACTGCTGCAATTCATTAATTATTTTTACTGTTTGTACCGTATTAGTCATCAATATAGTTTCAGTCACTTCAAATTCAAGATATCGAGGGTTAATAGAAAATTCCGCCAATAATGCCTTCACTTTTTCCACCAGATTATAGGAAGTGGTGAATTGGCGTGCTGTTAAATTAATCGCTGTTCGGACAGGATGTTCACTTCTGACAATATCTTTAAACGCTGCACGTAAAACCCAATCACTCACATCCACGATTAAATCGGACTTTTCGCAAATAGGAATAAAATAATCAGGCATTCGTAAGCCGTTAGTAGGATCATTCCAGCGCACTAAAGCTTCAACACCAGTAATTTTGCCAGTTTTCAACGAAATTTGCGGTTGATAATAAAGCTCCAGTTCGTTATTTAGTATAGCCGCATGCATGGAGCTTTCAATTTCTAGCTGCCGTGCAGGAAGTGTGAGCGTTTCTGAAGTGGCAAATTTGAACTGATGACTTCCTTCCTTGGTTGATTCAATAAGCGCCCATATCGCATTGCTCAATAACTGAGAACTGGAAGTACCATGCTCTGGATATTGGCTGATGCCAATATTAGTGGTTAAAAATAATTCCAAATTATTTTCTCTAAAAGGTTTGAGAGTGATTTCAAGTAATGTTTTTACAAAGAGAGTTATCGAATTTGTCTCTTTGAGCGTGTGGGATAAAAAGCCAAAAACACCAGGCTGAAGAATGGCAATCATGTCAACATTTGATAATGAAGCATCAAAATATTTTTTAGCCAAACTCTGGAACAGTTTATTACCTACATCATAACCCATAGTATTATTAATGAGCTGAATATTATTTACTTGCAATTTAATAACCACAAAGGATGAAACTTTATGTTCAATAAATTCATCAATTTTTTTAATAAATGAATAACGATTATATAATCCTGTCAAAGGATCGTAATTATCAATAAATTTCATTTTATTGATCAATAAGACATTTTGAATATATTTTGAAAAGTTGGCAGCAAATTCCATGAGAATTTTAAATACATCAATATTCAGATTCAGCTCCATTCGATTATAAAAACTCATAACCCCAATAGTCTGATCGGACACCATTAAAGGAATTCCGACAACTTCTTTTAGCTTTAACTCCTGACCATTCATGTTTTGGTAAAGATGATTCAAATTAACGGGATCAATACTGTATTGAATTGTATTCTGTCTTAAGCACCTGATTTGAAAAGCTTGTTCTGAATCAGCGCTCAAATACAACGTTCTTAATGAGTTAGGTTTTATGGCCAAATCCTCACTCAGCCAATGAGCCAGACAAGTTAAGGTATTGTCTTTATCATCCAACAACCAAAACTCACCAATATCGTAGCCAATAGCCTGACAAATTGCTTTTAAAATATTTTGTGAAAAAATGCTGATGTCCTGAGTTTCACTCAGATTTTTATGCAACTCATCCAACAGTTGCTGATGCATCATCAGATTGTATTTAGCAGTCACATCTGTAGCAACGCCGAGTATGGCCAACACCTCTCCATTAGAATCTTTTAGGGGAAAAATCTGATCTGAGATTTGGCGAATAACTCCATCTGCACGCAAAATTTTAATTTCTATAATAATATTAGAAGCACCGCGCTTAATTTGTTCTATTGCATCCAGAATCCTGGGGCGGTCCTCAGGAATTATCATATTCAACCAGCTATCCGGCGCCTGATATAACGAATCAACAGACTGGCCGCAAATTTTTTCAAAGGCTGGACTGACATAGGTTAATTCATTTGAATCAACAGGCATTCGCCATAAAACCAGATCAATATTTTCAGTAAATTCAGTAAACAAATGTTCTCGTGCTATCAGTTGTTGCTGGAGTTCATCGGAATAGTGTTCAAGCCGGCTCATGATTAAAATACCGATAAACAAAAGAAAAGTGATCATAATTAAAAAAACGATGATCGCAACAACCATGGTAAAAGTATTACCATAAAGCTGGTATTTAACTCCTAAAGTAATTAACTCAATGATCACAATAGATGCAATAAACAGCGCTGGTAATAAAATTCGGGCTAATCGCCCACCCATATTATCCGCCAATAAAATAAAACTGACACCAACATTAGGTCGGGCAAACAATAAAGCCGCACTGATCAGCAAAAAAGCAAGGATGGTATGTATGGCCAGATTAATATAAGTTACGATCACATAATCAGGTTCAACATTCGCTACAGTATATAAAACACTGAACATGGTAATCGGAAAAACCAGACACATAAAAACCTGATAAGTCCAATCAGGGAGCGATTTTGAATCAATACACAACACAGCCATGCTGGCAAAAACAAAATTAAGAGAAGTACTAAAGGCCATGCGCCCCGGAAAATACAAAGGATTAATGGGGATTTCACTAAAAAAAAGCTGATCAAGCCCCAAATCAGCAGCAAAGATGTATTCATATAAAGTCAATAAACTGATAATCAATACTAATGCCGCAATACTGAATGTAATAAAGCGATTGAGCCTGCCGAAACTCCTGGAAACGACCAAATACAAGGCAATACCCATCAAAATAGTGCAGATAGAGGTATTAAATTTCATTGAAGACATGCCTGGTAATATGGTCTTAAGTGCCGGAATGTCAAATACCCAGCCACATGCACCAATACAACCAAGAACAATAACGCCTAACGACAAGGTTTTACTAATGGCTCTACACTGTTGTAATGAGAGTATTATTTTTTCCATACGTATTCCAGGCAGTCCGTTAATGCAGCAAAACTCCTTGATTAAGGTAACTGCGTACTAAATCCTTAATGGGTTCATTTTATTATAGTATAGAGTTCTGCATTTATTTCAGAGCAAGTGGAATAAGCGAAAATTATTCAGTTTATTAAGCCATTTACGAAGAATCACTCTCGTCTTTTGATTGCTTCATTTTTAATACCAACTCGTGAGCCTATATCCAGTCTAATAATTCATTTAGAGGCGTAGGTTGAGCAAAATAATATTCCTGAACAATAGAATCGCACTCTCTACATGACAAAAAAGCGGTCTTGCCTGTGCGGGCAAGACCGCGTACAGGACAAAATAAACTGTCTTGCCTGCGCAGGCGGGCAACCATTTATCATTTGGCACTGCAGTACGTTGAGATAACTCGTTGATTTACTCTAAAAATCAAATCATCTCGATTGCCAAAAGGAGGTGATATGAAGTATTTCAGTGAGTTGAAAGAGAGTTTTAACCTGGCGAAAAATAATCCCCACTGGCTTTTTAACATCAATTTAGTTTTTTAAATGGTTGCCCGCCTGCGCGGGCATGACCGCGTTCAGGACAAAAAAACTGTCTTGCCCGCGAAGGCGGGCAACCATTTATCATTTGGCACTGCAGTACGTTGAGATAACTCCTTGACTTACACTAAAAATCAGATCATCCCGAACGACCAAAGAAGGTCATATGGAGTGTTTCAGCGAGTTGAAAGAAAGTTTTAACCTGGAGAAAAATAATCCCGACTGGCTTTTAAACATCAATTTAGTTTTATGAATGGTTGCCCGCCTGCGCGGGCAAGACCGCGTACAGGACAAAATAAACTGTCTTGCCCGCGCAGGCGGGCAACCATTTATCATTTGGCACTGCAATACGTTGAGATAATTCGTTGATTTACTCTAAAAATCAGATCATCTCGAACGACCAAAGAAGGTGATATGGAGTGTATCAGCGAGTTGAAAGAGAGTTTTAACCTGGCGAAAAATAAT
>NZ_KE384001.1:0-177207 GCF_000423305.1 Legionella moravica DSM 19234 | reverse complement strand
GAGTTGAAAGAGAGTTTTAACCTGGCGAAAAATAATCCCCACTGGCTTTTTAACATCAATTTAGTTTTTTGAATGGTTGCCCGCCTGCGCGGGCAAGACCGCTTTTTTGCCATGTACAGAGAATCGAATATTGTTCCGTTTATTAAGCCATTTACGAAGAATCACTATCGTCTTTTGATTGCTTCATTTTTAATGCCAACTCGTGGGCCTTTATCCAGTCTAATAATTCATTCAGAGGCATAGGTTGAGCAAAATAATAACCTTGAACGAGATTGCATCCCCATTTATTTAACAATTCAAGTTGCATTGTGTTTTCAACGCCTTCGGCAATGGTTTGGAGGCCCAGACCATGTGATAATTGAATAGTTGTTAGCACTATGGTTGCATCATCCGAATTCATATCCAGTTCTTTGATAAATGAACGATCAATTTTAATAAATGAAATGGGTAATTTTTTTAATAAATGAATGGATGAATAACCAATACCAAAATCATCCAGAGCAAATTGCACCCCAAACCCATTCAATCGGTTCATAACACTTATTACGTACTCAGATTCGTTGATAAGTGAATTTTCGTTGATTTCCAAACACAGATTTTGGGGTTGTATTCGAAATTTCTTCAACAAAACTTGAAGGAAACGGATAAATGAAGTGTTTTCAATTTGTTTGATTGAAATATTGATTGCTAAAAGCAGATTGGACTTGCTTTCAAAGTGCTCTCGATACTCTTTAAATGCCTGTTGCAGTATCAACTTACCAAGCTCATAAATAATACCGCGATCCTCTGCGATTAATAGCGACTCTGCCAGAGGTACGTCTTTCAGATGCTCATCATCCCATCTCAATAAAGCCTCTATTCCCAATATTTTATGGGTTACAGCGTGTAACATAGGTTGGTAATAAATTCGGTATGATTTTTCTTTGATTGCTTGAAGTAAGAAATCCTCAATTTGGTTGTATCTTAATAACTTCTCATTTGCAGATTCACTGTAAAATGAAAACGTGGATTTACCCTTACCTTTGGATTGATACATTGCATTATCGGCACTATTAAGCAATGTCTCAGAATCAATGCCATTTTTAGGAAATAAAGCAATACCAATACTTAATGAGACCTTTACATATTGATCATCAATTTTTGTTGGTTTCTCAAAAGCAGCTAAAATGCGCTTTACGATCCGGGTCACATCGTTAATTTTATAGGTCTCTTCACAAATTAGCCCAAACTCATCACCCCCTATACGTGCAAAATAATCCGTGTCACGAAGATGGGGGCTTATTTTTTGAGGCAATAGAGATAATAATTTATCTCCATAGAGATGGCCTAAAGTATCATTAATCGTCTTAAAATTATCGAGATCAATAAAACAGATAGCAAATTGCTTTTTAGATCGTTGTGCACGCGCTATTGCATGTTCCAGAAACTCAAAAAAGCTTAATCGATTAGGTAATTTGGTTAAGGGATCAACATGCGCCATATTCATTAATTTAGCTTCATTTTCAAGCCGTTCGGATATATCGCTAAATATAATAGCAGCCCCATTAACTGTGTTATCCACGATAATAGGAATGCAGGTATATTCTACCCATATGTAGCTGTGATCCTTTTTCCAAAAGATGGCTTCTTTCGTTTTTATCACTGATTGCTCATGAATGGCGCGATACACCGAAAGGCTTTCTAATGGTGGGGCGCGATCAGGTACTACTTTTTCAATCAAAATTTTATAAATGGATTCATCTTTTAACTCATCACTGGAATATCCCAGCATTTTCGCCGCTGCAGTGTTAATAAACGCTATTTTATAATCAAGATCTATCCTTAATACCCCTTCCCCGGTTGCATTGAGTAACAATTTATTTTTTGCTTGTTCTGCCTGCAGTTGCATAGTCCTGGCTTCAGCAAGAAATTGAATTAAGTAACGTTGTCCGTACAAAATAAATAAAATGATGTTCATAAATACACAGAAAAACAGCGTTGTGGTCAATGACAACCACACCTGCCAGGAATATTCCCTATTTATAAAATAAGGTGATGAAGTTGCATTAAATTCCCATGTTTGCCCGGCAAACACAAAATTTGAAGACACATGAACTAATCGTGATGGATTCATAAAAACATGTTGATTATAAATTTCGTATACAGTTCTCTGGTTTTCATCATCTCCCGGATTGGTGATAGTCAAATGGGAGTATTTTAAAAAATTATTAAAATTTTGATTAAATAACTCATGGATATTAATGCGTAACACGATAAACCCAACAATAGTGTTTTTACTCAGAACAGGTGTAGCAATAGACATACCATCCAGGCGAGCATTTTTGGAGGTATTGCTTGGAACAACGATAGAGCTATCCTTTTTGAGGAGTTGTTCCACTGTATTCAGGTGCAGAATAGAGGAAAGGGTATCTCCTTTTTGAACAGTATCCTTTGTTTCTGATAAGGAATAAAGTACTGTGTACTCGTCTTTTTTTGTTCCAGAAGAAGCATCATGTCCTGAGAAGTTATTTGTAATTGGAAATTGAGATTTTATATTTCCTTTAGTACGGTCCACTGCTTTAGGAACCCATATTATGGATTGGATCGAAGAATTTTCCCTTATTATCAAATGCGCAAGGCTCTGAAAAGCATCTTTGCTTATGTCAGGTGCAATTGTAAAAAAAACAGCCATTTCCTTGCCAATTTCTACTGTTAAATGAAGCTGATCGGCTAATCGACTGAATTTATATTGTGTTAACTCAATGAATTTTGATTGCACTCGCTTAAACTCTGCCTGGCTGTAAAACAGATGAGCCAAAAATATAATACAGAATGTTAAACATAAGGGGAGCAATATAGGAACCAATCTGCTTCGCCACAGTTTTGCCGGTTGAGCCAAAGTGATCAGAATGACTGGAGTAAAAATAAGAACACCGATACTGTCTCCTGTCCACCAGGTAACCCAGCTCGTCAAAACATTTTCCGGCACAAGAGCACCAATCCAATACAAACCAGCATTGCTCAACGTTGCATTCACCAGGCATGACACTGGGCCAGAAAGAAGCGCAAACAACAAAATATCTTTGGGAAGATGTAATGGATTATTTAATTGAATGAAATATTTTATAAGCGACCAGCCCGTTAATGCCTGAAGTACTGCACCAGTCCCGGTGATTACACCGGTTACCAGGACAAATACATCAAAAGCATTCCCAACGTTGTTCCATGTAATATAGAAATTAAGAATAAACGATCCGATAAAAATGCCCGGTAGAGTGCTCAAACCATAAACAAGTACAAAACCAAGAGCAATTCCAGAGGGTGGCCATATAGCTGTTGCATAACCCGGAGGAACTGCGAGCATTAATCCAAGGTATCCGGTTACAATGTAAAAAAGCAAAACAGCCAGATTATGCTTCACAGAGCTTTTTAACAGATGAAGCCCATTCATATCAGGCAGACTCTTTAATCTGAATGGCCGGTACTCGATTGAATGAGAGTTCGTTCATAAAGCAAAATACCTGATTTTATGAATAGGATAGTATTAGTTTAGCTGAAAATCTGATGCACTATATCGAGTCATAATATTACCCCAAAAACATTGATGCTGATTTAAGGTTTATTTTGGCAAATGATTCACTCAATACGTACATGGCATTCCCTCTAAAATACGGTAAACTCAATTCAAACCTATATTGAGTTTCTGTAACCGGTTAGACAATGAAAACAATGCGCTCTTTCTTTGCTATTATGATGGATCCTTCCATCCAGAACTATTTTTCAACTCATTTAACCGCTGTAAAACGCTGTTTTTCAAACTCAGAGATAAAATGGAGTAAACTTGAATACCTCCATATCACCCTGCAGTTTTTAAGCTCGATTAAATCGGATTGCGTTCCTCATTTAATGGAGCAGGTTCAAAGATCACTTGACCATATCAATTCATTTCAGTTGGAACTGGGGCCATTGGAATGGTTTCCAACCTCATCCAATCCTAAAATACTCTCATGTGCTGTAGGGCCCCACTCAATTTTAAATGAGCTATCCGCATTAATTGGCCATGAATTAACAACAATGAATATTCCTATAGACACGAGGCCATTCAGAGCTCATATGACTTTAGGAAGGATAGTGTCCAATCAAAGATTGGCCAATCCCGTTGACTTGACCCATATTAAATTACCACCCCTACCACCAATGACAGTCAATAAAGTGTATTTTGTTGAAAGCAAACCTCAAAAAGAAGGCAGTCACTATAGTTTATTAGCACCTATTAATTTAAAGCCCAACGGACACAATATAGAGTACTGAGATACCTCAGCCTTTAACACAAATAATCGGTACCAGTCTGGCGACTTTTCTGGCCAGGCCCGCCTGATGAGCAGAATCGACCACGCGATCAATATTTTTATAAGCTCCGGGGGCTTCTTCTGCTATCCCTCGATAGGAACCGCTTCGAATGTATATTCCTTGCTGAGCCAACGTTTTGACAATGTCACTCCCGTTCCATTTTTTCAACGCTTGATGGCGGCTCATGGCACGTCCTGCACCATGGCAAGCAGAACTAAAGGATTGGTGTTCAGAAGTCTTGGTACCGGTTAAAACATAAGACGCTGTCCCCATGCTTCCACCTATAATTACAGGCTGCCCCACATGAGAAAATACAGTAGGCAATTTGGGATGACCTGGCCCCAGGGCACGTGTTGCTCCCTTCCGATGAACAAAAACACGTTGGGATTTCCCATTAATCTCATGGTATTCTTCCTTACAGGTATTATGAGACACATCATAAACCAGCTTTATCTTTATTCCAGGCAGCACGTCTTGAAACACTTCACGCATAAAGTGTGTAATAATTTCACGATTAGCCAATGCGCAATTAATTCCCGCTCGCATGGCTCCCAAATAATTCTCTCCAATTCGTGAATTAATCGGTGCACAGGCAAGCTCCCGATCACTCAGTTTAACCCCTTGCCGCTCAGAATAAATGAGCATTGAGCGTAAATAATCCGTGCCAATCTGATGGCCTAATCCTCGTGACCCACAATGAATACTAACGACGACATCACCTTCTGCCAAACCGAAAGCGGCAGCAGTTTTTTGACAATAAATCTGGCTGACTTCCTGAAGCTCCAAATAATGGTTTCCAGAGCCTAAAGTGCCCATTTCATTTTTTTGACGTTTTTTTGCCTGTTCTGATACCTGCTCGGGCATGGCCCCTTCTGTACATCCCTCATCTTCGATACGCTCTAAATCCTCACGATCACCATAACCTTGCTTTACAGCCCATTGTGCGCCACCGCGAAGCATATCATCCAATTGTTTTATCGTAAGATGAATACGACTCCTGCTGCCAACGCCAGCAGGGATGTGAGCAAACAAGGCATCGGCTAATTCTTCCTTTACTGGCTCCAAATCCATCTTTTTCAATCCGGTAGACAAGAGGCGAACCCCACAGGAAATATCAAATCCAACCCCACCGGCACAAACCACGCCCCCTTCCTCAGGGTCAAAAGCAGCAACTCCACCTATAGGAAAACCATATCCCCAATGCGCGTCAGGCATAGCATAAGCATTTCCCACAATACCTGGCAAACCCGCTACATTGGTCAGTTGTTCATAGACCTTCATATCCATATCAGCGATTAACTCTTCAGAAGCATAAAGAACAGCAGGAACCAGCATGGAGCCGTGTTTAGGGATTTGCCATTCAAATTCATTTATTTTATTTAAAAGATTAAGATCCATGTGTATTCGTCTCTTGTTTCATTATTCACTAAACATCCACAATACATTGCGCAGTCCATAGGCCATGTTGATTAAATACCTTCAGCTCCGTATAGGTTGCTCCTTTCACTTCAACTGCTGGATGATGCCGCTCCCGGTCAACTGTCTCTCCTTTAATAATAGCTTCCAGGAGATGATTTTTTATAGTGACATGAAATTCACTAAATAGCATGTTGTGTATCTCCATATGATAAATAATCGTATTTAACCAATCTGTGAACAGGATTTCGTCATCAGGTGCCTGACAGCGTACATGAACAATTGCATCGGGTTTAATTAAATGAGAATCCGTAATCACCTCGGTTAAGGCCAGGGCACCCATTTCAAAAGAAGCCGCCAAAGTGGGGCCTATTCCTCTGACTCCAATGTCCGCATCATGGGTAAAATGCTCCCATCTCGTATTTGCGATCATAAAATGTCCTGCTTTAAAACGCCTTTATGTATCATCCTTTGCAAGCGTGATCAACTTCTGCTTTACTTGATTGAGCAATTCTTTTCTCTCTGATGACAAGTTTTTTCCTGCACGATTTATATAAAAATTTAACATGGACATAGCCGATTGATACACCGTTGCTTTTCTCCTGGTACTGTTTGATGCAGACTGAAGCAATGATAATGCAATTTTTTGTGGATCATCCCAAGTGAAGACCCCAGGCTCAAGATCAAGGGCATGACTTTGCTCTGTAACCTTTTGCGACCAATTTATGCTGTTCATTAAAACTACCCAACGATAACAAGATCTCTTTGTTAGCATTTTTCTTGTATACAGAATGAATCAGGGCAAGTAATTTATGACGACCTGACAATCACTGCCTTCCTTTGCCCCGTTCATTTTTTCATAACCAATCATCTATAATTGTAGTATATCCAGCCAAATCTGAGGTTTTTATCATTAAACCAAAGATTTGAACTCTGATTTCGTTCATTCAAAAGGTCGGATTTAAACAGGTAATACGCCAATTAAAAGGTTTAAACCCGATCTTTATTCAGGATCGATTGAATAATGAAGAAAGAATCAAGCCAACAGGCAATCGAAGAGCAGCTGCTCTCAATTGTCCGTAAATTCATGACGGATCTGGGCGCTGAACGCGGGCGTCAGGCAATCACACTCGCTGCGTCTCTCGATAGAGATATCGGTATTGACAGTCTCGGAAAAGTGGAGCTCTTTCGCCGTGTTGAACAGGAATTTTCCTTACAACTTCCAGAACGCGCGCTGGTCGACATTGACTCATTAAACGATCTCACCAAACTCATCATGGAATGTCCCCATTCCTTGCCAAAAACTAAAATCAAACACAGTATCACTGACCCTCTTGGCATTTCCAATATGGATTTAACCTCTGCCAGAACATTAATCGAAGTACTCACTGTCTATGCTAGAAAAGAGGCTCAAAGGCCGCATCTTTATTTGCAAAATGAACAGGGGAAAGAAGAAATAATCTCCTATTCACAATTATTGAATTCAGCAGAACATATAGCCCGAGGCTTATATTATAAAGGAATAAAGCAAGGAGATACGGTTGCTATAATGCTCCCAACCTGTGCCGAATTTTTTTATGCATTTTGTGGCGTATTATGTTCCGGGGCTATACCTGTTCCAATTTACCCACCATTTCGTCCTGACCGCATTGAAGAATATGCAAAACGGGAAGCGCGAATTTTACATAATGCTGAAGTCAGAATCTTGATTACCTTCTCGGAAGCATCAACATTGAGTAAGATTTTGGGGGCATTTGTACCAAGTCTTATAGAGGTAACAACTACAGATCAACTTAAAATGACGACTGGAATTCTACCCAAGTTTGAGTTGGATTCGCAAAGTCCGGTTTTAATTCAATACACTTCGGGCAGCACAGGAGATCCTAAAGGTGTGGTGATTCATCATCACAACATGCTCTCGAATATAAGAGCTATAGGCAAAGCAATACCAGTTCAACCTACTGATGCAGTAGTCAGCTGGCTACCTCTATACCATGATATGGGACTGATGAGCTGGCTTGGAGCCATGTATTTTGGAATTCCTGTAACCATCCTTTCGCCACTGACGTTTTTAACTCGACCGGAACGATGGTTATGGGCACTGCATTATCACAGAGCAACCCTTTCAGGTGGTCCCAATTTCGCTTATGAATTATGCGTAAAAAAAATCAATCCCGAAGAGATTGAAGGATTAGACCTCAGTGCCTGGAGATTTGCATTTAACGGTGCAGAAGCCATCAATCCAAAAACCCTGGAGAGTTTTAGTAAAAAATTCTCCCCCTATGGCTTTAAACTTGAATCGTTTGCACCAGTGTATGGATTAGCAGAAGCTACAGTTGGCCTGACCTTTCCTTTAAACAGGCGTAATCCTCGAATGGATAGAATTCAACGTGATGCTTTTGAACTAACCAACAAAGCCATTCCTGCATCACAAAAGGAGGGAACAGTCGATTTTATAGGCTGCGGACTGCCGTTAACGGGACATGAAGTGCGGATTGTCGATGCAGATGATAATGAACTTGAAGAGCGATCGATTGGCTCCATTCAATTTAAAGGCCCTTCTGCAATGCAGGGGTATTTTAATAATCTGCAAGCAACTCAAAATGCATATCACCAGGGATGGTGGGACACTGGTGATTTGGGATATCTGGCAGATAAAGAGTTGTTTATTACAGGTAGAAAAAAGGATCTCATCATTAAAGCCGGGCGAAATCTGTATCCAGAAGAAATAGAAGAACTGGTGAATCGCATACCCAATATTCGTAAAGGCTGTGTTATCGCCTTTGGTGCCAATGATCCAGATACCGGAACAGAACAATTAATTGTTGTTGCAGAAACGAATGAGCATAAAGACGAAGCACAATCTGTACTTCGTGCCGCAATCATCGACTCGATGGCAGTAGAGTTGGATATCGTACCGGATCACATTATTCTTGTTCCACCCAAGACTGTTCCTAAAACATCAAGCGGTAAATTACAACGGTCTGCTTGCAAACAAGCATTTATTGCAGGAAAACTTATCAACAATAGACTATCAGCACGGATGCAAATGCTTAGATTAGTAGTGATGAGTACAGGTAAAAAGATATACGATCTGTCGTGCTTCACAGGAAAATTAATCTATACACTCTATCTGGGCATCCTGTTCCTGCTGACGCTTTTTCCTGCCTGGCTGATCGTTTTGCTTGCGTCTCATCGAACAGGCGCTCACGTAACCCGTTGGGCAGCGCGCATGTGGTTCAGATTGGCGATGTGCCCTATCCACATTGAGGGCGCCAGTAATATAAGCGATGACAACCCGCTGATTTTTGTCTCTAATCATGCAAGCTACACTGATGCCCTGCTCTTGTTGGCTGTCCTGCCGCCAGGCATTGTGTTTACGGCAAAAAAGGAACTGTTAAAAACACCGTTCATACGCACTTTTGTTAAAAAACTGCGTTATTTAGTTGTAGATCGATTGGACTTTATGAATAGTATTGAACATATGCATCAAATCGAAAAAATCATTCAAAACAAACATTCTGTTGTGATTTTTCCGGAAGGCACCTTTAGTTATGCTACAGGATTACGTCCTTTTAAATTAGGCGCATTCAATCTGGCAGTTAAAACTAAAACGGATGTTTGTCCAGTCGCTATAGCCGGCACGCGTCACTTTTTACGAGACGGCAGCTACGTACTTAAGCCTGTTCCAATTAAGATAACCATTGGTAAGCCCATAACTCCGCAAGATGACAGTTGGGAGGAGATCATTCGACTTCGCAATCAAGTACGCACGGACATTGCACAACATTGTGGAGAACCCATTATTGATCTGGTCGCGGCTGGCGTTGTGCGCACTTTACGTTAAAGGATTTGGGTACTGCTGCAAATAGGCACGGCCCAATTGATATGACGCATAATCAGTGATATGTCCCTCATCTTTAAACACCGGCACCCCATCAATATCGGCCTTGCAGCGCCCGTTGGGACATAAGACCTTCTGCGGATCAATGACTACCAATTGAGGATATTTCTGTTTCATCTGTGCAAAAAGATCATCAAACCATTGTTGATCGCCTGGAATCAAATCAAATTCACATTGTTCTGAATTATAAGAACTTCGTCTTTTAATATGCTCAAAAAAACACTCATGGGGATTTCTTTGAGTAGAAGCAATGGATTTAATTAAAACCGGTTTTGCCCCTGAGGCAACAATAATCTGCAACGCATCATCAAGACCCTGTTTAATGCGTTCCTGAGTTAAAGCATAAGATCGCTGATCATCTGTACGATTTATAATTTTATCACCCAGATAACCGTACCAGTTTTCTCCCAATATCACATAATTATAATGATGCTCTCGAATCATAGAATAGTAACGAGCAGTTTGATCATGACATACCTGGTAAACTCCATTTTTAATAAACATATCGAACTGGAATATTCCAGGTAGTGTCAGACAGGCAATGGTTGCATGAGCAAGAATGGACACATCTGCTTCCTTTGCAATAGTGTCTAGAAATCGCCAATGATGATTGGAATAAGAATCACCGATTAAAAGCCCTGTTTTCTTTCCTGAGTTTTTGGCACCCAGAACGCAATCATGATTTATTTCAATATTTTTTCCCTGAAGACATTTAGGTCTTTGTTCATCAGAATATTGATTTAAAGTCGCATACAATCTGGATGTTTCAGCAAATCGCTGAGGCAAACCCTCTTCATTTTTAATGATGAAGTCGCTTATATGGGCAAGGCTAACCGGCACCGCTAACAATATAATTGCACTTTTTATAAAGGGCGTTTTATTTGCTTTGGCAGCAGGTTTTTCTATATACCGCCAGGAAAGATAAGCCACAATAAATACACTACAAAAAGCGAACAGTAGAACCAAAGAGGTCTCTTCTATATTGAGATAACGAATCAAAACAAAAATGGGCCAATGCCAAATGTACAGAGAATAAGAAAGCAATCCAATAAATACCAGGGGTTTTGTCGAAAGAATCTGACTCCAAACGGGTTTAGGTTCACACTGACCTGTAGCGATGAGTATACCTGTCGCAAGACACAGAATAAAAGCATATCCATTAGGATAGCCCAAACTGACGTCTTGGCGCATTGCGATGCAAAATAATGTGACAATAGCCAGGGTACTTAAGATATTGATAAAATATTTATTGAATGACCAGCGAAGCTGCCCCAAAGCAACACAAGAACCGATTAAAAACTCAAAGACACGGCTCGATAAAAGATAATAGGTTTTCATTGGAGCATGTGATGAGCAATATAAAGATATGGCACAAAATAAAACCGTAAGAATATAAATGATTCGGACTATTCGACGCGTTCCAAAGAAAGTGTGCAAAAAATAGAGAGCAATGGGCAAAAGCAGATAACATTGCCATTCAATGGATAAGGACCAGGTATGCAACAAAGGTAATTGGTTACTGTCCGGTGAAAAGTAACCTGTGGTTACCTTTCCAAAAAACAAATTGGATAGAAATACAGAAGTCTTTCGAGCACTTTTCCCAAAAATAATTAAATCGTCAGGTAAATAAAACAACAAAGTCATCAGTAAACTAACTGCAAGCAAACAAATAAAAACGGGCTGTAAACGCCATAACCTTCGGTTATAAAATGAAATAAGTGAGAACTTGTTATTGAGCAAGGACTGATAGATGATGCTGGTTATCAAATAACCGGAAATCACAAAGAAAACATCAACTCCGACGAAACCAGAAGGAAACAGGCTCAGACCACTATGAAAAAACAAAACAAATATAATGGCAATTGCCCTTAACCCATCTACATCTGGACGATAATTCACTGCGAGCCTTCACTTATAATAATTACGTGATTTATATCATAAAATGTTTATTTTGAAGAGAATTTTCAATAAGCGATAAGTTACAGATCACCTTTTCACCCTTCAATTTAGGTTAATCGCAAGAAAACATTGTGCCTCGCTTATTCTGCTCTGCGCTCCTGCAAGACTCCGATGCAAAAAAAATAAATCAATGATTGCGCAACGTTTCCAGAAATCCCTGTTCTTTGCTTCATAAGAACTGATCGTGCTGTTAACACTCTGTTCTTTGAAATCGGGCAATAATAACATATTTCTTTGGGAATCTGATGAATGAACCAGCCCCTACTAAGAAAAAATTTTTGATTTTAAATTACGCACTTTTGTGAAAATAAGAACTATACTTAGTTTGCAGGAAAACAAATAAAAAACTAAGGAGGATGCCATGAATACACATTCTATGTGCTTTTCAGGCGTTGTACGTACAGGTGTTATGGTTGGTTTGTTGTTTTTAGCCGTCAGTTTTTCTTCCATTGCAAATGCAGCTCAAGGTTGTGGGTATGGATTTCATAGAGCAATATACAATGGAACATGCGTCTTAAATCATCCTGGCGCATTCTCAACACCAGCACCAGCTCATCCCGGATGCTGGAGAAATGCATGGGGTGCGTTGCGTTGTTATTAGGGCCTGTGCACAATTCAAGTTTCGACGTCCCGCGACTTGTTCGCGGGATCCAATTCACTCTTTATAGGCGCAATATATTCTTGTTTTGCGCACAATCTATCGATTCCGCGAACAAGTCGCGGAAAGTAGGCTTGAACATAATGAAATGTCAACAGCCCCTAATAAATAAGAAATAATTTAAACGTCTGGCTCTTTTCTTCTGGTAAAAATCCTATTTAGCCAATGGAAATTCTGACGTTGATAGCATGAATTTTTAATACCCTGTCAGAGTCTGCTTTTACACTTATTGGCAATTATCAGCAGACTCCACATCTTCCTATTGAGCATTTTGTCCTCCACACTCCTCTCTTCAGGCGCATCAAGATGTAATTTTTTTGTAAAATATCAACCTAAAATGTACAAAATAACCCCAAATATGTTTAAATAATAAACTTTTTACGCTCATTCATTTGAATATTAATAATCACCTTGTATGGAGAAATGACACATGCGCTTTGTAAAATACCTCAGTTTAGGTTTATTGCTTGGTATAACGCTGGATGCGAATGCCTACTACACTCATCAAGGTCAAATTTATGACAATGAAGGCAATCAAGTTTCCATAAACGGTATATCCTGGTCAGGCTTTCAGGATACTAATGTCTTTCAAGGCCTGCAAAACAATCCCTTTTACAGTATGACCAATGATTCGAACACGGTACGCGCAGGTTTGATGGATTTATTAGTACACCCCGGTGATTATGCTGATTCAGGAGTGGACCAACAAAATGCAGTATCATTTAAAACCGTGCGATTACCTATTCAGCCAGGCGTTCTTTATGACGACCAGTCTGAAGTAGATTTAAATAAAGCGCTTTCCAACAAAGACAAACCCGAGTCAGGTAATGGTTTGTTCTGTAAATCGTGGCAAGCAAGCGGTAAAGCGTGCGACAAAGCAGTAAGCCCGAAGCAAGCATTCTGGATAGTGCTTGAGGAAATGAAAAAGAATAAGGTTAAAGTCATGATCGACATGCATCATCGTTATGGCTACGGTGATGGTATGCGTGACGGAACCGTTTATGACATGAACCAATACGCCAAAGATTTAACAATTCTGGCTAATGAAATAAAACAACGAGGTCTTGATAATGTCATTGGTATCGATGTCTTTAATGAGCCCTACCAGCTCAACTGGTTCAAAACAAAAAATAATCAAGTCGCGTGGACACAGGTTATTGCCACTGCGGCGAAATCAATTCATCAGACCAACCCGGATCTTTTATTATTTGTTGAAGGCTCAGGTGGTGGCAACGATGATGCCGACAACCCAATCATTTGTATCCCCAAAAACAACCTGCCAGGCTACACGAATGGTTTCGATCATTGGAATGATCCGGGTACTTGCAGTGACAATCAGGAAGTCGTCTCATTTAAGGGTAATTGGGGGGAAGATTTTAAACCTCTGCTCAATAAAGAGTTGGCAAAGAATGGAGTCGCACAATTTGACTCTGATAAATTCACTAATGAATTATACAAACAGGTTCCCGACCTAAACTCAAATTCTGTCGATTGGTTATTGGGTGATGATAAGGCCGGTACTAATGGACATTTGGTTTTTTCTCCTCACGTATATCCGAAAGAAGTTGCTGGCTGGGAAACCGAACCTGGAATTGCGAGTACTTTACGTTTTGACTGGAGCTGGGGCTTCCTGCATAAAGCGGGATTTCCTATCGTACTAGGCGAAGCATCCTGGAAAACTGCAGCAGGTAAAAGCTTCTTCACCCAATCGTTAATGCCTTATCTGGCAGAAAGCGGCATAGGAACCAATAATGTCTATTTTTGGGCAATAGGCTATCTTGGCGACACCGTTAGTGCCATTAATCCCAATTCGGGAACTTTGGATTTGGATGTACAACAGACTTTAAAACCTTACTTTAATTAAAGCTAGTCCAGCATTAATCTCTGGATTCCGAGGTCAAAGCCCTGTCTCTTGTGCACAACTCACTGAAGAGCCATCTTTGGTGAGTTGTGCACAAGAGACAGGGTCAAAGCCGCGGAAATTGGAAGTCACCGCTTAATTGATGCGTTCAATAAAAAATCATTATCCAAAATGATAATTAACGCCAACCCTCAAAATATTTCCAGTAAATTCCGCTTTGGATTTTACTGAAGCAGCTGCATATTCAACAAGGGGATTAAACGCTGCATTCTGAGCAAGAGTCAGATAGCTATGCATAGGTCCTAAGTTATAATAAATATATTCCGCTTTAACGCTCCATTTGGGAGTAACTAACCATTCTGCGCCACCGCCACCGGCCCAACCGCCTAAAACATCATGTACTGAAGCATAACCCGACATGGGAGTAAAAACAGGTTGGGTGTTGGTCACGTTGTATTGTGTATTCAATGTCGCGCCACCATAAGCAAACGCACCCGCTCCATAAACCAATAGAGTAGGATTGATTAAATACCCCAAACGACCTTTAAGTAAACCCAGGTAATCCAGTTTTTTAGTAAGGGTAATATTAGCAATATGAGTCACTCCTGCCAGCAGAGGAGTTGTTGCTGTGCTTACAAAATTACTGGTACTGCTTGCTGGAGCTATAGCATCCAAATCCGCATCAATACCTATAACCAGTTTATCCAAAATCTGAGCATTGTATCCAATTTGCCCCCCTCCTATAAAACTATCCGATGAATTGTCAATTTCATGAGTTCCAAGAAAGGCTATCGTCTCAGACATTGATTGCGAGAAAGGATAAAAAACTGGATTATAATAAGATGGAATTCCCAAATTCCTGATTAAATTGCTTGCAGACCATAAATACCCGGCATTTGCGCCAACATAAAAACCAGTCCAGCCTGTATTCTCTTCAAATGCAACCCCACCAGTACCAGCAAAGGAGTGAGCACCAAACAGCGCAACAGTTAAAGAAAGAAAAGTCCTTGTTTTTTTCATTAATAAAGTTCCAATCAAATGATAATGTTCAAGTTATGTAATGAATAATATTCTCTGTTGAGCTAATCTTCATTACCAATGTACATTGTGAATTAAGCAAATGGCCATTGAGTCTAAAATATAAAATAATTTAGATCAATGAGATATAGATTATCCTGCACGGCTGTCCCATTAAAAATATGACGTCTTTCCGAGCGTAGCGAGGAATCTCCTGCAAGGTTGCACGATCCCATTAAAATGTGGCCATTAAAATCATATCAAGAGTTGAGTCTCCCTAGCCAGCCTTTTTCTGCAGGCGCCTAATGCTCATATCCTTAAATTTCTTTTTGGTATTTTGTAACCTGGTCAAAATAATATGCCGAACCATCGCCCTATTTTCAGGAGCATGATCTTTGCATACGCGAGAATCCTCTTCACGTAATGTAACGTCCAATGATAATTAATGCATTAATTCAGATTGTGCCAATTTGCAGGAGATTCCTCGCTACGCTCGGAAAGACGTCATATTTTTAATGGGACAGCCGTGGACTATCCTGACTGACGAATATAAGGAAATTATCAAATTAATGTTCAGTGTGTGTTAATATTATTTTTTTCTCGCTAATCAGTTTACAAGCAACATCAACAACTTGTGCATCATATAGAACGCCTCTGCCACGCTTAATTTCAGCGACCGCTGCTTCAACCCCCAAGGCAGGTCTATAGGGTCTAAAGGAGGCCATTGCCTCTAATACGTCAGCAACAGAAATAATACGTGTTTCTGGTAGAATTTCATCCCCTTTTAAACCACGGGGATAGCCACTTCCATCGAGACGTTCATGGTGTTGTAGTATAATTTCAGCAACTGGAAGATTAAAGTGAATGTCTTTTAAAATATCATAACCAGCCTGTGCATGACCCTTGATTAATTCCATTTCAAGATCAGTCAATTTGCTCGGTTTGGACAGTATTTCAGCAGGAATTGAAATTTTACCAACATCATGGACCAAACCGATAAGCTCTAATGAAGCACAGCGATCTGCAGACCACCCCAATTCCTCACCAATAACCCGGGCAATTAGTCCGACCCTGCGCTCATGGCCTGCTGTATAGGGATCTCGCATCTCAACTATATTGGAAACTGCTGTAAACGTTCCTTTTATTGCTTTCTCCAACTGCTCAATGTACTTATTAATTTGTTTGTTAGCATGTTCAATTTCCGTAATGTCCTGGACTAATGCAAGGTATTCCGTTTGTCCTTCCCAGGTTACTACTGTTGCATCAGACCTTAAAGTTAGTTGTACCCCATCTTTTCTCTTGAACGGAAATTGATAAGAAATACTTGATTTTCCTTCATACAACTCCTGCCATTGATTCTGGATGTATTTTTTGGTGGGCTCATCTTCAATCAAATCTAATAAATTAAAACGCAACAGCTCATCTTGACTCCAACCCGTAATAGCACAAAATTTTGGGTTAACGTATAAAAATTTGCTTTTATCCCGAACATAAACACCGACACCAGTCTGATCAATGATGGCCTGGAAATGCTGTTCACTTTCCTTAAATCGATGTTCAGCACTTACTGCCTTTTGCTTTGCAAGAATTTGTCGTATAGCACTAATTAATTGCAAAGCAACGGTATCCAGGAGGGTGACTTCTTCTGGAAGGAATATATTCTTCAAATCTAGGGGAGGAGCAGAATAATAAACTGAAATTTTACCCACATACTCTTGATCAATAATTAATTCTTTTTCAATATGGTAATCGGTCCTTTCTGAATCAGAACGAGAAGAATGATTGCCCCATTTACTTTGAATTATCGCAACTATTTTATCTGGGAATTGAAATGCTTTAGGAATCTCGGCAACTGACTCTGTCAATAGTTCATCAATGGTTTTGTCGTCTTTAGAGCCGATTATATTCGATAGGTTATAGAGACAGCTCATTTCTTTAAGTCGTTCCTTCAGCGCAGATAATAACTTGTTATGTTCCAATTCAAGTTGTTTGCGATCGGTGATATTGCGAATCATCTGTACCCATGAATTGGGAAACATATCTGAATTTATAGGAGACAGACTGCATTCCAGCCATAATCCATCTATTTCCAGCTCAATCATAAACCTATCATTTCTAATTGAGAGTTGTGAACAGACTGGGCACTGTTTTGGAGTAATCCGGGGATCATGAAACACACTATGGCTGGAAAGCCCAACCAACTGCTCGGCATTTAAATGACTAAAAAGGGCTGCGGCAGTATTAGCCTGACTCACCAGGGTATTTGACTGCACGATCATTATTGGATCGGGGATGTTGTCATAAGTACTGGCGGCTCGAGCCAGCATGCTAAAAGGCTCTCGTAAAGTAGACACCACCAGGGCGACATAAATAAACCAATAGGAAAATATTTTAAGCAAATGACCGATTATGTTTTCCAGACCAAATAAATCGGTATAATGAGACAGGATGATATCAGTCAGTATCATTGCTGTAATGGACATAGTTAAATAATACAACAAGCTAGCGGACATCATTTTCTTGTTATACCAAAGCAGAAGCAAGGCCATGAACTGAACTAATACAATGATCCATTCGCTAATAATCTTGAACGAGGTTAACCCATATCCCTCAATGTACGTTTGTGGAAAAAGGCCTTGGAAGACAGTAATAAAAATGAAACAGGATAAAAAGCCATATACAGCATTAATGATCCAGACTTTGATTGAGTGTCTAAAAAAAAATGGAGCTACCAGAAAAGAAAAAGCCTGTAAAAACCGAGCAGATATCCACAGTTGGGTACTTTCGTTTCCCCCTGCTCCAGGGATCAAATTCATCCCTTTATAAACCAGAATGTGTGTTAAATCGAGGCCCGCACACCAACCAGCCGTAATCGAAATAAATACAACAAATTGGTTGTTTGTAAATCGAGTACTGGTAGTAGCTACCGTCATCGCGGTAAAACCAATGAAAATTGAAAAGAGTTCTACCACGGTATGAAAAACAGTAAAACTGGTGTAATAATAAATAATAAGGCAAAATAAAGACAACAAAACTGGGGGGATGAAGACACGATAGAACGTTGTGTGCCCAATATTATCAGGAATTTCCGTTTTCAGAGTATCCATAAAGTCCCCTGTTCATGATCCTCAATTGACCTGGTGCAGAATCACGTTTAACGAGATCCCACAGGGAAATTAACCATACATCTTAAAATTATAGTTCAATTAACTCCAAACAATGAAACGAATGATAAAAAGAGGAACAAAGAATCAGTTCCCCTCAATCAATTAAATTGCACATCCAAACGAACAGGTACCCTATTTCGCTCTTTATATGCCATGATTACAAAACCAATAATACCTAAAGCCAGGGTCACTGGAATGATCCCTATACCGTAAGTAAAAGCACGAACCACCTGAGTTCCGCCATTAGCATTAATGACATAACCAATGACAGAATGAAAACCATACCCAAAACTCATGATGATCATATTGGCAACAGCTGTGGTAAGACCCGCCAGATTATCCGGAACATAAGTAGACGCTTTGTAAATTGCCAAAATTTGGTAGGCACAACACATTCCCACCAAAATAAAACTCACGGAAATAGACGTTACTGTTAACACCCCCATCACCAGGGTACTGAATATAAGGCACATTACAGTGCCTGCTGCGATAATAGTACCCAAATAATAACCTGATTTTTCAGCGATCAAACTTAACACAGGGGAACCAAAACACATCCCAATAAAAATCATTGATGGCAGGTAATTAGCAGTCGTCACATCAAAACCATAAGCCTGTTTTAAAAAAACTGAGCCCCATACATCAGAAAAGCCTTCAAGAGGTCCAAGCATCAAACCAGCGAAACAACACAACAGGATGACATCACTATTGGTAAATACGGCCTTTATATTGGCTATAACAGAATCCTGATGCGTAGCCTCAACATCAGGAACAATAAAATAAGTAATACAAGCCAGTGCCAGGCCAAGAATAACGAACAACTCAACGACCACCTGATAACCCAAGGTAGAGCACAAATAACTTACAGGCCCTCCACCATAAACAGCACCTATAAGCCCAATCATGACGGAAATACTCAACATCCGAGGAAAATGCTGTTCCTTAAACGTCATACGGATAATTTTAAATGTTCCTAAAATAGCAGCAGAAGATCCAATCCCGATTAATGCTCTACCAATCAAGGGATAAATCCAATGCTCTGCAAATAATATTGGCAATAATCCAACAACAGTCAGTAAAATGCATACCGACATCACTTTACGTGGACCAAAGCGATCGAGCATGATGCCTATAGGTAAATGCATCAAAGAATACCCCAAATAATAAATTCCTGAAAATTGGCCAAATACAGCAGCATCAATATGAAACTGAGTGGTAATATCAACCATCATAATACTAGGCATCACTCTGAGAACGTATTGATAAGCGTAAAATATGGACACAATAATCCATACAAACCAGGCAAGAATTCGTGAGTTTGACATAATTCCTCTCAAAAAAGCGATTAACGCGAACATGGTGTCTAAATTATAAACAAGCACTGATTTTAACTGATTATCGTTGAAATTAAATTGCAAAATTAGACTATAAATGCGTGATAATGAATTTAAATTTCACTAAAATAGATATTTTTGATATTAAATTCTAAACTATTACTTGTATCTTCTATTTTTTATTGAAAAGAGGCATTTTGATGGATCGTACAGATAAGAAAATTCTTGAACTTCTGCAAACAGATTCTCAGATCAGCAATCAGGAATTAGCTGACTTGGTCGCGCTCTCTCCTTCCTCTTGCCTGCGGCGAGTTAAATTATTAGAGGCTCAAGGGTATATTAAAAAGCAAGTTGCGCTTCTTGAGCCTGAACATTTAGGCTTGCACTTAACGGTTATTGTGCTTGTAGGATTAAACAGTCATAAGCCTGCCATTATGAATGCCTTTGAAGAGACCGTCCGTTTTCTGCCTGAGGTGGTACAATGTTACCTCATAACAGGACAATCAGCAGATTATCTGTTAAAAATCATTGTACCTGATCTCCAGGCATATCAAGCATTTTTACTGGGTAAGTTATCGGCCATCAATGGAGTTGAAACGGTTCACTCAAGTTTTATATTACGGACGATTAATGACACTACGGCCCTTCCCCTCGATTATCTGGATAAAGGGATTGTTTAATTCACAAGGCACAACACACTGTACAATAGCGAGCTTAAAATATACTCTTTTATTTTAAACTTTTATGACTGATTTATTCATTTTATTTAACTCTTTAAGTAAACCCTAAGCTTACTCCTGTATAATAACTAATACATAAGAAGTCGTGGGACATTGAGAGTTAATTGATAAATTGTCAACACACCCTGGGTTATGTAAACACTATTTGTAGAATAAAATTACGTCATTTCGAGTGTTCGCGAAGTAGATCGAATCGTCGCAAACGCTCGCAACGACAACTTGTTTGCAACGAATTAAACATTCGTTCATAGGACCTAATTAAAATTATTAAAAAATAATCAGGAATAACAATGTATGATACCAATTTCAGTGCATTAACAGCAGCTAATACATATCCAACAACTGCAGTTGAATCGTCAGTGATTACTAAAACTCATCCTATTGATTTTAATGGTATTATTGGTATTTATGTACGCAAGTCCCAACTCTCTGTTTTCATCGAAACAAAAAACAGAATCAGCGCATACAAAATTAATCCCGATTCCCATCAAATGGGTCATTGGCACACAGAAATACTCCCTCGCAACTCCGTTACAGCAGACTCATTTGATTTGCTTAGAAAATATTCCGAACATTATGCGGAAGTTAGTGAGCCTCTTTCTAATCTAGAACCCTTTAAAGAAATCATGAACCAGGAAACCCTTGTAGGCTTTAGCACATTAAAAGATATAAACAATACGATTCAATTGGCATTATCTGTACTCACTACACCGATAAATTTTGAGTATAATCCAACACAATGATGCTCCCCTTTTGCGACCCAAATAATCTCCTCAGTCATGCTACTATAGACCAGCTTAATAATTTCTTAATATACCTTGTCTATAATAAGAACAAATCTAAATAAAACCAACCTTACGGCGGTGCAAAATGACCCATTCTAAAATTGAAAAACCTGGAATCGATATTTATAAATGTCCTCAAGCGGACATAACTACAGCAACGGAGATCACCATCGGTGACTTGCATGCTAACGCAATGTTGATGATGTATTTTTTAGTGACAAATGGTGTTCTAAAGATAAGTGACGCACAATATACTCAATTAAAAGATATCTATCTGAAGGACAATCTAACTAAAGAAGATATTAAAGCCTTTAATGCTATTGTTGATAATTTGGAAATTGGAGAAAAACCTCTCATACGTTTTGTTGGAGATGAAATCTGCGACCGCGGCCAAAACGACTATTTCATTTTTAAAATTCTTGAGAAACTCAACAAGTCAGGTGTTCAAACCGAAATACTGCTTTCAAATCATGGTATTGAATTTATGATTCCATATGAACAAAATCAGGAGTTATATGCTCCCAATATTGGTTTTATGGGGCAATCCAGATCTATGGATAACATGAGAGCTTTGATTGAACGTGGAGTGATTACAAAAGATGAAGTCGATCAATTGGTTCAAGCCAGTTACTTACCCAACTTGAAATTAATCTCCTATACTCTCGATGGCGACAACCTTACAGTATACAGTCATGCGGGCATAGGATTAGAAACCATTCGTTCTATGACAGAACTTTTTAAAGATGATGGGGTCGTTTACAAAGACGATACTGCTGAAAATTTAGCAAGAACCATAGAAGCGATTAATGCAGTATTTGACAAACACGTTAAAGCAGGAACAGTTCATACCCTGACAAAGAACATGTCAAATTCCAGAGACTTTAAAAATGATCCAGTAACCTTTTTAATATGGAATCGTGATTATTATTATTTAAGCAGAGAACAAGATCATAATGGATATCAAATGTTTTATGCTCATGGTCATGACTCAGGTGAACCTACACAAAAAAACATCATTAATCTGGATAACATGCTAGGAAAAGGGGCAACAAATAATACAGGAACTTATAAGGTGTTAGGAGTTCAAGGTGGACCATTAGCGCAGCTGGAAGCAGATGCAGTTGAAGAGGTGAGTCGTGTAATTCAATCTGATAAAAAAGAGCATTCAGAAAGAACTCCTGCCCAATCATCTGTTCCGGAAGTACGCGTTGAGCCCCCCATTACGTCTCAAATCATATCTAAACCTCAACAAGAACCTCAAGATTTAGTAAGTCCTTTTCATAGTGAATTATATAAACTCAGAACCAAGGCCATGGAGTTACTGCGGGATGGTCATGTAGAAGCCTACCAAAGTGCAATGAAGATACATGGCACATTGACTGATGCATTTACTCAATTGCAAAAGGATGGGGATCGCCAGACGTTCAATAAAACCTGTACTGATGTTATTAATCAAGAGCGTCCTCAACTGGAAAAACATAGAGGTTGGTCTGAGATTTTAATCAATTTAGCTATCGCAATATCAACTGCCGGCATTGGATTACTGGTTAAAGGAGCAATTAATCTAGCAAACGATAATTCATTCTTCCATGTGCATAAAACAAAATCATCAAAAATCGTGGACGAAATCCAGGACAAGCTGGATCAAGGACCAGCCAATAAAATCTAAAGTTGGCCCCTCTTTCCTTTGGATGATGAAACATCTCACAATCAAGATGTTTTATCATCCTCAATACCGAACAGGATCTTCTGATGACGACCTGGTTGATGAATTTTGAGCTACGCCACAGCGTTATTGATGGCAAAACTTCCGAGTTTTAAGAAGCTCTACCTCATTGTGATGCGCTTTACTCATTTAATGGAGTTCAAGTGTAACACCATTCAATTCACCCCCTTTCTTCATTGTATCAATCAGTCCTCAAATTGCCTGAAAAACTCTACTTGTTCCTTAAGGACATAGGGATGAGCCTGTATGTGATCCAGGGTGTCACTGATTGACTTAATAAAAACTTGATCGCTTTTTTTCCTGAAAATGTCATAGGCAGTTTCAGCGCCATGATAGGGAACATCACGATCTCCCTTAGTTCCTATCATCAAAAAAGGAGCATTAGGAACAAAATCATAGTGATTGAAATTGGCTTTGAGTATATCGAGATGTTCATCCGTTTGGTTAATAATTCCACTAAAAAAAGCAGGTTGCAGTATGATCTGTGGATTCAAAGGCAAGGCCTGGAGAATTTCGGCTGCGGTATGATTACCATCCAATAAAACAGGAATCAGTGTATTATAAGGCGGCACAAAAAGTTCATTAAAATCAGCCCAATAATGTCTGTAAGTTTGTAATGTATAAAAGAAATAAGCCAGATACGCTGTTGCACGAGGGCCTGGGTCAAGCATAATGAAACTCATGGTTTCATCCCAATCATATGGCGCCGATCCGGAAGCAACCGCGGTAACTGGAAGATCGGGATATTGATTTACCAGTAATTCAAACATGACATTGGTAGAAAAACCACCTTCAGAATAACCGGCAAGATACAACTTCTCACTGATTGGATAATTTAAAGTATGAGCCAGTTCCTTAGCGGCGATTAGCATATTCACACTGCTACTGGCGAGTGTGTCACTCTGCACATACGGATGAATAGGCAGTTCATTATCCCCAAGACCAAGGTAGTCAGGCATGGCTATCATATAACCTGCACTACTGCCAAATGCAGCCAGATACATATAGTTCTTTTCATTATTACGAGAAGGCACATCATTACGTTCAAACCGTGTGCCATGCTGGTAACTGACAATCCCAACCTTGGTGGTTGGAGATATTGGCATAGCAACCAGTCCGGAAGCAATCGTCAGGCTTCCATCGGGAGCGGGAGTTCTGTAAAGAATTTTATACAATTGCAGTTTATGATGAACGGCAAGAGTATCCAGCGGGGGCATTTTATTTAATGCAACCCGAGCCGTTTTCTTGGAGAACACCCCCATTGAGACGTACTGTACCAGAGTTTGATTTGACGTAGCAGCAGCGTAACCATTGACGCAGAAAACAATAGAAAACCAAACACAAAAAATACCTTTTAATACATGATATGTTTTCATAACCTTCCCTGTTTCAAAAAAAATGAATAGTACACTGTTATCTTAAGGAATCAAGTGGACAGAAAGTTAAGGAGGATCCCTCGATAATCATGGGAAAAGTTGTCACGAATGCACTGCCGAATCGTCTACTCATCTTTAAAAACCAGACCCGTTCTACTCTCTGGATTCAACAGTCACAGCCGCGGAAATTCGAAAGCAGCATGTACTCAAATCTCAAGCGAATTCCCGAGGCTGTGACCTCGGAATCCATGATGGTGGCACTCAAGCATTAGTTCCAGCGGTCTTCACCGCGGGAATTCGGCTTAGATTTATTTAACGGCAGCTACCTGATGCTGAGACATAGTTGATCCAATGCTTTTGCGCTGTTATCCTGAAGCAATTATGTCTCCATATATAGAAACAAAATCATTTGATGTTCCTGGCTTTATTGCGTAATCGAATTCCATTATCCTCGATAGAGATCACACCCTCTTTATACAATTGGCCAATCGCACTTTTAAAACTTTTTTTACTGTCGCCAAAGGCACGCATAATCTCTTGTGAAGAGCTTTTATCATGGAGCGGGAGAAAACCACTGTTTTGGTTTAATTGAGCAAGGATGCGCCCTGCCAGTTCATGAACGCTGTCACGCCCCAATTTTCTTAAAACAACATCAACTTTCCCATCATCCCGAACCGTTTTAATATAACCAGGCATTCTTCTGCCATAATTTAAAGTTTGAAATATATCCCCGGAATGAATCAGTCCCCAATGACGATCATTGATAATCACCTTAGTTCCCAAATCGGTAGTTTCAGCAATAAGCAGACTCACCTCATCCCCTCGTTTCAAATTAAACGGGGTTTTATCCAGAAAATGATCCAGTTTCGAACTGGCAATAATGCGGCCTTTGCTATCTTGTTTGACATAAACGATATAAGATTTACCCAATTCCATTGGCCTTTGCTGCTCCGGCACAGGGACCAATAAATCCTTATCCAGGCCCCAATCCAGGAAAGCACCTACACGATTGACATCTATAACCTTTAAAAAGGCACAATGATCTAATCTGACGCGAGGTCGCTGTGTGGTGGCAATAATCTTGTCATCGGAGTCAAAATAAATAAACACATCTAACGAATCATTTACTTTAGTACCTTCAGGGACAAATTTGTTTGGCAACAAGATTTCTCCCCAATCGTCACCATCAAGATAAAAACCAAAGGGTACTTCTTTAATTACGTTTAATTTATTAAACTGCCCTACTTTAATCATATATGACTCACTTTTAAAATCAGCACCAATCTTACCATATCAAGGCCAAATTGCGGCAAAAAAGCTGCGGTCATGTAAAACACATTGAACACTCCATACTTGTCAGGTGCTCCATGCAATAAAAAGCGGTTCAAAGCTGAATTTTATCCTCATCGTAATTAAATACACCAACCCGCTATCCTTCGGGAACAAGCTCGGTAGTAATAAACAGTTTAGATGTTAACGTGCGATGAACTGGGCATTTATCGGCCATCTCAAGTAATTTTTGCCTTTGAATTTCGGTTAGATCACCTTGTAACTCAATTTTTCGGATTATATGATCCATTTTAGAGTTTTTATTTTCGCAATCAGCACAGTCCTCTGCATATATTTTCTCATGCTGTAATCTCACAATGACTTTTCTTAATGGAATCTTTTTAAAATCAGCATACATGCGTAGCGTCATGGAGGTACACGAACCTAACCCTGCTAGCAATAAATCATAAGGTGATGGGCCGGTGTCGTTGCCTCCACTGGCAAGAGGTTCATCTGCTTTTAACGCATGTGCACCTATCCTTATTTCCTGGGAAAATTTACCTGTTCCAGATTCAGAGACTATAGTTTCCATGATGTAATATCCTTTGTTGTCCCATGTCCATTCCTTTTCAAAAATCAGCATCTGATTCTTGAAAACCCTCACGTTCATTCACTACTAATTCAGAGATTGAGTTTAAAGAGCATCTGATTTATTTTGGCTTTTATTGTTTGAAAACATGCTCGCGAATTTACTGGTCAGTACATAAAAAACCGGAGTAAATATCAAACCAAAAAAGGTTACGCCTATCATGCCGCTAAACACCGCCACACCAAGCGCTTGGCGCATTTCAGCTCCAGCTCCCTCTGCAATAACTAAAGGGAATACACCAAGAATAAAGGCAACAGAAGTCATTAAAATAGGCCGTAATCTAAGCTTGGCTGCTTGAATAGCCGCTTTCCATCGACTGGCGCCATTCTGTTCAAGGGTACGAGCAAATTCAACAATCAAAATGGCATTTTTCGAAGCAAGACCTATCAGTATAATAAACCCCATTTGAGTCATAATATTATTTTCCATCCCCAGGATTTTTATCCCTAACATCGAAGAAAACAAACACATGGGAACAATCAGAATCACCGCCAAAGGCAAGGTCAAACTTTCATATTGAGCAGCCAAAACCAGATAGACAAAAACCACTCCCAGGAGAAAAGCAATAACAGCGGTATTACCAGCTGTCTTTTGTTGGTAAGCAATGTCGGTCCACTCATAACTAATTCCTTCCGGTAAATATTCATTAGCCAATTGCTCCATCGTAGCCAGAGCGTCGCCTGTACTGTAGCCAGGTGTTATGTCTCCCAATAAATCAATTGCTGGATACAGATTGTATCGAGGCATTCTCGCAGGGCTCTCTGTAATCTTGATTGTTGCAAGGGAGCCGATTGGAACCATTTCATTCTGATTATTACGAACTTTGATCTGATAAATATCCTCTGTTCGTTTACGGTATTCATCATCAGCCTGAGCAATCACTCGATAAGTTCGTCCCAAATAATTAAATTCATTAACAAATACCGAACCCAGATACACTTCAAGTGCTTCGTTCACTCGGGCAACAGGTACTCCAAGCTGCTCGGCTTTCTCTTTATCAAAATCCAGAAAAACTTTGGGCGTGCTGTTTTCAAACAAGGTAAATACTGATGTGGTTGCTTTAGCCTGATTCGCTTTTTGCGCAAGGGTCATTACAGCATCATACAATACCTGCGTACCTCGCCCGCCCCTATCCTCAATCATCATCTTAAATCCCCCTGCATTACCGATACCACGGACAGGAGGAGGCGGAATGACCACAATAAACGCATCTTTAATCGAGCCCAGCTCCTTCCTTAACTGAGCCAAAATCTGATTGTAACTCAATCCAAGTTTTCTTCGCTCATCAAAGGGTTTTAATACTGAAAAAATCGCAGCAGAATTTGATGAATTAATATAAGTTGCCCCGGAAAATCCAGCAAAAGCAACCGCATTTTTAATCCCGGGAATCGCTAATATTTTATTGATTGCGTCTTGGACTACTGCATCGGTACGGCTGAGGGAGGCTCCGGGGGGTAATTGAATGGAAACGATAAAATATCCCTGATCCTGTTTGGGTATAAAACCTCTGGGTACAGAGCCAAATAATAATACAGTGACTAAAATAAAAAGAATGTAAATAGATAACATCTTGCCGGTATGATGGATTAATTTAGCGATGAATCGGCCATAAAACCTGGAAATGGAATCAATGAAACGATTAAATCCCTCAAGACTCATTCTTATGGGATTCCTCCACTTTTCCCGATTAAATTTCTCATTATTATTTCCATGGGATTTAAGCAATAAAGCAGCCAATGAAGGGCTTAAGGTTAAAGAGACAAAAACGGAAATAATCGTTGCAATAGAAATCGTTGCGCCAAATTGCTGATAAAATCGTCCGGACAATCCTTCCAGGAACAAGGTGGGTAAAAACACAGAGACCAGAACCAAACCAATTGCGACCAAGGCGGAGCCTACTTCTGACATGGTTTTGTGTGCCGCTTCACGCGGGCTCATGCCCGAACTGATATTACGCTCCATATTTTCAATAACCACAATGGCATCATCTACAACAATTCCAATAGCCAAAACCAAACCAAATAAAGTTAAATAATTTAACGAAAAACCTACTGCATCCATCACAGCAAACGTGCCAATCAATGAAATTGGAATTGCAATAATTGGAATAATCGCAGCACGCCAGGATTGCAAAAACAGTAAAATCACTAAAACCACAAATAAAACAGCTTCATAAATTGTGCGTTTTACTGCATTGATGGATTCGGCAACAAAATTCGTCGGATTGTAAACAATGTCATAAACAACCCCTTCCGGAAATGATTTTGACAGCTCCTGCATGGTCGCCTTTATTTCATTTGCAGCCTCAATCGCGTTAGTTCCCGGACGCTGAAAAACAGGCAATGCAATCGCTGGATTTTTTCCCAGATATCCTTTTGTAGCATATTCTTGTGTCCCTAATTCGACCCTGCCAATGTCTTTTAAACGGACAAGTCGACCATTTTCTCCAGATTTAATGATGATTTGAGCGAATTGTTCTGCCTTTATCAGGCGTCCCTGAGTTTCTATCGTATATTCAATGCCGAGCTGGGACTTTTGCGGCGCTCTATTCAAAGTACCGCTGGCAATCTGCACGTTCTGCGACGCCAGTGCGTTAATCACCTCATTGGCGGTCAAATCATAAGAATTCATCAAATCAGGATTAAGCCAAATTCGCATCGCATATTCACTGGCACCCACCAACCGAATATCACCTACTCCGTCTATACGTTTTATTTTATCCCTGATTTGCAGTACAGCATAATTACCCAAATAGGTTTGATCGTACTTTTTATTCAGTGAGTACATATTAATAACCAACAATAAATCGGGAGAGTTTTTTACTGTTTTAATCCCTATACGACGCACCGCTTCTGGCAATCGTGGTTCCGCTATCGCCACCCTGTTTTGAACAAGAACCTGGGCCATATCCAAATTGGTACCCATTTTAAAGGTAATCGTCAATCGCATTTGCCCATCATCGCTTGATTGCGAATCCATATAGAGCATGTTTTCTACACCATTCATTTCTTGCTCAATGGGTGTGGCTACGGTTTCTGCCACAATTTTTGCATTAGCTCCTGGATACGATGCAGTAACCTGAATGGTGGGAGGAACAACTTGAGGGTATTGCTCTATAGGCAAATTAAAATAGGCTAAAGAACCGACAATTACGATGATAATTGACAGTACAGAAGCAAATATCGGTCTTTCTATAAAAAAATGAGGCATTTTCATTAATAGAGTCCCGTTATATAGGATTATTTTTATTCAGACAATTTAATCAGAACCGGCTTCACTTCCTGTTCAGGTACTCGAATTCGTTGAATGCCGCTGATAACAACATGTTCATTCCCTTTAAGACCTGATTTGATCACATAAAAACCACTATCACGCAAGGCTCCGAGTTCAATATACACACGCTGTACCTTATTTTGTTTATCAACAATGTATACATAGTTCTTGGATTGATCGGTGTTGATTGCTTTATCAGGCAACAAAATGGCCTCATACTCACCGCTGCTGATTAATCGTGCCCTGCCAAAAAAGCCCGGATAAAGGATGTTATCAGGATTGGGAATAAGAGCACGCCCTTGAATCGTTCCAGTGCCCTGATCGACCACGTTGTCGATAAAATCCATTTTGCCTTTATGAACAAACTGAGTTTCATCCTGTAATTTGACCATGATAGTATTCGAATGAGCATCTGACCTGGGAAGCTTCCCTGACTTGTCCAGCCTGATGTATTTAAGCAAATCATTTTGACTGAATTCAAAATAAAAATGGATGGGATCCAGGGATATAATTTTAGTTAAAATAGTATCATTCATTTTGATCAGATTCCCAACACTGACATAATAACGGCTAATTCGCCCACCTATGGGAGCAGTAATATGGGTAAATTCCAGATTTAATTTGGCTTCATTCACCTGGGTAGTAGCTACTTGCATCTCTTTATAGCGTTGATCAATCGCCTCGGCAGAAATAAAACTGGATGCCTTAAGTTTTAAAGCCCTATCGTATTGTTTTTTGGCCAAATCTTCCTCAGCAACAGCGACCTCCAAGGCATATTGAAACGGTCTGGGATCAATCTCAAACAATACATCTCCTTTTTTAACGATTTGACCGTCCTTAAAATTAATTGAAGTTAAATAACCTGTAACGCGCGATCGGATATCAACATCTTCAATGGCCTGAAAACGGCCTGTATACTCATCCCATTCGACAATTTTTTTTATTAATGGTAAAGCCACATCCACTTCAACAGGCGTAGCAGGGGCATTGGAAGTTGAGTTATTACAAGAAACAGTCAATAGACTTAATATGGCCAGCACCACCATTAACAATCTGCTCATTCAATTCCCTCTGAATTCTTTATTTTTATGAATTGTAGCTGATATACATTAAGATTAGCCCAAATTTCATAACTTGACAGATTTTATCCCCTTTAAAAAACAGAACAATTTTAATGCGCACAGTTCGTATTTGTGTTAATATAGTGCAAATTTTATTTTATTTGGGTAATTAATATGGTTATTAATCGGTTCAGCATCTTGTTTATCGCATGCTTTTTCATGATCTTCCAACAGTCAACCCACAGCCAGGTTTTGGTCGAAAAGCCCAGCACCCAAGAGTCTTCAAGCAGAACAGTAACTGAATCCAAACCTATTAAACCAGGAAATGTCATCCATGGTGAAAATCTGGTTGTGAATTGACCTGAGATAGTATACCTCGGGACTTTTGAGAACTTTCAAATATAGCATATACTGTTTATTTTAAACCTATAGGGATATTCACTATGTTAACAGTTAAGGTAATCATAGGCAGTTTACGAAACGAATCATTTAATAAAAAACTCGTTCTCGCGCTAGACAAATTAAATCACCCCAAGCTTCAGTTTAAAATCCTGGATTTGCACCAAATCCCTTTGTATAACCAGGATATTGAATTAAATCCACCGCAATCAGTGATTGATCTGAAAAATGAAGTTGCTCATGCCGATGGAATTTTAATAGCTACTCCGGAGTATAATCGTTCCATTCCCGGAGTTTTAAAAAATATCATTGACTGGGGTTCTCGACCCTATGGTGCTAATTCCTGGGCTAATAAACCTGTAGCCATCATTGGTACAAGCCCAGGAGTTATAGGCACTGCAGTCGCTCAATCGCATCTGCGCAGCATTTTGGTTGGAATCGATATGTTCGTCATGGGACAACCTGAAGTCTACCTCATGTATAAAGAGGACTTGATTGATGAACACTATAATATTACCAATGAAAGTACTAAAAATTATTTACAAAAATTCCTTGATACTTTTAGTAACTGGGTAGAATTTCATCACTAAACACCTGACCAATACTCATTCAGGAAGAAGAACAACTGAAATCTCTTATCTGTACCTTGTTAACTGATGTTCAGTTGTTCCTGAGCCTGTTTCATCATTAAACAGCAAAATCATTGAACTGACATAAAACCAGTCCAGGTTACACCATATTCTCTCTTTCCTGCTCGAGCCAGGCTAAAAATGCTTCGCGATCTGATTTGGATAAACTTGAAAACTTATTTTTAACCGACTCAATTGGGTGTAGTTTTTTTCGCGTCGGTTGAGGCATCGCTTCTTTAAGCTTCATTTTTCCTTGAACAACATTATCATACGCTTCGGGATCGCTCGCTCTTAATTTCAAAAGTTGACCATCTGCTGATTTGGAACGAGAAGGTAGATAAGTGATGGTATTTTCCTGAGCTAACTGCATACTCATAACATCCTGTTCGGTCAAATCGCGATGTAATTCTCGAATCGGAATCTTCTTTTCTTTTGCTAACATTCTAACACTGGTATCTACTTCACCAAGTACATCCCCCCAATGAGCAGCGTGTTGATTACTTTTGTTCATGGCGGCTCTCAACAACCACAACAGGTCATTGTTAGTAATACCAAGCCCATCTGGCGACTGACCAAGCGCATACTCGCCAAAATTTTTATACGGATGAGATCTTTTATTCCAAATTTCTTGTTCAATAATTTGTGAAATTACGTGAGGCAAATCCTGAAATATTAGTTTACTTGCTGTGCTTATGTACTGATTTGCCATTTCATGTAACTCATCATCGCCTGGATTTGGGTTGTTATCAATCATTCTATCCTCCAATTGTACTTTTAGCTGCATTCTCACTTATCATTGTCGTCTGCATGAATTAATCACTCTACCATAGCCTCAAGCGCTGTCTATCTGGAATGATTCATTGCAACTCGTCATGCTGCGAACTTGCGGTAATGATAGGTGAAGAAGTTAAATAGAGTCCAGAAGATAAATGATCTTTAACACGCTGAATATGGATCAAATTCTCTAATTCGTATAACCTGTCATGGAATTAAACAAAATCAGGACTTGGGAACAACGCCCGATCTATTCGTTAAAGGGAATTTTTAAATCAGTCGTTGAGTTAAGCTGAACTCATTTATTAGAAATTCCTTTGACCTCGACCCTGGGTTTTTCCTAAGTCATAAAAATTAACAAGGAGAGGTTTTAATGCGCCGTTGTTTCAATTTAGTTATTAGCAGTCTCTTGTACTTAAGCCTAAGCTCAACTTTATATGCTCAATTGCCTTCTAATTACCAAAGTCTGCCTGCCGGAGAAAAACAAGAGTTACTATGGCATGAAATTACCCTGAGCAATCAACTGGATCCACTGCCCCCACTGAGTGGCAACAGTTTTTCAGAAATACTCGAAAAACTGAATGGTTTATTTAACTTAAAACCTACTTTTGATTACACCAGCGATGAACTCCCGAAAGGCCGCGTGAAAATTATTCATGCCAACGGATCAGTAGGTAAAGTTGCTTTTATACCGGCAGCAGATCATCCATTTACAGGAATATACGAGACTGGCGCAATTGGTATCGCCAGACTGTCTTTGGCAGCGGCGCCCTCTGATGACAGTTATGTCCCCGGCATGGCCATTAAATTCATGGTCTCTCAAAATCCCTCTGTAAATTTACAGGTTATGAATCTTCTTGAAGGACAAGAGGGAAATTGGAATTATTTTGCAAAAGAATTTTCCAATCAGATACCCCACCCCACAAGCTGGACTTTAAAAGCAATAGAGAAAATATTTGAATGGGCTCGTGACCCAGCTAATAATCTGCCACTTTGGCATTTGGCTGCCTGGACAGGCGATGGCAGATATAATGGCATTCCAGTTTATCCAGAACGTATTTTCTTCAAACCTGCCAGTACAGTACAAAACATCATTCCAGAAACCTCACGTGAAGATTTCAGACTTTCCTTATCAAAAGTACCTTTTGGCCCACTATATGAAGTATACGGTGACTACCAGGGCAAAGAATACCACATAGGCACGTTAATGTTGGAAAGTTCGTTATTGGCATCGGAGTACGGTGATAAAAAATTATTTTTCCAACACCAGCGTTAATGAGAACAGATAGATCCCGCGCAAAAAGCGCGGGTTCCAGGGGTAGCTAGATGAACTATCAACAGACCTTAGTGTCTGGTTTTACTTTTTGTAACACCCATCAACCACCCTATGCTGACTTCAAGCTCATCAGCTATTTTTTGCATGGAATAATTATCAAAGGTAATTATCCCATTTAGCAATGCCTCTACTTTAAACCTGGGAAGTTTAAAAAGTTTGGAACATACTTGAACGCGCTCCGTCATTAAAGCAGGTACACCAAGTTCATCCAGTTCATGGTTCAAACGCTCATTAAGTTTCTTGTTTGACATGATAGTCTCCTCTAGGCTTTTTTTTAGTTTAAAACATTAAAGCTTAAGGATTGATTAACAGAAAGATCTTTAGCGATTCAGACACCATCAATCCACTGTCCAAATTAGAGCTAAAGCATCATCTCTGTTCTTGAAACAAACGTCAAAAATGCCCCAAAAAATTGGAGCATCATTTAGAATTTAATCTTGGGGACAAATATCGGTCTTTCCCCATTCTTGGATCAAAATCAATGGCGTTTGAGAGCATCTCATCAATTATCTTTGGCATTTCTTCCATCAAGTAGATTTTGGCTGCATCCAATTGATGATTAAAAAGCGATACGCCAACCACTTTACGTAGAGGTGTTTCTATTCTAGAACCCCAAGGAGATTCGGGCAATGGGGTATTTAAACGGTTTAAGTATACTCCATAGTATTCACTAAGTTGCATGGCTCTTTTATAGTAATCGGTGCTGATTTGCTGTGCTTTTTCCAAACCAGGTAATCCAAGCATGCGTGCGCTTTCAATTAATCCAAGAGCTGCCTTATTGATGTCCAGATCTATTTCTCCGGAATGAGCTGTTGCATAAAGCAGACAACATGCTAATAAATACCTGCATTTGGCTTTTAGAGAATTGATAAACACGTCTTTATGAGTGGATTCAACTTCAATTAAAATTTTTTTAAGTTGTTCTATGGCATAATGAGCCACTTCTACAGAGCGATTTTCAAACAATTGTTTCTTTATTTTACTGTATGCCTCAGACAAATCCGCTGGAGTGCCTTTTTGGCTTTCCATAAAAAGGGAATGTTTTAATTTTAACTCTCCGATTGACGGCGTGGAAGAAGCTGCTTGTGATTCAGACGAAATACTGCGAAAATTTAGAACTGAGGTTGATCTTATCATGAAGTTTCCTACACATATGAAAAGGACGAATATTATACAATAAATGTTCTTAAAAAACACATGGTGGCGATAAAAAAATCAAACCAGTATCGGTAAGTGATTAAAAAAATTCAATAATCACCGAAAAAATTAATTCTTAACGTAACGATGCACCACTGCTCCCCCAAATTTATTCACAATGTATTTTGCCCCTATTCATGGACATTTCCTTTCAAGGACCATCAGTTGTCCACCTATTTATGGAGTGAAATGTCAACCACATTATGTACTGACTTAACCACTACAGATTAAGGTTCAATATCATTTCATAAGCTCACTCCCAGCAAAACTAAAGCTTTTTCATATAAAGAACTTCCTCTAACAAAGCGCCTCCCTCATAAAATTCTTCCATTTTGGTTGTCCCCGTATTATGAAAGCCCAGAGATTCATAAAACTTTCGTGCTTGATGGTTATCAGATAATACCCAAAGGTAAATGGTTTTATAACCAGAAGAGGATAATTCGGATAATGCGGCAAGACATAATTGAGTTCCTAAACCCAAGCGCCAATAATCAGGATGCAAATAAATGGCACTAATTTCACCTTTGCCTCCATCACCATGCGCATCTCTAAAGGCGCAAATACTCGCAAATCCAACAATTTTATGATGCACCTCAATAACTAATACTTTAACGTTCTGTTTTATAAGGTCTGACCATTGTTGCGTTCGTTCTTCAATGGACAGATCCTGCAATATAGACTCAGGAATGAACTCTTTATACATTTCCTGCCAAGAACGAATATGATTTTCTGCAATTGCTTGAGCGTCTTCTAAAGCAGCCATCCTGATAGCTGGCACTAGTTTGTTCTTTTTCATTATCAATATTATAAAATTAGAATCCCTCAATTTATCATTATTTATTACGATTCATATATTATTTTCTTCACAAAATTCTTGGTATCCATATAATTGCATCATTTTAATACTGTCAATGAAAACAAAAACGACTTGAAATGGTCTTATTAAAAGCAGGTTCATTTTAGTGAGAACCCTATATAGCCGCGAACAAAGCACAGGAAGCAAGGATAAATAGATAAACTGTCACCAGCCCCTAAAAGACGTACCACTTATTTGGGTAAAGGTATATATTCCTTGTCATCTCCAGGAATCGCCCCAAAAGCACCATTACTCCAATCCTGTTTCGCTTGTTCAATTCGTTCTTTATTGCTGGATACAAAATTCCACCATAAGTAGCGTGGCTCTTCCAGAGCGGTTCCTCCAAGCACGATAAAACTGGAATTAGTAATAGCAGTAATTTGAATATCAGAACCTGGTTTTAAAATGAGCATTCTATTACTGCCATAGTCTGCATTATCGATTCTTATTTCACCGCTTAAAATAAAAATGGCCCGCTCTTCTACAGCTCCAGAAATACTCATTTGTCGCGCAGCATGAAGCCCACATTCAACAAACAAAGCATCCGATTGAGTCACCACCGGTGATTTTAAACCCATCCATTCTCCAGCAACTACCCGTATACTGATGTCTTTCTCGTCATAATGAGCAGGAACAACCATTCTGGAATAATGATTAAAAGAAGGATCCATTTCTTCTTTGCTTAACGGTAAAGCCAACCAACATTGTACACCCCAAAATTGCTGTGGATTATGACGATCCTTTTGCGGAGTTCGTTCTGAATGAGCAATTCCCCGTCCTGCCGTCATCAAATTGACCTCACCCGGAACAATGGCTTGATACGTTCCCAACGTATCTCTGTGTTCAAGTGAACCAGAGAACAAATAAGTCATAGTAGCAAGACCAATATGAGGATGAGGACGAACATCAATACCCTTGCCAGTGAGCAGTTCTCCGGGTCCCATTTGATCCCAAAAAATGAAGGGACCGACTGTCCTTTTTTCTCTGGACGGTAATACTCGCCCTACTTCAAATCCACCCAGATCAACAGTACGAGGAATAATCTCAAGGCTGATATGCTGAGGGCACTTTTTACTCTCGCACACAGGTGTTTTTGTTTTGAAGTAACTCATGATGAAAATCCTTTGGTTAGAGCCTGTTTTGTGGCGACGCACTTATGATATTAAGTTTATGAATAATTGGGAACATTTGCCAATTTTGAGGTTAAAGTACCGCATTACCCTTATATCCCTCACAATGCAGTAATCATTTTGCCGAAGTCATCATCTCTTTCCAAATGTACTTTATAAACTAACACTCACTAGAAACTGATCAAAAAATAACTTGTTAAGCCTATATTTGTGCATTAATATTAACATTAGAAAACCGCTTTAATCGATAGAGATTACAATGAATGATTATCCTAAAAATAAATCCCATACAACTCCCCCTCCTCAAAAAAAAGCATCCCAGTTCAGCACCGACGAATCCGAACAGTTAGCATCAGAACAAACTAAAAAGAATCGCATTGCACAACCCGATTATCCTAAGATCTTAGGTGGAGTTGTGCTGATTTTGATTTCTGTTCCATTCGTTGTAGTAACTTCTCCATTAGCCTTTTTGGGTAGTGTATTAGGTTTCCTTAGTGGAGCAATCCAGGGTAAAGAGCTTGGCGCATCAAGCTTGAATGGAGCAAAAATCGGTTCATTGGGCTCTATATCTGCCTTCAATTTTGGCCTGGATTTAACCAGGGCAACTATAGAATCCAATGAAGCTACTCAGCTACACTCAAAGTTATTAGAAAACGACGCGAGTGCACCTGCTCAAGCCAGTGATAAGGATATTACTATCAAACATCAAGAGAAAGCGGACTCAACCCCGTCCACCAAACCAGGAGACACTAAAAATCAGGATGTTTCTCTCAAGCCACAAAAGAAAACCGACTCCACCACGTCAACTCAACCTGGAGTCACTAAAGGTCAGGATGTCTTTTTTGCAAAATCCCAAACAAAACCCCAATCGAAGCCATTTAAATTTTCAAAGTCACATGATTTTAATAGCCCTGAAGACCTCTTAACATTTACAGAAACCATAAATCAGTTGATATCTCAGGATGAAGCAAAGGCTCAACCGCAAAAAGAGGGCTCTACACCCAAAGTCAAAGAACCTTATATTGTCAAATTGATTGAAGTAATTAAAAATCCAAAATTATCAGGCGATGAGTTTTGGGACAGACTGGGTCAAATGAGCGACAAAGACATTCAGTTACTTGTCGGAAGACTCAGTTCGGTCAAAGGAAAAGGAGCTCACAGCCTGACGGAGCTGGATTCTCTGTGGCGACAATTTAGTGGTTTTGAATTTGAGCCATCCAAAAGGGAGTATAAAAAGAACAAATTTACAGTAGTTCTTGAATCGCTCTCTGATGCTCAATTAACTGCATCGCTTGCTTCCCCTGATTTTTTAAAACTGCTCAATATAGACACCTACATTGAAGCTGCAGCAAACACCTTGAACCGAAATCAATTCGCGTTATTTGCTTCGAACAGTAAAAATCATGATGCGCTCAATTACATGATTAAAAAATTGCAACCAGATCCTTATTTGCTAGGGAAACTGGTTTCTATTCTGCCTCATGCTACAGTAACTATAAAAACAGCGTTAATCGATCAGATTACTCATTTAGCCCATCCTGCTTCTTTTAAAATTGAATTGGCCAAATTGGCCGAACATTATATTGCCATTAATACCAAGAAAAATATCAAACAAACAGCACCATCCTCAAGTACCAAGGAGAGCAAACCTCAAACATCCAAATGGGCAACAGTAAACGCTTCAATAGCTCCAGTCTATGCATCAGCCAAACCTGTGATTAAAACGGATTGGACCGATGAGGCTTTCGCCGCATTTATTCAGGAACTGGATGCAACAACGTATATTATTAATGAGCTAAAACTCATGGGTGACTTGAATGCATTGCCCGACAATCGAATTAAAATGATTGCTGAGCGAGCTGCTTTACCCGAATTTAAAAATTTGCTCACTCATTTTTGGCGGATCGAAGCGAAACCGTTGAATCATAAGTCAGACATTGAGAACAGAGAACACCGTCTCAGCCTCATGTTGCACCACATATCAGAAGATCAGCTCATACAGTCCATCAAAGAAAATAAATTTTGGGAGATTTTTAGAAACATCCAGGAACCTTATTGCAAAATGGCCGCTGCAGAATTAAGCCCAAGGCAATTTGAACTCATAATAGCAAATGCGCCTATCGAGCGACATGCTGATTTTGCTGTAATTCTCACCCAGCTACCCAAAGACAGTCCCGATGAAAAAGCGCGATTTCACCAAATAGTAGAAGCAATACTTCCACACACTACCCCCTGGTTTGCTTTAGCACTCGAGCGGCAAATAAAAAGCTTAATCGCCGGTGATAAACCTTTATTTGAGCGTTTTAGTGCAGAATTAAAACACAACCTGACTGCATCATTAGAACGTCCTGAAGTAAAAGTCAGCTATCAATTAGATACTACTTTAAACAAAGCAGCGATTGCCCAGCTCCTGATCGAACTCCCTGAGCCTAATAATACGCCCCCGCGTTTAACCTCTTAGAGCCAGTTGACCATTCGTTTTCACCGTCCCGCGCATCAAGGCCGGATCCCATGTTTTAGCGCGGGGCAGTGGCAAAAAGATAGGGGCAAGCTGCCGCAGGTAAGCGTTTGTCAGCAAAAAAATAGTCAATTGTCAAAAAGCCCTGGCTCCGTACATGGCAAAAAAACGGTCATGCCCACGCAGAAGGGCAAACATTCATCAAAATAAACCGATTCCAAAGAGCCAGTCGGGATTATTGTTTTCCACGTTTAAACTCTCTTTCAACTCGCTGAAACACTCCATATCACCTCCTTTTGGCGTTCGAGATGATATGATTTGAAGAGTGTGTCAACGAGTTATCTCAACGTACTGCAGTGCCAAATGCCAAATAGTTGCCCGCCCGTGCGGGCAAGACAACTTTTTTGTCATGTACAGAGAGACCCTGGTAAAACTTATTGTTCATTAGATAGGTTTCCAATATATTATGTATGTTGGATAACTCTATGAAATACGTTCAGGACTGATATGGATTGGAATCCCGAAAATTATACCAAGGGAAACTACTTTCAAAATGAAACCAGTGAAGCGTTTCGTAAAAGCTTCCCAGTGCAGCCATTTGGGAGAATTTTGGATATCGGCTGCGGCGATGGACAATACACCCGTTTTCTTGCAGATCATGTAAAAAATGGACATATCATTGGAATAGACAGCTCAGCAGAGATGATCAAGCATGCGAATCAGCATTGGGCCAATAAAACGCTCAGTTTTGAACTGCACAATATTGAAGAGTATCAACCAACTGACCCATTTGATTTCATCCTTTCATTTTGGTGTTTGCATTGGACTGACATCAGCTTATCTTTTCCCAATATGTTTCATTCCTTGGCTGAGGGCGGCAGAATATATGCTTTGTTTTCCTCTTTTTCCAGCAACAGTATTTATCAAACTTGTTATGAATTAGCCAGACAGCATCGCTATGATTTTTTAACAGAACGCTACATTAATTCCAGTAATGAATATCAATATTATTTTTATCGTGTTCTCAATACCCTGTTGCAACTCCCTTTCAAACAATTGAAACTGAATCTAAAAACGACACATGTTTACTTTCCTGATATCAGTTATTTTAAAAATTTATTATTAACCATGCCTTTCATCAAAACATTTCCACCTGATGAAGTTAACGATATCATTGAAGATCTGTTAGAAGTATTCCAGGAACATTGTCATCGCCAATATGGGGGCAAATTATATTATGAAACCCGCCCCATATATTTAGAAGCAATTAAATAACCATGCAGGGGATAGAATGGATTTTAAAATAGTAAATCATCGCGAGTTAAACATCCCCATCATCACGTCCTCTCTTGCCGCGCCACTTAATACCCCTGAAAACTTAATTAAGCTCATTCATCAGCATCGAGTGGAATTTTTAAAGCTGCTTGCAAAATACGGTGCTCTTTTATTTAGAAGTTTTGCCTGTCAGGATGTGGATCACTTTTCACAGGCTATCGAAGCATGCAATTTGGGTGACCGTTGCAGTACTAAAGATTATGAAATTGCAAGAACAATATTGGCCAATGAAATTTATACTTCGAGCGATCTCCCAGCCCATATATTTTTACCTCTTCATCATGAAAAGCCCAGAACCAAAAACCCGCCCAGCCATATCTATTTTTGTTGCAATACCCCAGCACGTGAAGGTGGTGCGACGCTTTTTGGAAATGCGGGAGCCATTTGGCACGATATGCCAGAGGAGATACAGCAAAAAATAATGAAGCATGGCATAGTCTACAAACAATTTTTCCATGGTAAATCCCTCAAACAATCTCTGATAACATCGATGTTAAATACCAGCAGTGCTCGAACCTGGATGGACTATTTTGGTACAGTAGAGAAAAAACAGATTGAAGAGCGCCTAAACATCGAGGGACTGAAATGGGAATGGGTCAATGGAGGCACTGATTTAATTGTCCTGAATTTTTTACCTGGAGCAGTGACTCATCCAGTGACCCATCAAACGCTGTGGTTTAATTCAGCAGGATATTTAAATTATTATTCCAATTTACTCTACGGTGAATTAAAGGCATTACCGACATACTCCTACCTCGTGAACCGATATCTCATCGCTAAAGACATGTTACCCATAGTTTGCCATTATGGTAATAATACCCCATTCTCTTCTGCAGAAATCCTCCAAATTAATCAAGTGATTGACCAACATACCTACCCAATCTATTGGCACGCAGGAGACTTTATGATCGTTGATAACTTTACCTTTATGCATGGAAAAGAAGCCCACTCAGGCAAGCGATTAGTGTATGGATGTATGACCCAAGCTTATTCTTGATTTTTTAAAACGACTGCAAGTGGCATCATAAATGATTGTCTATTTCTGAGCCAATATCAAAGTACAATCATAAAGAGGCTGCTGTTTTGAAGTATTAGGTATAATAATTGTGAAGCCTATTTCCTTCAACATCGCATGGTATTCCTCTGGAGTTTTCATTATATCTACTGCAAATGCATCAAAAAAAATGTAGCGATATTCTGCAACAAGGCACGCAGGATCAGCCTCATCCTTAAAAAATTCACAAACAGCAACCATGCCTTTCTCAGGCAATGCGTGATAAGCCATTCGTAACAGTTTTCGGCATAATGATTCATCCCAATCAAATAATACCCGAGAAAATAAAATCAAATCATATCCGGATGGGAATGAGTCTTCGTTAATAAAATTTCCCTCTAATACAGCTACTGTTCCACTTAACCCCTTGGCCTCAATCGTGTTTCTGGCCAACTTGGCTGCAAGAGGTACATTATATACTGTGGCTTGTAAGTGAGGATAAGTGTTTACAATAGAACAGGCCATGGTTCCATCGCCGCCCCCAACATCCAGAAGTTGCGTCACCCTGCTAAAATCAATGTGATTTAATATACAACGAAGAGGCTGATCAGCTGTATAAGTCATCCATTCCTCAACCCTCTTAACTTGCGCCTCGGTTTTTGGGGGCCAGAAAACCTGTTTTCTTATGGAGCCAAAACGTAATGCGTCTGTTAAATTCTCATCAGCAATCTCGCTCCAGGAAGCAAAGAACATAGTCATCCAATACTTACTGTCTCCTTGCAACAGAGCAATGAATTCATCAGGCAACTGATAGGCTTCCTTCCCATCCTCTGTGGTTATTTTCACTAAAAAGTGCTCATCAGCAAGAAGATGGAGCCATTTAAGCGCTCTATTGGGCATTAATCCTAATTGCTCAATAATATCTCGTTCCAAAACACATTTCTGGTGTTCAAACAATGAGAACAGGTTGAGGCTGAACATGGCTTCTATCAATTTAAGTTGTGCGCCTTGGGCAATCAGGGAAAAATAATTATTATAAAAGTCAGTATTGTATTTTTTGGACGTTACTGAAGCTAAGCTATGTTCCGAATACGTATGATTATCGTCTTTGGAAAACCACTTTTTTAACCATGAAATCATCATATAGAATAGCCCGATAGAATGAACGCGTGTTATTTTTGAGCCAATATCAATGATGTATATATAAACCCAACTTTAGGTTCCGTATTGGGTATGACAACAGTAAACCCTATATCTTCTAGCATAGCGCGATAAGAGGCTGCGGTTTTCATCACATGCGGGGCAAAATCATCATGAAATATGTATCGGTATTCAGAAGAGAGGCATCGTGCATGATTCTCCTCCTTATAAAACTCACAAATACCTACCAGACCATGTTCTGGTAAGCATTGATAAGCCATGCGTAATAATTTTCTATCGACTTGCTCATTCCAATCAAACAACACACGAGTAAATAACACCAGATCGAACCCTAATGGAAATGCATCTTCATTGATAAAATCTCCCTGATATACGCTGACTCTATGACTTAATCCCTGCTTTTCGATATTTTGTCTCGCCAGTTCTGCCGCTTTGGGAAGATTGTAGACTGTGACCTTAAGGTGAGGATGAGCTCGAGCAAATTCGCAGGCCATGGTTCCATCCCCTCCTCCTACATCCAATACATTGCTCACTCTACTAAAATCGATTTGCTCCAATATATTCTGTATTGGTTGTTCTGCTGTTTTTGCCATCCAGTTTTCAAGCCAAAGGGCTTCTTCATCCGTTTTGGGCGGCCAGGATACGGGGACTTTAACCTGGCCATAGCGAAGTACGTCGGTTAAATTTTCTTCAGCTCCAACTCTCCATGTGCCAAAAAAGAACCGAATAGCCCACCATCTATCGCTGCGCATCATTTCAACAAATTCTTCGGGTAGTCTGTAGGCGGGCTGATAATCTCTGGTCGTTGTTTTAATTAAAAAATGCTCCGAACTGAGCAGATGAAGCCACTTCTTCGCTCGAATTGGCATTAAATGTAATTGTTTAATAATGTCCTGCTCTGCAACACAGTCTTGTTGTTCAAACAAGGAAAATAAATCGAGATTAAACATCGCCTCAACCAGCTTTAAACGAGCGCCACTTGCAATCAGGGTGAAGTAATTCTCATAAAAAGCGGCATTAGGTCGAGGTTTTACAGATGAAGACACCGGTTGCTTAATAACGTCCTGGGTTTTTCCATTTTTAAACCATGCGTTGAGCCAAGACTTTATCATTTATTCATTCAAAAATAGTGTGATAATTCAGGATATTAAAAAACATCCCGCTTCGCAATCCCAACCTTAAAAAGTGTTTGAAAACATCCGGGGGATTGTGGGGCTTGTTTTAAATGTACTTGAGAGTGTGGCAATTGATTAGTAACCCTCATCCCCAACCCTTCTCCCTTAAAGGGAGAAGGGAGCTTGAATGTTAAAGTAATACCAAACCACCCGGTTTATACCTAAACGCCCTTCTCCCTTGAAGGGAGAAGGGAGCTTGAATGTTAAAGTATTACCAAACCACCCGGTTTATACCTAAACGCCCTTCTCCCTTGAAGGGATAAGGGAGCTTGAATGTTAAAGTATTACCAAACCACCCGATTTATAAACGCCCTTCTCCCTTCAAGGGAGAAGGGTTGGGGATGAGGGTTTATTAAATTCCAAAATAACTTGAAATAATACCAAAGCGAGATAACATCCCCCTTAACGGATATTCAATAAAATTAATGAAGCACAATGCAAGAGCGCGCAAGGAACCTAAGAAAAAATCAAACGGATGCTGCAATCCGTATGTGGTATTATCTTCGAAACAGAAGGCTAGGCGGCTATAAATTTGTACGCGAACAAGTGTTTGGCCACTATATAGCTGATTTTGTTTGTCGAGAAAAAAAACTCATTATTGAAGTTGATGGCGGCCAACATATGGCTGCCGAAGCATATGACCAACAACGAACAAAGGATTTAGAAGCACTTGGTTATCGGGTCATGCGTGTTTGGAATAATGAAGTGTTTAATAACATCGAGGGGGTTATGGAGCTTGTTTTAAATTTACTTGAGAGTGTGGTAATTGATTAGCAACCCTCATCCCCAACCCTTCTCCCTTGAAGGGAGAAGGGAGCTTGAATGTTTTTGTACCTAAACTCCCTTCTCCCTTCAAGGGAGAAGGGCTGGGGATGAGGGTTTATAAAAATCCACAATACCTTAATACAACATCTAACCTTTATAAAAAAAAACACTCCTCTATTAAAAATGTTCTTATAAATCAATAACACGCTCATTATCTCAACTATGCCTTGATGGTTTATAATTGATATGAGAATATTTATTTTTCTTTAAAATAAATACAATCAACTCGACCAGACGATTAATCATCCTTGCGATTTATAATTTCTGTCAGTACCGCCTCTACGACCATGTAATTTAGAGTGTTCAGGCATTACAGGGAGCAAAAAGTGTTAAAGAAACAGCAACATGACGAAGCTATCGACATGAATGAACCTCTGGCAATTATAGGAATGAATTGCCAATTCCCTGGTATTGATTCGGATATAGAACATGTTGACGCATTTTATAATCTATTGCTAAGCGGACAAAGCCCAATCAGAGAAGTCCCGGAGAATCGCTGGAATATTGATCAATACTACGATCCAGACAGAAGAAAAGCAGATAAAATCATCAGTCGATTTGGTGGTTTTTTAAGTAATGCTCATTTATTTGACTCCGAATTCTTTAGAATATCGCCAGCTGAAGCCAAACAAATTGACCCGCAACATCGACTGTTCCTTGAAGTAGCCATACGAGCCTTAAACCATGCAAACATAACTCATGAATCAATCAATGGCAGCAAGACTGGCGTGTATTGTGGTATTTCCTCCCAGGATTACAGCCACCTCAACTATAAAGACAACATACAGTTTAACGAATACACGCAAATTGGTGCGGCCAATAGTGCAGCGCCAGGAAGACTGTGTCACTTTTTAAACCTCAGAGGTCCCAGCATGACTGTTGATACAGCATGCTCTTCTTCCTTATCAGCCCTTTACGTTGCAGCAACCGATCTGCGAACACGACAATGCCACATGGCAATTGTTGGTGGAGTCCACCTTAATTTATGTCCTGAAAACTTTATCGGTTTGAGTAAAGCAAATATGCTGTCAGCAAAAGGGCATTGCAGCAGCTTCGATATTGAAGCGGATGGCTTTGTGCGCAGTGAAGGTTGCGCTGTAGTTATTGTCAAACGGTTAAGCGACGCAATTAAAGACAAAAATAATATACTTGCCCTTATAAAAAGCATCGTCATGAATCACGATGGAGACGAGGGAAGTCTTGTTGCTCCCAATATTAATGCACAAATTGCCATGCATCAGGCCTTACTGGAGCAAGCAAACATCACTCCAAAAGACATTGATTATATTGAAACACATGGCACAGGTACTGTGATTGGCGACTCTGTTGAATTTAATGCCATTCAGCACATACACCAAGGCCAACACTCCATTGAAAAACCGCTCATCTTGGGGGCAGTAAAAAGCACAATTGGACATACCATTTCTTCATCAGGTATCGCTTCCTTAATAAAAGTAATCTGCGCTCTGAAAAACAAAACCATACCACCCAACTTATATTATTCAATCCCTAATGCAACCATTTCCCCAGAAGCCATTCCAGCCCTCTTCCCGATTCACTCCGTTGATTTTTTGAAGCAAAACAATAAAAAAAGGTATGCCCAGGTTTCCAATTTCGGTTTTAGTGGTACCAATGTCAGTCTTATCGTTGAAGAATCTCCCGACTTAGAAATTTATGCATCCCCTATCGACAAAGACACCGAGTTATGTTTTTTACTTTCTGCCGGTAACTCAGAATCCCTTAAAATGATGCTGACAGATTTTATTTCTTATTTGAAGAACACCGCTGCTAACCTGAGTGATATTTGCCAGACTCTAATCAACTGTCGAGATCACTTTAAATACCGCTGCGCCATCATCGCAAAAGATAAAGATTCATTAATTCAAAAAATTGAATCTGAAGATTATGAAATCATAAAAGTCAGCATAAATCACCCACCTAAATATTTAAGTTTTACAGATAAACATCTTGTTGAATATTATTTGTCTGGTGATAACGTGCGAATTGAGAACAACGATTCCCCGTTTAATAAAACCGATTTGCCCCTCTATCGATTTAATAGAAAATCCTTTTGGCACGAACCAAGAAATAAATCGGACAATAATCATTGGCTGGATGGATTTTATCAAAAATCGCCAACACAACAGGATGAGGTCATCAAAGAAAAAATTGCTGGTCTTATAGCAACGTTACTTAATAAAGAGCGTATAGACGAATACCAAGATTTTAATTCATTAGGCCTCACCACCGAATCATTGGCCGCTCTGGATCAACTCATTCAGGATTCTTTTGCTCCTCGATATAAAGTGCCATCTATCCTAACGTCTCCTCAATTAAATGTGGTAAAACTGGCTCGCCATCTTCGCTCCATTATCGTTCCTGAAACCGTACAACGACAACCGTCTATTAATGTACTCAACATTGAACCAATCGCTGTTATCGGCATGAGCTGCCGTTTTCCCAAAGCCGAAAATATTGATGCGTTTTTATCCCTATTAGACCAAGGGGAAAGCGGTATGAGTGATATCCCTCTGGAACGTTGGGATAACGATAAATATTATGACCCCGATTTAAATACCTTGGGCAAACTGTACATCAAGCAATTAGGGTTCATGGATCATATTAAAAAGTTCGATGCCGATTTTTTTAATGTCAGCCCCAGAGAGGCCAAATTCATGTCGCCACAACTCCGCGTGTTTATGGAGGTATGTTATCACGCATTAGAGGACGCAAATCTTTCTCTGGATTCTGTTAAAGACAGCAATACCGGAGTATTTGTTGGCGTTGGAACGAATGAATACCCTCGCGTACTGATTGATAATGGCCTCAAATTAGAAGATCTTAGTATTTACCTTGCCACTGGAAATGTCCTGAATGCCTTGGCTGGCCGGGTAGCCTATGCCTTTGATTTTCACGGCCCAATCCAGGTCATCGACACCGCCTGTTCCTCATCGATGACAGCCATTCACAATGCCTGCCTCAGCCTGCAAGCAGGTGACTGCGACATGGCTTTGGCCGGAGGGGTAAACACTTTGTTAGCTCCTGAGTCGAACATCACCTTATCCAAAGCTCGAATGTTATCACCAGAAAGTCGCTGTAAAACGTTTAGCGAAGACGCAGATGGTTATGCCAGAAGCGAAGGCTGCGGGGCTATTGTATTAAAACGTCTAAGTACCGCATTAAAAGATAAGGATAATATCCTTGCCGTCATCAAGGGAACCGCCATTAACAGCGATGGTAAAAGCAGCGGTTTCACTGTCCCCAATGGCACAGCACAGGAAGAACTGATCCGCAGCGCCTTGGCCAAGTCAAAATTATCTCCTGAAGATATTGATTATATCGAGGCGCATGGAACAGGTACCCCATTAGCAGATCCAATAGAAGCCAATACACTGACTAAAATATTCAGTGACAGTCATAGCATGAAACAACCGCTGTATATCAGCTCAGTAAAAACCAATATTGGTCACTGTGAGAGTGCATCTGGTGTGGCTGGAATAATCAAAGCCATTTTAAGCCTTAAAACTCACAAATTATTTAAACATCTCAACTTTAAAAAACTAAATCCTGAAATCGAATTAAAAAATGCAGTAATTCCACTAAAAACTATCGATTGGCCTGAACATACAAAGTTACGCTGTGCCGGAGTCAGTTCTTTTGGATTCAGCGGCGCCAACGCGCACATTATTCTGCAAGAAGCGCCACAGCAGCGTAAAGAGCTCCCAGCTCTTCCCCAACAAGATTTTCTGCTGGTGTTGTCAGCAAAGAGCAAACTGTCTCTTGAATTATTGCTGGCAAGTTATCAAAACTATTTAACAAATACTAAAGAACGATTTGCAGATATTTGCTTTACTGCCGCAACCTGCCGCAGCCATTTCCTCCACCGTGTCGTCATTAGAGCCAAATCAGCCCAAGAAGCAGCGGAACAGATTGAAAGAAAAGAATACACCATTCATACATTAAAAAAATCCCGAGAAACAGCGCAACAAGGACTTGCTCTGGAGGAGTTGCAAACAGCTTATGAGGACGGGTTTATTCTTAACTGGACTGATTTTTATCAGTCTTTAAATAGCCCTTTTGAAAAGGTTAAATTACCTTTATATGAGTTTGACAGAAAAGAATATTGGACAAAATCCAAAGACAAATTGAATGACATTCCAATTCCTGATCATTGGTGTTTCCAATTACAGTGGCAAATTCAACCCTGTGACCAACAAAACCGTAAAATTCAGGGGATGAATTGGCTGCTCATTGGTGCCAAGCATCTGGTATCTGAGTTTAAAGCGAAAGGATTAAGGATTTTCGTTGAGGAGGATGGCATTGCTTTAGATCGATTGTATGGGATAATTTTTGCTGAAGGCCTGGATTCATCTACGACAAAAGAAACTGGAGCCAACATCGACTTCCAAAAACACCTTACTAAAAAACTGGTGCATTTAATTCAAGAGTTCAATAAAAAAGCGCTTGCCCCCCAATTAGTTGTTCTTACAACCAACGCTATAGCCGAGCTTCCCGCAGGCGAACTTAATCTGAGCAATAGCCCGCTCATTGGGCTGTGCAAAACCCTTGGACTGGAATTACCCCAATTTAATACCACTCTGATTGATTTGGAGCCATCAGAATCAGCCATTATCACCAATCAGGTATATGACGAGATGAACCATAACCACGGTCCATTACATGAGCACGTGGTAGCTTATCGCAATGGGGTTAGAATGGTGTCTCGATTAAAAAGAGCCACCTTAGCTGACGATAAACTTCTAATTTCAGGCAAAGGACGATACCTCATTTCAGGAGGCACAGGAGGACTAGGTCTGGTAACCGCGCAGGCACTGCTTTCAGCAGGAGCCAGGGAGGTAGTGATAATCTCCAGAGCAACAGATAAGCCTGAACTGAAAGCGGCCATAAAAAAAATTCTAATCGACTTCCCGGAACAGACCATACAAACGAGAAGTGTGGATGTCAGCAATAGAGAGCAAGTACAAAAACTCATAGCGGAACTTAATGCAGATAATCTGTTAAAAGGCATTATTCATGCAGCAGGAGCAGCAATAAAAGCTCCGTTAATAGATCATAAAGACGAAGATGTGGATTATTTATTTTCTGCAAAAGTCAAAGGAGCATGGCATTTACATGAACTAAGTCAACACTGTGATTTGGATTTCTTTGCCGTTTATTCGTCCATCTCCTCAGTATTCGGAAGCAACAAAGAATCCGTATACAGTGCCGCCAACAGTTTTCTTGATTTGCTGATTGCCGAGCGTCAACGCTTGGGGCTTCCGGGCACAGCCATCCAATGGGGGCCTTGGGGCGAGGTTGGAATGGCTAATAAACGTTCACGAGATCAGGGGCTTAAAGAGGCATTGATCACCAATGAACAAGGTCATTCCTTTATTAAAGTAGTACTCAATGGTCAGCTGTCTCAAGCAAGCATCATCTCGCCAGATTATCTCAAGTTCATGCTGGATTTTGTTCCAAATCCCTTGACCGGATTTTATAAAGTGCTTTCTGACGATCTTCTGCTGGATGAGCACCGTCTGACCAATCAAACAGCTAATAAAGATTGGTCCCAGTGGTTAAGTCATTACCTCAATATTAATAAAGAAAATCGGTTTAAAGCCTGTAGAGACATGGTGTCAGGGCTCTGCAAAGAGATATTGGAGCTGTCCTCAACTGACGATTTAGATGAAGACGAAGGTTTTTTTGAAATTGGCCTGGACTCGCTCATGATTGCCGAACTGGCAAACGAGCTGAAGAAAAAATTAGATCCTGCCATGAAGATCATGGTTAATATTGGCTTTAATTATCCCACCATTAATAAATTGGCAGGTCATATTGAATCAGAACTGGATGCGAATTTAATTCAAAAACAGGCAGAACAACCATCAACGCCCAAAAATGAAGAAGCCATAGCGATTATAGGAATGAGCTGCAACCTGCCTGATGCTCCCGATATTGCAGCGTTCGAGGCTTTGCTCGAGCAAGGACTCAGCGGCATAAAGGATATTCCCATAGAGCGTTGGGATAATAGCAAATATTATGATCCCGATATGGATGCCCCGGGTAAATCCTACGTCACTAAAATGGGATTTATAGAGCACATTAAAGATTTTGATGCGAATTTTTTTGGCATTAGTCCTCGCGAAGCCAAATTAATGGAACCACAGCAGCGCCTTTTTTTAGAGCAGTGTTATAAGGCTTTGGAATATGCAAACTACCCTCCTGATTCATTGCGCGGCAGCTTGACTGGAGTTTTTGCCGGTGTAGGGCCTAATGAGTATTATGCTCTATTGGAGAAATCAGGATTTTCCAATGAAGAATTGAGCGCGTACTCGATTACTGGAAATGTATTGAATTTAATTCCTGGACGAGTCGCCTATTTTTTTGATTTTAAAGGCCCTTCTTTAAGCATAGATACCGCCTGTTCCTCTTCTCTGGTCGCACTTCATTACGCCTGCCAAAGTTTAAAAAATCATGAAACGGATTATGCACTGGCTGGTGGCGTGAACATCCTGTTGATGCCTGAATCTAACGTAACCCTTTGCAAGGCCAAAGCCCTGGCACCCGATGGTCAATGCAAAACCTTTGATGAACGAGCAGACGGATATGCCCGAGCCGAAGGCTGTGGTGTTGTCTTGCTCAAAAGATTATCCGATGCCCTGCGCGATAAAGATTCCATTTTAGCGGTAATCAAGGCAACAGCAGTCAATAATGATGGAAAGTCAGCAGGTTTAACGGTTCCTAATGGTACAAGCCAGGAAGAAGTGATGAAAACGGCGCTGAGCCAATCCAATCTCTCAAGCGAGGATATCAGCTATATTGAAGCGCATGGCACAGGTACCCCACTGGGTGATCCGATAGAGATTCATGCCATTAATCAGGTGTATGGGACCCATCACAGCCAGGAAAACCCGTTGTATGTGGGTACTGTTAAAACCAATATAGGTCATCTTGAAAGTGCTTCAGGGATTGCCGGCATTATAAAAACAATTATCAGTTTAAAAAATCAAAAAATTTATAAGATACTGAATTTTAAGCATTTAAATCCAAACATTACCTTGAATAATACCCGCATTGCCTTGCAAAATATGGACTGGAAAAGCAGTGTTAAGCCACGATGCGCAGGCATCAATGCCTTCGGATTTAGCGGCACCAATGCTCATGTTATTCTTCAAGAATTTCCTCAGCAGGACATGAGCAGATCAACCCACACAGACCAGCTTCATGTGCTTGTTTTATCAGCAAAATCCAGTTCAGCACTCATTCAATTATCCAAGGCGTATCAACAGTATCTGGAACACACCAAAGAGAATTTCAGCGATGTCTGTTTTACTGCCGCAACATGCCGCGATCATTATTCTTATCGTTTGGTTCTCTCAGCAAAAAGTACCACCGAAGCCGCGCAGCTTCTTAATTCAGGCCATTTTACCTTATCCTCTGCTCCAGGAAAAAGCTTCGAACGCACACACAACCCATTGCTTCATGACTTATTGAAAAAGTACCTAAATGGCGAATCAATCGACTGGAAACAGTATTATAAATCACTCGGCATTGAGTTTCACCCCGTTGTGTTACCTCATTATACTTTTGACCGCGTTGAATTCTGGCCGGATAAAAAAAGTGAATACGCACCACCTGAAAGCCTAATCCATCCTCTTTTAGGACAAATGCTCTCCATGCCAGGAAATGAATTCCTGTTCAGAAACAAACTGGATTTGAATAATCTAAGTTATATAAAACACCACATGGTATTTGATAAAGTGGTTGTTCCGGCGACGGCCTATCTAGAGTGTGGCTTAACCGCTGCAAAGGAACTACTCAAGAGCAATGAGCTGAGTATTGAACACGTTCATGTCGAACGTCCATTATATCCTCGACAAGGTCAAGAGATTCAACTTCTGGCAAAACCAATCCAAAATGGACGATACAAAATCACCATTTTTGCGCAGCATGATTCAAGTTGGCAAAAATATGCCGAGATGGAATGTTGCCCCAAAACCAGCTCTCCCCCCGTACACATCAACATTAACGAGCTCAAATCATCCTTTGATAAAAAGCTGGATCTGTCGCAAATTTATGATCACTTTAAAAATCGCTCATTATTTTATGGCAAAGAATTTCAGGTGATGCAGGAAGGATATATTGGCACGGACAGCATACTTTCTAAAATAACCTTAACCCAGGCAACTCAGACGACTGATTATCATTATCACCCCATACTGCTTGACGGCGCCATACAAAGCATTGTTCTGCTCAGTATGAATTCAGTGGAGCATTCAACTTACGTTCCCTATTCCCTGGATCAGATGACCGCTTTTCACCATGCGCCGCGAACTATTTGGGTGCACTTGCTCAAAAGAAGAACGAAAGACGAACGCGATCTGTGTTTTGATTTAAAAATATATGATGACTCAGGGTTATTGATTGCGTCTATCAAAGAGCTGAAATTAAGAAAAGTCACACCCAATCAATTTATTTCCTATGAATCCATTCTGAATCATCTGTATCAAATTCAATGGAAACAGGTTAAACACCAACAACCAATTCAACAGAAATTAGCAGAGCTATTGGTCATTTCAACCGATCCGGAAAAAGCTAAAAAGCGATTAGGAACGCTCCGTTACCAACTCATAAAAGAAGTCAGATCTCTGGCCGATATAGAACATAAACACATCGTGTTTCTCTATGATCAGAGTCAATTTTATGAATTGGTACATTGCTGCAAAATGCTCTTTAAATCACGCCCTGAAAGCTTTACCTTGGTAACAGAACAGGCTTTTGCCCTGGACGGGAATGAAGCAGTCAATCCCTACCACACCATGGCCACCTCCTTCTGGAACAGTTTTAGAAACGAGCTCGATTTAAAACAAAATTACACAGTGGATTGTGATGCCAAGAGCAGTCTGGAAGATGCATTTCATTATTTATTTAATGCCAATAATGCCGAAACGCAATGCGCTCTGAGAAAGGCACTCTATGTACCCGGATTGAAGAACAAACATCTGCACATAAACCAGGTACAACAAAGACTGATTTGTGATTCTCAGGCCAGTTATCTGATTATTGGCGGAACAGGTGGTTTAGCAACACCATTAATACACTATCTAATCTCAAGAGGTGCACGAAACCTCCATCTGACCAGTCGTTCAGAACCATCAGCTTCCATTCAATCCTTAATTGAAAGTGCAAAACAAAAACAGATCCACATAAAACATCATCAAATCAATGCCAGCAATTATCAACAGATGGAGCAATTGATCAAATCCCTTACTCAAGATTCTTTACCCCTTAAGGGAGTATTCCATCTGGCTGGAATCGTTCAGGATGGCTTGATAATCAATTTAACCAAGGAACAAATAGAAAACGTACTCAACGCAAAGATGGAGAGCGCCCTGATTCTTCATCAGTTAACAAAAACTGTTCCTCTTGAACTGTTTGTTCTTTTTTCTTCTTCGGCATCCATTCTGGGAGCAAAAGGACAAGCAAACTACGCAGCAGCAAATGGATTTTTGGACGGATTAGCGCATCGGCGACACCATGAAGGTTTGCCAGCAATTGCAATAAACTGGGGACCTTTTCAAAACACCGGAATGTCATCAAACCTGACCCAAGCCATGCAACAGCATGGTTTTATGCCTATGGAACCAGACAATATTGAGATACTCGATGTGTTATTAACCAGTCAATTAACCCAAATTGCTCCATGCCCTATGGATTGGACTGTCTATTTCAAACACTCGCCCAAACAAGCCCTGTTTGAAGATCGTGTCAAAATGCCCACAACACCGGATAATCACTTTTTAAATTCCTTGAAACAGGGTACCAAAGAAGAGATCATTGCAAAACTAAGTCAGGCTTTATGTTCTATCACCGCAGAAGTTCTGAGGCTGGACAGCGGCAATCAAATCACTGCAAAAGATAATCTATTTTCCATCGGAATGGACTCACTCATGTCTATAGAAGTAAGAAATCGTATTCACGATTTGCTGCACTTTCCCAAACTGAGTTTACCCATAGAGTACTTCATCAATAGTCCGACTATTGAAAAAATTGCAACCGAAATTGCCAATAATCTATATCCTTTGCTCCACTCTGAAACGATTGATTCGACAAGTGCACCAATGACCGAACAAACCGTTCCATTGTGTGATTTTCAGTACATTTTTTGGGTGATGAATAAACTCAATTACAGCTTTAATATTGGCATGCAAGTGCAAATACATGGTCCCCTTAATAAAGATTATCTGGCCCAGGCCTTTCATTATGTTGTAGAACAAAACAGCGCATTCTGGATTCAATTTAACAAAGAGGAACCCATACAAACCATTAATCGACACGGTCAATTTCAATTAATGTTTCATGACATCTCTTTGAATAATGAGCGAGATGTACTTCATATGGAATTTTACAGAAACCTGATGCGTCTTATTCCCTTATCAGAACAACCCTTAATCAGAGTATATCTGTATAAAATAAATAACGATCTGCATGAATTGCATCTGTTAATCCCTCACATCATTGTAGATGATACCTCTTGTGAACTGGTTTGGAGCCAATTTAAAAACAGCTATGAGAAGCTTGTCCAGGGAAAAAAATTACTACACTCTCCAGAAAGAGAATCGTTCTTTAATTATGTCAAACACAACAATGAGCATTATGAAAAAAATCTGACTGCTAAAATTGATTTTTGGAAACACTACAATCGCGGATTTGAATTATTGAGTTTTGGACATGGAAATCATTTGCCTGATGCAGCCATTCAATCACAGTTTTTATGCCACTACCCTATTCCCAATCGCATCATGGATCCATTTTTTGAGTGGCATAAAAAACAAAACATCAACGTGACCTCTGGTTTAATCGCAGCCTGCCAAATCGCGTTTTACACTATCAGCCACCAGAGTAAAATTCCAGTAATTTTGATTCGCAGCGGTAGAGAAGGCAGCCGATACAAATCCGTTGTGGGTCTTTTTTCTGAATACAAACGCATTAATCTGGCTTTGGATGAAAAAAGTCGATTTATTGATTGCATACATACCATAGAAGAACACATTCTAAACACTGCACCCTACCAACAATGTTCTCATTTCATCAAAGATCTGGGATTTAAAAATTCAAAATTGACCTTTAGCCAATATCTTTCCTATGCAATAAACAAACTACTTCTCACGAAACAATTTAAAGAAAGTAAAATCAATTCTTTAGTAATCAAATATTATCTCAAATATTTAAGCAGGACAAAAACCTTTAAAAACAGCCTGTTGATTAAACAAAAAATCAATGAATTGTTTCATTTGAGCTTGCCGATCCAAAAACCCGACAGACTTAGAGTACTCATCAGTATTACACCCAGTTTATTTACTAAAGAACAACAGGACACAAATTTTGGCCATCTGAATTATTCTTATCCCAGTCATTTCAGCTGCATGGATCGCCCTATCAGTAACAAAACCTTATGGGTTTATTTCTCAAAAAATCAATATGGGGAATATCAGCTGTCAATCAACGGCCCATTGACACAAGAATGTAAAGATCAAATCAGCATTGAGCTGAATAACATTATCGCCCATATTGGTGAATATGATTCATGTACTGTTGATGAATTAATGAATAAGTCCAATATCCCAGTTGATATCAAATAGAATTGCCCATTTGAATCATTGACTTAATATCAACTTTTCCCACATGATATTTCTTACTTATAAAAGGACTTAAAATCAAAATGAAAACGTCAGGATTCGCTCGATTAATGCTATTACCCTTGCTTTCTATTTCCCCTGTCTTGCAAGGCAATCCCGATCAACTTGGCCACTATGACGTTGGCAGCTTTACTTTAGACGCATCAATTGGCTATTTATCAGGAAAATCAAAGGAATTTGTTTATGATGCGCCAACAGGACGAAAAGTAAGTGAGTTAGACTGGAAAATTAGTGGAGAACCCATCATCCGTGGTGAAGCTAATGTTCATCTGTTCCGATGGTTGGATTTTAATGCACAGGGATGGATCACTTTACAGCAAGGCCGAGGGATAATGGATGATTATGACTGGTTTAACCCTAATCAAATCCTCTGGACTCATTGGTCCCATCATGAGGATACGAATTTACGTCAAGCGAACGAGTTTGATTTGAATTTAAGATCATGGTTTATTCAAAAACCATCCTATCAAGTGGCTGGAATGGCAGGCTATCAACGCACCCTTTTTAGTTTTCTGAGTAAAGGCGGTTGCTTTACCTATGATAATGGAAGCGATATTGGCTGTTTTGTTCCTGGCGAAAGCGTTATAGGATATAAGCAGGTCTATAAATCGCCTTATATTGGTCTTGCTGGAGCCTATCTGGTTCGATCCTTTGAGTTTAATGGCCTGTTCAAATTCAGTAACAGAGTCAATGCAAAAGACGTCGATCAACATTATTTACGCACTCTGACCTTCCATGATCAAAGTAATCACTCCAAATACTATAATGCCGTGCTCAACGCAGGCTATTTTATAAAGCCGCAGATCAAATTGTTCGTAGAAGGTTCACTAACCTATTTCCCCAATACTATGGCCGAGACTGAAAAGATTGATAACAGTACTGGGGCTCTCGACTACTTTCCAAGAGGGGCCGCTGGTTTAGGAAATAGAAATTACATTATCGCTCTGGGCGTTCAATATCGTGGCAAGGTAACAGAGACATCTTGATTCATTTCCTCAGAGTCATTGTCGCTGGTTAAACCCTGATTAAAATTAATAGCGCCTTTTCGAACCATCCAGACACTATGTGTTCCTTGATTAGTAATAGCAACCTTATTAATTTCCTCCCCGCCTAGATACGCATCAGAAAAATCGAGCAGATTTTTAAAAAAATCTTTTGTAGCAATCAAGGCACCTAACAGGTCAAAAGCAGTGTACCCAGCATTGTTTTTATTCTCTTGATACTGATTCCAGATGCCAAGTTCAGTTGCCCTGCCTTTTAATAAATTCAGCATTTCTTCTTGTCCGGTAATTGAAGCAATATGAAATACACTATTTCCCCGGGGAGTTGATTTCATCAACTCTTCTGCAGAATAAAACGGAAGCAATAGATTAACGCCCTCAATATCGCCTGCCTTGACCAATAACATCAATGGTGTGTTTACCGGTACTCCAAGAGTTGCTGCTTCAGCAGTTATTTCTCCATAGGGTTGATTAGGCGTTAGTAAAAGCCGTTTTGCCGAGTCGGATGTTTGAGCTAACTCAGCTAGTTTAATTAATACGGATATAACTTCCTTGTGACCTACTTCAAGATACTCTTTTTGCTTGGTAAAAACATGCTGTGCCAGAAAAGCAGTCAATGGAGTATTGCCCAAATCGTCTTTAGAATAGGAGTTCGACTTAAAGGATCGCACCATGTAATGAAGAACATCCCTGTCTGTGGTAGATGATAGCCCACGAATTAATTGAGTATGCTTGTATAATACAGGCGCATTGCTAATCAAAGTTGACGGATTGTCATGATCCAGATCATCATCAGTGTGTACTGCATCCACAAACAAACTGCGTACATTGTTTATAAAAGAGAATAAAGCATTGGTTACAGGGGCCCAAATAAATTTCAAGCTTAATATATAGGGTACATAGGACTCGTTGTTCCTGGGAAGATCAAAAAGTTTAGACCAAAAATTTCTACGATCTGCTGCCATTAAATGCTCCTGGTATAAAATCATTATACAGCGAGAGGCTTAAGCTATTCTTAACTCGATATGAACTTCACACTGGATTGATGAATTTCCTATTTGATTGCCACAATATAATTTATACTGTTCTTTAGAGTCTATCAAAAAATGCAAATACAACTTACACTAAACCGGTTTACGGTACCAAGGTTTGATATAAACAGAGGAGCAATTGAACCACTTTTTTCCCAATCCATTGGACACTGAGTATATACTACTAAATTACGAGCCTTTGCTTCGAGTTCCACCTTATTGACTGTATTCTGCGATGAACTAATGAATCCAATAAGAAAAATTATCCATATCGATATGGACTGCTTTTATGCTGCAATTGAAATGCGAGACTTCCCCGAGCTTGCAGATAAGCCCATCGCTGTAGGAGGAGAGGCGGTACGTCGTGGAGTCATAGCAACCTGTAATTATGCTGCCCGCCAATTCGGTGTGCGATCCGCAATGCCAACAGCCCACGCGTTAAAACTGTGTCGTCAATTAATCTTGCGACCTGTGCGCATGGATGTCTATCAAAAAGAAAGTCAGTTAATCAGAGCACTGTTTGCCGAATATACAGATCTCGTTGAACCGCTCTCTTTAGATGAAGCGTATCTGGATGTCACCCATTCCACTCAATGCAAGGGAAGTGCTACCTGGATAGCCCAGGAATTACGCAATCGAATTTATCAGACACGTCAACTCACCGCGAGTGCTGGTATAGCGCCTAATAAAAGCCTTGCGAAAATCGCCAGTGACTGGCATAAACCGAATGGGCAAATGGTAATTAGACCAGAAGACATCAAGGATTTTATTGCTCCGTTATCGGTTCGCAAGCTGTTTGGCGTAGGTCCGAGAATGGAAGCGCGACTCACCGCACTTAACATTAAAACATGCGCTGATTTACAACAGTATCCCATCGAGTTTCTATCAAAAAAATTTGGCATCATGGGGCCGAGACTTTATGAGCTCGCTAGAGGCATAGACAATCGCCCAGTCAATCCTTATCGTAAGCGCAAATCCATCAGTGTTGAAGAAACCTATCCAGAAGACTTGCCCGATAGTCAGGCCTGTATTGTCTCATTGCCAGAACTGATTCAACGCCTTGAAGCGCGCATCCAGCGTTCAGGTGCACTATCTGGTATTCATAATCTGTTTGTAAAATTGAAATTTAATGACTTTCAACAAACAACTGTTGAGCGTATAAGTCATGCCATTGATTTGAACATTTTACAGGAAATGGTGCATGAAGGATTTTCCAGAAAAGGCAAGCCCGTTCGATTACTAGGTATAGGAATCAAGTTAAAAAAAGATATTTTCCATGAAAATAGGCAATTAACTCTACTTGATTTTTAACGCATCTCTTTTAATTGCTCAGGGATTTTTGTTAATTTGGTCAATAATCGTTGATGGCGTTAGAATCTGAGGCAATACAACCGGATTACCTGATTTGGGGTAATACACGTAGAGTGGTACGCCGGCACGATCAAATTGTTGCAAATACTTTAAAATGGCATCATTTTTATTGGTCCAATCTGCCTTTATCACGATAATCTGTTCCTTGTTAAAGAAACTATGTACTTCATTCGTGTCTATTGCTATTTTTTCATTGAATTTGCAAGTAATGCACCAGGCCGCTGTCGCATAAACAAATACCTTCTGATGGTTCTTTAACAAATCATCCAGTTTTTCAGAGGAATATTCATAAGTTTGTATGTGTTGATGTTTCTGAGTCAACTCCTGATTAATCCAATACAATGGGTACATCACAAGAGCAAAACTGACCAATAAGGCTATCCAGCGCAATGCTCCATGCCGAACAGTGCTTAAAAACCAAAAAAACAGTAACAGAAAACACAAACTGACCAATAACATCATGACACTGTCATGACTCATTTGAAAACCGGCTACCCATAACAACCAGATAACCGACAGTAGCATGGGAAATCCAAGAAATTGTTTCAGTTTCTCCATCCACGCACCCGGCTTGGGCAAAATAACCTTGTTGTTCGGAAGCATACACAAGAACAGATATGGCAAGGCAAATCCAAATCCAAGAGAGAGAAATATCAAGAAAGCCACCCAGCTTCCCTGACTTATGGCCACACCAACAGCCGTTGCCATAAATGGGGCTGAGCAAGGTGTGGTGACCACTGCAGCCAAAACACCCGTTCCAAAGGCATAAAGTAATTCATGTGTTTTTTGCCATCTTAGATTGGTGCTTAACGAAAATGGAATATCAAAAAAGCCAAATAAATTAAGCGTAATAAGCGCGAACAAAAAAATCAGCAGAATTAGAACGAATGGGGACTGCATTTGAAATCCCCACCCCACCTGACTACCCAGGTTTTGCAAGAGTAGTGTTACCAGAGCAATGATAAAAAAGAAAACCAGTACCCCCAATGTATAAAAAACACCATGCATGCGTTTATTTTTAAATGAATGAAGCGTCAGTATTTTGAGTGATAAAATAGGAAACACACAAGGCATCAGATTTAAAATCAATCCCCCCAGGAAAGCAAAAAGCACAATCGTTCCTAACCAATAGCTATCATTCTGCTCATCTGTCACTGGCTCAGTCTGATTAGTCCCATTGAGCTTAGATAGAGCCTGAGAGTCGTTTACTTGTTTCGATAATGAAATGGCGTGTTGGTTATTCACCAAGGTTAGCTGAAACGGTTGTTTTAGCAAGAGTGCCAAAGTCTGGTCAGATTCAGAGGCTGCATTTTTTTTAACTTGAATAGTATAGTACCCTTGATTCTTATCAATTTGTGTTAACTTGGGAACATTAAACAGTAACCCGTCTGCACCTTCGATAAATAATTGCGCGTCTTTAAGGTCTTCTGCAGACCTGACATTAACCTTCAAATTGGCCGATGCATCATCCTGATGGGTTACAGCTACATCATGGATTGCCAAATTATCGGTATTGCCAGATTTCGGAATGGCCTCTATCGCTTTGTCGATTAATTTTGCATTGGGCGATAACGCAGCGTCACCTGGAGGCAAAATTAATCCTAATTGTGTCTGTTGGGGTACACAGGCGGTAGGGTTGCATAATAAATAATCCAGTTTTAGATTCAAAGTCAAAGTTTTGGTGGGATCTATCGGAACGATCTTTATTGGAAACATCACTTCATTTTTGTAGACATTGGCAATAAAGTCATTGCTTTTTATTCGCATTGGCCATGGCCACCATACTTCAGCTTGCTTTAAATTCTGACTGCCTTCCCATGAAAACTTAGCCCCGTATCCTACCTCTCCAGGAGTACGCCAAAAAGTTTCCCACCCTTTAGGAAGCTTCATCTGTACACCAACAAAAATATCATGTCCTTGTTTTATGCTATCACTATTACTCAGAAGAGAAGAATGTGCTTCCGGAGTCTCAGAAGCATAAACGGTTTCAGAACTAATCAAGGAAGAGAAAAGAAGAACAAATAAAACACAGCATATTTGAACTAATCGGTACATGAAGAGTCTCACATAGTTATGTCTAAATTTTAGACTATAAAATGTGGATTGCTATGCTTTATACAAATATAGGGAACTTATTTACTGTTTGTTAACAATTCGCCATTAGAAAGATAACACCAATAAGGTAACTCAATGTACTCGTGCAGCCACTTGGCACATTCTTTTCCCTTAAGCATGGCCATGGTGGTGATGCTTCCAGCAATGATGCATTGCGGGGCTAACACTGTAAGAGAAATGGGACAATCTTCCACAGGCCACCCTGTTTTAGGGTTCAGAAGATGGGAATAACGCTTGCCGTCAAGCTCTATAAAACGCTCATAAACACCCGAAGTGGCAATCCCACCTTGTTTCACCTGCAGCTCTCTAAGTGATGCGCCTGTTTTTTGAGGATTTTGAATGTGTATAGACCAGTAATCATCGTCAGGATATGGCCCTATGATGCGAATGTCTCCACCCAAATCAACCAGACCACTGTAAATCCCTTGCTGTTGACACAAACTGGCAACGGCGTCAGCGGCATATTCCTTAACGATACCACCAAAATCAATTTCCATGTTTTTTTGAGGTAAGGCAAATTGCTGTCCCTGACGGTACACCTTCTGCCAGCCCACCAGGTCCAAGAGTTCATCCAGTAGGGTTTGAGAGGGTGCTTTTGTTGTTATATTTCCTGTTTTAAAATTCCAGGCTTTACGTAATACCCCGGAAGTAATATCAAACAACCCATCGCTTTCATGAAAACAAACATCGGCATAATTAAGTATGGCGCTCGTTTCTTCGTCCAGGGTAAGCAACCGATCACTACCTGCTGATTGATTTATTCTGCTGATAACACTGTCTGCTTTATATCGGGAATATTTATCATTCAGCCGATTAACTTCTTGAACTGCCAGTTTCAAGACCTTGTTCACATGCTCTTTATTTTTACTTATAAGACGAACTTCACATGGCGATCCCATAGAGACAAAGCGAACCGCCAAAGGTTTTAACTTCCTGACTGCTGAAGATTTAGCCACAACCGCAACCCCCACCTCCCAAACTGACACTACCTCGGGAGGATTCAAGCGCTTTTTCCATGGTTTTATTGTTCATGTAAGCAGGAATGGACCAGGGTTCGAGTGACATGCTCGGTTTGGTGAAGTTGCCTTTTTCCCACGGTTCAACCTTGGTGCACCCTGTGATGCAAGTAACATCGATTAAAGCAAGTAACAGCACAACACCTGCAGTACATTGCCTATTATTCAACTTAATTCGTTTATACTTGCTTGCAACATCACGCATCATAGTTACCTTTTATTTAACCAGTCCTTTAATGATTGCACTATTGCCTGCATCATAACCAGGAAATACACGAATTATCTTTTTATCAGGCCCGATGAGATAGGAGGTCGGCATTTTTGATAATCCAAATTGTTTAGCAGCCGTACCATCCGGATCAGACAAATGAGAAAAAGAAGAAGGATACATTTTCAAAAACTGTTTTGCCGCAGCCGGATCTTTATCGGTATTGATTCCCACCACTTTTAAACCCTTTGAATTAAGACTTTTTGATAAACTGGATAATTCAGACATCGACTGACGACAGGAAGCACACCAGGAAGCCCAGAAATCAATTAAAATATATTTTGCCTTGATGTTGGCAATATTTACCTTGGTAGCAGGGTTTGACATTAGCGGTAACGATATTGCAGGAACGGCACTTCCCTCTCCGACTGCAAACAACACAGATGGCATCAGGGCACAGATAAATAAACTGATCAACGCACATGCTCTCATCACTCTCTCCTTGTTAATGGTTAATGCACTAATAAACGCCTTTAATTCCGACATACACCACCGCCATCCTGATTTTGGTAAATTCAGGTTCTGTCGGATACGTTACTTTGGTACCACCTAAACGCATAGAGGCATTTCTGACTCCATACGAGCCTCCAATATACGCTGTATTACTGGCAGATAACTGTTTATCCACCTCCAACAAACCAGACAACTGACCATAAGAAGCAAAACGATAGTCACTGGTATAGAATAAAAACGTACTTTGTGGCGTCACGTTTGGAGGGGTTAACAGATTATAGTACTTAGTACCCGTTTGTGAATAATAACGAATACCAGGCTCCAAACCCCAACCATTCACCAAATCCATACGCAAAGTGGATTTCACCGTCGAGGAGCTAACGCCCCAATCATCTGTATAATAACGATACTCCAAATTGAACCCAGCTTCATGAAACGATTGTATATAATGTAGATACTTACCCGCAAATGACCACCCCACTCTCCTGTCTGGGAGATAATCCGGTTTGTAAGGATCGTTCATAAATCCTCTGTCCAGAAAATACGTTACTGCAAATTGAGCCAGAGTGGTAGTATTGACGACTTGGGTTATCCCGCCCATCATTTGCCAATTATTATTCGTACCGCCCACCCTGGGGTTTATCGCGCCAAGCTGGTTGGGTATAATGTCATTGGCTGTATAGCTCGTTCCAATATTTAAAGCTGTATTTTTATTATTAAAATCGATGCTTGTTTCTGCTCCGATAAAATTTGATTTGTAATCGTATTCTCTCGATGCGCCAACTTCAACTTTTGTGGTCGCTTTTTCTCCATAATAATTTAAACTAACCGCTGCTTCATTACGTTGATCACGAACGGACGCGCCAGTTACTGCCTGTTTGGCGACTCCAGTATCAGGAGCGACCACCCCAGGCGATGCACCGGTTACTGTATAATATATAGGAGAAGCACTGGTTAAAGCATCACGACCAACAGCCACCTTGAAATCCATCTTTTCTGTAAACGGAATTTCTAAATACGCATTGATGGCATTAACATCAATCATAGGATCGGGACTATACGGTACCAGATTATATTGTTGGTTGTTGTGAGTAATTTTGGTTAAAGCCAATGCGACATCAGCAAAAAGATTTTTGACAGGATGCATGATTCGAGTAAAGACCTTGGAATCCGCGCCAAAAATGGCATGAGGGTCGTACTCCGAATCCGTGGCCGTATCCGATTGTGAACCGTTGGCCGCAGCATCAGATGAATTCGCACCAGAGTCGATGGAAGTCCCACCATCTTCCTCAAGCTTTTCACTGGAAGAGCCGGTGTCCTCATCCAGCTTTTCAGACGTAGAAGCAGTATCCCCATCCAATTGTTCTGAGTTACTTACACTGTTCAGAAGAGCAGCATCCCCTCCTTCAGGGTCAACGACCTTGTCAGGGCAATCATTCAGATAAAATATTTGAATGGGCTTCAAGTCAAGAAGCTTTTTGAGATAAGGAGCAACGCAGAGGACAGGACTACCGTTGTCCGCGCCAAAAGAAAGACTCGCTGTTTTTTTTAACACAGGCGGCTCAATTTTGGTAACACCCAGCTGATTAGTCGATTCCGCCTGATTCGTTGATACAGCGGCAAAGTTTAAAGCGGGTAACATCACAGCAGCAGCTGTCAATGAAGATAGAATTGAATTTTTTTTCATTATCGCTTGTTTATTATTATTAATTCAATTTGCTGAGCAATAAAGTTTCAAAGCGCAGAAAGAATTTTAGGAAAATTAATCATACGTATTAAATCTTATAAGTCAATAAGTTAGGAACTAATTAAATAACGTCCTTTAATTGCAGACAATGAAATAAAGAATTTTCCCCCAGCAACCTCTATGATGTGCCTGGCTTTTAAAATCTTTAACTCAATTCCAGATGATTCAATTAACACAGGCATTGAACTGCTCCACCAACGGGAATTTCAGAGTTTATGTAAATGAATACTGCCTTATGTCTTAACGCTTTAACAGAATTCTCCATGGTTGAAAATAGGTCCAGATGTCTGCTTCTTTATAGGCAGGACGTGACTGCATTCGTTTAAACCAATTCATTAAATCAACTGATTCCACCAGCTGATACTCACCTATCATTTTTAAACGTCCTAATAAAACTACGGTAAGAATATCAACCGAACTGATTTTCTCACCCAATAAAAATGTTTGTGGAACGGGTAATTTTTTGAGGTAACAACGAATATTGTTACGCTCAATCTCCAGTTTTTCAACAAGAGATCCTTCTGTAAAATAAGCCAAACGCTGTTTGTTCAGACTGATTTTGGCTTCAATTGCAGCCTTATCCAACGACGTCGGCAGCTCGGCTTCCAGAGAGCGAATTGCTTTTCGCAACATATTGAGAGCAAAAAATCTAAGTAGAGCGATCCGGCTCAAGGCTTTACCAAAAGTCAGCCGTTCAATTGTAATGGAATATTGATCGCGGACCAGTTCCTCGATTCTGGAGGCACATTCGGCATCTGCATCCATCCAGAGCTCGCCAGCCTTATCAGCTGCAAACTTTAAAATATCCTGACTGTCTGTCCAGATCTGCTCGTTATCAACCAGAGCAGGTACCGTCATGGAAGGGTTTATCTTCATATACCAGGGAGATAATTGCTCTTTAGCTAAATGAATATCCATACGCCGGAGTTGAAAAGGCACACCTGCCTCGAGTAAAGCGTAACGACCAATCATCGAATAATATGAAGAAGAAGCACTATACAAAACCATAATCAATCCCTGATCAGAGCACTAATTAAATATAAGAGTATCAAGATCGCTGACTTTTAGAAATACGTTAAATCCACTACTTGTAATAAGTGATATTTAATAGGTCCTTATAAGCTGTTTAACGGTATTTTTAAGTAACGTATTCCATTGGCCTCAGGCTCACTCAGCTTTCCAGCCAGAATATTGACCTGTATGGATGGAAGTAATAATCTGGGGACTGGCTTCCCTTTATCTTTAGCCAAGCGCTGAATCACATAAGCTTCTTCTGAAACATCTCCCTTGACCATAATATTATGTTTTTTTTGTGCCCCAACTGTAGATAGGCAATCAGGATCCTGGCCAGAAGGGGGATAATCATGACAAGTAAACAGGCGAGTATTTTCTGGTAATGAAAGAATCTTTTGAATGGAGCGATAGAGTTGGTTGGCACTTCCTCCGGGAAAGTCGGTTCTGGCAGTGCCCACATAGGGCATAAAGAGAGTATCACCAACAAAAGCAGCATCTTCAATTAAATAGGTAACACAGGCCGGAGTATGACCAGGAGTATGCATTACTCGAACCGGAAGCGTGCCAATATAAAAAGTTTCCTCGTCCTTAAACAGATGATCAAATTGAGATCCATCAAATGATGATTCACCTGAACAATTAAAAAGTGGCATCCAAAATTGCTGCACGTCTTTAATATGCTCTCCAATAGCTATTCGCCCACCGACTTTATCTTTTAAGTATTGAGCAGCAGTGAGATGATCTGCATGGGCATGAGTCTCCAATATCCATTCAACTTCCAAGTGATTGTGCTGAATAAATTCAAGCACTTTGTCTGCTGAATGTGTCACAATTCGTCCAGAAGGCATATCAAAATCCAGAACAGCATCGATGATGGCACATTTTTTTGTTTTACTGTCTGCTACAACATAGGTAAATGTTGCCGTATCATTATCAAAGAAATGGTGAATTAACATAATAGTCTCCTTGCTTAATAGCTTATCAAAGAACCAATTTCTTTGATCATGATCAAAACGCCAACAGTTAAAGTAAATAAGCCAAACACTACCCTGAGTTTTTTATCGTGTAGTTTACTTCCAATTAAGATGCCCAACATCATGCCTGTAAGTGTAAGTAAGATAAACCCCGTCAATAATGGCCAGTTAAATGCAGTTCCTGCTATCCTATCCCCCTGAAAACCAGCTATAGAGTTAATGGCAATGATGGTTAGCGATGTTCCTATTGCATCCTTCATGCCCAAACCAAAAAAAGCAATAAGTGAGGGAATAATAAGAAAACCACCACCAGCCCCCACCAGTCCGGACAATAACCCGATGCAGATACTGCAGAGCATTAATTTAAAATAATCAATACACTTTAAAACAGGAGGTTCAGATATGGATGAAACGGATATTGGTTTCAGCATGAATCCCCCTGCTATCAGCATTAAAACAGCAAAAATGATCATGACAAAACTATTTTTGGGTATGTTTACAATCAACTCAGGCAGAGATGGCACAATATAGAAACGAGTAAAAAAAACAGTCAACAATGCAGGAATTGAAAAAATGACAGCCATTGCTAAATAGACTTGCTTTTTTTTCCAGTATGTAATGGAACCTAACAAAGCAGTGCTACCCACAATTAATAATGAATAGGCGGTCGCAACTACAGGCATAACCCCAAGGAAATAAACTAAAATAGGAACTGTAAGAATTGCTCCTCCAGCACCAATCATTCCGAGAATCAAACCCATAAATAGCGCTAAAATATATCCCAAGATAAGCATCTGATTCTTCCTTCTTGCTAATTTTAAAACACAACGTAATTCATTTGATTGTTCTGCTTCATAGCGAAAATCCACCATCGAAGCCTCGAAAGTCCACGGGCCTGAGACACAGATGAAAGCAAAAAACTGAACATCCAAAGATCTTATTAAGAGCACGGACAACCGCACCACGCCAGAATTATCAAGCACTATTCAGCAGAGCCTGATTTTCTTAATCATCCCCTCTATAATACAACTCCGCTCAGTGAATAAATCAAGATAAATCTTAATAGAAAAATATTTAGTAATTTTTTCCAGTCAATACTGTTTTTTTTATTTTTTTGTTGTTAAGATGTTCCTCCCAATATCCAAACAACAGCTAATGTTCCTGTGGATATTTTTTTCCAGTTTCCTCGTCATATTTTCTAATTCATAACTCTCATCTAATGATATCCCCAAGCCCTGTATGAGTTTTCCTGCTATTAATTTTTTATTTGTATTGAATTACTTATCCACACTTTCTGTGGATATCTCTGTGAATAGCCTCTTAGTCTTCTCATAAATGAAGGATAAAAGTTGAATGGTGAGGACTTACACAAAGTGCTGCTCTAAGACTTAGTCACGAATTTATTTACTAACATCCTGATAGTCAACAAGAATGTATCTACATCATTCAATCTCTGATGCTCTCCTTCATTTTTTATTGGCACTCTTTCGTTATCTTATTGATTTTTAAAATCTAATCATAGAAAATCGCTCCCCTGATAACGTTGTTGTTGACTTTATATATAATATGCTCCATTAATCAGCCAGGAACTATGAACCATTGCATGCTAACCAATTGGAGGCATGACTTGACCTCGGGTTCCAATGCATTACGCTGATTTGGCGGTCAATACGTACAATTTGAGCATTAGGAGTGGCGAATTGAACCCATGCACTGTCAACATACCCTGATAAACCAGAATAGTGTTGAATGTAATATAAGGACATGTTTTATGAAGTTACTCCTCTCTGAAGAAAAATTCCGCCCCGTTTCTACCCTTGCATCATCTTCCATTCTTGCAACTCTACTGACCATTAACGTCTCTGCCTCAGCACATGCAACGTCAACATCTTCTTCTAATGAGCAACAAAAACGGATTCAAGCACTGGAAGATAGGATTCGTTCACTGGAAAAATTGCTTATTGCACAACAAAAAATATCAACCAATTCATCCCATAGATCAAAAAGAAATAGCGCTACTCACTCCATTAAGACCACTCCTTCTATCACATCGGGCAAACTGCATGTCAAACAGCCCGTAGTACAGAAACCTGAAGCACATCCAGTATCCTCAGTTTCTCTTAAGAAACCATTCACTACAAAAGATAAAAAAATTTATCTAAAAGGACTGACGATCTCACCTGGCGGATTTTTGGCTGGCGAAGGTTTTACTCGCTCACTTTATCAACAATCTGATGTGGGATCCTTCTTCGGCGGAATTCCACTTGGCAATAACCCCTTGCATTATATGAGTGAAACCAGATTCTCTGCACGTACATCACGTTTGTCCAGCCTGTTTGAGGGAGTAATCAATCCCGAAACGTTAGTGGCCGGATATATAGAGGTCGACTTTTTTGGCAACGGTTCAGCAAATTCCACTGAAAGTAATTCCTTCGATCTGAGATTAAGGCATGCTTATTTTAATACCGACTGGAATAATTGGGGTGCTCATGTCCTGGCTGGTCAAACCTTTTCACTTGCAACAACGAATCTAAAAGGAATAACGCCTCGCAATGAATTTCTTCCATTAACCATTGATGCCCAATTTGTCATTGGTTATGTTTGGAAACGCCAACCCCAATTGCGTCTGGTAAAGAATCTGGGCGAGCTGTTCACCGCAGCGATCTCAATTGAAAACGCTCAAACGACTTTTGGTGGCACACCCTGCGGAACCAATTTGGGCAATGGAGTTATAAGCCAGATTTGTTCTAGCCCCGGAATTCAAACTCTTCCCAATATTGTGTTTTTTTCTTTGAACAACATTCCTGATGTGATTGGAAAGCTGGCTTATGAAGACACTATTAATAACCATAGAGTTCACATTGAAGGTTTCGGTTTGCACCGTAATTTGTATAATCGCGTTCGAAGCGTGCCTGACTTTAATGAAAATCATAATACAAGTGCGTACGGTTTTGGTGGTGGCGGATTGATCGAATTAATTCCGAAATACCTTGATCTTCATGGAAATTTCCTGGCAGGCCGCGGCGTAGGAAGTTATTCCTCCGGTTTTCTTCCTGATGCGACTTTAAATTCCAATGGTTCATTAATCGCGATACCTGAAGTTATATTCATGGCAGGTGCAACATTGCATGCCACTTCAAAATTTGACGTCTATGTCTATGGTGGTAAAGAACAAGAAGATCGCACTTATTTCAGAGTTAATGACAATTACTTTGGGTATGGTGTTCCTAACGCAAACAATACTGGATGCAACATTGAATACGGTATTTGTGGGGGAAACAATCAGACCTTATGGCAAGTGACAACCGGTTTATGGAATAAGGTGTATCAAGGGGATTACGGTGATGTACGTGCTGGCCTTCAATATTCCTATACTGTGCGAAAAATCTTTTCAGGTAATGGAGGACAGGAGAATTTACTTAACCCCCAATACATTGGTTATCAAACCCATGATCATATGGTTTTTGCCAGCCTGCGCTATTATCCATTTACTTTCAGCGGCAACTACTAATCAGGCAAAAGCAACAGACGCCTTTCGCACAACTCAATCTCTTGAGCCACCCCTCATTTTTTATACATATCTCTCTTTATCTTATTGATTTTTAACAATGAATCATAGAGAATCGCTTCCCTGATAACGCTAGAGGTAACTCCGTTTATACGCTCTGTTAATTAGCCAGGAACTATGAACCATTGCATGCTAACCAATACGAGGCATGGCTTGCCCCAGAGAGACCCTCTTTTAAGAGAATAGCTCGGGCATTAACCACGGGTTCCAATGTATTAGGCTGATTTCGCGGTCAGTCCGTACATTTCGAGCATTAGGAGTGACAAATTGAACCCATGCATCGTCAACCTACCCTGATAAATCAGAATAGTGTTGAAATCTAATATAAGGACATGTTTTATGAAGTTACTACTCTCTGAAGAAAAACGCCGCCCCGTTTCTACCCTTGCATCCTCCTCCATTCTTGCAACGCTTCTGACCGTCAGCGTCTCTGTACCCGGTCATACGGCGTCTACGTCTAATGAACAACAAAAACAGATTGAAGCATTGGAAAATAGGGTTCGTTTATTGGAACAATTGCTTATCGCGCAGCACAAAGCAACTACCAAGATATCTCATGGATCAAAAAGTAATGGCAGTACTCAAATCCATAAGACCAAGCAAGTGATTACATCGGACAAACCGCATGTCAAACAGCCCGTAGTACAAAAACCTGTAGCACATCCAGTATCTTCTACATCTACTAAGGGGCCTTACATTGCCAAAGATAAAAAGATTTATCTAAAAGGACTGACGATCACTCCTGGTGGATTTTTTGCTCTCGAAGGTTTTACTCGCTCACTCTATCAACAGTCTGATGTGGGATCCTTCTTCAGTGGCATTCCACTTGGTAATAATCCCTTGCATTATATGAGAGAAACCAGACTCTCTGCCCGCCAATCACGTTTATCCAGCCTATTTGAGGGAGTAATCAATCCAGAAACCTTGGTATCTGGATATCTCGAGGTCGATTTTTTAGGTAACGGTTCAGCAAACTCTACAGAAAGTAACTCCTTCGATCTGAGATTAAGGCATGCTTATTTTAATACGGACTGGAATAATTGGGGAGTTCACGTACTGGCAGGTCAAACCTGGTCTCTTGCAACAACGAATCTAAAAGGAATAACGCCTCGCAATGAGTTAGTACCACTAACCATTGATGCTCAATATGTTGTCGGTTTTGTATGGAAACGCCAACCGCAATTACGTCTGGTAAAGAATCTGGGCGAGGTGTTCACCGCAGCGATCTCAATAGAAAACGCTCAAACAACCTTTGGTGGCACACCCTGCGGAACCAATTTGGGCAATGGAGTTATAAGCCAGATTTGTTCTAGCCCCGGAATTCAAACTCTTCCCAATGTTGCGATTTTTTCTTTGAACAACATTCCTGATGTGATTGGAAAGCTGGCTTATGAAGATACTTTTAATCATCACCGAGTTCACATTGAAGGTATCGGTTTGCACCGCAATTTCTATAATCGCGTTCGAACCGCGCCTAATTATAATGAAAATCATGATACAAGTGCTTATGGTTTTGGCGGTAGCGGCGTTATTGAAGTACTTCCGAAGTTACTTGATCTTCAAGGAAATTTCCTGGCAGGCCGCGGTATAGGAAGTTATTCCTCCGGTTTTCTTCCTGATGCAACGCTAAATTCTAATGGCACATTAACAGCAATACCTGAAGTTATATTCATGGCTGGTGCAACATTGCATGCCACGCCAAAACTTGACCTCTATGTCTATGGTGGTAAAGAACAAGAAGATCGCACTTATTTCAGAGTTAATGACAATTACTTTGGGTATGGTGTTCCTAACGCAAACAATACTGGATGCAACATTGAATACGGCATTTGTGAAGGAAACAATCAGGCAATATGGCAAGTGACAACCGGTTTATGGAATAAAGTGTATCAAGGAGATTTTGGCGATTTACGTGCTGGCCTACAGTATTCCTATACCGTGCGAAAACTCTTCTCAGGCAATGGCGGACAGACCAATGTGGTTAACCCCCAATACATTGGTTATCAAACTAGTGATCAAATGGTTTTTGCCAGCCTGCGTTATTATCCTTTTACGACTCAGGAGGTATCATCAGCCGCTATTAAATAGTGCGCTGGTTTTAGCCTCATCGCTTATAACTGACTCTTGGTCACAAAATAGGGAGTCTTAGAGAAAAGTCAGATTTGCGTGCATGTTTTCGCTTAAAGTGCGCCAAATATGGCTTTTCAATGAGTTGTGAACAAGAAACTGTAGCTTTTATAAAGGGGCGGAACTGCGCCCCTAAAAGATGCAATATCACTCAAAAAATGCCCCCTTCCAAGGGTGCACTTTCTACACAAAAAGAAACGAAACGAACCAAGATATCATTGTTTGGATCGTCATGATAAAATAGCGCGCACATAATGCCAATGGAAATCAATATGTGCCCTCCTTTAGACGACGCGTCAAACCCGCTCTATAATCAAGCCGTTTCCGAACAAATCAACCGATTGATCAATTGGCCGCAGAACTTTCATTCTTCTCGTGCCCTGTTTTCTCTTCCAGAACCCTATTCGCAACAAGAGCTTAAAGACTACATCATAAAACGACAAAATGAAGAGTCGTACCTCACGCAATTAAACGTGTGTGGGTATACCTTGTGGAACGGGGGGTATAAGCGAGTAGATAAAATCGAGAGCGCCAAAGCCTTGCTGTTCCTCATGGAGTACACCCACTTTATTGATTGTGGACAAGACCTGCTTGGCGCCTTATTTGATATGTATAAAAAAACCTGCCAATGGTATGAAGACGAACAAAAAAATCGTGAAAATCATCATGCGTGGTATACACCACCAAAGAAAATTTATGCTGACCAACGCGGATTTTATGAGATTGAATCCAATAATAAATACTAACCCAACTGGAACTGAAGTAGAACACAATGTATTCCAATCACGAATTTATCAGTCAAACGAAAAATGATACTCGCAAAGCGCGAAAGTTGTTAGCGCAAGCAAAACACAATCCCGAATCGGCACCACCCTTGTACTGCATCCTGTTCGGAGAAGAGGCTCCAGATACCTTGAAACAATCGTCGGGTCTACTAGCTCGTATTTTATGTGGCGACCTGTATCATCTGGATTCAGTGTTGTCTCAGTGCGATCCAAAAGAACTATTGGACTCTTTTAATTCCGAGTGTGTATTATGGAATGAATACCTGCAAATAGTAGCTGAAAGTAAAGCGCAATCATCTTCGCAAGTTGGTGCGTCCGAAGAACAAACACAAACGCCTCCACAAGAAGTAGCATCTGAAGGAGAAACAACAAAACCTTCACAAACACATCTCAGCTCCACAAAATAAATCTGGGGTTCCTGGAAACTGAGATTAAAAAGCATTATAAATCGGTAAATGATTCTATCAAAAATATGTTGCCAGTCTAATGCTCCGTAGCCTGGAGTTTATGGCAAGGGATGCGTTAGAAGAAGAACAACCCTTAATTAAAGCAAAGCTCACTCCGTTAAGCAATGGTATTGACTTACTTATAAATACTGAGATACAGCGAGAAAAAAAATATAATATGACTTTCAAACAAGCTTTTGGCCTCCATGTTCAGCGTTTCATTTTTACTGCAATAAAACACAATTTAACAAAACTGAATTGGCTTGACGAGTTCCGAAAATCTGGGCAACTAATCAAGTTAACCAGTAGCAATAATTCAAAGTCAAGCAGTTTATTGTTCGGCATGGCTTTTGACTCAAATGTATTGGAATTAATCAATTACGTGTCCCCCAGTGCAATGGACGGAGTTATGGCTGTAAAAGCTACTGCCGAAAGAGTTGCATCAAGTTCTATAGATGAGTCTATAAAGCCAGTACTTGAACAAGTTCCAATCGATGAGGAGACAGGTAAATCAATTCCGGATTCAGTGAAATCGATTGATGCTGATGTGGAGTGGCTCAATCAAAACAGTAATTGGTCAAAACATTTTCCCTATGCTGCAGACTTGCTTAAATTTTACAAGCAGTGCACAACCGGGGATTCAAACACGGGCTATAAATTGCCAAGCAATGTCAATGGTATGGCCTATTTGTATGAAATGCTCAATTCCTTCAGGCCGGCTGACAGTTTGACAGTAGTGGAGAGATTAACTTGGGCCATAGCCAACCATTACATTCACTGGACCAAACAACTTTCTCCAAAAAGTCAGTATTTGTTTGCAGATGCCGTGGCTCATGCATTGCTAGGTGGTTTAATCGTTAGACATAAGATGACACGTTCATCGATTGTTGAAGTAGGAAGTCCTGAACTTTTTGAAGAATTGCATCGATGCATTGCAGTCCATGGAAAAAGCATCCTTGCACTTGCTCCCCCGCTTTTAACGATAGATGGAAGCATAATTACAGCAGCGGACATAGTGAATTCATCAAGTTCAACTTATATGCAAAGTCCCCAATATCCTGCTCTTGATCATTTTGGCATGTTTAAATCGGCCCCAATAACCAGAGAGATAAAACCGAGCGGTCATCAACTTAAACCTTGATGTTAAATTTGAGGGATATTCTCTTTCATTACAGTTAAAGAGAATATCCCCTTATCCCATCAAAACATCCATACTCGTTGAGCAGTTCATATTTTGCTCACAACATGAGTCAAATTTTTGGAGAATTTCGTTTAAAATGGTGTTAATCTTAAGGTGATTTATTATTCTTTGTTCATTAGTTAAAACAACCATGCTGAAAAATCGATAACCTATAGTTATTGGACCTTCTTTTTTACTCAAATCGTATTCAATGATTTTAAGTACCAGGACAACGGCCTTAAGCAAATTCAGGTGTTCATTTAATTGAGTAATACTTGCTATATAGAGAGTAATGGATTCAAACAAATTATTTTGGATACCACCCAAGTCCATTATTGACATCAATGATGAGATACTCATTGAAGTTGGGACTCTGTCTATAGCCTCTCCTAAAGCAATTAATGCATTCCGTTCTTTCTTTGATATAATTTTGTGTCCCGACAGACTGTCCTTTTCCAGAATTTCTTGAATCCATTCTTGTCCAATTTGAATTGCCAGTGGTGTTTGTCCGGTCTTATAACCGTTCTTATCAACGACATGGTGATTATTAATCGCCATTAAAGAATTCACTTGCAATAAATAATCAATCACATTGGCTTTGGTTAAACTCACAAACGCTCCTTGTTTATCAGTTAATCATTCTCTTATCCTTTGCATGTCAGATTGACGCAAGGGAAATTAGTTCAAAAGCCGATTTCGTTTGGTAAAAATGACTTCAAAAAAACCAAGCTTGATACCTAACTATCCTAAAGCGAAATGATTAGAAAGTGCAATGGATAATTAAACAGTTTCACTTAATTGGACTAACCAGAATATAAATCGAATGTATGTTTTTATATCCTGGCGAGATTTGAGTATCAGGGGCGACAAATACTCCCACCGACATATACGGATACATTATTAGAGGGTGAGGAACAATTCCCAATACACACTAATAAGATGCAGAAAAAATCGTTGGCTCAGCTATCATCTCTTCATTTTTTTCCAATTGATTCAGAGCGTCATGGATAGTACCGGGATTTAGTTCTTTAATATTTTTACTATGAATTATTTGAATGTTGTCTTTATCATGATAACTCAGTTCATAATTATCTAAAATTTCCGGATCCTCACCATGAAGAATTAGAAGTACAGATCGCGAGAAATAACAACCTAAACAAGGCCTCACCATTTCAGGAGGTTGTCTAAATCGCTTATCTGCTAAATTCAAGACGAAAATCTGTAATGAAAGTATGGAATGAGGTGTGAATGAAGTCAGGTATTTGAATTTTTGTTCTGGAGAGTTATTCTCAAAAGAGTACTGTTCCGATTCGGCAAGTAATTGCAGAATGAAGTTTTTTTCATCTGAATCAAATCCATAAACAGGAACTCGTCTTTTTGTCATTGATTTTACCTTTGCTGCAAGAACTTGATGAATAATAGAACATATTTCGCTTTTTGTAAATATTTTAAACACCGGTGTCATTTTTTAATTTTTTCCCTCATCATGAAAAAAAAATGTCATGCCCGCGCAACGGGCACTTCCAATTAGCCTTAAGTTTTTCTTGACGAAATGCTAAATTGATAATTCCAAATGTTATCGAAATCTCGCAAAAATGTCCTTCTCCCTCAGGGAGAAGGTGCCAACGGCGGATGAGGGGGTCTTAAAACGATTAAAATTATCTATTAAAATACTTAGTCCAACCAAAAATAAATTAAATGCATGGGATTAATTGATAATGCAAAAAGTCTACGCAAAAACAGCAACTGCATGGAAATTAAAATGTGGAACTCACCTGGAACACAACGATTTCAAGGATTTAAATTCAAAAGACAATGCCCTATTGATACCTATATTGTAGATTTCGTTTGTGATGTGTGATCCCCTCATCCGCCGTTGGCACCTTCTCCCTGAGGGAGAAGGACATTTTTGCGAGATTTCGATAACATTTGGAATTATCAATTTAGCATTTCGTCAAGAAAAACTTAAGGCTAATTGGAAGGGCGAGCAACTATTGATCAAAATAATCCGATGCCAAAGAAAAAAGTGGGGATTATTTTCTCCACGCTTAAACTCTCTTTCGACTTGCTGATGCACTCCATATCCCCTCCCTTTGGCGTTCAAGATGATATAATTTGGGTGCATGTCAATGAGTTATCTCAACTGACTGCAGTGCCTAATGTCAGATAGTTGCCCGCCTGCGCGGGCAAGACAGGTTTTTTTGTTATGTACAGAGTCTATTTCCAAGGGGCTGTTGTCAATATCGATTTCGACTTTTCGAGAACAAATCGAGGAACGTAGTCCTGAAAAGAATGAAATATCAACAGCTCCTGATTAAATTGAGACTATAATTAAAGGGATGCTTTATTATACTTGAACTCACTATGCCCAATTTATTTGATACTGCCTTGCAAGATTTTCCAAGAAATGAAATTTGGCGTCTGCAAACAGATGGTTGGCAAGCATGTCGTGGACCAGATAATTTTCGTCCGTCCTATTATCAAGGCATGGAGGCAGGTTTTAATTTTTTACGACGTTTTGATGACGTGCACATAACACCAGAATTTATTGAACACATTTATTTTAGCGCGTATCAATATGAATCGGCATTCAAGAATGAGAGAATTTGTAGACAAGGATACTGTGAATCAGTAAATGAATTTGCAATCGTTCTCCCGTTACCAGGTCTGGAAGCTATTGCCGGGGTTTCTCTGGCAGGTATTGATGAGCTGGTCACGATGATACAATCATCCTATGAGTCCCAAGGATCAAGAGAATTTCCACAAAATGAAATAGGAATCATGAAACCTGGAATGTTTTACTCGAGGGTAATCAGTTTTAATGACTTTGCAACTCCAAATGAATTTAAAAATATGTTAATCAAACAACTTGAATTAGCATCAGCTACTTTGAGGTTATACACTGGTCCAGTAAACATTTCAGACGATGAAATGACACGAGTAGACCTAATTTCTAATGCAGCTACACGAGAAGACATTTTAACTTTTGTCCAAAATGACATTGACCAGTACTATGCTGAGCTTCAGCGTGCTCAATCAATAGCAGATCCTGAACATCGAAATGCTTATGAAATCATGGCGATTAATCGATTCATTCGAAAGCTGCATCAATCTCATTATTTTCCTGATGGAAATGGCAGAACGTTTATCTTTTTACTGGCAAATCTCTTGCATTTACAAAATGGCCATGGCCTCAAGATTACCGAGTTTCCTGCTCATTATGCTGGATTTTCAAGTTATGAGCTATTAATCGAAACACGAACAGATCTGGATAATTTTAATGCCTTTAAAATAACCAGAGCTAAAGAATATTTTGGCAATTTAAGCCCTGAAACCATTATAGGAGATAAAGAAGGCACAAAGAGGGAATTAACCGCTCGCTTAAATCCAAATCCTTTAATTGCCTTGGCTCAGATTGACGAATTATTTATTCAAGTTTTAGAAAAAAAAATACAGGTACCGGTGGGTCATGTGCCGTCTAAAAGTCTCACAAAAAAAACAATTAAATCGTTAACTGGACCAAGCACTTCAACGATTGCCCATGATCATGCCAAAATTATGCTAAAAGAATTATACCTCGAAACATTGGTGCGCGTCGTTCAGAATGATGCACACAACGATACCACGCAGAGGCTGGGTTATGGGGCAAATAAACAAACACCTGTCGAAATTCTTCGCAGTATTGTGTTCAGACACGATCTGGCCAAAGTATGCGGCCCAGACAAAATAGAACCGATAATAACTCAACTTTCAAATGATGCACTTTTAGCCTCCACCAGCTCTTCCGCTGCTTCTTCAGAGCCGCCAATCTTTAAAAGTTAAATTTCCTAGTTTATTTAACCATGTTACACCCATTCTAACTGAACAGGGGCAAATGAGCCTCAAATGTACTTTGGCACGAGTAGTTTGAGTTTCACGGTTAATGTCAAACTCAAACCAGCTGCTTAACTATTTAAGAGTAAGTGTAGTTTTCAGAATTAGTATCGGATGGCACTTCCTCCAAATGCGCATTTTTTGCAAACTCTAAGGCCATATAACCACCAACCACCGAAGCCAGAGTACCAACAAACCCCGCAAAATAATATGCCCAGGCATAAACGCCTGATCCAATCTCACAGCTATCCATCCAACCACCCCATCGAGGAGCATCACCACCATAAGTTTTGTAGCACTGGTCCCTGAACTGATTAGGTTCACTATTTAACCCTAACACGTTGGGAAGCCAACTAAATAAAGTACTCATAATCTTCGAACTCCTTAATAGATTAATCCTTATCGTCACTTGCTTTCAGATCCATACAATCAGCGAACTATTTTCCTATGAAAAACAATCAGTTACCGTTCCGATAAAAATCACACTGACATAAATTGTTGCTGATTGAATCGTCAGGATATACCGAAATAATTTTCAGAGCAACATGATTAAATGAGTGCCTTAGTAAAATAGCCAGACTTGTCCCCCGAAGAGCCCAAAGACCTGAATCACCACCGAAAATATGATTCACACCGATGAGTTGCCAATTCATCAACAAATTAAACATCTCGCGACATGTTCCTGAAAGAAAATTGTAGAGGCTAGTCAGTTAAATAAATTCTCTTACACATTCCGCTGAATATCTGGCTTAAATTCAGTTGTGAGGATAAACGATATACTCTAATCTACAGTATTCGTTGAATGCATGGATTCATATCAACAGATGAAGAACAGGATTTGGCAGCCCATTATTGTCATTTGGGTACTTATTACCTATGCATTGCTTTTTTATCTGATATTTAATGATCAATTCAAGCTGGATTTCACGACATTTTATTCATCCATACACGCATTAATGAATGGTGAGAACCCTTATGCATCTTTAGTGGCTGATTATTTGCCCATTCCCAGGAAACTGACCAGTAATTTATGCCCGCCAGTTTTTCTTTGGTTAACCTACCCTTTAGGTCTTCTAAGCTATCACTCTGCCCTGCTGTGCTGGATTCTTTTTTCTTTTATTGCTGGATTAATTGGTGCAGGCATCACATGTTCTCTCGCCTTTTCAAAAAACAGCCTGCGTCAATATGGCTTAGGCCTGATTCTTCTTTATATGATGCTGTTTTCTACCATCATGAATCTTGCTATTGGGCAAGTCGGATCGATTTTGTTTTTTTTTATTATGTTGGGATACCATTATTACCTGCGGGGCCGTGATGGTTTAGCAGGTTTTTTATGGGCCATTATCATATCCATTAAGTTGTTCCCGGGATTATTGTTTCTTTACGTACTGACTGAGCGTCGTTATAAACTATTGTTGATGATGCTGTCCGTGTGCGTTTGTTGCTGGGCTATTCCCTTGCTCCTCTGGGGACCTCAAATATACCAAAATTACTATAATTTAATGAGCCATGTAACCTGGTATGCAGACAGTTGGAATGCCAGTATCTATGGTTTTTTATTTCGACTTGTTACTTTCAGCTATGATGTCCCTCATGAGATGCACCACCAAATCAGCTTAATTTACATGTTCGTATTTACCTGTACTCTTGGAATTTATTATTACTTCTTGCGCACTCCCACTAATGAATGCATCAAGCACACTGTAAATCATTATCGATTCAGTCTCACTTTAGTGTTCATGTTGTTGCTCAGTCCCTTCGGCTGGATTTATTATTTCTCGATATTGCTCCTGCCCTTGGCACTATGCTGGTCAAGAGAAGCACAAAAAAACAGTGCTTCAACACGTTTCTTAGGATATTTGCTGCTCTGTATCTTTTTGCTCAACTTTCCCTTTGATTACGTCAAAATTGGCTATATGCCTCATTTCTTAACACGGACGACTATTTATTCTTTTCACTTTTATGGTCTGTTATTACTTGCTTATCTGATTATTAGAGAAAAAAAGTTGCCTGGACAAAATGAATTGCTTGCAGCTCCCCTTCTAAGCTCCTTAATAATCATTCTTATGCTTGGCTCTGCTATTCCTTTAGCCAGTTTTATTGTAACGCTTATCCGCTACTAAGATAGTCTTTAGAATAGTATGCTTTAGAAAGCAACAACTTATCCTATGGCAATTTGCATATTCCAGAGATCCTACTATACTAACAATGGCCGCTTTTTGACCAATAGGAACAAACAAACACCAAGGAGATCTACATGAAGATCAAATCAACAGTAGTTGGATTAATCATAGCTGCCGCCATGGTTATTGCAGCAGGACCATTACAAGCAGAATGCATTAACCCAGAACCAGGATGGCATATGGTTTCAAAACATTGCAACTTCAAAAATGCCGAAAACTGGCAGGAATATGCCAGCGGTATCTATCTTCAACCAGTACCCGGTTCTATTCTAAAATAGATTCCAGATAATGTTGCCTATTCACTAGCCAATGGGATCTCTAAACATTTGATCCCATTGTAATTTTAGTACATGACCTATTCTTAGCATACTTGCTAATCAATTCATTATATTGTTTGATCACGTGAAGCTATAGCTGAAGAGCAAATTGTTGAGTTTATACAGTATCAAAATCTGCAATGTTCTCAGCGCCATAGAGAGCATTTTCTGGTGAGCTCGGTAACTTTTGCCCAATCGCCAAATAAGACAATGCCATAATAAATAAGACTTTCTTCTTTTGTCTGCAGGGTTCTTTGAATTTGCTCTTGATAAGTACCCACTGTCATTGTGTCTGTAAAATCATTCAATAAAATCCCTGCCGCTAAAGCTTCCTGGCGTATTGTTCTGATTTTATTAGATTTTTCCGATAAAATAATAAAGGGTATTTCTGAGATAAAAGGATGAGAGCCACCATCCGCATCGCGATAGTGAGTCAATCTCAAATCCTGCTGGCCAATTGCTGAGCCTAGTCCAATGCACATATGAGCTAAAGCATTCATGACTTTTCCGGGTTCAACACTTTTATTCAGTACTGCAACTAATTTATTAGGGAACGACTCAACGGACATCACTACACTCCTTAATTCTACAATGTACAATACGTGCGTTATAACGCATAATTATCATAATATCATTGTGCGCCATAACGCACAATAGTTTCGGGGAATAATTGTGGAAAATATATACAAACATATCGCAACAACATTAAAAGACTTACGCCAAAAAAAAGGATGGAGTCTGGACAAAGCAGCGGCAGCAACCGGCGTAAGCAAAGCAATGTTAGGGCAAATTGAACGTGAAGAATCAAGCCCAACTATTGCTACTCTCTGGAAAATTGCAACCGGATTTGAAACTTCCTTTTCTTCGTTCATTGAAGAGATAGACTTAACATCCAGTGAATTAAAATATCGTACAGGTCAGGTACAAACCATCCATCCTGACGATAAAAAAATCCGGGTTTTACCTCTTTTCCCATTTGAGCCTCAACTAAGTTTTGAACTCTTTGTTATTGAATTGTTACCAGGCTGTGAGCATTTATCACCTCCTCATAAACAAGGAGTTATAGAACATGTCGCGGTTATTCAGGGTACTGTAGAAGTATTAATTGATGGAGTGTGGCAAAAACTCTCAAATGGCGACGGTATACGTTTTAATGCGAATCAATTGCACGGGTACCGTAACCTTACAAGTGAAACAGCTCTATTCCATGATATTATCCATTACCCGCAAACACCTTGATTTTCAAATTAATTGACGGTGAGATTCGGAATATTGTGCGCCACCGAATGACGCTATCAAAACGTGTTACAAGGGAATATCAATGGAGCAATTGTGTTTCAACCCTCTGGTTCAATTCAATTAGACAAACAACTTTGAACCATCATTTACATCTAAATGATGACATGATACGAGCTGAATTTTTAAGGAAATCGATGTACTTTAGGAAATAGAAATCAGTTGATATGCTCTAGAAATAAAAGCTCCTTAATCAGCAGAATATCTCCAGGGAAAGTGGGAAACTCCAGAGATATCTGCAGATTAAGGCCTCTAATTACAACGAACCTACATACTTAAATCCCGCATAAGGTCCCATCAGTCCAAAATCTGAATTGGGCCTGGTGTTGAAAGTTAGTGTAGACAAGCTAAGATCATTTTCATGAAGTGGATTGAAATAATTAGTAATCATATAACCCAGATCAAAGATTAAATTACCTTGGGCCATTCCATAGGTATAAGTAGCGCCCATTTTCGCTTCAAGCTCAGGAACCAAAGCGGTATAAGAGGACCGAACGGGTCTGCTAATAGTATTAAAAGGCGCATTATCGGAGTACTTGGTATCCCCTACTAATAAGGCCGTAGCTGCATTTGCATACAGTGCAAAGCCATTCAGGAAGTCATAAGACATATCTGCCCCAATGCGTGGACCTATTCCACTATACTGATACAGATTTGTTATGCTGATATCACCATTCGATTCTGTGTCGGGAGGCAGAAGACCAGCTACTATCTGACGATTTATCAAAGTAACATCAATCTTTGCGTATTGAAGGCCGCCATGGAAGCGAATATTTTTATTTGCGCCAAAATCCACGTGCTGTCCAAATTCAACATTGACCTGATCAAAGTCTGATCCACGGTATCTGTAATCACTGATAGAGGCTTGCGTTTGCCCTGCTACTGAGCCAGGAGTAGGATGAATTCGCAATTCATTGGGTTCTTCCCAATGGGTCCAGTTCAGGTTCAAATCATTACCGGTATTGAAATGATAAGATCCTTCTAATAGAAAGCCCCAATCAAAGTCATTAGGATATTTTTGAAAAATACGCACGCCACTTGCACTTCCAATATTGAGATTGTTCAATTCAGAGTTACTGTACAAAGGTTGCAAATAAATTGCCTGTATACCAACATCCCAACCTGTTGATTTACAAGGAACAGTTGCATTTTCTGGTGTGCAAACAGGTCCCATTGTGCCTGCAAAAACGGTACTACTTCCTAAGGCGATTAGTGCCAAGGCAGTTTTTTTTAACATACATCTTCCCTATTGTTGTTTTTTATTCTTTTACAATTGATTAGGGTCTGTTGACAATTCAAGTTTCGACGTCCCGCGACTTGTTCGCGGGATCCAATTCACTCTTTATAGGCACAATATATTCTTGTTTTGCGCACGATCTATCGATTCCGCGAGCAAGTCGCGGAAAGTAGGCTTGAACATAATGAATTGTCAACAGCCCCTAAATCACTGAACGATGTCACTCAGACATAATTCCAGCAATGAACCAAATTCGCCAGTATAGTACCTATATCAGCACGCTATTTCAATTTAAAAAATTGATTATTTATTATGGGATGGTTCGTTAACTTGATGATTGAATTAATTTTTTTTTCCTATATATTAATACGTCCATGAAGTTGAAATTATAAAGGACGATAATGAAAAAACATGTATTTGCATTTTGTTGTATTGCCTCTCTACCTGCTGTAGCGGGAACCATGGGAGAGATTGCTCAACCAATGCCCTGGTTTGTTTCAATTGGTACTGGCTATTCCTGGACTGATAAATCCGGTATTGTAAACCCCGATCCTGGATTCTGGGATAATGCATCACAAGGATATGACGGTGATTTATCGGATGAAGGTTTTTATAGCTTTGCCATTGGAAAACAAGTTCACCCTTATATTGATTTAAGTGTAAGTTACTTCAATAACGAGGATATGGATTATCAAATATTCCAAACCGGAGCTAGTGGCACGCCTGGATTTACAGGTTCCGTTAGAAACCGTTTTTTTACCCTGAATAACAAATCTGTTTTAGCCAATATCATATTACATAATAATACACCCTATACAGCACCCTGGTCATTGAACGTCATGCCGTTCATCAGCGGAGGTATTGGAGCTGGCTATAATAAAGTCAACAACTTCCATACAGTGGGTATCGTCCCCTTAAGCGCTACGAATATAGGGTCTACCACTTCTATAGGCAATGAGACAACCCGTACATCATTTGCCTGGCAAGGAAGTGTTGGTCTTAATTTCCAACCCGTTTCAAGCCATTTAAGTGCTAATATTGGTTACCGATATTTTAGCGGAGGTACTTTCGAAGGGCCAGATTACGTTTATACTAACAGCGATGGTTGGAGTTATGGCGCACCTTGGAAAGGAACGTTAACAGCGAATCAGCTTTTTGTTGAATTTAAATATACAGCCTAAAGGCTCATGTAATTTGGGCAGCAAACTTGTGCTGCCCAATCCATTGTTAAAACCCCTACCTTTTTCTAATGCCTGTTTTAAGATAAAGCATTATAATGTGTTTTACATATCTATCGTCATGACATGATGAACGCTTAGCTTAATTGTGGTTGAGTGCATGCCTCTTGTTCTTTATTATGCATCAAGATATCTATATTTGTTCGTGTTGAATTTATTCGCTCTTTTAAACTCGCTATTTCCAGATTCAATGACATCAATTTCTCCATTTTGTCATTTACACTCATTTCATCTTCCTCTAAATCCCAGTCATTCTCGCTGTCATCACTAAGAGTTAAACACTCATCCTCTAAGTTAGCCAGTTTAGCTTTCATAGAATTAAGACTCTCCTCAAGAGTTTTAACCTGCTTTGTTGTATGCCAATCCATCTTGAATACTTTAAAACTCTCTTTTTTCTGATTTTGACTCAATTCCCTGGCAGCTTCCAAATCGTCTTGAGTAAAAGGTTTTTGATTATCATAAGTGCATGTTAAATTATGCAAAAATCCTTTTGGATATTCATCCCAGGTATAAATTCCATGTCCCCATTGGTTCCCTTCATTTCCTAAAGCAAAATACCAGGGGTCAATAATAAGAAAGTTATCTTTTTCCTCCTCCAGTTGTTCGTATGTCAAATCATTATCCTCATTTAATCCAACGATAATAAAATTATGAGTACCGGCAGCACGTAATCGCGCATTTCCTGTGTTAGATTGGGGGTTGTGGGCTACTATTCTGATTGAAGGGATTTCTGAAGGATCCACATCATCAAATGCCCTACCCTCCATCGTACATTCTTTCATTAAATTAACAAAAGCAAACTGTGCCAAAGTATGACACACACCCGCTTTATCCGATTGAACTACTTGAGCAGTCTTCTCCATCGACTCTCTGACTAATACTTCTTTATGAGTCAATGGATGTTCGATCCCCTGACCTTTTCTTGGCCCCTGTTTTTTATAGTCCTTATCTTCTTCAATGGTTTCTTCCGCTTTTCGGCAACGCTCTATTACTTTCAAGACATGAGGGGGTTGCTCATGAAATTTGTTCTTAATATCAGTCACATTGGTATTAACACCGGGTATACAACCAAAAAACGTAATCGCATCACGAACTCCAAAATCTGAAGTATTGCATTTTGTACGCATTACTTCATAAATCTCTTGCTTCATTGACTCTGTCAGCTTTTTACTCATGATACACCTCGAATAAATAAAAATATGTTCTAAGAGCTGAATAACAAAGTAAGCTCTTGTGTAATTTCTATTCTAAGTGAGTCAAATTAATAAAATGTGATTGGTTATCTTGAATTATTGCATGGCCTATACGCTTATCGCATATCCTCTGTATCAAGGGTTGACGCAAAGCTGAATTTCCGGTGTAAGCTATTATTATATTACAAACAAAAGTGAACAACAAAAAAGCAAGGTTATCTCTTTCTTGAGAAGACCAGGAGGCCTGGATGAATATAGTAGACATGAAAACATTTCTTGCTGTTGTTGAATACCATTCGATATCCTTGGCAGCAAAGCATATGTTCACTTCACAACCAACCTTAAGCAGGCGTATTAAAAAATTAGAACAAGAGTTAGGGGCTCAACTTTTCGTAAATAACAATTATGGGGTAGAACTGACAAGCAAAGGAAAGGCTTTTCTTCCCTATATTCGACAAATGCTCGGCATTTATAATGAAATGATGAAAGCAGAACATAACGATCGTAAAAGCCAGCCTAAATTAACGATTAATATAGGACTTAATCCTTATATTTCAATTTCAGCATTTGCCGAATTTACCAATTACATGCATGGACTTAAAACAAACTATTTTATTGTCAATAAAATAGTACCTGCAAAAGAGTTTATCACCAACCTGACCGGTGGCAACTATGACATCGTCATTTTACCTCAGGTTGAAAATTGTCCTGCTAATATCATTTCTGTACCTTTGTGGAAAGAAAGAATTTTGCCTGTTGTGTCCATCGAACACCCATTGGCCAAATGTACTATGCCAATTTCCATAGCGGACTTGGCACAATACGATGCTGTATTCTTAACAAATGACAGCATCATGCGGCAAAAATTTAATTTATTACTAAAACAAAAAAATGTTTCTATTAAAACAATCGCAGAAGTCAATACAATATACAGCAATATCCAAATTGTGGAATCTGGATCCAGCTGGTGCTTGATTTATGAACGACTACTTAATGAAAAATTAGCCCTAATTGAACTCAGTGATTTTTCTATGAACCTTGAGTTTCACGCCTATTTTCTTAAAAAACGTGCCGATGAACGCCTTATTTGGGAGTTTGTTGAATATATTAGACAATGGCTCAGTCAATCAACCGATTTGAGTCGGTTTTTTATTAAAGCCAAAAGTTTATCAATTCAAGGGGGGGCTTAATATCAAACGGTGGGGCCTACCCTGACACGACAAGGTATTTACTATTTATTTCATATCGAGCTTGAGCTGACATAAGTCAGCTTAAGCTTACACTGGATTTTGATTTCAACTGCTCCCTTGCCTCTTCTACTATTTTATTGAACTCTTCGATTGAGCTCGTTTCTAAATTGAATAATGTTGTTGCTACATCTTGTCCTGTTTTTAGAATGGTGTATTCCTGAGAACTTTTAAACCCATTAACAATCAAATTGAGCACAAACTCATTGGGGGCTCCCAAGAGTTTATCTTTAACATCCGCTAATATGTTTGCTTTCAACATATCCCCGCTAAACTCTTTTAACTGATCCTGAACAGGATTAAGTTGATTTGAATTAACTGGAGAAAAATGAAATCTGTTTCGATGCGTGTAGCCCAATTGGGATTGATTTTTTATGCCGTTTTCAATCTTATTGGGTAACTCTTGGTGTAAATCAGCTATATGCTTACTTAACGATGAATACTGAGCAGCCCATTCAACTCTTTTTTCCTTGTATTGTTGAGCAAACTCATCAGCATCAGTTAATTTTTTAAAAGTAAATCCGTGTTTATTCATCTCGCTTACACCATCAAGATTTTTAACCTGGGCAGTCGTGTCTAAATCTTTAGCGAGATCTTTTTTCCAGGGCATGGCTTGATAGAAAAATGGAACTCCAATAGAAATTGTTTCACCAAGGGATTGATCTCCCGTGGCACACACCGGATTCATTTGTCTTTTGCATGCTTGCATCATGGCAATCATGGAATCTTTTTTTAGAGGAAAAGGATTGCTTAGATTAATGGTTACCACATGATCATCATTTCCGCTCCTCCCTGAAACATGATGAATTTCTCCATCATAATGTATTTCAAAACCACATTCATAGGGATTGTTTTGCTGTAGCTCTTTGATATAGGAATCAAATATCTCAGGTATAATTCGGGTAAAAACCTCAGCTGGTTTTTGATTATCTGAATGTGCTAACGTACTCGTAACAAAATATAAATAACTTAATAATTCCTGTTTGAACGTCTCTGGGTTCGCTCCGCGACCTGATGAATGATTATTCAAATAAGCAAAAAACAATTGATTCTCATTCTCTAGCTGATTCAATGATTTGCCAAATTTATGTTCATCCTCAGCATGTATATTTTGGTTTTCTTTGAATCCTCCTAAAAACATACCGTTTGCGTCTGGTCCTGGACCCGTTGGAATTGAATTAGAACCATGATATTTATAACTGTACTCAGGTAGAACAATAAAGGGTACATCATTGATAGTTGCCAATCTTTTACACGCGGCACAATCTTTCTCTATTATCATTGGCCCATAAATGATTGCTTTTGGTTTTGATTTGGCAATTTCTTCTCGCAATTGCCAGGATTGCGTAATGTCTTCAGAGTGTTCCATGTCGGTATGAATAATTCGAATATTTTCTTCTCCAACTTTATTTTTTAAAGTTTGAACCAAACCTTTATCTTTTAATGATTCATCTCCTAGATCATTAAGCAGAATGATGAATGGTTGGTCATTTTCTTGATTCTGATAAGAATCAATCATTTTATCTACGAAAGATAAGTCACCCAATGTTCCTGGTTCAATTACAGATAAAACGACAATAGGTTTTTTTGGATAAATATTAGACATGATATTCTCACAAAGTTAAGAGTTCATGTGTAAAATTTAATCACTGTGAGATTATGAGCCGGTTAATGAGATTCTTCGAAATGCGTTGGGGGTATGCCATTTTCGTTGTTACGATATAAGATTAGGCGGCATGATTTGCATGTTTTAAGAATTTTTGGCATAAAAAATTCATTTATATCAATGTATTATTGATCCGCCCTTTTAGCCCAAAGTAATTCAGTAAACTTTGGCCTCACATACTCAGTAAGAAAATAAGAGAATATTCACCGTATGACCTACAGCACGAATTTGTAATTTTGAAATGAAGCTTCTCACCCCCGCTTGAACAACTCCTATTCGATATGCGTATACCCCATGCTACATCCGACGGTTTAACCTCAGATTGATTTAACAATTTGTTCGTAAAATGACCAAACAAATTAACTTTATCAGATTCACTTGGGTTAATTATTGAATCAATAGAACTCTTTTGAGGCTGATTCTGGAGGGTATACAGACATCTGAAAGCAAAAAATAGCGTCCATTTGATCGTCTCTGACGCGTCAAAGGATCCATAGTTTATTGAAAATAACTGAATCATCATTATTTATAAAATTATAGGAGTTATCTCATGCCTACCGTTTACGAAATTCTTGGAGTCGAACCCTCAAGTACATTTCAAGAACTTAAAAAAGCCTACTACAGAAGAGCCATTATACTGCACCCGGATAAAAATAAAGCCGAAGATACAACCGAACAATTTAAAGAGTTACAAACCGCTTGGTTGCGCGTTGACAATGCAGAAAAAGCCCAGAAATATTTTAATGCTTTTGAACATTACCCTTCAGATAAAAAACCCGATTTTCAAGAAGATATTCTCAGCGGAAATGGTGCAGATTTCAATTGGAACGATTGGCCAACCGGCTCAGCATCAAGCTCCTCATCCAGTTCAGGGCCTTCATTCTCAGCACCCGGACGTGATGCGCCAGTCTTCGGAGAGCCAACCGAAGGTGTACGCGTTTACCGGGATGATGTAGCCGATCTCTTTATTCCATTACCCCTAACCAAAAAGTTCGTAGAAACAATAACGCCTGATACCTTTCAAAACCCGGCACTGTTTTCCATGATAGCAGAGCTGCTGAATGAGTATCTTATGGATCTAGGCTCACAGGCCGGAGTATCTGAACAGGAGGCTTTGGATATTATCAATCAGCACAGCCAAAGAAACGCCCATATTATCGTTCGAGCACATGTATATTTTAGAGATTTGCTGGATGATAGAGTAAGCGAAACGGACATGAACCCAGCCAGCCTTAGTGCAAAAAACAATAAATACCTCTACGTTTTTAAAGGCACACAATTTGTCGAGGACAGTATTTTCTCAATAAAACCGGTCACTTTTGGGGCTTACACAGGAACTTACAGAGATCACAAATCAATTTGGAATTTGGTACAGCATTGGCCTGAGTTGTATGTCAATCCCTTATCTAAATTTTCAGATATTTATACGACATTCCTTACATCCCAAGAGGGTCTTATCACTAGAAAAAATCGCCTGGAGCTAGATGACTCAAAAATCCAGGACCCAATACCCCCCTTGGATGAGATGGATACAGAACAACCCGGCGAACCTACTCCCAAGGAACTGCAAATAGAAAACGAAGTTCCTAGTGCTTCTGAGACCCGGGTTAAAGAAATCGAAGAGGAGTTAAACCTGGTTGAAAGTAGTGAAGAAGCCGCTGCAATTGGTGTAATTGATTCACTCATTAGAATATCTAAAGAGTATCTTAATCATTTAAATCAATCCAAAGACAAAAGTGAGTTATTGCATATAAAAAAATCCGCAGTGCACAATCTAATCCTCTGCCTGGAAAATAAAGATCAGTTGCCTAATGGACGATTGGAAGCATTCAAAAACACATTATTGGAAACAAAGGAATCAATTCAAAAGCATCGAGATCCTTCATGGCAACGATTTATAAGAGATTGTTTGGAATTTCTTTCTTCACTTGTTAATGGCTTAGGATTTTATCAAGCGGCAACCAATCCATCGCCACAATTCTTTAAACCCAGTCATGGAGAGCGGTTTATGGAGGATGTATCAGAGGTAATGAATAATAACCTTCTCAATAACTAAATAACCCTTCTTGACAGTTCTTGGCTATTTCCAAATATAGGGAATAGCCAAGCAACATGGGCATGTAATGATCCCCATTGTGGAAATTAGTCTGCAATCAGTTTTTGGTCTAAGTGGTTATCCATTTCACCGCAATGCATTAATGTCTCTTTAAACTATGTATTGATTAAGCTATCTTAACCCTTATCTAAAAATGCATGAAGAGCATTTTTCTTACCGAGGTAACCATGATTGAGATAAAAAAACTCGACGAATCGCATATATATGAATTGTCATCCTATCTCAATCATTATCAAGAAACGACCATGTTCATTAGGAACAATTTATACCACTCGGGAATTTCCTTCCAAAATACACCATTTCACGGAGACTATTACGGCTCCTTTGAAAACAATAAAATTAATGGTGTTTTAGCGCATTATTGGAATGGTAATGTGATGATGCAAACGGAACATTTTTCTGCATTATCCGCATTAGTAGAAGAATTTGAGCTTAAAAGAACAAGACCGATTGCCGGAATCCTTGGCGAAGACACCCAGGCTGATTTTGTCATTGATAAGCTAAAACTGGAAGAGTCTCTGTTTGCCATTAATTATCAGGAAAAGCTGTTCTTACTTAATCTCAATAAAATGACAATTCCTCAAGCGATTCACTCCTATAGCTGCGCACTTAAACCAGTACAAGATTGTGACTTGGATATCATCAAAAAATGGCTTATTGCTTATGATATTGAAGCGCTCGGAGAGGATGCTGATAATCCTGCACTGGAACAATCCGTTATTGACGAAATTCAAGACTCACAGATTAGCCGTAATCGATGGGTTTTATTTGTAAATAACGCACCTGTGTCTCTATGTGGATTTAATGCTGACCTACCCGATATCGTACAGATCGGCCCCGTTTATACCCCGCCATCATTAAGAAATAAAGGTTTTGCCAGAATAGCTGTTTATCTTTGCCTAAAACAAGCGGCCCACCGAGAAGTTAAAAAGGCGGTTTTGTTCACTAATGAACCGTCTGCTATTGGCGCTTATCAATCTCTTGGTTTTCATGAAATAGGAAGGTATCGATTAGCCTTGTTAAAATGAGACGCTGTTGGTAATTTCTTCATACTATCCATTAGTCCCTGAACAAATTGCCTCAATGTGCGAAAACACAATGTTGCTCTACAGAATCATATGCAATATCATAAACCGTCAAACAGCAGTCACTCTCTGCTGTAATAGATTAAAATACTGAATTTAATAGACTTTTTTACAGGATTAAATAATTTTTTCAAAGGGATGATAAATGAAAAAAAATATATGTTTACTGAGTTTAATGGCATCGACGTCTGTTTTTTCTGGAACAATGGGACCAATTTCTACAGTCGTTAGCCCTAAAGAACATTTATATGTTGGGGTTGGAGTTGGCGCAACATTTAATAGTGATAAATTAAATGTAACTAATGTCCTTTCTGGTCGAAATTCAACAGCCTCATCTACCAATAATCAAGCCCAGGGAAATCTCTTTATCGGCGCAGGCCATACTTTTGTAAATAATTTATTTTTAGGCGTTGAAGCCAATACCTATTTCCCGCATCGCGTAGTTAACTATAATTATCCAGGCGTTACTTTTACGGCCCAGCGCTTTGACGTTAGTTTCTCAAGCCAGGACTATTTAGGCTTAGATTTACTTCCGGGTTATCGTTATAGCCCCGAACTATTAGTTTACGGTCGAGCTGGTCTTGCATTTAGAGATACATTTTTAAATCGTGAGGCAACAAATACCGTAAGTCCATATTATCATGCACGCGATCAAGTAGGTGGTCGATTTGGAGTAGGCCTGGCGTATGCGCTTAGATCACACTTCTCTGCAGCACTGGACTATAATTACACATTTTACCCTACCCGTTCTAGCTTAAATAGCCAATATAATGGGCAATATGACATTGAAAGCCATGCAAACTATGTTGGTGTATCTTTAGTTTATACAAGCTAAAAGACAGTTGTTACTCTCACAGGAACGTTGATATTAGGTAGCCTGGTTGCGAGCAATCAGGCTACTTACTTGAGACATAAGAGAACTCCATTAAAATCAATCAAAAAATTGCTCCATTTCCTCTTGAACACAAATGAATCATCTTTTACGCAGTTGTTTCAGTTCATTCATTACATCGATAAGAACTTTGCACGATTGCAGATCTCTTTTTTTATAGGGTTTCTTTCTACGAAATAGAAAACGTAAGGATGCAATTTTAGAAGCACAGGCCAATACTTCCTCTTGCACCTCCTCTCGTTCCTGACTTAAATGATTTGAAATAATTTCTGCCTGAGTTTTGAAATCAATATCAAGTCTCCAGCAAGTCGAGAGAATACAAAGTAACCAATCACGTGCCTGAGCCAAGTGCAAGGACATTATCGTGCCAGGATCATCTTCAAAATCAATAAAAGCCACCTCCTGACTTTCATGCAAAATCATATTACGTGAGAAAGCCTGGCTTAGATAAGCTCCTTTATCATGAACGCTGACAATGGCTTTTAATATTTGCTCCCAATGAGCAATTGAAGAACTGTTTTGAGTACTTTTCAAGATGAAATCAAAGCTTTTATCCCCCATGCATGACATGACAAAATACAGTTCATTTTCATAAATGATTTGAGGTACCAAAATATCTGCTATACAAAGCGCTTTGAGACGACGCACTTCTGTATCTTGAGTTTTTTTTCCACCACCAACATGAATGCCTTGCAGGGCGGGCATACGAAGCAATTTGCTAATTGATGTTAAAATAACATATCCAATTTTGCTGCGACTTTCTCTTTGTTTTTTAATAATGTACGTTTTACCTTCAAACACGAAGCTTGATATGCGATGGTTTGATAATGATGCCTGGTGTTCTATTGCGTGGAGTAGACGGATATCCTGCTGCTTAGTATTCAATACGTTCTTCTTCGTTAATAAACTCTGGATTGATTCATTATCATAGTATTAAAATTAAAATCAATTCCATTCTCAATCTATTCAATCAATCCTGGAATTCATTTCAGCCCTATACAAAAAAATCGGTCTTGCCCGCCTCTACGGGCATGACCGATTTTTTTGCCATGAACAGAGTCATTTCAGTATAGAAGAAAGACTTTTGGTTACGGTCCAGGTAATGATAATCCCTAACCCAATAAACACCATCGCTGGAATGATATTTCTGGGAGGTAAGAATGAAATGGCAGCGAGATTTAAAATAACTGCCAAGCAAGGTACAAATAAAGGAATATGAAATACGTTCTCTTTCATACCCTTTTTTCTCTCGCTCAGTTTGATTTTGATTAATGCCACACTACTCAGTGAAAACACCAGCAAAACTACAGCACTGGTAGAACTGGCCAGATCTTTTAAAGTACCCGTCAATGCCAATCCAAGGACTAATGGAAATATTAATAAAATGGCAATGTAAGGTGTATGAAATGTTTTATGCACTCGCTGCAAAAAGCCCGGCAAAAGATCAGATCGGGACATGCCGTAAAGCAAGCGGGATGCTGTAATATAATTCAATAAAGTGGTGTTGGAAATTGCAAAAATGGCAATAATAGTAAACAGAGATTGAGGCATAGCAGGATACGATTTACTTACAACCTCTAAAAGAGGTGAATTTGATTGGCTTAGTACTTCTCCTGGAACAATTGCAGTGGCCACCCAACTAACCCCCAAATACAAAAGTCCAGCAGTACTGAGAGCACCGAGTATTGCGCGAGGTATGTTTTTTTCCGGATTTTTAATTTCTTCGGCAATATTGGCCAAATCTTCAAAACCAGTGAATGCAAAAAAAGCTAAAGCCGCACCTTGTAAAATATCGCTCAATCCTGGCATTTGCTCTGGTGGAGCAACGGAAGTCTCATGAGGTGACGTGCTGAGATAAAAAAAACCACAAGCCAAGACTATTAACAGGCCACTCACCTCTACCATAGTGCTTATTATATTAGCTATAGATGATTGTTTAATTCCGCGAAGATTAATTACAAGCAAAAGACACATAAAGACGGAAACACCGACCCAATCAGGAAGCTTGAAGCCTAAAGATTTCAAATAGCCCACAAAGGCCTGCGACAATGTTGACATAGAAAGAATCGTAGCACTAAAAAGCAATAAACCCGCAAATATAGATAACCACTGCAAGCCAAATGCCTCTTGTACATAAATAGAGACACCTCCACTTTTAGGAAGTCTACTCCCGAGTTCGCTGTAGGTCAGAGCCGTGAGAAAAACAATTCCCATCGCAATTGCAAAAGAAAGCCAGGTCAAAGAACCTGCATGCCCCGCAATCTTACCTATGACCGCGTAAATACCAGCACCAAGTATATCCCCTACACCATATATAATTAAAGCACCCAAACCCAGTGCTCGAATCAATCCTGTTTGCGACTTGTTATCCAATTAAAATCCTTTTATTAATGAAAAAATAAAATCAAACCGCGAATGAACGCATTCTTAATCTTTAGTGCTTCAGAGAGTATCAAGACTATAATACAAATGAATTAATTAATAGTGCAACAGCAAATAGCTTAAGGAAAAAATATACCATGCTGCGCAAGGGTTTCCTGATTGACCACATCAAATTTTTCTGTGTTTTTCCTGAGACAAATTTACCGATATCACGACTTATCGTTACCTTATTTTGCACAATTGAAATTCACAGAAATACCTGATTCTTCAGAGATAAATTTTAGTAAATTCGATTAGTGCTGGTGCAACAAGATCTCTTTGAGAATCTCTGTAACGATTAACTGTTTTTATTGTGCCAAAGTGACTGGTAAAAAAACAGATAACCGCAAGATAGATAGTCCTGCTTCCAGACTCACAAGAGACAAGAAGCAGGTGCATAATCAGCGGGGATAAAATTGGAAGCCCGAATCATTTGTCTCACATGATGATGACGATGATGAGGCAACGCATGTTGTGTGCGATTCAAAAAACGAATATCCATTGTAGGTTTGAGAGTGTTGCTCAACTAACGACATTTTTTGCTTAAGTGCTTCAACTGGATCAAAAGTATCCGCACATGGATTGAATAGATTGAGTGGAGACTGTGCGTGATAATGAGCAATTTTTTTTGGTAACCAATCCATTAAAATCCTTGCTTTACCCCTATCTTCTTGGGGAACCACATGCGCAAGCCAGGCTTTAACCGTCTGGGTTATCTTTGTAGAAGAATCCACAAGTGTCAGAGAGGAAACTGCCAGGATGTCTTCAAGATACTCATATTCCTTACCAGTAAGAATAACCAGGAATGCCCTTTTGATAAAATCAGACAAGTCAACAGGCAATAGCTCTGAAGCCATTTTTACGCCAAAAATTGCAGGAAATAATTTATAATGCAGAAAAGAGTCCAGGTTGGCCATAGCAACATTTATATTGTGTGGAAAACATTTACGGATATGCTTGACCAGTGTTAATAATGGAATAGACGCCAGATGAATTGCCACTTCAGGCATAGCTTTGACTGTTGCAACATCCAGCTCCCAGCCCAGTTGGTTGGACAGGCGGATCAAACGCAAGAGACGTACAGGATCAATCTCAATGGATTTTTTGAAAGAAATGAGTGTTCGTAATTTACGTTGATTAAAATCAGTAATACTCCGAGGATAAGGTATGAGAAGAGTGGATTTAGAGTTTACACCCAAACAATTAACGGTAAAGTCGCCCTGGGACAATAATTTTTTCAGGGTATCCCCAATTCGGCAGGTAATATCTACAACCTGATTTTGATCGTCAGGATTGGTTAGGTGAAACACATCATCAAATGTTTTACTTTTACTGATGTCAGAAAACAAAGTCGGCAGAATGCTTACTGGGCAATTGGTTATTAAATCCACATCATTGGGATTTAAGCCCAGTAACGTATCCCTGACAAAACCACCTATGATGTAGGCCTGGTAACCAGCACCTTCGATGATCTCAAGAACTTTCTGGACAAAAGCCGGATTCTGATAGCCCTCTGGCAGTTTAAGACTACTTTTTTCGGACAGTTCGTGCTGGCACAGCGAGGAATCAACTGAACTGGATGCGAGGGGCATATTGCTTTGTATTGAATCATGGTCTAATGCAGGCGTTCTCATTACATCTTGCGCTGGAATAGCTGTTGTAACGACCGGGGATTCTATCGCAACAGCAGAGGCGCTTTCCACAAACCTTGGTTTTCGCCCCTTTTTACCCTCTCCCCTGCGAGGTTTTGATGGTTTTGATGGTTTTGAAGCAAGAGATCTTTCCATGCTTTTTTGATTGTATTGTTCAATTGCTCTCAACCGTGATGAAGAGATAGAAGAACGTACTTTCTTTGTTTCTGATAATTCAACAGGCTTAAACGCTACGGTAACATGTGCTCTCTTGGCTGGCAGTTCCGATGACTGATGTTGCGGCATATTGCCCAGAAAACGGTGATAGTGTTCTGTCCAACGCATCTGTAACATTTCTTTGGTCGTTTTAACACGGCATTGAATAAACTCCGCAAACCATGCTTGATATAATGCCCGTGCATCTCCCTCGCTTTGTATCATTCCGGAGTTAAAAGAGAGTGCGTACCATGCTGACTGGAATTGTTCCAATAAATTGTTACTTTCTTTTTTTTCTTTAGTAAGAGGCCAATAATTATTTTCAAAGGCGTGGGGCTGGTGAGGATTCTTTAAAAAAGTCAGCAGTTCGGAATAGTGTTTTTGGAACGAAATAGACTTCAGCATTGTATTGATTAACTGTTCCGAATGTGAGGCTTCTTCTGGAGTTAAAACCGTTTGCAAAGCATCCTGCAATGCTTTTGCCTCAAAAAGAACGATCTCTGCACGGCGAGATTCACCCTCTTCAGACCAGTGCACTGCTTCTTTACAAAAAATCTCGAGAACACTAAGAAATGTTTTTTTCAATCGAGGATTTTTAATCAACCCACCGTGCAGCGGTATGGCCAGAAACAGATGATGAAGTGCTGTATATCGTGCATCTAAATCTGCCCTGTTAGTAGATTTGTGTTGATAAAATGAAGTAATAAACAATATAAATAATCGACACTGAAGATGTTCACTGCCTGATGTCTGAGCAAGTTGTGCGAAGAGTCTGGCTACTGCCTGATAATTAATGCTATTCCATTTATGTTTTCTTTGGAGAGCTTTTTCCAAAAGCTCAAGAAATACCGGGCACTGCATTTCAAGCTCTAATGGGTTTACCTTCTCAGAGCATGAACTGGATTTCAGTGATGAGGCTTCTTCTAATGAGGCGGTCAAAGCCTCAACTTTTGGGGTGAAAAATTGTACTAACGTTGCATAAGTATTGTTTTTAATCTTAATAATATGAGTATGCAGCATTTCCAGAGCGTTTTTCAGGATGTAATGATCAAAAAGGTGCGTCTCTGTTCGCTTTAAACATTCTTCAAGAATTAATGCAAGACGTTTTGCCAATTCCAGGCGCTGCACATAATTTCCCGATAAAATACCATGAGACAATTTAAGCGCTATTTTTTCTACTTTGCCTGCAATATCCGAGAGAGAACTCTCCTGAGATGACCTTCCTATAATGTCTCCAAGTACGGCATTGGCAGCATCAAGAATATCTTCCATCATTTTATAGGTCAGATTATTTGGGGAGGCAAGCTCCGATACATTCATTATGGTATTCACAGTAAATCGGAGCGTTCTTGCCAATTGAAGACAAGGAGTTGGCGGAGCAGCCAGAAGTTCTTTTGCCGATGCAATGCAATAAACAGGACTGTTGAGGTTATATAGCGAGTCTTTGCTCGTTGAAGTGCTGTTCCCCTCCAATTTTTGTTGATTAATCATGCCCGTTAATACGCCTATATTCGCCAGAAGTAATTCTGCATTCTCAATTTTATTTTCCAGAGTCATCTCAATGACACTGTTCTGAAGAATCGACATAGTCTTTAACATGTTTTCATCAAATTTTGAGAAGACATTTTTACTTTTTTGCAGGTTATTCTCATTCTGACTTTCGTTATTTAATGTTATGCTCAACAGATTAATCAGCCGGTTATGAATTTCGTAAAAAGTGGCAAAATATTCAGTTCTTAGATAACGAAATAGTGATCTATCGCACTCATTGAGGCTATAGCAGTTCCTTATATCCATCAGATCCATACAGGCTAAATGATATTGCCACAGGTCAAAAACGATTCCATGGCAAAAAGACATCTCATGCACAGTAGTTGAGTTTTCAAACATTTTGAAAAAAAACACGAGTACTTTTTGAAATTCAAAAAAGGGTTTATATATAGGAAAATCGGCTAAAACCATCAACGAATCAGTAATCGTTTTAGTATGGTTCGATAGAACGCCAAACTCGTGATTTAATGTTTGCAAAAGACATTCTGATAATTGAGAAAGTCTCTCAGGCTTACTTAACCAAACTCGTGTTGCGATATGAAATTCCGGGTTAGCAAAAATTTGTGGTTGGTTTCGTATTGCAATCACCAGTTTCATGAAAATGCTCGTAATCATTACACTGTCTTTAGAATCCTCTTGAGATTCAAACTGAGGATCATAAACAAAATAATTGATGTATGGTGATGAGTTTGGCAATCGCGCTTTAAACATAAATTCTTTATGCAATCGTTCAATTTCCTGCTTGGTACACCTTAGCGCATCACAAACGGCTTGAATTGTAAGACTACGTTGCATAGTTGATTGTTTATTTGATGCAGGTGCACTCAACGCATTTCTGCTCTGTTCTAATAAAGTGGCGAGCAGCTCGTGCAATTGCCTATAGGCACTGAGGGCGTTGTTGTAGGTCCAGAGGCAATCTTCCCAGCGTTTCGCTGATGCCTCTGTTGAAAGTCCAGTTAAATAACTTAATTTAAACGCATAATGCCCCGGTACCATTCCGTAAAGGAACACGGATTGACTCAATGCAGATTGCAATCGCTCCCTTAATTCTTCAGGATATGACTCTGGATTAAAGGCAAAGTTGGCGATAAAATTCCAGATTTCATCTTCGTCTTGTTGGATCTCTTTCAAAAAGAAAGTAATACTTTCAGCAGTCCTCAACGAATTGGGTTTATCAAATTGATGTTCGAGATAAAGCAATTCATTCATAATATTCCAGCGAGCAAGAAGACATCTCAAACGCTCGTGCCATAAAATTGAGGGCATTTCCATAAAACGCTTCGCAATTTGAGTATAAGCAAATAATTTAATGGCATTCTCTCGTGAAAATTGCTGATATAACTCCAAAAACAAGGGATGTTTTTTTTGTGGTAAAAAATAAAATATTTGTTCTATGCCTACCTCAACATCTGATCCCAAAATTGTTTTAGTGATCTCCCCTACTGGTGCCGGTTTAATATCAATGGTGGTGCGAGAGTAATGGAGTGGAGTGGACTGTTTTCGTGGCTTTCTTTTAAGCATTGTGTCTTCTGTACGGAATTAAGTGTTCATATTTTAATCTTTTAATAAATTTGTTCAAGTTTTTTGGAATAAGGAACCTGGAATCCGTCTATTTTTCAGATGACAAGATGTGTACAGCCCCCTTAAGACAACTCGCTAATAGATTTTCATTAATACCCAACGTCCCATTAAAAACGGATGTATGTCCATAACAAGTCCTAGTGAGTTCCCTGCAAAACGTCACCCTTTAAATCCAGCACTTGCCTGTGCCAGAGTCTCTAAGAGCTCGGTTGAATCTTAGCCTATGAAAATAGAAATTCATTATGCTAAGATGTTTGTTGCTTATCAGCCGCAGATCAGAAACGCTCCCTGTTCGGCAGCTGAATACTTAAGGATAACGTATGAAAGTTTGTTTTTATGGAAAAACACTACCTCAAATTCTTCTTGAACTGGCGGCACTGCCTCGGCTTAATACCGACATAGATTTAAGCAGAAATGATCTTGGCAACCGTTCCTGTGCCGATGTTGTTGCCATCATGAATGCTCTGCCGAAGGACATCCGATCAATTAATTTACGCTCCAACGGTCTCTACCTTAAATCCGTTTCAGATCTTGTAACCATCATCAGGGCCTTACCCGTTAGCCTTGAATCCCTCGATTTGGGTTGGAACAAACTCTGCATCAAACCTGCCAAAGACCTGGAACAAATTATGAGCGCTTTGCCAGTAAGCCTAAAATCCCTGAAGTTGGGCTGGCATTCACTTCCCCTGAAATCCGACCAAAATTTAGCAGCCATTATGAACGCATTGCCTAAAACGCTGCAGTCGCTTGATTTGCATGGCAATAATCTTGGCAATAAATCCTATGAGGAACTCAGAGCCCTTTTCCAAGCGCTGCCTGCTCATCTGCACTCACTGGATTTACGCGAAAATGCTTTTGGTACCCAAGCTGCTCATGTCTTGCATCGCCTTATAAATGCCTTACCAGCTGATCTGAAATCACTTGGATTAAGTGGAAATAGCCTCTATCGCAAATCAGCACTGGAATTCGTATCTATTATGAGGGCCTTGCCCAAAAATCTGCACACGCTCGATCTTGGCAATAACAACCTGTTTTATAATCATTCTGTTGATAATCTTGTAATTATCATGAACGCCCTGCCAAGAGATCTGCGCTCACTCTCTTTGAGCGGAAATGCACTCTACCAAAAATCAGGAGAAAACCTCCTGGCTATTTTCCAACAACTTCCCCAGGGCTTAAATTTTCTTGATTTAAGCGGAAACCTCCTATACCAAAAATCATCTAGAAACCTCATCGCCATGATTAAAGTCCTACCCAAATGGTTACAGTCACTTGATTTAAGCAGAAACCAGTTCTACAAAAAATCACTGTTAGCTCTTAGCCATATCATAAACTGCATGCCAAACAATCTCGAATCCATTGATTTAAGATCTAATGGCTTTGACCAGGTTGCAGTGAAAGACATTATGAGCATTCAGCAATTCGCTAAAATTCCTTCGGCACTTATCTTTGATGATTCCATCATGGCAAGACGCAGAGTAATCGGGCTTCATAATCATTGCATCAAGAGGCATTCAATGCTTTCAAAATTATTCCGCGCGCTAGAGCCTCAGGAGGACAAACACGATAACGTAACCTCGGACGAGCAACACTCAACTCGGCTAATCCCTTGAGACCAGTTTTTATCCAGTTGAAAACCTCAGCAAAGGATGCCTTATGGTTTTAATTATGGATACAGTTGATAATTAATCAAATTGGAAAATACCGATTGGCGCTGTTAAAATAATTTGCTTGTTGGAGATAAGATGTATCCATAATATCGTAGTTTTTAGTGGGTAAGCCGTGTTTAAAAGTACCAAACCTCATAATGTTTTTTATGCTGTAATTCAAACACCCCGAATAGTTTTCAAGATAAAATTTACCCTGCCGGAAACAGTTATTAAAGGAATATTAACCAATTGATATCCTAACTCTGAATACGCTTGCCTTAAATCATTTTCAAATACCTGAGCCGCTTCAAAAGTAATCTGTCGTTCATCGTCATTGATATAAATCTGTTCCCATGCTGGAGCAAAAAAAACCATTGAATTATATCGATTTTTACGACTGGCTTTTAGCTCAGAACCAATATCTAAACTAAAACACTTGCTGTAAGCGATAAGGTCAGGAAGTCCTCTGTCAAAAAAAACCAAATCATATTTTGGGGCGTTCTCGTAGTCATAAAGCATCCTTGATAACATCAACTCTTTAAACAAAAAGGGATTTTTGTCATAAACACCCTCCCCATCAATGAGCCTTTGTTGCGCTAAAACTCGCCTGGCAGGCTCATCAATAACAGGGAATCCTCGCTTTGCTAATTCAACTAACATAGATGTTTTACCGCTGCCTGGCGCTCCGGTTAATATGTAAAATTGGTTCATCAATTCCTTAGTTCTGTTAAAATAAAATATTGTTATAACCATGATATAATATCAAGCTACATAATTTAGCCCATGAGAATGAAATGATTGTTCTTCGCGAACCATCTCTCCAAGATGAAACAGCGTTTATTTCTGCAATCAAAAAAAGCCGCGATTTTTATTTTCCTTTTATAACAGTACCGACAACTTCTGAAGAATTTCGACTTTACTTGAATAAAGGCAATCAAGAAAGTGAACAATACTATTTTGCCTGGAATGTCGACGAGCAGATTATTGGTGTTTTTAATATTAGCGGTATCATGAGAGGCGTATTTAAAAGCGCTTATTTAGGGTATTACGCCACTGCGGAATACGCTGGAAAAGGATTAATGAATCAGGCGCTTAAATTAGTTCTTAAAGAAATATTCACAACTTTGGATCTTCATCGAATTGAAGCCAATATTCAACCTAGAAATACTGCATCAATACAACTTGCGAAGAAGAACGGGTTTATCAAAGAAGGGTTTTCACCCCGATATTTGAAAATCAATGGCATTTGGCAAGATCATTTTCGTTTTGCCCTAACATATGAAGATTGGTTAGCAAACCAATAGCGGGAATTCAATAACATGGCCATCATCAAAACTTCTCGATTAATATTAAGACCCTGGTATGAACAAGATCGCAAACCATACTTTGAAATAAATCAGGATGAAAAGGTACTGGAATTCTTGCCCGGAGCCATGTCCGAGGTGCAAATAAATCAATTTATGCAGCATCAGAATGCACAGTTTAAAATCCGTCATTACATGCTGTGGGCAGTTGAATTACAAAACACAGGCGAACTGATAGGCTTTATCGGTCTCAACTATTTCGATCAACCTACCCATTTTTCACCTGCCGTTGAAATTGGCTGGCGTTTAGGCTCCCAATATTGGGGATATGGATATGCAACAGAGGGTGCTTTAGCTTCCTTAGATTATGGCTTTAATCAACTTAAACTCAGCGAAATAGTTGCATTCACAGTGCCAAACAACCTACGCTCACGAAAAGTAATGGAAAAAATCGGTATGGCGCATGATATAAATGGCTCTTTTGCCCATCCCAAACTGCCACTGAATCACCGGCTTTCGCAACACGTTCTCTATAGCATTAAAAGAGAACAATAAGCTCATTTGCGTTCATTTAATATCAACAAGGGCTCAGCAGGGTCACAGTCAGCAGTATACGCAGTCAGCAGGGTCAGGCCTTGAATTTTGAATTTAGAAATCTATAGTCATAATTTTTTGACTATTTTACTTACACTAGAATAATTCAAACCAAAATAATCTCCTATTTCTTTTAAACTAAATTGTCCGCATTTGTATGCAATTTGAATTCTTTCTTTTCTTGTATCTGCCTTCTGTTCTATTTCTTTCAATGTGTGTATCTCCGTTTCATATTGAGCTTTCGGGATGTCTATTAAATTCATTTGAGGGTCAATCTTTTTCAACATCTCATTAATGAACTCATCATTCCCCAAATAAATTTGTTTTTTTAAATCACTCCAAGGAGACTTACTCATTATTCCATCAATTACAAACTGTTGATATTTCCTAATGGCTTCGGATACATCTTCACTAAATAAACAGAGAATTTTATCTACATATAACCAATTTGGTTTAGTCTCTTTTAATATTGTTGCTAGATAACTACTCCATTTCCATTCATGCGGTGAAGTAACCATTTTTGCGCGTATAGGATTTAATACAATGTATCTTGATAGCTCAAGCAAATAATGGTCTTTATCAACTGATATTGATTTGAATCGTCCTTGAAAAACATGCCCCACACGATTGTGTATTCGATTAAATTTTTGAGTATAGACGCCGTTAAGTAATTGCATACCTTTACTTAAATTGCCGGCTGGAGTCTCTATTAACAAATGATAATGGTTATCCATGAGACAGTACGCATAACACACCCATGTGTATCTTAAACAGGTCTCCGAAAGAGTATTTAAAAATAAATTTCGATCTTCTTCTGAAATGTAAATGCGCTCCCGACCATCACCCCTAGAGGTGATATGATACAAGGCTCCTGGAAATTCTATCCGTAGTGATCTTGCCATGTTGGACTATTAATTTTTAATTTTCCTTTCCTAATGCTTTTAATCTATTTGATTCGGATCGTCAATAGATTCATGTGCTGTAATTAAGAATTCACAATTCAAGACCTGACCCTGACTTCTATATCTCGTGGCATAATTCCTACTTGTAATATTTTCATTTATTATCTCGTTCTCTTATCATTTATTAATGCTATGCGCTCAGAATTACCAAATTCAGCAAATTCCATTTAAGCCTTATCCAGATTTAAAAAATAACGAGTCGCTTTAAGTTCGCCGATTCTTTTGAGAATATTTTTTTTAACCAAGTCATTCAGATCTCTGGTTGTTGTAGCGATTGGCGCACCAGTAATGCTCATATAATTTTTAGCACTTAAACCACCTACAAATCCATCAGGCCCAGCATGAAATAATCTTAATAAAACCTTTTCCTGTCTTGGATTAATGTTCCCTTCCGCTTCCTTTAAGATCACAGATTTCTTAATAATAAAATCAATATACAAATAAGTGCTTTGTTGCGCCTCCAAAGCGATATTAGCAAACCATAAAAGCCAAGATGTCAGGTCTAAGCTTTTACTTGCCAAACCTAATTGTTGATAATATTCCTTTCTCTTTTTTAATAATATTTTAGCTAATACTGTCATTACTGGTTTTGAAAAACCTTGAGACAACGCTTTTTCTGCTATAGCCCTCCCTATTCTTCCATTCCCATCTTCAAAAGGATGAATACTCTCAAACCATAAATGGGCTATTCCTGCTCGAGTTAATGTGGATAAAGGCGCTGAGCCGGCTGGAGAACTCCTTTCAAACCAATTAATAAATGGCTCCATTTCAGCCATAACACATTTTGAAGGAGGCGCTTCAAAATGGATTTTTCGATCATAATCAGGCCCAGAAACAATCTGCATTGCTTCCTCATGGCTACGATATTGGCCAATATTTTCTAAATGATGGCTATTACTCATTAAAAATTGATGCCATTCAAATAAAACCTGATGTGTTAGTGGACTAGAAATCGTTTGATATAAATTAACTATCATTTTAGCGATCCCACGTTCTGCCAGGCTAGCTCTAGGGGCTTCAGTAGATAACCCTAACTCTTTTTTTATAGAAGATTGAACACTATCCCTGTTTAAATGCTCTCCTTCAATTTCAGAGCTATCCAAAGCATCAGTACACATTAAATCGATGAATAAATTTTGCTTACCTTCTTGAGAAATATGTTGTGAGGAACCAATAATAATCCCAGCACTCTCAGTAAAAGATTGTTCATACACAACTAATTTATCTGAGTCCCAAGTAAAATTAGGCCAATTCTCAATCTGCCAATTCCATTTCATGATTAATAACCTCGCTATTTATTAATCACAATATAGCGCATTAATGATTAATAAAGCATGATTTTATTAATCAACATTACTTTTAAAAGAGAGTATCAGGGTAAAGTCTCGCTTTGTACCCATTTCTGGACAGTAAGGCAAAAAGCGAGACTGAACACTAGACATTTTATGAAATCTGTTTTTTGGTATGGATCACTTTACTAAATAGTTAAACCAAGGAACCGGTCAGCAGGGTCAGGCCTTGAAAGGTCAGCAGGGTCAGGCCTTGAATTTTGCATGTGCTGTAATTGAGAATTCACAATTCAAGACCTGACCCTGATCTTATGCTGATCTTATGCAAAACGATTAGAAACCCGATTTCAGATATTCTAGGCCTATAGGTAATCTTGTTCATTTTTTTGTATCGTTCATTTTGAATGAACACTTCAGAATTATGAACAAATCAGTATAAGTTAACCCCATGATATCCCAGGCACAATTACAGTAATTTACGACACTAGCTGGAACTCAAATATTGTAAAACTCGGGTTAAATGATCGAGTAGGTTATGTTAGGTCGCACTTTGTTTAGTCAAGTTAACTTGAAACAAGCATATCAAAACAACTATACTGTACATGTACAGGAAATGTGGAGAAAACCATGCAAACAGTATCTTATACTCATATGCGCGAACATTTATGTGAAATCATGGAGAAAATCGCCAATGGTGAGCAAATCTGCTTTACTCGCAAAGGCCAAAAACCTTTTATCATAGGGAAAATTGGCACACCAACTGATGCTCAACTTGAAGAAGCAAAGTACAAGAAACGTGCTCAGACGATTGCTAAACTAAAAGAGCGACATACTGCGACTATTAAAGCCTTAGCGGATAAATAATGGAATTAATTTTTTTAACTGTAGAAGATGTTGTATTTATTCAAAGTGAAATATTATCCAATGCTTCTGTTACTGATCCAGGGAAACTTGAATCTGCGCTTAAACGTGCTGAACAATATCATCATTATGAAAATATCAATGATATTAAGGATGATTTACCAAATATTATCGAACAGGCAGCATCTGGAGTTGTGGATAGACATAGGCTTGTTGAGCTTTTAAAATCCTACGTTTTTTCAAATAAATAAGGTTAGTTTAATCCCGTTCGCAACCAAACGGGATTGTAAATTTTTAGCAATTAATAGAAAGTGAGGGAGTGAGTCATTTTTCATGCAAAATTAAGCAAGGAATCCAATCCCTATCATCCGGGAAGGGCTCTTCTCTTCTAAAATAGCGTTTTTCTTTGAAGTTAGGCTCCAAATTCCCATCCTCATTCTCATTAACAGGAACATAGTCCCCATCTTCTGGACAATAATCTGTATCGAAATCTTGAAGCCAATTCCTTATTTTATACTGAACTAACTTATCACTCCATTCTAAGGCCATTTAACTCTCCCAAGGGATTTGAATGCATTTGTTCAATTATAGAATATTAAGTGTCAGTGTGCATTGCGATCGAAGAGGCAGTGCCTGTATGAAATCACACAGGTTGCTTGTTTTCTATAGAGAACAACTCTGGATCGTTCAAGAACAATTAATTATTTAAAAGGAACGACAGTATGGTTAGAGGAATCTCATAATCATCCAAAGTTAAAATATAAGGAGTTTCTTTGCCTTGTTTGAATAGAAAGATACCTTCTGCAAATAATTCAAAAGATAAGATTTTATTGAATAAGATATTAAATTGCTTTTTATTACCTTTGAAACCAATACGTTGGTTTGTAATGTATAAAATCCCAACGTCTTCTGTATCAAGAATTTCTTGTGTTTTTGTTTGAACCCCAATAGAGCCGATCCTATAACGAACTCCTTTCATAATTTTTATAGAGCCAGTCAAGCCTCCATAATTGATTCGTTTAGTAACTTTTTTTATTTTATTTAATTGAGAAGAGGCACGGTAGTGCAATATTTCATTTGGTTTAAAAATAATGTTTAGTTTATCTTTATTTTCAACCGATGGTAATGAGCCTTGCTCAATTAATCCCAAAGTATAATATTTGTTGAAAATTTTTTGATCAAAATTAATTTCGTTAGTTTGCAAAGAGAATAAATTCAATAACTCTTGTAACGTTTTTCGCTCTTCTTCACTAATTCTCTTATCAGAGATAATCTCATTAAAGTAGGTCGATAATGCCTTTCTTTGAATTTTTCTTATTTCTTCCTCTGTCAGTTCGTATTTATTTTCTACATATTTGAGTTGCTCTAACTCAAGGGGATCGATTACTCCATCCTTTAAAAAATACGTTAATATTTTCCTGTATTGCTGAACACCTTCTTTTTCGGAAAACATTTTAGATAAGTGAGGAAAAGCACTTTTTAAAATAGATCGCAATTTATTTACGGACATAAATTCCCTTGTAATATCTATTGTTCAAATTATAGCAAAACCAGGAGATATGATTTAATGTATCGACGAAATTGATTTTATTTACTACCTAAATGGTTTATCGCTATAATGAACAACTCCCTTCTTATCTGTCCATTTATAAACAGTCATGTCCCCAATGGTTATTGTTGATACTGGTGCACTAATATTGATATTGGTATTGGTATTGGTATTAAAAGGCTTGTATTTGATAGAACTATTTTGGTTAGAATATCCACAAATACAGGAAGGAGAATCTGTTCCATCAGAACAATGATAAAATCCAGTTGATGAATTACATCCTGCTACGCCCTTATGATGGGAGCAGCAACCTGATTTAGCATAAGTGACTAAAGGAAATACAAGCAATCCGAAAGTGAAGCCTCCTATTACTAATATATATATGTGGGATCTTAAGGACATCCTTGATACCCTCTGTAGACACTAGCAACTATCTTGTCATCAATAAAAAAAGTGTAATAACAACCAGACTCGCCTGGTGCTTTGAAATAGAGATATTTTTGAGTCTCATATTGATTTCCCCAATTTCTTCTATTAACTGGCTCACCACAATTTTCAAGAACAAATTGTAGGGAATCACCTGGTTCAATGAGCTTTCCATTACATCTTAATTTGTCAAATTTTTCTTCGGAAAATGATGTGAGAGGTAGTAAAACTAACAAAAGAAATGAAATATTGACTCTAGTATTCATATCATGTCCTTTTTGACTGAAATACTGATACCTAGAGTATAGACTAAGGAAAGACCCGGATATTATTGCGACACAGCTGCGACACAAAACAAGGAGACCGTGAGAAAATTTTGTAACTTATTGATTCTACTATGCCGCTGCGCGGAATCGAACCGCAGACCTTTTGATTACGAATCAACTGCTCTACCAACTGAGCTACAGCGGCTTAATAAAAAGTATACTTAAGTTTGGTGATGTTGCAATACTACTCCTATGGTCCAGTCGGCGTTTTTATTCAAGGGTAGGAAATTGATGTTTTGGTTGGCTGGGAGGCCGTAGCCGTTGACTATTAAGGCGTAGAGATAGGATGGGAGCATGCAGTAGTTGTAGAGCATGAAGTTATCGGGGTAGATTTCTTCCAGGATGGTCCATTTTTGGTGGCAGATGTTTTTATCTGCGAAAGAGATTAAGTCCTGATTGGTAAATTGGTGTTGGGTGGTTGGGAATAGTTTGTCGTTGAGCATGAATGTAATTCCACCAATGATGTACCAATTATCTACGGGGTTTAAAGCCAGTACTGATTTGACTGTTTTTCTCACTGAATGTACGTCATTTACTAAAATGGACAGTTCATTGGTGCATGTAGAGGCATCGCCTTTGCCAGATCGTCCGCTGGGTAATTCGTATTCATCGGGAAAGCATGTTTTTCGGTCATAGAATTGATGCCCCATTTCATTTTGCCCTAATCCCAGAAAACTGCGTGCATATAAACGGTATTTTTTTCCGTATAAATTAAACTCAACTCGGTCTTTTGAATCCATAGTTGGCTCTTCATTCAAAGGAATAACAATTTGAACGGAAGCTCCGCCAATGTCCATTACTCCAGCCAGTGGTTTTTCGCTTTGTTTAAACAGATTTAATTGATAGTTTGTTGCCAGCCATGCAAAAACTCCCTCCTCATGACCTGTAATGGTTCGGGCAGTAACCAAACGCCAGTAGTATTGTTTGTCAAACCAGTCAGCGACCAATTGATTCACATTTTTATGATGAGTCTTTGGTAATAATCGCATCCCAGCAGTTGAGTAAAAATAAACCGGCATTTGAACTGTGGGTGCGTCAGTAAATAATTTCTCCATGTAAACTGAAATTGACTTATGTTCATGTTCCAGAGTGGATAGTCCAGGTAGAGCCTTTCTGTTCCATATTTCCTTGATGCCAGTTGGGGTATTGGTTTCATCCAGGTCATATGCGTAAACGTGTAATCTGGATCCTGAGCTGCCCGCATCAACTACAGCCAGGCAATGGTGATTCAAGCATTCCGATTTATCAGCAAAAACAGCGGAAGTGAACACAAAAAAAACAGTGGCGATCGTCCATAATCGGTACATAATCGTTCCTTACAACTTAAGATAAAAATATCCTACCTGAGTAAATTCTCAGGGTCAAAAATTTAAATGCAATGATTAGGAGCAATTGTCAACAGACTCTAAATTGATTCATTTTTTAATTTTAATCACCGATTATAGCAAATCAAAAAGACATGAAATTGTTGTTTTAAATCAAACAGTTATTATTAAATCACGGACAGAATTCTTTCGATGTTTGTTCTGGATGAGCAAAGCAAATAGCTTAAGCCAAAAACTTTCTTTTAAAAGCACAAAAATTATGCTATAAACGCCAAAATTTAATTTTTATTGAATTAATCTTCGAGTGACTTGATGAAATAAATTAACTGTTTATTCAATTACAAAGGAACTATTTTTAGTTTTTATGATTAGAATAGTTTTAAAATTTTTCAGTTAATTATAACATTAGAGTTTATCCCTTTAATAACCATGTGAGAAAGAAACAGCCCGTGAAAAATCCAACCTTAGCTAAACCCATTAAAGACAGTGGCTACCGCCGTGGATTAAAAGACCGTCATGTTCAGCTGATTGCTCTGGGTGGGATCGTTGGATCCTGTTATTTTCTTGGAACAGGCGAGGTGATTAACCTCGTTGGCCCAGCAGTGTTTATTGCTTACATGTTAGGTGGCTTGATCATCTATTTAACGATGTTATGTATGGGTGAACTGGCTGTTGCCATTCCTATTTCAGGGTCCTTTGTTACGTATACGTCCGACTTTATATCCCCTTCTGTAGCCTGTGGAGTGGGCTGGTCATACTGGATAAGCTGGGTCGCCTATATTCCAGCTGAATGCGTGGCTGGCGGTATTATTATGGAAATGTTTACCGGGATAAATGGCTATGTCTGGGCGATTTGCTTTGGTTTACTCATTACCTACATCAATCTGGCAAAAGTTGATACTTTTGGTGAGATTGAATTCTGGCTCGCTCTAATTAAAATTGTTGCATTAATGGCCTTTGTGGTTTTGGCACTTCTCATTTTCTTTGGAATTATCCATGGAACCGAACCCCCTGGAATCATTGGTTTTAAATACATGTTGGGAGATGGAGGCCTTCTCCCGAACGGTACCATGTCCTTACTCACCGCCATGGTCCTGCTTCTGGTGAACTACCAGGGCTCGGAAATTATAGGTCTTGCAGCAGGAGAATCAGAGAATCCAGCGCGTATGATCCCTCATGCCATACGTAATGTGACCTTAAGAATTTTATTCATTTACATCATACCCGTGTTTTGTCTGGTACTTATCTTCCCATGGCAAAAAGCAGGTTTATCAAACTCTGTATTTGCCGATGCCCTTAACTTTTATGGTTTAAATTGGGCAGGAGCAGTAACCAGTTTTGTTACTTTATCCGCTACTCTTTCCTGCGCCAACTCAGGATTCTACGGTACCGTGCGCTCACTCAATGCGCTCGCCAGAGATGGTATGGCTCCTCATACTTTTGCCAAATTTAACAAAAATGCCATACCGCAAAATGCGGTGATTGCGACGCTGACTGGCGTTTGGACCTTATTAGGGGTTGGATACTTCTTTGGTCAAACCAAGCTGTATATTGCCCTACTCCTGGTCTCTGGCTTTACTGGTACATTGGCCTGGATTTCATTATGTCTTTCACAAATCAGCTTTAGAAACAGGCTCTATCAAGCGGGTTATAGTATTAAAGATCTACGCTATGTTACGCCTTACTCTCCTTATACTGGAATAATAGCGGTGATCCTGATGTTGTTTGCTTTATTTTTCCTGGTGTTGAATAAAGATCCCATGTATAAACTGGCTTTTGGTATCGGCATAGTAAGCTTTGTATTTCCCATCATCATCTATAAATTATTTGATTTGTCAAAAGACAGACGTAAAGCCTTACACGTTAAAAGTCGTATTAAGTTTCAGGATTTATTTCCGCCACAATAGTCTACTCACTCAATAAAATAAGTCTTTACTTAGGTAGGATGTCAGCTTAAGGTTGACGCCCTACCACTCATCTATGAGAATCTGTTAGAGGAGGATAACAACTTGATGCCTCTAAATGAAACAGGGCCTATAGATTCCGTAAACCCCTCTAAAAAAAGCTCACTTTTTAACAATTCATAAAACCTGATTTACATTATTAAAAAGTATCGTCCTTAAACACACGTTGGCCGATAAAACTGAACCTGAATTTCATTAATCAGAAACAAATTAATATTGTTCCTCATAAATATTTAACAAATATGAAACAATAAGGAAACAAAGCTAACAATTATATTGTAAAAAAACCTCACATTTGATATTATTTGACCAGAATTATTCGGTAATAAAGTTATAGGTGTATCTATGCATAATCTCCCTAAAGAATTATATCACGGCCAAGTTGTTGGAAAAATGAGCTTTATTGTAAGAACTTTGGAACAGATTGATCCGGAACATTTGCATCAGGGTATTAGGGTTGATTTCCAAACAGAAATTGACTGGATAAAAGGAGTAGATGAAAGCGGGCAGTTAAATACGTTCGAAACCATAGAAGAAGCCAGTAAAATGGGGAAATGTCCTGACTTGGATACCTTAAGTAGAAAGGCATTGATTATCCAGGAACTGGATCGTTTGGTCACATTAATCAAACCATTTGCCATGAATAAGGAACAGGTTGAATCGATGTATATTCGGTTGAAAGACCACCCCAATTTATGGTCCAGTTTTTATCACCAACGATTAAATCAGTTGGAACAATTAAACAATTCAATCGCTAATTTGCCCGAGTCTATCAGGATTTTTGTTCATGCCACCGTGACCAAATTAAAAATCCATCTGGCAGAGAATGGTTTATCGGATAAAGATCCTATTGCGAATGAGCTCTTTAAATTGTCAATCAACATGCGGGACATGGGGCATACCAATCAGAACACCCTGTTCTCTTTATTTGTTAACTATATAAATTCGCAGTCCTCTACTCAACCTTTTGCCAACGTCTTGAGCAATGAAGAGCGCTCAGAAATGATTTCAGCATTAATTGCACATCACCCAATAGAATTAAGCAGTGAAACGCTAAAAACTCGTTTGCATGATTTAAAAGCAACAAGAGAAGTGGATGCAGATTTACTTAATGGTATTGATAACATTTTCAAACTGGACAATGAGTTAAAGACGCTGAGAACGAGGCGCCTTGGTACATACACCATTTCTGATAAGCAGGTTGAAAAATTCTTCTCAAGGGTATCCCAGCAGAATGAACAAAATGATACTCAACATACAGAACAACTCTGCAAGCTTTTTTTGTTAAGCAAAGCCTTTCCTGCCGCGAAAGAATATATTGAAGTAGCGTTGGAGCAATCCCCCGCTGATCTCGAAGCTTTAACAGCAAGTCCTGAGTTTTTGCATCAGATTATTGTAGATATTGTCTATTCAAATTGTTCCGTTCAAGATGAGTTGGAAACCCAGGCACGCGATCAATTATTGACCCAACTCTACGCTCAATTAAGTCAACAAGGCGGACTGCAATTGTCCATGGATGTCAAAAAGCTCTATCAATTTATCAATAATCAAGTTCAAAAAGTTTTGGATGGCATGCCACAACGAAAAAATCGACTGGAGTCTTTAGGTTTTGGCATTCCGACATTTAACAATATAGAAGCTTTGATTAACACGCTCGATCCAAACAAAAATCAAAAGGCAAATGTCGTCTTGGTAGAGTTTTATACTGCCATTCAAAAGGCAAAAGAAACCCATTTGTATCTAGTGAGCAACCCATCGATAAGCAAGCAAATTGAAGAGATTACAGCCAATGATTTTAATGCGTTTTTTAAAGAGTGTTGCGATGCAGGTAAACAGGCTATTAAACAACTTGAGGGCAATCGTTCAGGAGTAACTGCTGTTGTTGATGTATTGAGGTCTATCGCAAACTGGGGAATCTATATACTCAGTTTAGGAACGACACCTCAGTTTTTCAAAAAGACGAGAACCGCGGCAGATGATGTTGCCCAGGCAGTACATGTTTTGAAAGATACGATTACAAGTACCCTGGAGCATATTGATTTCAGCCAAGAGCCTAATCAAAACATAGCCTCTACAATCTAAAACAGATTAACTCATCAAGAAACCATGTTCATCAGGAACCTCCTGAATGAAGATGGTTTCATGAGTTAAAAACTAAAAATCATATATCTCATTTTCCAGGGGTTTCAAAAACCAACAATCCTCACATTGCCCTGAACAGAGGATAAGACATCAATTAATGCAGTTTTTGTCCATTAGGTACTTTCGGATCAGTCGTAACCAAACAAATAGCACCTTGTTCATCCGAAAATCCAACCAATAGAAATTGCGAAATAAATCCCGCTATATTTTTTTCACCCAAATTAACACAGCCTACAACTGAACGCCCCAATAAAGTTTCGGGGGTATAATGCACCGTTATCTGAGCAGAGGTTTGTAATACGCCTATGTCATTCCCAAAATCTACCCAGACTTTATAAGCAGGCTTTTTGGCGCGTTGAAACTCTTCAACTTTAACTACAGTACCGGATCGTAATTCAATTTTTTCAAAATCGTCATAAGTCATTACCATGATTTCATCCAATCAAAAAAGAAACAAAGTTATCATAAATTAATAGTATTGTCTTGATGCGTGAATAACAGGCCACGGCTGTCCCATTAAAAATATGACGTCTTTCCGAGCGTAGCGAGGAATCTCCTGCAAGGTTGCACGATCCCATTAAAATGTGGCCATTAAAATCATATCAAGAGTTGAGTCTCCCCAGCCAGCCTTTTTCTGCAGGCGCCTAATGCTCATATCCTTAAATTTCTTTTTGGTATTTTGTAACCTGTTCAAAATAATATGCCGAACCATCACCATATTTTCAGGAGCATGATCTTTGCGTACGCGAGAATCATCTTCACGTAATGTAACGTCTAAGACCCAATGTAGACTGTTCTCGACAGCCCAGTGACTACGAATAGTCTGAGCAATTTGTTTCGCATTTGCAGCCAAGCTGCTGATAAAGTAGCGCTGTTCTATGGCTGTATGTCCACCGGAAGAAACACGTGATTCAAGCATAATAACGGTTTTTAAATCACGCCAACTCTGAGCTCCACATAGGTTAGCGCAGATAACAACAAATAATAGTTCCGTTAAAGGATACAATTTCTTTCTATCAATTCTTGGATCTTCGAGCGTGTCGAAATGATATAAAAATCCAGGTACATCTTCTGATGACATCATTAAATTCCTTGTAAAAAAAAAGAGTTTAAAAGGTAATGATAATTAATGCATTAATTCAGATTGTGCCAATTTGCAGGAGATTCCTCGCTACGCTCGGAAAGACGTCACATTTTTAATGGGACAGCCGTGAATAACAGGCGAAGATACAGACTAAGAGTTAATTAATCGCCAAATTCACCACTCTTAGTGACTATTTTTGTATTTTTTTCTCGTAAGGTTTCAATAACCACATAAAAAACAGGAACAACCAAAAGACTTAATACCGTTGCGACCAGCATGCCGCCCATGACTGTAGTGCCAATAGAATGACGGCTGGCTGCACCAGCGCCTGTAGCCGTTGCCAAAGGTAATACACCAAAAATAAACGCAAAGGCAGTCATTAAAATAGGTCTTAAACGTAATGCCGCTGCTTCCCTTGCTGAATCAATGATGGACGCACCTGTCAGCCGTTTTTCTTTGGCGAATTCTACAATCAAAATAGCGTTTTTAGCCGCAAGGCCAATTAATAAAATCAAGCCAATTTGCGCGTACACATCCAAATCCAGATTGCGTAACAAGAGCGCTAATCCCGCCCCTAAAAGCGCGAGAGGAACTACAAGCAAAATCATAAAGGGCATGGTCCAGCTCTCGTATAAAGCAGCAAGAAACAGAAAGACGAAAACCAGACACAGCATAAAAATTAATGTAGCCATATTACCGGCTTTTAATTGTTGGTAGGTAATACCCGTCCACTCCATTTCATAACCCTTAGGTAGTTTTTGAGCTGCTAAATGTTCAATTGCAGTCAATGCCTGACCCGAGCTATAACCTGGCCCTGGAGCACCGTTCAGATTCGCCGCAGTATATAAATTGTAATGGGGAATATTATAGGCTCCGTTAGTATATTCAACTTTTAATAAACTGCTTAAAGGCACCATGGCACCAGTATCGCTTTTAACATAGAGCTTGCTGATGTCCGTTACTTCCGCCCTTGAATTGCCCTCGGCCTGGACCATTACTCTATATGTTTGTCCGTATTTGGTGAAATTGTTAACATAATACGATCCCAAATAAGTCTGTAAGGTAACCAGTAACTCGTTAATGGATACATTTAAAGCCTTGGCTTTTGTTCGATCTATATTCAAAAACAACTGAGGTACCTGTGCAGACAAGTCAGAAAATAATCCCCCTATCGCAGGATCTTTATTGGCTTCCTCGACAAACTGATTAACAACTGCGGCTAATTGCTCTACGCCCTGATTATTCACATCTTCTATTTCAAGCTGAAAACCTCCTACCGATCCCAGCCCTGGAATGGTTGGGGCGTTTACTACACCTATCCTGGCATCGTTAATATTATTAAACTGAGCTTGAACTTTCTTCATAATTCCTACTGCGCTTAAATCAGGAGTTGTCCGTTCCGACCAAGGATTTAATATCACAAACAGTACGGCAGTATCAGGTTGATTGATTCCATCAATAATATTGAATCCATTAATACTGAGGATATTGGCAACACCTTCAGTAGATGACAGTATTTTAAGGGCTTTTTTAACGGTCTCTTCAGTTCTGTAAAGAGATGAAGCATCAGGTCCTTTAATCACAGTAATAAAATAGCCTTGATCTTCTTCAGGTAAAAATCCGGTGGGTAATGATTTGAAAACAAAGGCTGTAGCAACACCTAACACGACAAAAATAATAAGCACGATTTTTTTATGATTCAAGCATAAATCCACCATGGCCTTATATTTATTTAACGTTGCTTCATAACCTCGTTCAAACCAACGAAACACAAAAAAATTATTTTCCACTTTCTGTTTCAATAACACTCCGCAAAGGGCCGGGCTAAGAGTTAAGGAGTTAATCCCTGAAAGCGCCACTGAAAATGCAATTGCCAGAGCAAATTGATTGTACAAACTACCCGTCATTCCGGGTATAAAAGCAACAGGAACAAACACGGCTAGCAAAATTAAAGTCGTTGCAATGATCGGACCCTGAACTTCTTTTGTAGCTAACAAAGTAGCTTCTTTAATGTCAGAAACATGTTCCTCCAATTTTTTCTCAACGTTCTCAACAACAACGATCGCATCGTCAACCACTAAGCCTATTGCGAGTACCAGACCCAAAAGGCTTAAGGTATTAATCGAAAAACCAAAAATACTAAACAATGCGAAGGTTCCTATCAAAGAGACTGGAATTGCAATACAAGGAATCAGTGTGGTTCGCCAGTTTTGCAGAAACAGAAAGACCACGATAAATACGAGGCCTATAGCTTCAAAAAGGGTAAGCACTACTTCCTTCAAAGACTCTTTAACAAATTTGGTTGTGTCATAAACTATGGTGTAATCCATTCCTTTCGGAAATTCCTTTTTCATTTTCTCCATAAGTTTTCTAATACCATCTGCCAGCTGCAGCGCATTGGCTCCTGGCAATTGATATACTCCAATACTGGCATTAGGTTTTCCATTAAGTTGGGAAGTAGTGATGTAGGTTTCGGCTCCCATTTCAACACGCCCCAAATCTTTAACCCGGACTATCTGTCCGTTTTCTTTTGTTTTGACAATGATGTCTTCAAACTGGTGCGTATCGCTTAATTGGCCCAAGGTAGTAATCTGATACTGAAAAGGAATGGTTTGAGGAACAGGAGGTTGGCCTATAACCCCTACTGCGGCCTGTTGGTTTTGTTCTTTTACGGCTTCAATAACGTCCAGGGGAGAAATCCCCATACTGACCAATTTATCAGGATTTAACCAAATTCGAATGGAATATTGCAATAGGCCAAAGTTATCCACGTTACCTACACCAGGTATACGCTCAATTGCCGGAGTCAAATGAATGTCGGCATAATTGCCAAGAAACACATCATCCAGTGTTCCGTCAGGAGAGATTAGATTAACCACCAAAACCATATCACTGGACACTTTTTGAATGGTTATACCGGCTTGAATCACATCAGGAGGAAGCAAGGGGTTGGCAGTATTTGAATTATTAAGAACATCCACTGCACCTATATCTACATCATAACCCACATCAAACGTAATACTAATAATCGAATCACCATTATTAGTACTGTTGGAAGACATATAAATCATACCCTCCACGCCATTAATATTTCGTTCAAGCGGGGTTGTAACGGTATCAGAAACAACTTGAGAACCTGCGCCTATATACTGAGCAGAAACCTGCACTTCCGGGGGAACTATTGATGGATATTGAGCTACGGGCAAAATAAAGATACAAATGCCCCCAACCAATACCATCATAATAGCGATCACCATGGCAAAAATCGGTCTGTATATAAAAAACCTAACCATTGTTTTGGCCTTGGTCTTCTTGCAACTGAGGTATTACCGCTTCATCAGGTAGTACTTTTTGTATCCCATTAATGATTAATAAATCGCCTTCTTTAATCCCGGAGGTTACAATATACTGTTGTTTGTACATTCCGGAAGTTTGTATTTTACTCACTTCAACCTGTTTTTTTGCATTGACTAAATAAACTGTTCTTTGACCTTGCGATTCAGTTACTGCAGAGGCAGGAATAAGTATGGACGGCTCCTCTTTAGTCAGTTCAAGAGTAATATTCACATAGATTCCTGGTAACAATAATTGCGCTGGATTGTCGACAAGCGCCCTCATCAAAATTGTAGAGGTAGGCGTATCTGCCTGATTATTTACTAAATCGACTTTGCCTTTGAATACTAATTTATTGTCATAAGGCAAAACTGCCTCAACATGAAATGGCATGTTCTTTCGATATTTAAGGAAGGTTCCATAGTCCTCAACACTTGGACTGAATAATACATAAATAGGATTTAACTGAACTATATTGGCCAGTAAGGTGCTCTCGCCAGATCCCACGAGATTTCCTACATCAACGTATTTTTTACCAATTATTCCATCAAAAGGAGCAATCATGGAACAATAGCCTAAATTGATCTCGGCTGTTTCTACGTTGGCTTTCTGTACCAGAGTTTCGGCCTGGGCTTCGCCGTATCGTGCGGCAGTTTCGTCGAACAAGGTTTGTGACACATCCCCTTTTTTGACCAACTCTTTTAATCGCAGGTATTGAACCTTCTGATATTCCATATTAGCAATACTTTTAGCGAGCTGGCCTTTAGCTAGATCCAATTGAGCCTGAAATGGTTTTGGATCAATCACATAGATTAATTGATCTTTTTTAACCGGCTTCCCTTCTATAAAATTCTTTTGGATAAGAAAACCTTCAACCCGTGCGCGAATACCCACTTCTGCTATAGATTGAGTGATGCCAATATAGGTTCGTTTCAGTGGAATTTTAGTTAAGGCAACTTTGACGACAGGAACAGAGCGAGGTGCAGTCTGAACGGATTTATTTTCCTTACAGGCTGCCAAAAAAAGCCCCATTAAGAATACAGTACCAATAAAAAAGCGCTTTGTGTGCATAAATTGTATTCATCCCTGATAAAATTTAATTCTCTAACACGCTACTTAGCCTATTCCGTCTGCATAATCAGGTCTTAATTGACTAAAATAGCTCATTGATTAAAGTACCTTACAAAAAAAAGCATTTTAAAACAATGTTCTATTTTTCTGGGTATTAGATCCTATTTATGCCGTGACCATGGTATCCAATTGAAACTCGGGGACCAAACTTTTCAGCAGAATTAATAGCTCATCATCCTGATGTTCATAGCAGGCTGTATTCAGCATGCGCATGGTTTGAGTTAACTCATGCCAATCCAGTTCTCTAAATCGAGCTTTAAACAGCTTTTCATGTTCTGTAGATGCTAATTGCTCTGTCTCATGAAACAGTTCTTCATACATTTTTTCACCAGGACGCAATCCAGTGTATTCAATCGTTATATCTTTTCCGGGCTCCTTGCCAGCCAGTCGGATCATTTGCTCTGCCAGATAACTGATTTTGACTGGATCGCCCATATCAAGAACGAATATTTCACCACCATGCCCATTAACCATAGCTTGCAGGATCAATTGGCAGGCCTCAGGAATAGTCATGAAATAACGTTGCATATCAGGATGAGTAACGGTCAAAGGCCCACCTGCCTGCAATTGTTTTTGAAACAAGGGAACTACCGAGCCAGCAGATCCTAAAACATTACCAAAACGGACTGTAATAAATTGCGTTTCAACCCGAATATTCAGATTCTGGCAGTAAATCTCGGCAACTCGCTTGGTGGTCCCCATAATATTGGTTGGATTAACGGCTTTATCGGTAGAAATTAATATAAATTTCTCTACACCCATAGCGACACTGGCTTTAGCAACCACCTGCGTGCCCAAAACATTATTAAATACAGCCACTCGAATTTGATTTTGTAACATGGGCACGTGTTTATAAGCCGCCGCATGAAAGACAATTTCAGGTTGAAATCGCTGAAAGACGTGATTTATTGCGACTTCATCTGTGACACTGATTAAAGCTAGATCAATAGGAATTTCGGGAAAATTCAACTTAAGTTCTTGCTCAATCTGATACAGATTAAATTCGGAATTTTCGACTACAGCAAGACTTTCAGGATTTAATGCCATCACTTGACGACACAACTCAGAACCAATTGAACCACCGCCACCGGTAATTAATACACGTTTTCCAGATATTGTGGTGGCTATTTTGTCCCACTCCAGAGTGACCTGATCCCTTCCTAGTAGATCTTCAATATTTACAGGTCGCAAGGCATTAACCTCGACCCGCCCTGCAGCCAAAGCAGAAATACTGGGCAACGTTCTAAAGGGCACATTACTCGTTTCACATAGAGTCACTATTCTGCGCATGGTTGCTGATCGAGCTGAAGGTATAGCAATAAAAATCAGATCGACAACATTTTGTCTGACTAAATCAGCGATTTGACGGGTGGTTCCCAAGACCCTCACCCCATGAACTTCCAAACCACGCTTGCTAATGTTGTCATCAACAAAACCTATGGGTTGATAGTAGCTGCTGCGTTTTAAGTCTCGAACCAATCCCTCTCCTGCCTGACCGGCTCCAACAATCAATACTCTTTTGACATCGGATATTTTATCGTTTCGCCCTCTTCTGTCCCATCGTAACCGAACCAACAACCGACCGCCGCAGAGTATGGACGCCAGAATCATACAATATAATGGAAAGACTGATCGGGACAAATGCTGCAATATTGAAGTGGCATAAAAAACAGGGATAACCAAAATCATGGCGGAAACCGTAGCTTTTAAAATACGGATCACATCATTTAGCGATGAGAAGCGCCATAATCCACGATAAATTTTAAAATAATAATAACAGCTGACTTGAACAACAAACAGTAAAGCTAAAGCAACAAAAGAATGTGTTGAGGTTAACATGCTAGGATACGGTTGCATGTTGTATCGTAACCAATATGCGGCATACCATGCTACTGGGATTGCGGTTATATCAAACAGGATAACTGGAAACTTGGACAGTAATTTTGCTATAAATAATTTTATTCGTTGTTTCATATAAGATACAGGGTTAAATCCATTATAATAAAAAAGGATGTTACACCATGTTACTCATCATCGCATTAAAAATTCGTAAACAATTCATATCGGTATTTTGAATCGGGATTTACTGCCTCAAATGAATTGACTAATTTATAATCACTTTGATTATTGAGCTCTACTTTTAAACACGCATCGCTTGGTGTGTAGATTACTTGGCCATTTTTAATCAACGAGGTCAAAATAATAATTTCCGGTCTTTCAGTTAAAATTTGATAGCAGAATTGATTGTATCGTTGCTGTTTCGGATAGTGCGCCATAGATAAATTGTTCAAGCAATAAGAATCAATATAATGAAGTGGACTCATATAAGGAATCAAACCTGAATCACCTAACACAACCCTGTCACCAACCTGCCCATGATCTGTTAACCATTGAATAACCGACATTCGTAACTGCTCGCCTCGAACAGGATTTTCGCTAAAATAGCGATATTGTGCCAAAGACATCCAGGGCATAAACAGAGCAAGCACAGCAAATAAAACAAGATAAAACACGAATGAGTTAATGGCCTCCTTTTTTTTGAACCAACACAAATAAAGCTCGAACAGGCCTTTGAAGGCCAAAGGTAGGAACAGTGTAAAAGCTGGTAAAAAAAGACGATTATCAAAAGCCACAACAGGATCTGCATCGCGTAACATAACCAGATAAGCAATGCTGGGTAGGCATAAGAAAAGATAGCGTTTATCCCATTTCAGTATCAAGGCAGGAATAGACAAAACAGCAAAAGGCCCAATTAATTTAAGATAATTAACATCCAGTTCATATAAAAAGGTCTCTGTAAAACCTTTACAGTACACCGAGTTTGGGAACAAATAGCCATAATAATGCAAGCGCCAGAGAAAATAAGGCAGATAGAACAACAGTATAGAAACAACAAAGCACAGCACCCCTTTCCTATGACGAGATAACTGGGTATCGGGCTTATCCCAGCACATTAAAATAAAAAACACGATCATCAAAGCAGGTGCTTCAGGACGAGTCATTCCAGCCAGGGCAAGAGAAATACCCGCAAGAAACAAGTTGAAACATCGAATTTCGCTTCGTCCTCCTGGAGATAAAGCATATCCCAGTCCCCGAAAAATAAAATAAACAGAACCACATATTAAAGCTTGATAGACAGTAGTCTCAAACCCGCTCACAGCCCAGATGATTTGTCCCTTGTATAATAATAAAACGATACAGGGTATCAGAGACTCACGTTTTGAAAACCAGAATCTGGTGATCAGAAAAAGAAAAAAACAAGTACCCACCAAACCAAGAAAACCGGCTATTTTTAAAGAAACAATTGGATTTCCATTGAACAGTAAAGCCAACGCTCCCAATACAACAAAACTAAAATTGGAATATCCTTCAACTGGTGGTGAGTCAATATTCCATAGTAACCCATCTCCAGAAGCCCAATTTTTGGCATAACGTAAAGAGATGTACATATCGTCTACGGTAAACGGCCAGATAGCCTGAACTTGTAAAACCAACAAATAAAAAAACAGCACGACCCCAATACTGTCATACCATTTAAAACCAGATTTCATGAGGTCAATGCCATGAAGGTAAGAATGACAAAACAATACAGATTGATTCGCGATAAACGATCACCAAGAAATACATTAACAGGATCATCATTTTCAACATTCCGGTTAGATAACCAGGCAAAACGCCAAAGAGCTATAGCCGCAAATGGCAGAGTTAATATGAAGAAAAAGGACTCGCCTCGTGCATAAACCGTATAAAACAAGTAAGTAACAAAACTGGCTAATCCTGTACCCACTATGAGTCGTTGCAGCAGTGTGGGGTTATATTTCCTCAATACATTCCGGGTAGAATTCTTTAAACCCAAATGCATTTCCAATTGACGCTTGTTCAATGCGATAAATAAACTGAGCAAGGTTGCTGCGACTATCAACCAACCAGAAATAGCAACGCCTATACCTACCGTTCCTGCCAGTACTCTTAACATAAACCCCAAAGCAATACAGGCCACATCAAGGATTGGAATTAATTTTAACACATGGTTATATGCCAGATTAACCAACAAATAGGCTGTTAAAATAATAGCCAATTGTTTTGAAATCAGGGCGCCAAGAACCAGTCCGGTAACTAACAAAAAAAACAACATAAAAATAGCATCAGATACAGTGATCTGATCACTAGCCAAAGGCCTATGGCATTTATAGGGATGTAAACTGTCTTCATCTCGGTCCTGAATATCATTATAAATATAGACAGCACTGGAAATAAGACAAAAAGAAAGCGAAGCCAATAAGGCAGGAACCAGATAGCCTGGCACGGGAGTATAGAAATAGCCCAGCATAACAAATACAGACTTACTCCAATGCGATACCCTCAGGAGTAAAAAGAAATTAATTAACCTGTCCATAAAACGTACCTTGATGGAGTGATTCTGTAATTCGATCATATTAAACTTCCCAAAACGATTTAAACACCTTAAATCAATTCCCAAACTCGACAAACAACTGGAATGATTTATAAAGCAAGCCACAGGTCATGGGCATCATTAAACCTCACACGGCAATCAGTTTCCCAAGAGATTTATTGTTCCTTACAAGACCACTTCGTGTTGACCATACTTCGATTAACACCTAACCACTCTCAACTTGTTTCAGAACTATCCTCACATTTTTACGTTATCCTCATGAAAGCGGGGATGATAAACTTATAAAGAGTAAAGATCTCACAGGCACCAGTCATCGTAGGTCAATACCGGAACGGTGAACAAACTCGCTTAAGAAGAAACCCTTTGCTAAAAGTACCATAATCCTCAAAAAAATCATCATTTCAATAAGTTAAAATACAAATAAAATGAATTGATTGAATTTTATAAATTTATTTAATAAAAAATAACCAAATATGATTGCAATTAATCAATGAATTAGTAATATAAAAAACACATAAGGAAATTCATCAAAGGATATGAGGTCTATTATGCGTTATATTTTACCACCTGGTGCATTCACAAGTATCAATTTTTTACGCGATAATTATCAAAAAGAACGAAAAGTCGACCTCGATAAATCACCATCAATTTTTGGTACTCCCATCATTTTAGGCGGAACAGATGTAGTAGCACGTGATGCTCAAACAAAATTTATAAAAAAAATGCTGGTCGTCTTTTCCGCCAATTTGCTTCAAGACGCTCAAATTCAAGCCATGAGACAAAATGTAGATCTCTGGGCCGGTCAGTTGGAAGCTCATTTTATTGCTTCCAGAATCATGGTTGCTGCGTGCATGTACGTCCAATCGCAAATTTCCATGCCAAAAAGCCATTCAGTCTTGTATAAATTAATTAATCGAGATTTAGGCATAAACGATGAAAACTATCTTGAAGATGACGACAAATTAATCTGTTTTATGGCTGCGAATCGATTTATTAACTCCTCCCTAATGGCACTCAGTGATGCCAATAAAAAACTTCGAGAAGCCGGTATGGACCCTTTTTCTGAGGATGAGTGGAACAAATTTTCCAAATTTTTGAGTGAAACGTGCAAACAATCCCGTGCGGAAAATCCATATAAAAATTACCCGATCACCTCAATCACTCAACCTATGTTTGGAGCAGCCTTCGCGTATACTGGAGCAACTTTAGGATGTATGGGCGGCCAAATGGTCAGCGATTCAGTCCAGGTAATCCCCCTGAAGTTTCAGCTCACTGCACTTATTGGCAGCTCATTGCTCATGGTTGGGTCTGCAGGACCAATGGGAGTCGCTTTATTTTCTCAGGTTATAGCCTGCAAACTCATTACTACTTTTTGCAGCATCAGCTTGGCTCACATACTGAGCACCGCGATGGGCATAGTAGGTCAAGGAGTGGGCATGGGAGTCGGTTTACCGCTTGATGCAGCCTATAATTTACTTTGGAAAGCTTGTGCTGTACTTGGTGCTTATTATTCTGATACCCCAAATACTACAACAGGTATTCGCATTAAAGACGGAGCCAACATGATCAGTGGCATGGAAATAAAATTCCTCCCAGAATCAGATCCCACCCTGGAACATCATCAGGATCTGCAATCCGTTGAAATGAAAGACGGTAGTTTGTACATCAATGGTGAAGAATTTACAATTCCTGATACCGGCATTCAACTTCCCCCGGAAGTCCTTGAACAGTTAAAACTAAAATTAAGCCCTTTGAGCTCTCTGGAAGTAGCTCAAGCTGCAAGCTCAACTCCATCTGAAGTTGTTGCGACAATTTAAGAGCAATACTGGAACTGTTCCATGATGTGTCCACCAGGCTCCCCAAAATACGGGAGCCTATTTTGTACCATCACCATTCAAAGCAATATGAATTTAAGCAACACGTCAACTTCGAAAGTATTAAGCCCGTTAATCAATAACGCATTGCCACATGTTCTTCACCCAAAGCATTAATTAAAAGCCCAATCAGCTCATCGCTTGGGGTTACGTGCCATTTTTGTGCCAGACTCAGATGTGCTCTTGCATGTTCGTTAGTATAAGAAAACTGCACAACGCAATTACCCGAATGTGCTTTTAAAATGGATTGAATCGCAGGCAATACAGATTGACTGGACTGACTTAATCTTAATTCAAGGCATCGGGCAAATCTGGTCCTTGCGGATGGAATGCTGTAAAGATGAGTTGCCGTCATCTTTACTCCCCCATTATAATCATCATGGGCGACTTCACCTTCTACCACCAACATGTCTCCTGTTGCCAGAGGTTCGCTAAAGAAATCAAATACTTCGCCAAATACAACCACATCCATCCTTGCGGTAGAATCGTCCATGCCGATAATCACTAATTTTTTGCCGCGTTTGGTTATGATTTTACGAATCGCGGTAACCTGTGCGCAAATATTAGCCTTTTTATGCATGGAAGGATTCAATTGACTCATGGGAACAATAAAATCACCAAACTCACGTCGGTACTGATCAGCTGGGTGACCTGTCAGATAAAATCCTAATACTTCCCGCTCCCCTTCCAGCCGCTGAGCGTCCGACCAAGGTTTGGAAGGGATGTAATCCTGTTCATCAGCTTTATCATCCAAGAGGGAAAATAAATCAAATTGCCCGCTCGATTGATTCTGATGCTCTTTTTCAGCCACTTTTAAAGCTTTTTCCAGAGAAGCAGTTAATACCGCCCGCTCAACCTGCCAATCATCAAATGCACCGCTTTTAATTAAGGCTTCCAGAACCCGCCTGTTTACCTTGCGTAAGTCCAGCCTTTGGCAAAAACTGAATAAATCGCTATATGCTCCACTCAATGAACGTTCCTGAGTGATACAATCAATAGCAGACTCCCCTACCCCTTTTATAGCACCCAAACCGTAAATAATTGTAGCGTCATCACTTACCGTAAAAGGATACATGGAGTGATTGATGGATGGCGGCAACACTTTAAGTTTCATATGCGCACATTCATCAATAAAAGTAACTACTTTATCCGTATTATCCATATCAGAAGACATTACAGCAGCCATGAAGGCCGCTGGATAATGCGCTTTTAACCATGCCGTTTGATAAGCCACTAAAGCGTACGCTGCAGAATGCGATTTATTAAAGCCGTATCCCGCGAATTTTTCCATCAAGTCAAAAATGTGAGTCGCTACGTCTTCATCTACACCCCGCTCTGTAGCTCCCTTGGTAAAAATTGCACGCTGCTGAGCCATCTCTTCGGGTTTTTTCTTACCCATGGCTCTTCGTAACATGTCTGCTGCACCCAGGGTATAATTTGCCAGTACCTGAGCAATCTGCATGACCTGTTCCTGATATAAAATAACCCCATAAGTAGGTTTTAGAATAGGCTCCAAATCAGGATGAGGGTAATCCACCGCAGCCCGGCCATGTTTTCGATCGATAAAATCATCCACCATCCCTGACTGCAAGGGACCGGGGCGGAATAAAGCAACCAAAGCGATGATTTCCTCAAAGCAATCGGGTTGTAATCGGTTAATCAATTCCTTCATGCCGCGTGATTCAAGCTGAAACACAGCCGTTGTCTTACAGGCCTTCAGCAGATCAAAAGTGGCGGTATCATCAATGGGTATATGGCTAATATCTACTGGAGGCAAACCAGCCTGTTCACGTTGTTTATTTACTGTCGCCAAAGCCCAATCGATGATGGTAAGCGTTCGCAAACCTAAAAAGTCGAATTTGACCAATCCTGCTGCCTCAACGTCATCCTTATCAAATTGGCTGACGATTTGTGCCGATCCTTCCTCACAATAAATGGCTGTAAAGTCAGTAAGTTGCGATGGAGCAATGACTACTCCCCCTGCATGCTTGCCTGCATTTCGTGTGATTCCTTCCAGTTTTAAAGCAAGATCAATTAATTCTTTAACGTCTTCTTCTTCATCGTAGCGACGCTGAAGCTCAGGTTCTTGCTCCATTGCTTTGCTTAGGGTTATTCCAATTTCAAAAGGAATGAGTTTGGCTAATTTATCAACAAATCCATAAGGATGACCAAAGACACGACCCACATCGCGTACCACCGCCTTTGCCGCCATGGTGCCGAAAGTAATAATCTGAGACACACTTTGTCTGCCGTATTTTTCAGCAACATATTCGATAACCCGATCCCGTCCCTCCATGCAAAAATCAATATCAAAGTCAGGCATTGAAACCCGTTCAGGATTCAAAAAACGCTCAAAAAGCAATTCAAATTCCAGTGGATCAAGATCAGTAATCTTTAAAGCATAAGCCACCAACGATCCAGCACCCGATCCACGCCCAGGGCCTACAGGAACACCGTTTTGTTTTGCCCATTGAATAAAATCAGCAACAATTAAAAAATAGCCCGCAAATCCCATGTTATTAATAACTTTTAATTCAATCTGCAGACGCTTATCGTATTCACCTCGTGATGCATTGAGCTCGTCTTCGGATTTATTGCGAAACAAATGCTTTAACCGTTCCTCAAGGCCCTGTTCCGATAAATGAGACAAATACTCTTCAACGGTAGATCCTTCAGGGATAGGGAAATTGGGCAAGTAATTATTGCCAAGATTCAATTTCACATTGCATCGTTTACTGATTTCCACTGTGTTGGTAATAGCACTGGGCAAATCGGCAAATAAAGCCTCCATTTCTTCTGCGGAGCGTAAATATTGCTGTGGACTGTATTGCTGAACTCGACGGGGATCGGCCAAGGTATATCCTTCATGAATACACACTCGGGCCTCATGGGCATCAAAGTCATCAGGATTAAGAAAACGGACATCATTGGTTGCCACTATGGGTAATTGCAATCTGTCGGCTAAAGCAATTACTTTCTCATTGTATAAATCTTCATCTGCTCTGCCAGTGCGCTGAATCTCCAGATAAAACCGATTTGGAAATAACTTCATCCAATGCAATGCCCTTTGAGTAGCAAGCGCTTCATCATTAGCCAAAATTGCCTGCCCAATATCGCCTGCTTTGGCTCCGGACAGGGCAATTAATCCGTCAGAATATTCTTCTATCCATTGAAACTGTACTCTGGGATGACCTTGGTATTGCCCTTCCTGGTATGCTTTGGATACCAGACAGGTTAAGTTTTTATAACCTTGCGCATTAACACACAATAGAACAAGAGAAGACGTCACATCAGGTATTTCAGGGTTATGACAAGGAAGATCACTTCCAATAATGGGTTTGATTCCTGCATCAACACCAGTTTTAAAATGCTTGACGGCAGCGAATAAATTACAATAATCAGTCACTGCGACTGCACACATTCCCCGGGACGGTAACGCTTTCATTAAAGGTTTCACTCGAACCAAACCATCAACCAAAGAAAATTCAGTGTGTACACGCAAATGAACAAAACGTTGTTGCATAGGAGGATAAACTCTTTGAAACTAATTAAGGAACTTTAACCTAAATAGCGGGATCGAATCCACTAGCTGTATCAATTTTTCTCTATACTGCATGATTTTTTAAACCAGATCCCACTCCCTGAATTTAAAACTGACTTTGCTTTGCCTATCCTAAAGATTGGTGGGGATCAAAGGCATCCCTAACTGCATCAGCAAACAAATTTATTGCCAGAACCAGGATAAACATAAAAAGAAATGCAGCAAAAATTGGCCACCAAACCACAGGATCACGAGCCAATTCCAGTCGAGCACCATTTATCATGTTACCCCAGCTGATGGTCATTGGAGAAACACCCACTCCAACATAAGACAACACCGCCTCCGCCATGACCAAAAAACTAAAATCCAATACCAAGGTTATTACCACTATATGCATCACATTAGGCAGTAAGTGCTTTTGTATGATCGTAAACCAGCTACTTCCCAAGGCTCTGGCAGCAATTACATAATCCACTTCTCGTAACTTCAATGCTTCTGCGCGCAGCAAACGGCATAAACTGGTCCAACTGGTTACCCCAAGGATCAGGCATAATGCCAATAAACGAGCATCCGCACTTTTGGCCAAGGTTGAGAATTGCTCGGGATGGCTGGCAATATAGGTTTGTAACGACAATACAGAGGCCGTGATTAATAAAACACCAGGAATCGAGCTTAAAGTGGTATAAATGAACTGAATCACATCATCTACTACGCCCCCAAAATATCCGGCCACTATACCTAAAAACAAAGCCAAAGGCAGCATGAACAAGGTAGTCAACAAACCTATAATTAAACCGGTGCGAATACTTTTTACAGTAAAATAAAAGATATCCTGCCCAATCTGCCCGGTTCCAAGGACATGGAATGAGCGTGATAACCAAAAGCTCAAAAGAACAGCAAAAGTAAGCAAGCCAACAGTCGATAAAACACTGATCCCTCTGGGGCTTAATTGATACAGTCGCTTCGATTTTGTCGCTAATTTTATAAGAAAAGCCAATGCCCAACATCCAAAGGTAATACCTAAACTATAAAGCACGGCACTTTGCAGGGTTGATTTAATGATGTTCGCTTTATCTGCGTCAGTCTTGATGAAGTCAGGGGGATACTTTAAACGAGGATAGACCTGTTTTGTAATACCATCCACCAGCTCGGTTTCGGTTACAAACATGTTTAAGGCCAATGGTGCTGAATAGGTCTTTTCATAAGCCGTGCCCAACGGAGCTAAAATTTTATCCAAAAGTGATTCTGCAATATCAGAACCCGTTTCGCCTGATTTAAAATGAATTGAGTCCAATACCCCGATAGCCAAAAACAGCAATAATACAATCGCAGCACTTAATGCCATAGGCCTATGCAATATGATGGAAAACGATAACCTTATGTGTTGCTTTCGCAAGCTCAGCAATGAGATGATCACCCCAAACGTCAGCAAGAAAAGAAAACAGATGTCTGTCCATAGAAATTCAAAGCTCATGATTCAACTCTCAAGTTATATTCACCGCTCTTCAACCTCAATTGCCTCATGATAATCGCACACGCGGATCAACCAGCATATAAGAGAAATCCGTCATAACCAATCCAATAATATAAAGAATCGACCCCAGAAAAACCATAGCACGAACAATGGCAAAATCCTGCTGCTGAATCGCGTCTATGATGTAACTCCCCAAACCAGGCACACCAAAAAAGGATTCCAGCACCAGACTCCCCATAAACAGTGAGGGAATAATTACAACGACTCCAGTCAAAATAGGCAACATGACATTTTTCAAAACATGTTGGAACAAAACCCGTTGATCGGACAATCCTTTGGCTTTAGCCGTTTTAACGTAATCCTTATGTATTTCTTCCAAAAACAAAGTTCTATACCATCTGGCTCCAGACCCTAATTGACTTAACACAGCAACCAAAACAGGAAGAATAATAAATTTAAGCGCTTCAAATCCCCCATCGTAACCAGAAATTGGAAACAAACGCAGGATTTTTCCAAAAAGATACTGACCGCCGATGATATAAAAAAGGCTGGAAATAGACATTAAAATGATGCAGATAACGACTCCGCTCAGATCGAGATAAGAGGTGCGAAAAAAGGCCATCCCCATGGCAAAAAAGATGTTAATCAGAATTCCAAATATTAAGATAGGAACGGCAATCGCCAGACTTGGCCACATTCTGTAGCTAATATCATGACTAATATCCCTTCCTGAATCAGAAACACCAAAATTAAAAGTAAACAGCATCAGCGATTTTTGATAAAACAAAGTCTCTACAAAACAACTGATTCCTTGTTTATTCTGGTTAAAAAATAAAGGCAAATTATAGCCATGAGCTTCTTTCCAATCATCAACCACAGTTTGCTCTACGTGTTTATTCCCCAAATGCATGCGAGCAATATCATCAGGTGTATTGATCATAAAAAAAAGAACGAAAGTTAACAAATTGATTACAAACAAAATGGGAATTGCATAAATAATTCTTCGTAATAAATAAATCAGCATGATAATTTAGACCTCGTTGCTGGTTGTTTCTCTTTTTTTCGATACGCAATAATCAAAGGAAGAGTTAATGCCACTAACAAAAGCACGATGACAATCAAAGGCCAAAATACCGGTTGATTCCAGGCCTCACGTAATTTATTACGTTCTTTGGTATTTATAGAAACATATTTTAATGTACCAAGCGCAATGGCATTCGGTTTCACATTTGAAACCCAACTTTGAGATAAAATGAAGTCCTCGGGATGCATACCCCAGATCCATGGAGCATCATAGCGAACCAACTGCACCATCTTATCGATGTAGTTCTGTCTGATCTCATCATTGCTTCGGTTTTTCATTAAATCAAACAAGCGATCAAACTCAGGATTATTATAATTGGCCGCATTTTCACCACCAAATTGAACTTTTCCATTTTTGCTGTACAGTTGAAACAGGAAATTTTCAGGATCAGGATAATCCGCATTCCAACCCCAGCTAAATATCTGGGCATTGCCCAGGCGCATTTTCTCCTGAAAACGATTATACAAAGTCGCTCGGATGTTCAAATCAATACCTATGCTGGCAAATTGTTTTCGCATCCAATCCAGCATTGATTTATCTTCAGGGCCGCCTTTGGTGGTCACATCATAATGCAAAATCAACGCCTTTCCGGTCTTGGGATCGATACCATCTGGATATCCTGCCTGCCTCATCAATTGTTTTGCATCAGCCAGGGAACGTCGTTGACGGACATTATTGTTCCAATTATAAATGTAGGGATTGATCCCCTGCTTCCCTTCTCTATAACCAAAAATCCCCGGAGGTATTGGGCCTTGCGCAGGAATACCACGACCATTAAAAAATATGGCAATGTTTTCATCGTAGTTAACCGCAATAGAAATAGCTTGTCTTAATTTACGCGCTCGCTCGCTGCGTCCGCCGACCACATTGTCCAGCATATTAAAACCCATATAATAGATATAAGGTTCCTGGGTTTGGGTTAAATGTAATTTTTTATCCACCATTTCCTGACTTAAAATGGCTTCTCCAAAACGATTAATATGGATTGCCTGATCAAAACTGTCTGCGCTGACCCCGGAAATATCATAGTATCCTTGCATGAATTTATTCCAGCGAGGAATAGATTCTTTTTCAAGGGTATATACTGCCTTGGCAATAAGAGGTAATCTTTTGCCTATATTGGTTGTATATCCTTCCCGTCTATCCCTCTCGGAAGCGTCAACAGGAAAATAGACTTCACGAAAATTCGGATTTTTTTCTAAAACCATTTGTCTGTTTGGATTGTTTTGCGTCAACATAAAAGGACCGGTTCCCACTGGGTACCATCCAAATGATAAATTTTTATCATCCATACCCTTCTGAGAATAAAAGAGATCGGCTTCCCAGGGTACGGGAGAAAAAAACGGCATAGCCAACCAAAATAAAAATTGCGGGTACTGCCCTTTTAAAGTCAGTTCAAAGGTATAGTCATCAATTTTTTGTATTCCTCGCAGGGGGTACTGTCTCAAATCGATGAAGTGATTATTGGACAAAGATACCTGAGGAACCGTTTCACCAAACTCCTTAAAACCCTCTATATAATGACTCATCAATCCATAAATCGGCGAATTCACACCTGGATTGGCCATGCGTTTTATTTGATAAATATAATCATCAATAACCAACTCCCTGGTATCTGCATATTTAAAATCAGATAACTGATTGATGTCATGGTCATCAAGATAATCTTGTGATAAATGATGGTAACGATAGTCACCCTTTTTATTTTTGGCAAAGGCGGGATGAGGCTGATAGAAGATGCCTTTCTTGATTTGAATGGTATAAACACTATACGCGGGATTAATCTGTTCAGCAGCAGGAATGGGATTACGTTGCTCATCCAGATACCTGATTTGAGGTAATTGCGTAGCCGTTAACGGAATTAATTGGTAGGGTCTGAGATAATAATCATACTCCAATAATGGTTCATAAATCTGCGCTATGAACACATACTCATTGGATGAATAGGATTTTGCCGGATCCAGTGTTTTTGGTTGCTCATTAAATGACGAATAATAAATCGTTTCTTTTGACTCGCTTTCTGGATAGGGATTATTTAACACCCAGGAGCTAGCAACAGCCAAGCCAAAGCTGGAGTGCAATAAAACCAACAAGATTACGATAAAAGAAAATCGCCGCACTTAAATTCCCTGTGCCAAAAATAATAAACTATTCATCAGAGTATATCCTTATCTCAAACTGATTAGCGAGTGTCATGTTCTTTACGATGACAGCATTTCTCTAAAACTCTCTTCATCCAAAACGGTGATGCCTAATTCATTAGCCTTGATCAATTTGGATCCAGCCTCGCTTCCAGCGATGACAAAATCTGTTTTTGCAGAAACACTGCCGCTCACCTTAGCCCCCAAGCCTAGCAACTGAGCTTTCGCTTCTTCCCTACCCATAGTTGCCAGAGTTCCAGTCAAGACGACGGTTTTTCCAAAAAATGGATTATCCTGATTCATCTGTTTTTTCTCAGCTTTTGGCCAATGAACACCAAGCGCGAGTAAACGATTAATCACTTCCATATTGTGAGGTTGGGCAAAAAAATGAACGATGTATGAAGCTCCCACTGGACCTATATCACGAAGAGTCATTAAATCATCCACGGTAGCGGATTGAAGCATTTCAATATCCGAATAGTGATCCGCTAAAACCCGCGCACTGGACTCCCCGATTTCTCGAATTCCCAAAGCATACAGAAATCTATTGAACGTTGTATTTTTACTTTGTTCCAAAGCAGCCAAAAGATTTTGCGCCGATTTCTCCCCCATTCTGGGTAAATTCGCTAAAGTAGGTAAATCAAGTTCATAAAGATCAGCCAGGTGACGTACCAAACCTTCATCCACCAATTGCTCAATCAATACAGAACCTAAACCTTCAATATACATGGCCTTACGCGAAGCAAAATGCCACATCATCCTTTTTAATTGTGCTTTGCAAAATAATCCACCAATACAGCGTGCTATAGCCTCGCCTTCCTCACGAACCACATCTGAACCACAAACAGGGCAATGCTCCGGAAGTTTTATGGCTTCAGTGATTGCAGGCCGTTGGGTTAAAACTACAGAAACCACCTCAGGGATGACATCTCCAGCACGACGAACAATAACGGTATCACCAATACGAATATCCTTTCGAACAATTTCATCCATATTATGCAAAGTAGCATTACTCACTGTAACACCACCTACACTCACAGGAACCAGACGTGCTACAGGAGTTAAAGCACCCGTACGACCGACTTGAAAATCGACAGCCAGCAATTGGGTCATTTCTTCAGACGCAGGAAATTTATGAGCACAGGCAAATCGAGGAGCTCGTGAAACAAAACCCAATTGCTGTTGCAAGGGAATGCTATCGATTTTATAAACAACACCATCAATTTCAAAAGGTAATGATTGCCTTTTTTCTAACATTCGATGGTAATAATCGAGGCATCCTTCGATTCCCATTTCTTGTTTTGATTCATTAGATACTCTAAAACCAAAATCTTTAAGCAACTGCAACTGCTCCCAATGACTGTCAGGGAGTTTGTAACCTTCACATGCACCAATACCGTAACAATAAATTGCCAATGGTCGGCTGGCTGTTACTGCTGGATTTAATTGCCTTAAACTGCCTGCGGCAGCGTTCCGTGGATTGACAAAAGTTTTTTCACCAGTTTCCCGAGCCTTTTTGTTGTATTCTTCAAAACCTGCTTTAGGAATATAAACCTCACCTCGAATTTCAATCAAACGGGGCGGATTGTCAGTTCTCAATTTTAAAGGAACAGAACTGATCGTTTTGATATTCGCAGTAATATTTTCTCCTGTAGCGCCATCTCCCCGAGTTGCTGCGTGAGTTAAAACGCCATACTCATAGGTCATGTTCACCGCCAGCCCATCCAGCTTGGGTTCACAGGTAAAGAGTAATTGTTGATTAGGCTCATCCAGCTTGTCAGTTGCTCTCTTTATAAATGCTTGCAACTCGTCATCAGAAAAAACGTTTGAGAGAGATAACATCGGTTGTTTATGAGAAACCGGCATGAATGCATCAGCAGGTGTTCCGCTGACTCTCTGGGTTGGTGAGTCTGGTGTTAAAAATTGAGGGAACTCGGCTTCCAATTGTTGCAATTCCCTGAACTTACGATCGTATTCAACATCAGGAACCAAGGGTTCATCAAGAACATAATAATGATGATCGTAGGTTTGAATTAAATCTCTGAGAGTTTTAATTTGCTCTTGAATTTCATCGTTACTCATTGAAAAGATTCCCGATTTTAAAAAATCCAGTTTATCACTTTTATTCATACTTTCGAACAACAAAAAAGTACACTTTATACTTCGTCGTATCCTGCTTGAATCCAGAATCATAATTATGATATAGATACGTTTCTGATTTTGATAAGGTATTTAAGAAATGGACCTTCAACGCAAAATAATCGCCCTCTGTTTGTTTTTATTCTCAACCTTAATCCAGGCTCTTCCAGAAAACACCCCCAATCCAGGTATGGCTTTAGTTCATGGGACCCGTGATCATAGAGAAGATGCCTATGGGGGATATTGGAAAGCAGACTTTATCGACAGTATGTCAAAAGGATTGGCCAAGCCGGAAAATTTATTAGTGGTCCATTGTGATTTTAGCCAGTATATGTGGCATGAAGATGCAGCAAACTGCGTTGCAGACCAGCTCCTTGAATTTATTAATGAAAAAAATATCAGCTCCATGACTGTCTATACCCACTCGGATGGCGCCAATATTATTCGCTGGATACTCTCCAATCCGACTTATGATGGCCGATATTTGACCCTGAAACACAAAATAAATCAGGTGATCGCGATCGCGCCTTCCAGTTTAGGAACACCATTGGCAGATGAAATACTAGGCGGTGGCGTTTTTGAAACCAGCCTTGCCTGGCTGCTGGGTTATCTCTCTGATGCAGTGAAACAACAGCGTGTAGGTGATATGCTCATTTATAATGAAGAATTATTATTAGGTGGAAAAGGTCGCCCCTCTCTCTCAACACCATTCAAAGTAATTGTAGGTACCGATGTTTATGCCTCCCCCTTATCTTCTGCAAGTTATTGTAATGGCTATTTGCTCAATAGCGGTTTAAAAATAACGAAATTGTATCTGGACACTTGTGCGGATGGCTTTTTAAATTGCACCTCACAATTGGCTGCTGGCGAACTGTGGTTTTACGATAGAGATAAAACCGAAAATAACGCGCCTTTAAGTCATAATCAAAGTCGTCATTCCTGCTTTGGCTTTGATCAAATTCTGATAAGTGCGTTATCTACAGAAGGAGCTGTACAATGAAAACAATCCAATTTGTATTAATTTCTGCGTTTTGTTTTACCCAGGCACATGCACTGACATTACCAAGACAACCTGTAAAATCCTATGAATGTGATGTGTGCAGCCAATTATCCCATGAAAATTTACAAGATAAATGGAGCATATCCAATGAGCCATTGGATCAGAAAATAAATAACAGCCAAAAAAGTTACGGTTATAAAGAACGCATCAGCATGGAACAGCTTCGTGCTGGAGTAAAGATCACGACAACAGCCCCGGGAGCGATTGTTCGTATTACTCCCATGCAAAATAAACTGGTTCCACAACTTTCGATTAAAACTCCTAAAAATCAATTATTGAGTTTACAGGACGCATCTGCCTTATACAGTCAGGATGAGCCATTTGGAGATAAAACCTTATCGACCAAACATCAAACCATGCTGCAAATAAAGCCTGAATTGGGTTTTGGAACATTCATTCTTAAAAGCGATGAAGTCTCATTAAAAGATGCAGATTCCTATCTGATTAACGTGTATGACAAATTTTCCCCAACGTATCTGGAAGTCCAAACGGATGCCCTTCATTATCAATATGGCGATAAATTAACGGCACAAATATCTCTGATTGATGATTATGCAGATTATGATGTTTTTGATATTAATGCGACGCTTATAGGACCAGGAGGACAATATTTCCCTCTAGACATTAGTAAAATTAAAAAAAATCAATTTGAAGCTACTGCGCTACTAAACTCGGAAACTAATGACCATGGCGAGAACTGGTATGTTGAAGTAAACATCCAGTCTGAATATGGACATCAACTGGTACGACGTAGCGGACACACCGCATTTTCCTATTCTGTACCTTCTGCCAGCATGCTGAATGTTAAAAAATTATCATCAAAACCATTAACCTTTGTCGCAACCCTTGATGTCGCCACCGCAAGCCGCTACGCCTTGCAAAGTGTCTTATATCGAAAAAATAATAAAGGGGAAGCCATACCAGTTGAAACTTCCCAAAGAGCACAATGGCTTGAACCAGGAAAGCAGATTATTCAATTTACCTTTGACAATTCCAATCAATTATCAGACGATAATCTTTATTTAGGCTATTTACGCTTGATAGATTACGGTCAACTGAAAACTGTTTACCAATACAATCAACCTATCAAGCTGACCCAATTAGTGGAATAATGCATGATATCTTTTTCTTCCTTCACCCTTACCGAGGGCTTAGCATACGCTATTGCCCTCCAACTGCTTCTCACCTTCTGGTTTATAAAAAAACAACATCAGCAACAAGCGTTAAGCGAGACTATTCACGAAAAAATCCAGCAGGCTCTTACGACTCAACTGCACCAGTTACAGTTGGATCTGACACAATCCTACCAAAGCAGTCAAAACAGCATTAATGAGAAAATAGCTCAGGGGCAACTGATTACCCAACAAATCATCAGTGATACCATACAAAAGCAAATGACGGATGTACGAGAACAGATGAATCATAGCTTTCAACAGCATGCCAGTTCACTTACCTCTCACTTACAACTTCTTACCGAAGAAATAAGGACGCATTTGCACAGCCTTACTCAACAGGTCAATCACAAACTTACCGAAGGTTTTGAAAAGACCTCATCCACCTTTATTGATGTAGTCAAACGACTTACCATTATCGATGAAGCACAAAAGAAAATTACAGAGCTGTCCAATCATGTGGTCAGTTTACAGGATGTGCTGGTGGACAAAAAAGCGCGAGGAGCCTTTGGTGAAGTACAACTTGCAACATTAATCAGCAATATGATCCCAAGTACACATTATCAAATGCAATATACATTGAGCAATCAAAAGCGAGCTGATTGTATTTTGTTCTTACCAGAACCTACAGGAAATGTCGTAATCGATGCCAAATTTCCCCTGGAAACCTACCAACGATTAATCAACACGGATGCCATGTCCGTTGAAAAAAAATCCATTCAACAGCAATTTCGACAGGACATCCAGAAACACATTAAAGACATTGCAGAAAAATACATCATCCCTAATGAGACAACAGATGGTGCTATGATGTTCATACCGGCTGAATCCATTTTTGCCGAAATACATGCGAATTACCCCGACCTGATTTCCTTATCGCAACGCTTAAAAGTATGGCTAGTCTCTCCCAGTACCTTGATGGCTGTATTAACTACGGCTAAAGCGGTGCTTAAAGATGATGCGACTCGAAAGCAGGTACATATTATCCAAAAGCATTTACATGCTCTTGCAGATGATTTTCAACGATTTGAAAAACGTATGGATAAACTGTCCAGGCATATTGATTTAGCTCATCAAGACGTCAATGAAGTAAATACTTCGGCAAAAAAAATCACCTCGCGTTTCCAAAAAATTGAAGCAGTAGATATTGAATTGGATGAAACGGAATTAGCTCAAGTAGACTTAATCGAAACAGCATAACCAAAAGGAGTTATCCTTGCTAAAACGTGATATCTCGACAGTGAATATATTAGTCGCCGCTGCTGGTGGAATGATTGGTTCGGGTTGGCTGTTCAGCCCTTACATCAGTGCTCAAATGGCAGGAAGCAATGCGTTGATAAGCTGGATCATTGCTGCTCTATTCATGCTGTTTATCGCCCTGCCCTTGTGTGAACTGGGTACTATGTTCCCTGTCTCGGGAGGCATGTCCAATTATCCAACCTACACTCATGGACAGGAGGTGGGTTTTTTATTTGCCTGGACTTCCTGGCTCTCATACGTCGTGATGACGCCCATAGAAATACAGGCAATTCTTCAGTATTCCAGCCATTTTTTTCCAACCCTGATTATTGACGATCCCGCGACGCTGAAACTGTCAGGAACTGGTTATATCGTAGCCATAGGCATTATGCTATTTGTCGTATTGCTCAACTCTTATGGGATCAAATTACTGGCAGAATGTAATAAATACGCCAGCCTCATCAAATTTGCCCTGCCCAGTGTGGCTATTATTGCACTTCTCCACAGTGCGCCAGACCTTGGAAACATCAGTCTGAGCCTCGGAGATAAAAGCAGCTGGGTCAATATTTTTTCTGCACTTTCCGCTGGAGGGGTTATTTTTGCATTTACCGGTTTTCAAAATGGACTGATTCTGGCGGGAGAAGTAAAAAATCCGCAACGCAATATTCCAATTGCCATATTGGGCGCTGTTCTGGTTGGCTTTCTTCTTTATTTCATGTTGCAGTTCAGTTTTATTGCAGCCATGCCTCAAAAATATCTGACGCAAGGCTGGGGCGCTTTAAATTATCCTGGTGATAGTGGTCCTTTGGTTGGGCTGGCTTTATTGCTAGGGCTTGGGGTCGTAGCTACTCTGTTAATGATAGATGCTGCTTTTTCACCTTTTGGTACTACCCTTGTATATACCGCTGCAACGTCACGAATTGTCTACGGTATGGCGTTGAATAACCATTTACCCAAATTATTTTTAAAAGTAAATCGCCACAACATTCCCTATATCACTCTTTACGCCAATTTTCTGGTTGGCATTTTATCCTTTTTACCCTTTCCCGGATGGCAAAAACTGGTAGCATTCCTGTCCTCCGCAAGCATTCTTTCTTACAGCATAGGCCCTATCTGCCTTCTGGCAATGCGTCAATTGCAACCTAATACCCACAGACCATTTAAACTGGCAGGGAGCCTGGTATGTTCCCATCTGGCGTTTTATTTTTGTAATTTAATGCTGTATTGGTGTGGATTTACTATTTTATGGAAACTTGATGTCGCGCTATTGATAGGCCTTTTAGTCTGTGTCGCTTATCATAGAAAAAGCTTCATCCTCCATAATTACCCCTTGTACTGGTTTATATTTTATATGTTTTCCTTGCTTTTGATTTCTTACCTTGGCTCTTTTGGAGGAATTGGTGTACTTAAATTTCCGGTGGATCTCGTGTGTCTTCTTCCTTTAAGCATCATCGTTCTTCATCTGTCTCAGATCGTTTTAGATATTGAGGGACATAAAGAAGTAGACTTTAACCTGGAAACCATACCGACTTAGCAGGTAAGCTCGTTTGTTTGCAATCAGCACCTCATTACAACCGAATTTGGGAGAGTACAATCCTGTTTGCACGCAAACAGCTCTATAGAAAACCAAAAGCCTGTCATGCCCGCGCAGGCGGGCAACCATTTCTAGTTTGGCACTAAAGTAAATTAAGATAGCTCGCTGGGAAATTAAATGCCTGTTCGGCTGATTTAAGGTACGTGAATTTAACTTTGGAGACACACATCTCACGTATAAAAAATTCATATAAAAAAATGGTTGCACTCTTGGCCGTTGCATTTAAATGGGCTCATCGTACTGGCGAATTGCAGAATGAGAAAAAACCAATAAAAATCAATAAACAGGGCTGGCCTGCTGTTAGTCTATATCGAGCAATACAATCCCCAGTGATTTGATTTGAGTTTCAGATTATTTTGATGGATGGTTGCCCGCCTGCGCGGGCAAGACAGTTTTTTTTGTCAGGTACAGCTCAACAGGGTACAAAAATGAAGAGAAGTAGACTTTAACCTGGAAACCATAGCGACTTAGCAGTTAAGCCCGTTTGTTTGCAATCAGCACCTCATTACAACCGAATTTGGGAGAGAACAATCCTGTTTGCACGCAAACAGCTCTGTAGAAAACCAAAAGCCTGTCATGCCCGCGCAGGCGGGCAACCATTTCTAGTTTGGCACTGAAGTAAATTAAGATAGCTCGCTGGGAAATTAAATGCCTATTCGGCTGTTTTAAGGTACGTGAATTTAACTTTGGAGACACACATCTCACGTATAAAAAATTCATATAAAAAAATGGTTGCACTCTTGGCCGTTGCATTTAAATGGGCTCATCGTACTGGCGAATGGCAGAATGAGAAAAAACCAATAAAAATCAATAAACAGGGCTGGCCTGCTGTTAGTCTATATCGAGCAATACAATCCCCAGTGGTTTGATTTGAGTTTCAGATTATTTTGATGGATGGTTGCCCGCCTGCGCGGGCAAGACAGTTTTTTTTTCATGTACAGCCCAACAGGCTACAAAATTGAAGGGAATAAAGAAATAACCTTTGAACTGGAGTCCATGTCGGCTTAAGTCGCTTCACTCGCCCCTCACTATCATTAAGCTAATCCTTCGAAGCCCGTATTACGCTTTGCTAATAGGGTTAGGAAAATAGCCAATCTACAATGAATAATCCTAAGCTTAATGACAACAAGGTTCTAAATTTAGATACGTTTCCCCTGATGAATGTCTTTTAAGATGCAGAATAGAAAATATACAGGTATAATGGATTTCCTTTAGGTTTTAACTGCTTTATAATTCCATGGTTACTGAAACACTGCTTTACCATCCAACAAAAAACAAACAAATTTGGGGGCAACTATACGGTAGCAGTCTGGCGCTTGCTTTGGCAGAATATTGCCAGGAAACACCAGGAATTAAATTACTTATCGCGCAAGATAATCTCAGCGCCAGTCAGTTACAGGACGAATTGCAATTTTTCCTGAACCCTCAAAAAAAACAACAAGAACTGTTATTTTTCCCTGATTGGGAAACTTTACCCTATGATCAGTTCTCCCCTCACCAGGACATTATTTCAGAACGACTTTATACCCTAAGTCGTATGCAACAGGTGAAGGATGCTGTCGTGATTACTTCAGCCAGCACGTTGATGCACCGACTTTGCCCGCCTGAATTTTTAAACCACTATGCATTAATGCTGAAAGAAGGTCAAAAACTTGACCTCAATACGTTCAGAAATCAGTTACAGCAAGCAGGTTATCACTGCGTCAATAAAGTATTGGAGCATGGGGAATATGCCTTACGCGGTTCCATAATCGATGTGTATCCCATGGGAAGCGGGCTACCTTTTCGAATTGAATTGTTTGACGACGAAATCGAAAGCTTAAGAGAATTCGATACAGAAACGCAACGAACCATAGAAAAAATTAAAGAAATCAATGTATTACCAGCACGGGAATTTCCTTTAAATGAACAGAGCCAAACCCTCTTCAGAAGATCGTTCAGAGAGCTTTTCCCAGGTAACCCCAGCCAATGCCCCATCTATGAATCCATTTCTAACGGTCAGTTTCCCGCAGGGATAGAATATTATCTCCCCCTGTTTTTTGACAAAACAGTTACCTTTTTTGATTACCTTCCTGAAGAGTCGCGAGTGTGCCTGATTGAAGACATTCAGGAAAATGCGGAGCAATTCTGGCAAGAATTAAATGAACGATACGAGCAAAGACGTTATGACGTAAGCCGCCCTATTCTAACTCCAGCCGCATGCTTCATTAATCCAACTGAATTGCTTACCTATGCTAATACTTATGAACAATTACGCCTCTTCCATAAACCCTCAGAGAAAAAAGGCGCAGTAATCAATTTTGATATTTCAAAAGCACCTCAATTACCGATAGACCGAAAAAATCAGGAACCTTTGCTTCAATTACGTCAGTATTGTTCGATACCCTCGTTCCGATACTTAATCGTTGTTGAAAGCGCAGGGCGACGTGAAGTAGTGCTGGATCTTCTTAAAACGAGTGGAATCTTCCCTACGGTACACAATTCTTGGGTAGATTTTATTAATGATAATTCTCCGATCAACATTACCACAGGACCACTAATTTACGGCTGTGAATTAACGAATAAAAATATTATCTTAATTGTAGAATCTCAGCTGTTCGGTGAACAAAGTACTCCACAGCGCAGAGCGGCGCAAAAATCAGTCGATCCTGATTTAATCATTCGCGATATGGCTGAATTAAGACTCGGCGCTCCGGTAGTCCACTTGCAATTTGGTGTAGGGCGATACCAAGGCTTGCAATACATCACCACAAATGATACTTCCAGCGAATTCCTCGTTCTTGCTTATGCAGGCGAGGATAAAATATACGTACCCGTTACTTCGCTCCATTTAATCAGCCGCTATACTGGCGTCGACAGCGAACATGCACCACTGCATAAACTCGGTACGGATCAATGGCAAAAAGAAAAGAAAAAAGCAGCTGAAAAAATTCATGATGTGGCTATTGAATTGCTGGATCTCTATGCCAAGAGGGAAGCGCAACCAGGACATCAGTATGAGTTTAATCATAGCGAATACATTAAATTTGCCAGTGCCTTTCCATTTACTGAAACAACCGATCAGCTTCAGGCCATAGACCAGATCATTAAAGACATGCAATCCCCAAGACCAATGGATAGATTGATCTGCGGCGATGTCGGCTTCGGCAAAACGGAAGTAGCCATGCGTGCAGCATTTGTGGCCGTACAAAATGGAAAACAGGTCTGTGTTTTAGTGCCTACCACCCTTTTGGCTGGCCAGCATTTTGAGTCATTCAGAGATCGTTTCGCGGATTTTCCAATCAACATTGAACTCTTATCCCGCTTTCGCAGCGCTAAAGAATCAGAGTCTGTGCTTCAATCGCTCACCTCTGGCAAAGTGGATATCGTCATTGGAACTCATAAATTATTCCAAAGTACCATTAATTTTAAAAATCTCGGGCTATTAATTATTGATGAAGAACATCGATTTGGCGTAAAACAAAAAGAACACATGAAATCATTGCGAACTCATGTCGACATTTTATCCATGACCGCAACTCCTATCCCCAGAACGCTCAACATGGCGATGGCAGGAATCCGGGACATTTCGTTGATAGCAACCCCGCCTGCAAAACGGCTGGCAATTAAAACCTTCTGGCAAGAGAAGAAAGACATCGTAGTCAGAGAGGCCTTGCTACGTGAAATATTAAGAGGTGGACAAGTATTTTTCCTCCACAATAACGTTCAAACCATCGACAGAGTATGCCAGGATCTGCAAACCCTGGTACCTGAAGCAAAAATTCGCAGTGCTCATGGACAAATGCGTGAACGCGAACTGGAACGGGTGATGTCTGATTTTTACCATCATCGCTTTAATGTTCTGGTCTGTACAACGATAATAGAAACAGGGATAGACATACCAACCGCGAATACCATCATCATTGATAGAGCAGACAAATTTGGGTTGGCACAGTTACACCAGCTCCGTGGCCGTGTAGGACGCTCACATCATCAGGCTTATGCTTATTTGTTAACACCTGACGAAAAATCGTTAACAACTGATGCAGTAAAACGCCTTGAGGCCATCGTGTCGCTTGAAGATTTAGGGGCAGGTTTTACCCTGGCAACCCATGATCTGGAAATTAGAGGGGCGGGTGAATTACTGGGAGAAGATCAAAGTGGCAACATGCATGCCATAGGCTTTAATTTGTTTATGGAAATGCTGGATAAAGCCGTGCATGATTTGAAAGCTGGAAAAATTCCGGAATTATCAGCGCCAATGCACCAAGGTCCTGAAATCGATTTACGTATCAGTGCGATTATTCCTGAAGAGTATATTGCAGACATCCATAATCGTTTGATCATGTACAAACGTATTTCCAATGCTAAAAACAAACAACAGATTCATGATTTACAAATTGAATTAATCGACAGGTTCGGTTTATTACCCCAACCTGTTAAACATTTACTACTGATTACTGAACTGAAATTAAAGGCTGCAGAGCTTGGCATCCAAAAAATCAGTGCCAGTGGACAACAGGGAAAATTAGATTTTAACGAAAAACCATCAATAGACCCAGGCGCTTTAATTAGCCTGATTCAAGTACATGCAAAACGTTATCAAATGGAAGGTCCACAGCGCCTGCGCTTCACTTTGGATAGCACAGCTCCCGAAGATCGCATCTTTGAAATAAGTTCTTTGTTAAGTAAATTAGCTTGCTGATAGCTTATCCTTACTGAGTAATCACCCATTACGGTTCTATTTACTGATGGCCATTTTTAATTTTATTTTGCAAGGTTCGAGTGCACTATTTCATCAAATTCGTCCTCTTCTGAATAAGACCCTGATCACGATTTCTAAAAACAACGTCGCTGTTTTAGGGTGGTTAATTACTATTTTATGTTCCCTGATAGTCTTTGATATCACGGAAAGCTATACCGTCAGTTTTAGCTATTCCAAATTCACCATCACTCTGGTCGCAGCAGTGGTCATGTGGATCTTCAGGCTGGTACCCGAATACATTCCCTCGCTAATTATCTTAATTGCGGCCATGCTGCTTCATGTAGCCCCTAGCACGTTAATACTCTCCGGATTTAATTCGGACAGTTTTTATTTTGCAGTCAGTGTGTTTGCTGTTGGTGCTTTATTAACCAAATCCAGGCTCTTTTATCGTGTGTCATTGATCCTGTTAATTAAACTGCCTTTAAAACAATCGTTATTGCAAAAATGCTTGTTTTTTCTTGGCGCGTTAATGACCCCCATGATGAGCGTCCAAAGCTCCAGAGTGGCATTAATCGCTCCATTATTAAATGATATTATGGAAAGCAGTCGAATAAGGCCACGAAGCAGTTCGGCAAATGCATTGGCTAATTCTGCATTTAACGGTTGCATATTGCTCTCTACAATTTTTCTTACCGGTAAATCAAGTAATTTTATTATCTATGGATTACTGTCTGAACAACATCAATGGCAAGGAAATTGGCTTAGTTGGCTTGAACTGGCATCGTTCCCCGGATTAATGCTCATCACCTTATTTTTTATTTTGCAATCTATTCTGTTCAAACCCAATAACAACCTGAACATCAATCAATATAAGCTTAAAAAAGAACTGTGTTCTATGGGAAAACCCACCTTGATTGAACATATAGCAATCCTAAGCTTCGTCGTTTTTTTTGCAGGAACCATAATATCAACCTGCTTTAATATATCGGGATTATGGACTTGTCTGTCTATTTTTATCATCCTTTTTATCACTGGTGCTTTAACTTCAAAAGAACTGCAAAATAAAATAAACTGGGGATTCTTATTTTATTTTGGCGCCATTATTGGGGTTATGCGTACCATTCAAAGCCTTGGGGTTGATGTCTGGTTGATTAATCATTTCCAATGGTTGACCCATCTTGCTCAAAGTAATGTCGCTTGTTTCATTACGCTGATTTATGCAATTAGCTGGATTGGCGGTTTGGTTCTCGGCACCATGATTGCACCTGCCATTTTATTTACTGCAATTATCCCCTTTGCACTACAAAGCCCCGTTTGCAACTGGATTGTCGCTTTTGTCATTCTATTAGCAACAGAAGCCTGGATATTTCCTTATCAATCCAGTTACTTTCTCTGTTTTGAAGAACTACTTAAAAGCAATAATAATTTTCTGCTAAAGCCCCTGCTAAAGTTAAATGCCTGGTTTACCTTTTTAAAGTTATTCGTAATCCTGGCATCCATCCCCTTTTGGTATACATTAGGCGTTTTATTTTAAGAGCCATTACTCCCAAACCACAACTTGATGTTTCGATATGACATCCTGAATCAAGCCCTCGTAATTTTGTTCGACTACTTTACGTTTTACCTTAAGAGTTGGAGTTAGCATGTCATTATTGGTAGTCCATGCGTCTTTTACAACGATGATATGACTGATTTTCTCATATTTCATCAACTTGGCATTAACCTTATGCAAGCTCTCTTGTAGGGATAGATTGATTTCTTCCTTATTTTGGCTCAAACGAGCCCCTTCACTTAAGGTAACCAGGAGCACATTGGTTGGCAATCCTCGTCCAACCAGACATAATTGCTCAATCTTGTTATTTGCGGCAAAGCGTTTTTCTATTGGAGAGGGAGCCACAAATTCACCCGTCTGATTTTTAAAGTTTTCAGACAGTCTTCCCAGGATTTTAACTCGCTCAGCGGAGTCAATTTCTACGACATCACCTGTGCGTAACCAACCGTCAGAAGTAAATGCATTCTTCGTAGCTTGTTTGTCTTTGTAATATCCGGACATGAGACAGGGTGAGTTGATCAACAATTCGGAGTCTTCCCCTATTTTAATTGCTACGTCTAACCTGGGAGTCCCCACATATCCCTTTCTTCTTTCGTTTAATAGAGAAAAGGTCGCATACGCCAGATTTTCAGTTTGGCCATATCCTTCTTGTATATTAATGCCTATTTTCTCGAAAAACTCGATTATAGGTATGGGTAAATGCGACGCGCCAGAAAAGGAATTGACGCAATCGTTCAAGCCAAGACCATGAATGATTTTCTTTTTGACCAGTGATGAAATAAAAGGAATCTTTAATAAAAAATTTAATTTCGCCGGCGGTACCTTTTGCTCAATTTTTTGTTTGAATACACCCCAAATTCGGGGAACGGCTGTAAAAAATGTAGGTTGAATTTCCTTTAAATTCTCAGCGAATTTATCCAGACTTTCGACAAATGATACATCACAAGGAATCGTTACACTGGCTAACTCGATGGCAGAACGTTCGTAAACATGAGCGAGAGGAAGATATGAAATTAGCTTATAATGCTCCAAATCCCTGATTCTAAGAATGTCTTTAGGGAACAAGGTCACATACTTAGCTATTGCTTTGTTTGTGTACATAGCACCCTTAGGTGAGCCTGTGGTACCAGAGGAATAAATGATGGTATATAAATCTTCAGGACCTGGTTCAATCAAATCCACTAAAGGATTGCTTGCCATTACATCAGCCCATGTGTAATTCACCTTTAAATCGCGATGATAGTTAAAATCGGCGGTAATATAAGTATCCGGAATGAATTGGCGGACATGTTGATGATCATCCAGCTTGCCTATAAAGACCAGCTTCACATCCCCATGTTCCAACACATAACGAGCACTGTCTGCATTCTGATTTGCGAAAAGTGGAACATTAACCATCCCGGCAAGTTGAATACCAAAATCGGTAATAAACCATTCAGCGCAGTTTTTAGAAATAATGGAAATATGACTGCCTCGTTTAAGTTTTAATTGATGTAAAAATCCAGCTACTTTTCGAGCCTGAAGCATCACTTCTGCCCATGTGTATTCATGCCATACCCCATCTTTAGGCTGTCTAAGATAGATCCGATCAGCTAATTCTTTTTCATTTTTTAAAAGCAGCTGGAATAAGGTATTAGAAGTAGTTTCATTTTGCATGGCGTATCCTTAAGCAATCGAGTTTCTTTAATTACTTTACTATTAGTCTAGACCAACTAGCTGTAAAATATTCATTTTTTCTCTTGATACACAAGACATACCTTCTGTAATCGCTTCTTCAGCTCGATGAAAATCATGTAAAGCAATACCAGACAAATGCGGAATTAGAGTTAAATCAGCAGGATCACCGGCAGCCCTGGCGCGAGTGATTCGATCTTGCATTATTTTAATACTTTTGGTTAACACATCATAATAACCCGGGCCTTCATTGTATCCCAAAATCCGTTTTAACAACTGTTCCAAGCGAAGACTAAGAATTGAGAACATTCCGGACTGATCAGTTACGCTAGGATCCGGGCGTAACAATTCGTGATTAAGATTTACCGCAATGACCAGATCTGCTCCCATTGCACGACATAAAGAGATAGGGACAGGATTTACCAAGCCACCATCGACCAACCAACGATGTTCGTGACGTAATGGAGTAAATAAACCGGGTAACGATATTGAAGAGCGAATCGCAGGCATCAATGAACCCTTATTCAACCAAACTTCACGACCCGTATTAAGATCTGTTGCTACTGCGCTAAATGGAATTTTAAGTTCCTCTATAGTGCCATCCAGACCAAATTCTTTAAAAAAATTCATTAACTTACTTCCCGAAATCAACCCGCCCCCAATTACATTCAAATCAATCAGTTTACTCATTTTTCTTCTGTCAAGTTGCAAAACCCAGCGCTCAAATGCATCGAGTGTGCCACGTGCATAAAGCGCTCCGATTAGCGAGCCGATGGAACAACCGGCAACACAATCAATACGAACACCCAGTTGGACTAATGCCTTGATCACACCAATATGCGCCCAGCCTCTAGCGGATCCGCTCCCCAGTGCCAAGCCAACTTTAAGTCGTTGAGTCATTAAAAAGTCACTTTTTCAATAGATACCTTAATATAATAGTATAAAAATAATACATCAAAAAATGCTCGAATTTTGAATAAATGCGCCTTTATCAACGATGGAAAGCCGTATCATGTCTTGAAAAAATGAACAATCTGGTCAACACTTAGGATAGTTTAATGGTATTAATGATGTTTGAAATAAACACTTTAAACGACTGATTTGGTGATGCTTTTATGGTGAAAATTGGCGGAATCAAAGGCTCCGTGAGATTTACGGTAACGCTGTAAATTACGCCTTTTGAAACATCAGTTTCTCTACAAGAAAACCATGATTAGTGCACTTGATCTCGAGGTGTTCAATGAATGATATTAGACAAGTCCAACTTAACCCAGCCTGCCGTTTTATATGTTTAAAATGTGGTAACGAGGATTCATTAAGCCTAAACTTTCAGTGTAAAGCGTGCAATGGACTTATAGCCTGCGACTATCCAAATACAGAATTCTCCATCGACATGCGTTATTCAGGGATCTGGCGGTTTCATTCAATATTACCCATTCTATTTCATTCGTTTTATGATTGTGCAGAAACGCCTTTGATTCCTTTAATCGATGACGAGAGCATCTTGTATGGCAAAAACGAAGGAGTATTGCCCAGTATCAGCACAAAATACAGACAATGCGTCATCTCTGTGCCCAGTTTAATTGCTCTTGGTTGCAAAGAAGTGACTTTGGTTTCCTCAGGCAACACAGGATCTAGCTACATGTATTGGGCGAATAAAGTTAAGGGTGCCTTGCGCATTCATGTGTTTGCATCAACACTGCATGCACAAAGGCTCTATTTCACGAATCCCTATGCAACAGTTCATGTAGCGGAAAATAACCTCTCAGCAGCAGATGAAGCCTGCATGGCATTTTCTAAAAAAGAACATATTTTTTATGAGGGGGGCTTCTTTAATCCCTTTAGGCGTGAGGGATTAAAGACCTCATACCTTGAAAGTTTATTACGAATGAATTGGGATGTGGATGTATTTATTCAAGCGGTTTCCAGTGGCATGGGCGTTATTGGCTTTCACAGCCTAGTGAAACTACTGCATCGACAAGGATTAATTAAGAAAATTCCCAAAATGGTCTGTGTGCAACAGGATACCTGTCAACCGATGTGTCTCTCTTATAATGAGGGTTCGGAAGAGATCATTGAGTCTTATATCCCAAAAGATCCAGTGGGCTTGGCCAAGGCAATTTTACGCAGTAATCCTAAAAAATCTTATCCTTATGTCAAACAGGTGGTGGAAGAGACCAAAGGCTGTTTTTGTATGGTGACCCAGGATGAGATAGATCAGAGTTTTAAATTTCTCGCTAATAAATACGTCAATGCATGCCATACTTCGGCCGCCACCGTGGCTGCATTTAAGAAATTAAAAAATAAAGGATGGATTCAACCTGGAGATAGGTGTGTAGCGATCTTGACTGGGGGATTGTATCATGGTCAGGATCTCTAATGACGAGTACTATGAAGGCGTGTCTTACGCCCATTTCGGCGAGTTTTTGCAAGGATGGTTGCCAACCAATACCCCTTTTTTAGTGTCTTGCCCGATTACGGTGCATTGCACCTGTCGTATTTACAAAGACCTCTTTGAAGAAAATCAAAACCTGGAAGCCAAAAAAGCACGCTTTTTAGAGTTGTTCCATTCTCTGGCGCATGCCACGATCAAAAATAAAATTACTTTTGAAAGCGTGATACCTCGTGGGGTCGGATTAGGAAGTTCTACTTGTGACCTGGTTGCTCTGTTTAATGCCTTAAATCTGATGGCAGGAGAGCAGTATTCCAATACACTGTGTGGACAAATCCTATCAAAAATTGAGCCATCTGACAGTACTTTGTATCCAGGATTACTGGTGTTTAACCATTACACCGCCGAGCCAATTTATTTTATTAAAAACACAATTTCTGACATGATGATTGTGGGGGTTTTTGATGACAAAACAGTCGACACAATTCAATACAATAAGACAATTCATTATTCAAAAGCTGAAAAAGAACACTATGCAAATTTGTTAAAAGATTTTGTCTATTCCTGCGAACATGGTGATGAGCAATTATTTGGGACCGTCACAACAACAAGTTTCCTTATGAATCAAAAACGCAATCCCAATCGGTATGTTAAACAATTAAAACAGCTTGTGGATGATAAAATCGTCTTTGGGTTAATTGGTTCTCATAGTGGATCTTGTGCTGGAGTCTATATTTCACTTCATGACCATGAACTTCAAAACAAAGTGGACTACATTAAAAATTACTTGATAAAACAAGGGTTGAAACCCTTGATGTTTCGAACCCATTTTGGGATGAACACTTAGAAAGTAGCCGAAACTTGAACGAACTGTTTGTTCACCCGATAAATTAGTACAAGGGAGTAACTCATGCACGATATCATTATCATTGGTGGTGGCATTGCCGGGCTTTCCTTAGCCTATCGATGCATGGGGTCCAATAAGGTACTTCTGATTGAGCAAAATGACTTTTTTAGCGGCACAACCTCGCAGTCACTTGCAGGGTTTTCTTTATCTTATTCTTCAGAGCTCTTTACACCCTATCTGCATGAGTGCCTTCAATTCTACACCAATTTAAATCCAGACATCATCAAACCACGCGGCCGTTTGATTAGTTCGCTGCTGCCCGTAGATGAGAGGGACTACAAGGACTTCATTCCCCTATCCTCCCCCAATGCCCTATCAGACTATGGCTTTGATTTCAAAACAGTTGAAGCAATAAAAAGCTTAATTGATTTTCATCCATTCCAATCGTTCTATTATGAAAAAAATTATTTCGACCTGGAAATAGAATGCATAAAAAAAGAACTGTTAACTGCCCTTCAGAGGTGTAAAAATACTTTCTTACACCCTTTTGAACGCGTCGTACACATAAAGACTCAGAACAAAGTTTGGCAAATAGAAACCACATCAACAACCTATAACACCCCGATAGTGATCAATGCATCAGGGCCATGGACTAATCAATTATTTAACACACCCCACATTCATCTACAACGTGAAGATTGCGCGTTAATTGGTTTTGATGGGTTAGAGGATGATGCTCAATTTATCCCTGCCATCACGGATGATTCGATGAGTTTTTTCATAAAACCCAGTGTGCATCACCCTAATGAATTTATAGTGGCTTCCAACACTACCAAAACCTCATTAACCACTCTGCGCACACCTGCATTTCCCGATAGACAGGCTGTAGCAAAGCTGCTGGATAGACTCAAGCAAGTCACATTTCCTACTCCAAAATTAAAAACAACCTGGGTGGGCATAAAAACCATCAGTGAAGACACACTGCCCTTGATTGGTTTTGATGGCAATAAAGAGGGATTATTCTGGTTCACAGGTTTTGCTGGATACGGCAATAAACTTGCTCCATTATTTTCTCAACTTGCGTTTGATCTAATCATGCAAACAGATTCAGCGAAGAAGGATATTGTCAATAAATTATCTCCAAATAGATATTTCCCTTCTCATAAATGACGACAAAATGAGAACAGAGCCAAGCCACAATAATCCAAAATGCAGCACCAATTCTCATATCAACCCAATTCCCACAGAAATCCAAGGCATCGCAATGACTCTCATTCCATCCGAATTCCCGCGGCATTGACCACCGGATCTATGAGTTGTAGCCTATTTGCTCGCAAAACAGGCATTGACAGAGGGATCCAGTAGTTATCGAAGCAAGTAACCTGTCAACAAACCTGATTTATAAACAATGCCTAGGCAGCATTTTCAATTTTAAAAACAGAATACTATACTCAATTTAAGCGTTCACTCCCAAGACTCACAGAGCCAGTTCTGATTAAGAGTAGGCTTATGGAAATTTCACTAAGTTGTATTGAACTCATAGAACAATATTGTCTCAAATATGGCGATAAACCCGCGCTTGGTTATCGCAAAACAGAAATCACCAACCAAAATCAAAATCAAACAATACATTATTTACCTGAATTTGAAACACTTACTTTTAGACAAGTCTGGGATCGGATATCTTATATCGCAAAGGGATTCAATTATTCGAATCGTGTAAGTCCCAATGATTTTGTGGGTATTTGCGCATTCGGTAGTCCAGAATATATTTTAGCTGAATTTTCGTGCCTCTATCTCGGTGCTGTTTCTGTTCCATTGCAATTCAATATCAAAGAGCCAGAACTAATAAAAATTGTAACCGACACCAAGATGCGATGTTTGATTACAGGTTTACAGCAATTAAAGTTGGCTTGTAATGCAGTACCTCATTGCCCCTCCATACAAAGTATTATTGTGCTTGACTGTCATGAAGAGGATAAAGATCACTCCATTCAGATTCGGACACTTCGAGCCGATTTTGCAAATCAAAATATACAATGTGAGCTGCTGACATTAGCTGATCTGGAGCGAGGGGGACAACATACCGTTATCGTGAAACCATTTATTCCCCAAAACAACGCAAACCATCTGGCAACACTGGTCTACACTTCAGGCAGTACCGGTTTACCCAAGGGAGCCATGATTACAGAGCAATCATGGAGGGAGTTATGGACAAAGACCGGATTTTATAAACACACTCCTGATATTCCATTAATCGTATTTAATTTTATGCCGCTAAGTCACATGTTTGGGCGCATGATTGTTATCAACTCGTTGATGCAGGGTGGAACTACTTACTTTGCTTCAAAATCAGATATGTCTACTTTTTTTGAAGAAATACGCCTTGTAAGACCTACAGTGTTATACCTAGTCCCACGAGTTTCTGAATTGATTTATCAAAATATTCAAATTGCTGTAAATAATCGTTTGCAAGCCAGTAACCCTTCCCCAAGGACAGAGATAGAGAACGAAATCCTGTCTGAAATGAAAAACACCATATTGGGTGATCGGCTTTCTATTGCGATTACCGCATCAGCGCCAACGCCACCTGAAATAATGTATTTTTTAAAACGTCTTTTTGATGTACCGGTGATTGATGTCTATGGCTCCACCGAACTCGGTATTATCTTAATAAATAACCAAACGTCACCACAAAATGTAATAGCTTATAAATTGGTAAGTCGTCCAGAACTTGATTTTTTCACCACTGACAAACCCTATCCACGCGGTGAATTATACATGAAAACCCATCGCGCTGTGATTGGCTACTATCAAAATCCGGACGCAACCGCTGATTTATTTGATGCCGAGGGCTATTTAAAAACTGGTGATGTCGTTGAAGAGCGCGCCCCTAATAACCTGTTTTTGATTGACAGGATAAATAATATTATTAAATTAGGAAACGGCGAGTTTGTCAGTTTGTTACGTTTAGAACAAATTTTTTTAGGTGGCAGCAGATTAATTAAACAACTATTTCTCTACGGCAGCAGTCTACGTTCCTATCTGTTAGCTGTTTTAGTTCCCGATATCAGTCTTTTAAAAGAGAAGCTCATCGAACTGGGTTTACCTGAAAATCCAGTTCAAATGAAAAAAATCCTTCTCCAGGAAATTCATGCGATTGCCAAATTAGAACAAATACGATCTTATGAAGTTCCATTAGATTTTATTATGGAACTGGAACCCTTTTCTCAAGAAAATCAATTGATTACTGAAAGTAATAAATTAGCAAGAAACAATTTAAAAAAGAAATATGGGCATTCTTTGGAAGAACTCTATGAACACATTGAAAAAAACCAACTTGCAGATCTAATCAACCTAGGAAATTCTGATTCAAGTATAGAGAATCTGGTGTGTGTTGTTCTTGGGTCACAAAACATTGAGTGGGGTAATTCCAGTTTTATTGATTTAGGTGGTGACTCGTTAGATGCAGTGCGATTGATGAATACAATTAAAGACATCTATTCTGTCTCTGTACCCGTTAGTCTGATTTTAAATCCTGCATACAGCATAAAAAATTTAATCAATAATGTGAATGAGAAACGTCATGGCAAAACGGAGCGTTGCAGAACTCATGCTATTATCTTTTCAGACATACACCCAATTAACGCATCCAAATCCGAAAAAATGAAACTGTTTGCCAGTGATTTACACTTGTCGGCATTTTTTAGTTCTCATGAAATGGAACAGGCTAAAAAATTACCTAAAAGAGACAAAAGCCTCCCTGTTTCCAATGTATTACTGACAGGTGCCAATGGTTATCTGGGACGGTTTTTAGCACTTGCATTATTAGAAAAACTCTCTCTTAATCAGGGGAAATTAATTTGTTTCGTCAGAGCTCACAATAACACTCATGCCCGTAAACGAATGTTTGAGAGTTTTCAACACAGCGAATTTGCGCTAAGAGAGCGTTTTATTCAGCTGGCTCAAAATCACCTTGTTGTCTATGCAGCAGATTTAACCGCCCCTAACTTTGGTTTAAGCGATGATGTTTATGATACATTGGCAACAGAAGTTGATTTGGTTTTACACAATGGAGCACTGGTAAATCATGCTTTATCCTATGAGCAATTATTTGAACCTAACGTCTTGGGAACAGTAGAGGTGATCCGTTTTGCGCTTCAAAATAAATTAAAACCAATCCATTTTGTGTCCAGTGTGGCGGTGACCAAGGGCTTGTACCACCGTTCTATCATTTTGGAAACTGAGGACATTCGCAAACAATGGCCAATGCGTTATAACAAAACAGGTTATGCGGAAGGTTATGCAACCAGCAAATGGGCCGGTGAAGTACTGTTAAAAAATTTCAGTGAAGCGTTTGATCTTCCTGTACATGTATTTCGATGTGGAATGATTCTGGCACACAGTACCTATTTAGGCGAAATCAATGCAGATGATTTTTTTACTCGATTAATGGCTGGAATAATCAATACAGGAATTGCGCCAAAAACATTTTACGAAGTGACACATGAGACGGACTTCAAACCATGTTTTGATGGCTTGCCAGTGGACTTTATAGCCGACACGATTGCAGATGATGCATTAGTTTTTGGAACTGATTACGCGACTTACTGTGTTATAAATCCAACAGGAAATAGATCGATTAATTTAGATGTCATCATCAATTGGGTTATAGAGTTCGGCTATAAAATAGATCAATTGGAATTCTATGAAGAATGGTACCGCGAGTTTCTAACTCGCTTGAAACAGTTATCAGGAATACAAAAACGCCATTCACCCTTGCCGATCATCCACAAATGGGAACATCCCGCAGAGATTGGACATGAAAGCAAATTGGACAACTCACAATTTTATAAGATGATAAAAAAACACGTTGATTCGAATGTACCCATTATCAATCAAGCATTTATATATAAATGTTTAATCGATATGGCTATGTTAAAAATTATCGGCTTGCCTCAAGCAATTCAATCGTGACAGGACAAGTCAAATTCAATAAATATCAAGCGTTGTGCTCAGCCTGATTTTTGCTATTGGTACCATTGAAGTGCATTCACAAAAGGAACTGATAGCATTTAAATTCTTCATAACCGCTATCAACAAACTCACAGCAAAATTCATATTTCTTTAATCTTCAGATGACAAACTTAATCCACACCGATGCAACCGACAATGAATTACTTTAGGAGTTAGCTATGAAACACGATACATCGATTGTTGTTAAAAATGAGAAAGAAGCGAGTAAGGGCAGTGCAGCGACCAGTAATCCGGCCGAGCCATCAAATACAAGACGTTATTCGCTTACGGATGCATCGTGGGAGATGCTCAGTACGGAGCAATTTAAGTCACAATTACTTGAGCTAAGTCTCAATAAAAATAATCCTTATAAAGATGCGCTCCAATCAGCAACAAAAGGATACGATAAACCATTTTGTGACTATCCAGACAGCACCCTAAGTTTGCTTCAAGACTATCTGACACTATTGACTGCAGAGCACCGTGTTGTACCGGAAGGAAAATTGGGCACTGTGATTTCACCAAATGGCCTTGGCAGAGAGTTTTATGGCGTTCTGTTTAATCAAAATAGAAATCTGTTAGCAGTATGCCCAGGAGGAAAAGGCAGTGCTGCAATCCTCTTATTTGAAAAGATGCCTAATGGGGTCATAGGTCTAATCAATTTATCTGTTGGGCGCTATTCAGTGGATGCAGATCACATACTCCCTTTTTTATTTTCATCCTTTTATTGTGCAACAATCGTCCTCCACCACCGACCTCAGAACCCAAAAGAAATTGAATTTATTAATCATTTGAAGGGTATAAAAAAATTGGTGTCATCAGCTATTGATGGAACTCTTGCACCAGAAGGCAGCCTGCTTGAACAAGTAAAGGATCACATCCATGTGCATGATCTTGAATTCACAACAACTCAATACCCCACCCTTGTAAAGCCAAATTTATTTGATTATCTAAACAGTAATCCTATTTACAGCCACAATATTTTAGACAGACTAATCAGCAATGGGGCCGATCTGGAAGAAATAAGCAGCGAAGGCCAAACTCCTCTTCAAGTAGCGATATATTATTTACTGAACAAACAGTTGGTAGACTTACTCATTAAAAAAGGTGCCAAGCCAATTTCGATTGAGGAAATAGTGTATGCAATCGAAAAAAGGATGTCTCTTGAACATATCGCATTACTATTGCATGGAAATCGCCACTCCACGGAAGCAGTTAACATCGCATTAACTACTGCTATTAAACTCAAACAGAAAGAAATTGCCTTATTTCTTATTAAGGAATATCGCTGGAAACTTACCTCACCAGAGCAAATAATACTCCTGGCAGCAAAAACAGCGAAAAACGATGATAACTTCATCATTTTGGATAAATTGATAACGTACGCCAGCAATGTGCCATGGCATGATGCATCAACCCTAGAAGCAATGGATAATGTATTAAAAAATAATAACCCACAATCCTATCATCTATTAAACCATGCCAAATTAAAAGTGCTGTATGAACAAGCGATAAAAGAACACGATAATGATGCTGCGATACAATACATCAGCCCCATAACGGATATTGAAATTCTAAATAATTTATTGTGGCGTGCATTATGGAATAATAACTCAGTCAGCGATGAATGTTTTCAAGTATTACTCCAAAAAGGAGTTCAACCGGATTTAAGTACAATTAATCTATTTTTCGATAAACCACAACCAATAGTTCCATTTTCATTACAGAAAGAAGATACAACACCATATAAAATATCGATTAATGAACAACAACTTGATCGTTATATAAAAGCTGGACTTGATATTAATCAATTTGATGAACGCAAGGGCTACGTCAGAAACACCTTTTTAATGAAAGCAGTTCTCGCGAATGATTACGATGCAGTACAACTGCTTCTTTCTAAAAATGCATCCGTTAATCTGCAAATGTCTGATGGTGCCACGGCTCTCATGATTGCTGTTCAACACAGCGATAAATATGACAACCGCATAATCATCAATGCCTTGCTCAAAGCAGGGGCTGATCTGAATTTGCAAAGGAACGATGGAGTAATAGCAAGTCAACTGCTACCGACTTCAAATGATCCTGAACTTCATGGGCGACTGACTGGGATATCCCACCTGCTCCAGAATTATCATTCCAATACTAAAAACCCAGATGAAATCAAGAGTCTGCAATCAGCGGATCAAGAGCAAAAAAACAACCATAACATCGCAATAAATATGAAGCGGCTTGAAGATAAAATAAACAACCTTGCTCTGCGCCTTCAACAAGCAAAAGCAGCACATCACACCAGGGAAATTGAATCACTCAATGAGGCATACCAAACCGCCACAACACTTCACACCCGTCTAAACGCGGCAACTGAGAGTTATTTAATTCATCATAATTTTGCTGCATATAAAAATGAAACGAAAGAGCTGATCAATACAGCTCATAAGACCCTGGACAAGCACAGAGGGTGGTCTGAGTTTTTAGTTAATCTGAGCCTGGCCCTTTTGGGTGGTGTTGGCCTGATGGTTAAAGGCATCGTTAATTTAGCGTCTAATCGAAGCTTCTTTTTTGTACATCAAACCGCTTCGTCAAAAATCCTGGATCAGCTTGAAGAAGAGATTAATAGACTCGAGGAAGGGGTTACTATACGGTCACGTTAAATCAAAGCACGAACAATTCTGCGCCTGGAACATAGAGCTGTCTTAATATTTCCTTAATTAAAAACAGCAACAATTGCCTTGCAAAATTACAGTTGGGCTAAAAAATTATCTTCCGGGCTGTTCGAATTATTCGATTCATATTTTTTTATCCTGGAGATACTACTTGATATTCAATATTTGAACTAAGGATCAGTATGACTCAAAGTAAACATGATGAATCAGCCCATAAAGAGCTATTAAAAAGAGGTTATTATACCCTTAGTAGAGCAAGAGAGGATGCATTACATATTAACAAGGTGCACAGCTATGTCAAGGGTAGTGGTTTTGGCACTGCAGTGATGCGTGAGACCATTAAAGAAGCTTTGGAACAGAACAAAACTGTGACATTAGATGCTTCTTGGTCTTCTCATATATTCCATCTTTATATGGGAATGATACCAATTGACCGTAAAGTACGTACTTGGCTACAACCTATGGTCTTTTAAGTCAAGACTGTATCGAAGATCTCCGAAAATATCATACGGTTGAAGACATAAATAATTCAGGTGATCTTAAAGATTTATTGAAGATTCTGAGAACAGAAAAACGATTACCTAAAAGCACTGTACTTACAGCACAAGATGTGATTGATAATAAAGAATTCCTTTTAGAACTAACCAATAAAACAGTCTCTTATATCACATTCAATTTTATTCCCATATTGTTAGATATTTTTAAATCGGACATAGCTAATAAATTTCCTGATACATCAAGTCTGACTGCAGTCCTGATGGAATTATCCGAAGAAGGAAAAGAACGCTGGCAAGAAGCCATTACCGAACACATTGAATTTACACCCTTTAAAGAATTCGAACAATTGATCCCTTTTATGACCCCACCCCAAAAAGAGCTATGGGATTCTATATTAAAACGACGTCCGATTGCTCTGGCCATAGCAGCGATTGATGTCAACTTTGAAAATAAACAGACTAAAGAGGAAGTTGAAGCCCATAAGACACAATTATTAGCAGAAATTGATGGAATGAACACGAATAGTGGCTTAATACAAAAAACCATCAAAAAGAAGAAGAACATAATGGAGCAAAGCGCACACGACAGGATAAAGGAAATTGAGAGTGCTGAAGCGATGGTTCAAGAACTCGCTATTGAAACACAATCCCAACACCAGATGCAAAGTCCACAAACTCAAGAACTGGCTCAACAACATCTGAATGAAGAACCAAACAACGACAATGAAATAACCGAGCAACAGGACACACCTCTTGGAATGGCATCGGAAGAAGCTTTAGAAGAAACTCCTGAACCCCCAATATTAGAAGATGCTAAAACAAAACTAATAAATATCGTTTCAATCCTAATCAAAAATATCAGTGAGGGAGCTGGAGGGCGTTATACTTCAAGTACACAACATAAAAAAGTAACTGATTTAAAATCCATTCTGAATAGACTCACCAACAGTGATGAGTCTGGTACAATTCAAGACGATTGGGTCAAGGAGATAATGGATGTGTGCAAAATAAAACGCAACTCCTTACATTTCTGGGCGGTACCGCATAGTGTTGTTGAATTTAAGGGATTACTAAAAGACAATAACATCATGTTGCCTTCTGAACATCAATCGAACTCATTTAAATAAATTTTTAACCTCAAAAAATACTGTCCAGATTCCGCGGTCACAGCCGCGGATATCCGAATCCGTTAATTGGTGCCACCAACTGTTAATGCATCAATTTTAAGTGTAGGTTGTCCCACGCCAACAGGCACTGATTGTCCATCCTTGCCACAAACGCCAATTCCACGATCGAGTGCCAAATCATTGCCTATCATGCTGATTTTTTTCATCACATCCGGACCATTTCCAATCAGTGTCGCACCTTTCACAGGTTGAGTAATTTTACCCTCTTCAATTAGATAGGCTTCACTTGCAGAAAATACAAATTGACCAGAAGTAATATCCACTTGTCCACCGCCAAAATTAACCGCATACAAACCATAGTGAACGGAGCGAATAATTTCCTCCGGATCATGATGTCCAGCCAGCATGTAGGTATTTGTCATTCTGGGCATAGGAATATGAGCATAGGATTCGCGGCGGCAATTACCTGTTGATTGCATTCCCATCAATTTGGCATTTAATTTATCCTGCATGTAATTCACCAGGATTCCATTTTCAATCAAAGTGGTGCATTGAGACGGTGTTCCTTCATCATCTATCGTCAATGAGCCACGTCGGTCAGCCAGAGTGCCGTCATCGACTACAGTCACTCCAGGTGCAGCAACTTGCTGACCTAAACGACCTGAAAAAGCAGAAAGACCCTTACGATTAAAATCACCTTCCAATCCATGCCCTACTGCTTCATGCAATAGCACACCTGGCCATCCCGGACCTAATACAACAGGCATGGTTCCTGCGGGAGCCGGTTTTGCTTCCAGATTTACCAGGGCTTCACGAACGGCTTCCCTGGCATAACTTAATGCATTTTCTTTTTCGGTAAAATACGAATAGGCGACTCTCCCCCCACCCCCGGTTCGTGCTGACTCACGCCTGCCTTGTTTGTCCTCAACAATAACACTGACATTGACGCTGACCAGCGGTCTGACATCAGCGATCATCTGACCGTTCATGCCAGCTACCATAACGACTTCATAACAACCACTTAACGAAGCATTCACCTGAATCACTCTGGGATCAATGCTTCGAGCCTCCTTATCAATGGCTTCCAATAAAGCAATTTTTTCCTGTTTGCTCATTCCTTCGATAGGGTTGAGGCCTTGGTATCGACTCACTGGCGCACTACTGACATGAACAGGTTGAACAGCTTTTGAACCTGTCAATGCGATCGAGCGTGCAGCATCTGCGGCGCGCAGCATGGAAGGTAACAGTATATCATCGCAATAAGCAAAACCTGTTTTTTCGCCACTAACTGCCCTTATTCCAACACCTTTATCCAAAGAATAACTGCCGCTTTTAACCTCCGAATCTTCCAGATACCAGGATTCATAGCTGCAGCTTTGAAAATACAAATCAGCGTCATCAATATGACGATTCATCATTGTTTTAAATAGCTTTTCGATACCTGACTCATCCAGAGCAGCAGGGGCCAGTAACAATTTTTTCGCTATCGCAAGAGCTTGTGTCATTTCTATACCTATCTATTAATTATTCAGGATAACGCTAAAACATGATGATCCACACAGGGAAAATGCCGTCTTAATTGTTCTAACCGTTGCAAATCGATATCGGCTGTAATCATGCCAGCACCAACCTGTTTTTGCGACAAAATTTTACCCCAAGGTTCTATCACCATGCTATGTCCATAGGTTTGGCGACCATTTTCATGCTGCCCCCCCTGGTTAGGAGCCAAGACGTAGCATAAATTTTCTATAGCTCTGGCTCTGAGCAAAACTTCCCAATGAGCGAGACCGGTTACTGCGGTAAAAGCGGATGGAACCGTAAAAATTTGTGCTCCCTTGAGCAGCAATTGTTGATATAGTTCCGGAAAACGCAAATCATAGCACACAGTCAGCCCAATGGTTCCAACAGGAGTATCCAGCACGACCACACTATGGCCACGTTCTATTGTAGACGATTCCTGATGAGCTTCCTGTTCAGAAACACGCACATCAAATAAATGTATTTTATCATAGCGTGCAACATGCTTCCCTTGATCATCAAAAACAATAGAACTTGCTCTGACTTTTGTGCCACTTCCTTTAACAGGAATAGTGCCAGCAACAACCCATAAACCTGTTTTTTTAGCTAGTTGACTTATTTTATCCTGTATTGGCCCTTCACCATAGGATTCTGCAATCGCCAGTTTATCGGTTTCTTTAAGCCCCATGAATGCAAAATTTTCTGGTAATACTATCAATTCGGCGCCTTCGCTCCGTGCCTGCAACATAAACTGTTCAACGTGCCGCAAATTCTCATCCACCCTGGATGAAGAAACCATTTGTACCAGAGCAACCCGATTCATAGTATTCCCCGAATTATATTTTTTATTAATTTCATCTTACTATATCTTGAGTATACAGCACTATAGATCCTATGGGGCACCAGGGATTAAAAAAACAAAATTGACAGGATACTGGTTTCAACTTAATAATAACGTGTCAGCTTCTATCTAAATATGAAGTTTATCCTGAAATTTTCAAGTAAAGCCCTTGAAAACAGGAAACTTGGCCATAGGTATGCTAGACTAAATATAAATAACTGGAGTTCTAAAGATGAACCGAAACGATGTTACAATCCTTACTCAGCGTAGTGAATCTGTACTTGCTACCAATAAAGTATTGCGTAATACCTACCTTTTACTTAGCTTGACATTTATATTCAGTGCCTTCACTGCCTATATGTCCTACGCAAGTGGTGCTGGTCCCATGAACCCACTGCTTATGATAGTTGGTGTCTATGGTTTAATGTTCTTAACTCAAGCCTTGAGAAACAGCGTCTGGGGTCTCGTCAGCGTTTTTGCCTTTACCGGCTTCCTGGGATACACCCTCGGCCCACTGCTGAATTACTACATGACTGGATTTTCTAATGGCCCACAACTTATAGCCACAGCTTTAGGTGGTACTGGCATGATCTTCTTTGCTCTGTCAGGCTATGCATTAACAACCAGAAAGGACTTCAGCTTCCTGGGAGGATTTCTTTTTGTAGGTGTTATGGTTGCATTACTGGCAATGGTGGCTGGAATATTCATCCAGATACCAGCCCTTCAGTTAGCAATCTCAGCTGCTTTTGTTTTAATTTCATCTGGATTGATACTTTTGCAAACCAGCGCAATTATTCATAGTGGCGAAACAAACTACATATCCGCAACTGTTGGCCTTTTCGTATCAATATACAACCTGTTCGTCAGCCTGCTTAACTTGCTAAGCGCATTTTCAGGCCGTGACTGATAAAGTCTCCTCTACCTGAGTCCCGGTTTTATGCCGGGATTTTTTTTACTTAATAATCCGGTTCTGTTGACCATCGCCTTGTTTCATTATCAGCAAATACCTGCCTGATGCAGCTTCCTTTATCATGTAGGGACAGCAGCGCAATTGTCACAATATCCCGATAATCCATAAACCAAGAGCCTATGCACAGAGATATCCACAGAAAATGTGGATAACCATTCAATAATGAATCAGGTAAGGAATTAACTATACTCTAAAGACTGCTGGTTCTTTTTCAAATACAGAGAAATACAATACAAACACAATGCTCCTGATAGTGACCACCCCGCCAATTGCTTAAATACCTGATAAAAATCATTATTAGTAATCAGTGGATTAGTGGCTTCTGTCCTCACCATGGCATTTGAGAAATACTGAGAAATTGAGGCAGCTACTCCTGAAACCATCATCCAGGTTCCCATGAGTATGCCCTGATACTGAGGAGGAGCTAAACGTCCAACCAAGGCATAACCTGCTGGAGCAATAAGTAATTCAGCCAAACCCTGCAGAATAATATAACCGAACACCCAAAATAAATGACTATGTCCCAAAGGATTAGCATAAATAATACCACAAGACAGAAAACAGAAGGATCCTGCAAGAAAAATAAATGCGAATACAAATTGCATGGGCACTGACATAGTGTATCCTTTTGCATTTAATTGGTTAAGCATCATAGCCATTAGGGGTGCACCTATGATGATGACTATCGGATTCATATTTCGAATCCATTGCGTTGCCAATTCAACACCCAGCATGTTTTTATCTACATTATTCTTAATAAATAGAGTTACTCCCATAGGACCAGTCAGATAAATCATCCAAAAAAGCAAAGTACTCACCGCCAGAATGAGATAAATCATTATATTGCGCTTATCAATAGATGATGTTTGTTTATTCTTAATCATAAGAACCATACCGAACATCAGAACACTCAAAGTTGCGATTATTCCATTACTCAAGTTTGTTGAATGAAAGCACAAAAACATTGCCGGTACCAAAATTGAAACGGAGAAGAGTCCTGCGATTTTCTTTTGTCGGCGAGATTGGGATGTGGGCATCTGCATCAAAGGTGTATTTTTATCGCCAAGAGCAGACCAGAATTTTGTTATTAAATAAAGTGTAACTCCGTTTGTCATAATGCAGACGTAAAATATACCCTGATACTGATTGGAGTAATCAAAAAATCCACTAGCAAAATATCCAGCACAAAATCCTAAATTCATAGCCGAATAATTAATAAAAAAAGCTGTTTCCCTGCGATCATCACTTTGCTCAAACCGCTGGGTTAACATACTATTCAAACTGGTAGTATTTAATCCACAACCAACCAAAAACAAACTTAACCCCAAATAGAGCATTGACGATTGAGCCAAAGCAAGAACAATTATTCCCATGCTTTGGATTATGATAGTAATAAAAAATAAGCATCGATTGCTTAGCAGCCGACCTCCAATCAAGCCTCCAGTTAATTGCAAAATATAATTAAACGCGATAAATAAACCTACAATGCTGTTAGTTAGTACGTTAGACAGACCGAGTTGTTTCGTACTATAAAGGGCAAGTGATGAGTACAAGACGGCAAATGAGAATGTGGAAAATCCTTGAATGAAATAAAGAGGAATGACTCCTCTCGGCATTTTGGGTATCAGTTTAGACATTCTCACCCCTGGATCCTTTAATCGTTAACTCTAACATTACAAAGACTCCAAATTAAACTCATTTTTCGAGTGGTATGATTAAAAGTAAATAAACCACTTGATGCCTGCCCCCTAATTAACCTTGAATAGCCAGTTCACTGCGTATTTCCTCAAGTTCTACGACGTTGGTTTCATTTTTGCTCACTGGAAAGAAACGATGATACATCGTAGAAGCCTGATTAACGAGTCGTTCCGCATTCACTAATGAATAATAGCATCCAACAAAAGTGGTCAACGCCAACCCAAAAGTTAAGAGTATAGGATAGGAATCTTTATTATCACTGGCGTTTTCCAAAAAGCCTGAAACGGCTAACAAAATCATGCCAATCATGCTGGTTATTTTAACTCCCAGAAATGTTCTGTTCCTTTTATATGCCTCCTCCAGTTGTTCCTGCATCCATTGATCTTTGATTTTGTGCTTCGTTTCTACTGAATCTAAATTATGAGTGAGATCGATAATAGAAAGCGGATTTTCAGGATCGGTGAGCAATTGATTTTTTAACACATTGCTTATTACATTGGCGACAAATGGATTTCCATTAATATGAGCCTTACAGCGTGTTCGTATCTTTTTTATTAATTCCTTGGTATCAAAACCATGGGCCACAGCGTATTGATAAGCCTTAAGTTGTTCTTCCAGCCAGGTTGGAAAACAGGACTCTCTATAAATCTTGTGAAAATCTAGGGATGCACACACCACATCAGCGACCATTCCCAAAGCAAATGCGGTTCCAGCGAGCGCTATACCTCCCTCTAAATTCAGGGCTGAATTTAGAGGTGGGTTGTAAGAAAAAACAAATAATTCAATGCCTTCGAATACATTAATAATTCCTTTTACAACATTATATCTATAACGATAATCTGTTGTATCAGCAAACAAACTGGTAGCAAACATAAAATTAAAAATTGCATCCAGATAGTTCCATCCAACAATGATTTTAGTAATCGTTGCTGGAGACAGTTGTGTATTGCTCGCGCTGTTTTTTAAATTGGTTAAATCCGTTATGGTTGTTCCGACAATATAATCAAGCTCGGGACCATGTTCACCAAAATAAAGAAAAATCCTGTTCTTAAAGATCTTTGAAAGCATTGTAATCCCTCACAAAAAGTGCCTACAGATCATCTACCGGTGAGGGCTGTGCTAATACTCAGTTGTTCTCACACCAATTGAACGCCGTCGCCAGCGCCTCATATTATTCATAGAACAATCACGTCATTCATTAACATAAAGTCTCGCTTCCTGCATTAATTGGCGCATGTGCCGAACTGCTTCTTTTAATCCACAAAAGAGAGCTCGGGAAACAATGGCATGGCCTATGTTCAATTCAAGTAATTCTTTTATTGCAGCGATGGGTTTCACATTATGATAATGAAGTCCATGCCCCGCATTGACAATCAGGTTTAAACTGGACGCATATTCTGCTGCACGTTTGATTCGCTCCAGTTCATAACTTTGCTGTTCTGCATTTGTCGCATCAGCATAACAACCGGTATGTAATTCAATAACAGGTGCACCAATATCAGCAGCTGCTTTTATCTGATCCCTGTCCGGATCGATAAACAAGGAGACTTCACTTCCCATGCGCTCCAGACGTCGAACAGCATGCTCTACCGCTTTTTGATGAGTTAATACATCCAAACCACCCTCTGTAGTTAGCTCTTCACGTTTTTCTGGAACTAAACAGGTATGCTCTGGTGCAATTTCTTCCGCAAAATCCAGCATGGCATCTGTAACTGCCAATTCAAGATTCATCCGGGTTTGCAATACCTGTTTAATCAAACGAACATCACGTGCCTGAATGTGCCGCAAATCTTCACGCATATGCAGGGTAATGCCATCAGCGCCCGCCTCTTCGGCATCCATGGCAGCCTGAACAGGATCCGGATAGCGAGTTCCACGTGCCTGACGTAACGTGGCAATGTGATCGATATTAACGCCTAACAATAACTCTTTATTCATTTTTCACCACAAAATCTTAAAATGGAAAGTATAATAGACTTCCTGCCAAACTGCTATTGATGTACTTCATCTCCGAAATGCCCGAACGCACTCTCCCGAATGTCAATTAACTGCTGCTGTATAAAGCCCTGGCCTTAATTTCACGCCCGCCTAAAAGATGATCTATCGCCTGGCGCATAATGCGCTTTGCTGATTTGAGACAGGATGCCTCATCCAGGTTATCTTCTGCCAAAGCCAGAAGATGCTCACCTGGAATGCCTTTATCAGAGACCACAAATCCTTCCCCTGCAATAAACTGATAATTGTATTCGGTGCGAACCAGTCCCCCGGTTCGTGCCTCTTCAGTCCATGAAAAAGAATGACCACAGGAGTGAAGCAAAGCCCATTCAAAACGGCGTAAAATGGATTCGATCGTCAGCCGATTTTCGGTTGTAGCCAGCCCATTTAAGGTCACTAAATAAGCATCGAACAACTCGGTATCTGGATAGATCGGACGCAAGGCGTGATACAGTAATTCATTGATGTATAATCCGGAAAAAAGGGAATGACCTTCAAGAGGTAACATGGGAGAGATACTTTCCATGGTTCGGGTATAATACCGATCATGACGCTCATCAACACTAACCCATAAAGGAGTGAATGGCTGCAACAACGATTGTTTTTTAGGGGTTCTACCCCCTTTACACAGACAGTTAACCAACCCTAATTCACGGGAAAAAAAAGTGACTCTGGCACTGGTATCCCCAGACCATTGTTTATGAATAACCCATGCCTGTAGTGATTTAGCTGTCATAACCCAGTTGTTTTAGCATACGCTCATCATCAGCCCAACCAGACTTCACTTTACACCAGCATTGTAAAAATACTTTTTTCCCAAGCATTTTTTCCATATCCAAACGAGCGCTGGTCGCCATTTCCTTTAATTTTTGGCCTTTATCGCCAATCACCATACGTTTGTGATTGTCCTTTTCAACCCATATTAACGCATGAATACGAACCAGATTGCCTTCATCCTTATAAGACTCAATTTCTACAGAAACCGAGTACGGTATCTCCTGTCCACAGAAACGGAATATTTTTTCCCGTAGCAATTCTGCGCATAAGAACTTAATGGATCGATCTGTAAATTGATCATCAGGAAATAAATGCGGGCCTTCTGGTAAAAATGGAATTAAACGATTCTCCAATTCCTCAACCTGTACTCCTGTTTTAGCCGATAGAGGGATGATTGCAGCAAAGTCATGACGTTGACTCATGTGCTCAATCCAGGGCAACAGCTGATCTTTTTCGCTAATTTTATCTACTTTATTAATAACCAGAATACAAGTAACATTTGCCTGCTTTATCAAACCCAGCACATACTCATCTTCTTCTTCCCAATGCGTGCCATCGACCAGGAACGCAATGACATCAACATCGCGTAAAACACTGATGGCTGTTTTATTCATCAGGCGATTCATCGCCTTTTTATTGCCCTGATGTATTCCAGGCGTATCGACATAGACAAATTGATACTCTCCCTCGGAACGAATTCCCAAAATGCTATGGCGTGTTGTTTGTGGCTTTTTGGAGGTAATACTTAATTTTTGTTGCAAAATACGATTCAGCAAGGTTGATTTGCCTACATTAGGTCTTCCGACCAAAGCGATATATCCGCAATAACTAACCATTCAAATAGATTCCTGTTTATTTTTAAGTCATTTTAGCAGTCAGGCTGTAAAACATCCAGCTTTTCACGTCAGAGATCCAAGTATATAAGGTGGGAATAAAAATTGTATCGTTTCTACTTGCTATTTTCCCTAAAAACCCATTAATCTGCATACTATATGTGCAAAATACGGATTTTATGCCTGAGTTCCTGACTACGGATGGTCATACACAAGTAATTGTTCCATTACGTATAAAACCCTACAAACATAAAGAAATGCCAACCTTAACTGGCAATGCGTTCAGTCATGAAGCGGGTACAGTTCTTTATGGAAATTACACTATGGAGTATCTGCTTCAAGGTGGCGACAGACTCCGACTCATAGCCAATCATAATAAAAAAACAGTGCAATTAATGCTGTTTACTCATAATTCGGACCTGATAAAACTACTTCCCGGTAACCGCCCTTCATCTCTGGTTGCCGATGTCATCAGTACTGTTCATCGTTACCGAGTTCGTTCTGAAAGCTATAAGCAACCGCTCAGTCCAGAACAACAGCGCAAAATGGAGTTGGCTAACGCGTGCATTAATTCTTTGAATGCTCTGCTCAAAGAGGAGCGCCATATAAAATCAGACGATTTTGCTGGACACGAGCGATTAAGAAGAAACGTTCTGGCCATTATAGAGACATGCAGGGATGGCAACCGAAGAATTGCCAATAATCCAGTACTTTCTGAAGGCGCTTTAGGCAATGTTCTGTATGACGCCCACAAAGCAGCACAACATTATCAGTTCAACCGAGCTTTTTCAGTCTCCCGCCAGGATCAAATGGATTTTTCTAAAATCCACAAAACACTGGACCCAAGACAGAAACCTCTGTGCTTTATTTGGGATAGCGAACTGCACATTGGGCACGATGCGCGCGATCTTGATGATGCTTTGAGAGTCATTTGCACTCATTATGATTTAATATCCGCACCTCATCTTAATGAAGTTCCCGCGAACCGATTTTCAAAATTTGAAACCTTTATTAGATCCTTATGGAATGACGGTCAGGATTGGCTAAATTATTTATCCATAAACGAAAAACCAACCCACAAAACTAAAATAAAACAAAGATCTGATGGCGTTTCAATAACTAAAATTAAACCCTATTATGTCCTTAAAGGGCTGCCCCAGAAAGGGTATCCGAGTTTAAATGAATTAGTATTCAATTTAACAAACAGCGCCATTGAACCCATTCATGCACAATCCATCAAACAAGCAAAAAAAGATCTTGGAGCACTGTCCGATGGAAATTGGGCCATTATCGTCGCAAATAACCAAATCATCATGCGCTTGGACAACAAACTGGTAGCACTTAATTATTTCATACAAGACGCACAGTTCTACCCTCTTCCAGAAGGTCAGGATCTCTATACTCTGAGTCAGGTGAGCAAACGTCATCTCTATTTACCTGAACGTATCAGCCTGAGAATCAACGCTTTTATCTCTCGTATTCCAACATTTTTTCAAAATTTTTATGAGCGGATGAGCCATTTCATTATTCATGACTTACATAAAGATTTTATGGGTCATGTCCATGCAACTCATACTAAAAAGCCCGAACCCATAATCGAACAAAATAAATCTGGACCGACAAATCCAAAACGCCGTTCACTTCATGATGCCCTGAAAAAAAAAGGGTTATTAGCTAATGGTCAAACTCTGGAAGAATTTATTAAAGAACACATTACCAATTCTCCCTATGTGATAGCTCGAGCCAATCATCCACCCAGCCCGCATCCTTATGACAATCCTCTACATCGATTTTTAGGAGTATTGCGGCATCTGGGTACTTTTTTCATTGATACCAGTGAGCGTAATCCCATGGTAGGCACTCTGGCGATGGCTGCTTATTTATACGGTGCAGGCGCCATATTGGCGCCCAAAGCTCTGGAGTCAGTCTTAAACAAGCTCTACTTGAGCGGCCTCATATCAGGAATTGAACCGACACAGAAACTGGCACGCTTGATGAACCATGGCACCATTTCAGAAGCGATTTCTGCTTCAGTCACTTTATGGCAAGGAATGATTGCTGTTGGTAATCTGGATAAATTTTTTGTTGAAGCAGTTTCAATATTAAAAGAAGACCCAGCTGAAATCGCCATCATTGCAGCCTTGGCACTTAGCCTGGGTTATGGCCTCACTAAAGCAATCCCGGCATTACAACAGGAAATGGGCGATTTTCCTTATAGCAATTATGCCGCTCTGGGTGGTAAGGGTGGAGCTGCACTGTATGATACGATTATGCATCCCGGGGATGATTGGTTATTGGGTACGTGTAAATGGATTTGCAAGACGTGCATTACTGTTGCAAAAATAGGCTTGGCACCCTTTGTAGAATGGTATTTTTATGGCTATCATGATGGATTTATTAATGGACTCAAAAAAAGCGGCACGCAAATAATCAAAACAGGGAAACAATTCATTGCCGCTGCGTTTGATTTTTGCCTTGCAATTCTTACAGTACCTCTAATTGAAGGATCTGCCTTGTTCATTCATGTTCCCTTTAGAGGAATAACGAACATTCTACGCAAATTTCTGGCAATACTCGGAAATATTGGTGTTATAGGACAACTACTAATTGAAATTGCAGAAAGACCCTCCCTGAACAATTTTATCGCTGAATTTCAATTTTCAACGCTTTATGGATTTAGTTCCCCAATACAGCATTGTTCCGATTCTCCTTTCCTCAACATAGTCATCAATACAGTACGAGTACTTTCTATTCCTCCACTTCAGCTCATCAAGAATGCACTGATTTTGCCATTAATAGATGCATTATCATTGGGATTACGCATCTCTTTAACCATTATCAATCCAGTTAGTCGAATAGTCTTCTATTTAACAGGCACTGGGCTGAACGAAATTGGACCCTATTGGGATAACTCAATGGGCATGCTCTTTAGAATCAGCGCGTCGGTAATGACTGGTCTGTGCGATTGGCTGGATAACGCAGCCGGAGAAACAAAGCAGTATGTTCTATCCCAGGTTGAAATAAGTCGCAGTGAACTATACCGTTGGGCTTTCCGTGAAGAGGATGTGCGTTTACATACCATTTTGGATGATCAACATTATTACTACAGTGAACCAAGGCGCTCAGAATTAGTTCCTCATTCTAAAAGTCACTGTTTAATGCGTAATCTGCTCGGCAATGAGGCACAAATTACTCCAATTGAAACGCCCAATCCTCAAGACCATTACGCCCAATTATTCACTCAACAAGAATCCAGAAATCCACTCGATGCTCAATTGCACTCTGTATTACATAACCATCAAGAACATTCATTTGCAAAATCAGAGAGTTATACCTAAGATTAGGAGGCACCATGAAATCAGATGAACATTGCCCTATCCATAGGTTCCACTACCAAGGAAAAAATGGTTGCAATTACTTTAACAATAAGCATATCCCTTGAAAAAATTGATGCTTATTTGATCATATTTGTGTATAATTAATTTAACTGGGCGTAAACAGGATCATATATATGGCTAATGACAATCAAACAAACTCATTTGAAATTGGTAAAAAAACCGCAGAACCAATTAACTCAACTGGTTTAAATGTTAATCCAAGAAGTGAATCCAGCACGCTATCAGAAACCCAACTCAGCTCAATACCTCAATCTTTAGATGCTTGGGTTGACTCTATTTTTGCAGAAGATGCACAAGCCGAAAGCAAAAGAACGGGTGACAAATCACAAGAAGATTACAGACCGACAATCAATCTGAGTCGCTTTGGATTAAAAACTCCTGAAGACGTCAAGAAATTTCTTCATTCTCCTGCTGGAGAAGCGATTATCGGAGAAATTGGAGCGGAACTGGCGTTGGAAAAGGCTATTGAAGACGAACGTCGCTTGGAACAGCAAGAAAAAAGACTCTTAATGAGCAGATTGCAGGCTATGCTGTTTCTCTGGTATCTGGAGAAGAAAGCCCACGCTAAAGATAAAATTAAAGAGCTGGTCATACAGCAAAATGAACTGGCTATTGAACGAGCAAAAACTCCTGAACCTCAAACACACAGCAACGCCATATCTGAGTCAATTAAGAACGTAGAGATGACTTTGTCCAGTTATGCTTCAGCATTGAAGGCAATTGAAGCTAAAGAGCAAGCTCTTGACAAAAAGATGGAGCAATTAAAAACTGAAGAAGCGCATATTGAAGTTAAATATGAAATTTACGAGACCAATATTCTTCTCTTTGAACAATTCCTTGATGATAATCCCGATTTAACTCCTGAAGAAATTCAGGAACGTATTGACGCTCTTGCTGCTCAGATGGATGCCCATGCAGATGAAGTGAATGAATTACTCACGATAGGTAAGGACGATGAAGCACGTGCTTTGTTACATGTTCTAACGGGGCTAAACGCTCAGGCTGCAGGCTACCTCGACATGCTTGCCGTACATCGAAACGAAAAATACTTTGTTAATGCAGACGGAGAACCCGTTAGTTCAATAAAAGATGCTGAACTAACCTTAAACGCCAATCAAAAACTGATTAAAGATGCAGACGGTCAACTGTACCTTATTAAAGCAACTGATGATTGGGAACAAATCAAAGCTGATCCCAATGCGAAAGCCGAAGCCCTCAAAGGCTACCAGGCCTTAAAGCAAGATCCACAAGCAATGTCAGTTAAAAAAGTCATTCAGCATAATAAAGTACTTGAAAACGACCTGCACAGCAAACAAGTACAGGAAGTGAGTTCCCTAAAAGAAGAAAGCCAGGCTCAAAAGACTTTGATTAATAATGAAGTGTCTCAACTTACTGCCCTTCGCGGCCTGAGTGATCCCCTGATATTTTTTGAACAACTAGAATTTACCATTTTCTAGCCAACTCCTGCTCCATCAGGGTTGGCAAGTTTTCATAGTCAATATTGAGCTCTTGTAGCTTATCAAATTCAATCATCAACTGCCCCAGATAGAAATAAGAGAATACTTTTTTATCTCTGACGGTGTTTGCCTGAAAAACGCGTTGGTAATTTTGGCTATGGGCGATGACCCCGATAATCCAAAACATCAGTTGAACAATAGCAGCCAAAAGCATCTTAACTCCCCAACGATAAATGCTTTTTGTGTGCGCATAACGTGCTGAT
>NZ_KE384000.1:72120-231165 GCF_000423305.1 Legionella moravica DSM 19234 | reverse complement strand
GCCCGTAATTTACGGAAAAACAGCACCGATGCTGAAAGACATCTTTGGTATCATCTTCGAGCGGGTAGACTTGGATTTAAATTCAAGAGACAAGTGCCAATAGGCTCATATATCGTTGACTTTGTCTGCATTGAAAAACGACTGGTTGTCGAACTTGATGGTAGTCAACACATGGACAATAAAATGTACGATACCAAGCGCACGGATTGGCTAATGACAAATGGGTATCAGGTCTTGCGCTTTTGGAATTGTGACGTTTTTCAGCAAACGCCTTCAGTCCTCGAAGTGATCATGTCTGCATTACTTTAATGCTAATAATATACTCAGCATCTTGATGCACTTTTATAATCGACCCATCAAGCATGTGCCATTCGTGATCGCCATCTTTTTTTTAATTCCGACAATATTGCGGTAATATAACCTTTTTTCGACCCGTTGTTATAACGATTATAACCACTTTTCCAGTTGTCGTAGTCCGCTGGCAAGTCACGCCATGCAGCGCCAGTACGAAGCATCCAACATATTGCCTCCATAAATAACCGATCATCTTTACCATGCCGACCTTTAGGTTTTGGGAGTAATTCTTCTAAACGAGACCACATTTCGTCATCAATAACCATCCGTGACATCCCCTCTCCCCAACCCTCTCCCGCGAAAGGCATCATCATACTATCAAAGTTCCTATCGCGGGAGAGGGAGCAGTTCGAAGTGAAATTGAAAAATCTGTGCCCATTTCTAGATTAAGTCTTGTCTAAACAAACTTCAGGGACGTTGCCTAGTAAGTTGAGGTAACTCGTTGACATACACCAAAAATCGTATCATCTCAAACGCCTCAACGAGGTGATATGGAGTGTATCAGCGAGTTGAAAGAGAGTTTAAACGTGGGGAAAAATATTCTCCACTGACTCTTTGCCATCGGCATATTTTGATGAATGGTTACCCGCCTGTGCGGGCAAGACAGATTTTTTATCATGCATAGAGTTCATCAGGTGCACCGTACCGTTTATTACATATGTATTTGCTATAATAAAAAAAGGGATTATTTAAAAATGATCTCGGACGGTGTTCAGAGATGTTCTGTTTTCTGGTTATCTCCGCTCAAACATCTAGTGATGTGGGCTGTCATTTTGTCCGTTATCAGCAGGAGTTGATGCTGTGAACCTCAAACAATTCAACTGCAGATATTTATTAAACGATGATCGCCTTATCCTTCGGATTAACACCGTTGATCAGAGTGAGTATCTATTCTGGATCACACGTAGAATCACTCATTTTATTTTAATGTCGACCAGCCAATACATTCAAAAAGCATACGAACAAAGGGCACCCTCAGTTGAGCACTTGATATTGGAGATAAAGCAAAGCAATAAACAGGTGGGAAATTTTACAAAAGCATTTGTTCCTGGCTTTAATTATCCTCTAGGCGGTACCCCTGTGCTGGTGATGGATGCTAAGTTACAGATGATGAAAATCGGAGATCAAGATGTTTTTGCACTTGATTTTGTTCTACCCGGCGGCGCGAATTTAAATCTCAAACTACCCATGCCAATTATGAAATCGATGATTTTATTATTAGAAGAATTGAATGCCCAAGCCAAGTGGGGAAACCCTGCTAGTAAATGATAAGAGAGGCTCTCTGAACGAAGAACACCTTGACTGAGAATAAAGTAGTTCAAATACCAGGTTTAAAAACACGGAGGTCAGAGATGCTGGATTCTGACCTCCGAGATGACTGTTTAGATTAATTTGTAGACGTCGTCATCCTCTTCACTTAATGTAGGATCGGGATCTGTGCTGGATGCTGCTTGGCCAAAAAAGCTTAAAAAACGAGGTACTTTCGGAAGCTCTGGTAAGGCGCTGGATATCAAGCTTAGTAAAGATTCTTGCTGTGATACCAAGGGTTGTGGCAAATGGTCTACAGAAAGTACTTGTGGATGATTTCTTATGTATTCATTACTGTCTTGAATATAGGGGGATATCAGAGCCTCATAGACACCTTGCCCATTGGGATACTGCATGTAACATAAATCTGCGATGTGAGTATTAACCTGACCTTTGTCGTCTCTGCCGTATTTTGCTGCAAGATACGATTCTCCTTCTGGAGATATTACTGCCCAATGCAGGGCGCTGTATGAGTCTCTTTGACTGCGAAAGTCTTCAGGGCAGGTATCAACAAAGCTCGGCATATAGCGGGCACTTTCAACGTATGCTGCCAAAGTGGCGCTGCCAGGCTCAAGTAGTCCATCACCTATATGATTTACATGAATTTGGTAGGGGGTTACTTGATTATAGCTGTCTTGTGTACGAATATCCCAACCGGTATAGCTTAGTAATGATGGAATAACAGAACTCAAGTGAATGGCCAGGCAATTTTCGTCTAACAGGCCTTGAATTGCTTGCTGAAATGAAGAGAAGGTGTTGTTTAAAATACAGCGGATCTCTACCTGGCATTGTTTTTTGAATTCGTCACTTATCTTTTTGGCAACCGCTGCCCCGAATGAATCTCCCTGAAAAATAATGTCGTCTATAGGGACGCCTTTGCGAAGTAAATCATTCGCTACGGCCATACCAGTATTTATCAAATCATTAACTTCTGAAACTTGTCCACCCAGTCGAGCCATTCCTGGATATTCAAAACCATAATAGCTTGCCCCGGTAGTATGTACCGCTTTTGCAATATCTTTTAAACTATCCTGATATAAAGTACAGATACCCGTAAAATAGATGACATGCTTTCCGTGTCCACTTAGGGTAGGAGATGAGCTAGAGCTACTAGCGCTACTGGAACTGCTAACAGATGAATTGGGACGAAATGCCACAACCTCTATCTCACATTGTGACCGGTTCGCAAGAGTCACACCTACTTGATAACGCTCCAGGTCGATATTTTGGAAGTCATTGTAAAATTTTCCTTCAGGTTGACGCTGAGCTTGTTCAAAATGAGCAAATCGCTCATCTAAAGACATCTCTGCAGTGCCGAAGTTATTTTTGACATACCAATCTGTACGATTAGATGAAAATGTTGCTGAACCTATCTGCTTTTGTATCAAACGTTGAAAATATGAATTAGGCATTTGTCTTCCTTAGTATGGACTTGTTCAAGTATTTTACATTAAGTTTATTCTTGAGTCAATAGTTGGGTTGTTTTACTCGTTTCTCCAGTGTTAGCAAAGACGACAAATGAAATGGGGTTATTTAATGGGGGAGGTTACCAGTGGAGTTTTATTGAATAGTTAGATAATTCCAATGAATCAGGTGTAATTTATCTTGAATTATAGAAATAGTACGGTATCTTACAGTCCATATTTTATGGCAAGTTATGATTAGGGAGAGTTCTAATCTAATCATCCAGCCACCAGATCAGGCTTTAGGAAATAAGCCCTTGGACATTATTCTTATCAAGAAATAATGAACCAACTTCGATTGATATTATGGAATCAACAATGAAAAAATCTGCTTTCCTTATTTATTTATTATTTGCTTTTAATACTTATGCTTATAACGTCCGTTTGTTTTTTACTAATAACACTCCGGACACATTCAGACCTTTAGCGGTAATCAATTATAACCAAAAGGGCATCTCTTACGAACAATACATCGAACCGGAGGTTTCTGTTATTGAGCCTTATGCCCAAAGTGTAAAAATTGATAAAGATCGCCCTGGACTAGACAATTATATTCTGGTCTGGTTTGAACTCAATGATGAACAAAACCATTATAAAGACGCGTGTCTTGCCAGTTACATAGCGCTTACCAGAAGCAGTGATGTCTATTTCACTTTGTCCCGCAATACTGAAGAACCGTATCAATACCTTTGTGATCATAAGATCATCTCGAGAAATTAGGGCTGAACTATTGCATTTTCGCTGAATATCGTTGTTTTTTAACTTTTGGGGTCAAGCTTTACACTCGTCAGGTTAAGGGATAATTTTCCCCCACACTGAGCGTGAAGGGGGGATCTGATTTCCTTTTGTGCGACTTAGGCTCGTCCTTTTATGATTCCGTGCCAATATAATTTAGGAAATACAAATCGCTTTAAGAGCCACATGCTTCTGCGCTGTTGGGTCATATCGAATGGGAATGTTGGCATTAATGTTCCATCGTACCCAAACTCAGCAAGAATTACTTTGCCTTTATCAGTAATTATGGGGCAAGCGGAATAACCGTTATAGTGAGCTTTAAGGGGCTCTCCTTTGGCAACGGCGAGAAGATTTGCTACAACTACAGGGGCTTGTTGGCGAATAGCTGCTGCTGTTTTTGAATTAGGAATACCGGTGACATCGCCAATACCAAAAATATTCTTATAATCAAGATGCTGTAATGTGTGCATGTCCACTTTCAGCCAATCTTTATGAGCGCCTGATTCAACAGCCAGTCCTGATTCCTGAATTAATTTGGGTGCGGCCATTGGGGGAACAACATGTAATAGATCATAAGGCATTGATATTTGATGGGTCTCCGATTGGGTAACTCCATCATGTTCGAATTCACGAGTTTGTTCAAACCAGGCGATGCGTTGGTGCGGATTAATTTGAGTCAAACGATGTGAAAATAATGGGGTAATCCCTTTTTCAGCAACTAATTTTGTCAGGCTGTTGGCAAATGAAGGTACACTAAACATCGTTTTTCCTGCCGTTGCAAAGGTTATTTGCGTGTTTTGGCGTACTTTGTTTTTGCGAAAAATATAGTCTGCTAAATACATGATTTTCTGAGGTGCACCTGCGCATTTAATCGGAACAGGGGGCATGGTGAATAGTGCATTTCCACCTTTAAATTGATGTATCATTTGTGCTGTTTTACTTACTGATTCCTTATGATAAATACTGCAAATTCCATGAGTTCCAATAAACTCGGATCCTGGAATCAGGTCAAAACGTGTTTCCAATCCTGTAGCCAGCACTAAAAAATCATAGTGAATTACCGTTCCATTGGCACAATGTACTTGTTGATTTGACGGATTAATTTTTACTGCTCGATCAACAATCCACTCCACTCCTGAAGGAATTAAATTTTTTTGTTGTTTTTGAGAAGAAGTAAAATGACATATTCCAGCCCCTGCCAAAGTCCAAAGGGGTTGGTAGTAGTGTGTCGTTGACGGTTCAATTAGTGCGATGGTTTGATTTTTTAGTGTTTTGTTTAAACGCGAAGCAATGGCTAAGCCACCGCATCCCCCACCAATAATCAGATAAGTATAGCGTTTGTCCAATTCATTCTCCTGATAATAATCAGTTCCACATTTAAAGTGTACTGATTTGGCAAAATCCATTTTAGCTGGTAATGCTATTTCGCTAACGAGCAAATTTTATATTAATAAACAATTTGATACACTAAAAAATTCTTGATTTTTGTTTTAATGTCGAATCAGGGAGCTTGCAACTAAATCTTCTACACATCTTCGAAAAACCAGTTCAGTTTTATTTTTTTGATTCCGCGGCCACAACCGCGGAAATTCGAAATGCAGCATGTATTCACCTAAGCAAGGTACTAACGGTGAATGAATAACGCTCATCTAGAGTCAAATAAACTTATCCTCTTCGATATTCAGCAGCAGAAGGCTCTATGGTTGATTTTTCACCGCCGGGAGAAACTTGAGCCCATAAACGGTGTCATATCAACCCTATCTATAATGATGCTCGTCGAATTGAAGAACGTTGAACCTCCACTCATGTAAGAAGATCTACCATAAGCCGACATTGGTTTTGGTTGTATGGTGCCATTAATATATACATTGCCATTGTCGGTGTGGAGTTTTGTTGTGGCTTGCGAAGATGCTACTCTGACATCACCGTTATTTGTACTAACTTCTGCTTGCTCTGCCACCCCTTCAGCTCGAATAGTACCATTACTTGTTTTTAAACAGGTGTGTTTGCCGACATCATGGCATGTGATGTTTCCATTGCTAGAAATCAACGATGAACTTTCGCCAACCTTGGTAACTTTAATATTTCCATTTTCAGTTTTGAGATAGCAGCTGCGTCCTATTTCCCCAGCTACAATATAATCGGCGTTGCAAGATGTGATCGTTACGTTTTCACCAACATTACCTAGGACAGATAAAGTTCTTGGTTCACCTCCGCCTGTTATACACCTGATAGAAACATAACCTAATGTCAAACCACCTATTTGAGTACCTGAACGATATGACCGGGGTGTTTCTCTTAGCTCAATATGTGCACCATCATGAATAGAGCCATCAACAATAAGGCTTCCATCAGTAACAATAACCTTAGCACCAGCTCCTATACTTTCGGCCACATGAAGAGTTCCTTTGTGCTCAAAAGATTCAGAGTCTTTAATTAGTTGTATCATCGTTTCTTTACTGGCTGCCATTACAATCTCCTATATATAAATTGGTTGGAATCTAAATCATTGCGCTCAATTTAGCTGAGCGACTGATTGTATCCAAACAATGAGACATCAATTACCGTATTTTCTACGGTGTATTAAGTGATTGTTTGATGCTTTTTATGCGCTGGAATTCGGTTGGGATTTGAGTGGGTGTCAAGCTTCGAATTTCCGCGGCAGTGACCGCGGAATCCATAACTTTGAGCTGGAATGTATTTTGAAGATATGCTGAAGATTCAGCGCTCTTCGGGAGAGCGATACAGGGATTGTATAGACAAATTACTATTAAATAGCGTTGATTTAATGACTCAGGTTAGTTGTCGGTTTAACCGCGTGATCTTCATTAGCTTTTGCCACAAATTCCCTGAAAAAGGTTTGTGCGGACTTGCCTTCTCTATTTTTCAGTAAATACAACTGAGTATTATGGCCATCCGACCTGCTGTAACTGGCTTCCATTTTTCTATCGCTGCCTGCTTTTTTTCTGGCTGTAGTTAATTCATCGATTGCGCCTGGATCATTTTTATCAGCAGCTGAAATCAAACGGTCAATTTTGGCTTTTTCAGCATGTCGTTCACTCGAAAGCCCTTCATGTATCGACGCATAATGAGGTATTACAGGATCATCTATACGATTTTGCCTGATGTCTTTTCGTGATCGGACCACAATATACTCTTTATAATGGTTGGGAATGCTTTTGAAAGCACTGATGGCGTCAATTTCCCAATTCGCTAAAATAAGCGCTAACTTTACGATGGGTTTAATCAACCATCCTAAAACCTTTCCTCCAAAGGTTTCTTTTTGGCCTATTGCTTCCCCGAATACATTTTTTTCCAGACGTGCATGTCCTACCAGAAAATTGGTGAGATTTGAAAAAGAACGGCTATTAAAAATATTGATAGGTTGACCTAGCTGATGAAAATGCTGTGCAACCAAAGATCCAATACCAGCACCCAGAGAATGGGCCTTCAATGTGATGTTTTGTGCAGGTACTCCTTGATCCAGTAATCGTTGTACCTGAGCAATGCCATCGGTTACTAAATCATCTTTTGACAGGGCGCGCTTCGAACTTTGGCCAACGCCTCGAAGATTAAAACCAACAATCTTCGCATCCAGTGCCAGGGCATCCTCACGCATTTCCTCCAGAATATCTTCGTAGCACATGCCGTTTCCAACTAAATTGATGATGTATTTTTGGAATTGAGGCTCAATCTGCTTTTGTGATTCAGGGGTTATTTCCAGGGTATCCAGTACTGCGCCATCATGAGTTATTACTTGATGTTGTTCATATGAAATTTGATCGGTATTTAAGTCAGAAGCATCTTCAATCTCATAACCTGAAAGATCCATATCTTGAGCAGGTAAAACGAGGCTGCCAATTGCTTTTCCTGCTAATTTATTTACACCGATTTTTAATAGATCCCAAAGTAGAACAGGAGGAAAAACAGTACGAAGACCAATAAATTTAAACCATTGCCAATTAGTGTATTGTGGTTTTGGTGCTTGATAGACGGTCATGGGGGTGATCCTGATGAATTCATATTGTTTGTATTATACACATAAAATATTAAGGATCTATTATGCTGATTTTTAGCATGGGCCAGGCGAATATATTGACCTGGTTGATAAAAATAAATTGATATAACAGTAATCACTAATATCATTATAGATTCAAAAAGACTCAAAAAAATACCCGTTGATCTCATAGAGTTCAGTGTGTAAAATACATTCATTTTTTATTGGGAATGTACACATGCCAAGTTTATTGAATCTCAAAATATTTAACCCCGCCTTGATTTATAGTTTTGAACCGGAGTCTTCACCCACTGCGCTTATGTACGGTGAAACGATGAGTGAAGCGCCTTTTAAAATAGGGCAACACGAAGATATGTATCATGCTTATTTATACGCTGAGGACGTTATTTTACCCTGGATTCATACCAATGGCCTGGCTGCATTAACTCCCGAAATTTTCGAAAATTGGATAATCAAGATTCATGAGCACATGGCTAAAAGCTTGCTCTCGAACGGCGAAGACATGAAAAGCGGGGAATATTCCAAAACGTTGATTGTTCGTTGGCATTACGGCAGCAACATGATGAATCAATTGGCCCTGTATATGGCAAATTTATATCAACCAAAGTTATCTGAGGCTCAATTTTTGAAGATGCTTGTTAAAGAAAATGAGGGTCTTCCTATGGAATATGCAAAAAAGTTTTTGCGTATTTTGCAACGACTGGCTCGTGATTCTGACGCTCCTATCCATCCTTCTTTCGAAAAGACAACGAAATTGAAGGGGCCTTTCCTTGGATTCGGTACAGCGATGAACCGAATGGCTACCGCCTGGCATGAAAATCTGTTATCGGAACACGAACGTCCGATTGTGGAGAAAATAGCTCTGTTTGTCGATTATCCAGAACGTTTACCCAATCAAGTTCGTCATTTTGCTGAAGAGATGGTTGCGCGATGGAAACAACTCGACAATCAGGATCTCACTGCTGTGAGCAAATTCTGTGCTGATCTATTTTATCGCTTTACTCATATCCACCCATTTCCCAATGCGAATGGCCGAACTGCAACAGCATTGAATAATATTATTTTAAGAAGTATTGGTTTGCCCGATATTATTATGCGAAAACCTGGTGATCGTAGTTCGACTGAGGGCAGTTATGCGGACGCCATAGCAAATATTGAAAAAGACAGAAGACCTTTAGCGGCACATATATTTCAATGCATCACGGAAGCTCAAACCAAGCCATATGCTGATTCTTCTTTAGAACAACTCACTGAAATACGAATGGCCTTGTGTCGAATTTTAATGGAAATAAAAGCAACCAAACCAAGCTATGATTTGAATCTAATTGACAGTTTGTTTGCGGCCAGAAATCCTATTGTTCAATTTTTAGATGGAAATGATAACAAACACTCTCTGCTGGCGTGCCAGCTCTTGATGGTCACTGCCCAGGATGTTTTAACCGGGTTAAAGAAAGAAGCTGCTATGAGGCAATCAGCAAGCAGTTCTGTATCCTCTCTTTCATTTCTAAAGCCTGCTTATGATCCGCTTGTTTTGAACAAAGGGATGGAGGAATTAACTGGAGTTCAGGGTTGGAAGGTAACCAACAAAAGCTCTTTGAGTATATGGCGTTATTTTGATTCTGAAGCTGAGGCCAATCAAATTGTTGCAGGTCTCAAGCAGTTGAGTTTCTGTGAAGCTAATGTGCGTACAACAAAAGGAGATGGTAAAATAATTGTGTTGTGCACCGCCATTAATACAGAAAAACTGCTGAGCGCACCCCAATCACATGCATCGTGTAGCTATTAAGCGTTCTGATTTTCGAGTACGTTACAATCAGCCAGCAGGTTTTCTGGCTGATTGTATTTTTTTAATAGGTCGAACTTTTGGGAATATTTTCTAACAATGATATTTAAATGCCAAAGTTGCACCCTGTAGAACCAAGTCATTCGTATGAGTGCCTGTGGCGTTATCAAACACCTGAAACTGATTAAACCAATCGGAAATTTCATAACCTATTTTTACCGAGTACTTTTTATAATCCATTTTGATACCAACAAGACCCTGTAATGACAAGGCTCCCAGATCTCGTTTTCCAACAATAACAGAACCAATTTGCGCTGAATCATTTCGAATGAGAGTGTCGTAGATAGACCACTTGCCCCACATGTAGGAAGTGGCAAAATCAGCGATTAGACTGTATCGAAGAGCATTCTTATTATAAAATAACCATTGGCTTTCCAGTCCTATTTTGGGTCCGAATCCGGTGAAATTATTGGTGACCTGTTCCAGAACTGAAACTAAGCCGTAATAGCCAGTATTGATGCGTTGATTGATAGCGCCTCCTTTCAATCCAATGAGAGGGCTAATGTTTAAGGACTCACCGACTTGAATGCTCTTATTGAGATCGAGATCGAATATAGAGTAGTCAATAGTAAACTTGACTGTTGCTGATTGATAAAAGGTCTCGACAAATTTGCTCGGCATAAAGGCCGAGATAACATTATCGTGGGTCGTAGCATGTGCCTGCACGGAGTATCTTGTATAAAAGGCTTTGATATTCCAATCTGCTTTTTGCAGGCCGGCTCCTATTCGAAATCCTGGTGCAAAATCAAAATCAATCGTTTTGTAGGCGATAATTTGATTTGGTAACCTTAAATTATTGGTTAACGCCCAATCTACTGTTTCAGATGCTTGCCAATACAAAGCATCTGCATAAAAATCAATTGCATAGGCAAATGAGGAGCAAAAGAATCCTGCACCAATTATAATTTGATTAAAATACCGCATGTAGCACCTTGTAATGTTAAATCACCATGTATAGGAACTGCCTGAAAAATGGGTATCCTTAATTGGTTACTCCAAAATTGCATTTCATATCCCGCTTTAACGGTCACTTGGGCTTTTGCCTGAAAGGACCACTCCAGTCCCAAAAAGCCTCTGGTCATAAAGGCCCCAAGCATGGAGTTTTTCGTATTGGATGTGACTGTTTTTTCAGGAATAAAGCCCAATAGTGCTTGTGGTTGATGATAAACGTCTTTTATATTCCAATGCCCCCATAAAAAGGCGGTTGCAAAATCACTACGAATATTAATGTTTTTATACAGGCGCCATACACTGTCTATGCCAAAGTTGGGGCCTATTCCCCAAAAATTATTTTTTAAGTATTCGGTAGCAGTGTATAAAGGGGTATTGAATAAGTATTCCTGCCATGAGGAATTTATTGATTGGTTGATTGTTCCCCCTTTAATTCCTATAAATGGGCGGACTGCTAATGTATCAAGCGGTTTAAATTGATGGCCTACTTCAGCATCGACCATATTCAGGATTAATCTCCAGTTTAACTGCGCCGCATTAAATACGTTTTGTACTGTAAATCCATTAAAAAATTCAGGCAGAATAATCTCATTTGCATTGGCTGTTATTGATTCATGTGCTTTGTTCGAAAAATACGTCCAATACAATTTGGTATCAAATAAAGCGGGTTGTTCGTATTGCAGCCCCGCTCGTATTCCTGGACTCCAGCCAAAATACACATTAGGCTCGGTGTATGTGTTTGATGGGCGGGGAGGCGGGGGTTCAGGGATTTGAATGGTTTGAACGTAGGCCCAGGTTGAGGTTGATTCCTGTGACGCATGCCAATAAAGAAGATCTTCAAAAACCGTGAATTCACCTGAAGCCGCGCTGGAAAAGCTTAAGAAGCTCAAGAGAGCGCATGCACTAATGTGTCGTTGTTTCATTATTAATCTTAATCAAAAGTGAATAAAAAATCGAATACACCGCCTTGCAGATAGAGAGAATCATTTGTCTTCCCCATATCAAAAGTGTAATACCTCAACTGATTGAACCAAACTTGGCCTTCATAGCCCAGGCGAATGTTCCATTGTGTTTTATTGATAGCTCCTACCCATTCCATGCCTAGATATCCTTTTGCCATGGGGGCGGCTGTTGACAAGCTGTCATTAATGATGCTAATCGATACCGGGGTATTATCATAATAAACGTCCGCTAATGCCCAGTGCCCCCATAAAAATGCGCCTGAGACAGTACCGACAAGATTCAACTGATGATGCGACGGCTCAAATAAATGCCAGGTAGAATCCAAACCGAATGATGGTCCCAATCCTTTAAAATTATTGGTCATTTGTTCTGTAGCTGATGAAAAGGTTGTGATTCGTGTAGGGGTGGGGTTTGCATTAGTGGTTGGTTTGTATGGTTCTTGCCAGGATGTATTGATGTTCTGATTAATAATGGCTGCTTTAAGTCCCGTAAATGGACGCACATTAAGAAGGGAATTTATTGTAACCGTTCGGCCAACTTCCAAATCAAGGGTATTATATAATACATTCCATTGTATGCCTGCTTGATGATAATAAGGTCCGGAAATACCATCGCCTGCAAGATTGTTCGCATAAAAGTTACCGGCGAAGGCTGAGTGAATTTCACCAGAATTGATGCGTGCCTGATTCGTTCCCTTGGTTTTATATCCTGTAAAATAAAGCTGTATGTTCCAGGGATTCTCAGTTTGGTTGTTATAGCCTATGCCCAGTCTAAATCCGGGATCCCATTTGAAAGGAACATCCAGAAATTGAATGTGTTCATTGACTTCTGCAGGTTGAAGAATCTGAGCCCAATTATCATCACTCACCTCTCGTACTTGCCACATGAGCAGGTCTAAAAATACAAAGGTGGTGTTATTTGTCGGGTTGCTTGTATTGGGAACACCAAGAACCTGACTGGCAGCACAGAGCAATAACAGAAAAAATCCTTTTTTCAAAAACATTCTCCAACAACGGTGTTTTATTCTCATCAATTTGGGCGGGCAATTTACTGGAAATTATTTATAAAGTCCAGATTAGCTTGGGATAAAAAAATGAATTGAACCGAGTTGGGTTTTAGAGCAATGGTCAACAGTCACTGGAAAATTGAACTGAATGTACTGCGAGTATTTTTTTCAGTTTTTAAAAATTCCAGGTAAGGATATAGCAAAATAGGGGGAACGCTGGAGATGAATGTAATTCAATAGTTGTTCTTTGCACTCTGAAGTTAATTCATCCTTTATACGAATTGTTGCAATGCATTGCAGTAATTGTTTGTTTTTATTGATATCCTCGTACGATTTCTTTTCAAAGTAATCAAGATTTTCCGGAGACGTTGCGAATGATTTGGAATCGTTCCAATCAAGAACTGGATTTAAACGTATATAAATGAGTTTGGGTAGTTGATTATCCGGTATGGTGGACAGTTCATGTCTCATAAAAAAACTGAGATATTCGCTTGCTGCCTCACTGTTTGTTTCAGTAGTTGCGGCAATCAAGTTAGGCATCCATTGTGTTAATCCCCAATGGTAACTTTCCTGATTGCTGCTCATTTCAGGATAATTTCCTGTTCCCAGGGAAAGTACAACATAGTGTTGTACATCTGGACAAATTTTTGCAGCCAATCGGACCGTCATATAAGCAGGATTATTGATAATGAGACCAAGGTCAGCGATGTTGTATTTTATTTGATGAGCATGAGTTGAGAACATTACAGGAGCGTATACTCCCATAACTGAAGTTGCTCCAGATACGATATCTGCAATTGAATATTGATTTAAAGAATTATCACATTTTATCCAATTACAGAAGATGAGTATATTTTTGTGCTTAATGTCGTAAGCAAAAAGAGCGACATGATTTGTTAAGTTTTTTAAGGTCGTATTTTTAAAGTTTATTTTAAAAAAATTATTTTTATTGTATGAATTGAATAAAGGCATTATTAACCCATTTAACGAGATTATCCTGTAAATAATGCTTTGGGAAAAAAAATCGGGGGATTCTTTCTTATATAAATCGCTAATCTGTTTTGCAGTGAAATGATAGGTGTCGGGCATATCGGGTTGTACTTTTGAAAGAGCCGCAACAATAATCGCGCCTGTTGATATGCCACCCATTAAATTAAAAATATTTGCTGTACCGTTAGGGTTATATTGTTCTAAATATTTTAAATAGGTTAATGGTATCAATCCACGTGTTCCCCCGCCGTCAATGGTCAAAATGGTGTAATAGTTTTTGGGGCAAATACGTTCCTCACTCGGAGCAGTTTGCGCTGCTGTTTCTACTGGATAAACTGTGTTTTGCTTTAAAATATGAGAAGAGATATTGTGCATTAACAGGCTATAGAGGATTATCAGTGCTAACACTATTGAAGATACTGTATAAATAATCTTCATATTCTGAGCCTCTATCTGTTTGATATCGTGTATCAATAATATAGTTAATCTGATTCACTGGCGCCATAAAACGACCGTATTTTTTTATCATTTGGCATAGGGAGGGTTTTGCATTAACCATAAAGCGGGCAGGCTTAATAGAGCTAATCCGATTAAATAAATTGAGAATGCGTCATCTACAAACACATTACTTAAGTATAAGATCATTAGAGGCGCGGTACCGCCAAATAAAGCATTGCTCAGGTTAAAAAATAAAGTAAAACCGCTCGCACGTTCTTTTTGTGGCAACAGTTCAAGGCTGGCGGTAAATACGCTCCCAATAAAAATAGAGATAATGAACGCTAAAACACTGCAAGCCAAAGTAATCTGTAATAACGATCCTACATTCACCAGGTAATTAATCATTACCCCCCCAATCACAGTCGCTATCAAGCTGAGTGCCAATGGAAATGTTCTTCCCAGCACGTCAGAGATAAAGCCTGAGAACAATAAGCCTATGCTATAACACATCATGGCGATTACAATCACATTCATTGCTACGTTAAAGGTTAATCCATGTTGTTGTAGATATGAAGGCATATAAACAAAGAGGGTATAAAAACTGCCATTGCAGTAAATGGCTAAAAGAAAAATTGCGGTTATTGATTTTTTCTGACGAAACCAGCTATTTTTCAAAGGAGTTTGCTGCTTTTTTGCATTCATTTTTGAAAAATCGGTTAATTCTATGGTTTTATTTCGCAAATAAACCCCCACAAGACCAACCAGTATTCCCATTAAAAAGGGAAAACGCCAAACGTAGACTAGATCCTGTTCAGAAAAAAACAACCAGGTTATTTTGCTTATTATAATGGCCAGCAGCAAGCCGCAAATAGAGCCTAAAGTAACAAAGCTGACAGCAAAGCCTTTATGACGTATTGTCACATTTTCGTAGATGTAAATACTGGCTAATGTCATTTCCCCTGCCACCGAAATTCCTTGGGTTAATCGACACAGCGTAAGCAAAATTGGTGCGACGATGCCAGCGGTTGCGTAAGAAGGCAATAGGCCTATAAAGCTTGAAGAACACGTCATGATGATCAGGGTAATCGTCAACGTATTTTTTCGACCAATCGTGTCGCCCAGGTTACCCAGCCAGTAGGCTGCTACTGGTCGAATCAGAAATCCAGAGGCAAAAATGGCAAATGTCGCCATTAAAGCGATGTGCTTATCGGCATTAGGAAAAAATACTGGTGCTATAAGTGGCGCCATAAATCCATAAATTGCGTAGTCATACATTTCAAGCAGAGTACCTATTGATGACGCAGCAATAATTTTTTTATTCATATGGAAAAATGTCCATTTGTCTTAATTAAGAATAAAGGGTACTGAAACGAGTTTGCAATAGCGATTTTTGCTTAAATAGATATTTAGTTTGTGAATTAGCGATATTATTAATCCCGGTTTGATTTATTTTTAAACAGTGCTATTTTTTAATTATATGCTGCAAATTAAGAATGTATATGTTCAGTAGAATTAAGGTTACCTCAAGGTACTCAAGTAATGAGCCTTATTTGGTTAAACTGGACTTCCTGATTAATAAATACAACGCCAATCAGGCTGAGGGAATAGTCGATCTGATAAGCCTACAGCAAATCAATGGCTTGGCAGAAAAGCTCTATTATATGGTTCGAGGTGAACCCCCCAAGGATTACGGCTCAGATTTTATGAAGTGGTATAATAAAAAAGAGATTAACCGTGAATTAAAGAGTTTATCGGCCAGTTCTCCAGCAAAAAGCTCCAAAAAACAACGAATAGCTGATATCAGTGTGATCGTGCCCTATCACAGAAAAGATTTTAACAGAATTCCTACACCCAAAGAATTGAAAAAACGAGTGAAAAAACTGTTCTTTTTTTCTACCGAACCGAAGTATTTTTCAGACCTCAGAATGTTGCTGCAACAATTTCATGAGCTTGATCCTAATAAACTGGATTTTAATTGGGGTAAGGCTATTGGCCAGCTCGAACTATTACAACAAAAAATAGTGGAAATTTTAATTGATGATATCGACTTGAATGAAACGTCCGACAGGATTTTATTAGAACGATTGCTATTGGTAGTCAATCGTACCATGAATGAATTTTTCAGAATGAATCGTGATTTAAGTGATCAATATTTGCTGCAGACACCTAATCGAGTTTCTACAATTATTGATCCCTATGCAAATGATGAACGACATGATTTACACCGATTGGTATCGGAGTTAATTTCAACACCCAAACATATTGATGTTGATGAATTTTCTCTTGAATTTCTCGGAGGAAATAACAATAAAAATTGGAAAATTACGAATAGAGAAAGCCAAGCGAGGTATACATTACGTATCGAAAGACCTGAATATTATTTCGATTATGATCTTCGGCACAGAGTGAAAACAAATCCCAATCTTCAACGATATTTAGCTCATGAATTTGATTTTTACCCTACTGATGAAATCGCTCATCGTGGTTCGGAGAGTGAGTACAATCTTTCAATAACTGAATTTTGCTCGCAAGGGGATGTATTATCTTATCGTCGCAGCATCAATGAGAGCAGGTCCAAGGAAGAGCAAGTACAAGCTGCGATTGATATGACACGACAGATAGCTGATTTTGCGGTGGAACTGCAGCGTGATCATTTATTTTATATGGATATTAAACCTGAAAATTTTCTCTTGCGCGATAATGGAGAGGTTTTTACCGCCGATTTGAAATCGATAATAAATACTCAAAACACTCAAATAATAACTAATTTAATTGTAACGACACAAGAAAACGCTCCGCCTGAATACCCACTGGCAAGGAGTTATGAATCAGCTCCATTTATGACGTATCAACTGGGTGTTTTATTGTATTTGCTGATGGTTGGTCCGGATGCTGAAACAAAACGAGACATACTTAACCGCCTTACAGAACATCAGCCTTTAGACTTCAATCTTCCTGTGTTCACCGTTCGCGGTGGAGATACAATAGTTGATTTAATTCGAGCCGCAACCCTGCCAAATCCTTTGGAGCGTATTTCATTGTATTCTTTCAGTGAGGCATTAAATCTGGTTCATCATGCTCTTAATCTGGAAGAACACGCCGATGAGCAGTCTATAGCGCCGATTTCTTCAATATGACACTATTTTGAGTTAGTATTTTTTCACTATAAAAATCACATCACCAGGTGTATTGCAATTTTTTGCCCTTTTTCTATCAAACACAATTTTGTTGAAACAATAGAATCTTGAATTATGGCGATCAGCGGTTAACGCACGGCTGTCCCATTAAAAATGTGACGTCTTTCCGAGCGTAGCGAGGAATCTCCTGCAAATTGGCACAATCTGAATTAATGCATTAATTATCATTACCTTTTAAACTCTTTTTTTTTTACAAGGAATTTAATGATGTCATCAGAAGATGTACCTGGATTTTTATATCATTTCGACACGCTAAAGAAATTTAAGGATATGAGCATTAGGCGCCTGCAGAAAAAGGCTGGCTGGGGAGACTCAACTCTTGATATGATTTTAATGGCCGCATTTTAATGGGATCGTGCAACCTTGCAGGAGATTCCTCGCTAAGCTCGGAAAGACGTCACATTTTTAATGGGACAGCCGTGGCGGTTAACGTCAAACCTTTTCAATTGATCAGGATTCCTGTTATAGTTTTTTCCTTTTTTAAACATGAACCGATCTTCTTGAATTTATTAAGGAAAATAAATGAGATTTATGGCTTTAAAATGGACACATTTGCTCGTGGCATCGTCGATATGTATAGCGCAAAATGCTCAAGCATTGGTAATTTATGGATTAGATCGTGCTAAGAGCTTTCAATCAAGAACCCATGGCCCCTTTACTATTCAGGTAGGTTCTTTTAAATCAGTGCAAAATGCCAACCAGCTCAAAAATCAAATAGCTTCCCAAACCAGCTATCCAGTCTCGGTTCAATCAGCAAGCGCATTGCATACAGTGATCATAGGTCCTTTAAAAACCGCTGATGCTGTTCGTAGTGCAGGACATTTGCAGAAAAAAAATAAAGCTCAAAACAAAAAAATCCTCGCATCAACCCAGGTTCAAAATCCTGTTTTAAACAGACCAGCACATACTTTGATCGAGAATAAAGAGAGAGCATCGTCAGCACCTAAGGCAATTACAAATATCGGTCATCAAAACCGAGCCATCTACATTGGAGTTGACCTAGGGCTATCGTCACCTAACTCACCTGATTTTATGACTGTAGATAATGGTTCAAATTACCCCCCACCAGAAAATGTGGACCAATATTCTGTAAAATTAAATAATATGACTCAAATGGGATTGCAAATCGGCTCCCGATGGGAACGAAATGCACAATGGATTCCGGCTTATGCTTTAGCATTGAGATACCAACATCTGTTTCGAAAAAATGTAGAAGGCAGCATTACGCAATATTCATTACCCGATTTCAATAACTATTCTTATCGCTGGGGTATTCGTTCCAATGTGGTGTCCTTGTACTCTAAAATGAATCTAGTGTCCTGGGGGCGGATGATGCCTTATGTTGATGCAGGAATCGGTGTCGCCTTTAACCAGGGATTGAACTACAGCGAAACAGCTTATCCCGACATTACGGCACGCGTTAGCCCAACTTACCGAGCTAATACAACGCGACAGTTTTCTTATAATCTTGGCTTGGGACTGGATGTCGCTTTGACTCAACAACTTCTGATGTATATTGGCTATGATTTTCAATCCTTTGGCAAGATGGTATCAGATAATGGTGTATCTACCTGGAATGGTGAGCACTTAAGTTTAGGAACATTTAAAACCAATACTGGCCTGATTGGATTAACTTATGTATTAGGTGATTCATTTTCCTAATCCTGATTACATGCATGTATTTTGAAAAACGGAGATTTTTATGGATTGTGTAAAAGCCTCTCAGGCTTTCCTTTTATCGTTATTATTGACCAATGCTTACGCTGCAATTGATCCGGTTAGCTGGTCTGTTAGTCCTGCAGGCTTTCCCCCGAGCACGATTATTGGGAATAGTTATTCTGTAACGTATACATTTACAAATAATTTGCCTCGCCCGGTTCCTTTCGATGTGAGTTCAGCATTTGATGGCGGCTCGTTTTCTGTAACCCATGGGTGTAAAACCACCTTAGCTGGAAAAAACCAGCCTAACAGCAGCTGTGTATTGCATTTGCAGTTTCAACCCAGCTCACCAGGACTGAATACTGCCAAATTAGCGATGCTTTATCATAACAATGTGGTTCCACTTCCTACCTTATCTTCAACATCATCAGAAACGGTAGGGGCAATTAAAGGTTATGTGAGTACGCCACTTCCGGGTGTAACTTATACTGGTGTAACTTATCCGGTACAGTTTACCTATGTCAATCATGGTACTGTCCCTGTTACTGCTACAGCGGTTGTTCCCAGTGGATTCAATCCTAACCCGGCAAATGGCTGCACCGGCCCCATTCCTGTGGGCGGACTATGTACCGTAACGGGAACTTTTACTCCGGCCAGCCTGGGTCAAACCGCATTAGGCGTTACTTATTACTATAATGACGGAAGCATCAGTCGTTCGGTTCCTCTTGTAACCCAAACTGTAGTAAAGAATGGAGCGGGTTGTCATCAGATTAATGGCGCAGCCGTTTTACCTCTGCCTGATAAAACCTATATCTACGCAGATAATGTGGTTAAATACGAGTTTACTAACTTTTGCCCTTCAACTGAAACTTTAGGTACCGTAGCTCTCGTATCTGATGGAACTGCCACTTTAACCAAAGGTACGGATACCTGTTCTGGTGCTACATTGACTCAGAACACAAGCTGTTCTGTTTATGTTTCTGTAGTACCAACCGTTACTGCAGCTGATCTTACGGTTAGTGCATCAGTATCCTATCAAGGAGGAACTTTAAGTGCTTCAGCTCATACGAGTGAAGAAGTACAGGCTCTTACCCAAACTGATACCAAGCATACGGTACTCTTTGTTAATCAATGTGATTTTCCAGTATGGTATGAGTTTTCAAATGGTAGCGGAACCAGTGCGGATCCAACCCCTGCAAATGCCCGTACCTTTGCTGATTATCAGATTAATCAGCAAGTTCCTGGCAATTCACCCTTTACAAAAACTCTGATGGTAGATCAATATTTGAACGGTGCCATTTATGTACGAACCGGTTGTGACGCAACGACGGGTGTTTGCCAAACTGCAAATTGCCCCGTTATTCCAGGGACTGCAACGTGTCAGGTTGGAGTACAACCAGTTCCCCCTCAAACCAAGTTTGAATTAAATATGGGAACAGCGGGCACGGATGGAGTTTATGATGTATCGCTGATTAATGGTTTTAATGTTCCTGGGCAAGTTCGTTCTTTGGCTCCTGTTAATTCTGGACCACCGCCGGTCAATAACGCTCCATTTCCATTTAATTGCGGACAATCTACCGGGGCACTGATTCAACCAACCAATACCTCGCTTGGTGCATGTCCATGGACTTTTTCACCACCAACAACCGCGCCTGACACACCGGCTAATTATATTTGGGTTACAGGGGGAAGTGCCGGTGTGAATTGTACTCAAAATTCTGATTGCGCCCTGTCTCCTTTAGGCAAATATTGCGGTATGACTTCAGCTGATCCAATTGATGGTAAAATTTATCGTCGCTGCGGTGGCTTTTTAGGTTATTGGACCCTGAATGATTATATTGGCGTGACATCACCGACTCAATGGGATCCGGCTTACGATCTTTATGCACTTTATGGAATGGGCACTGTGTTGCAGCCTCAAGGTACTCAATCAGATCAGTACGGTAATTTTGGAGGTTCTGCTGCAACGGTTGCCGCTTTGTATGGGTGTCAAACCACAACAACCAATGCTTTAAACACGGGTTATGCACTACAGCCGAATAATAATGATAAAGTGTGCGGTTGCTATAACTGGAATCAAAGCGGAAGTCAGGCTTACACTCCTCAGATAACCGATTGCACGGGTTTTAATACTCAATGGAATAGTACAGTGTTTCCGCGGATATTATGGTTGAAGCAAGCATGTCCTACCGCATATTCCTTTCCATTTGATGATAAGTCGACGCAATATCAATGCAATGTTAGCGGTCAAAAGACCAGCTATCAAATAACCTTTTGTCCAGGCGGAAAAAACGGCATACCTGCAAGTTAAATTTTTTGATTCAAAGAGAGCTGAATTTTCTGCTCTCTTTGAATTAATTCAGTAGCAATCATCTATTTTATTTCGATCGTAGTGTGGTCGTTATCCCCATACGACAGTGCGGGAATAATAAAAAGCTAAGTTAATTAATTTATTGCCAGATCATTTCATATCGGATAGAGTGTTTTATGAAGCTTATCAAAAGGATTCGTTATGCTTTTAAATAAATCGAAATTATCTGTTTTATCCCTAGTCTGTGCTCTTTCCATGATTACAGTATTCCCATGCAGTGCCGCACCGGAACTCGATCCTTGTGACAACATCACTGGAAAATGGGTTGGCGTAACAAACAGCTATAAATGCACCTGGGATGCAACCGCTGAATTCCAAAAATATAAAAGTACGATACGAATGGACTATCATTTGAAACCCAGATCAAAATGTGGCGATGAGATGGATATCATTTACAGTGGAACCTGTAAAAGAGCCTATCTTAAAATCGAAACGAATGTGCTTGGAACCATATTTGGGGATTCAATCTTTTTACGTGATGCAGACGGAACGGAAGTAAATCTTCAAAAGCGATGATTGGCTGTACTAGGGGCTGTTGACATTTCATTATATTCAAGCCTACTTTCCGCGACTTGTTCGCGGAATCGATATATCTTGCGCAAAACAAGAATATATTGCGCCTATAAAGAGTGAATTGGATCCCGCGAACAAGTCGCGGGACGTCGAAACTTGAATTGTCAACAGCCCCTAACTCATAACTGTATTATTTGTTCAGGTCGACATTACGTCATTTCCTTCGAGATGACGAGTCTTCCTATGTGCACTGAAACCCAACCCTGGGTCGTGCATGACGAGCTGCATAGCGGGTCTGTCTTGAAATAATTTGTTTTAATACACGATAGGCAAAGCTCTAATCAATAAGTCGATTTTAGGCGTAAATTAGGCTTGCTGTTACAGTACAGATTTGTTTCACATGATCTGCATGAAATTCCCTAAATCAATGCGTCTCCAGAAAATCAGACTTAGCCTTAAAAATCATTATCAATACAATTCCAGATCCGTGTAGTTGATCAATTACAGCAGCAACTGCCTATTTGGTCTATATTTTAGAATGAGTGTTTTAAATATTATCATTTGGTTTGATAAGACATGCTGGTTGGATTGTTCTAATAGCAGGTATGGGCATGAGACGAAAATTAGATAAGTTTATTAATAAATTCAAGAAAAGCCCCACTAAATCTGAGCCTATCCCCGATTCAGGGCAACATGCCAGTAGTACTCGCAACAAGGCTACAAACATCGCACAAGCCCCCAGGAAAGTTGATGTCAATGCCATGCCAGAACTTAAATCCTTTGATGCAGGAATATTGCCTAAAAAGGACATGAAGCAATTCAGATCGGATGTAAACAAATTAATTGATGAATTTAACAAGAGTACTGATCCGGTTCAAAAAAAACAGATTTTGGCTCACCTGCAAGCGACAATAAAAGCAGTGGATTGTAAATATCCCCCCAGTATGCTTGCTGAATCTGAAGGGTATAGAACGGTACATGCTGTTTTGTTTAAAGAAATTAAAAAGCAAATGAGCCTTCTGGGAATTAATTCATTGCTTTCACCACAATCCAGGAACTCGCCACTGGCTCATGTCGTCGCCAATATGTCTCCAGAGAAGGGAGAAGAATTTCTCGCAATTTTAGCTAAAGGGAAACAAAGTAATCTGACTCAAAAGCTTCTGTCTTTATATGAAAAAAGCGATATGAGCGCTGAAGCAAAGTCATTTCGCGAGTTCCTTGGCAATCATGAAATAAGTTATCTTGGTGGAGGAAACTCAAAGAATTTTAAGGTAGTGAATACAAACGATCAAAGTATCTTAGTCTTAAAAGTAGATTGTCGATTGGATATGCCCAGAAATGCTGAGATACATCTTAGGGAGAATTTGGGAAATGGTTTTGCTCCAAATCACGCAGAACGGCAACTCACCTATGATACTCCTGGCGAAGGACCTCAATCGCGTACCTTGCTGGTTACCGAATACTATAGCGGTAGTGATGTGTACGATTACAGGAAGCAAGCAAAGACTGCACCTGAATTGGCTGGCAGTGCTTGTGATGTCTTTAGCCAAATGTCTGGTGTAATGCTGCAAATTCAAAAACAAGGATGCATGTTTCCCGACGCAAAATTAACAAATTGGCTGGTAGATAAAGACGGAACACTCATTATTGCTGATACCAAAAGCTTTGTATTTACTGATAAGGATGGTACTTATTCAAGCAAAGTACCTGGAAATGAATATGCAGACGGACTTTTATTTACTGATGCATTTGAGCCACCAGAGTTTAAGCGTAATGGCCCATATGCTGGGAAGATTACTGCAGAGAGTACTCATGCCTTTATTCTGGGCAAGAATTTGTATACTTTTGTCACTGGCAAATTTGATGAAAAAAACAGTGGTCATCAATTGGATTTTAGTTCTGAGGCATTTAAAACTGGAACAGGCGTTGAGCTTAAAGCGTTAATTCACGATCTTGTAAAACCGAATCCAGAGGACCGAATATCGGTTGCAGAGGCTCATTCTCGATTATTTGATATCACTAAAAATGAAATTTTTAATGCTTTGGAGTCTTTAAAATTTGGTTCCAAAGACGAAACGATGAGTCAATACATACGTGATAAAAAAGAACAGCTCAAAGCAGTGGAGAACAATCCTGCCGAGCAATCCAGAATTATTAAGGAATTAAAATCAACTGTTAGTGCTTTAAAAGCAGATGAAGCTGCAAATGAAGTAAGAAATATTGTCACTAATTACAGAGATAAAGCCGGACTGTTTACTGTTGGAATGAATGAAAAAGCTGATAAGATAGAATCGGCTATGTCAAAAGTACCTATCGAGGCAAGAAAGAATTTTATTGCATCACCTGAATCAAAAGAAGTGTTGCAAGCCCTTGCTGCTCATCGTTATTTAGGTAAACGCGGGAACGTTTATTTTAAACCCGGGACTGATGAAATTAATACGGAAAAGGCTGCCACTACCTATAAAAATTTTAAGAGCCGGTTTAATGAGCAAATGAAAGAATTGCGATCAGGTAAAGAAGAGCCTGTACAAAAGCTTGAAGAACACCTTGGTCCTAAGATGAGATAGTCTGCCGAATAAATACAGGAACATTAATAATGAACTTAGATACTTTATGCGAACAGTTGGGAGTTAGTTCAACACATTCAGAAGAGCATAATCTGCAATTATTAGAGCGTTGGTGTCTGGATCATGTTTCTACTGATATCCAAATAAATACGGGATCAACTAATGAACGATATACCCAATATTTGGAATTGGTGCAGTATTATCTTGAGCAATTTGCGCCGAATATACCGCCTGATCTGGTTAAACCGGTACCTGAGTTTGATGATAAAACCACTATTGAAGCGGCAGCTTATTTTGGCCTGGATCGCGTGCTTGTTGCTCTCGCTCCTTCACAAGAACTAATTAATACGCCCAATTCATTCGGATTAACTCCTTTGCATGTCGCTGCGATTGAGGGGAATGTTCATACAGTTCAGATTCTTCTGGATTTGGGGGCGGATCCTGCTCAAAAAAATAATCAGCTACAAATGCCAATATTTAATGCCTTGCAACTACCTGTACTTTATGAAAATGAATTGCGAGAAAGCAAGATTAAAATCTACCAATTATTAAAAAAAGCAGATCCTGACACTCTGAATAATCAGGATAGCAGTGGGGATACGGTACTACAAAAGATGGCTGTTCATGATTTTTCTACATTGATAAATGATTTAATAAGCACTCATCCTAATCTTGCCTATACGATGAACAATCATTCACATTATCCAATTCATACGGCACTATTAAACAATTCAATACATTGTGCAGGCATTCTTTTAAGAGACAAAGAAATGGTTCAAGTTGCGGACAGCAAAGGACGAGTTCCGTTGCATTATGCTGCACGCTATAACGGTGTTGACATGATTGCTCTTTGCCTGGCAGCATCTCCTGATAGCGATCCTGTTGATGTTGAAGGCAAAACTCCATTTATGTTAGCTGCCGAGGTGGGGAACCTGGATGCAATGCAAGCACTTCTGGATCGCGGAGCAAATGCTCAATTAACCGATAATCAGGGAAAAACAGCATTACATCTAGCAGCAGAGCAAATGGAGATGAGCGCGGTACGTTGGCTTTTGGCACATACAAAAATTGATGTAAATGCCAGTGATAATCATCAACAAACGGCCCTTTCAATTAGTGAAAGGGCTGGTAATGATAAAATAAGTGAATTGCTTTTGGGTAGGGGCGCACTATCCAGCGTGACACTCAGACACTAAAACTATAGGTGGGAGAGCTGCTAATACTGGGGATAGCGTTCAGAATTTCCTCCTGTTTGCACTATAAGTTAGTCTGTGCTTACAAAGACTTAGGTGAATCGGTATCCATGGAACAATTTGAATCTTTCGACGTATCGGGATCTTCTTGTTCTTGCCTGGGTTGTTTAAATAAACAATTTACATGAGTCATATTGACAAATAATCCGTAAAACTCTTTTGTTTGTTCCTTTCGGCCTCTAATCCAGCTCATAATACTGTTGTTATTTAATCCTGCACGATATGCAACAATACACATTTTATTTAACATGGCTAAATAATCAATTTTCGACTGAGCACAGCCGTGTTGGTGTATATTCAGCATTGAAATCATGTTTTCTGGAATTGATTTTGAAATTTGCTTACCATCGGGCTGGGTCACCTGGATGGATCTTCCGCTATGCCATTCAGTGGTAAGAATTTTATTCACCAGAGTACTTACAATAATTTGAGCCGTGCTTTCTTCAATATTATCGAGTTTGCTATTGAGCATGGCGCGTTGGTTTGATAATTCAGCATATTTTTTCGGTTTTAATGGATGTTCTTTATCGTTTATTTTGTTTTCAATTGCATGAAGCTCCTGTTCCAGAAGTCTTTTTTGTATGGGTTTTTGCCATATAAAAATAGCACCTATATTCATGACGGTATATTCGATGAAGTTGTTGAGCTCTTGTCCTTTAAAGAATGAAAAACACTCTTGAATGGGGGTTTCTCTTAGGAATTTAGTATACTGCGACGTGGGCTCTGGATGTTCGGCTTGATCATCCTTGCTTAGGTCCAGTGGTCTAAAATTCATAATGGCTTGATTCATTAATCGGTAATTGGGAATAGAAAAGCCACCAAGCTCTTTGAGTGATGCGCCACCGGCGACAAGAACCTGTTTGCAAAAATCGAAGCAGTTATGCCATAGTCCGCCCCAAAACCAACGTTCCTGACATAATTTAATCAGTTCATTACTCGCTTTATCAGGATTTTTTAAAGGGACTTTTTGTACCGCTACAACCCGTTTATTCCATTTGTCCAGGTAGAAATCTCTGAACTCTTCATCACTTAAATAGACTGGATAGTTATATAATCCATCAATATGAACATAACCTTTATCCTCTCCAAGGTGTAATAAAGTATGCCCCATGCCCGGCTCGATGCCCCGGCCTCCGGAAACATAAACAATTGAAAAATCTACTGCTTGTAATAATTTGTGCAGAGGCGGAGGACTGTAGTTCCAATTAAAGATACTTACTTCAACATTAGGAGTGATTAGTTCATCCCGGGTGCTTTTATAGAGTCTTTTGTGATAAAAATCGCGATTTTTGCAGAGTTGTGCCAGGTTGAGTAAAACGTGGTTTTGATCATAGGTAAACAGGTCGGACTGGATTAATAAAACCAAACGCTCACTCAATCGGCTTAATTGGGTAGAGAATTGCTCTTTGTCGTGCGTTTCCGAGAGTCGCTTGATTTTCTCACGCAGCTTATCAATCAATGGTCGCTGTTCCTGACTGATATCAGAAAATTCTATTTGCTTTGATAAATAGTTCACCAAGTCATTATCATCAAGGACATCATAAAATGATTTGAGCATTAGATTAAGGCGGTCTTCCAGCGCTTGCTCCAAATTTATTTTGCTTCGGTCATCACAATGAAGTGTTATGCCTTCCTGTTTTAAAAACCGTTCAAGCTGGTTGGCGGTTAAAGAATCTCTTTTCATATATAGTTCTAACAGGGAGCGTAATTGCAGCATGGACAAGAGTCTGTCATGGTTCAGCTCTTTTAGTTTTTTTTCGTTATTATTCAATATTAAAGTTAAACGTTTCAGTTCTTTTGCATAGTTGAATGGGTTCGGCATAAGGCTCACTTAAAACTTTAATCATGTTTAAAGAAAAGAAGTATTAGGGTAATTATAATCTATTATGATTTATAAATAAACACTTTAATGCTTATTTGTTCATTTCTGGATGTAATAGTACTTTTACTTAATAAGATGCTTCAAGAGCTCATGTTTTTGTTCTAGAGATTAAGAGTACTGGAAAGAATACCAATCGATCAGTAGAATGACAGGACAATCGGAACGGATCGCCTCCTTATTTTTTGGTTGCATCTTTACAAAATGATTAGGGGGGTTATAGAGCAATAGTCAACAGTTCATTAGATGGACTTATTTTTTTTCATTGGAGGAAAGTTTTGGTCCAATTTCCCGAATTGAGTGCAATTTTATGGTACATCAAATCAATTTACTTGAGTTAGATAAGCTGAGTAACCGATTATTAGCTCAATTATTTGTAACTTATCCTGAAAAAGTGGATTGGGCTGTAAGAGTTTATTTAATTGACTCTCAAGAAGTTTCTACTAGTCACAGGATAATCAGGCATTCAAATTCTGTTGGTGAACATCACGTTTATGAAGTCCTGGATGATAACCCAATTGGTCAAGGCTGTTTTGGAACCTTATATTTAAGCATACTCACTTTAGTTCCCAATAAGCAGGGTGATGAATTGACAATCAAAACTAAATCGGAGTTACAAAAAAGAGTTATAAAAATTCAGAATCTTAAGTACTTTTCCAAAGAGCGCGCAGAGCGTGAGGTTGATAATTTACGTAAAATAGGTTTTTTTCATTGCAAACCATTAAGTTATACTGCAACTGAAACGTTTATAACCATGCGTCAATTACCTGGACAGCCATTACAAAAAATAATTGAAACCAATCAATTAACTCTTTTAGAGCGATTTCAAATAACCAAAGCATTGGTTGTGGCTCTAAAGAAACAAGTTCATGACCTTGATTTTATTCACAGAGACATCAAGCCTCAGAATATATTGGTTTATGCCCACGATATTATTTATTTTGTTGATTACGCTCTGGCGATAAGTACGCATTATGATGATCGTTACGATAGATTACGTGGATCAATACCCTTTGCTGCTCCAGAGGGATTTTCTCCTTATGATTGCACCACCATTAAGAGTGATGTTTATGCTTTAGGACGAGTGCTCATGATGTTGTGGGGAGATGATTATCACAACAATCCAGATTTTACCCCGATAGATTGTGTATATTCAGCAAAAAATGTTTCTTTTGCCCGATTGTTTAATCGTATGGCTGAAATTCCAGAGTGTCATATGGAACTCCGTCTCCTTCTTTACTCGATGTTACATGAGGAGCCTTGCCATAGACCTTCTTTAGAGCACATCACGGTCGTATTAAATTCCCTAAGTGATCGGATGCAACCTGTTCCCAATCCTACTTGGAATAAACGTTCCGATCTATTAGCCAGCCCAGGCAAACCCTCATCTCGTGACACAGCTCCTGCAGTTCTGATTTTGAATAATATTCATTATTCAATGGATCAGAGCGAGGATTCAGACGAGGGATATAATGAATATTATGGGTTTTGAGTGCAGAAGAGTTTGGTACGATCTTCAATTCGACTCATACGAAGGGCGTCGAGTTCAAATTGTTCAATACTTTAATACTCACTCCACTAAAAAATACGTTGGAATGAGTACTAAAGAAATAAAGTCACTGTTTATTTCGAATAGAACAGATGCAAGATGCGTTTTTGGGCGAGGATAGGAAGTATTTTCTGTTCGTGTTGACTTAATTGTTCCACATCAAGAGTCTGCTGCTGTTTGAGTTGGTTTACTAAATCAATTTCATTTTGATTATTCAATGTTTTATTAAGAAAGCTTCTTTTATAATTTATGGATAATCCCCGTTCCATTTCTGTTATAGAGCAGATGGATCGTGATAAAGAAGCGCGAACTGATTTTAACGAGTCAGGGCTTTTGAGCTGCAACCATTCTCCATTGTAAGAACAGGAAGAACAATTGGCTAACAAGGCATAAGACATGGCTTCTTTGGCTGTGTTGATCCGGTTAGTATCCAATTGAATGTCTACGAATACTAATTGGTATTCTGTGCCTATATCGAAGAGAGAATTCAAATATTGAGATAACTTTTGAGCGAGCTGCTCCTCTGATACGAGCTGTTTTTTTGAATCATGTGTTGGTTGTTTTTTGGAGGTGTAAACAACAATATTGTCTTTAATGAAACAACACTCTTTTTCCTGACTTAAGCTGGCTTCAGCAAAGCGATAAGAAAAAGAAGGGCATTCCGTCAGATCAATGTGACATTTTTTAAACAGATCATTCAGTTTGTTGAGCAGAAATATATTGGCCTTTTCTATAGGTAAGGGATTGATGATCTCGGAAATATGCTCCTGACATAACAGGATGCGTGGTCTCCAGGACAACTCGTATTTATTTTTACAGGCTAACCAATGTAAAGAAGCTTTAACCCAATAATGCAAGGCCAGCTCAGGATTACCTGCTGCTTCAAAAAGACTCCCCAGATTCATATTGTAATAAATGTGATCTGAAGTTGAATATGCACCTTCATTGATTTCTCGATAGGCATGTTGATAATAATTTAATGATTGCTCAAATTGCTTGTTTTTTTTATAAAGACGCGCAATATTTATGAAGTTAACATATTTTAAACCGACAGTTTCAATGCAATGTTCTTCTATGTGTTGTTTAATGCGAAACTCCAAATCAAATGCAACGTCGATTCTGCCTTGCAGCACTTGAAATAATGCGAACAAATTGAGGCGATATAAAGAGTTCTCATCGCTTAAAGGCATGTGTTCATCAATACCAAATCTTTTGAAAAAAAGGTCTGCAGTTGATAGATTTCTGCTTAATGTTGCAGCGTACGCTTTAAAAAATACCAAGGTTTTGATATCAGAGTCATTAAGAGTACTAAAAGATTCAGGGAAATCGGACTCAGTCACCAAACCATACTGATGAGAAAAAAAGCGCATCATCAATAAATGCATGAAGATTTGTTCCTGAGCAGCGAGGTCTAAAGAGGGGGCTTTTTGTGCTTGTTCCAATAAAGAGCAGGAGATGTCGTATGCTCCAGCTTTCAAATTCATCCAGCAATAACCGATTAATTGATTCAGTATGGCTGGATTGGATGCATTGCTTTGTAAATCAGTCTCTTTTAAAGTAAATCCAAAAGAATGAATTATTTGATTGCGTTTGTTCTTCAAGTGGCTCAGACCAGATGAAGATTCCGTTGTTGCAGAATGGCTTAAATGATTGAATTCAAGGACTACATTGCCCATGTTTTTTAATACTGCAACCTGTTCTTCCAGCTCAGAAGGCGATTGATGTGGTGTATAAAAAGTGAGTCTGAGGGAAGGTACGGATTCTGCAAAGTAAATAAGGCTGAATAAATTATCTGAGCCTAGAGTCTGTGCCGATAAATAAATATCCAGAGACAAAACATCAAACTGGGTACGTTGTATTAAACTAACCAGAACATCAACCATTGCTTTTGCCCTGATCGCAGCAGGTATGCCTAAGGATTCCAGATTAATCCAGTCATTTGTTGTTTCGAGTTCACAAATTGGCATGAAGGCCATGTGCTGAAAACGTGGGGGGCAATCTGTGATTTGCTCTGCAACGTCAATTAGAATTTGGTAGGGGCAAATCAAGGTTTCATTTAAATTGGAAATAAACTTCATGTTTGATTCTCAACTTCTGGTTAAAATAAAAAATGAATGGCAATGAATACATCCACTACCCAATAAAAAAAGTCCGCTTTCCATTGCTTTATCATCCCCCTGGTTCGGTTCGACCCAGGGCATATATATATTTTCAGGTAATTGAAAAAGTGAATTGTCAACAGACTCTAATTGATTTTTTCATCCAAAAAAAATCCCGAGTCAGTTGTTTCAATAACTAATTCGGGATGATACATCTATTCTATAACAATCAATTATTCTTCAGTTTCAGATGATGCGGCAGTACAGCAGCAGCAACAACTACTTAGTGAAGGATCAAAATTAACACTGTCATCAAACAAAACATCTACATCCAAATTGAATTCGTTATTTGAATTATCCATTAGTTTACTCTCCTGTTTATAATTTATTAGACTGGGAACCCGTAGTTTATTCCTAGAGACACATTCAAATCACCATTACCAAATTTGCTATTAACAGGAATTTGGTATCCGGCATTTAATTTAATCCCCAGATTATTTGCAAAGCGATACATTCCAAATGCTTCTACTTGAGGATCAATTCTTGAACGGCCTTGTATTGACTCAGAAGACGCTCCGTTAATACTGGAAGTGACGTATACATCACCATCATTTGTATTTTCAATTACCGCTCCGGCGCCTACTCCATAGCTGAACGAATGAAAATCGCCAAAGACTTTATCCACTGTAAAGGCAAGTTTTACAGGAGCGAGACTGATGCTTCCAGTATTTAAGGGATTTACTTTGTCTTTTTTGCCATACATTTCATAACGGGCATTAAACAACCAGTTTGCAGGAACATAATAGGATGCACCAATGTATCCTCCCCAGAAATTATTGGGGTAAAAATCATTTAAATTAATTGCAATTCCATTTGGAAAGAGAGGGGTTATTGTTTCAGGAAAAACAGCGGAGCTGCTATAAAAACCATGGGTAAAAGTAGCTCCTGCTTCTAAAAGGAGATAGCGGTCAGAGGTCATTACTGGGCCCATTGTACCCGCTATAGTTGTAGAGGACACTAATGCAAGAAACAGAGCGCTTAATTTATTGTGATGCATATAAATTCCTTCTCATAAAAAAGTTATCATCCTGAAAAATAAACTACAAAATTTGAAAGTGGAGTAAATCAAATATTGCTATATTTTTCATCGTTCATTGATATTAAAATCGATTTTAACTCTAACATTATCTTGTTGATTTTGTAAATTCTTCTGCATATTATATTTAATGGTCATTCATCAATTGATGTCTCATGCCACAAAATACTGAAATCTGACTGTTTCCCATGACTCCATATTGGTGACCAAGAGTTGGGTGTTCTCAAGCTGGAGTTACCTGAGAACAATACAGTGATTGATTAGGGAAACGGAATTTTTCCCATAAAGGCATTTTGTTGCGTAATATTTAATAGACGAGCATATTTGTTTTGGATATTAAGATTATTATTTAATGACATATGTGTAAAAAAGTCAGGGCTCAGTATTTTGGTAAAATGAAGTCCTAAAGCCTTGTCATGAGCATGATAATAATAAATATCTCGGGATATATCCTGTAGTTCTGCCAATAGCTCCTCAGTAGTGTATCGGCGAACCTGATTTAAATCCTGGATTGAATTGATGGTACAGGGCTTTACCTGATTCATGAAGGGTATGGTTTCACGAATGGTTCGCGTGTTGCATTTTTGAAATTCAAGATGGTATCCGGAGCCGGCTTTGTTTTCCAGACCCACCGAACTTTCCATGTTGTACAAAAATGAATAACATTGGTACAGTTCCTCAAAGGAAGACAGTAATGCTTCTTCCAGGGTTAAACCACTGCTTGAGCCTATCGAGTATTGAACCATATCGGCATCAGAAGATGCAAAATAAAACATAATGACTGTATGACCAGGTAATTTGTTTCCATTGTGAAAAATATAAAGCTCCCCGTTATCTAAAAATAATTCAGCTAATTCTTCATAAGGTGTGACTTCTTTTAGCAGTTGTGGATTGATGCAGTATTGATAACTTTGAGACAGCCAACTGCCTAACAGGGCTTGGCGCTCGATAAACTCCATCAACGAATTATAAAGAGCCTTTTCTTTTTTGGGATGTGATGCGCAAGCACAGCTGTCACTGTAATTAATAAATGGACTGTCTTCTTTATTGCAGGTGAGCGATATCCCGTTATAAAAAAACTCTTGAGGTTGATCGTCGAACAAATTGAAGACTTGGGTAAAAGCGAATACATGGTCCAGACAGCTTTCTTTATCAGCCACTTTTAATTGACATAAAGAACTCAATTGCTCTTGATAGGACAGAGGTTGTATCTGATTTAATTTTTTGTAACTGCTTACCTGAACACCCGTAAATAAATGATTGCGTTCATAATATTCACCATAGGCTTTACAAGGCAGAGTCAGGCCAATTCCGGTGCTTCCCCCATAACTGATAATTCCATCAATAATCATTGATTTGGGAGTGCATAAAAGGCTTTCATTACTTAATTTAATTTTTACTGGATAATGAATAGAGGCGTGTTTAACGGTACATTGTGGCAGATGCGGGTAATCCCTGAAGCGAGCCAGATCCATGTTACTCTCCATAACCAAATAACTGCGTTGTTAAGGGCAAATAAACGCCATGATCAAGTCCCAATTCATAGAGCATTTCTTGTTCACTGAAGGTTGACCAGACATTGGTGCGCAGATCATTTTGTTGTGATATCACAGTAGCATGCTGAAACATCGATCCTGCTTCCATGAGTGCATGCCGATAGCCGCGATAGCGGTATTTAAAGATGGCTTTTCCAAGATGTGCCAAGTAAAGCACAGTGAAATTAGGCCAACATTCCTGATTGTTGCCAACCGAGCCATGAAGAACTTTATTATACAAGGTCTGCAGTTCCATTTTTTTTATAAGCTGCAATTTTTTACTGATTGGGCGAAAATGATAGCACCCTGAAGGCCCCTTAAATCCATCAATTCGCTCCTGAAACAAAAATACTAATGGCTCTACTGGATAAAGTCCTCCCGCTGAGGGATAAGGCCTTTTATTGAATTCATTGGGGGAAAAGCAATTGACTAATAATTGTTGCAAAAGAGCAAAATCAATTTTTTGGTTACTGAATCGGGGGGTTGATGCTTTTCTTTGGAACGAGGTATTTTCTATGGAACTGCAATCAATATCATGGCTATGAAAAGGTGAGATTTCACATTCAGTAAATTGCACCCGATTAATCAGTTTAGGATTGATATTGGTAATGGATAGATTACCGTGTTTTAAAAACGATATGGTTTCTCTGGCAAAGGTTCGGCGTACATCCTGGTACACTTGAGAATCCAGGCTGCCTTCAATGAGTCCATTAATAAATATAGATTTGTTTTCCATTATTTAAGCAGTCTCCCGCACTTTTATCTGATTTAAATTGAGTTTCATGTCTTGTTCTGCAAAAGGAGAATGAAGCGCTGCTTCACTGACTATGGTGAAACTGTTGAGATCTGCCTGCCAAAAGCAATTGACTTGGTCGAAAGGGGTGGGAGCTTGCCAGAGATTGGTAAATTGAGCGATAAATTGATTCAGACAATAAGCAATGTAAGCCTGCTGACAGCTATTAATTTCTGGATCGGGGAATTGCGCCATTGAATTTTTTATCATGTCACGATAAAGCAACAGCCAATTGTTTTTAGTGGCTGGAATAGAGCTGTTTAGATAATTCATTATTTGATGCAAATTAGAATAATGGGTGGGTAATCCACTTCCTGCGACATACAGATTATCAATAATTAATAATTGATGAAGAACTCCTGCTGTAACAAGATAAACATCTTCATCCAGATTTTGGTATAGTGAATTAAAGGATTGATTTGAGTAGTTATTACGAAAGTAGATCACCATTGAATTTTTTTCGTAGGAGAACAGTTCTTCATTCACTAATTGAACATGATGATGTTTACTGAGTGTTTCCTGTAATACAGTTCTGATTAAAGCGACATCGCAATTAATATAGATCAGAGGTATTTTTTGCTGCAACATTGGCTTTAAAACATTTAATTGTTCAACCAGTACTTTTTTTAACGCATTAATGTCGAATCCATAGCGTTGTGAAAGCTGTATTAAAAAATCTTCAGAACACTCCAGATGAGGGCATTCTTTCAATTCAGCTAAAAGTTCTGCGAATTTTGGGTGGGGTATTTTAGCGCCCAGGTTTGCGTTAGTCAGGTAAACATCAGAAGCGACATTAACCAATTGATATTCGTTAATTACATACATGCATCATCCCCATACAAATTAAATAGTTCAAGACCCCGACTTTCATTTTTTCTCTTCGAAGGAATTGTCGAAAAGAAACGCTTTATATGGATAAAAATCAATACAGGGTCTTAAAAAAATGACATTTCAAATAGAATAAGGCTTATTTGTTTTCTATAAAGAAATGCGCTGATTCATTAATTGTACATTTAAAAGTAATTTTGTCGGATAGTGGTGTGTAATCTGTCGCGTTTAAGGGGATTAAACTGATTGAAACGTCACCGTTACTCGCAATAGTGTAGCGAATAAATTCATAGAGTGGCTGGTTGGGATATTGTGGATGATTTACGGTAAAATGCATCATGGAAGCAGCCATATAACCGGCATCATTGTTAATTGCAATTTCATTAGGGGTGTACGCTGAATTATAATTAGCCATTTTATAACCGCTGCTTGGCACTGAGCATTTAGCGTAATCAACAAAAATGCGAACTAACTGCCCCTTTGCAACAGTCTCTTTGATTTTCACATACGAATGTAATTCATTCGCAAAACCATCTAATGCTGTGAATAGCATGGCTAAAGCAACGAGTTTTCTCATATAACATCCTTCTTTTGTTGTAGTTAAATCCTTAAGAAATGAAGCAAGCGTTCATTCAGTGGAGGTTAAGTTACAAGATAAGCGGATGCTTATCAATATTTTTAAGCGGGTCTCATGAAAAACCTGCCTCTGTGTGCTTCAATCAGAAAATCTCAAAATTTGCTCTTAATGAGCCAATTGAAATACATGTAATATTACCTTATACTATGTGGGCAAAAAATAAACACATACTTTATGAGATGTTTATGCCTTCAAAAAAGCAAATTCGCCATTTTAAATGGAATTCAATCGCTGATCGTTTATTGGTTGAATTAGTGGAACAGCCGACTAGGTCAACCTGGCCTGTAATTGCAAAACACCTGGAGTTTGAGCTTCTTATAAAGCTCCCTCCTGGAAGTTGTTCGGTTTTTCCAAATGGAAAGCAGTGTCGTGAACGATGGTATGATCATTTGAATCCCAGTCTTTCTCGCGATCCTTTCACTCTAGAGCAATTGAATTATATTTTTAAACGAAAAGAAGAAGGCGCTGGTTTTGCTTTAATTGGTCGAGAATTAAATCATTCAGCGAATCAGGTTAAAAATTCATATTACTGTATTAAAAGACATAAAAAAGGTACTATTCACACTGTATCCAGTGATTTTGATGTTCAACCTGCCGAGCCCAATATCCAAATGAGCAGTTCGGTAATTTCAGTTTCTGATGATTGCGACCCCCTCAATCTGTCTTCGATCCCGTGTGGAAGCCAGCAGTTACGTTTTTTTTCTGACGTGAGCTCTGCTGCCTCTTCAGTTTCTGACGATTATGCTCCACCCTTGATGATATCGAGCCCATGTGTCAGTCGGAGCATGAGTTTCTTTTCTAAATTATCAGAGTCATCCTGTGATTTATTATTAAATGAATTGTATGATTTGCGTGATTTAGGAGAGCAGGCTGAAGACATGCTCAGTGAGCCATTCTTTTCTATTTAAACACTGATCAGGAATATTTCGGAATCGCCAAAATCGTAATCATCAACTCACCAGAGTAGGTATATTCCTGATTAGTATCTGTTTTGTAAGGAATATATTGCCCCATTTTGTAACCATCAGTGCTCATCTGAAACATGGATGGCTGCATGGTCTATAATAACTGTGTAGTTATTTAACTGATAAACCTGGTTAAGTACTGGACGTAGGGGTAAATAGATAAGATGTTAATAGACCCTAATTGATCATTAATTAATGTGAGTCGTTTTATTTGTATGATCAAACCTTGATTACGTGAACTTATTGCTAGTCAGGATTCCTGTCTGGATCCTGGTTTCTTGTGGTGAACAAAAATGGACAAGTACATCGATCGAAGAGAAGCGGGAATCATTCTGGCTAAGCATCTTAAATCATACGCTCACCAGGCGGATGTGATTATTTTGGCATTACCTCGTGGGGGAGTCCCTGTAGCGTATGAGTTGGCAAGGGAACTGTCTTTGCCCTTTGATGTGTTTATCGTTCGAAAATTAGGAGTTCCTGGGCATGAAGAGCTTGCCATGGGGGCAATTGCATCGGGTGGAACCCTACTGTTTAATGAGCCTTTGATGAAGCAATTAAATCTGGATTCATCATCCGTTAAAGCGATTGTTGAACGAGAGCAGAAAGAATTAGAACGTAGAGAGCTTTTATATCATGGGAATCGCACTTATCCGTCCTTGAATGGAAAAACCATTATTTTAGTAGATGACGGCATTGCAACCGGTTTTACCATGCGAGCAGCCGTTGCTGCAATTCGTAAACAGCAACCCGCATCGCTTGTTGTTGCTGTTCCGGTTGCTGAATATTCAACATGCGAGGAACTGGCTGCAATGGTGGATCAATTAGTCTGTCCACTGAAACCTATTAACTTTTATGCGGTGGGTCTTTGGTATGATAATTTTCCCCAGACATCGGATGAAGAGGTTATTTACTTGCTAAAGCAATCCATATAAAAAATAACGTAAGTTGAATTGTGCGACATGTATTAAATCGTATTATATTGGGATTAATGGCAGTAAACATAAAGGGATACACGATTATGGGAATGGGGCGTATATTAGCCTGTATTGCTGTATTTTTTTGGGGAGCTGCTTATATTTGGGGTAAAACAACCATGACCTGGTTAACCCCTCTGGATACCGCAACAGCACGATTTGGTTTTGGAGCGATTATACTCCTGGCGCTAATCCTTTTTGTAGAAAAACCAAAACTATCCAGCTTAAAAGGTCATTGGTGGCATTATTTTTTACTTGGTTTTATAGGAATAACCTGCTTTCAAGTCGGTTTATTTTTTGCATTAAGTGTTACTTCTCCTATAACTGTTGCTGTAATTATGGCCCTATCACCTGTATTTACTGCGATTGCAGAAGGAATAGTGAGTAAAGAAATTCCAAGCATCCATACCGTCATTGCAATAATTGTTTCAGTAAGTGGTGCAACATTGGCTGTTCTGGGGTCCAGCGATACAGGAATCTCGAATTTAAGTCTCAATTGGGGAGATTCTATCGCGCTCCTTTCCGCTCTTTGCTTTTCGTTTTATACCGTCGCTTCGCGCCGTTGGTTGCCGGCTCATGTGACTCCTTTAATCAACATAACCATCGTAGTGATTATTGGGGCTATACTCTTGCTTGTTTTAGCCTTGGTTTTAAGTCCCATGCCTAAGCTCCCCGTATCGATGGTACCGGTTTGGTCCCTGGTTGGCCTCGTTATTGGTGCCACGGTAATTGCTTATATATGCTGGACACAGGCGATTGAGCGAATAGGTGTCACTGAACCTAATTTAATTTATAACTTTATGCCGCTAGTGACCATGATGTTATCAGTCTTCCGCGGTACTCCACCTACTTTGCTGCAAGTATTAGGTTCAGGAATGGTTATTGGAGGCGTAACCTGGGCTATGGTTCAAAATAAGCCAGAAGTTAGGGGCGAAGATAAACTTATCGTTTAACGAATTATTGCAATCAGCAGAGTGTTTCTTAATAGTTGCTTAAGTTTTATTCTTTACAATACTGCATCATGTCTAATCATTAACTGCAAATGGTGTACCACTATGATTGAATTAGTACAATTGGATGCCTTGTTTCTTCATATTAACTCAAAATTACCCAATATTAATTTAGAGGGGTCTAACAGTTTGAATAAAGATCAGATTGATTTTCTCTTGGGTATTAATAGAGACAATTTAACCCAATCTTTGCTGAAACATGGTGAATACACTGAAGGTTATCAATTGAACAAAGAAGGCAAAAAGCGATTGAGCCAGATTTTGTTGGTACAACAAAAGCTTATAGAAAAACTGGAGGCAGCAAAGTATCTTTTAGTGCAGATTAAAAATGCTTATGAACAAAATGATGATGTTTTGGTGAATGAACTTCATCGCGATTTTTTTAATGAATATTTAACCTGGTTTCAATTGAATTGTTTTGAAGAGAAACAATTGGACGTGTTGAATCTTATTAAATCTAATTTGTTAACGCCTCAGACAAACATCAATCGCATTATTATGAATCATTTACAAAATCAAACAGCAACACCCAAAGATCTTGTTGTCATAGGTGCAGGCCCAACGGGTTTAATGGCTGCATTAAAACTTTATGAATCCGGAGCCAATGTGACTCTTCTTGAGGCACGTCAGGGGGAACAGTTACATACTCGGAAACAGGCCGTTGTATTAGATCCTTCAATTATGGCTGATTTACGTCATTATTTGGGATCAGCAGAATACAATAGATTATTTTATCGCGGGCATATCTATCCTGATGGCCGAGGTCACATCGTGATTAAGGATCTGGAGCGGGCGTTAATGAGCCGGTTAGTTGAGCTATCCAGATTTAATTCATCAAATCTTAAGATTGTAACCGGAGTGAAAGCTCATGAAATCATCCCCCCGGATGATACTCATAAAAAGTTTCGTGTCGGTGTTTTGAATCATAAAACGCGCTTTGAATGCGACTATGTCTATTGCGCTGAAGGGGGGCGAAATGCGTTTTCCAATCCGCTTTATTTGCTGAAATCACCTAATAAAGCTGAAGTTAATCGCAATGAGACACCTAACGCATACATCACGATGATTTATGATATTGTGGAAAATAACCGTCAGAATCCTTTTCAGATTAATGGACAATTAACTCATATCAAAAAAATTCGCGATGAATTTCAGCCATCAAGAATTCAAATTGAAGGATTTATTTCAGGTGTTTTAAATTCATCTTTTGATCATTTTATTGAATTGAAACGTTCTATTAATAATGATGAATTAACTCAACAATTGAGTCAGGCGTTTGATGAATTGATCCATTCGGATACTTTCAAAATCAAAATTGATGAAAAAGAAGATAATTTGAGAACGTTTGAAACTAAGGGACAATTTTATATTGCCACCAAGGTGCCTCCTGAATTGCAAACTTTCATGCAATTGCTCAATCAAATAGCCAATGATTCTGCATCTAAGGATCAAAGTAAACACTTTGCGCGACTTATCCATATCAATATGCAATTGGAATGGTCTAGGCTATTGACCCATAAGTTCCCGTTTCTAAATGATCCGCGAGTCCGATTAGATACTAAAAATTCGCAGAGTTTTATTGTCAATCCTCAGGGTACTGCGATTGCCGCGCGTATCTTAAAGCACCAGGAACAGGAGTTAATGGTTTTGGCTGGTGGGGATTTATTCCGAGCACCCCATTTTTATAGTGGATCAGGTCTATCAAGCGCTCATGCCGAAGTGAATGCCTTCAATCAATACTTTCAATTAGCGCAGGATAATCCCGATAACCAGCGCCAATACCAGGCACATTTTTTAGGTGAAATGCAGCATATTGCTCATTTTGTTGATAAAAAAATGGCTGAATATTGCCGATTGGATCGCGTATTGCATTCACCAGCCGATATTTTAATAGAGGAAGTGGGTACAGAGGCCATTAATATGGAGCGCATGTTACACAATATTCGCTCTCATCGTGATTACTTACGTGAAGGACTGTCTTCATTCAGCATCATAAGAACTCTGTTCCAGGGGCTGAGGCAAGAAAAATTAACTATTCTTGATTTACTGGTTAAAAAGATGGAAGCACAATCTTGTTATCATGATTGTCGAGAAGTACTAAAAGAAGTGTTAACACAAGACAATGTGACTCTCCTGGCGAAACATCGTTACTCTATATGGAGTAGTGGAAAAACACGATCAGCAGATTTTGTAGAAAATCTTAAGGAATCATTGGATGTGATTAATGAGAGTGAGCGATTTTATATTGAAACACCTGAAATGAACATTTAAGGTATCGTAGGACTTATTAACTGCAAGACAAGTGATTTTATTGATGTAAAATGTTATAGCCATGGCTCGGTTTTATGAGCCTATGCTATACTGTTACAATCATAAACCCCTTCCGGGTACGAAAGGATGATTCCCCGACTGACCGCTTCTTCAGCTGTTCCTCCATCAGTTCGTTTATTTTTACAATCCTTGACCGAAGACGTCGGCTTTCATGGTGAGATTGATGAGTCTTTGAGTAGTCGGTTAATTATTTCGACTGATAACAGCGTTTATCAAGTGTTGCCTCAAGCGGTAATTTTTCCTAAAAGTGAACACGACATTGCGGCCATTTTTACTTTGGCACAACGTAAAGAATATCAGCATCTTTCTTTTTCTCCCCGCGGCGGTGGTACTGGCACAAATGGCCAATCTTTGAATACAGGAATCATCATTGATTGCTCACGGTATATGAATTCCATTATTGAGGTAAATCCAGAGGAAGGGTGGGTTATTGTTGAGCCAGGGGTTGTACTGGATCAGTTAAATGATTTTTTGAAAAAATACAATAAATTCTTCGCGCCCACTTTATCTACAAGTAACAGGGCGACATTGGGCGGTATGGTGAGTACGGATGCCAGCGGCAAAGGATCTCGTTTGTACGGTAAAACCAGCCAGCATGTTCTGGCAATAACTGCCGTGTATCCCGATGGTCAGACTCACACCAGTGAAGAAATTGATGTGTCTCGTCTGGATGAGATGAAAAACCTGCCGGGCAGGGTGGGGCAACTGTATCGGCAAGTGGAACAAACAGTACGAGATCATCGCTCTTTGATTTGCAGTCAATTTCCTAAATTAGATCGTTTTATGACTGGTTATAATCTGACTCGAATTTACTCTTCTGATGGCCGGCGCTTTAATCTTAATGCGGTATTAACCGGTTCAGAAGGCACCTTGGCTTATGTGACCGGGATCAAACTTAAACTAACCAACATTCCTAAATTCAAAGTTCTTTTTGTGGTTTTGTATTCCTCTTTTAAAGAAGCGCTTGCACAGGCGAAAGATTTGGTTCTATTCGAGCCAGAAGCAATTGAAACGATTGATGAAACGGTTTTGAATTTAGCTAAAACAGACATTATTTATCACAATATTCGTGCTTTTGTTACCACAAAAGGAGCAATTGATCCAGCGGCGCTGAACCTTGTGGAGTTCGTTGCTGATGATGAGGAGCAATTGAAACAGAAGGTGGATTCCTTAAAAGCACATTTGCAGAATTTTGATTATCATTACGTCGATAAGAAAAAAGACATTGCTAGTCTCTGGGAGCTGCGTAAGCGCAGTGTGGGTTTGTTGGGTAAAACAGAAGGAATAAGAAAGCCGGTTTCAGGAGTTGAAGATACGGTAGTTCCTCCTGAACATCTTCCCGACTATGTGCGTGAATTTCGTGAGATACTGGATTCCTATGGCTTGCAGTATGGCATGTTTGGTCATATTGATGTGGGGTGTTTGCACGTACGTCCTGCATTGAATTTAATGGATGCCCAAGACAGGCAAAAATATTATGAAATTACGGAGCAGGTAGCGCATCTGACCCAAAAATATGGCGGTGTATTGTGGGGGGAACACGGTAAGGGGTTTCGAAGTGAATATGTACCTATGTTTTTCGGAGAAACTTTATATGAAGAGCTTAGAAAAATTAAAACAAGTTGTGATCCCTACAATCAATTAAATCCCGGAAAAATTGCAGTGCCTCTCGGGATTAATATGCCTTTAATGCGTGTAGCATCAGAAGAGACTCGAGCCAGTTCAGATTTACAAATCTCCGAAACTCTAAGAGAGACTTACCAATTGGCTATAAATTGTAATGGTAATGGGGTGTGTTTTGATTACAAAATCGACGACGTCATGTGCCCTTCTTATAAAATCACTCGTGATAGAGTTCATTCACCTAAAGGACGGGCTAGTCTTGTCAGGGAGTGGCTGAGGCAACTTGGGAAATCCAATAACGACACTTCACCCGCAAATCCATTAAGGCGATTGATTAACAGCTACCATAAAAAGAGGGGGCAATACGATTTTTCTCATGAAGTCTATTCGGCCATGGAAGGATGTCTTTCCTGTCAAGCCTGTAAATCACAATGTCCCGTTAATATTAATGTGCCTTCATTCAGATCGCGATTTTTAGAAGCCTATCATTCACGCTATTTTCGGTCACTGAACAATTATTTGATTGCCTACAGTGAACGTATGGGGTATTACCAAAGTAAATTTCCCAGATTGAGCAATTTTTTTCTCTCCAATCGAGTTATTCTCCGTTTTTTGGAAAAAACAGCAGGTTTCGTTAATCCCCCATTATTTAGTAGTCCCCAGCTTTCAGTATTATTGAAAAAAGAACAGATCCCTTTATTGAATCTAAATCAACTCCCTCCACCCGGAACATCAGTTGTGTTGATCCAGGATTGGGTGACCAGTTTTTATGAAGCAGATTTAGTCATAAAAACCTGTTTACTGGTGCGGCAATTAGGTTATGAAATCTATGTGATGCCCTGGTTTGAGAATGGAAAATCCCTTCATGTTCAGGGAAAGTTGAAACAATTTGCTCGAGTAGCTCATAAAAATGCATTGGTTTTGGAGCAGTTGGCACGTCACCATGTCACAATGATAGGGATTGATCCTGCTATGGTATTAACCTATAGAAATGAATATCCGGATCTCTTAAAAAAGACTGTTGAGTACCGGGTTTTATTAATTCAGGAATGGTTATCGGAGCAAATGGGAAGTCAGGATTCAAATCAATTCAAAATAACAAACTCAGAAATCAGGACACAATATAATTTACTGAGTCATTGCACAGAACAATCTAATTGCAATGAAGCACAGGAGCAGTGGCAGAGGGTATTTGCATTCCTGGGACTTCACCTAAACCTGATAAAAACTGGATGTTGTGGCATGGCAGGTTCTTATGGCCATGAAGTTATTCATCAAAATGAGTCAAAAGGGTTGTTTGAACTCTCCTGGAAGCCATTTTTTGCCGATGAGCAAGCAGCACAATCAAATCTTGTGGATGGGTATTCTTGTCGCACTCAAGTGAACTATCGGACGGGATATCAAACGCGACATCCGGTTGAGGTGGTGTATGATTTATTATCACTTCATCATCAAAGTATCGATAGCTAATGCACGTTACCCACTCTATAGATTTTTACTGTCGTTATCGTTTCGTCAAACCCAGTCGCGGGGGTATCATGTGACGAAACGACGACTAATCGCAAAAACTCTTATTGTAAGGAGCAAGTATTTTGTTCGACCTCTTGGTCAAACATAAGTATGTGAGGGTTATCCTTTAATAAATTTGCAACGCGTTCCTGAGTTAAACGCAACGCATCAAAATGCATGTCAAAAAAGCAATGAGTAAATTTGGAGGCGCTGTCTGTTCCGTTTGGCACATCTACCTGAAATTTTAAAGTAATCTTCATTTGTTCACAGGATTCTCTAAATTTAAAAAAAGAGGCCCAAGTTCCTGATCGCGGAAGAAGAATATCTTTTACTCGGTATTGTGTTTGCCTGCTTGTACTAATATTCATGGGATCAATGTCGTTATTAATAATATAATCTTTAAAGCAGTCACGATCTATGCCTTTAAAATTTTCTATAGTGACGATCCCAAACAATCCGGGCACTAACTCAATCAATGAATCAGGATTATCCATTGCAAAAATAATTTTTAATATTTTGACAAGATTATTACCTACATATTTTTGAAGACTCCGATCTTCAAAAAAAACTTCAGGTGCTTTTGCTGTTGATTCTTCATCCAACTGCTTTTTAACAGACTCGCTACTTGCTGACATAATTCAAACCTTATTTTAAATGTTACTACTACCAAAAAAATTGAAGTAGTGACTTATAAACAACCCAAGCTTTCTAGTAATATAGATATAGGTTGTTATCGAAACTGGCACACGGTTCAATATACTAAACTGATATATTGCTGAGAGCAATCCAAAAGCTTGCGGTTTGACAGCAGACAAAGAGTTTGGTGGAAATGTCCTGTTTTCATGGTTGTGATCATGTTATTTACCTTCATATTTATATCGCATTTGTTACTTACATATGAAATACATCCTCAACGGTTGATTTAGCACGGTTGATAGTAGCGTTTGCTATTGTCTCTATAAATCTCTCATCAATTTGATTAAAATGTTCGAGTACCTCATTGCAGTAGGTCAATGCATCCCCACTTGTACATCTTAAACTAATATCGGAATTCATCATTGAATTAACGAGATTTACAATAGCTTGTTCAGTAACTGTATAGTCCGATTTATTAATAGATACATTTGCCTTGCCTTCATTGAAAGAAACTGCATATATTTCTGGGAATAAATACATTGTTACAATACCCATGGCATAGATATCTTTGTAGAAGCCGTCTCCAAAAGTATGAGGGTCACTATATGCAGGAGTCCATGCAAAAGATTTAGATGAGCCTTTTTTATGTGAAGTACCAAAATCAATTAGATTCAGGGATCCATTATTTGGGTTGAGAATAAAATTTTGACATTTTACATCTCCATGTACTCGGTAGTGTTGGTGTAACATATTAAGATCAGCTAAGCCGGATTTGAGGCATCCAAGTCTTTTTTCTATTGGCATTTGTAATAGTTCACTTGCATTATAAAGATGCAATCCCTTTTCACGTTGCCAATCTGAAACTATGCTTGTTGTCCCGTTTCTCAAAAAATAAAATGCTTGTCGTCCAAGTAATCGATGATATTTTACCTCACGGCTCGCTTCTTTTTGAGCTTTAGACGGATCTGATTCCACTAATTTTTTAATGCCATAAATAGGTTCATTGGAATCAGGTAAATTGTACCCTTTTTTGACTTTACCAAAACCGCCACTTTCATATTGTGTACTGTGTTCTATAAAGAAACAATTTTCATTGTCTAATATATATTCAGAGCGAGGAGCACTTGTATTTTTCTTGCTATTTTTATTCACAGTTGAGTCTAGAACAGGGGGTAATTTCTCCATTATTCGATTGAATGTTTTTTCCAAAGAAGGTTGATCTAATAGTTTACTTGTTATAAGCCTCGATACTATTCCATGAAGTCGTCTAAGATTAGCATCAGATAAAGAAAAGAGTGTTTCTAGCTGTTCCTTGCTAATATTGAAGCTACTCTCATGAAATAACTCCAATACATTTAAAACACCTGTTTTAAATAAATCAGCATTTGATTTTATTAAAATTAATTCAAAGCAATTAGTTAATGATTTTTGATCCAGTAAATCGGCTTTTTTTAAATAATCAATTGTTCGATAGAATCGAATTCCACTAAATTCTTTATTGATTAGTTTATTAACTATTTCTTTATTTTCCGTTAACAAAGACTCCTCCGATAAAATTTTTAATATTTGTTTTATTGAAAAATCATCATTATTACAAACAAAATCAAAGGTTTTATCATCTAATAAGTCATTTTCCTGTAATAATTTCATAGCATCGTTTTTATTTAGGAAAAATTTGAAGTCTTGCTTTAAAAGCATTATCAACGTTTCACTCTTCAAATGAAATTCTTTAGATTCAACTAATGTTGTTATGAGTTCAACAAGGTAATGAATATTGCTGTTTATGCATATGGATTGAATTAGTTCTTCATTAAGGGTAACTTTTGCACGATTTAGCAGCGCAATTAGGGCGTCAAGTGAATAAAGAGATTCCCGATGTGCAAAATGTACTAGGCATGCATCATTTAAACAATTGGCTTTATCAAGCTCTTGTACTATTTGAAAGACAGTGTTTAGTCCATCAGTTTTGGTAGTAAGTAAGTTAAGTGAGGTTGATGTAAGATGATTTTTTTTATGTAAAAATCTTAAAGATTGCTCAATTGCTGGATAATAAAAAGCTGATCGGGAAGCTATTGCTAAAACTGCTGCAAGAATTTCTGAGTTTAGACTAATGCGTTCAAATGTTAATCCACAAAATAAGGTATTTAAAAGGCAACGCCACTCATGTGAAAGGCCATAAATAATTGTAAAATTAGCTTGGGAAATTACCTGGGCACTTTTCAAAACGTTAAAAATATCAAACAAGTAACTACTGTTTAGACTCGCTCTTATTGATCGGATAAATTGCAAATTGCTATTAGCGTCGTTCAGTTCGGGTACTTTTTTGAGCAGCCTAAAAATGTCTGTAACAGTTAACTCATAATCATCTTGAACATGTTCATATTTTTGTAAGTATTGTTTAAATTTTTTGGCTCTTTCATGATCTCCATACACATATTTGCGAAAATACCATGTTTGATCATATTCATTTACTAACTGTCGAAGTTCCAGTAATTTCATTTTGGTTCCTTATTTTTAGGAAACTCACATAAGCAATGTGCTCAAACTCTATCATCTAGAATAAATAATAAAAATATGTTGATGATATTATTGATAAAAATATTCTTGGATAAGGCTACAGACTAATTAACAGTCTTGTCATAAGTCATACAACTTTAACGAAAGGTCAGAGGATAGGGGGGCAAGTCTTTTGATTGCAAGTAAAATAAATTAACACTCTTATTTTGAATAATTAAACAAATTAATTAACCCACAACTTGGTGTTCGCTCATTGAAATAATTAGTAGTGTAGGTGGTTCATAAATTTAACATTTTGACTTCCGTATTGACAGAACACCATTTTAGGTGTGCTATTAAATAAAAAGAGTTGATATTGTGATAACAGAGGTTTAAATAACGAAAAATGCTCTTAAAGATTTGAAAAGAACACAAATAAGGGGCAAAGAAAGGGGGGCCCGAAAAGAACCTTTGATCATTGGCATTATGATGAAATGGATCAAGGAAGACCTTATAATTATGTTAATGCAGGTAAGGATGATATTGGGTAAATAGTATTTAGATAACAAGATAACTATCTGATACAAAAAATTAAAAGTATCTATGTGTTATAAGTCATGATGTCTTAAAAAATAGGGGAGAGCGGTTTCCACCCCAAAAAACGGTTGTTTTGTGAGATGACTGCATACAGAATACCAGACGGTGTTGCGGATCCTCTGGATGAAATCAAATGGGAATTGAACCGACAGTATTATTAGCTTTACCTTAAGTTTTAGTTACCGCTACAGAGTTACAGATTCCAAACTAACTGTTTCCATGGTAGAAATTTTTGCTGGCTTTAATGGTTTAAAAAAGAATAGGCGTGGGTTGCCATCATATTTTTTGATCGGCTCAGACTCTACGTGTTTCAATGTTTTTTTTAAAATAGCGCACGAGGCTATATTTTCAGGATGGGCGGTAGCTACAATTTCCTTTGGTAAAGGACCTCCATGCTCAGCAGCAATAACTCCAACAGCATGTTTAATGTATTTTTTTGCAGCAATCGCGATTTCAGTACCATAACCTTTGCCCCAAACAGCTTTATCTATGAAAAATCCAATTTCTATAACATTCGCATGACCGGCGCCAGTTGTATGATAGGTTTCCAACTCTTTTTTGATTGAAACCGAACCAACAAACTGATTCGTGTCGTTTTCATAAATTGAAAACAGACTGAATGGATCGCCGTTATTCCAGGCAGAAGTTTTCAGATCAATAACCGTTTGAACCAACTCAAGAGACCAGGTTTTTCCATCATTAAGCAATTTAACGATTTCTGAATCACCTAGTAGTTTTGAATAATTGTGTACCAAGGTTGCTCGCGAATCTTGATTCAATGATTTGAATGTGAGTCGATTTGTATGTATTGAGGTAATACATGTATCTGATTTAATTGATACATTACCAATTCTTTTTGATTTGTAATTAAATGTTGTCATCAGCAATCCTTATTAATTCCAATTGATGTGAGTTGTTTCAAAATCTTAGCGGTATGTCTGGTGCCATTCGAGCCTTTGTAGCTGACATAGTAACAACAATAGAATTTTGTGATCATCAATAAGATACCTCATGTGTCCTCGCTTCTAAAATAAGAGAAACGAGTTTGCCAAATTGCTCACTGGTAACTTTTCGTTCAGGAATATCTGTGTTTACGCGATGAACAATTACAAGATCCCATGATGGTACGATAAGAATGAAATGCCCTCCTGCGCCACGTGCTGAGAATGAGCCCTCTGGCAAAATCACGCCAGGGAAATGCTGGCCGTTCACGGCCACCCACCAAAGATAACCGTAACCTCCTGCATTGTAAGTATCGTCAATCGACCAGGGGGTTGTACTTTCTTTTACCCAGTCGGAAGGAATGATCTGATGATTATTCCAATTGCCCTGCTTGAGAAACAATAAACCAAAACGAGCCATATCACGAGCGGTCATACGAAAGGGGTAGGCTGGGTGAATGGATTCGCTGCCCGTAATATATTCCCCATCTTCCAAGCGAAAGTCCTCCATGCCTATAATATCTGCAATACGAATTTTGAATTCCGCAAATATTGATTTTTTTACCAGTTGTTCAAAAATCGTTCCCAAGGCATTAAAGTCCCAATTGTTATAATACCAAAATGTATTGGGCAGATGACTGCCGCGTGGCGGGCGTGTGGACGACATTTTCTCTGTTTCATAAAGGGCAGGGTGATATACCCCAGACCGAGCTTTTAATAAATCACGTACGGTTGCCGTTTGTTCAAGAGCAGTTAATGAGGGCGCATTGTCATTAATATCAAGTTCGGCCAATGTTGCATCAAGGCTTATCGTTTTCTCTTTGATGTGTATGCCATACAGGGCATTAAGAAAACTTTTTCGAATGGAGTGTATGTTGAATCGTGTTGTTGTTTCGCCCCACTCATCCAAAATTTCTCCATTTACTACAATCATGACTGCCGCTGTATCGATGGTTAAAGAGTAGTCTCTGGCGGCTTTAAGAACTTCTCTCGACCAGCCCAATGTTTCTGGTGACTCCATGTGCTTCCAACTGGTTTTTGGGTAATTTTCAGTATGAGAAAAAGCATTAGCCTGAAAACTTGCCAAGCACAGAATGATTCCAATTCGTCCCCATATCCTTGTATATTTATTCACGAAGAACTCCGGATTGTATTGATACAAAAAGCAATGGAGTATTGTACCGGGTGAATATGCTCGTCTGTGAGTAGTATCTGAAATAATTCATCGTATTATTCATCATTAGTGTGACTGTGAATCAAAGTGTCTTTCTAAAAAGCACACGGGTATAATTTGTATATTCCTCCCAGCTTACGCCTGCACTGAAGACATCCGCTTTTGTCTATTTGAGGATGTATCAAATTGGATTGCTCAGGATAGTTGCATATCTCTCAAAATTCAGGATAGAGTTAGGCATGAATTTTTTTAACAAATCCTTTTATTTTAAAGAGACTGATGCATACTGGTACGGTAGAATCACCATCCCCACTGTTGATGGTGTTGCTGTTCTGATTCAATATTTGCATAACAAATATCAGACCAACATCAGTCACGTTATTAAACATTACTCTGTTTTTCGCGATGACCAGTATCCGCAAGTCCAATTTCTTGAAACGGCAGGAGAGGACGATTTTTGCTGGATCAAACCTTACCTTGCCAAAGCGCACCGGCAGCCCGGCTCCTGGCGGCACGCTTTTTTGATTTGGATAGGCTCTCGGCATGCCCGATTTATGGCATATATTCGTGACAGTGGTAAAGAGTGCTTTTTGTATAGTGACTCTTTGGGGGGATATCCTGGCAATCTGGAAGTGCTGTATGAAAAAACAGGCATTCCTGTTTATGTCACGAGTTATCAAAGACAGACTGATGATTATTCCTGTGTGACAGATGCACTCGTGTTTTCCCGGGATATCACAGGCAAACGCCCTGAAACCGGTGAGTATATCATCCCAAACCTGGCCGAGGTTCTGGAAAGCAGAAAACAGGCGGTCATACAAACAGGGGTTTACCGCGTCCACTTACCTGAAATATTATTAAAATCGGCACAAAAATCCTCTTTTATTGCTGATAACCAGGGGGATTTATCAAAAATAATTTTTAAAGGTCAAAGTCTTGCAGAGTTTCGGGCACGTTATCACATTCAAGAAGATATAAACAGCACAAAGGGTACAACTATAAGCGCCATTCATGGATACCTGTTTGCAAAAGGTAAAAAATACGAACGGATTATGCAAATACAGTATTATCTGAATGAAATGGAATGGATCATACAACAGCCGTTGACCAGTGCACAAAAAAGGGAGTTTATTCTCAAAGCCAAAAGCATACTGCGGCAAAATGCAGAGGACAGGGATGCCATTCTGTTTGACGCTGCAACAGCCTTTGCCCAAACTGTGTCGCCATCCGTAAGTACGAGCATGCCAATTGCAACTCCTGAAGTGGTTTTGGAATCCGCTGCGTTCATTGAGATCGCTAAAGCAGCCAATTACCTGTGTTCCATGGAAGAAGATGCATTGCTTGTGCATCTGTCCAAAAAATACAATCTGGAACATGCTGAATGGGTATGTTACCTCAAAGAGTTTATTCTTTCTGTTCAGTCGTTGTTTGGTAAAGACATCAAACGATCCATTTCAAATATGGAGCAAGCATGGAAATTTGAAGATCAATTGATTGTGCATTCTATGGGGTTGGCCGCAATGGACTATTTGCTCACAAGACAATCACCGATGCTTCGAAATGCAACCCATTTTTTTTCCCGTCTTGTAGAAAAAGCAGCAAAACAGGCGCATAAAGATTTCCGGTTTGTGCATTTGCTACTTCAGCATCCTTGCTGGATTATCAGTTTGTGCAATAATAGGGAATTGTGTCATTTTGGAAACATGGATGCATGGTATGCAAAAAAAATACTGGATTGCTACCCAGAGCTGTTAAATCCCACAGAAAGGGACGTATTGATTTGGACAGCTGAATTCAAATCGTATCAATCTTTTTTTCCTGATCTGCTCGAGCCGGCTCCTGATACAACTGCAGTTCTTTCGTCATCCTCCTCCCAGTGTTTTTTTACGCCACCTCCTGATAGCAGCACAGATTGCATTTCATGTGCCCCAGTTGAGCAACTCATGAATGGCTGAAACAGGCTAGATGCAGCGCAGTTGCGCTATGAACATAAAAAAATCACCCTACCTTGATAGTACTCCCTGATTTTATGAGCCACTGAAGTTTTGCTTACCATTAATAAACATGTAATTAGGCAACGTCCTTAAAGTTTATTTAGCTTTCCCAGACCGAATCTGAGCACGGATAGTTCCATTCCCTCTCCCCAACCCTCATCCCGCGAAAAAGCATCTTCATAGGTCCGACCCGGGTAGATAGGCAACACATATTGAAAGGGTCAAAATCTCCCTTCTCCCTTGAGGGAGAAGGGAGACTTGCAAACCGGATAGGCAACACATATTGAAAAGGTCAAAAGCATCATCATACTCAAATTCCTTGCGCGAGAGAGGGGGCAGATCGAAATAATCTGAAAAATCCGTGCTCAGATTCGGTCTGGGAAAGCTAAAAAACTTTTGGGACGTTGCCTAATATCGCTCAAGAAAATATTTTCCATCTTGACCTAAATAATAGATCTGTCTTTGTTTTAAATAGACACTCACGTATACAACTCCAGCTCGAGCAATTTCCTTATGAAATGTTACAACCGATATTTTGTTGTGATCGAATTTATCCAAAGCATTTTTGAGTATGTCTAAGTCTAAATACTCACCAAAGGTAAACGAATTTTTATCTATGGACTTATCGATTGCTGCTGCGGGAAAATGGTACAGCATAGAAATCATTGAGAAGTTGCAAGAGAATTATAAACTCATTTTAGATAACTCCGAATACCCATTTTAGAGTTAGACTTGCACAAAAGCTTATTTTATTCCAGTTGGTGCCTCTCCCATACTGGCAAGCGTATCGATTTCCTCCTCCGTATTTTCTACGGTAATGTCAATCTCATATCTGTAATAAAATTGGCCAAAAAGCAGGTTTGATAAGATTAATGAGGGGAGTACTACTATGAGTGTGTGTTTTTTACCAAAAAGTGAAAAAAATTATAGTTCAGCGGGACATTTAAAAGTTGGCCTTTTACGACCTGGGGCTATATTTTTTACCATGACTGACAATGAGATTTTTTTAAATTTAATAGAGCAATTAGAAAAAATTGAAGGCCTTGATTTCTTTAAACCTGATTTTGAACATTGTTATATCAGAATTAAATCTGATTACTTGGGAAACCAACTCCTGATTAATAACATAATGTCTGCTTTGGATAAACTAACGAGCAGCATAGACAATAATGAAACCAGTAAGGAAATATCGTCTAAAATTATAACAACCATTGAACACTTAACGGGAATTCAGTACGCATTGAATAATGTAATCAATGACCATTCTGTTTCCCCGCCTTCCTATGCAGTCCTTGCCGAACCGGCAACGCCACTGGCTCTTGACGCTGCCCGAGAAGAAAATGCTCCACTTCAAAATTTAGCCGAACAATTTCCTCTACATTCGAGCAGCATGGATAATAATGAAACCAGTATAGAACTATCGTCTGAACCTATAACAACCATTGAACACTTAACAGGATTTGAGTACGCATTAATTAATGCAAGCAATGACCATTCTGTTTCCCAGCCTTCCTATGCAGTCCCTGCTGAACCAGGAACGCCGCTTGCTCTTGACCCTGCCCGTGAAAAAGCAGTATCGGAAGCCAGTCAGGCAGCTGCAAGTGCCATAATGCCAATGGCTGAACGGTCAGTTGCTGCTTCATCTGCAGCCAGTTCCTCCTCCCGTTCCGATTCTTCTGAAGAGAACTCTCCCTGGAAAATGATAAATACCATTCCCCAATCAGCAGAAAAAATAGAAGCGGATGATAAGGTGGCGCTTGCGTTTTTACAAGAAGGTTTTGAGATTTTGGCTAAAGGAGATGCTGCGACTTTTATGGCACCTTTCTTGGATAAAGATGAGGACATGATTTCGGTTGAAGCTAAAGATAATGAGGGACAGAGTCTGCTCCATTATGCTGTGTATAAGGGTCATTGCGAAACCACAAAATTATTGATTCGAGCGGGAGCCTCATTGTTTGAGAAAACGGCCAGTGGACTACAGCCGGTGCATATTGCTGTCTTGCAGGGCCATATAGATTGCATCAAAGTGTTGGCGCATCATGGCCAATTTGCGCGAGAGCAGCCTGTCGATATAAAAGTCGGTGATGAGGCGTTGTCGGTTAAATCGTTTCACCTGGCTGTTCTATGTGGCCAAATAAAGCTTATTGATGAGCTGCTCAAAATTGACCCCAAAGAGAATCTGCTTCGTAGAGGGGGGGAATTCAATGTGTTGCACTTGGCTGTTTATGCAAATAATCCAGCCATGTTGACCTTTCTTCTGAATCATCCAAAAGTAGAAAACAATAAAGATTTATACAACGGATATGACAGCAACGGGTACGCGCCCCTGCATCTCGCCATAAAACTCGGGCATCGTGATTGTTTCGACATATTGTTGCAATGTCCCTACGTGGATAAAAATCATTTGACCCTTAACGGTCTTCATCCTTTCCAGCTGGACTCATTGGAAGATCCTGAGCTTTCTGCATCTTTTGCTGGCTCCATCACCTCAGTTTCTTTTAAAAAAGAAGCGCCAATAGCTAAGATTTTAGCAACAGGAATTCTTCCATCCAATTTACTGAAAATGAAGTTAAGTGACATCGATCTACGAAAGAAAACCGGTGCAGAACTTTTGGCCCTGTTTCAGGCATTGCCGCAATGTCTGAAGGCGTTAATTTTGAAAAATAATTATCTCGGTTTTAAAACCGGCGCAGAGCTTCTGGATATGATTAAGATATTGCCCCAGGGGCTGCAATCATTTGTCTGGTCAAATAGTAGCCTCAGCAGGAAATCGGGTACAGAGCTACTGGCTATATTTCAAGCTTTGCCCCGAGGGCTGCAATCACTGGATTTAAGTCGTAATAACATTGGCAATAAATCCCATGAAGAATTTTTGGCCATGATTCAGGCCTTGCCAGAGGGATTGCTATCTCTGGGCTTGATGAGGATTGCTCTCGACAATAAAACCGGCGCAGAGCTGCTGGAGATAATGCGGGTATTGCCCCAGGGGTTGCAGTCGCTTGATTTGAGGGATAATGACCTTGATCAAAAAACCGATGAGGAGCTCATCGCTATACTTAAATTCTTCCGGGGAAGAGCGCTTAGTGAACTGAAACTTGATGACGATATTCTCTCTCGACCCGAGGTGAAAAGGATTTATGATGAGATTTTTGGAGCAGAGGCTCGTAACGCGCCCCTGCACGACTCGGCCTATTTGGGAACGGCGCCTGAAACAGAGGCTTTTAGCGCCTTGCACTCTGAGACCAGAACGGGCACATCCTCTGACCAAGGCGTCATTCGGTTTGCGGCTTCCTCAGGCACCTTCTTCAGACCAGAGACGCCCGAACCACTGGCTGCCTCACCAGGCCAGGTGCATCGCTGCGCCATTTGATGAAGCCATGCAGCGAGGTTGCCTGCAGGTATGGTCCTATCTCTTGTGCACAACTCACTGAAAAGCCATAATTGGTGCAGGTTGAGGAAACCATTCTGAAAAATGCTCACATAGCCATCTATGCTGCGCTTTTTCAGAATGGTTTTTGCTCAACCTGCCCGCAAATATGACTTTTCTCCAAGATTCAATATTTGTGACCAAGAGTCAGGGCTATCGTGCGGAGAAATTGAGTTCCCTATATGGAGATTTACCCATTTTTTTAATTCAAGCCCCCATTTATCAAGGCTTCTTAATAATTTCTTAATATTAAATATGTACCCTATAGCGCAACTATTGGTCGACTATTTTTTTGGATGTATTATGTTTAATGATGATAACAGCTCGGCAAGTTCCTCTGTAGATCAGGAACAGGTGATTCCTTTTATGATTCTCCCTCCTCTAAGTTCCATTATTCTTCCACCATTGGAACCCCGTGCAGAGCTACAAGCTAGTGATCTGCTTTTTCTTTCGTCAACATTTCAGAGCAGAGGTACTAAAAGAACAGAACGAAGTATACCTCCTGCCTTAATGGTTGAATTGACCACTATCAGTAAAATTCAACGTACTCTTTGGGGAAAACAACCAATACCCATAGAGTTAAAATTAATACAATTCAAAATAGACCCAAAGGACTACTCAAAATTTTATAATCAATTAAAAGATTTGGGCTATGAGCCAGAAGATATTAACAAGTTAATATTGAACCGCAGTAGAAAATTGACTCTTGAAAAATTGGTTGAAGAACATGATAACTTGATGGAACTTTGTCGTGAAGATAAATTGAATCATAAAGATTTGGCTAAAATTGGCGCTTGTAATGGTGGATGTAATAATCTCGATGCGTTTAAATTGTTCTATGGATCATTAAGATCATTGAGCTATTCAAAACAACAAATTGTTAATATAGCAGCTCATCATGGAGGCTCCAAAAATCTGGCTAGCGTAATAGCACATCATAATAAACTAACTTTGGAATGTAAGTATACTGTAGATCAGATTGTCAAAATTGTATCTCGTAATGGCGGGGCAAAGAATTTAGACGCCTTAAGTAAATACCACCATAAGTTGATTAGTGTTGGATTAAACAAAGAAGAAATAATTGGTATCGTCGATCGCTCAGGTGGTTCCAAAAGCTTAAAGGCGGTCGCGCAAAATTATACAAAACTCATCAATTTGGGTTATAAAAAGGATCAGGTACTTAATTGGGCTTCTAAACCTGGCTGCGACAAAGTGATTGAAGAAACCCTATCATTACACTCAGCCCCCACAAAAGGATACGGTTTTTTTGGGCGTATGTTATCGTCTTTATCCCGATCTGCTGCGGATCATCCCGATCAGGAACTATCAGCACCTGATGATGAGCCCTTAGCTCCGCTTTACAATAGCCCAAGCGCTTCCTTAACGTCTTAAACCCATAGAGTGTTTATCACTTTTTGAGATCTTTTTAATGGGGAGGTTGCCTACTATAATTCTTTAATCATCCAGTTTGTTTTGCATAACAGCGCGAGTTCCGAAACAAACCATATCTTGGTATGTTGGGCAAAAAGATGAGTCAAGAAAAGTAGGAAAAAATGGATTAGCATGACATGTTATTATTTTTACACATTGTTTATTTTATCAATCTTGTTTATTATAAAATTTTTTCTAATGATGTAGGTCGTGTCGTCACGAATTATAAAATCTGATATTCTTGCTGTTTTTATTTCCCCTATCCCTACGTCCCGCGGCTCGTCCGCGGGATCCAGCGATCTCGCTTGTTTTGGTGATGGTGGGTATATCACCAAAATTAATAGACAAGGATGTAAAATGTCAGAACCAGCGCATCATTGAGACACTGGGTAGAAAACGCTTTTATGCATCTTAAATAATGGCGTGGTATTGCGGCAAGATATGCTAAAAATACCCCCTCTTTTGTCGCAGCCGTTCAGATCCGGTGTATTGCATTATGGGCATCTATCTTGTGATGAAACTTCAGATAGCCTGGCGAGATCGCTTGGATCCCGCGGACGAGCCGCGGGACGTAGGCTTTGATGAGTTGGTTCGTGACGACACGGCCTAATCAAATTCAAATAATGGAATATTTTTAGGAAATAATAGTAATAATGATAATTGAAAATGCCATTTTGTTTCGTTACAAGAAAAAGGTTAAAACAGCTGAACCAGATACCGATTTATTATTTGATGTCATTTCACAGTATATTAAGGAAATGAATTGGATATATGAAGGCACTGCTGTCCAACAAGAAATTCACAAATTAAAGGAACAAAGAAAACTCAAAGTTAACTGTTTTATGCTAACTAATTTTTTTATTCACATGTCAACGCAAATTGGAGTTTCCAGTGATGATTGTTTTCAAGTGGTTATTCCTAATTTTGTTGGCACTACAAATAATCCCTATATTCAGGGAGACTACAAGCCTTTTAGTTCAACATATTGTGCTAACAGTGATGGGCTTTATGAGTTTGATGTTCATTGTATCGCAATGATTAACAATGCATGTTTTGACCTTCTGCTCCAGGTAAAATATCCTTTAGTTAATGATGGGGTGGATCTTTATTCCTCTCTGAGTTTAGCTATGAATGACGATAAACTGGATGATTTTAAACTTTTGCTACCCTTTTTATTAGATATCAATGAACAATCTCCCATAACTGGATGTACATTGTTACATCTGGCTTTAAGTGAAGAAAAATTTGAATTTGCTTTAGAATTATTGAAAAGCGGAGCACAAGATAATATTTTAGATAATTGTAAAACAACTGCATTAGATCTTCTAAATAACAAATTATATGAACCTTCTGTGTCATTAGAGATTTTAAGCAAAGCTAGAGAATATCAAGACTTTAAAATAGAGTTGCTTATAAAAAAGCAATTAGAAATACAAAGGCAAGCCGTAATAACCATCATGTCATTCTGGCGAAAAGGACATAACACAAACACATCAAATGCATCTTTAACACAAGAACTGAGAACTGAGCCAATATTTATGGGGGTTTGAGTTTAGTGCTACGAAAACGTAACCTAAGGAAGTGATGCACAAAAAATTAGAAATCGTTAAGGGTTGGGGTGCATCATCGTCTGAACAAAATCAGACGCCCTCAAAAATGATTGATAAAAGCGATTTGCACGATTGTTTTACTGTGACAGTCAAAAGGATCTGCAAATCATCGCTTGTGTAACCATTGACAGGATCTGGCAAGAGGTCTAGCGATTTATACTGAGGAGCCGGTATACCAAAGCCTGTCAATTTCACGATGACCTGTTGGATTGCAACAACCTGCAAATTAGAGGCTTAACTGCAGCGTATTAACTGGCTTGCAACGTGGTTGGGGGTAATCCTATTTTATTTAAAGCAGTGATTAAGGAGTCGTGTTCCCTCATTGCATATAAATCAAAAGGCTCTCGAATCGGAATACCCAGGGCTTCTTCAAACTCTCGTTGATTACCAGGAGTCAGAACAAGTTGAGGGGTATTATCCCCCAAATTGGAAGTAAATATTCCTGCAGCACTAATGGGGAGAAAATCTTCATAAATAATGGGTGTACATTCTAAAGATCCATCGGAGATCAACTCATTCACGGTTTTATTGGTTAGTGTTCCGGCATGCAGAATGCCTTTTTCAGTAGCATGATATTCCAGATAAACCAAGCCCTGGCTCATTAGTTCATGCAGTGAGTCGGGGAAGGCTAAAAATTGATCGTGCAGAACTTGATAATATTCTGCTGCATTGCTTCCATCAAGAGCGGGAATAATGTTGAAGCGCACCTGATTGAGAAGGTGCTCGTACAACGCCCTTCCTTTAGGCGTCAAAGCAATTCCTCTTTGTTCAATTTCGCCAAAACGCGCCTTATGAGTTCCTTTAACTTCACCTCCATCCTTTGTGGGAAAGTAAATCGCTTCTTCCAATGCTTTGAATGACGTTTGACGTAATAATATAGGGACATTTCGTTCGGGAGGCCCTTCAATTATCGCTTTTGGGTTAAGTCCTAGCTCATGCATTTTTTTTTGAATGGCAGTGATGTCCAGAGTACGGGGTGTGAGATGGTTGATATGGGGGCCTTTAAAACAAACGATGTCGGCTATTAAGGGATGTATTGTTTCCAGAATATGATGCTGTTCTAATGAGGTAGTCGCTTTATCATGCCAACGAAAAGTCTCTAAGGCTTCATGAACAAATTCTTGAGCCTGAATCCTTGATAATCCACCATTATCAGCATTGATCGCTATCAGTTCCCTGACTCTGGGGGTGAATATAGAGCGGGAAGCCAGGATGTTTTCTGCCATGAGACGGATTTTCGGATCGTCTATGAGTTCGATGCGTAACAGCGAAGTAAATACTCGAAATGGATTTTTCTTTAAATCAATGTCCGTTACCGGCCTGAACGCTGTTGCGTGAACGGGTATGCCTGCGATGGAAAGATCATAATAGCCGACCGGATACATGCCCATAACTGCAAATAATTCCCGCATGGTATGCAATTCTGCTGCTGTTCCCAGTCGAATAGCACCATGTCGTTCTTCGCTGATTCTTTCGAGATCATCATTCTTTTTTAATGCAGCAAGTAACTCAGGATGTGCTGCGAGTGTTGCCGTGTTGACCTCATCAACAATTTGCAACAAGGTTCCATATTGAGGAACCTCCTTTCGATACATGTCAGACATTGCTCTTGAAAAGAGAGTACGAATCACATGTTGTTCTACACGTTCCATGATTTATCCAAGAACATCCAGAGGCTCATCTCATTATTATAGTAGAAAAAATTTGGATAAATTTGTTAGTGAGCAGAGGGCGGCGAGGGGGGCGCCATTTATACTATGAAAAAGGCGTGATTTATGTTCACTGCTTGGGTTCTGTGAACACAATAACATTCTTGATTGAATTGCTTCACTACCTTAGATCATATTTATTCCTGGATTGACGGCTGAACATTTATGTGTCAATTTAAAAATGAAGGCCGCTTTTTCAAATCATAAATAATCTAAGGATGGATATTATGTCTCATAAGAAAAATCGTAGTCTTAAATTTGTGCAAGGATTAGGTTATGGCGTTTTAACAGGAGTCAGTGCCGTCGGAGTAGTTGTTTTTGCCACGGCTACTGTTGGTTTTTCCGTCACCATTATAGGTGTTCCAGTGGCCATTCTTTGTTTAGCTGCTACTGGGGGATGTGTTGCAGGAACGGTGTATTTTGGTTATAAAACCGGGGACAAATTCGTTCATGCCTTTGAATCAGAAGATCTCCAACCGAATTACGTTACAAACGCTGATATCAAGCATGTATCGGAACATTTTTCCCAAAATCAGATTCAGGAAAATAGACCTCAATTAATGAATCAGGCTGATATTACTGGCTCATCAAAGCCATTTTTTGCTCCAGGATCCAGGCAAAGTGCTTCGAATGCCCCTGTCATGGATACCGTTACCTCAAGCGTCTTTGAGGATGATGCAGTTGCAAAGGCTGGTATGTAATTTGAATGAACATCAGGGGGCTTTGTTATGAGCCCCCGCACTCGGATTCTGAATGTATTTTGACAATATCCCTGCCTGAATTTTTTGCTTTATATAATGCATCATCTGCTCTTAGAATAATCGATTCCAAGGTGTCATTTTTTTGAAATGATGTTACGCCGAAACTTACTGTAATATGGATGCCGTGAGAAAATTGATGAAGTTTAATGACCTGGCGGATGTGTTCAGCTAAAATTGCCGCTTGCTCCAAACTTGTTTTTGGAGTGACAATTAAAAACTCCTCTCCTCCCCATCGTGATACAATATCACTGCTTCTTGATGATTTTCTTAATAGATTGGCTAACTCAAGTAATATTAAATCCCCTACAATATGCCCAAAAGAGTCATTGATGGATTTAAAGAAATCGATATCAATTATGATCACCGAAAGATCGGTGTTGTAACGGTTGATTTGTTTCTTTTCGTATTCAAAAAGTTCCTTCACTTTATATCGATTATATAAACCGGTCAGTTGGTCAGTAACAGATAGTTTTTTTAAAGTTAATTTTTCCTGTTCCAATAATTGGTTCGCTCGCCTGAGCTCATCGGTTCGTTCCTGCACCTTTCGTTCCAATTCCAAATTTAAAGTTCTTAAGTCTTCGGTTTGTTGTTCTTTAACTTGTTCGTAGCTGTTAACGATAAAGTACAGGCAAATAATTGCAAAGCTACTCACCAATACATCAAGATGAGAATAGCCGATTAGGTTAATAAAAAAGACATCTCCTATGAAAATCGCGCTCATAATCGCCATCATCCAAAACAAACCTTGTTTTCTTCCTTTCAGGAACAGTGCAGTGGACATTAATAAAAAAAAGAATGACAAACGAAGAGTATAGGGAAAATTTAATAGATAAAGCGTTATTGCCATAATATAGGATTGCACTAAAACAAAAGTACATACCTGTTCAATGTGTTCTAAATGATGTTTTAAATAATAAAGGAAGTAAAATCCTGTAACTGAGTAACTCAGGGTAATCAGGCCAAGGAGAGTACTTTCGTAAAAACGCACCAAGCCCATAATCAAGCTGGCACAACATACTATAAAATAAATACGGTTTAAAAAATCATATTTATAGCGAATACTCTGAAATTCTTCCGGTATTTGTTGACTGGATAATCGAAATCTATGATAAAGTTTCTTCAAATTCATACCATCAATTAAGATTGATATATTGATTATACCTCATCTGAGGTTCATTTAAGTAGAAGAATTCGGAGTGATTTGAATTCACTCCGGCTGGCAACGGTTATATGATAAGAATGACCTCAAAATAGATTATCGTTGGAGCATTGAGGTCATCATAGAGTGTTCCGATATTTGTGTCACAATCTGAATCTACTGCCAGAAGGCATCATCCTGAACGACTGGCCTCCAATCTTCGTTCTCTGGAATACCATTTAATACTTGATGTGAAAAGAGACGCCTGGTTGTTTTATCAAAAAAGAGTTCATAGAGTTTAAACTCTTGAGAATGATTTTATTTTGATCTATGTGATTTTTTAATGCTGGCGCATCCTTGCAGGCAGTCAAGTTAGGCAGATCCTGATACAATTTGTTAGCAAGTGTTTTTAATACACTAGTGTATTGAAAATTTTTGATTTTTATTAAAGCACGTGTCTTATGAGTTCATTTTTAACGAAGTAGAAAAGTCATCATTTTGAAGACAGGCTTCTATTAATGCCTTTACAAAATCTACTTTTTCTACAGGATCTAAATCTGAATTAAGTATTTGCTTGGTCATTTGTTGAAATTTTTCTACCATGCTGGAATAAGTAGTATGAGGTTCCTCTTGCATAAACATTGAAGTTGACGGGTGTTTTAACGCCAGGTTCATGCCTTCAATCATGGATGAGATAATTAACTTGCGACTTGATGAGGAAAGAATTACATCGTCAGTACTTGAACTAACGCCAGTATTAGAATTCATACCACTCGAAATGGCGATTGCTTTGGCAGGCACATCATCTGCTTCCTCAGTGAGTTTGTGTTTTCTGGATCTTCCTGCTTCTGGAGCAGAGAAAAAAGCGGGAGGCAGATCACTACTGGAGACTTTAAAGCCCTTGGGGGTATTGCTATTGATAAAAGTGGGTTCTAACCAGTTAACCAGCCGATCCGGGTCGGGTACATGAGTACTAAGTGGGTTGTGGGCGCAATCATCGGATATGCTCTGGCCATCACGTATAAAAGGCTTATGGTCTTTTACTAAGAAGAACTTTTTGGTTTCTTCAAAAGATGAAAGAATTTTACCTGGATAAATGATAAAGTTGTAACCTAATTTTCCTGCTAACCACATTACAGCAGGGTTTTCCTCCGTCAAATAGTTTTCGGAGCGATGCCTCCAAACGTCCTGAGATATTGCTGTATCATCTCTATGTCTCATGACAAAGCTGTCTGCGTCAGTATCAATGGCTGCCTTGAGTCCATCGGTTGTCTTATAAAGTGGTACCATCTGTTTTATTTGATCTTCGGCATTGTCCCGGCTAATCCAGGTATGCCAGCGCACGATTTCAATGTTTTTGCCCATATCCAAGGCTAATTGATTAATTACAGAAATTTGTTCATCAACAGTTTTATTTCCATGAGTTGCATTAAACTCAGTACTGTTTATTCCCAGGGGGGTAAGGAATTGATCCAGATTCGCTTTAATGTATTCTTCGCCCATCATTAAAGCCTGATTTTTCAGTTCTTCTTCGCTTGCAGTTTCGGGAGGAAGCGAGCGCAGATTGTGCCAATATATTTCATCGGCTATTAAAAAGGTTGCTTTCCCTTTTGAGAGTGTTCCGTTGGGTTTATTCTGGTGCATATCGACAGCATACTGAACCATTGCACCTAGATATTTTCCTTCACATAGCTCATTTCCTCTAATGCTTAAGAGCACCAGATCTTTGGTGTCGGCTAGAGATGGAAAACGACATTTAGCTTTTCCGTTCGCTTTACCATCGAAAGTGACAGATGAAAATACACTGTCTTTTGGGCCTTTAACTTTAGACATTTTATATTCCTCTGTGTTATTCGTACCGCGTACATCAAGACACTCATTGTCAATGCATTCAATTTAGTTAAATCGAACAATTGGAGTCTTATTTGAACTGGATGCGCGTACTGGGTAAAGAATAACGTGTAGTTGTGTGCTGAACATATTGCATAGTATAAAGCATTTTGAAGAAAAAATAATCATTTTATTTTAAATCGAACTAATTAATCTGATAAAATACAGTTTTCTAATGGACTGTTCCATTAATATACTGATTTTGCTTTTAAAAAATTAATTGCCAGAGGTATTTATCTACTTTATGAGATTTGCAGGGTACATCCAATGTTGTTATTGAGAATATACGACAAGGATGTGCTCTCTAAGCTATAATATGAATACAGGCAGGAACTGGTTTTAATACAATGAACGACATGCACAGTATAATCGAAAAAAAAAATGAAGAGATACAACGGCTTACTCAATGCCTGGAAGAAGAACGTTTAAATTTTAAGAATGAATTACAGGCGGTTCAGGACTATTATGAGAGTATTCTCGCTTTTATGCCTGGACATGTGTACTGGCTGGACAGAAATAATGTCTTTTTGGGGTGTAATGATTTACAGGCTAAAAGTGCCTGTTTGAATTCAAGAAAAGACATTGTTGGAAAAACAAATTTTGATATGCCCTGGAAAGACCAGGCAGAAGAGCTCAACAGAATTAACAATTTGGTCATGGAAACAGGAGTACCTCATACAGCTGAGGAATATGCCATTATGGCTCAGGGTATGGCTATATACATTTCTCAGAAAGTTCCCTTACGCAATAAAAACAATGAAATTATTGGTGTGCTGGGTATTTCCCTGGATATTACGGATCGAAAAAAAATGGAGGTTGCCCTTCGACGCGCAAAAGAGGCCGCTGAAGTCGCAAATCAGGCTAAGACTGAATTTATTACCAACATGAGTCACGACATTCATACCCCGTTAAGTGGTATTGTCGGTATGTCCAAGTTATTGGAAGAGCAGGCAAAAGTACCAGAGCAAAGACAGTATGCGCGTTGGATTAATGAAAGCGGTGAACAATTATTAGGATTGCTTCAGAGTGTATTGGATATTGTCGCGGCAGATAATGTCACGGGAAATGATGTCCAGGTGGAGTTGTTTGATCTGTACAAAAACATTCAGGACATCGCTTATCTGCTTAAACCCACCGTCCAAATGAAGCAAATTCAATTGCGAATTGAGATGGACAAACAGGTGCCTCGCCGGGTGCTTACGGATGGATCAAAATTACATAAGGTACTCTTAAATTTATTGGGAAATGCAGTTAAATTTACCGAGCATGGTGTGGTTACTATTCGAGTAACGACTTTGGCTAACGAAAATGATTATGTTCAGCTTCGATTTAATGTAATTGATACTGGAATAGGTATTCCTCCTGAGCTGCAACTCCGAATTTTTGACCGATTTTTCCGAGCTGTTCCTTCTCATAAAGGCAGACAAGGCGGTTTTGGCGTCGGGCTGCATATTGCACAGAAATATATTGGCATGTTAGGTGGAGAAATTAAACTGGAAAGTGAACCTGGAAAAGGTTCCAATTTTTATTTTACTCTAACCATGAAAGTCGACAGCAGTGAACAACAATGGCTTAATCACGCTTCAAATATACCTGCATTACCTGATTCTCCGCTTATTCTTCTCGTAGAAGACAATATTCTCTCTCTGCGTCTCCTTGAAACAGTTGTGGAGCAAGCTGGATATCATTTTTATTCAGCAGTTGACGGTGAACATGCACTGGAGTTAATTGAAACGAATGATTTTGATTTAATTTTAACTGATTTGGGAATATCGGGTTTCTCTGGCAAAAACATTACTCAGATGATTCGTGAGTGGGAAAATACAATGCATAAAAAGCCTGTGCCTATTGTTGGCTTGATGCCCAATGAATCGAATGCAGAGGAAAAAGTGTATTTAGAGTATGGAATGAATAAAATTTTGAAAAAACCGATTCATTTAAAAGCCTTGCAGAATATAGTCGGTGAACTGGTTAACCCAGCGCCGGATGAGCATGAGGAAATTAATGCTCAAGCCAGGAATTGAACTGCGGACGTATTCGGCTGAGATTAACTTGAACCAGTTATCCGCAAGATACAACGAATAACGGTACCATTTTAAGAGAGCCAATGGGTAATCTGAGTCGGATAAGGATTCAGTATTTTGCTCTCATGTGTGTAACCTGTCGTAAAAAATCCAATGCCTGATAGCATAGAGGCTAATCCAAGGCTACCGACAACTATGCCTGCTGTACCGAAGGTTGCAGCATGGAGCATGGTAAACGCAAGGACAATAGCAACAACGCCTAGAGCCATCATAAATCCGGATACTACTTTATAGTCAATGTGTTCAAATACAGAGTCTAGCGTGTGCTCAATTTCTGTATTTGTAGTCCCTGGCGCACAAGAAGGGGGCTGATCACTGATTTCATCAGGATATCTTTTTACGGGAAGAAATCTACTACCGTTTACTCGCTCAGTTTTATTAGGGTACATTTTTTGTAGTGTATTAAAAAATCAACTGTTCCTAATCTTATATTCAAACCAGGAAATACGCATTATATAAAATCCTGATAACAGGTATTAATATTTTAAATGAACAATTAATGATCAGTTAATCCATTCAATTATATGATGAGTTGTCAATGCAGCAAGAGGAATACCATCATGCCAGACAACAACAGCATCACTAGCAGCAGTTCAAATTCGTCAATCGATTTTTCGCAAGATATTGAGTTGGCGGAATATCAGCCAGAGTCAGAACAAAGCACTGTGTTGTCTGGAATCCGGCAGCTTGGGGGTGAGGGCACTCGACGGTTTGTTATGCCTGTAGGGGCAGGGTTTCTTTCTGCCAATGCCATGTTTGAGTTATTTGTCACTGTATTGCAAGGATATCCCAATCTGGTTCCTCAAATGAAAAAGATATTGGCGGAGTATCAAATACCTGCTGTAGCGGCTACTTATGCTACTCTGGGTGCTCTTGATGCGGTAGGAGTCAGTGAAGTTAAAGAAACAAATCGTGTCGCTTTGTCTATTATGGAGGGTTTAGGCGCTACGACGTTTAGTCTCCCAATGACCATGGAGATATTGACCCGATTTATTCAATTAATCGAGGGACAACCTCGAAATTCAGATGTATTCATTCCCAATTGGTCCGCTGCCATAATTATTACGTTTTGTGGCATGCTGGGAGTGATCCAGTCCATGCAATCGGATTGTCTGAAAACGAATGCAGCAGATCCTGATAGTGAACAATCGACAATCAATGAAATAGTGACTCATCCATTCATGCTTACTGCTTCGGCAATAATGAAAACTGCAGCCAGCATCCACGGAGTCACTGTAGCGTTTATGGATTTGGCTCAAGTGGATACTCAGGCAGATTTGGAATATTACCTACGCTGGGGCATTACCTTGGCAGCCGGGGCGATTGGTGGATATGTACTGGGCAGACCTAATCCTGAAGAACGCTATGACGCCATTATTTTAAATCGTACTTTAACAGTAGCCCAACTTTTTACTTTATGCCTGGCTTTTGCTGGGACCTTTTATTTATCTCCTGATGCTGAAAAAACTTATGGAGACGTAGTAGAGGAACAAACTCTTTTATGGACTGCAATGATTCCAGTACTGGTCACTATGATTAATCTGTTTCAGTATCTTTGGGTGGTAAGTCCCTCTTTAATCAATAAATTTGAGAACGTTTTTAATCAATATCTTGAACCCGTTTTAACAGAACCTGAACAGAATGAGAACGAAGAGCTTGCATTATATTCAGAACACTCTATAAATTATGGTACAGGTGCATATGAAAAGGATTACAGTAGCTCAGACTCCCAATCTTCTTCATACAGTCTCGGGTTTGATTTGAATAGTTCAAGTGATTTAATTTCTTCAGCTGATGATGCATCTTCTGAATCTGATGAATATTCTTCAGATGATGTTTCGTCTGAACTCAACGAAGAGGAACAATCTGATTCTGATGCCCCATCAGAACCAGTGCAAGAAGTGAGGAATAGCGGGGGAGCGATAAGTTATGCTCGCTTAATTGGACTATCCAGTCCCATTTTAAGGGCAGTGCCAGCAGCAACGAAATCTGAAGACCCGACGAACTCAGACGTTGTTGAATCAGATCTAAGAATTAAGAATTAATCAACAGGAGAACAAGATGAACAGATTATTAATCGGGTTGTTTGCGCTGGCCACCGTACTTGTATCACCCTTTGCTCAGGCCCAATCGCCCACAACCCAGTCTAAAAAAGTCCCATTGAACTACATGTTTGTGCAAACAGGTCAATCCGGATCATTAATACCTATCACAGGAAAAGCTGGTTTTTATCAATTGAAACTTAAGAATACCGGTGAATACGTTCACTATTTTTCTGATAGACCAAATCGAGTTACAGGAGTATACCCTACAGCACAATTCGTTAATCAGTGGATAAGTAATAATAATCCCAATGGTTTTAATAAAGTGGCGCCCAATGCAGCCCTGAGTGCCCTGAATGTGCATTTACTGAAGAGCAACCAAGTCAACATCATAGTTCAGTTGTCTGAGCCTTCATATAACCCTAAAACGCGGACTATGACCTACATTGCTCAGATTTTACCTGGTGAAAACAATGTAATACCCATGAAACATCTGGATCAGGTTGCTTTGTTTATTGACAGTTACTGCGCCAGTTGTGTAGGTCAAGGATTCTAAATAACCTGACGGGTCAGAAGTTCTCAAAGAAGCAAACAGCGATGTTTGCTTCTCTTTTTTTATTCATCTTTTGAGTTATTAATTAACTGGATGAACTGTTGTAATTCACATACTGTACCGCCACACGCGGGTATAGTAACGGGCTCATTGTTGTAGGTAACCTGAACCGTATAATAATTGCTACCGCTTTCATAGAGCGAAAAATTGAGGTTTGAGGCATAGGGTGGTGGATTGTCTAATGGCGCACCTAAAAAGCTCAATGCTCCTGCAACAGTCGTATCATGGGCAGATAGTAAGACGTATTTGAGTTTTGAGCTCTGCTTACTGCCTGTCTCTAGAAACTTTGCTATGTTGGTCATTATTTTGGTGCTGTAGGCTTTGGCTACCTCTTTGGGCCGCTCCTGAGCCATAAATGCCCAATTACTGGCACTAATTATGGTTTCAAGATCCTCAGCACTTAATCCGGCAGGCATCGGTGCATTATGAATCTGGTGAATATACAGTGTATCTCCAAGTGGTTGCAGATCGTTTAATGATTTGATCGTGTATCCGGTTAATTGGCTCCAGAGTGGGTATTTATTTTTGAGTGCTTCATTTTTTTGTTGCCAATTTTTGTTGGAATAGACATATTGTTGCATGAGTTTTTCGTGTTCTTCACGGCTTAAACGCTGCAAAATGATCTCATCGTATTTCGATGGGGCACTAAAAATCGGAATGGGTTGAAAGCCATTAGGCAATGCGGGTGATGAAGATTCTGTGGTCTTTGGCCCGGTTCCCTGTGGGTAGAGACCTAATAGTAAGGATTGGGCGCTCATCAGAGTGCGCTCATAATCAGTAGAACGAACGTAAAGAGTTCCATATTCATAGTGTTCAGGCAACAGATGAGTTTGTTCGATGTATTTTTTTCTGAACGCTACACCCAGGTTGTATTCTTGTTGCATGCCTTTGGCGGTTAATTGACCTGGCCCTTCTGGCCATTGATGCGGAACAGTCGGCAAAAGAGTAATCGGTGTTCTATCACCATGACGAATAATATCGATTGCAAAAATAAGCGTATCTGCTGCAAATAAAACAGAGGGGACGCTAAACAGTAGTGCAAATGCTAAACGGATTGTATTGCCCATATAGAGTACTCCTTGATCTAATGATGTAGTGTTACTTTGATTATCCATGCCAGAGTGTGTTAACCATTTATCAATTAATTCTCAACGTCGCGGAACGTCGAACTTGGAATGGTCAACAGCCCCGGGATGTCTTCGGCCATAATGGCTATATCTTAGCCCTTCGCACTATGAAGAGTATTAAATTAAAAATCAAGGATTGAACCTTAATGAGGTAATTAAGTCGCTACACCCTGGTTTGGTTACGTTCGATGATTTTAGGATATCTGATTACTTGTGTTCCCAAAATGACAAAAAAACTATCTTGCTAGCGCGGGCATGACTGCGTACAGGACAAAAAAAATCTGTCTTGCCTAGGTGGGCATGACTGCGTATGGGACAAAAAAAACTGTCTTGCCCGCGCAGGCGGGCAACCATTTATCATTTGGCACTGCAGTACGTTGAGATAACTCGTTGATACACTCTTCAAATCATATCGTCTCGAACGCCAAAAGGAGGTGATATGGAGTGTTTCAGCGAGTTAAAAGAGAGTTTAAACCTGGCGTAGCTCTTTGGCATCGGTTTATTTTGATGAATGGTTGCCCGCCTACGCGGGCAAGACAGGTTGTTTGTCATGTACAAAGGAGGTGATATGGGGTGTTTCAGCGAGTTAAAAGAGAGTTTAAACCTGGCGTAGCTCTTTGGCATCGGTTTATTTTGATGAATGGTTGCCCGCCTGTGCGGGCAAGACTGATTTTTTTGTCATGTACCGAGTTAGTTTGGTTTGAACAGTTGACATTTACTTTGTACCCCCTAATATGGATGAGTGATAACGGAATGATGTACCAGGCGACATTGTCGGCAGACACATCTCACCATAAGGATTTGATGGATCGAATATGCATTTAAGTAGTGCCAACATTTATTCGTTTGTTTCTTTGCTTGTTTTGTTGTCGTTAAGCACTCTGATTCTTTTTCTTCTTAAGCCCCGTTTGGCAACTTCCAGTTGGATTGAGCTGGATAAGCGCATGCAGTCCTGGTGGATAATGATCATTTTGCTCATTATGGCTTTGGCAATTAATACCACTTTGATGTTGTGTTTTTTTGGTTTTGTCAGTTATCTCGCGCTAAAAGAATACATGACCATTATTCCAACGCGTAAGGTTGATCGGCGCATTATATTTATCGCTTATATTTCTATTCCCTTGCAATATTACTGGATTGCGATTCACTGGTATGGCATGTTTATAATTTTTATTCCCATTTTTATGTTCTTGCTGATGCCGATGCGCATGGTTACTTTAAAGCAGACCAAGGGTTTTTTAAAAGCATCTGGAACGATGCAGTGGGGCGTCATGATGACCGTATTTTGTTTGTCTCATATCGCCTATCTAGGGGTACTTCCTGATGATGAAGATTGGCAAAACAAGGGGATTAGCCTGATTGTATATCTTATCGTATTGACCCAGTTAAATGACATCAGTCAATACGTTTGGGGAAAGTCTCTGGGGAAGCGTAAAATTATTCCGGAAATCAGTCCGAATAAAACAGTGGCAGGTTTTTTAGGCGGTGTTTTTACCACTACTATTCTTGCGATGGCACTGGCACCATATCTAACTCCATTTAATTGGTATATGGCTTTGATTGCCGGGTTAATTATCTCGGTTTCGGGTTTTATTGGTGATTTGACAATGTCTGCTGTAAAGCGCGATCTGGGGCTCAAGGATACCGGTCAGTTACTTCCCGGACACGGAGGAATTCTGGATCGTATGGACAGTGTAATCTATACAGCGCCATTATTTTTTCATTTTATGAGGTATTTTTACTACTGATGAATACGGTACTGAGATTTATCTTTTACCAATTGTTTATTCGCCCTTTTATCTATGTGATTCTTGGATTGAATGTCTCACACAGGGAGCGCTTGCCGCTTCAGGGACCTGCTATTATCGTTGCGAATCATAATTCTCATCTCGACACCATGGTCTTAATGAGTTTGTTCCGCTGGAAATTACAGAACATAATGCAACCTGTTGCTGCTGCAGACTACTTTTTAAAAAAGCCAATTCTTTCGTGGTTTTCACAAAAAATTATTGGCATTATTCCAATACCCCGCAACAGTGGTAAAAATAAAATTGATCCGTTTCTTAAAGTTCAGGAAGCAATTAATGAACAAAAGATTATTATTTTTTATCCTGAAGGTTCACGAGGGGAACCTGAAAAAATGAGTGAGATAAAAAAAGGGATCGCTCATTTGCTTAGCGCAAATCCTGATATTCCAGTATACCCTATTTATATTTATGGCCTGGGTAAATCCTTACCCAAAGACGAGCGATTGCTGGTTCCATTTGTAATTGATGTCATCGTTGGTGAACCTTTTTTGGGAAGCCGTGTCGAATTTTCCCATATGGTTGATACCGTACGAAATTCATTTGATGCATTAAAATTGGAAATTCCGGAACGCGAATGGGAATAGTTTTTTAGCAGACGACATAGGGATATCAAGACAATGAATGAACGAAGAGAAATTAACTCGCGCAATACCTCCTGGGCTCAAGCAATTGCAAACGTATTGGCAAAAACTCAGATAACACCGAACCAAATTTCAATCCTTAGTATTTTTATGTCTTTACTGGCATTCATTGCTTTTTATTATTCATTTAATTATCCCCTTTTATTGTTGGTTGCCGTTTTTTTTATTCAAATGAGATTACTGTGTAATCTTTTTGATGGAATGGTAGCGGTAGAATATAAAAAGAAATCCAGTTTAGGGGATATCTTCAATGATTTGCCGGATCGATTTGCGGATTTATTTATCATTCTTGGTTTTAGTTATTCGGTTCAAAATATGCCATTTGCTGTTCAGCTTGGTTGGCTTTGCGTGGTGATTTCAATGATGACTGCCTATATACGAGTGTTAGGGCGTTCTCTCGGAACCAAAACTTATTTTAGCGGCCCTATGGCCAAACAGCATCGGATGTTTGTGTGTTCTTTATGTGCTGTAGTGCAATACGTGGTTTATTTGATGAATGGTCACTTTCCCATCATTTATTGCGGTTTGTATGTGATTGCTTTAGGTTCCATCATCACCTGTTTTAATCGCCTGGATAAAATTTCCAGTGAAATAAAATTAACCCAATCAAGATGGAGTCGTGAGGTTGCATACTGAAAATAGAGGCTATATGATTATTTCGTAGTTAAGTCATATTAATTTAAATGAGTGAGTCAGTTACTTAGGGATAAGGAGTTACTATGGGCCACGAGGGAAAAAATACAGCATCTGATTGTGTTGATAACAATTTTAATATTCCACAAGGATTAGTTGCCAAGAAACGAGATGAGTTATTGTTGGCAAAAATTTCAGCTTTAGTAGCCGCAGAACAAAAAGAAACGGATGTGACCCATCAACCGGAACATACGACCATTCAAACAGCAACGCGCCTATCCCATCCTACTCAATCAAGACCGATTCTTCACCATAGACGTCCTAGTCGTTTTAATCATCAATTTTTTATGGAACATCAGGAAAATATGAGTGAGGAAAGTAGTTCAGATTCCAATCTGAGTGTTATTGATCACATTAAAAACGCGGTGGTTCTTGCCAAAGAATGTTATGCGTCGCACACCAGATCAGGTGAACATCCGCGTCATCAATCCGGGTGGTTGACTGGTTGGCGACATGGGGGTGATGGATTGGAAAAAGCAGAAGAGCTCAGCAGGCAAATAAAGATCTTAGACTCTATTGATTTAATACTTCTTAATTTGTCCCATTTCTTTATGGACGTTAACACGCGATACAATAATCATTCTTTTGCTTCTTATTTATTAGATGAACTGAATAGCGTGTTAGAGAGGGGGGGGATGTCTTCTTATCGATCAACCGCAGATGCACCTTATGATAAATTTTCCTGGGTCAATGTTTCAGGCCAGTTGAAGATATTATGTTTCGATAAAAAAGAGATGAGTCTTGCATCCATCGCTTTGCCGCATAGTGAATTGGGAGCGTTTTAACGTTTTGATGACTTGTTAATGTTTGCATTTCTGAACGGTGATGGTTTTTTGTAAGACATCCTCGCAAAAGATGGGATCCATCCTCAAAATTGGCCCAGTGCTGCTTTCAGGAGATCCCTCATTGCATTCGTAATGATGTCTTTATTTATTGGTCTTAATTTTATCTTCAGCCCCTTTTTTCATTACTATAATACTGATTCGTCGATTTTCAGGATTTAATGGATTGGTTTTATCCAAAAGAACGGTAGAGGAGAATCCGGAAACGGTCATTACTTTATCTTCGTTCATCCCTGCTTTAATCAATGCTCGCCGTGCTGCATTTGCTCTTTGGGCGGATAATTCCCAGTTGGTGTATTCCAGTTCATCTGGGTTATGGTACGGGCTTGCATCGGTATGCCCTTGAATGGTTATTTTATTAGGGACTGAATTGATTAATTTCACTATGTTGGCAAGAATAGGTTCAATTTCAGGATTAATTTTATCAGATCCCACATCAAACATGGGTCTTTTTTGATTATCAATAAGCTGGATCCTCAAGCCATCTGAAACGACATCCATTAACAATTGTTTTTTTAATCCAGCAAGAGCAGGATCATGTTCAATACTCAGATTAATTTCTGATTTGAGTTCTTCAAGTTTTTTCAATTCCGCTTTATTCAAGTCAATAACATCTTTATTTTGACTCGTTTTTTGATTATTAAGTGGTTTATTATTGGCAGAAACCTGCCCATCACTTTGTTCGATGTTGGGACCGCCTCCTTTAACGTTAATTTGTCGGTTGCCTAAACTTTCTCCACCAAATAAGGCGACTTTCATAGGCTGTTTGAAATATTCAGAAATACCGGCTTTTTGCGCTTTATTTAAAGAAGAAACTAACCACATTAACAAGAAAAATGCCATCATTGCGGTAACAAAGTCAGCATAAGCGATTTTCCAGGATCCCCCGTGATGTTGGTGTTTTTGTTTGCTTATTTTTCGGATAATCGGCTGAGTAGAATGTTTCTCCTTTTTTTCCTTCTTCTCCTTTTTATCGCCAAGATCGTCATTGGTTGAATCACTAATATCATTTATGTCAGTCATAGTCAGGCTCTAGCTTGGAGTTGGTTCAGTAGTTTCTGTAGAAGTAGCGGCAGCCGCAGACGACTTTCCATTTTTGATTTCTTCATTTAATTGATTAAAGGAAGGTCGTTGTGATGAGAACAGTACTTTTCGGCCAAATTCCACCGCAATAATTGGGGGATTATTGTGTAAACTTGCTAAAATAGTTACTTTAATGCATTGGAGCATGAGTTGTGTTTGGTTTGCACGTTGTTCCATTGCTGTGGCAATAGGGCCTATGAAGCCATAACCTAATAAAATACCTAAAAAGGTACCGACCAGGGCATGAGCAATTAAAACTCCAAGTTCTGAAGGCGGTAAACTGATCGATTCCATAGTGTGAACTACACCCAGTACCGCCGCTACAATACCAAAAGCAGGCATGGCGTCTGCAAGCTTGGTAATGGAGTTAGCTGGAATCATTTCTTCTTCATGATGCGATTCAATTTCCATATCCATTAGAGCTTCCAGTTGAAAGGGTTGCATATTGGACGTGATGATTAATCGTAAATAATCACAAATAAATTCGATAATATGATGATTTGCCATTAATAAGGGGTAACCACCGAAAATGGGACTGTTTTCTGGCTCATCAATATCGTTTTCAAGAGACATCAAGCCTTGTTGTCGCGCTTTGTTTAATAGATTGTACAGGAGTGCCAGTAAATCGATAAAAACCGCTTTTGATGTTTTCTGGCCCCGAAAAATACCTGGCAGTGATTTAAGAACGGCTTTAATTACTGAGCCATTATTGCCAACTATAAATGCCCCGACTGCTGCTCCTCCAATGATAAGCAGTTCCAGCGGTTGAAATACTGCAGCTAAATGGCCTCCTGCAAGAGCGAATCCACCAAACACACAAAGCAATATGACAATATATCCCAAAATTATTAGCATCTTTTATCATCCTGAAACGTTTCGTTATATAGTATCCTGTTACAAGCCGTTCAATCTACTCCGAGCCATCAGAGCATTTACTTTAAAGTTTTTCGCTACGATTGGCCTGATTAGTAAAGGATTATCTGGTTAAATAATCATGAACAACTGTTCCATAGGGTAACGTCAAATCCGATAGTATATGAACGGCGTTTATTATTTTACGCACTGGAAGGCTGGCTACCGGGGCCAGAGCATGATGCGCTAGTTCAATTTGTGCTGGTCCTTGCCAGGCGCCTTTAACAGTAATATCAATCAGATGGTATTCAACTAATTCGCAAATTCTTGTGGTGCCGTCTACATGAGGAATGATTTTTAGTAAATAATTTGCAGACGCCATTGATTCCTCAATTTTTTTTACATCAAGGGATTCGTATTTATAACCCATGGTTGCGGTTGCAATCCGACAAGGTCCATATTCTAAAGTCCCCAGCAATGTTTCGTTGACAACTTGCAGTTTGGGTTGAGCCAGTTTTTTAGGGAACCCCCAAATTTCACGACCACCGGCTATTGGGGGTTGATCGTCAAGATACATAGCATGGGTGTAAGCGCCTGTTTTACCTTGATACCTTACCGGAATGACTTGGCCTGATTCGGTGTAATTACCAAAGCCTGTAGAGTCAGGCATTCTGATGAACTCGAATTTGACTAATGGTTCGGTTACTTCCAAAGGAGCTGGAACGATTTCACGCAGCAAATCCATATCTGTTTCATAAGTGATAATGAAGTATTCTCTGTTAATAAAACGATAAGGACCTCGTGGATAAGATGGACAGGTAAAGGGCATTGCAAATGCATTTTTTACCACATCAGCTTTATTCATCATGCTTCTCCTCTAAGGTTCTTAAATCCGACATATCGTATAATGCAATTCCTTCAGTCGCAGGAACTGGCTTGAGCCAGGGCGATTTTTGTATTGCTTTTGTTCCATCATGGTATCCGTTAGCCAAACGCTCATGGACTGATTTAGATGAAAATTCAGTGTCTTTTGTAGACAATTCGGTTTCGTCATGTCTGTATAAGAAGCGAACCAAAGATATTGTGGACTGATGTCCTCTGGAAACGCAGAGTTTGATTTTAGGATCTGATTTTTTCTCTTTGGGCACGAAATGGGACAACATATGGATGGTGTTTTTCAAGGTGTGGATTTGTTTATAAAGTTGAACGGTTTTAGTAAACCGACTGGAATATTCAATATCCTTTTTGCGTTTTAACACCTCATCAAGCGTCGTAGGATTTAACCCAAAGGAATCGAATAAATGCACCATAAAGCACAATACATTTTTACGCTGTTCACTGGATAAAAAATAACTTATAGGAGTGTTATTGGAGATACCTCCATCCCAATAAAATTTTCCTTCGATTTCAACAGCAGGGAATCCAGGGGGTAGAGCGCCACTGGCTATAATATGCTCAGGACCAATTTTTTGATTGAGCGAGTCAAAATAGATCATTGTACCCGAACTGATTTCTACTGCCCCAACACACAATCGAGTGACTTTTTTATTGTTAATTCGATCGAAATCAATAAATCGTTCAAGGGTACTGCGCAGAGGCGAAGTATCGTAGTAGCTGATTTTATCCGGGTTTTTATGCCATCCCCAATTTGGTGGCGGAAATCGAGGTGTAAAAAAACCAGGCTGTCCCAAAAGAAAGGCTGAATGAGCTGCTAATAAATGATGGATTTTCCGACTGTCCGGATCATTGGGTAATAAGGTGTCGTTTATATTGGTGGGCGTAGCGATGGATTCCCAGAATTGATACAACTTTTCAATACGTATGTGTTCGGGATTGCCTGCTGCTATCGCGGCATTAATTGCTCCTATTGAGGTACCTATATACCAGTCAGGGAAATATCCTTCTTCATCTAAAGCGCGAAGAACGCCTGCCTGATACGCACCTAAAGCGCCGCCTCCCTGAAAAGTACAGGCTATGTTTTTGAAGAGTGTCTTGAATTTGTTGCCTTTGGTTTGAACCATGGTTTACTCCATAAACCATCCATGACTGACAACAAGGGATTGACCGGTAAGTGCATTCGATTCAAAAGAAGCGAAAAATAATGCTGTTTGAGCGACATCATCTGTAGTAGTGAATTCACCATCAACGGTTTCTTTCAGCATTACTTTTTTGATGACTTCTTCTTCACTGATGCCTAGCTCTTTCGCTTGTTCCGGAATTTGTTTTTCCACCAAGGGGGTGCGCACGAAACCCGGACATATGACATTCGCTCTTACATTATGGGCTGCTCCTTCTTTTGCAACCACTTTGCATAAACCCAGCAAACCGTGTTTAGCAGTAACATAGGGGGCTTTTAGCAACGAGGCTTCCTTGGAATGAACTGAACCCATATAGATGATGCTTCCACCTTTGTTGGACGCATACATATGCTTTAATGCTGCACGGGTTGTTAAAAATGCACCATCAAGATGAATGGCAAGTAATTTTTTCCAATCAGCAAAGGCTAATTTATCCACTGATTCAATGATTTGAATACCCGCATTACTGACTAAAACATCAATGCCACCAAATTGCTCGGCAACAGCATCCATTCCCTGATTCACTTGATTCTCATCAGTAACGTTCATGGCCACTGCCATGGCTTGACCGCCAAGCGATTTGATCTCTTCTGCAGTGCTCTTTGCCTGCTCTGGATTAAGATCGGCAATCGCTATTTTTGCGCCTTCCTGGGCATAAACCAAGGCAATTTCTTTGCCTATACCACTGGCTGCCCCGGTAATTACGGCGACCTTATTTTTAAGTCTCATGGTAACGATCCTTGTAATTTATTATTTTATTCAAAAGTATAGCAATGAAATTTTATAATGCTGAATGATTTGACAAGAAATTTTAATAAAACACCCTACCCTGATTCTCTAGATCAACTAAGAATCAGGGTAATCAGGTACAATTGAATCTGAAACAGGAATAATAAAGTCTTGCATTGGAATTAGTAATAATAAGGACGACCGTAATAATAATATTCACGTCTATCCTGTTCTCTTCCGACAGCATTACCTACCAGAGCGCCAGCTCCTGCACCAATAGCCGTTCCCAAGCCTGAACCACCAGATACTGCATATCCTAATCCGGCACCCAAAGCTGCCCCACCTGCTGTACCAACTTGTTCATTGGTGCAACTGATCAGCATTAAACTTGATGCGCCTAATAGAATTGACGTTGCAATTATCTTTTTCATAGTTGACTTCCTCTTATAATTGTCCTTCATAGGAAATAATAGTACATAAATAATGAAATATGTAGAAATATTATTCAAATAGTAAGGGAGGAGCAGATGAGCAGGATGTTTCCGCTCCTTGTGGTCTTGCTGTTCATAGGGACGTGTTTTTGATGCGGAGATAAGGAAATTTGGAGGGCTGGTAATTGGGTTTTTTCCCGGAGCTTATATATAAATTTACTCTGACCCCGGTTTTCCAGTAATATAAAGGGTAACTCATAATAAAAATAGAGGGCACCATGTTTAGAGGAAGTATAGTAGCCTTGGTTACACCCATGCAGAATGACGAAGTGGATGTGCATCATCTGCGAGAGCTGGTTGAATTTCACATAGAAATGGGAACTCATGGACTTGTAGCTGCAGGCACTACTGGTGAGGCTGGTACTTTATCGCATGAAGAAAAATTATTGGTTATTAAAACAGTTATAGACCAGGCTAAGGAGAGGGTGCCTGTAATCGCTGGAACAGCAATGAACGCTACCAAAGAGTGCATTGCGTTGACCCAGCAGGCTATGGAGTATGGTGCCCACGCAGCGTTAATTATGACTCCGGCCTATATTAAACCGACTCAGGAAGGGTTGTATCTACATTACCAACGCATCGCTGAGGCAGTAGCAATGCCTATCATTCTGTATAATGTTCCTGGTCGAACCGCTTGTGATTTATTACCTGAAACTGTTGCACGACTGGCGAAAATATCCAATATCGTCGGAATTAAAGAAGCAACAGGCCAGATGACCCGGTTACAACAAATTCTTCGTCTTTCTGAAGGTCGAATCGATGTCTACAGCGGTGATGATTTAACCGCAGCACAATGGATGCTGGCTGGAGCAAAAGGAGTGATATCGGTTACTGCCAATGTTGCGGCTAAATTGATGGCTAAACTGTGTGATTTGGCACTGGATGGTGATCATGCGGCTTGTCTTCGTCTACAGGAGCAATTAATGCCTTTGCATGAGTTGATGTTTGTGGAAGCGAATCCAATTCCTGTGAAATGGGCGTTGAATAAAATGGGCTTAATTGGCGGGGAGATCAGACTGCCTCTTACTGAATTATCAGAAACGCACCACCAGGCATTGGAAAAAGTACTAAAAAATCTGGAGTTGATTTAATTGGGGATAGTTGTGAAAAAATTGAGTTTTATTGTTCTTGCTACATTGGCGCTGTCAGCCTGTAATTCTCGTTATTCCAGTAATGGAGAGAATGTTTATTTACACAGTCATAATGGAACGAAAATAGTAGTACCACCTCCATTGACCAATGCGAACATCAGTAATTTTTATGATTTACCCTCTCAAAATCAGGACGCGCAAGTCAGTATTGCGCCGCCAGGGGAAGACATTATTAATTCATAAGGGTTGACTATGACACCATCAGAATCAGGGGAGTTGCATATTGTACAGGAGTTATCCAAGCGCATTGTGGAAGCGCAACGCAAAATCAGGATTCTTGATAGTATTAAATGGGATGACTCGGTAAAAAAAGAATTTTTTAAAGCCAAGGGAAATAAATTACCGAGTGTTGATAAAGCCTATTATGATAATAAACCCTTGCCTTTTGATGTGCGCGAAAAACAGGAAGAGTTTCGACTGATTCTGCGTGATGCTCAGAATCAGTTGGGTCAGTACTCCTCCTTGACCCGGTTAATCAGGCGCCAGTGTGAAGAATACAGCCGAGCCACACAAATGTTGGCAGCCCGGGGAACTTCGTCATTTAGTGAATTGGCCATGGAATTGTATGGCAGTCCTGATGACGTTTTTTATGCAGGCGGTCCCCGCATGTCCCAAATGGGTACATTGCTGTTTGATGTGTTAACCAATCTTGATGTTCAACTGCAATCTGAAGCGGATGTAAAACGTCATACACCGCAACAGGCCCAGGAAATGCTGCAGGCACGACTAGGACATTTCTTTTCTAAACACCCAGGAAAAGTAACGGTTATGGTCAGTGATGATATGGTTGCTGATGCCTCAGCTGGTGCTGACAGCATTAAACTAAGTCAGCAGGCAATGTTTAGTGATCGTGATTTGCGTTATTTGGAAGTGCATGAAGGTTGGGTTCATGTGGGCACTACATTGAATGGTGCAATGCAGCCTAATTGCTTTTTCCTGTCCAAAGGTTCTCCGTCAAGCAGTGTGATTCAGGAAGGCTTGGCCGTAATCACTGAAGTTGTTACTTTTTCCTCTTATCCTGGACGTATGTTGAAGATTACCAACAGGGTGATTGCGTTGGATAAGGTAACCAAAGGCGCTGATTTTCTGGATATCTACCGCTACTTTATAGAGTGTGGATTGACAGAAGAAGACAGTTATAACCAGACTGTACGGATTTTTAGAGGCAGTACACCAACCGGTGGTCCCTTTACTAAAGATTTATCCTATGCCAAGGGTTTTGTCCTGATTTATAACTACATTCGCTTTGCGATCAGTCAAAAGAGAGTGGACTCCATTCCCTTGTTGTTTACCGGTAAATTGATTCTCGATGATTTACCTTTATTAGGTGAATTAAAAGAACGAGGAATTTTAACGGCCCCTGTTTATTTGCCGCCACCTTTTCAGGATTTAGCCGCGTTAAGCGCCTGGATGAGCTTTTCGCTTTATTTAAATCAATTTGATTTAAATGAAATCCAGAAGAACTTTCGCTTTTTATTGGTCTAATGCGTCTGCATTTCACCAAGATGGAAGGGGTAATCATGACGGCATCGGGCGTAAGCCGATCCAATCTTCGCCGGATTCGGATAAAAGGCATAATGAGTTGCATTATACGCGCAACAGGGCACTGAACTGATAAAACAGCCTCGTTTTGCGTTCCAGACAAGTCCGCTTTCCGTGGGCTCCAGAGTTCTGCCATCAAAACAAACATAGCGTGGTTGAGAGGGCTGCCCACCTTGAATGCATCCTTGAGCATGAGCAACATGAACCAGAATCATTCCAGCCAGTATTATTTTTATTCTCATTTATTTGCCCTTAAACTTGCTATACTTCTATTTATAAAATTAGCTTAAGTTTGGATCTATTCAAGCACCTTGAGCAAAATGATAATAAATTTAAGGTTAAATTAATAAAATAAGCTTAAAATAAAGACATATCAGTCTACGGAGTAAGTTTATGGCGAAGAATGGTGCGATCAGCAATGCAATTACCAATAATGAGGCACTGGCCGGGATAGATTCTGCTGTTCGCAACAGAGCATTAGATGATCTTTTAAAAGCTGATCCTGCGGATCTGAAGTCAATAAGGCTCGCAATTATCATTAACAAAGGATTTTGGGAGCATTTTCCAGGTTTAAAAGAAGCTGATGGTCATAAATTTTACGAGGATAATGATAATTTATTAACCCTTGTGGGACCTCCGGGCGTAGAGGTAATTCGCCAAATGGCTGCTCAGCAACGTGTCACTTTAGGCTTAAAGGATGTTGATGATGATGTTCTGATTGGTATTCTCACCCATAATGAAGAGGAATGCCGGGCATATCTGGCATCTAAACCCGTATTGGGAAAATTCGGAGTCGAAAATCAAGTTCATGGTTGGAAAAAAAATGAACCTGCTGCCGCTGCACAACCTCCTGCCCCGGTTCCACCAGCACGAAATAAATCCGATAATATTTTAACCGCAGATGCCATTCGTGAGATACGCCATCACGCGCGAGATCTTTTATTATTACGCTTGATTGCGCAATCCAAAGATCGTAATCACATAGAACTGTTGCTCACTGCACGGGATAAAGCTTCTGTTGATAATGCTGCAAAAAACTTGAATTATCCTCAATCTGCCAATGCTACTTTATCATATCCTTTGAGCGAGCCAATTCAAAATGCTCTTCAAAATCGTTTGCAGGTGCTGGATCATGCAGCTGGAAAGACTGAATTTCAACAATATGTGGCGGATCTCTCATCGAATGATATTTTGAGGCAAGTTGAAAATTTGAAAAAAAACAATAATGCTTTTTTAGAAAGCATACCTCAACCAATTAAGAATAAATTAACTATAGAAGATATGGATTGGGCTAAAAGCGTTCTCGGAGTAAGCTATCTTAAGGTCGCTGTAGCCCAGTTAGAAATTGATTTATTGCCTCTTCTTAAAACAAATACCGAGGAAGAGTTCAAGGCAAAATTAAAAGAGACATTTGGCCAACATGATTATATTGATTTGGCAGTTAAAGATAATCTCGGTGTCATCAAGAATGCCATGTTGAAGCAGTTTATTCCCAGGCTGGATCTTCAAAAATTAAAGGCTCTGAATGAAGCTGTCGGTTTGAAACAATGCCAGAAGGTATTCGTTGATGCAGGGGTAACTCCTGTTGACTGGATTGTAGACACGAATCTTAAAGATATAAAACAATCTGCTCGATCTTTTTTATTTGAGGATGAAATAAAAAAAGTGCCGCAATTGGGGGTAGCACCACATCCTCAATTGATTAGGGTATTTAACGAGTTGCCTGTAGCAAAACAACAAGCATTGCTTAAAAAAACTCCTCCGCTCTATCAGGTTCTAACAGCATTAGATGTGGAGCAATTGGCTGTTCATTTGGGAACGGGTGTCGCGGGTCTTGCCGAACTTGCTGAAGAAAATAAATCTCTAGCGGTTTTTCAGCTCATCCACAATCCAGCTGTAGCACGCATTTTGTCTGCTTTTCAACCTACCATTAAGTTAAGCGCTGTGCAAGTCGATGCCTTAAATAGGGATTTGGATGCGGCAACGGCTAGAAATAATGGGCAAGATTTTAATAATCCAGCTCTATACAAGGGCATAATTGATAACATTAAAGTACACTGTGGAGCTGACGTCAATGCAGGACGTTTTTATCAGGCTTTTGGCTTGAGTAACGACGGCTCGGCTTTCAAAGAGCCCTCTGCAATAAGAGATCAAATTAAAGCTCAAAATCAGCACAATCAAGAATTGCTCAGAGCATATGCTTTAATTTCTCCTGAGGATAAAAGTAATAAATCACTGGAAAAACAGTTGCTTGGCATTTTATTAACACTTAATAAAAATGCACCAATTGACCCAAAAGAAATTGTCAAACAATTTAATGGATCCCGGACGTATAATGAATTTATTGAACGTGTTGTTCCAAGAGGAAATTCAGATCTGCAAGCCCAGTTATACACTCAATTATCCAGCAGTATTTTTTATCAATTAAAAAATGCTGTATTAAAAAATAATTTGAATGATGCTGATCCCTTTGTTGTCATCGATGCGGTAACTGATTTGAAAAAGATTGCAACATCAATTAACCAGCATCTGGGTGCATTAAACAAATCCAGGGAACATTTTAAATTCATTGAAGGCATAAAACCACATCATTTATACAATCCATCGTTCAGGGGTGAAGCACAATTAAGTGCTAAACAAATGAAAGGTCAATACCAGCAGCTTTCTAATGATTGCGATCTTATTGTGGAGCAATTAAGACGAGATCAAAAAGCAATTGAAGCGATTTTAAGCCAGAATGAGAATCCTGGAAATATGCTGTCGGAGGAGCTGGATAAGCGTATATTAAGAGTGTTTCAACAACTCAGAGAAGAACTGGACGCCATTAAATCGAATTTACAATTTTATGAAACAATTCAGCAAAAATTATCCGGTGATGATGGGATTCTGCAAGCACTAGATGAGGCCGCTGATCATAAAAAAAGCTATATGTTCCATGCGGACTATATCACTCGCAGGATAGAGTCTCGTGATCACGTTGAGGGTTTAACTTATTCATCACAAAAACATAAAAATGGACTTGAAACACCAAGTGATACTGCAGGGGGACGAAAACTTGAGTTAGGACAGTCTATCCCTGAAGGAAAAATTGCTGTTGTTGACTATGTTCAAACTGCATATAAACAAGATAAGGTAAGTAAAGATTATGAAGTCGTTGGCCGGTATACCGTAGATTTATCTCCACCTGGTACCATGACCCTAAAAGGGGATAAAGTAACCAGATCCTCTGGCGGCAAGTTTGAGATACAGGAATTTCCAAGACAAACCCTGCCTGTTCCTGCCAAAGGTTCAGCTGAAGATTTTCGGCTTATCAAAGCGAAAATGGAATTTTCCCTGGCTCTTGCTGCTGATGCCATTGCTAATCTGGATTCACCCCCTACTAAAGAAAAACCATTAAGATTGTACGGTGATAATGAAGAGCAAATGCGTTATTTATGGACTGCTCTGATTATTCTAGGCGAAAAAAATCCTCACATGAAGATTAATGCTGACGCAATCAAGCTGGATCGTTTCGGTGAAAACCAGTTCGATCCTGCTCAGGAAAAAGGTTCTTTTCTGGGTATTAGCACTGGTTTTCACAACAATTCCTTATATCAACTTTTTAAAAATTCTCTAGTCAAGGATTCAGTTGAACAGACTGTAGACGCAGTTAAACAAATGAGCGCGGATAAAAAGAGCAGTGAGAAAGAGCGTCCAAAAGTCGACTCACAGGCTGCTAAAGCTACAAAATCAATTAAAGATGGACTCAGTGTGTTCCTGAGAGATGCCAGAACTACAAGAAATGCGGAGGGCCCTGAGGAGAAAAGAGATACTGGCCTAAAAAATTCATAGTGTCTTATAGAATAATAAAAAAGGAGTATTGAATTGAACTCTAAACAATTGGCTATTGGTGTATTTGATTCGGGTATGGGGGGATTGACCGTATTAAAAGCGTTACGAGCCAGTTTACCGCAAGAGTCATTCGTTTATTTGGGGGATACTGCCCGTTTACCCTATGGGACAAAAAGTCCTGATACGGTAAAGCAATACGCCATGCAAATGGCGAAACTGTTGGTAGAGCGGCGTATTAAGGCATTAGTTATTGCTTGTAACACGGCAACTACCGCAGCGTTACCCCATTTGCAAAGCATGTTGACGGACATACCTGTTCTTGGTGTGGTTGCTCCAGGTGCATCAGCGGCTGTGGAAGCGACTCGAAACCAACGTATCCTGGTTCTTGCTACAGAAACGACTATAGCGTCTAAAGCGTATCAAGAGCTTATAGCAAAAAAATTGCCGCAAGCGGTCATCAACACGCGCGCTTGCAGTGTATTGGTTGCATTGGCTGAAGAAGGCATGGTTGATAATGCGGTAGCCAGGGAAGCCTTAAAGCATTATTTGGATAAAGTGACTGATGAGGATGCTGTATTATTGGGCTGTACGCATTTTCCCGTGTTTAGGCCCTTACTCTCCAGCTTGCTGCCTGATAATGTAACTTTAGTTGATTCAGCTCAGGCAACAGCACGTTCACTACACAGTTTATTGAGCAATCAGAATTTGCTTAATGAAGATCCTGTGGCGGCATCCAGAGTACATTATTTAGTGACGGACTCAGTGAGCCGATTTCAGAAAGTGGGTGAAATCTTTTTAGGTGAACAGTTAAAGCTCGAGAATATAGAACTGGTTGACGCGAGGTAACTTCTTGATTTCCTTGTGATTGTCAGCATCCTTAACGCAATGAAGGATATCCTGCGCGGGCAGAGTCTTCCAATTAGCCTTAAGTTTTTCTTGACGAAATGCCAAATTTATAAATCCAAATGTTATCGAAATCTCGATAAAATGTCCTTCTCCCTCTGGGAGAAGGTGCCAACGGCGGATGAGGGGATCTTAAAACGATTAAAATTATCTATTAAAATACTTAGTCCAACCAAAAAAGAATTAAATGCATGGGATTAATTGATAATGCAAAAAGCCTACGCAAAAACAGCACCTGCATGGAAATTAAAATGTGGAACTCACCTGGATCACAACGATTTCAAGGATTTAAATTCAGAAGATAATGCCCTATTGGTACCTATATTGTAGATTTCGTTTGTATCGAAAAAAAATTAATTATTGAAATAGATGGTGGTCAGCAGAATGAGTGCAGGCAAAATGAATACGATAATAGAAGGACTAACTATCTTAATAATTCAGGCTATGAAATTTTAAGGTTTGGGAATAATAAAGTACAGCAACAATTTAATTGAGTAATGGATGTTATCTATAAGTATTTAATTAATGATGTTTGATTCCCTCATCCGCCGTTGGCACCTTCTCCCTGAGGGAGAAGGACATTTTAGCGAGATTTCGATAACATTTGGAATTAAAGATTTAGCATTTCGTCAAGAACAACTTAAGGCTAATTGGAAGGGCAGAGTATCCTTCTTATTTGAAGTCAATCATTGCACTCGGAATTAACATTCCCTGGCATGATTGAGAGTCAGGATGCAAAAGCGTAATCAGGAGGATGCTCGATTACATAAGCCTGCACCAGCCTTGATCTGGCTGAGAGGGGATTTCAACATCCAGACTGATTTCTTCGAAAGATAAATCCTCATCAATAATTAGAGAGTGCTGCAGCAAGCCATTTCCGAGATCACACAGTGGATCCGAACTGTTCTTTAATGCCACAAGATTGTTGAGCATATGCAGACAACATTGATGATCGCCACTGCGTGGTAAAACCGCGGCAAATTCACCTTTTCTTGGATTCGTGGGGTACGGTGCTTCGTCTAAATCTGCAAGAAAAGCGACTAAACGGGAAAAATCAGGGTGCCTCGTTTTTTCTAACAGGCTGAACATTCGAATATGCAATGCCGCTTTAGGCAGATTGATTAGTTCCAGAAGATACCGAATTAACGAGGCGCTTTTTTGTGTGCTGTCACTAGCATGCATTGTTTCCCTCGCATCCATCTCGGTATTCAGTTCAGCAACATTGCTCTGGGTAGAGTGTCTCTTAAGTTCCGTGAGCATTTTTTCTAAAAGAGATCGTGATGCTGGTAGCGCTGATTGAATGGATTCAAGATGTTTTTTCCAGCCTGCAATTTGTTCATGGAAATTCACTGGACCATGGACGTGTCCTGATTCATCGGGAGCAGGGATGGGGAAATCGGAAAACAATGAGATTAAATGATCAAGAGTATCTGCATTTTTAATACGGATAATTAATTCTGATGCCAATTTACCTTTGGAATTTTGTGCGTTGGCATTTTTGTATCTGTTGAGCCATATAACGTAATTTTCAGTGATTAGATTCTTCATGTAAAACACCTCTGAATCATGCCCCAATTGATCATCTGATCAATTATTCTTCCTTAGCTGGACGGCTCATTAAATTAACTACAGCTTGTTGTGCATCTATTTTATTTTGTAACAGGTCGTTTATTTGTTCACAAATAGGCATTTCAATTTGATGATTTTGAGCTATGGCACAAATCTGCGCAGCATTATTTTTACCCTCAACCACCTGTCCTATTTGTTTTTCGGCTTCGTCAATGGCAACATTATTTCCCAATAATAATCCAAAACGTCGATTTCTGGATTGATCGTCAGTACAGGTTAATACCAGGTCTCCCACACCAGCCAAACCTATAAAAGTATCCTGTTTTGCTCCCAGACTCAGACCTAAACGACTCATTTCAGCCAAACCTCGGGTAATTAGTGCGGCTTTGGCATTGGAACCGTAACCCAAGCCATCACTAATGCCACAGGCAATAGCTAAAACATTTTTAACAGCACCACATAACTGTACACCTATCAAATCTTCACTTAAATATACACGAATATTGTCATGATGGAATAATTTATGAATCTTTTTTTGATAGTCTGTGTTATTACATGCCAAAGTGAGTACTGTTGGTAAGAACCTTGCTACTTCTTTAGCAAAAGAAGGGCCAGAAACTACGGCAACAGGATAATCAGAGCCAAAACGATGAGCAACCAAATCACTTAATAAGCTATGGCTTAAGGGATCAACTCCTTTGGTTAACCAGGTTAGGCCTTGTGGCACATGATCAATTTTGTTTAGAAGTTCTGCAAAAGCATGTGAGGGAACCGCGATAATAACGTAGTCCGCTTCATGAAGGCATTGGTGTAAATTGACCGTTGGAATCAGTAGGTCAGGAAAGGTGATGCCGGGAAGATAATCAGGATTGGCGCGTTGCGATTCCATAAGAGCCACATGCTGTGGGTTATGACCCCACAGCAGAACGCGATGTCCGGTTTTGGCTAAATGTATTGCTACTGCGGTGCCCCATGAACCGGCACCGAGCATGGCAATGGTTTTTGTCTTCATTGCTTAGTGCGACATTGCTTCTTTAACACCGCCTTCTTTTTGTTTTTCTGCAAGTTGTTGCATGTACAGAGCATCGAAGTTAATGGGTGCTAAAACGAGTTGAGGGAAACTTCCACGAATCACTTGAGAAGTAATGGCTTCTCTGGCATAAGGGAACAAGATGCTTGGGCAGAAGCTATTTAATAAATGATCCAACTGATTATCTACAGCGCCTTGAATAGTGAATATGCCGGCTTGTTTCACTTCAACAAGAAATGCGGTGGCTTTCTGGTTAACAACGGTTGCAGTTACGGTTAAAACGACTTCATAAATGCCATTATCCAATCGAGTATTGGAGGTGTTGAGATCTAAATTGAGTTCTGGTTCCCATTGTTGTTGGAATACAGCTGGTGTATTGGGGGTTTCATAGGATAAGTCTTTAACATAGATTCTCTGAATCATGAATTGAGCTTCGTCATTGTTTTGTGGATTATTGGGTTGTTCAGTCATGATATTCCTATCCTTTTAAAAGTTGGTTCAATGTTCCCTGAGCTTCCAGGGCATATAAATCATCGCAGCCACCAACAGCTTGGCCATTAATGAAAATTTGCGGTACCGTACGTCTGCCGCTTTTAATTATCATTTCTTCCCGTAATTCCGGATGTGTATCCACTCGAATCTCAGTGAAGCTGATGTTTTTTTGGTTTAATAGCTCTTTGGCTTTGATACAGTAGGGGCAATAAGCTGTACTGTACATAATCACTTCGGACATGGGCTTAACCTTTGCCTTTGACTAAAGGAAGATCAGCGTTTTGCCAAGAAAGTATGCCACCACCAAGAACCATAGGCTGGTAACCCTGGGTGCTGATTTTGGCAGCCACCGAGGGAGATTGCAAGCCACGTGCGCAAACCAGAATTATTTTCTTGTTTTTGTATTTATTCATTTTTTGTTGTTCAAAATCGTCCGATGTACAATTGATTGAATCGATAATATGTCCGTTTTTAAACGATTCTTTATCGCGCAAATCAAATACTACTGCATTTTCATTGTTGATCAGATCCACTGCAGATTGAGGAGTGAGTTCTTTTGCTTTCTTTTTTTGTGATATAAATTCATTGATTAATATTAAAAACAATATAGCAATAAGGGCTAACCAAAGCTGCCAGTGATTTGCAATAAACTGTCCTAGATGTTCCATAACGTACCCAAAATATTTTTATAATTGGCGAATTATCCTCAGATTAGTTGTTTAACGCAAGTCATGTAGGCTTTTAGAACAGTAATCTTCCTGTTTATTTTTTTTTAATAAAACATAAACGGCCCCATGACCACCGTCTTTAGCCAATGCACTATGAAAAGCGAGTACTTCATGAAACTGGGGCAACCATCGATTAATTAAATTTTTAATGACAGGAGGAGCGCCCAGGTGACCTCCCTTGCCATGAATAATTAATAGACAACGTTTGTTTTGTTGTGCTTGTGCTTGAATGAACCGGCAAAGCGCCTCTCGGGCTGTTTCTGTTTTTAAGCCATGTAAATCCAGTCGGGCTTCCCAGGGAATTAAACCATTTTTTAAGCTGCGTAATCGTGATCCTGTGATGCTGGGATGAGCATAGGATAAAACAGAATGGGATTGAACAGTCTCACTGATGAAGTCCGATAAATGATAAGTGCTGTTCTCGGGTTGTGTAGCCGTTTTTTTCTTATTCAAACGAGGTGCAGGCATGGATGGTGGATTACTCACCCTCTTTGTTTTTTCATTTAATGGCTTAACGGAACGCATGTGTTCACGAAACAGGGCCTTGTCCTCTTCGGACATTAAATCATCAGCCATATTTTTGCAGGAGATTGTTGATTATAAACAAAGTATAACTTAGGTTATGACATATATTCCAACATAGAGTACAATTTGTTCCTTTTCTATCGTTATAGAATGTTAAGGAACGAAGCACTAATGAGTAGTTACATCATAAAAGAAACACAAGAGTTGGTCAGTATTCTTGATTTTTTACGTTTTAGTCTGTCATGTGCCATTGACGCGAACTTGTATTATGGCCATGGAACTGATAACGCCTGGGATGATATGCGATCTCTCATTTTAAGAAGTTTGTCACTGCCTTACGATAGTGATCCCATCTTGCTTAATGCACGATTAACAACTACTGAGAAAAAACACTTGTGCCAACAGCTGGATAAGCGTATTAATCAACGAGTTCCTGTGCCTTACCTGATTAAGGAAGCCTATTTTTGTGATATGCCCTTTTATGTCGATGAGCGAGTTCTTATTCCGCGCTCGCCTATAGCTGAATTGATTAATAACCAGTTTTCGCCCTGGATAGAGGCAGATGAAGTTCATCACATTCTGGATTTATGCACTGGCAGTGGCTGTATTGCAATCGCTTGTTGTTATGCCTTTCCTGATGCTCTGGTCGATGCAGTCGATATTTCCTCGGAGGCGCTTGCTGTCGCTACTATCAATCGTGAACGGCTTGAAGTGGAAGATCAATTGACTTTGATAGAGTCTGATTGCTTTGCCAGGGTTCCTGAAATTCAATACGATTTGATTGTAAGCAATCCTCCTTATGTGGGTAAGGAAGAAATGCAGACTTTACCCGATGAATACCGACATGAACCCGTATTGGCTTTGGAAACCAGTAATAATGGCCTGGCCATTGTTGAAAAAATTCTCAAAAGCGCCCATGCTTATTTAAGTGATCATGGAATACTGGTCGTCGAAGTTGGGAATAGCGAAGAGTTACTGTGCGAAGTCTATCCTGAAGTCCCATTCACCTGGCTTGAAATGAGTCATGGTGGTCAGGGAGTATTTTTACTAACAAAACAGCAGTTGGATGAATTTTTTAACTAAGTGAGTACCGCATGTCTGGTAATACTTTTGGTACATTATTTTCAGTGACAACCTTTGGCGAGAGTCATGGACCTGCTATCGGTTGTGTTGTTGATGGTTGTCCTCCAGGCATGCCACTTACTGAAGAGGATATTCAACCTTTTTTGGATAAGCGCAAACCGGGTCAATCCAAATACACGACACAACGACGTGAAGACGATAAGGTACAGATTCTTTCCGGGGTATTTGAAGGGATAACCACAGGTGTTCCCATTGCTTTGCTGATTCAAAACACGGATCAGCGTTCGAGTGATTATGATGAGATAAAAGATTTATTTCGTCCAGGTCACGCGGATTATACCTATCAGCATAAATACGGTCATCGCGACTATCGTGGTGGAGGTCGTTCTTCTGCTCGGGAAACTGCGGCCCGGGTTGCAGCTGGCGCTATTGCCCGATTGTATTTACACCGGACTTTAAATTTGGAGATTGTAGGCTATCTGCAACAAATGGGTGATTTGGTTTTGTCTTTTGAAGATGAAACTGAAATCAACAACAATCCTTTTTTCTGTCCTAATAATCGGCAAATTCAAGAACTGTCGGAGTATATTGAGAAACTGCGCCGGCAGGGGGATTCTGTTGGCGCGCGAGTCAATGTAATCGCCAGAGGAGTTCCAGTTGGCCTTGGAGATCCTGTTTTTGACAAGTTGGATGCAACTTTGGCTTATGCCATGATGTCGATAAATGCAGTCAAAGGTGTGGAAATTGGTGCCGGTTTTGCAGCAGTAGAACAGCTGGGGAGTGCACATCGGGATCAAATGTCGCAACAAGGATTTTTGAGTAACCATGCCGGTGGGATTTTGGGAGGGATTTCTACGGGGCAGATCCTTGAGGTCAGTATGGCGTTAAAGCCAACCTCCAGTATTACTACCCCTGGCAAGACGGTTAATTTATTGGGTGAGGAAGTTAGTGTTGTAACAAAAGGCAGGCATGATCCTTGTGTGGGTATAAGAGCAGTGCCGATCGCTGAGGCCATGATGGCATTAGTGCTGATGGATCATTATTTACGACATAAAGCTCAATGTACCTAAGTTAAAGCGCTCAGTTTGAGTACCAGCAACAGAGAATTTATTTTTACAACAGTTCATGAAATAAAGAGGCAATAATAATGAGCAGACAATTAAATATAGCCATAGTAGGCGCCACAGGTGCTGTGGGAGAAACTTTTTTAACCGTATTGGAAGAAAGAAAATTTCCAATAAAGACTCTTTATCCTTTGGCCAGTTCTCGCTCAGTTGGTAAAACGGTTACTTTTAAAAATCAGCAATTGGACGTGCTTGATTTAGCCGAATTTGATTTTAGTAAAGCGGATATCGCCCTTTTTTCTGCAGGAGGCTCTGTTTCTAAAGAGTATGCTCCCAAGGCGGTTGCGGCCGGTTGTATCGTTGTTGATAACACATCTTGCTTTCGTTATGAAGAGGATATTCCGCTGGTAGTTCCTGAAGTGAATGCTCATCGTATTGCTGAGTACACCAAGAGAGGCATTATTGCTAACCCCAATTGTTCTACCATTCAGATGGTTGTTGCCCTGAAACCTTTATATGATGAGGCGGGGATTACCCGAATTAATGTAGCAACTTATCAATCCGTATCGGGTACTGGAAAGAAAGCTATTTCAGAACTGGTTGCGCAGGTAGGTGATCTTTTAAATGGCCGACCTGCAAAATGTTCTGTTTATTCTGAGCAGATTGCATTTAATGCTCTTCCTCATATCGATCAGTTTGAAGATAATGGGTATACCCGCGAAGAAATGAAAATGGTTTGGGAAACCCGCAAGATACTGGAAGATGAGAGTATTATGGTCAATCCTACCGCGGTCAGGGTTCCCGTATTGTACGGACATTCTGAAGCAATTCATGTGGAGTTAAAAAAACCAATGACTGCTGATCAGGCGCGTACCCTTCTTTCCAAAGCCCCCGGAATTAAAGTTGTTGATAACCCAGCTAAAGTCAGTTACCCAACAGTGATAAAAAATGCTGTGGGTCATGATGAGGTCTTTGTTGGCCGTATACGGCAAGATATATCCCACCCCTGCGGATTAAATTTATGGGTGGTTGCGGATAATATTCGAAAAGGTGCAGCAACCAATGCAGTGCAAATTGCAGAAATTCTGCAAAGAGAATATGTGTAGGTATTTAGGCTGAGCTCATATAACAGCTCAGTAATGCCGGGATACCTCATCCCGAATTTAATAAGGGCTCTTCTTAGGGTTGTGCTTTGCCTGAATCTGGAGACCCTCTATTGAGTTCGGGGTGATGATTTTTTGGGATTGATTGAAGCAGCACAGGTTGATCCGATAAATCATTAGAGCGTATTGAAAATTATGGTATAAATGCCAACAGGGCAATTATCTTGAATACAATGAGAGAAAAAAAGCACTACTTTTTCTAACCTAAGTTATACTTTGATCATAACTATTTAGATTTTGAAAAAAAATGGCTGATGAATATTATTTATCTGATGATATCGAAGACGCAGTTTTTTCAGATACCATTTTATCTTATGTAACATCCGGTGTTTCTGAGCAACGTGTCCGCGAGTTAAAAAATGGAACAATGCATTGGGAGGCACAACTTGATTTGCGTGGGTTAAAAACAGAAGCCGCCCGCGAAGCTTTAACACAATTTATTCGGACTCAGCTACAAAATCGCAAACATTGTGTTCTTATAATACATGGTACTGACAGTCCTAAAAAGGCTCCTCCGTTATTAAAAAATCTGATCAATCGTTGGTTACCCCAGATTAACGAAGTGATGGCGTTTCACAGCGCAAAGCCTAAAGATGGTGGCTCTGGGGCTGTTTATGTTCTCCTTAAAAAGAAAGCCGAGTTACCCAGACGCTTACCCAAAGCGGGCGGAGATGGCTCTTTTTTGGTAGCAGAAACCAAGGCTATGGAGCGAAAAAGACGACTTGCTGAACAGCAGGGTGAGCGGCAAATTGCCCCGGTTAAAGCTCGCGAACATTCTGATGTTGAACCTCAGCCCGGCCCTGAGGGTGAATTACAGAACAGTATTTTGCAACATCCAGTATTGGATAGTCAGCGATTTGATGGTATTGATCCTAATCTCAACCCTGAGCCGCCTTTAAATACCGAGGCTCGTCGTGAATTTGATAATGAAAAAAGAGAACAGGAGCAAGAAAAACAATTGCGTTTGGGTAATATGCCTAAATTCACAACCGCTCCAACCCCACGGGGGCCCTAAATGACTATTGCGAACGATATAATCAGTCATCGTATGCCTGAGTTTGAAGCGTATCTTCGGGAAGGCGAATCTTTGGATGATATTGATGAGTACGGGTTTACCCCATTGATAGAATGTGCCATTACCCGTCAAACCAAAATTGCTGAGCAGTTAATCGCTCGAAAAGTGGATGTCAACAAGCCCGATGTCACTGGTCGTACCCCTTTGCATTGGGCCATAGATAATAATGATCTGGAAATGGCTCGATTGTTATTACACTATGGTGCCGATCCGAATGCTTATACTCGAAATGGCCTTTCAGTATTGGTTTATCCCGTGCTTCGGGGGCAGGATCCCTTAAAACAATTGTTATACCACCATGGTGCCAAACTGGATTTTGCTCTTGATTTTATTCATGCCAAATTACTGGGGCATCGATTTGAATTACAGGGCGATGTTGACATTGTTAATGCCAAAGGTGAATTCATAGAGCTGGATTATGAGGGGTTTATTCTTGAATTTACTGTGGCGGTGGTGAAAGATTCGTTACGTCGATTTATTAGCAGTTATTCTACGCGGCACTTACGCGATCATTTTTCCTCTATTCACAAGATTATGGATGCTTTTAGTGATGCAGGAGAACTGTTGCAGTTTCAACATCAACCCAGACTCACTGATGCGCATTTGAAGCGAATCAATGAATTATTAAAATCACCCATGTTAATTCTTCCCGCAGCAAGCAGAGGGCATGCGCTTTGTTTTGTGCGTTTTCACCAATGGTGGGCCAAGATAGACAGAGGCGAAAACAGTCTAAAAGAGGGAAGCGTCAATATTTACAGAATAACAAGACCAGAGGCATTTACCGTTCATTTTATTCAGGATTTTTTATATAAAAAACAAAACAGACGTTATTTTCATCATGTAATTAATCAACAACTGGGTTTATTGCCTATAGCTCAGATGCCGGTCAGTGCTCAAATAAGCGGTAATTGCTCCTGGGCCAACGTCCAGGCGGTAGTGCCTGTGGCTTATGCAATGCAGGAATTGAGGACAGCAGAAGCATTTAACCCTGAAATATCGATGTTTTTATATGATGAATGGGTTGAGTGGGATAAAGACCGAGCCCTGGATGAATGCATCCAACGCTTTTATATAGCCAGCCCGGAGCGAAAGGCGAGCATTGCTGCCATGTTAGGAGGCGTTCTTTTTCAAGCCTGCGATCATAAAAACAAGCAGCATTTGGACAGGGCTGAGAAAATACTGAATATATTAACCTTGCCAGACTATTACTATGTTCTAAAGAGTTATCTGGATGAATATTGCATCAAACGTTTGACCCGTAAGGGCAATAATTTATTAAAGATTCTTGATGATTGTGGGGTCAATCCTAATATCGGTGTTAATCCTGTAGCTACAGATTGAAGCGCTATATGGCATCACTGAATACACAAAAATTAAAAGAAGTTTATTTAAACGCGATACCGTTGTCACTCATGTAGGCAATTTCTTTGGCCATTTGATCAAGACGTGGGACCAAGTTGGGATTTGTTTCTATTAATCTTTTTGCTTCTTTAGAGTGAGTATACTGCTTCAGATTATGTTTGAATAACGCGTGACTTTGTTCGGGTGTTTTAGGTTTGAACAAGCCCAGCTTAAGTAAGCTGTCTATATGGTCGTAGTCAGGTACAGCAGGATAAAGTTGGATATTCTTCTGATCTGTTGAAATCGTTACAGCAGGATAATAAAAAGTCGCTTCGTTCCAATCTTTTTGGATACCAATATGGTAGGAATAACCATCTGATGTATGGTAGGTTATGTGCATTTTAATACTATTAATGGTCTTGGTGCGTATTATTTTAACATGTTAGTTGTAAGTTGTATCTATTTTATGAACTTCACCCTATAATTCGTTTTATTTTTATTCATTTAGCAGTAGTTACATACATATCATGGATCATAAAAACATTCTGGAGGAGAAGAGATTGGGCGATTATTCCTGGATATTATTTGATGCAGATGAAACCTTGTTTCATTTTGATGCATTTAGAGGATTAGGACTCATGTTTTCAGGGTTTGGTATGACCTTTACTCGGCAGGATTATGAGGAATATGAGCGGATTAATAAACCATTATGGGTAGATTATCAAAATGGCGCCATTAATGCCCAACAACTGCAACATAGACGTTTTGCACCTTGGGCGGATAAATTGGAGGTTAGTGCTCAGCATTTAAACAGTACTTATATGGCTGTAATGGCTGAAATTTGTACCCCTCTTGACGGTGCTGTAAGTTTGTTGAATGCGGTTAAAGGCCAGTATCAATTAGGCATCATAACCAATGGATTTACAGAATTACAACAAGCTCGTTTAGACCGAACCGGTTTTAAAGATCACTTTGAATTGATAGTGATTTCAGAAGAAGTGGGGCACGCAAAGCCTCATCCCCAAATTTTTGAGCATACACTTTACAGAATGGGTAACCCCTCTCGAGACCAGGTATTGATGGTGGGAGATAATCCAGATTCAGATATTCTTGGAGGGTTAAATGCCGGACTTCATACCTGTTGGCTTAATACTCAGAACAAAGCAGCTCCAGAAGGAATAACTCCTCATTTCGAGGTTTCTTCACTAAAGGAGCTGGAACGAATGTTAGTACGATATGAGTGATTCGCTTATTTATTTATTACCACCCTCAGTGCCTGGAGATTTAATGCGGCTGAATTAATATAGTGCTCGCACTCAACGATTTGTTGTTTAAAGTATTCAATTTCTTCATTTCTGATAGTGGGATTAATTTTTTGTAAGGATTCAAGCCGACTGACTTCGTCACTTATGGATTGAATCATGCGGATTTTTGCTTGTTCAATAACATCCAACATGTGTTGCTCGGCAATTCGATTACAATTTTTTAAAATGATTTCAATATCTCCAGTGACTTGTTTTATGATGGGGTAACCCAAATGGCGTTTAACTGGCTCACACATTGCATTAAGTTGATTGAAGTCTAATATTTTGCTTAGATTTTTTCCTGACAGATCCATTAGAATTCGAATAGGGATAAAGGGTAAGAATCTATCCAGTTGAAGATGCTTGGGTGCAGCACAATTAATTGTGTAGAATGTTTCCAGGAATAAGGTTCCTGGGGCAATGCTTTTCACCGATATGGTGGTCAGGGTTGCATTCCCTATTTCTGAGTTCAGTATCATCTCCATAGACTCATGAACCATCGGGTGTTCCCAACTCAAAAACTCCATATCTTCTCTAATCAGGGCTTTGCTTCTGGAATAAGTCACCGTAACTCCATCCTCTTTTAAGCCTGGAAAGTGAGTTGTTTTCATGTGATCTGTAGGTCTCAGGATTTCGGCAAGCTCAGAATGATATTCATGATCGATACCAAATTCATGAAAAACCTTGGCCATATAGTTTTCCAGTTCGATACTGCTTTCTTCAGCCTCTATCTCAGCAATAATCTCTTGAGCGACAACAGGATTGCATGAGTTCAATTCCAACAAGCGGTCGCGACCCTCATGAACCATTTTATTTATTTGCTCAGTGTATTTTTTTGTTTCATCAATAAGTCGATTCAGAGGTTCGGGATCTGAATGAATGTTGTTGGCTTGAAGAATTGGCATCAGTTGGTCTTGAAATTGCTCATAAATTGAGAACCCTACAGAGGAACTTTGTTTCAATAAATTGATCCCTTCATGAAACCAACGAAACAGGACTTCTTGAGCTGTATTAAGCAGATAAGGAACATGAATTTCAATGGTATTTTTTTGTCCGATGCGGTCCAATCGCCCGATACGTTGTTCCAGTAAATCAGGATTCAGAGGCAAATCAAACAGAACAAGATGATGAGCAAATTGAAAGTTTCTGCCTTCACTGCCAATTTCAGAGCAAATCAAGGTTTGAGCACCTTGTTCTTGTTCAGCGAAATAAGCTGCTGCGCGATCGCGCTCAATGATGGTTAAACCCTCATGAAATGCTGTAGTGCGTATTCCTGCATTTATTTTTAAATACTGTTCCAGAGCCAGGGCTGTTTTTGCTTTGGCACAAATAACCAGTACTTTTTGAGGATGCAGTTCATTAATTTTGGAAGCAAGCCACTGAACACGGGGATCACTCAAGACCCAGATATCATTACCCAATCGGGTCTCCGGGTACAAATTAATGGTGTTTTCAATGGCATTCAATGCGGCATAAAGGGGTGGATTGGGTAGAGGATAACTGTTTACATTTCGTTCTGGAAAGCCTTTAATCGCCGCGCGTGTATTGCGAAACAAGACTCTCCCAGTGCCATGTCGGTCTAATAAATTCCTGATGTTAGTGCTAATACTCGTACTGAGATCGTTACCAAGATATTCTATTAATTGGGATTTTAAATTGCTATTGAGTTCATCAGTTTGTTCCTTTTCTTTGTAAGCGATTAAATTCTGAACTAAAGAATTGACTTTCTGGTAGCCTTCTTCCTCTTGTTTAAACAGATTGAGATCATAAAAGCGGGATGGATCGAGAAGACGAAGCCGAGCGAAGTGGCTTTGAATACCAACTTGTTCGGGTGTTGCAGTCAGTAAGAGCAACCCTTTGCTTTTAGCGGATAATTGTTCAATGAATTGGTATTCTGGACTTGGCGATTCTTCTGACCAAAGCAAATGATGTGCTTCATCTACTATTAAAAGATCCCATTGTGCTTCCAAGGCCTGTTTTCGTGCCTCTTCATTACTCATGAGGAAATCCAGACTGCACAGAATCAGTTGTTCCATTTCAAAAAAATTACTATCAGACTTTGGATCACAACAGTCTAAATCTTCATTTTCTTCATCATTATTCATTAATTCAAAACGATTTTTATCAAAGATTGAGAAATAAAGATTAAATCGTCGAATCATCTCAACCAACCACTGGTGGATAAGGGAGTCTGGTACTATGATGAGTACCCGACTGGCTCGTCCAGTGTGCAGTTGATAGTGCAAAATCATGCCTGCTTCAATGGTTTTACCAAGTCCCACTTCGTCTGCAAGCAGAACGCGGGGCGCATAGCGTTGCGCGACTTCACTGGCTATGAATACTTGATGGGGCAGATGATTGGTTCGGGATCCCAGGAGACCTCTTACCCTGGATTGTTGCAATCGGCTGGTATGATTTAGGGTGTCTATTCTTAATTTGAATGCGTTAAGTTTATCCAGCAAGCCACTAAATAGCCTTTGTTGGGGCGTGCTCAATGTGATAAAACAATTTAGAGCCAGTTCATTAATCTGATGTTCATTTCCATCTGCGTCCTGTGCTGTATAAATAATAAGTCCTTTCAGATCATGAAGTTCGGTAACTTGTAATGTTCTACCATCATTAGTGCTGATTTCCTCACCAATCTTATAAATGATCCGGCTAAGAGGAGCGTTGTCTATAGCATAAATTCGGTCTTCTTCTGCAGCGGGAAAGCTAATGCTTACATTCCTGCCTTGTAATTCAGTGATAATTCCCAAACCGAGTTGTGATTCAGTATTACTTATCCAGCGTTGGCCAATGGTAAAGGTCATAAAAAGCAACTTCCTATCTTGAAATGAGTTTCAGCAGTGCTCTGTCTTCAAGAGCATCTACTGTTTCTTTGTTTAAAAATATAATCTGCGGATTGTATCAATTTTCATAACAATAGACATTATTTTCCCATGTTTATCTTTTTTGTTGCTTAAGCGTGAATTGAATTCGTTTGATAAGAGATATAATGATCATCATGGACAATTTGTTGACATGCGTTTCATGAACCTTGTATGATGAATTGCAGTATTTTTTTTATTGTTAATTAATATAGGGGAATGCATATGTTGACACGCGTCGCAGCCCGAAGGCTTTTGAAGAGCAGTATCAGATCGACTCAGGAACGGGGGTATCTTTTTAGAATCCAGTCGCACCAGTTATAATCCCAGCTTAAGATTTTTCCATTCCAAATCATCTGAACAATCCATTACAGATCTTTCTGAACTCATTAAACATCAATTTCTTGAAAGTCATAGCCGTTATGCCAGGCAAGAGCCTTTAACTGGCATTGAGCATGTGATCATTTATCTTAATGGCCGTTTATCTCTGTGGAGTAAACAGTTTAATAACCGACTTTATGAAATTGAGTCCGAACGAACTCCTGCTCTTGAATTACAGTATAATTTAATTAAATCCATCTCTCATTGCAGTGTTTGGTTGCATTTGATTGTTCAGTCCATTATTAATGATCAGCAATTTCAGATACATCATGAAGAAGACATACAGAATATCAAGAACAGGCTTAAGGAGTTAAAACAAGTAAGTCACGAACGCATTGCTCCTGAATCTGAGGTAATTCACAGAATAATACTGTACAGTGATCACCTGATGAATGCTAAAAGTTTGACAGAGATTCAATTGATTCACGTTCAGTATCTTAAGGAAATGGAATCAATCAATGAAACATATGCTGGTAGTGCCACACGTTTGCAATTAAGCGGAATACATCAGACCATTGATCAATGGATTTCCAGATATAAAATTCAGCTTGATTCCAGTCGTGTGCTTATTGTGAGTTCTCATGGACCTAGAGAAGATTTAATAGAGAAGCAATATTTTCTCGATTTGTATCAACGACATGGATTTGAGAATGCAGAAAAAGGAAGCTCCCACATCATTTGTGTAGAAATGTTGCCTGAACAGATTGCGACAGTCAGCAAAGAATCTTTAATTGATTTTTTAAGAAAACATCAAATCAATATGATGATAGGTCAAAATATGTTAGGAGATCCTCAGGCCATGAATAAGGATGTATTAGGCCAGTACGCTCCTGAGGTACTCAAAACGTTATGTCCCTATTCAAGGAAGGGATCAGATAGTGCTGGAATGAGTGCCTCTTCGTTTGCTCAACCAAAGGTTCTGAGTCAATCGGCTGATGCAGCGTCTGACTCAAGTCAACTAAGAAATAAATGATTAAGAGAAGTACCCAAAATGTTGGGTACTTCACTGATTTTGTTTAATTTTACTCTTATTATTTATTTAAAATCTAAAAATATATTAGATAACTCTTGTCTTATTAGTAATTTTTGATTAAAAATGGACATCTAAGGATGGTTTTTAATTGTAAGGAGCGCAATCATGGGTGATCAAGATAAAGAGCTTCAGGCACAAGACAGCAAAGTAGTCACTAAACCCATTAATTCTGAACCGGAACCTACTGAATCACATCCTCTGCAACCTACTACAGATCTTCCTGAAACCCTCGACGATCTGACAAGTCTTGAAACGCCAAAAATTGAAATTGAAAGCTTGCAAAAGATCACTGCCGCTAAAAATGACCTGTTAAAAGTAAAACAGACCCTAAGTTCTATTATTGATACCATGGCCAGCAATCCAAGTATAATCAATCAGGCTTCCAAATATTGGGGTGAGTTACCACTTTGGCAAAAAATTCTTGGGGGAGTTATTGTTTCCGGCCCTGTTTTAGCTGCTGGGCTATTCGCTCATGTTGGTGTATTAATGGTTATAGGTGCAGTGAATGGACTGGCTTACACTGCCAGCGGTATGATTCTCGATGATCATCACGTCCACACAGAAGATATTGCAAGAAAATTAAAAGAAGGCATATTCAGTTTGGCAGATTTGTTGCAAATTACGATTAATGCTCTGGAACAAATTGTTGTTTCTTTAAAAGTCGAAATTGAAAAATTCATCGTTGAGAATGCGAAACTTGCTGACAGTGTGAGTGATTTAAAATCTGAAGTCACCTCTTTAACCGCTCAGGTGGAATTATTTGTAAAAACTCAGAGTTTGTTGCGCGAAACTCGCAATGACCTTGAGCAATCTGCTGAAAAACTAAAAAGCAGTGTTGAAGTGCAAACGGAATTATTGGCTAAAAATCAGGAGTTACTCGATCAAGTGAAAGAAGATTACAAGAAAAATGAGCAGCAATTGAACGATAAAATTGCCGAGTTACAGGCAGTTAAAAATGCCATGGACAAACAAATTCAACAGGCTACTCTCGTGTCTACAACTCTTCAGGGAGCAGTAGAAACTATGGCAGGTACTCTGGTTCAAGATGAAGAAAAGAGAGCTCATTTTCAGAAACAATTGGATGAATTCCTTTCGGGCAGGAAGGAAGGTTTCCATAATATTGCAAATCGAATCTGTGACGCTGAGACAAAACTTGCTGAGCTGACGGGGAAATTAAGTGATACACAACAACAATACAATCAATTATTAGCTGTGCAGGAAGGTCATATTTCACGCCTAGAGCAAATTGGAGTTCAACCGGATGTTGAGAACGTTGAACCTAAAAAGCCAAAAGGGCGGCGATCTCATGGACAAGGTATGTTTTCGCACAAACAACAACAGGGTATTGATACGGTGGAATATACACCGCCCACGGTAAGTACTCATTAGTTTATGGTGAGGGCTTATTGACAATGGCCCTCACTACTTGTGGCCTGACTCAAGCTCTGAATCTACCAAACATCTTCTAAAACCCGGTTCTCCTCTAGTCCCTGGATTCCTTAGTAATAGGCCTATTAGAAAAATATAAACCAGCTACAGAGTCTTTAGTAAACTGCAAAATAAGCGTTGGCCTCCTGAAGAATGAACTTTATTGCATGTGTCTTTTTTGATCAGTTTTATGGAGTTATAATGGGCTATATGATAAATTAGATTAATTTCATATCAACATTGATTGTATTATGCCAAGATTTTTTAAACACAATTCTAAAAAAACACAACTTGTAGAATGTGAAGATTCCAATAGCGCTGAATTTATCGAAATTTATTGGAATTGGGAAGCTTTTGCCATACCAATGGTACTGGGATTAGATGATGCATTATGCAAATTCAACGACAGATTTCAACGTGATGGAACTTTATTTTCAGTGATCTCTCCCTCAACCTGGCTTGCCTTGTTTGAACACAATGCAAAGTATTGCTCACCCCACGATGCAGAACTTCTATCTCAAGCAACTTTGGCTGTGCGCCCATCCTGAGTACAATGAGATTTTCTATAATTTAGAAAGGTTAGATGCAATTTAAAAATTGAATAGAACCTACCTCATTACAATGAAGCATCAATTTTTGGTGTAAGAAATTATTCAGGTCAGGAAAGGGCATAAGAGCGTATCAGCTCTTATGCCCATTATTGAAATAACTATTTTTCAGATGGTTCTTTCGCTAAAACTGCTTCACGTTTTTTGTTTCCATCATTTTTTGCAGCACCACCTCGGTTACCTTGTTGGCCTCCTTGAGATTGCTGATTCGGGTTGGTGCGCTTCCGTTGCTGATTCGGATTGGTCGTTCCACCTGGATTGGCAGTATTGGTTCTTTGTTGCTGATTGCCACCTGGACGACGTCTGCGGTTTGGATTATTTTGTTGACGACGCTCGCCACCTTGTCCCTTGGCTACTTGTCGGGATTGATTGTGGTGACGGCCAGGGGTCTTTTTAGATTGATCAGACGTGGTTGGAGCTGACTCAGTATGTCCACCAAACAAGCTGGTCCATAAACGTTTGATAAAACTGTTTTGTGGGTGTTTTCTTGTTTGATGTTCAGTAAAGGATTTAACAGCTGGCTCATCATGAACGGCGGCTTCTTTATCGCTACTGGAAATTTGCAATTCAGGCTGTTGGATTAGAGTATAACTTGGCTTCTTGGACTTACCCACATTATCTTCTTTTAAGCGAGTTATAGAATATTGTGGGGAGTGCAAGTAGGGATTAGCAATAATCACGACGCTGACGCTGTGTCTTTTTTCAATATCTCTGATGAAATCACGTTTCTCATTCATAATGAAGGTAGCCATTTCAGCAGGGAGCTGTACTTGAATTTCAGCGGTCTTTTCTTTTAAGGCTTCTTCTTCAATCAAGCGAGTGATCGATAATCCGTGTGATTGAATATTTCGAACAGTACCACGGCCTTCACAACGCGGACAAATTTCCTGAGCGGTTTCTCCCAGAGACAATCTCAAGCGTTGTCGTGACATTTCCAGCAGGCCAAAGCGTGATATTCTACCGACCTGGATGCGTGCTCTGTCAGCTTGTAGTGCTTCTTTCAAACGGTTTTCAACATCGCGCTGGTTTTTGCTTGAACTCATATCGATGAAATCAATAACTACCAGGCCACCCAAATCACGCAGACGTAATTGGCGAGCGATTTCATCTGCCGCTTCAAGGTTTGTGTTTAGCGCTGTTGCCTCAATATCTGAGCCGCCCGTAGCCTTGGCAGAGTTAATATCAATAGAAACCAGTGCTTCAGTTCTGTCAATGACCAAGGCGCCGCCTGAAGGCAACATTACCTGACGTTGATATGCTGTTTCAATCTGGCTTTCAATCTGATAAAAATTAAACAAGGGAATGCTGCTGTTATAGAGTTTCAAATTGGGCAGGAATTCCGGTTTTACACGTTCAATGTATTGTTTTGCTTTGATATAGGAAATTTGATCATCAATGATGATTTCACTGATTGATTTTCGTAAGTTATCGCGAATGGAACGAATAATGACGTCACCTTCCTGATGAATCAGGCAAGGAGCCAGCTCGGAATTATAAGCTTGCTTTATGGATTGCCATTGATTGCAGAGCATGTTCAAATCGTCTTGCAGTTCTTCCTGGCTTTTGCCAACGCCTGCTGTACGGATTATCAATCCCATATCTTCAGGAAGGGTTAAAGCGTTTAATGTTTCACGCAATTCGTCGCGTTCGTCGCCTTCAATTCGTCTTGAAATTCCACCAGAACGAGGATTGTTGGGCATTAGAACAAGATAACAGCCGGCAAGAGTGATGAATGTAGTAAGAGCGGCGCCCTTATTTCCTCGCTCTTCTTTATCCACCTGAATCAGGAGTTCCTGGCCTTCGCGAATTAATGTGGTAATGGGTGGTTTATCATCACCAAAATCATCCGGGTTTCTGCTCAAATACTCAGGTGCAATTTCTTTTAAAGGCAGAAAGCCCTGGCGTTTTGAACCGTATTCGACAAACACGGCATCGAGACTTGGCTCTCTTCTTGTGACGATTGCTTTGTATATATTCCCTTTTTTCTTTACTTCGCCAGGACATTCTATATCCAGGTCAAATAAATGATTGTTTTTTATAAGTGCAACACGAACCTCTTCAGTTTGCATCGCGTTGATTAGCATTTTTTCCATCTGTAACCCCATATTTAGGGCGCAGGCATTTAAGTTGAGATAGTGTAAGGCTCTGTTTCGAACTGGTTTCATTTCTTCCAGAATGGGCTATGATGTTGATGTTCAGTGTTCCGCAGGCCTCATGCTTTGTTGCATGTCATGCTGCGGGATTCGAAAATCAATATCCTGGCTCCATCCCTTTGAATTGACAACAGTTCCTAGCCAAATAGTCCATAGGAGCGTATAAAAACACTCTTTTCGAACAATCAATGGCATGATCTTTAAGCTGACCCATGACCTTGTGGACAGACCGTACGCATGCTACCTGGATAATCAAAGGTGCACACTGTGAAATATACCGTTTACTTATTAAGTGGGTTGAAAAAAGAAGCCTTTTTATGAGGCGTGAGGAAGCCCGGAAATAATTCGTATTGGGTATAAAGCATGTCTGGCATGCGCAGGTATCTGTCGAAATATTAATCAATTTAGCTCTGGTATTGGGTCGCTTCCTTATATCTTCGACTTAAATGGAAGCGCATCTTGTTGTTCCTTAAGCATCAATCTTCTCATCATCAATGAGTAAATTAACCTGATTTTAAGACTTTTGGTTTAAGTTACAATTAAAATTCAAGCCATTTAGTTCATCTGGATCGATACTTCGTGTGTTGGATTTGTTATCAAATTAGCTAAAACAATAATAATCAGTAGATTTTTTATGCTATGATGATAAAAAATTTAGGTGATTACATGTATTTTAGTGAGTTAATTACAAATCTTTGTCGATTATTAATCGACTATTAAACTTTTTTTCTGTTTATGCGTTATAATTCGGTCGCTAGGGAATGTTCCCATGCGATATATAATCATATCAAAAAATTCACGCCCAGCAAACAGGTTTATTGACAATGAGTGAAGTTAGCTATAAAGAAATAGGCAATGAAGAAGAGGGGCAGCGTTTAGATAATTACTTAATTCGCATTTTAAAAGGTGTTCCGAAAAGTCATATTTATCGAATTATCAGAGGTGGTGAAGTTCGAATTAATAAAAAAAGATCTCAGGCCAGTTCTCGATTGCATGCAGGAGATATCGTACGAATTCCTCCAATACGAACATCGGACTCCAAAGAGGTGTTCGTTGGCGATGCTCTGGCACAACGACTCAATGAATGCATCATTTTTGAAGATCCATGTCTTCTGGTTCTTAATAAACCAGCGGGTATTGCTGTGCATGGGGGAAGCGGGTTGAGCCTTGGGGTAATCGAAGCATTGCGAAAAACCAGACCCGATTTGCCCTATCTGGAGTTAGTCCATCGATTGGACAAAGAAACTTCAGGCTGTCTTTTGCTGGCAAAAAAAAGAAGTACGTTGCGATCCATTCAGGCGTTGCTTGAAGCACGTGAAGTCCAAAAAACCTATTGGGCTTTGTTAACCCACCCCTGGGAAGGGAGCAAGAAAATTACTGTAAATGCAGCACTTGAAAAGAATACCTTAAAATCGGGTGAGAGGATGGTTCTGGTTAAAGATGATGGAAAGGCTTCTGAAACGGATTTTAAATTACTGGAAAATTACAAACAGGCCTGTTGGGTTGAAGCCAGCCCCAAAACAGGACGTACTCATCAGATTCGGGTTCATAGTGCTTATTTGGGACATGTTATTGTAGGCGATGAAAAGTACGGATCACTTGCAGGCGAGGTCGAAGGAATAGATAATCAACACAATCGTCTTTATTTACATGCACGATCCATTCAATTTAATTTGAATGGTACCAAGCAGCTTTTTCAGGCTAATGTAGATGATCGGTTTGCTAATACACTAAAAAATTTGCGTGCAAGGAGCTTAGTGAGCAATGAGTAATCCATATCAATTGGTCGTTTTTGACTGGGAAGGTACTGTTTCAGATACCTTGGGGCTGATACTCCACACAGTAGCTCATGAAGCCAACATACTTGGTTTTGGAGAGATTGATCCCTACCAGGCCAGAAAATATGTGGATTTGGGTTTAACAAATGCCTTAAAAAAATTATTTCCACATTTATCAAGCGAGCAACAGGAACAACTGATTCAAGCGGTACAGCATGCCATGATTACCCGGCCAACGGAAGTGTGTTTGCTTCCGGGAGCGCTGGAATTTATTCAGAAATTGAAGCAGGCACAAGTTGACATCGCTATTGCAACAAATAAAGGTCATCAATCGTTGCTCAGAGCACTGCAAGCATCAGGACTTGATGATTATTTTAAGGTGACACGTTCCGCAGGACAGGTTCCAGCCAAGCCTTGTCCGCAAATGTTAGAAGAAATTATGGACGAGTTTGGCAGAGATGCATCTACAACGTTGATGATAGGCGACTCCGCTATAGACATGGAAATGGCAACCAGTATCAATGTTGCTGCTATTGGGGTGGATTTTTACCATCAACAGGAGGACGCCCTTAAAACGGCCGGCGCCTTGGCAGTATTTGATGATTATAAGCTCTTGGCAGACTATTTAAAGTTGCCAAATATGGAATAGGGAGTAGGAACCAAATGAGTACTTTAACCAGTTTGCCTAATTTATTAACTTTGTTGCGCATAATACTTGTCCCGGTATTTATTATTGTATTTTATTTACCTTTCAAATGTGCCAATGCAGTTGCCGCGGGAATTTTTGCTGCAGCATCGTGCACCGATTGGCTTGATGGATATCTGGCTCGTAAATTGAAAATGATGTCGCCGTTTGGTGCTTTTTTGGATCCTGTTGCTGACAAGTTATTAGTATCCACCAGTTTGCTGTTGTTAGTGGGGGCGAAAGACATCAATTACATTACTATTCCTGCCATAGTCATTGTTGGCCGTGAGATCGTTATTTCAGGCTTAAGAGAATGGATGGCTGAAATCGGACGACGTGCAAGCGTGACAGTGGGTTATATAGGTAAAGTCAAAACTATGTTTCAAATGATCGCATTGATTTTGCTGCTGGCATTTAATCCTGTTAATTCCTGGTGGGGAAGTCTCGGATTTATTCTGCTGTATGTGTCTGCAATTTTGACTATTTGGTCTATGGTTGTTTACTTGGCTATTGCATGGCCAGACTTAATGAAAAAAAATTAATTTTGTAGTTGACAGGGTGTGAAAATTCGGTAAAATCACTCCCCGTAGAGACGCGGGAATAGCTCAGTTGGTAGAGCACAACCTTGCCAAGGTTGGGGTCGCGAGTTCGAGTCTCGTTTCCCGCTCCAAATTAAAGCGACGACAAAGTCGCTTTTTTTTTAGAGCAATAGAGATACTGATGGGGCTGTGTGGCAGAGTGGTCATGCAGCGGCCTGCAAAGCCGTGTACGCCGGTTCGATTCCGGCCTCAGCCTCCACAATGCATAGAATGCCCAGGTGGCGAAACAGGTAGACGCAAGGGACTTAAAATCCCTCGGTGGTAACACCATGCCGGTTCGATTCCGGCCCCGGGCACCAATCACATATCATGGCTCTTTCTAATTCTAAGAGAGCAGTCTTAATCACCAATAAAGCACCTAATTATCGCACTCTTAGCTTGATACTATCTTGTTCCATAGGAGATTCATTTATATGTCTTTTGATAAAATAGTTTGTGTGGGAAAAAATTATCTTGACCATGCTAAAGAGCTTGGAGATCCAGTACCAGAAAAACCCGTATTATTTCTGAAGCCAGCAAGTGTTCTTAAACAAGCTTCCTGCTGGGAGGAGCAATTGCATCTTGATTTTCCTTCTGAAGACACCGCCGTACAGCCTGAATGTGAAATCGTGCTTCGCATTGCCCAAGATGGGTATCAAATGACGTTTGAAGAAGCTAAAAATGCTATTTCAGGCATTACGCTTGGTCTGGATATGACTTTAAGAACGCGTCAATCTGAATTAAAAAAACAAGGCCATCCTTGGACTACAGCAAAAGTATTTAAAGATGCCGCCATTCTTGGCCCATGGATTCCCTATTCATTATTTAAAGATTATCTGGATACGGAATTTCAATTAATTATTGACGGTACTCCCAGGCAAGGTGCTAAGGGTGCAGATATGATGATGCATCCAGTAGATTTATTAGTATATATAAGTCAATTTTTTCCCTTGAAGTCAGGTGATGTTATTTATACTGGAACTCCAGCGGGAGTCACTTCGATATCCAGAGGTACAATTGCTGAAGTCCGCTGGAGTCATTATTTCTACACGGTACAATGGAAGTAGTGTTTTAGTACCTATCCGTTTCCAGAGTTGATTTGAACGGGTGGTGTTTTATTCGGTAATAACGGAACCAGATCAGCATACTCCTGGTTGCTCAGTATTTTAACTCGTTCATGGATGCTTAAGTCATTCCAATAGGTCTGGGTACTGATATGAATTTCTTCTTTATATCGTATCGCCCGAGAATTTTTTGATATCTGTGTTGCTAATTTGGGGTTAAGTTCTTTTAGGTCATGATAGTTCATTTTAACCAGTGGGCGTAAATGTTCTGGAATAGGAGTAATGACCAGTCTCAGATGATTCTGGTTTAATTCAACAGGTAAATGCGGGCTTTGTTTTCTGAACTCTGTGTAGGGCTGGTTATCATCCCATGTCCTTCCTGCGATCAGAATGGTTTGTTCTGAAATATCAAACCCTTTTTTCTTTTGGATTAATTTCTTTATATCCAGGCCGGTCACTGTTCTGCTGTTTTCAATGGTGATGCCAACGGATTGTCCCATTAAGGTTTTTAAAAAAATACGCATAAGCAATGCCCCCTAATCAAGACGTGTGATGCTCAGTCAGCCTTGTACTAATTATAATACAATAATAAGAAAAATCCCGAGTACCGTCTGTTGAGTACTCGGATTGAGAGGTTTGATAACGAGATAAGGTGCTAATTAGGCAGCTGGCGCCGAATTATGAACATCGTTTTCGATGTCATCCAATAATTCGGAGGACTTCGTCTTATGAACAAAAAAGAACGACTTGTTCGTTGCCAGGTTAAATAGCCCTTTTATGATCAGTCCTACTCCCAGAGTTAAAATTCCCAAGGCAAAATTGACTAAAAATTCTGTCCATCCTCGGTGCTTGTCCAGTTTGCTATGTGCTGAATTTATAAGTGTTTTACATGTGGATTCAAATTTATTATAGGCTTGAGGGCTAGGGGCGCTAAAATAAAGGTCTCCAGCTATTGCTATGTTCATATGGAGGTCATTTGCCGCGTTCCAGGCTTTGTCCAATGCGTCAAATTTTTCAGGATTGGAAATGTGTTCATTTCGGCGTGTGGCAAGATCATCCATTTTGTTTTTAAGCGAATCAAGATGTTTTTGAAACTCTTGTTGCGCTAACAGTATTTTCATTGATAGAGGCTTATCACTGTTTGTTCGTTGTTCTTCATCATCCTGTCCGAGTGCAATTTGCCCTGTTGCCAGCATATGTGCCAATTGCTCACGGGTATCTGAAATCTCGTCTTCAGGATGAACATTTTGAGTATCTTGCTCTAATTGCTGGCTTGCAGGCAGAGTTCGCTCTACCTTGTCGCGTGCCAAAAGTTCTTCATCCTGAAGTCGTCTAGCTAATTGCTCACTTTCAAGAAGGTTTTTTTCTCGTTGTTCCATCTCAAAACGCTCAATAGCCTGTAATGCTTCAGCTAATTCTCTATTTGGATCTTGCTCATTAGGCAGTGTAGCTTCAACGTTTACAGGAAAAAAAGATTGTGGCACAGGTGCCATAAGCCGATTGATTAATTGTTGTTCTTCTGCGTTTAATGTTGGTTTAAATTCGTCAAGAGCTCTTATCCATTGCTCAAATATCAGATTATGTTCCACTTCTACAAAGTCATATTCCTCAATGAATCGGCGGGTAATTTCAGATAAACCGTTCCCCAATAATCGAATAGCATAAATTTTGGGAACTGAATTAATGTTATTAAGGTATTTGAGTATTTGAGTCACTGCGATATTTAGTTCCGCAAATTCAGTTTCAAATTGTATTGACTCATTGTGCTTCTCCTGAGTCCGTGCAGTAATCTGAACATGCTTTTTTAATAATTCGAAGCCAAAAGGATTGACTCCAATGTTTTGACCTAAAAGTTGAATGATTTCATTGAGTTGGGTATCGTCCTGGTTTTGAATATCAAGACTTTCCAAGCCTCTATCCGTGCGTTCCCAATGGCCACCAAATTGCGCACCATCAATTCCTCCTTGATGAAAAATATGAACTGTGGACAGTGCATTGGAGGCTTCCAATTGAGTGGCCTCCCCTTCCTGAGGATGATAAATCAAACTTAGACCTAATTCTTTGCTGGCGTATTGATATACTTCGTCAGGAGCCAAACTGGCGTAACGACTGGTATCAGGTTGTACTTCTGTCATGCTGTTGATATACAGTTCAGGTGACGTGTCACTCGCTGCGGCCAGGCTGGGAAGAAGTTCGTCATGGGCCATGGGTTCTTTCATAAACGAACGTAATACCGGGCCTAATATGATTTGCGTATCAAATGCATTATAACACTTCAATATACCGGCGAATGTGCTCCAGGTAAATTCAGCAGGATTGAATCCATAAAACACCGCGAATTTATCTTTTAAAATAGAATAACCCGCTGTATGTTGATTGTCATAGAGCCCATTTTCCCCAAATTTTAAAACTTCCAATTTTATTTCAGGAGTAAGTGCATGTAATGGACAGTTATTCAATACTGCTGAGAGTTTGGGAAATGGCATTGGTTATACTCCAATTTAACATCAAGAAATTATAGGGTAGTTACGTTAAGGAATTATTAAGGATGCACCAAAATTAGGCACAAAGGCAATAGGTTGGATGAGTTTTTGGCGTAGAGGAAAGAAGCTTTTGATAATAACCTATGGATCTGCGAATTGGGTATATCACCTGGCTCAGTTTTTCTCTACAATAGAACTTTAAATCAAATTAATGCAATTATGTATAAACCATTAGCTCTTTTTATAGGGTTACGTTACACCAGATCCAGAAAAAAAAATCATTTTGTCTCTTTTATATCATTAAGCTCGATGTTGGGTATTGGCATGGGAGTAATGGTATTAGTGACCGTCTTGTCCGTTATGAATGGCTTTGATCATGAAATTCATAAACGATTTTTTGGTATGGCTCCAGAAATTACTATCACTGGACCAGATGAAAAATTAACAGATTGGCCCGCCCTGGAAAATAAAATCAAAGCCATCCCTCAGATCAAGGCGATTGCTCCTTATGTTGGTGGTCAAGGTTTGTTGACTCATGATGGGCAAGTTCTACCTATAGTGCTTACGGGTGTTTTGCCAGAAAAAGAAATTGCAGTAACTCATCTTAATGATAAGTTGCTGGCTGGAGATATGAACAACCTGAAGCATTTTGGCATTATTCTAGGTAAAGGCCTGGCTGACACCCTTGGGGTGATGATGGGAGATAAAGTGACCATCATGATTCCGCAAGCAACAGTAACTCCGGCAGGCATGATTCCTCGTTTTAAACGATTTACAGTAGCGGGTGTGTTTTCTGCAGGTACTGGATTTAACTTTGACACCAAACTGGCCTTTATCAACCTGGCTGATGCCCAAAAACTGTTGCAGTTAGGCGATGATGTTACTGGCCTTAAAATGAAGATTGATAATGTTTATCAGGCTCCTGAACTTTCAGAGCGCTTATCCAATCTATTAGGTGAAGAGTATCAGGTAGGAAATTGGACTCAACAATTTGGTGCATTTTTTGAAGCAGTAAAAATGGAAAAAACCATGATGTTTCTTATATTAATGCTCATCATTGCAGTTGCAGCATTCAATCTGGTTTCTTCCTTAGTGATGGTAGTGAATGACAAACAGGCTGAAATTGCTATTTTAAGAACAATAGGCGCTACACCATCCACCATACTCTGGGTGTTTATTGTTCAAGGGATGATGGTAGGAATAGTCGGCACCGGAATTGGGTTGGCTGGTGGTTTGGTATTAGCAAAAAATGCTACTGCCATAGTCAATTATTTACAGAACCTGTTCAACGTAAAAGTATTGTCTTCAAGTATTTATTTTGTCGATTATTTACCATCAGAAATCTTGTTTAGTGATTTATGGCATGTCTGTGTTATGGCTTTATTAATGAGTTTTGCTGCTACAATTTATCCTGCCTGGCGCGCTTCAAAAACAGTGATTGCGGAGGCTTTGCATTATGAGTGATTCTATTTTATACAGTCAAAAATTAGTCAAATCTTATAATGACGGCGCTTCAAGAGTGGACGTGCTGAAAGGAATCGATTTGAGGGTAGCGAAAGGCGATAGTATCGCGATAATTGGCCCATCCGGTTCTGGAAAGAGTACTCTGTTGCACTTGCTGGGAGGTTTGGATAAGCCAACAAGCGGTTCAGTCTGCATTAATGATGTGAACTGGCAAAAAATTAGTGAAAAACAGCGTTGTCAATTGCGTAATCAACGGTTAGGATTTGTATATCAGTTTCACCATTTGTTACCTGAATTCACAGCCCTTGAAAATGTGGCCATGCCCTTATTAATTGCGGGGATGCACGTCAAGCAGGCAGAGCAAAAAGCAAGTGATATGCTGGAACATGTTGGTTTAAAGCCAAGAATGGAACATAAACCTGCCCAACTTTCAGGAGGAGAGCGGCAGCGAGTCGCAATTGCCAGAGCCTTGGTGCACCAGCCTCACTGTGTTTTGGCAGATGAGCCTACAGGCAATTTGGATCAGGCAACAGCCACTAAAGTGTTTGATTTAATGCTGGATTTGAACAAGCAAATGAAAACAGCTTTGGTGATCGTAACGCATGATCAGCAAATCGCCAAACGTATGGATAGAATTATGATATTGCATGAAGGGACTCTATCAGTGCAGGATTAGTTTTATAACAAGGAGCAATAAGGATGTTTAAACAAGTTGATGGAACAGTAGAAAAACCGAATGTTGATTTATTAGAGGATACCAAACGGGATACTGCCCCCGTATCACAAAAAATCCCGTTGAGATTTTTTGCTCACAGAAGAGACAGATCCATTTCGTATCCTTTGATTACTAGAAAGGCAGATGGATCTGAAGAAGGTCAATCTACAGAGCAATCCCGGGAAAGCCAATTAATAAAGTTTCTTAAAGAAAAAGACAGCAAAACTTATGATAGAGTAGACTTTGGTACCCCTGTTTTGCGCCAATCCGAGAATAAGAAGCTCGAGGTTTCCAAGTCTCATGGGTGTCAGCAATCGGAACCCCAGCCGGATAATGAAATTACCCAGGCTGAGTATAAATCGCCACGCCCCTAAAATAGAATTAATAATCAGCATGACCTGGTGTGCGTGGGAATGGAATCACATCACGCACATTGGCTACACCGGTAACGTAACTGATTAATCGTTCAAAGCCCAAACCAAATCCTGAATGAGGTACTGTGCCATAACGGCGCAGATCTCGATACCATTGGTAATGTTCTTTATTCAGGTTGCATTCATCCATGCGTTTATCCAGAATCGCCAATCGTTCTTCCCTTTGGCTTCCTCCGATAATTTCGCCTATGCCGGGTGCTAAAACATCCATAGCAGCAACCGTCTTTTCATCATCATTCAGCCTCATATAGAAGCCTTTAATCTCTTGAGGGTAATTGGTTATAATTACAGGTTTCTTGCAGTGCACCTCTGCCAGAAAACGTTCATGTTCTGATTGCAAATCAAGCCCCCAACTGACCGGAAACTCAAATTTGTGGTCTGTGGCTTCAAGAATTTTAATGGCATCAGTATAGGTCATTACCTCAAAATCGGAATCTGCTATAAGTTCTAACCGCTCAATACAACCTGGTGCGACAAACTGGTTAAAAAAGTCCATATCATCAGCGCGTTCATCAAGAACTGTTTTGCATAGATAGCGCAGCATCTGCTGGCTTAAATCACAGATGTCGTTTAACGTTGCAAAGGCAATTTCTGGCTCGACCATCCAGAATTCGGCTAAGTGACGGCTGGTATTGGAGTTTTCTGCACGGAACGTAGGGCCAAAGGTATAGACTTTGGACATGGCCATACAATAAGCCTCAAGGTTTAATTGCCCCGAAACGGTAAGAAAAGTTTCTCTCCCAAAAAAATCCTTCGTGAAATCAATTTGTCCTTGATCATTTTTCGGGATATTCAACAAATCAAGGGTTGAAACTCGAAACATCTCGCCGGCACCTTCACAATCACTGGCAGTGATGATAGGAGTATGAATCCAGAAAAAACCTTTTTGATCGTAAAATCGGTGAATGGCCTGAGCCAAACAATGGCGAATCCGGGTTACCGCACTGATGGTATTGGTGCGTGGTCGCAGATGAGCGACGTCTCTCAAAAACTCGAGGGTGTGTCTTTTGGCCTGGATGGGATAACTGTCGGGATTTTCTACCCAGCCAGCAACTTCAATGTGCTCCGCCTGGATTTCAAAAAGCTGTCCCTTACCTTGGGACGCAACCAATTTACCGGTAGCAATGATGGAGCAACCTGCGTTCAGTTTTATTACTTCTTCATGGTAATTGGATAAGCTGTCTGTAGCTACTAACTGTATTGGAGAAAAACAGGAGCCGTCATGCAGATTGATAAAGGATAAACCCACTTTAGAATCCCGCCGGGTTTTCACCCAGCCTCTTACAGTAACGGTTTCATCAACGCTGATTTCACCATCCAGACATTGTTTTATAGTAAAGACTTCTGTCATTATGTACTCCAAAATCGATAAAGGCATTTAAAGGGCTGTTGACCTTCCTGCTCAGTTGATAAAATGGTCTGATTTTCTGCGTGCCTATCCTTGGATGCTGCGCTTCAATAATCGAACATCAGGCCATTTTGGCTCAAGCTAGCAAAATCGAAACAGCCGCTTGTTTAGTATGTGATGATACACTAAATAAAATCAGTGGGGGAACACTATGTTGCAAAGAGTTTTATTAGTAGTGCTGTGTTTTTGTTCTTTTTTAGCTACTGCTGGCGATACTGTATTAAAACTGTATAGACCATTTGGTGAAGTGGTTGAGCAAATTGCACCTGTAGTCAAAAATAAAGTGTCTGGGGAATGCTTTTCCCAGTCACAGTTAATTGTTCGCGAAGACGCATGGCGTTGTCAGGCTGAGGGTAGAATTTATGATCCCTGTTTTGTCAAAGCAGGGCGTAACTCAATGGAGGCTTTATGCCCTCAGTCACCTTGGGATAGTGACAGTGTGTTAATCCAGGTGAGTGCTCCGCTAAATAATGAGAACCATACTCTTCTGGATATGTCGCGCGCTTTTCCCTGGGCTATTGAATTGACAAATGGCGAGCATTGTCAGGCGATTGAACCCACCGAGGTTTATGATGCCATGCCCATACGTTATCGTTGCAGCAATGAACATGTTTTAATGGGTTATCTTCAGCGATGCAGGACGGTATGGAGCATGTTAGAGAAAACAGCTCAGGGGGTTGTGACTGTCGAATTCAGCAGAGCATGGTTTTAATGCAACAGTTGCTTCGATTTTGTGAAGCTCTATCAGGGCTTGTCCGTAAAGCGATGAGAATTTATTGATGAGTTGCTCATACACCCTGATTCTGGTTTGAATCAATTTAAAATTTACTGAACCTATACAATCTCATTGGTATAAGTTACCTCTGGACATGACTGTTTTTTTGTCATGTTCAGAGATAAGTAATTGAAAGGGCGTAGTCATTTGCTTTATTTTGGCGAAGCATTTTGAAAAGCCGGAATAGTCAAACAATAGTCGTTTATTGCATTGATTAACGGGTAAGGATCCATAGCAAAATTGAAACGATGCGCATTATAAACCTGTGGTATTAAACAAAGATCAGCAAGACTGACTTTATTGCCGTAGCAAACCGGTTCGCTGCGCTCCAGATGTTTCAATCGATCTTCAAAGGCATCAAATCCGGTTTTTAGCCAGTGATGATACCAATCCATCACTTGATCTTCATTGGCATTGAACTGTTCCTTCAGGCGGTTGAGTACCCTCAAATTGTTAAGAGGGTGCATGTCGCAAGCCACAATTAAGGCTAACGATTTTAAAGTAGCCTTCATGAGTGGATCTTCAGGAAGTAACGGAATTTCAGGATGGATTTCATCCAGATATTCTATAATCGCTAAGGATTGGTGGATTATATGACCATCAACCTCCAAACTGGGAACCAGACCTTGAGGGTTTATTTCTTTATATTCTGGCTTATTCTGTTCGCCATCATTATGGATTAAATGCACTTCCTTTTTGTCATAGGCAATCTTTTTGAGATTCAGAGCAATGCGAACCCTGTAACAGGCTGTAGAGCGGAAATAGTCATACAAAATCATGAAGGATCCTGTTGATGGCGTTGAACGGTTTGATCTATTGCGCCAAAAATACTGTTGCCCTGTTCATCCAGCATTTCGATTCGGATGGAATCACCAAAACGCATGAAGGGGGTTTTAGCCTCGCCTGATTCAATAATTTCCAACATTCTTTGTTCAGCGATACACGAAGACCCTTTGCTGCGATCCAGATTGGATACTGTTCCAGAACCTATAATGGTACCTGCAGTTAATGTTCTTGTTTTAGCTGCATGCGCAATCAAATCAGGAAAGGAGAAGGTCATGTCAATTCCGGCATTAGGTTGGCCAAATAACGTATCATTCAAATGACTTAAAAGTGGCAAATGAACACGCTGACCATCCCAACTGGAACCTAATTCATCAGGAGTAATTGCTACTGGAGAAAAACTGCTGGCCGGTTTTGATTGAAAGAAACCGAATCCTTTTGCCAGTTCACCAGGGATTAGATTGCGGAGCGACACATCATTAACCAGCATTAAGAGTTTAATATGTTGTTGCGCTTGTTTGCTGTCGATACCCATGGGAACATCATCAGTGATGATGGCAATTTCGGATTCAAAATCAATGCCATAGGATTCACTGGCTACAATAACGGGGTCTCTGGGGCCAATAAAGGCATCAGAACCTCCTTGATACATTAAAGGATTAGTCCAAAAATCAGCAGGCATTTCTGCTCCTCGAGCCTTTCGGACTAACTCTACATGATTCACATAGGCACTGCCATCAGCCCATTGATACGCTCTGGGAAGAGGGGAGGTGCAGTTTCGAGGCTCAAAATCAAAAGAGCCTTTTAGCGATTGTTCATTCAGTTGATGATAGATGGCTTTCAGGTCGGCTTCCACCAGAGCCCAATGATCAAGGGCATACTGTAAATTGGGAGCGATAGAAGTGACTTTGATTGCGGTGGTCAATGATTGATTGACCACACATAATTCTCCATCACGAGAAGACGATGATTTTAAGCTGGCAAGTTTCATGTAGACCTCTTAATTGTACTCTTTCAGGGTTCCGCGTTTGACTTGATCTCGTTCAATCGCTTCAAATAAAGCCTGGAAGTTACCTTCACCAAATCCCTGGTTTCCTTTACGTTGAATAATCTCAAAAAATACAGGTCCAAAAATATTTTCAGTAAAGATTTGCAGCAATAATCCATGCTCTGGATCGAGTTCACCATCCATGAGAATTTTTTCAGCATTCAGTAGGCTTACTGGTTCTTGATGCCAGGGAAGACGTGTATCGAGCATTTCATAGTAGGTATCTGGAACATCAAGGAATTTAACGCCTTGCCTTCTTAAACTATGAACGGTTTTATAGATGTCATCAGTAGATAAAGCGATGTGCTGTATGCCTTCCCCTTTATATTCATGCAGGAACTCTTCAATTTGAGAGAGATCATCCTTGGATTCGTTCAATGGAATCTTGATTTTTCCACAAGGACTTCCCAAGGCTCTACTGACCAGACCGGTCATTTTTCCTTTTATATTAAAAAAACGAATTTCCTGAAAGTTAAAGAGCGATTCATAAAATGCCGCCCATTTATCCATGTTACCTCGGTATACGTTATGGGTCAGATGATCGATGTGAACCAGACCGTTCCCAACAACGGGAGCGGTATTTTTTATGTTCCATTTTTGGGCAAAGGGTTGATGAGTGTCATCAACAAAATAAATGACGCTACCGCCTATGGCTTCAATAGCGGGTAAACCGTGATGAGCATGAGCAGAATCTTCAAATGCAGTAGCCCCATGCGATATGGCGTATTGAAAAGCAGCCTTGGCATCTTTAACCTTGAAGCCCATTGCACAGGCTCCAGCGCCGTGAGTTACGGCATGAGCTGCTGCCTGGCATTGGCTTGCTGCATTGACTATGAACTCTATATCACCTTGTTTAAATAATGTAATGTCCTGTTCCTGATGCGTTGCAACGGGCTGGAACCCCATATCAATAAATTGTTGATGTAATTTATTTTTATCTGGCCCTGAAAATTCCAAAAAGGCAAAGCCATCTAATCCGCAGGGGTTATTCTTTGTATGCATTATCAGGTTCTCCTTGTCTACATGTCACATTATGCTACTCGACGGGTTGTACCAGAAATAATCCATCAGCTATAGCTAATAAACTAATATGAACTCGTTGATCGTTTTTAATCAATTCATTCAATTTTTTAATTTCCCTTGTCTGCCCGCTTACATCATTGGGATTGATCACATTACCATCCCAGAACACATTATCTATGGCGATTAATCCTCTGGGTTGAATCAATTTTAAAGCCAACTCATAGTAATTAAGATAATTGGTTTTATCCGCGTCAATGAATATAAAGTCAAATTGGTGTTCCCAACCCTCGTTTAATAAGGCATATAACGTGTCTTTTGCTGGACCAAGCCGTAATTTGATTTTATGATCTTGCTGGGCAGCCCGCCAAAATGGATGTGCTCTTTTAGTCCATTCAGCGCTGATATCACAGGTAATCAGCTGTCCGTCATCGGGTAAGGCAAGTGACATTGCCAGTGCGCTGTAACCAGTAAAAGTTCCTAATTCCAGAACTTTTTTGGCACGGATCAGCCGAATCAGGAATTGCATAAATTGTGCTTGTTCTGGAGCAACCTGCATATTTGCAAGTTCCATCGTTGAAGTTTCTTTGCGCAAATCTTTTAAAACAGGGTGTTCACGCAAGGATTTATCAAGCATGTATTCATACAATTCTGGGGTAAGAGGTAACTGTTTCATCTAACTACTCAATCAAGCCAGTTTTTCTTGGGCTAAAGTATCTGCAATTTCGCTGGCAGGTAAATTATCTTTAGCTGAACGGGTAAATATTTCAGTTAATGAAGTATAAATGCCGTCGATCTGGTCATTTACTTTGTCTTCAGGAGTATGCAAATATTTGGATGCGGCAAAAATTAAACCGCCTGCGTTAATGACGTAATCCGCTGCAAACAAGATGCCCTTTTCATGCAGTTTTTTACCATGGTAGGTGTGTGCCAGCTGATTGTTCGCTGCGCCTGCAATAATGGTCGTCTGAAGTTGAGGAATCGTAATATCATTAATGATTGCGCCCAATGCGCATGGGGCAAATACATCGCAGGGTACTTTATGGATGACGTCGGTACTTATGGGTTTCGCGCCAAATTCATTTACTGCTTGTTCTACAGCTGCTGGAGAAATATCGGCAACAGTAAGCGTCGCTCCTAATTCATGCAAGTGCCTGGCCAGTAAATAACCTACATGCCCCAGTCCCTGAATGGCAACATGAAGTCCTTTCAGGCTGTCTTTACCTAGTTTAAATGCTACCGCTGCCTGAATACCACGTAAGACACCTTTAGCTGTAGATGGTGACGGATCCCCATTGTGTTTGGACAGGCTGGCTACATAATCTGTATGCTCAGCAATAATATCCATATCATTTAAAACGGTTCCACTGTCCAGGGCGGTAATGTATCTGCCATTTAATTCGTTAACAAATTTGCCAAATTGATGCATGTAAGCGGTGCGGTTAAACGTACCTTTAGGTTTCATTATTACCGATTTTCCACCACCCAAGGGAAGATTTACTGATGCGGCTTTAAAGCTCATGCCTCTTGCCAGACGCATGGCGTCTTTTAGTGCTGCAGCTGTATTGGGGTATTCTATAAAACGGCATCCGCCCAAAGCAGGACCTAACTTCGTGTTGTGAATGGCTATCATGGCCTTCATTCCGGTTTCAGGATCGACTTTAAAGTGTAGATCACCGAAACCATGGGACAATGCGTACTCGAGGAAATCATCTTCTGCTATTGTTTGATTATTATTTGTTATATTGTCAACAGACATCATTTATTCGGCTCCTCTTGCAATAATTTGCGACAAGTTATAGACCTATTCGAAAATTAAATCAATGGTAAGATTTCAACAAGTGGGATAAACGATCGTATTTGGCGCACCTTGAAAAAAATTGTTCTAAAATTTAAGGAATTAGTTTGGGGATCGCAATCTTTTTGAACAGGAGAATGATTTGGTATCTTGGGGGTTGGTGGTATACACTATTTTAAACATTTATTCTGAATGGAGATAATCATGAAACAGGCTGCCGGTATTCTTGCTTTATTGGCATTTACCCCTATTGCATTAGCTGGTGATGATGTTCCTGAATTGGTTCTTGATAAAGTTTTGTTTCAGATTTCTGCCAAACAATGGGTAACCACTCAAACTGCCTTGTTAAATGTTAACATTAACGTGACATTGAGTAGTGCTGATTTGGTGAAGGCTCGCGCTGACATTATGGACAGTCTGAATAAAATTGCCAAGGGTGATTGGCATTTGGTTGAATTTGATCGCTCTCAGGACAGCTCCGGGTTGGAAAAACTTTTTGTGCAGGCTCAGGCGAGAGTGGATCAATCTGCTTTAACGGATATTTATCACAATGCCAAGTCGGTCAGTATGCCTGGGGCTAAATATGAAATAAGCGGTGTCGAATTCAAACCCAGCCTGGAAGAAACTCAGGCCGTTCGGGCCAAAGTGCGTGAAAAATTATATCAACAAGTTAATGAAGAAATTGCTCGAATGAATAAAGCTTATCCTACACAAAATTACAGTCTGAGTAACCTGGTGTTTTTAGAGGGCGATAACATTCCTCCTCAACCAAGAGCTTATCAGGCAAAAGAAATGAATGCAGTCGTCATGGCGGCCGCAGCTCCAGCACCCTTAACGGTGAGTAATGAGTTGGTGTTGACTGCCTATGTTGAAGCGGCTTCAAACCGTAAGCAGGGGAATTAAATTGTTGGTTGTAGAAAGGGTCATTGGTCATCGCGGGGCATGTGCCTATGCTCCTGAGAATACTCTTGCTTCTTTTGATAAGGCACTGTCTTTGGGCTGTCGTTTCATTGAGTTTGATGTGATGTGCAGTGCTGATGGTGAGCCTTTTCTGATTCATGATGATAATTTAAAAAGAACAACTAATGGACGAGGTGAAGTAGGGCAGGTCGAGTCGGCCTATTTGCAAAGTCTGGATGCTGGTTCCTGGTTCTCCAAACAGTTTAAAGGCGAGAAAATTCCTCATTTCAGAGATGCTTTAAAATGGTTGTCTTTTTCTGATGTTCAGGCCAATATAGAAATTAAACCTTATCCTGGAACAGCCGAACAAACGGCAGTGGCTGTGTTGAGTCACATCCACCGTCATTGGCCTCAAGGAAAGGATTTGCCTTTGGTTTCCAGCTTTGATTGGGAGGCGTTACTTTTATGCAGAACGATTGCTCCTGAGATGCCTTTAGGTTTATTGCTTCACGAGTGGGATGAGCAATGGCTGCAGAAAGCCAAACAACTCGAGTGTTTTTCGGTTCATTTTAATCGAAAAATATTAACCGCGGATCGTGTTAAAGAAGTAAAAGATGAAGGGTACATCGTGTGCGCTTATACGGTGAATCGAAAACGTCAGGCAAACAAATTATTTAATTGGGGTGTTGATGCTGTCTTTAGCGATTATCCAGACTTATTAACATGAAAGGTCTATTCTCATTCCTTTTGGCAATACTGACTGCTGTGGTAGCACAGGCAAAACCTGTTGAGCTGGTGCTGTGGCATGGCATGGCAGGTCATTTGGGTGATGAAGTACGTTTGCTTGCTGAGGAATTTAACAACAGTCAAAAAGAATACAGTATCAAACCCGTCTATAAAGGAGATTACATTGAGACGTTGACCAGTTTTGCTGCTGCATTCAGGGCGCGTCAGGCTCCGTCTATAGTCCAGATTTTCGAAGTTGGCACTGCAATTATGTTGTCTCCGAAAGGAGTCATCAAACCTGTAGAAGCAATGATGCAAGAACAGGGTATGAGCTTGCCTGAAGAGGATTTTATTCAATCGGTACGTGAATTTTACAGCAGGGATGGTCAGTTGATGGCTATGCCTTTTAATCTTTCAGCTCCTGTTTTGTATTACAATCAGGATGTATTGGCAAACGTTGGCTACACCAAGGCTAATTTTCCGCGAACCTGGGATGAGATGGAAGTACTGGCCGAGAAAATTAAAAAAGCTGGTTATCACTGCACTTATACTACTGCATATCCGGGGTGGATCCTTTTTGAGTCTTATCTGGCAATTCATGGTTTGCCTATTACAGCTACCAATCCAGTCCGGGCCGTTTTCGAAACGCCTCAACTGGCACGGCATTTTGAACGTTTAAAACGCTGGCATAATTTGCGTTATTTCCGATATGGGGGACGAGTGGATGATGCGACCATTCTGTTTACCAGTAGCGTTTGTCCTTTGTTCAGCCAATCATCTGGCGCTTATAACAGTTTGTCCGCGTTGGTTCCGTTTCAATTGGGTGTAGCAGCTATGCCTTTAGATACACAGGCCAGCAAAATCAGGCATGCCAATGTAGCTGGTGGTGCTGCTTTATGGGCTGTAGCGGGGCAAAATGAAGTGAATTACAAGGGTATTGCCCTGTTTTTTAAATTTATTGCAAAACCGGAAATTCAGAAGCGTTGGCATGAACATACCGGGTATTTGCCTATAGGCTTAAAAGGGCGTTACAGTGAAATTGTCGAATCAAGCCGTCATCCCGCATTATTGATTGCCCGGTCTGATTTGGAAGATAATGTTCAGGCTGGAGCGTTAAAACATACCGGTCCGCAAAATCAGATACGTGGTATTAATGATGAGGTATTAGAAGCCATGTTTGCGGGGTTAATCAGTTCTACTGATGCCTTACATGAAGCAGTTGAGCGTTCCAATCACATATTGTCGCGATTTACCCGAAATACTCAATGGGACGACAATAAACCAGCTTCTCCCAAATTAGGGTAGTTCATGCTTTATCAATCGTTTGACTTCATAATCAGTACTTTTTAAGCCGGTATGACGCTTTAGTTGGGCCCCGTTAACGGCAGTGTTGCCTGAGCTTCGGAACCATGTTGCTTCTCTAGCCAATTGACTAACCTGGTGCGAAATGCCAAAAAAAACAATTGAAATCGGCTGGCAGATCGAATTTGAGCTAATTCATTGCTACGATATAAAGTCATCAGTTCATCGGGCGTCGTTAAATTAAGATTGAGAGCAATTTTTTCCATATGGAAACAGAGATCAGTTAGTCCCGGGTTTTCTAATTTAACCTCACCATCAATAATTTCCCTGCCATTTCTTTTAAAATCTCTCAGGGTGAACCGGTGGTGGTAAAAAAAGAAACAATCTTTCCCGTCAGTATTTTTTAATTGATCATTTGCCCCGGCAACCCTTAGCTCCTCAATTAAATCATCAAAATGATAGAAACAGGCCCAATGGAGGGCGGACATCCCATGGCTGTCTTTTTGATTGACATCACAATCCAGTTCCCTCATTTTTGCTAAAATCAGCCTGGCTGCTGCTCTGTCTCCTAACTTGCAAGCTAATAACAAAGCGGTATTTTCATAAGATGCGCGAATGAGTAACTTGTGATTGGCCAAGCTAAGGGATGTTTCCAGATTTGCCCTGTTGCGCTCAATGACACTCAGATGTAAGGGGGTATTTGATGAAACTTTATCATCGTAGCTTTCTGCGGAAACTTGGGTTAGCTGACAATAAAGTGGCAAAAATTCCAATATGCTCAACTGTCTGTGGTTTTGCTCTAGCTCCAGGTGATAAACAGTAAAAAAAGTCCTGATCGAATTTATATGTTCTAATCGTGATATAACCAGTTGTAATACCTTTTCGTGTAATAAATCATGTTTCTGAAGAAATTTAAATATGGATTCAAGCGTTTCGATTTGTGCTGTGCTATGAAAACAGGACATAAGCTCTTTGAAGATCTTCTGATGAACTACCAGGGTTCCACTCAGCGTGTTAAGAAAGTTGATAACGGCACTAAAATGCATGATGGAGGGGGTTGTTTCGATAAGCCAATCCGCAATAATGGGAATTAATTCGGGTGGAGCAATTCGTGTTAAACTGAATAGTTCAAACAGAAAATACCATTCCGTATATTCATCATATTCATCATGTTCATCATGTTCAGATCTTCGATAAATGCGAACAGGGGGAACCATGCTGATATTGGTATAGTATTCCAGTTTATTTTCCTGTGCCAGACGACAAATCACTTCATATGATTTGTCGTCTTTTTCCTGAGTCATCAAGATGGCGCTGATTAAGGCTTTATTCGTTTCTGGTCGGGTATTTTTATCAAGGAATATGTGCAGTGCCCATAGGGGATTAGTAAATTGTCTTTGTCTTATAAAACTGACTAAATGCCCCAAATGAGTTAATAAATCCAATTCGTATGAGACCATGTCGGGGTTGGATCCATAATAGTGCAGTTCTTCCTGGACAATCTGGTCTATTTCATCAATTTGAATGAATTCCCTATTGATAATGAGTATCAGTTTATCGTGAAGAATTTTTTTTTTGATAACAGAAGCTGATGCAGACATAATTATTCCTTTAACTATTAATTACTGAACATGCATACCATTTCAAAATCATCTTATGTTAAAAAAAATCACTTAACAATGCCTAGAACCCACTTATCTGGAATTGCTTTCTGATCGGACTCATGGAATAAATTTCATCCGCCTATTCATCGTTCAATCAATGAATAACTTTTTTAACTCTCTGATTTAATCTTATTTTTCAATTTTTATTAAAAATAATTCATGTGAATTAATTGACATATACCCATACGGGGTATATACCTATAGGGGTATAGGAGAAAAAATGAATAATCACTCAACTCATGAGAAAGAATTACATCGCTTAAATCGTGCAATTGGCCAACTTGAAGGTATTAAACGCATGATTGAAGAGAAACGTTATTGCATCGACATCTTAACTCAAATTCGAGCAGCGCGAAGTGCTTTGAAATCCATAGAGTTAAGTGTTTTGGATACCCACATTAAGGGATGCCTGGGGCATATTGCCACACTAAGCGACGGGGTAATGCGTGACAAAAAATTGAATGAAATCATTGAATTATTGAAAAAATACGAATAGGTGCACTATGAATCATCATACCGGACATCATCACAACACAGCGGAATCTGCTTCATGTTGTCATAAGCATAAAGCACCGAAAGATGCAGAGACAATAAAGCCAGGTGGTTATTATATTTGTCCGATGCATCCAGAGGTTCGTCAAAACCGGCCGGGTAATTGCCCAATATGTGGTATGGCTCTGGAGCCAGAAACATTGAGTATTGAAGAAGAGGCCAGTTCAGAGTATCTGGATATGAGGCGCCGTTTTGGAGTAGCTCTCATTTTGACTTTACCCTTGTTTCTATTAGAGATGAGCGGTCATTTATTAACCCATAGCATTGCTGGAGGTTTTTCTTCCTGGTTACAACTTATCCTAGCAACTCCAGTAGTTTTATGGTGTGGTTGGCCTTTTTTTCAACGAGGACTGCACTCCCTTAAAACCAGGCAATTGAATATGTTTACTTTAATTGCTATGGGTATTGGTGTGTCCTGGATTTACAGTCTGGTCGCAACCCTGGTGCCCGGTTTATTTCCAGCCGCATTTCAATCGGCAAATGGGCAGGTTGCTGTTTATTTTGAAGCTGCGGCAGTCATTACAACCTTGGTTTTATTGGGACAGGTTCTTGAGTTAAAAGCTCGTGAGCAAACTGGAAGTGCAATTCGTGCCCTGTTGAGTTTAGCACCAGAAACAGCTCATCTTATTGGAACAGAGGGCAATGAAGAAGAGGTTCCTCTGGAACAAGTTCAGGTAGGAGATCTGTTGCGTGTTCGCCCTGGTGAAAAGGTGCCCGTTGATGGAATCCTGATCGAGGGAAAAAGCTACATCGATGAATCAATGGTCACAGGTGAGTCTATGCCAGTGAGTAAAGAGGTCGGAGCAAAAATAATAGGTGCTACGATAAACCAAACAGGTAGTTTTATGATGAAAGCCTCGCATGTGGGAAGTGACACTGTGCTTTCACGTATTGTGCAGATGGTGAGTGAGGCACAACGAAGTCGGGCACCTATAGCGCGTCTGGCAGACAAAGTTTCAGGATGGTTTGTGCCTATTGTCATTGTAACAGCCTTATTGACATTTATCATATGGACATTGGTTGGGCCACAGCCTTCATCCGGTTATGGATTGATAGCTGCAGTATCGGTTCTTATTATCGCATGTCCTTGTGCCTTAGGTCTGGCAACACCAATGTCAATTATGATTGGTGTAGGGCAAGGTGCACGGGAAGGCGTTTTGATTAAAAATGCCCAGGCATTAGAACAGATGGAGAAAGTTAATGTGTTGGTTGTGGACAAAACCGGAACATTGACAGAAGGGCGTCCAGCATTGACTCGCATAGTGAGCATAGGCTCATTCAATGAGCAAGAAATACTTGCAATGGCGGCTTCCCTGGAGCATCAGAGCGAGCATCCGCTGGCTCAGGCGGTTGTTAAAGCAGCAATCGAACAGAAACTCTCTTTTGCTCCTGTAGAAGAGTTTAACGCTTTGCCTGGTAAAGGGGTTACCGGAAGAGTGGGAAGCCACCAAATGATCCTAGGCACTCTTCGTTTTATGCGTGAATCTGGTATCGAAATTACTCCGGAGCTAATTCGAATTGCAGATGAAGAGCGAGCGGAAGGGGCAACGGCAGTATTTTTAGCCATTAACAGAACACTGACCTCAATTTTAATCATTAAAGATCCTATAAAATCAAATACTCTAGCGGTAATGAATGAATTACATCAAAGCGGGATTGAACTGTACATGTTGACTGGTGACAGCAAAAAAACAGCTTTGAGTGTGGCAAACTCTCTGGGTATTAAGAATGTAATCGCAGAAGTCATGCCGGAAGACAAGAGCAGACAGGTGCGTGAATTAAAAAACAAAGGTTTTGTGGTGGCTATGGCTGGAGATGGAGTCAATGATGCACCAGCACTTGCTGAGGCGGATATTGGCATCGCAATGGGAACCGGAACCGATGTTGCGATTGAAAGTGCAGGCATTACTTTATTACATGGTGATCTGGAGGGTATTCTTAAAGCTCGTCGTTTGTCGGTTGCAACCATGCGAAATATTCGACAGAATTTATTCTTTGCCTTCATTTATAACGGGCTTGGAGTCCCTTTAGCTGCTGGACTTTTGTATCCTATGACCGGATTACTTTTAAGCCCGGTTATCGCTGCGGCTGCCATGTCATTAAGCTCAGTTTCAGTAATTGGTAATGCGCTGCGATTGCGCAGGATTAAATTCAACGCCACAAGTGAAAAAAAATGATAAAAAAACATATTGTATTTTGTTTGCTTTGTTTTTATTCCTTTGCTCAGGCAAAACCATTGAGTATTGGGGAAGCTGAACATTTGGCCTTAAATTTGTCCCCAGAAATTAAGCAGTTCAGAGCGAAAGCATCTGGTTTAATGGAGCAATCGATTGCCGATGGACAACTTTCAGATCCGCAATTAATGGCCGGTGTTATTAATGTTCCAACCAACTCCTTTAGTTTTACTCAAGATGAAATGACCATGCTTGCAGTGGGTGTCCAACAACAGTTGCCCAGAGGACGTTCTTTGAAGATTAAATCCAGACAAACACAAGCATTGGCTACTGCTGAGAAAAGAAAAGCAAAGGAGCAAATAGCTCTCTTGCTGCGAAGCGTTCGTGAAACCTGGCTTGATTTGTATTATTGGAATCAAGTGTTGGGTATTATTCAAGAGAATCATAAAATTTATCGTAGCTTGCTTAAAGTCAGTGCGTCCCAATACAGTGCTGGAAAAGGCAATCAATCGGATGTTTTGCAGGTACAAATTGAATTAACACGCTTGGCTAATCAAGCATTGCAAGTCGAACAACAAATGGATGTGTTAAGAGCTCAGCTGGGTCGTTTCATTGGACAAAAGCAGGCGCAACGCAAGGTATCCGAACATCTACCATCTTGGTTAAATCCGCCTTCTCGCCCTGTACTGGAACAGCGATTAAAAAAACATCCTTTAATTTTGATTGACGGGGCTACTATTGAGGCTGCACGCCAAGAAGTTGCTTTGGCTAAAGAACAGTATAAGCCTGGTTGGTTATTAGGTGCCAGTTATGGTTTTCGGCAGGGTCAGATGCCAAATGGTATGTCGCGATCAGATATGTTAACAGCGCAAGTGACATTAGATTTGCCCCTTTTTCCAGGTAAACGTCAGGACAAGCAATTTCAGGCAAGTATTTATAAGTTACAGTCTTCTCATATGGACCGCGTGATTCATTACCGAGATTTATTAAAAGAACTTCAAGCCCAGTATGCAATTTGGGAGAAATTGTCAGCGCGAGAGCGCATATATCAACGGCAATTACTTCCTGAGGCAAAGCAAAATTCAAAGGCCTCCTTACTCGCTTATCAAAATACCAATATTGAGATGAATACTGTATTGCGTGCTTACAGCAATGAATTGGAAATTCGACAAGAGCGATTACAAGTACTGATTGAGAAAATGAAAGCACGGGTCGTCTTACTTTATCTGGAAGGATTAACCGCATGAAAAAAAATAAATTGTTCCTTTTTGGAATCATTTTAATTTCATTAATCCTTGGGGTATTAATCGGGAGATTTATAATCGTACCAGGTACAGCTCAGAAACAGCCTTTGTATTGGATTGATCCTATGGAACCCCAAGTCCATTATTCAAGGCCCGGCAAATCGCATATGGGAATGGAGCTTGTTCCTGTCTTTGGCGATGAAAGTAAGGATACTAATGAAACAGGAATTAGTATTTCTCCAACGGTGGTCAACAATTTAGGCGTCAGAACAGCTCAGGTTGTGGAAGGTCCATTAAGCAGGCACATTGAAACAGTGGGTTACGTGACACCAAATGAGAGTGAAATCACCCACATTCATACTTACGCCAATGGATGGATTAAAAAATTGTGTGTTAAAGCGGTAGGAGATGTGGTTAAAAGCCATCAAGTCGTGATGCAGATGTACTCTCCTCAGCTGATTAATGCTCAGGAAGAATTTTTAATTGCTCTGGACAGTCATAATAAGTCACTTATTGATGCCTCTTATAAAAAACTACAGACCTTCCATATTTCTGAAGAACAAATTCAGCAATTAAAAATCAAGCGCCAAGCCAATCAATTGATTGATATTTATTCGCATCAGGGTGGAGTGGTTGTAGACCTCAATGTCAGGGAAGGCATGTATGTGACGCCTGATACCGAGATGATGAATATTGTTGATTTGTCTAATGTATGGATTATTGCTGAGGTTTTTGAGGAGGAAGCCAATAGTGTGCAAATAGGCGAGAGTGCCGTGGCAATACTGCCTGCGTTTCCAGGAACATCCTGGAAAGGTCAAGTAGAATATATTTATCCTCAAATTGACCCAATAACCCGAACTCTTAAAGTACGATTTCTTTTTTCTAATCCACATACTCTGTTAAAGCCTAATATGTATGCTACGGTATCTTTAAACGTTAATCCTAAGCCTAAAGTTCTTAGCATTCCTATTGAAGCATTGATTCGCAGCTCTAAAGAGGATCGCGTCATCGTCTCTTTAGGCCAGGGGCGCTTTCAGGTTCGTCAGATAAATGTGGGAATAGAATCGGATGGGCGTATTGAAGTGTTGTCCGGACTTAAAGTTGGTGAGCGCGTCGTGACATCAGGACAATTTTTAATTGATTCAGAAAGTAATTTGCAAGCAGATTTGGGACGTCTTAATAGTAAAATAGAGGCACAGTCTCAACAAGAAAAAACAATTCAAGGACACGGGGTGATTCAATCTATAGATCTGACCAAAGGAGTGATTACCTTGAATCACGAAGCCATTTCTGAATTAGGGTGGCCTGCGATGAGCATGAATTTTTTAGTCAGTAAAGAAGTTAATCTACAACTGCTTAAAGTCAAGGATAAAGTAGCCTTTTCTCTTAAAAAAGAGGGACAACAATTTGTCATTATTAACATTAGCAAGATGAACTAGGGAACTAAGATGATCGCAGGAATTATTCGTTGGTCCATTACTAATCGATTTTTGGTTCTTTTGACTGCGGCACTGATTCTTTTGTTCAGCTCATATATTATTAAGAATACACCTGTTGACGCTATTCCTGACTTGTCTGATGTGCAAGTGATCATTAAAACAGATTATCCAGGGCAAGCGCCGCAGGTTGTGGAAGATCAAGTAACTTATCCTTTAACAACGGCCATGCTTGCTGTTCCTGGAGCACTCACGGTGCGTGGGGAGTCAGGTTTTGGGGTTTCTTATGTGTACGTTATCTTTAAGGATGGTACTGATTTATATTGGGCACGTTCTCGTGTTTTGGAGTATTTAAGCCAAATTGCCAACCGCTTGCCAACTGGTGCGCAAACAGCGTTAGGGCCGGACGCAACAGGGGTTGGCTGGGTGTACGAATATGCATTGGTTGATAAAACAGGCCAGCATGATTTAGCACAATTAACCAGTCTGCAAAACTGGTTTCTGAAATACGAATTGCAAAAAGTACCTGGTGTTTCCGAAGTCGCAACGGCTGGTGGGATGGTAAAGCAATATCAAATTATATTAGATCCTAATCAGTTGCGTGCCTTTGGGTTAACTTTAGAACAAGTAAAAAAGGCCATTCAGCAAGGTAATAGGGAATCGGGCGGTTCTGCAATCGAAATGGGCGAAGCGGAATACATGCTAAGAGCTAAAGGGTACATCCAATCCATAGACGATATAGAAGCAATACCTGTTGGTTTAGGAAAAAAAGGTATTCCCATTTTATTAAAAGATGTCGCTTTTGTGCAGCTAGGGCCACAAATGCGTCGAGGATTGACTGAATTAAATGGCGAAGGAGAAGTGGTTGGCGGCATTATTGTGATGCGCCAGGGACAAAATGCCATGAATACTATTGCCGAGGTGAAGAAGAAGCTTGAGCAACTGAAATCGAGTTTGCCCAAAGGGGTTGAGCTTGTTACAACTTATGATCGCTCAAATCTTATCATGCGGGCTATCCATACTCTTTATGATAAATTAATTGAAGAATTTATCGTCGTTTCTCTTATTTGCATTGTATTTTTATTTCATTTTCGCTCTGCCCTTATCATCATTGTGAGTTTGCCTATTGGTATTTTGATGGCCTTTTCTGTGATGTATTTACAAGGGATTAATGCCAATATCATGTCATTAGGTGGAATTGCCATTGCAATAGGCGCAATGGTTGATGCGGCCATAGTAATGATTGAGAATGCCCATAAGCATTTAGAAAATCAAAAGAATATGGACAATCAAACACGTTGGCAGATCATCGAAAAAGCCGCGCTGGAAGTAGGGCCCCCCTTATTTTTTTCTTTACTGATTATCACTTTTAGTTTCTTGCCGGTGTTTACTTTGCAAGCACAAGAAGGGCGTTTATTTACTCCCCTTGCCTACACGAAAACCTACGCAATGGCCGCATCAGCTTTCCTGTCCATAACTTTAGTTCCTGTGTTAATGGGGTATTTGATTCGTGGCAAAATCAAAAAAGAAGAAGAAAACCCCTTAAATCGGTTTTTTGCAGCAGTGTATCGTCCTGCAATTCATGCTGTTCTTGCACGGCCTAAAACTATTCTAGCTATTGCATTTTTGGTACTACTCGTAGGATTCTGGCCAATCAACCGTTTAGGCGGTGAGTTTATGCCGGATTTAGATGAAGGTGACTTGTTGTATATGCCGACAACCTTTCCAGGTATTTCGATTGGCAAGGCACAAGAATTATTGCAACAAACTGATAAGCTCATTCGAAGCGTACCTGAAGTAGATACTGTTCTTGGTAAAATAGGGCGAGCAGAGACTGCAACCGACCCTGCTCCGTTGTCTATGGTTGAAACCATCATTCAATTTAAACCTAAAACAGAATGGCGCTCAGGTATGACTCTTGAAAAAATTAAAGAGGAGTTAAAGAGTCGCTTGGCATTGCCAGGATTATCTAATGCTTGGGTCATGCCGATTCGTACACGTATTGATATGCTCGCTACTGGTATTAAAACCCCGGTAGGAATAAAGATTGCAGGGCCTGATTTAAGTACCATTCAGAAGTTGGGAGAGCAAATAGAGTCTATCCTAAAAACAATCCCAGGTACGGCTTCTGTATTTGCTGAACGAGTTTCCTCCAGTCGGTACGTAACCATTGATATTGATCGATTAAAAGCAGCGCGATATGGATTAAATATTTCAGACGTGCAGGATCTTATTGAAACGGCTGTAGGGGGACTGAATGTATCGCAAACTGTGGAAGGACGAGAGCGTTATCCCATTAATTTACGTTACCCAAGAGATATTCGCGATTCATTACAAAAATTACGCTTGTTGCCTATTGTAACTGCAACAGGTGCAACGATACCGCTTAATGAAATAGCGAGTGTTGATGTGACAGAAGGGCCTGACATGATACGTAGCGAAAATGCAAGGTTAAATGGATGGATTTATGTCGATATTACCGGAACAGATTTAACCTCCTATGTAAATGAGGCACATGCCATTTTAGCAAAGGAACTTAAACTGCCGGCAGGTTATTCTTTAAGTTTTGCAGGGCAGTATGAGTATTTGGAGAGAGCCAAGGACCGTTTGCAAATGGTTGCGCCATTAACCCTGTTCATTATTGCTTTGTTACTTTATCTCAATTTTAGACGCATGACTGAGGTTGTGATAATCCTTGCAACCTTACCTTTTGCCTTAATTGGTGGGATATGGTTGTTGTACTTGCTGGGGTACCATCTATCTGTGGCTGTAGGGGTAGGATTTATTGCTCTCGCGGGGGTTGCAGCAGAAACAGCTGTAGTAATGCTTGTTTTTCTTAATCATGCTCTGACGCGTCATCAGGAATTAGCTGCTCAAGAAAAGCGTCGATTCAGTATCAATGATCTGCATGAGGCGGTGATTGAAGGTGCTTTATTACGGTTGCGCCCCAAATTGATGACTGTTGCTGCAATTATTGGTGGATTATTACCGATTATGATTTTTGGAGGGACAGGAGCTGAAGTCATGCGCCGTATTGCAGCACCAATGATTGGAGGCATGATCAGTGCGACCATACTGACTTTAATTCTTATTCCTGCAGTGTATTTATTATGGCAAGAATATCGAATTTCCAAAAATGATTGAGTTAGATAAAAGTGATCTAAATGTATATCCGTGCCTTTTAGAAATATTATTTTTATTACCTTGATTTAAAGGTTTTATTGAACCCGAGCATAGGGTATTCACGTGTTACGTCTGAATAATTCGCCAAACTTTTGGTGATTTCAATTGAAGGCTGTATAGTTTAAGCCATCTGAATTATTAATGAGATCAAGAGGAAGGAATGATGATACGGCTATCAAAAATTGTACTTGTAGCAGCGGTTTCTTTTTATTGTCTGTTAACAGCTTTTGGCAATATCACTGATTATGCTTCAAATCTTCCTGCTGTAGAGAAGGCATTATCAATGAAGGACGTATTTCCTGGTTCGAAAATCACCTACAGAGCCATTACAACCCCTGAGCTTCAGCATGCCGCTTATATTGGTATTATCAGCATGGAGACATTAACAACCCTTCTTTGCGCTCTGGGAGCCTGGAAGTTGTTCCGAGCCAGAAAAAAGGAAGCTTCTGTATTTAATCAGGCAAAAAGTATGTCCGTAGCCGGTTTAACTTTAGGATTTTTAACCTGGCAGGTTCTGTTTATGTCCATTGGTGGCGAATGGTTTGGCATGTGGATGTCTCCCATGCTTAATAACGCAATAACAACTGCGTTTCATATATTTATTATGATTCTGTCCGTATTGATTTATTTAGTGATTAAAGATGAGTAAATAAAGTGGATTCAATAGGGCATTTTTAAATAATATTTATTTTGGTGTGTTATGTGCTGTTCAATTATACTCAGAAGGTCCTTCATTTCTTGAGGGAGCTTCTATTCATTTTTAATACATTATTCCAATCCTGTACTATGAATTTACAGTGCTTTTGCCTTGGGATTTAGAAGGGAGGGGTTAAATCAATGGATCAACTTTGTCTGAGCATCAGTTAGCTGCTGTTAAATAAATATAAGCCGAATACCCGCAGCGAAGACCGCGGGAACTCGGATACGCTGTGATGATACTCTACATTTCGAATTTCCGCGACTTTGACCGCGGAATCGAGGATAGTCGGGCTACAACATTTATAATGGTGCTAAAATTTTATTTAAATCGGGTTTCTGATTGAGCCTGTATTGATAAACAACATAAAATGCCATGACGTTCTTTAAATAATTTCGTGTTTCCTGCCATGGCAGGGTTTCTATCCATACATCGATCTCTTTAGGAGGATGATTTTTTAGCCAATACACGACTTGCCTTGGTCCAGCATTATATGCTGCGGCTACAAGCACGGGATGATTGCTAAATCGTTTGGTTAGTTGTTGAAGATATGCAATGCCAATATTGATGTTTTTGTTCGACAGGAACAATTGTTTTTGATCGTTGTATTGAATTTTACTCATTTTAGAGACCAAACTGGCAGTTTGAGGCATAACTTGCATTAAACCCCTGGCTCCTGCGGTTGAGACTACATCTTCTCTAAATCCGCTTTCCTGACGAATGATGGCATAGACAAATTCAGGAGGAATTGAATACTGATTTGCATAGGATTTAACCGTGGATTTATAAGCGAGGGGGAATCTTAAGCTTAGTTGGTTATTAAGCGTATCATTGTTACTTAAATAGACTGATTTACCGTGCCATCCCAGTTCACTGTCAACCCAATACACCAAAGCACTGGCCTCGTCTTTGGGCAGCTCGCTAATGAAATCATTCAGTAATCTGCTTGCTTCAACAGTTTGTTTCGAAAGGTACAGTGATTTAATTTGATCGATAATGGGTTGATAGGGCTTTAAGGCCGTTAAACTGGTCGTTGCTTTTTCATTTTCAAAATTAGGAGTTTTCTTTAAGCGTATACTGGCCAGAAAACCATAGTATTGTCTGCTTTTAGCCAGAGATTCATAAATTGCCTTTGCTTCCGTTGTTTTTCCCTGAGCCTCAAGGGAGCGAGCAAGCCAATATTGCCAGCATGGCGTATCTTTATTTTTAGAGCTGTTAATAAATTGAGCAACATGTTCCCAGTCCTGATTTTTTAATGCAAAACGGATCTGCCAATCCACCAGTACATCGTTGTAATACTCGGGTTTGACTTTTGCAAACCATTCCATCGCGTCTTCATGGTTTCGCATCGCTTTATAGAGGGCTACATGAGCTAAAAACGCCTGTTTTTGGGATTCATTTAATAGTTTGTTGGTTTTTGCCTTTTCCCATAGGGTTATTGCTTTATCCATATTGATGGACACCATGCGTTTTAAACCATAGAGATACAATTGGGCATTGATTTCGCCAGGGGTGAGTTTGCTTATATTTGCAGGATTTTGGTGAACGTCGGTTAATGATTGTACTTCTGCAATTTGAGGTATTTTATACTGTTTTAATAGATAACGTGCCAGTTGAATATTGCGTTTATCAAGAGCAAGAGTGATGCGCTGGGTAATCAAATTTTGATCGAAATTATCGTTTTTCAGCATCAAGTCAAATAAAGTATTGCAGGCAGGAGGACGTGAATCACCTGTTAGCCAGATAGGAGTCGATTCGTGTAAGGCTTGCTTTTCCATTCCTAAATTAAATTTTGCGATTTGATCATAACACTGCAGATTGATGTCGTTAGTGGGTTGGTAATAGCTTACATAAGTTGCCCAATTTTTGGTACGAGCTAATTCATAAAGCCATTTATCACGTAATTTGTTGGATAGAGGGGTTGTACCTTTTACGAACTCAAGGAATTCAGGTGGCGGATTAATGGGGAGATTCTGGTACCAGGCCATAAAGGTGTTAAATCTATCCATGTAAGCTTGGCCCGATAAAGCAAAAGCAGAGAAAGTCCAAATCAGTCCACACAACAGCCCAATAATTTTGTTCATAGTTCCTCTTGCAAAACCTGAAAGAAAAAAGCAGCTACAGTTTAAATGTTTGCTAATGCCTCACGCATATTTTTTATGGTTTCATGATAACTGGTGCTATTGAATATAGCAGAACCGGCAACAAACTGGTTTGCTCCAGCGCGTGCCAGAACAGCAATATTGTGTGTAGTCACTCCACCATCGACACACAGATCAAGTTGAGGATAAAGCTGATGTATCTGGGTGATTTTACTGATCACTTCGGGAATCAATTTTTGTCCACCAAAACCAGGGTTCACCGTCATGACGAGGGCAAAATCAAGATGATGTGCAATCCAGGTAAGATGATCAATGGCTGTTGCAGGATTAAGCACTAACCCCGCTTCACAACCCAGACTTTTAATTAATTGGATGCTGCGATCCAAATGGATTGTTGCATCAGGATGGATGCTAATCCTTCGGGCTCCCGCTTTGGCAAATGACTCAATCAATGCGTCTACGGGAGTTGCCATCAGGTGTACGTCAATAGGGAGATTGGGAAAACGTTTTACCAATGCGTCGCAAAAAGTAGGGCCAAAGGTTAGGTTGGGTACATAATGATTGTCCATGACGTCAAAATGAATGTAGTCAGCTCCAGCACTCATCACTGACTCTACCTCCTCCCCAATTCGAGTCATGTCAGCAGATAAGAGGGAGGGTAAAATTTGGTAGCTCATTATGTTATTTCAATAAAGATAATATGTGTATATCATATGCTGTCTGCGAATAACATTCCAGATACACGCTCTGATTCTCTGAATCAGATGAGTCAATACTGGAAATGATTGGTTCAATTTTTGAACTGAGTATTGAGTATTTGTTCAAGTTATGGCATAATAATCTATGATTTCTGCCCTTGTAATTTTTAAAGTTACCCCCATCTAGTGGAAATTATTGTGATTCAACTCATGTTTTTAGGGAGTGTTTTATGAGTCAAAATTGGCCTACCAGAGACAGAGATTTGCAAACTGCTCGTGTGATTATGGAAGAGTATGCTAATGATCGCGAGAGCGATTCATTGGGACTTTTTGAAATAGTAGTGGATCAAATCGAAAAGAGAATGAATTTTCGGTTATCAGGTTGGGTGGTTATATTAGCCAAGCACTTTTCATCGATGTATGGTGCCAGTCAGGGTGATTTCGTTACCCGACAGGTGATTAGCCGTTGCATTACACAGGGCCAGACCGTCCACTAATTTAGGGTGTCAAAACTCTCATTCATGGTCAATGTCATCTATTTTGCTTGAGTTATTGAATTGAATAAACGCTTGATTGCAGCCATTCTCAGCACTTTTTCCTGAGAATGGCATGTCTGATGAGCTCTTTTTAAAATTCAGCCAAATATCTCTTGTAAGATAATTGGTATTCACTGGATTGCTCATACTGTTGCAAGGCCTGATTGATTGATGGCAGTAAATAGCTTTCTTCTTGATTCACGGCTATACCTAGTCCATAACCGTAGACTAAGGGTTTACCTATTACTATAAACGCCCCGGATGAGTTGGCTGCCCAGTACAAAGCTGTAGGATTATCAAAGAGGACATAATCTACGTTGCCTTTTCTTAAGTCTTCAAGCATTACTTCGGTATTGGGATATTCTATAACCGTAGGATTAATGATGCCCATATCCTTGATTTGGTCTTTAAACACCGTAGCCACAACAACTCCAATTTTTTTATCTTTTAATAATTGTAGACTGAATGCTTGCTGAGCTTCATCGGTTTGATTCGTAAGAAATCGTGAGTAGCTTGATAAATAAGGATTACTAAATCCCATTTTTTGGGAGCGTTCGGCAGTAATTGTGATTGAACTGACGGCTATATCTACTTTTTGATCTTCAACAGCTTCCAATAACTTTTCAAACTTCATCGGTACAAAATTACAAGTACGTTGCATGATTTTGCATAGTGAATTGATCATATCAATATCAAAGCCGTAGAATTCCTTATTGGAACCTTGCATGACAAAAGGGGGGGTAAAGCCATCTATACCGACATTGAGTGGTTCTCCTACAGCGTGTAATGGTGACATCAAAAATATTAGAGTACTCACCAGGATGCAACGTAATAAGTTCATAGTTGGGTTTTCACTTTTAGATAAGTTCTATATATAGAGTATAGCGAGAATACGCTGAACTGGAACAGTTATTTTGGGGTTTCTGCCAGTTTTCTGAGGAAATAAAATCCGAAAGCAACGTGATTGATTCAATTGAGGTCTTTATTAATTATTGAGGGAGTCAAGGACAATATGTTGTAATGCCACCAGGTCATAAGGTAGTCTTGAAGCTATATTCTAATCATGATTTCAGATTTGTCTATGACACAGCACGTTCTATTCTCCGAACTTCTCGCCTCAAAAGCATGGTTTATTGAAAAACATCTATCGAATCTTGAGCATCCATTAAAAGAACATGTAGAACAATTGCTTTTAATCAGTGATTATTCCTGCCGACAAATTAACGTGCTGGAGCGTTTATTACAGGAGGATGATTGCAGTTCTTTGTTACTTCGGCAGGACTATTTTGATGCCGTTAATCAATGCAATATAGAGTCAGCTCAGCCTCTTTATTTGAGAGATTTGCGTCAGTTTCGAAACACTCATTTTTTACGGTTACTACTGCTAGAACTTGCTGGAATCGCCAATACCGAAGACGTATTGCGCTCCTGGTCTGATTGTGCTGATGCAATTATTGTTCATGCTTTGCGCTATTGCAGACACTCATTGTCGTTGCGCTATGGTACGCCTCGGAATGAGCTGGGTGATGAAGTTCTTTTATATGCTTTGGCTATGGGAAAACTCGGTGGTAGGGAACTGAATTACTCCTCAGATATCGATTTGATTTTTGCTTTTGGGGAAGTGGGTTCAACTGATGGTGAAGAGGCCATAACCAATCAGCAGTTTTTTAGCAAGTTGGTACAACAGTTTATTCATATTTTGCAAAACGTCACCCCAGATGGATTTGTATTCAGGGTCGATTTAAGACTTCGCCCCAATGGAGATAGTGGGCCTTTGGTTTCAAGCCTCGCCGCAATGGAAAACTATTATCAGGAGCAAGGCAGAGACTGGGAGCGGTATGCTATGGTGAAAGCTCGAGTCATCACGGAATCGCTTAATGAGCCTGTTCCCTGGTATGAACGATTGATCATCCCTTTTGTCTACAGACGATATGTTGATTTTAGTGTTATTGAATCTTTGCGCAGTATGAAATCAATGATTGAGCGAGAGGTGCAGCTTAATCCGCGACTTGATGATATCAAGAGGGGACAAGGAGGCATTAGAGAAGTTGAGTTTATCATTCAGAATTTTCAATTGATTCGTGGCGGACGATTACCTCGTTTGCAAGTTCAAAATACAATGTCGGCACTTGATGTATTGAAACAGGAAAAACTGCTTCCGCGTAGTGAAGCGCTAAGACAAGCTTATCTTTTTTTAAGAAAACTGGAAAATGTATTACAAAGCCTTGGGGATCAGCAGACTCATTCGTTGCCTGATGAACCGATAAAACAGGCACAGATAGTATTGGCTATGGGGTTTGCTCAATGGGATGATTTATTAGCCAAATTACAACAATATCAACGCATTATTTCTAATTCTTTTCATTCTGTTTTGGGAAAAGTAGATGATTATGAAGATGAGAAACGAGTGTTGGCCAATCAGTTATCCAGTCTGTGGCAGGGACACGTAGAACAGAGTATGGCAATTAACCTGTTGACCAGTTTGGGTTTTGAAAACGCGCCACATTGTTATCAAATGATTCATGCATTCCGACATGGTCCACGTTGTAGAAGGTTATCTCAGGGCGCGCGGATCAGGCTGGATCGATTTATGGTGATGTTGTTGTCCGAGCTGACTCATTTTACCAATACGGATGAAGTATTATTACAGGTAATGCATTTACTGGAACATATTGTAGGTCGCAGTGCTTATCTGGCTTTATTGACCGAAAACCCAATGGCATTACGAGAGTTGTTGTTTTGGCTAGCTAACAGCCCATTTATTACTTCTTTATTTGTAAATCAGCCGTTTTTGTTAGAGGTTTTGTTAGATCACGAGGAACACTGGCGTCCAGAATCTCGACAACAATTAGAGTCAATCATCACTGAGAAATTGTCTCACGCAGAGGATATTGAGCTTCAAGAAGAAATTTTAAGGCAATTTAAGCTCACTCATTGGTTATTGGCTGCTCGTGCCGAGCTTAATGGTTCAACGAATGCAATCAGGATTGGCAAGTATCTGGCTGATGTCGCTGAAGTAATCGTTACTCAGGTGATGAATATTGCGTGTCAGCAATTAAGTCTCCGTCATCCGGAGATGTCCCAAATAAAATCGTCTTTTGCCATTATTGCTTATGGAAAATTAGGCAGCCGGGAAATGAATTATTCATCTGATCTGGATTTGGTATTTCTTCATATGGCTAAACCTGAGGAAGAGGCTTTAATTACTCGATTGACCCAAAAAATATTACACATGTTAACAACCCGAACGCAATCGGGTATTTTGTATTCCGTTGATACGCGCCTTAGACCTTCGGGCTCAGCGGGTTTATTGGTAAGTACCATTGATGCCTTTGTTGAATATCAAAAAGCACAAGCATGGACTTGGGAACATCAAGCATTATCAAGAGCACGTATAGTGGCTGGTAATCGCAAAATAAAGCAGGATTTTATGCGATTAAAAAAAGTGATTTTAGGGTTATCTCGAGAAACGTCTTTTTTGCTGGAAGAGGTATTGGCCATGAGGGCTAAAATTGATCAACTTCAGGATCTTGACCCAATCAAACATGCTCCCGGGGGGTTGTTGGATTTAGAGTTTTTAATTCAGTTTTTAGTGCTCAAAACCGGTGACCTGCGATTCGCGCGATACACTCATACTTTGAGTCAACTGGAACAGTTATTTCTAATTCATGTGGTAACAAAAGAGCAATTGACTGTTTTAAAGGATGCTTATCGACATGATCACCATCTCCTGCATCAAAAAATACTTCAGCCTGGAATTGAGTACAGTGACGAGAGAAATAAAGCGGTGTTGGCTGTTTGTAAGGAACTTTATAATTCCTCGCTTTCGCGAGGATAACTGATAAACCAGAGGGGCATTCAGGAACAGGTTGTGGTTGGTTCAAACCCAACGTGCCAACAACCCCAGGTTTTGGAATTTATTACTTCACTTCAGCATACAGATCGTAATCGTCACTATCGACAATAGTGACTTCAACAAAATCACCGACTTTAAGATGTGCAGTTGGTGGAAGATAAACCAGCCCATCAATTTCAGGTGCATCTGCCTTGCTTCGTGCAATAACCTGATCTGCCGTTATTTCATCAATAAGAACGGTTTGAGTACTGCCAATTTTGTTTTCCAATTTATTTCTGCTGATTTCTGCTTGTAATTGCATGAAGCGATGGTAGCGGTCTTCTTTAATTTCTTCAGGAACGGGATCTGCCAAATCATTCGCTTTGGCTCCTTCAACTGGCGAGTATTTGAAACAACCCACTCGGTCTAGCTCAGCCGCTTCAAGGAAGCTCAATAGTTCAGAAAATTCTTCTTCTGTTTCTCCTGGAAAGCCGACGATAAAGGTTGAACGCAGGGTAATTTCGGGGCAGACTTCTCTCCATGCTGCAATCCGTAATAAGGTATTTTCACTACTGGCAGGTCTTTTCATTGCTTTTAAAATACGAGAGTTAGCATGTTGTAAGGGGATATCCAGATAAGGAAGAATTAAGCCATCTCGCATTAAAGGAATGATCTCATCGACGTGAGGATAAGGGTACACATAATGTAAACGAACCCAAATACCCAACTCACCCAATTGTTCACACAAATCATAGAAACGGGTATTAACAGTTTTTCCTTGCCATTCAATGGGCTGATAACGAGTGTCAACTCCATACGCGCTGGTGTCCTGAGAGATGACCAGAATTTCGTTTACTCCAGCTTCTTTTAGTTTTTTAGCTTCTGTTAACACTTGGGTCAAGGGGTAACTTTGCAATTTGCCGCGCATGGTAGGAATAATGCAGAAGGTGCATTTTTGGTTGCAGCCTTCAGAAATTTTCAAATAGGCATAATGACGGGGTGTTAATTTAATTCCTTGTGGTGGAACAAGCTGAGTAAAGGGATCCTTTGGAGGTGGTAAATGTTGATGCACTGCATTCACTACTTCTTCATAGGCATGAGCTCCACTGATATGAAGCACATCAGGACAAGCTTCCTTAATGATGTCGGCTTTGGCTCCAAGACAACCGGTTACTATAACCCGACCATTTTCTGCCATGGCTTCCTTTACAGTATCCAGAGATTCTTTAACGGCACTGTCAATGAAGCCGCAGGTATTAATGACAACTACACCTGCATCCTGATAACTGGAAACCAGCTCATAACCTTGAGCACGTAATTGAGTGATGATTCGTTCCGAATCGACCAAGGCTTTGGGACACCCTAAACTGACAAACCCTACTTTATGATTCATAAAATTCTATCTGTAAAAAAATTGTACGGATTATACCGCAAATCAGCTTTGGTTGTCGACAATTTCCTTCACTTCAATGGTTCATACGCATTGATTAATTTGCCACTATTTCAATTGAAGCGTTATAATCAATAACAGACCGCTTTGTAAAGATGGCATTGAAAGAGCTGAATAACGGTCAGTTTCAGCAGGATGTTTGCGTATAAAATCCATAAATAAGGGACATAATATGAAGCAAAGGAGTATATGGATTGTATCCTTGATTTTATTTTTTTGTCCGTTTCTAAGTTCATGTACTCAACAGAAGCCACTATATCAAACAACAGGCTATGTTGAATCCTCTTTGTTTTTTGTATCAAGTCCTGTTGGTGGGCATTTAAAAAAACTATTTGTCCATGAAGGGGATTCCTTAGATAAAGGCGATTCCATTTTATCAATTGAAGATCAACACCCAATTAAAGCACCAGCAAAAGCAACGGTACATGAAATTTTTTATCAAATTGATGAATTAGTTCCTCCTAATCATCCAATTGTCAGTTTGTTACTTCCCTCCCAGATGCGAATTATATTTTATGTGCCTGAGACGCATCTCAACAAAATAAAAATAGGGAAACAGGTGTCTGTTTTAATAAAGGATCAAAAATATCCGGTTACAATAACGTACCTGGCAAATCAGGCAGAGTACACACCGGATGTACTCTTTAGTCAAGAGAACAGCCATAAATTGGTTTACAAAGTGAAGGCTGATGTGAAGACTTCCAAGTTAAGAAATGCAGTAAAAATTGGTCAGCCTGTGGAAGTGGATTATGAGTAATCCTGGCTTAAGCGAATCGGTTATTGAGGTGAGTGGGCTTTCGAAATCCTTTAATGGGATCAAGGCGGTAATCGATTTAACTTTGCAAATTCAAGCGGGAACCATTTTTGGTTTTTTAGGAGCAAATGGCAGCGGAAAAACGACTTCTCTGCGCCTGCTGAGCGGTTTGCTTGTACCTGATCAGGGAAAAGGGCGTTGTCTTGGTCTGGATTTATTTACTCAAACGAAAATGATTCAGGCGCAAATAGGGTATATGCCGCAACAGTTTTGTCTTTATCAGAATCTGACTGTTTATGAGAATCTGGATTTTATTGCTCGAATTTACGGATTAAAAAATAGAAAGGCTCGTCTGGATGAAATTATTGATTTACTTCATTTAGGAGAAAAGAAAAATCAGATTTCCTGCACCTTGTCTGGAGGATGGAAACAACGGATTGCTTTAGCCGCTGCTTTATTGCATTCTCCCCGAATCCTGTTGTTGGATGAGCCAACCTCTGGAATTGATCCTCAATCCAGGGTATTAATCTGGAACCACATACAGGATCTGGTCGGACAAGGTGTTACGGTATTATTAAGTACTCATAACATGGATGAAGCAGAACGATGTCATCAACTTGCCTATATGTCTTATGGTGAACTATTAGTTAATGGCTCCTCAGTCGATATTATTCGATCCTCCAGGTTGTATTCATGGCGAATAAAAGGAAGGAATCTGGCTGAACTTAAATTATTATTAACTAAAAATTCAGCACCCATGCAGCTAATTGAAAAGGGAAGTGAGCTGCGTATCAGTTCGTTGCATCCTGATGTTTTAACTCAGTTTGATCCGTCCATTTTTTTCAATTATGAAGTTGAAGCAACCGATACTACTCTGGAAGATGCGTTTATTTTTAAAATTCAACATGAGGAACCTTGAAGATGAGGTCCGGGTTTTCAGTTTATCGTTTATGGGCGATCATGCGCAAAGAATTTATACTCATGAAGCGCGATCCTGCAACGATAATCATTATGGCCATTTTACCTTTAATATTGGTATGTATGGCGGGTTATGCGATTAATACCTATCCCAAAAAAGTTCCCACAGTATTGATTAATTTAGACAACAGCGAGATAAGCCGAGAGCTCATCCGGAGTATGGAGCATACTGAATATTTCAAATTTGTTGCCTCTACCGTAAGTAATGAAGAAGCGTATCATCTGCTCAGAACCAGGGATGCCCTGTTGATAATTACTATACCCGCAGATTTTTCCAAACAATTGCGCCGTCAGGAAAATCCTGCTCTGCTTTTGGAGGATGGAAGCATTGACTCTATTTCTACGGGAAGGGCAATAATCGCTCTTGCAGGATTAAAACAACAGATGTTAGAGAAGATATTTCCCGGGACAACTCATGCTCTGGAGCATCGGCCCTCAATTCAGCTTATTATTCATCGTCCTTATGATCCGGAGCGTATTACTCAGATTTATGTTGTTCCTGGAATGATTGGCCTGGTACTGATGTTAACAATGTTGTTGATCACGGTTATTATTGCGTTTCGTGATGTACAGGGAGGGACTATTGAATATTTGTTAGCTTCACCTTCGCATCCATCTGAAATTTTATTAGGGGAAATCCTGTCTTACATTATTATTGGCTACGTGCAGTTAACTTTAGGATTATTGCTTTCATATTACTTGTTTAATATTCCCTTTATCGGTAATCCCCTGTTGCTGTATTTATGTGCCTTGCCCTACATCATTGCTGAATTATCATTAGGATTAACCATAGCGACTTTTTGTAAAACTCAATTTGAGGCTGCACAGATTGTAAATGTATTTATTGCTTTTTCAATCATATTGACTGGATTTGTTTTCCCAATTTTTGGTATGCCAGAATGGGCAAAAATTATTGGATTGTTTTTGCCTCTGACTCATTTCTTTAAAATTTTATTTGGTGTGATGTTGCGTGGTAATGATTTTAGTGAAATTTGGGCCAATTTATGGCCTTTGTTAATTTTCTGTACGGCCATGATTAGTCTGGCAAGTTTTCGATTTAAACGTCAGTTCAAATAAACGCAATAAGCAGATTTTCGTATATGTTATATCCTTTTAATTGCCTCATAATGAGTCGTTTGCATCCGTTTGCCCAGAAAATTGGCGTAATAAAATCTAAAAAATAAAATTGTATTCAGTGCCAGTATGAAAAAACCTTCCATGATGAGATTTGGGTAGAAGGGCAGCAATTCATGTTCCAGGCGTTCCCAAATGAGATAGGAAGTAAGTCCTGGGATACCGATGACCGAAATTCCTGTAATTAAGATAATAAAGTTGGATTTGGTTGATTTAAAAAAGCGGCCAGAGAAATTGATGGGTTTATATACCGTAACGCCATTATGCAACAAATCAAACAGAAAATAAGCCAGAATGATGAGGAATACCCATTCGAGATATAAAGTGGTTTGATGGATGTGTTCAAATAATAAAGTAAATACAGTCAGTGTTGAGGTTAGAATGATTATAAAAAAATGTCCTGGTTTGTATTTGTATAATGTGGCAATGAAATTAAAACTTAATCCAAGCAGCAGCAGGCTTTCGTCCAAAAATCCTATCTTGATGTGTAGCAAGAAATAGATACCAAGCTCAAAAGTAAAAAACATGGCGAGGCTTATTCGTAAGTAATTTTTTATCGTGTTGGTTTTGGTTCTTGAGTTCTGTAATCCCAGAAACAATTCAATACCGTGGATGAGCATTCGTGGAATAAAAAATTCATGATAGGCCAGTTTGTAAAAATAATCGTGCATTTTTTGCGGAATCAAGATGCTGGAAAGCGATCTGTGTTTGAGATGCTCTCTTCGTTTTTCAATGCTATGGTGTTGATAAATGAGCGAAGGTGATTTGAGAAACTCAAAGGAGCGGTATATTCCATTTGCTATTCCATGAATTAATGCCAAAGTATAAAAACCCAACAAAATTTCAATATAGATGAGGCCCAATTGGGTGATAGAAGCATAAGCAATCGCATTTTTTGCATCGGTAGCTTGTTTACTCATAAGACTGGTGAGTATCGTTGCTAGAAGGATGAATCCTGCCGCCACGATAGTGAATGTCAGGCTGGTATTGGGATGATGCATACTGATGTTCAAAAAGATGAACATGGGGATATGAGTCGCAATTCCGCCATAAAAGATGGCACTGGATGGAGTTGGCCCCTCCATGGCTCTGGGTAACCAAATCCAGGGGAAAATACTCGATTTAATTAAGCAAGCGATAAGAATAAAGAGCTCAGCGATTGGATTGTCAATTTGTGTATAGATATGACTGCCAAAATAGGCCGAAGAAATAAGTGCGGTGTAAAAAATTACATCAGCAATTTTATAAATGACCAGAATGATCAGAGAGTTCTTTAATACGGACTTGCGGTGCTCATAAAAGGCAATCAGCAATACTGATGATAATCCAAGTAATTCCCATCCAATAAAGATACTTTCAGAACTGCTGGTTAATACCAATAGCGATACTGCAAGCTCGAGTATGTAGAGTAGAGAAAAGAATTTATAGAAATAATAATCCCGGTGAAGATAAAAAGAAGAAAAGCGAGCAATCAGAGAAATCAGGCTGATACAAAAAATAAAAAAGGCGATGGAGTAGGGATTCCATATTATTTTAAAACTATCAGAAAAATATAAAAAATCATCGATAGTGATTTGAGAAAGATGGTGGTTCAGAAGGAGAATGAGCAGCACATGAATCCCATCGAGAATAATACCTGAGGTAACCACCAGTCTTACTCTCTTTTCGCCTAATGAAATGGGCGTTTGACCACTAAATATCAATACCAGGAAAAATCTTAATAAAGAAGAAACAGTGAAATAATAAAAAAAATATTCTGATAAAAATTTATTCATGATCTGAGGTGTCCAAAGCTGAGGTGGTGTGCATGATTAAATACATCTTCATCCTGATGAAAATAAGTTGGAGGGAAGCTGGAATGTTTGATGGGTTCAAACAACCCATCCTCATAAAGGTATACTTTTTTATCTTCTGTATTGTGAACTGATAATTTAATCCAGCGGTTATTGGCCAATTCACTGAATTCACCTGGTGTTGTTAACACTTTTTGTAATGCAGGTAAAGAACAGATGACCAGAATACATAATCGGATGGGTTGATGTATTTCTATCATCTGACTGGAGAGTCCATTTTGTAGGTCGCTCTGATATCCATTCATGACACCGATTAATGACGTGACATTATGAGGGAGCTTGGTACCGCAGCCATAAGTTTCATTATCGATGTAGCTGAAATAATATTCGAGATTTATTCCGGCGCAAACTGGACCGGCTGTATTGAGAATTTTATTCAGGATGATACCGTCCTTGTCCTGAGCAGGATCATAGGAAATTAGAAATGAACGCCTGTCCAGAAACAGATTTTTGGAGTGGCTTCTCGGCCCAATAATACATAAGGCATTAGTTGAATGACCATACTCTGGTCGAGGTTGGCGTAAATCAATGGAACGTTCTTGTACTTTGCGATGATAATAGGCCGGAGATTTGCCGAACGGTACTGATGAAAAACGCCGGCACCGTTCTTTGGCATTTAATTGACTGGCACGTTTGATTCGGTTCTGAATGGTTTTGAAGTCAGATTGTATTTTCAGGGGGATATCATAATAGGAAATACCATCACTGCAGGTATTATGATAGGCACCAATAAATGTCGTGTGGTCTGGGATGGCAATAGCTCGTTCCTTAAGACGTTCTCTGACCGTGGGTTCATTCAGCAAAAGAGCCATCAAGCGAGAATTCGCTCCTCCTCTACCGCCTCCGCAGGCACCACAATCATAGGCCGCTTCATGAGGATTATTCAAACTGGACGATCCATGCCCCATAATAATGACATAACGGCCAAAATGTTGTGTCAAGCCTATCGCTGATAATAAGTTGTAAGCCAGAGTGCTTCGTGTTTCCAAATCCATTCCTGATGGACAGTCCTCTTTTTTGTAGACCAGTTCGGTATGCACTGTATTATTGATTAATTGAGTACAGGAGTGTTTGATTTTTGCGGTCAGACGAGGGGAAATGATATCCAGGCTAAATGGGATTACTTTGAGAAAGCAGCTTAAAAATGTATCAACAGAACTGCGAAGAATGGTTTTTGAACTTAATACGGAAAGCCATAATAATTCGCCCCATAGAAACAAGGATTTAAGCCCCATCGCATTATTTACTGTTCCGTTCTCGGTGATGAGATATTCTGGTTTGGCATTAACTGGACACAGTGCTCTGGTATGTTTATCAAAATAGCCTTTAAATTGAATATTTAAACCGAAATGCCCAGCATAGCCAAAGGTTTCGCAGGTTGGATCCCTTTCCAGGTATCGTCTGAATGACTCTTCTCGCTCATCAAGGCAGCAAATTATTTGATACTCAGGAGGTATTTCAGTGGGTGTCGGTGATTGGGTAACGTAGGCATTAAAGAAATTGTTATAGAAGGTGCGTTCAAATGATCGGTGCAGAATTTCCTGTCGCGATTTATCATCCAAAAAAGGCAGCGCTTGAATAAAAGCTGAGTGCAGTTCCGGGTGTTTAAAGAGCTTGTTGAAAAAATGGTGGATAAATTGTTCTGAATGAAGGTAACTTGATTCGAATTTTGGAACAGTCGGCAGGTTTTTTGTGATGGTATTGATGGCGGCCCATTCACAGATCATAATGATCGTCATGAGTTCTGTAAAACAGGGTTTGATGTCGGCAACTTTTATCCATTCAGGATGGTGGTTTAAACTTTTTATCATCCCCGACCATCCTTTAAAGCGATAGGCTAAATCAAAAAGATAGTCTGGCAGATCTTCAGCATCAATCTGTAATGCTTCAAGGAGTTCCAGCATTATTAATGAAGGACTCATTTGGCCGTAGTTATTAATTTGCTGGCTTAATGAGTTTAAAAAAGCAGAATCAACAAATGAGGACGACTCATAGAGTGCTCGGAAGCTTGCCCACATTCCTTCCTTTTTATTCGTCATTGACCAATAGGCTGAGCCAAAATCAAAGTAGGTGGCCATGAATCGTAATAAATGAGGCGCGATAAAATGATCAATGTCTATCCCTGATTCCTCACGCAGTGCATAGTGATAAAAATATTTTTTTGTTTGTATAAAATAATTTCTAACCGACTCGCACTCCTGCTTATCCAGGTAGTGATTCGCCGTTTCACTCTGGATTAACAGTCGGTACAGAATGTGATTGGGGATTTGGAGTTGGTGCTCTTTGATGTAGCAGTCAATTTCATAAAAGAGATCAGATTTATTAATGCCTCTATTGGCATACTCTTGCCAGTAAAATTCTTCTGGCATGAACGCATTGCATTGATAATCCAGTGCTGCCTTTTTTACTGCATCACAGAAATCCAGATGCTGATAATGATGAATGGTATTATGGTGAACAAAGTATTCAAGAGGTCCTTGTTCAGGGATCAGCTCCATAGCGTGATTGATTGAATCAATCAGTAACTCCTGTGTCATTTTCATGTTAACCCCAATACATCCTGGTTGAAAGCTCATGATTGTAGAGCGGTCTTAAATGACCGACTCCTGAAATTTGTAACAAAGTATTATCGGACAATTCTCTTAATGCATACAATTTTGTCATGATGGTATGATCAATAAAATTGCTGTCACTCAAATCAACGATGACCGGATTATTATGGGATGCTGCCTGACTAATCAGTCGTTTTAATTTGAGATAGGCCACAAAGGTTAATGGGCCTGATACATTGATTGTTGTTGCATCAGAAGCGTGTATTATGCTTACTTCGGGTCTAAACAGAGTATTGATACTGTTGCCGCGAATCAGGTGGAACAATAATTTTAAACAGATGCCCGCTAGAACGCCAGTCAATAAATCAGTCATCAGGGTAACGAGGAACGTAGTGATGAACAAAAGAAATTGATCACGGCCGATTTGGTATGCGTGAATAAATGCCTTGGGTGAGGCTAATTTGCACCCCACAAAAATCAATAATGCGGCTAATGCAGATAATGGGATCAGGTTGATGTATTGTGTCAAAGCAACTGCTGCAATCAGCATAAACACCCCATGAAAAAAATTAGCTCTGATTGTTTTTGCCCCATAATCCACATTGGCTTTGCTGCGAACAATTTCGGCAATCATGGGCAAACCGCCTATCAAAGAAGAACATAAATTGGCAACTCCTATACCCAGTAAATCTTTATTCAAATCGGATGGTTTTTCAGGCTTGGTGATTGAGTCAATGGCACAGACGGTGAGTAGGGATTCAATGGAGCCGACCAAAGTAAACATAATGATGTATTTCGCGCTGGTCAGGGTAAAAAGATAAGAAAAATCAGGGAAATTGATGGCCTGCAACAGATGATTGGGCAAACTCACCAACAGACTGTGATCCAGAATGTAGTCATTATAAAACAAATGATAAGTGTGGGAGTCTTTTATATCGAAATACAGGGACATAGGAATAGTGGTTGCCACAACGACAATAGATGAAGGAATGAAACTTAATTTTTTTAGTTTGGGCCAGAAGAGTACAATACCAAGAGCTATCATTCCGATACATAAAATAACGGGATTTGAATTGCCTAATTGCATGGGCAAGTTCTCCAATAGCCCAAAGATTGAAGCGTTATTGGGGTGTTCACCGATAAGGACATAGGACTGTTTGGCAATGATGATGACGCCTATGGCTGCAAGCATGCCATGAATGACTGAAGGGGGCATGATTTCAGCGATGACGGCTTTTTTCCTTAATGCAATGAGGATTTGCAGAAGCGCTGCAATGACCCCAATGGCTAATGTACGCTTATAACCAAGAAATAAATCGCCCTGACCAAGCTCCATTACTGATCCAAGAACAATGACAATCAACCCGGCAGCAGGCCCTTTAATGGTTAATTTCGCCCCTCCGAAAAAAGACGTTATTATTCCGCCTAAAATTGCTGTTAAAATTCCGGCACTTGGCGGAAATTGACTGGCCAAAGCGATGCCCAGACACAGAGGCAGGGCGAGTAAAAACACACTAAATCCTGCGATTAAATCCGATTTAAAGGCATTCATTGTTGATCTCACGAAATGAAGTTAACGCTTGCTTTGCATATTTTATGCCAAGGACATTATCGCATTTTGTGTTGGGTTATCAGCATACTATGAAAAAGAACAGAGCAATCCGGGAGCACGGTTTTTTTTCCTGGATTGCATTGTTCAATAAGCGAGACGATATGTCAGGAGTTGTGGTTTATCTGATTTAAGTTGTGTAAAAAATCATTTGCTGAGCTTTCACCAACCAGCTTAAACTCATTGAGTTCTTTTCCTTGTGAGTTAAAAAAGACAAAAGTTGGCGGAGCAACTACTTGATATTCATTCATGATGGCTTTGTTTTCAGTATCATTAGCCGTAACGTCAATTTTAATGATTTTAAAGTGATTTAATGCTGCCAGGACATTGGGATCCTGGAAGGTCGTTGCTTCCATAACCTTGCAGGAGGCACACCAGTCTGCATAAAAATCGAGCATGACAGGCGTTCCTTTTGCTTGTTCGATTTCTCGCTTGATGGCAGCCAGTGTTTTGGGTTGATTTGGTGTCTGTTGCGCAGGGCGTATTGTAGCCGCTTGCAGATTTGCCAAAGGTTGTAATGGATTGGTTGACCCCATGCTGGCGCCAATCAAAATGAGCAAGCCATAGCCCAACATGATGATTCCTGCTCCCTGGCAGAATTTTTCTTTACTGGAGACAGAGTGCGTTAAAGCTCCTGTATAAATACCGGAAAAAATGAGTAAACTTCCCCATAACCCCATAGTTAGTCCAGCAGGTAGAATACGCTCCATCAGATAAATGGCCACCGCGATGAGCAAGACGCCAAAAAATGCTTTCACTCCATTCATCCAGCTTCCTGTTTTGGGCAGCCATCTTCCGGCAGAAGTTCCAATGAGCAGCAGAGGGGTGCCCATACCCAGGCTTAAGAAAAACAAGGTCAGTGTACCTAAAAGAACATTACCCGATTGGGCAATATAGGTTAATACTCCAATTAATGGGGCTGTAACGCAGGGGGATAGAATAAGGGTGGAAAGACAACCCATAATTGCTGCGCCTAAATAGTGTCCTCCTCTTTGACCTCTGCTTGATCCCGCTATTTTAGCTTGCCAGGAATCAGGGAGTTTAAACTCATAGAAACCAAACATGGATAAAGCCAGTACTATAAAAATAAGGCTAAACAGGCTGATTGCCCATGGCGATTGCATGCTGATTTGCAGATTGGCGCCCAGTTTTGCAACGATTGCTCCGACTACAGCATAAGTGATGGACATACTAAGGACATAACTTAGCGAGAGAAAAAAAGCCTTTTTTGTCGTGACGTCTTTACCATGACCAATGATGATTCCCGATAACACCGGAACCATGGGCAAAATACAGGGTGTAAACGATAGCAGTAAGCCAAATCCAAAAAAAATAAACAGTATGGTTACCCATCCATTATTTTCAAATACCTGCGCTATTTCGTTACGCGGTGCCTTGGTGGTGATTTTGGCATCATTTGATGATTGTTCCAGAGTAACCAGTGAAAGGGCTAGTTGGTCATCAATGGCTATTTTGATTTGTTTGACTTCAGGAGGATAGCAGAATCCATCATCAGAACAGCCTTGATAGTTCAGATTCAGAATGGTTTCACCTGGTTCTTCCCCCAGAATTGCGACCGGAAGAACGAGTTGATTTCTGTAAACATCATAAGTATGCCCCTGCTTGTCTGTTTTTTTCAGGGTTGGAGGAAAACGCAAGGTCCCTAAATGAATGTTACTGTCTTTTTGTTCTGTTAATTTGATTCGGTCACCGTATAAAAAATAATCGGGTTTTATTTCCCACTGGATTACAAAAGTATTGGGATCGACTTTATTTACATTCACCTGGAATACTTCCGATGCAGGAAGAGGGTCAGCATTGGCGAGCGAAGTAATAAAGTAAAGTATTGATAATAAAAGCCATTTTTTCATGCTTTGCCTTTATACAGTAAAAAGTTAGTCCTCATTGTAGTGCGAGTATCGATAAAAGCGAAAATATTTTTTGTTTTTACCCTTGAAAGTTTTATTCTCGGCCCCATATGCCAGTCATCAGGATTGTTTGCCAGTTGGCAGGCAAGACACATAAATCATAGTTTAATTAAAATCAGGAGATAAAAGTATGAAAATTCGTCCTTTACACGATCGCGTAGTTGTTCGTCGTATGGAAGAAGAGCGTACCACTGCCGGTGGTATTGTTATTCCAGATAGTGCTACTGAAAAGCCCATGAGAGGAGAAGTTGTTGCTGTTGGCGTTGGCAAAGTTCTGGATAACGGCGATGTTCGTGCTTTGGCAGTAAAAGTTGGTGATGTAGTACTGTTTGGCAAATATTCTGGTACAGAAGTTAAAATTGATGGCAAAGAATTAGTCGTGATGCGTGAAGATGACATCATGGGTGTAATTGAGAAGTAATCTAATCTAATTGTTTAAGGAGATTGAGTAATGGCTAAAGAATTACGTTTTGGTGACGATGCTCGCCTACAAATGCTTGCTGGTGTAAATGCATTGGCTGATGCCGTACAAGTGACCATGGGTCCACGTGGCCGTAATGTGGTATTGGAAAAGTCTTATGGTGCACCTACTGTCACTAAAGATGGCGTATCTGTTGCTAAAGAAATTGAATTTGAACAACGCTTCATGAACATGGGCGCTCAAATGGTTAAAGAAGTGGCTTCTAAAACTTCTGACACTGCGGGTGATGGTACAACTACTGCTACTGTTTTAGCACGTTCTATTCTTGTTGAAGGAAATAAAGCGGTTGCTGCCGGTATGAATCCAATGGATCTGAAACGCGGTATAGACAAAGCAGTATTGGCTGTTACTAAAAGATTACAAGAGATGTCCAAGCCTTGTAAAGATACCAAAGCAATTGCACAAGTTGGTACTATTTCAGCTAACTCTGACGAAGCTATTGGTTCTATTATTGCTGAAGCAATGGAAAAGGTTGGCAAAGAAGGCGTGATCACTGTTGAAGACGGCAATGGTCTTGAGAATGAATTATCTGTTGTTGAAGGAATGCAATTTGATCGCGGTTACATTTCTCCATACTTCATCAACAATCAACAAAACATGACTTGTGAACTGGAGCATCCATTCATTCTGTTAGTTGACAAGAAAGTTTCCAGCATTCGTGACATGTTGTCAGTTCTTGAAGGCGTTGCAAAATCAGGCCGTCCTTTATTGATTATTGCAGAAGATGTTGAAGGCGAAGCTTTGGCAACTCTGGTAGTGAATAACATGCGCGGTATTGTTAAAGTATGTGCTGTTAAAGCGCCTGGCTTTGGTGATCGTCGTAAAGCAATGTTACAAGACATCGCGATTTTAACCTGCGGACAAGTTATTTCTGAAGAAATTGGCAAGAGCCTTGAAGCGGCTACTCTGGAAGATCTGGGTACTGCCAAACGGATTGTTGTTACTAAAGAAAATACAACCATTATTGATGGTGAAGGTAAAGCTGCTGAAATCAACTCACGCATTACTCAAATTCGTGCTCAAATGGAAGAAACTACTTCTGACTACGATCGTGAGAAATTACAAGAGCGTGTTGCCAAATTGGCTGGTGGTGTTGCGGTAATTAAAGTTGGCGCTGCTACTGAAGTAGAAATGAAAGAGAAGAAAGCTCGTGTAGAAGATGCTCTTCATGCGACTCGTGCCGCTGTTGAAGAAGGTATTGTTGCTGGTGGTGGTGTTGCATTGATTCGTGCTCAAAAAGCTCTGGATGCACTGAAAGGTGATAATGATGACCAAACTATGGGTATCAACATTCTGCGTCGTGCTATCGAATCTCCAATGCGTCAGATCGTAACTAACGCTGGTTACGAATCTTCTGTTGTTGTAAACAAAGTTTCTGAACATAAAGACAACTATGGATTCAACGCAGCAACTGGTGAATACGGTGATATGGTTGAGATGGGTATTCTGGATCCAACTAAAGTAACTCGTATGGCATTACAAAATGCAGCTTCTGTTGCAAGCTTAATGTTAACCACTGAGTGCATGGTTGCAGATTTGCCTAAGAAAGATGAAGGCGCTGGTGCTGGCGATATGGGCGGCATGGGCGGTATGGGCGGCATGGGCGGCATGATGTAAGCTACCCTGCTTCTCTTAAAAACCCGCCTTTGGCGGGTTTTTTTTTGATGACATGAACAGCTGGGCGTTTCGCCCGATATTTCTATGTATACCGTTATTAATTTTGCTTTTGGAATTATGGACATGCATCAAAGTCGATTTGTTTATGGTGATCATTGATTGGGGATTGCGGAATCCGTTTACAAATAAATTGAAATAGGTTGTTTTTAAGTCATTTTAAACTATTATTAATATCATGATAATAAATAAGGGATATATTATGAGCAGCGTGATTAAAAAATTGGAAGTGGCTTTGGCTGATACTTATGCTTTATATCTTAAAACTCAAAATTATCATTGGCATGTCAAAGGCCCCCAATTTAAGAGTTTGCATGAGCTTTTTGAAATGCAATATAAAGAATTGGCGGAGGCGGTAGATCAGGTTGCCGAGCGAATATTGATTATGGGGCATAAGTCGCCAGCGACTTTTACCGAGTTTAATCAATTGAAAACCATCAAAGACGGTGATTCAAGCCTGAGCGCTAATCAAATGGTTATTGAATTGGCCAAGGATAACAGTACCTTAGTCAATGATTTAAATCAGGCTATCAAAATTGCCCAGGAGAATAATGACGAGGGAACGGTTACTTTATTAAGCGATCGTATCGCCGCTCATCAAAAAGCACATTGGATGTTGACTGCGTCAATTGATTCAAAATAATTAAACGAACATTAGGGGGGGCTATCTTTATATCGTGGTCACATATCTGCGTTGATAAAATAATATATTGTTCAATGGGGTTGGGAGAATATAAAGAATGCAAAAGGTGGAGCCTCGGCCTTAAGATCCCCTCATCCGCCTGTCGGCACCTTCTCCCGGAGGGAGAAGGCCATTGTTAGCTAGATCTCACTGGAATTGCCTTTTCTCCCTTTTGGATAAGGCCATTGGTTAGCGAGATCTCACTAGAATTGCCTTCTCTCCTTTTGGGAGAAGGCTACTGGTTAGCAAGATC
>NZ_KE384000.1:0-71650 GCF_000423305.1 Legionella moravica DSM 19234 | reverse complement strand
CTCACTGGAATTGCCTTTTCTCCCTTTTGGATAAGGCCATTGATTAGCGAGAACTCACTAGAATTGCCTTCTCTCCTTTTGGGAGAAGGCTACTGACTAGCAAGATCTCACTAGAATTGCCTTCTCCCTCCGGGAGAAGGTGCCGGCAGGCGGATGAGGGGATCAGACATTATTTACTAAAAAGAGAAGTATTATAATATGAACAATTGATCATTTATTATGATAATTAACAAACTGGAGGTTAATCGCCTCCATTCTCTCTTCTCCAGCGTAAGGACGTTAACCGCACCGGAACTTAAACCAATAATGTGAAACTATTGTAACCACTCTCTACATTCCCTATTATAGGGCATTGAACCCTAAATGGCTTCTTTGTGAGTATGCGATAATTTGATACTCTGTTTTTAATAATCATGTGTTGTCAGCCAAGGATTGCTTCGTGTTACGTTTTCTTTTTCCTGTCAGTTTATTTCTTAGTGCTGTACTTTTATTTAGCATTCAGCCTATGGTTGCGAAGGCGATATTACCTGTTTATGGTGGAACCCCCGCTGTATGGACTGTCTGCATGCTTTTTTTTCAGGGAGTATTGCTCATATCCTATGGATACGTTTGGTTATTGAGCTTTTTTAATAAATCCTTGATCTGGCGTTTGGTTCATACCGCGCTGATTGTGGTGAGTATCATTGCGATTCCACTTTTATTTAAGCCTTCTGAAATGCAAGCATATCCAGAATGGAACATCCTTTATGACTTACTCTCGCAATTGGGTTTGCCTTTATTGATTATTGGGGCATCTGCACCTTTGTTACAATTTGCTTACAGTCAAACCACCAGCAAAGGAGCATCAGATCCTTATTACTTATACATAGCCAGTAATTTGGGCAGTTTAATAACTTTGTTGCTTTATCCATGGATTATAGAGCGAGTTTGGGGGATAACTCTGCAATTTCATCTCTGGAGCATTGGGTATCTGGTGTATTTGTTGTTGCTATTGTTTGTTTTATACAGCGCTCGTTATAAACCCTTGGAGCAACACCATATTGAGACAGGTTCATTGCCCTGGCGCTCTATGGTGTACTGGGTATTTTTAAGCTTTATTCCGTGTAGCCTGATGCTGGGCGTTACTTTATACATTTCTACTGATGTTGCGGCCACTCCTTTATTTTGGGTGCTGCCTTTAGCCTTGTACTTACTGACCTTTGTTTTAACCTTTACAACCAAACCATTAATTTCCAATGAATGGATAAAAAGAAATTGTGTTTTTTTCCTGGTATTTACTCTTCTTAGCTATATTTTAAAAGCAAATCAGGTTCGAGTCTGGCAAGTAATACTGGCTAATTTGACCAGTTTTTTTGTTTTGGCTCTACTCTGTCATGGGCAGCTGTTCCAGAGAAGACCGAAACCACATTTGTTAACTTTATTTTATTTTTGTTTGGCTCTGGGCGGAGTGCTTGCGGGGATATTCAATGGAATACTCGCTACTCATTTGTTTAATCAGATTTATGAATACCCATTGGCCATCTTGTTGAGCTTATTTGTTTTGCCATTGTCCAATTACTCAAAAGATTGGTGGGTACCACTTGTTGTGACCTGCTTGCTTCTGCTGCATTATTTGATACCTCATATTAACTGGTATGCAGGATTTTCAACCTTTCAGATTACTGCGCTTTTGGCTTTGATTGTCATTGTCGTTTATTATAAAAGCAGAGTAAGTCTCATTTTGTCCTTGTTTATTTTATTTGCTTTTCTCTATTCTCCTATTTTTCTTGATAACAATATTTTATTGCAACAGCGGAATTTTTTCGGAGTAAAACAAGTATTGGTTAAAGAAAATACTCATGTATTAGTCAGCCAGTCAACGGTGCATGGGTTTCAATTGCTTGGAGAGAAAAAACCGATCAGTGGCTTCAGGGCTTATTATGGTGCGATAAAACCGGTTGTTGAAGCGATGCAACAGGAATCGCATTCCATGTCGGTGACCATATTGGGTCTGGGTGCTGGAACCATGGTCTGTCAATTTAGAGAAACAGACCAATTAAAAGTCATTGAAATTGATCAACAAGTGATTGATTTGGCAAAAAATCCCAAACTGTTTACCTATCTGCGTGACTGCTCGCCCTCAGTGCAGATTATAAAAGATGATGGTCGATTGGCTTTAAATAAAATACCTGATGGTTCGCAACAGCTTATTATTTTGGATGCCTTTAATTCAGACGCAATACCTGTTCATTTAATGACCCTTGAGGCGTTTACCTTGTATAAGAAGAAATTAACTGAAGATGGGGTGATTTTGGTGAATCTGAGTAACCGACATCTTCATTTACTTCCTTTGGTGAATTCAGTAAGCCGTTCATTGGATATGATGTTGCTCAATCTGGTTCACAAGGGAGATCCCAAACTTGGGCAGTTTGATTCAGAATGGGCTTTGCTTACCATGAATCAACCACTGGCTTTACAACTGATGAAGGGAACGAATTGGCGTTTCGTCAGTGACAACAATCAGTTTTTATGGACTGATGATTATTCCAACCTGATACCGATGTTGAAATGGTAATAATCCAGTCTATGTAAAGCCCAAATTGGACTCTGGATCTTGATTGACCGTGGTGCACGCGGTCAATCAGAAATGCAGAATATGGGCTTCATTTGATTAGATCTCAGCAAGGTTTCCTTTAGTTTCCAACCAGATTTTTCTATCACCGGCCCGTTTTTTATTAAGCATCATGTCCATGACCGCTTCTGTTGATTCTTCATCATCCAGGGTTAGTTGTACCAGGCGTCGTGTATTGGGATCCATGGTTGTTTCTCTTAACTGAATGGGATTCATTTCTCCCAATCCTTTAAATCGCTGTACATTCACTTTTGCCTTGGACGTCTGGTTTAGATGATTGATGATTCGGGTTTTCTCTTCGTCATCCAGAGCATAATGTACAATTTTTCCTGCATCGATCCGATACAGTGGAGGCATGGCAACAAAAACATGACCGGCTTTGACCAGTGGTTTGAAGTGACGCAGGAAGAGAGCGCATATCAAGGTGGCAATATGAGCACCATCGGAATCCGCATCAGCAAGAATACACAATTTTCCATAGCGAAGACCACTAAGATCATCTGAACCGGGATCAACGCCTATTGCCACGGATATGTCATGAATTTCCTGAGATGCTAAAACCTGGGATGATTCGACTTCCCAGGAGTTCAGTATCTTGCCTCGTAAAGGTAATATAGCCTGGAAATCTTTATTGCGTGCTTGTTTTGCAGAACCACCTGCCGAATCCCCTTCTACTAAAAATAATTCGGCCTGACTCAAATCGGTTTGTAAGCAATCCGCCAGCTTTCCTGGCAGGGCAGGGCCTTGACTGACTCGTTTCCTCGCAACCTGCTTGGCTTGTTTAAGACGTTTTTGTGCGCGCTCTATAGCCAGAGTGGCAATTGCCTCACCTTGATTGCGGTGTTGATTTAGCCAGAGAGAAAACGCATCCTTGATGACGTTGGTAACAAAAGCAGCCGTTTGCCGAGAGCTTAGGCGCTCTTTTGTTTGTCCAGCAAACTGGGGTTCTTTCATTTTGACAGACAAAACATACTGGCAGGGTTCCCAAAGATCATCCGCTGTAAGTTTTACGCCACGTGGCAAGAGATTTCTTAATTCACAAAACTCGGCCATTGCATCAAACAAACCAGAGCGTAAACCATTCACATGAGTTCCGCCCTGAGCCGTTGGAATCAAATTAACATAGCTTTCGTTTAATGTACTGTTAGCCGCATCCGACCAGACCAATGCCCAGTCAACGGTTGCTTCATCGCTTTTAAACTCACCGGCAAAGGGCTCTTCGGGTAAGTAATCATCAGGCAGGGTTTGGCTTAAGTAATCCGTTAAACCTTGTTCGTAACACCAGTGTGTTTCTTCATTGGTTGTTTTGTTAATGAAGGTCATGGAAAGGCCGGTGCATAATACTGCCTTGGCTCTTAAGACATGGGTAAGATGTTTCAAAGAGATTTTAGTCGTGTCAAAATATTTTGCATTCGGCCAGAAACGGATAATCGTGCCCGTATCTCTTTTTTTAGTTACGCCGGTTTCATTGAGTTCACAGAGTTTGTCGCCATTGGCAAAAGACATTTGATAGATTATGCCATTTCGTTTAATGGTGACATCAAGCCGTTCGGACAAGGCATTAACAACCGATACTCCCACCCCATGGAGTCCACCGGAAAAGCTGTAGTTTTTATCAGAAAATTTTCCGCCAGCATGTAATCGGGTCATGATGACTTCGACACCACTAAGACCCAATTGAGGATGCAGATCAACAGGCATACCCCGTCCATTATCTTCCACTTCGATTGAACCGTCTTCATGAAGGGTAACTGTGATATGGCTGGCAAAGCCTGCAAGTACTTCATCCACGCTATTATCAATGACTTCCTGAGCCAGATGATTAGGACGTGTTGTGTCGGTATACATACCCGGACGTCGTTGAACAGGCTCAAGACCACTTAAGACCTCAATCGCTTCCGCAGTGTAGTTTTCAGACATAGGTATTCACTCAAATTTAAACTAGAACTATTTTAGCATACTACATCAGGGAACTGGGTGGGATAGGCTCAATTTCAAAAAAAAAACTGAACTTTTAATAGGATATTCCTTGGAAAACACATCATCGTGAGCTTTCTCTTGAAGATAGTGTTCAATCGTTTGCTTGGTATGTTCGCTAATTGGAGGCAACGTATTCAACTTTTTAGACGCTCATTAGGGGCTGTTGCCATTTCATTATTTTCAAGCCTGCTTTCCGCGACTTGAATTGTCTACAGCTCCTAATGACAACAAAAAATTAATGTTGTCCAAAATGGGTTCTACATACATAATAGAAGTTCATCTAGAAACTCCAGATTTAATAATAAAAATGAAAATTTTGGTTATTCAGCATAAGAAAGTTGGTGATGTTTTACTAAGTAGCCTGATTTGCAATAATTTAAAAAAAATAATACCTAACGCAGAAATTCATTATTTAATTAATAGAGAAGCGTTACCAGTAATAGAAGGAAATCCCAATATCAATCATGCAATTACAATCCATCCCGAGCATAGGGCAAGTGCACGGGCTTTTATAAAATTTGCTCTGCAAATACGGCGCCAACGATATGATGTTGTGATTGATGCTTATACTAAATTGGAGAGCTGGTTTATTGTTTTGCTTTGCGGAGCAAAACGTCGCATCTCTTATAAAAAAAAATACAGAACTTTTCTTTATACAGATAATCTTCCCAGAGAATCTGTAAAAGTTAATCAACCCGGGCGAATGATAGATTTAAAACTTCTTTTACTTCAACCCTTTTTAAATAATAGGTTGCCTGAGCGCTTTCCAAAAATATATCTTTCTGAACATGAAAAACAAAAAGCAGCATTTTTATTTAAAAAACACGGTATCCCGCCCAAAAAAAGTCTCATGCTGAATATTGTTGGAAGTTGCCCATTAAAAACTTACCCCCTGGAATACATGGCAACACTTGTAAATCAAATAGCAGGTCAGGTGGATGTTAATATTTTATTTAATTTTTTACCTCATCAAAAAGATACAGCACAAAAAATTTATGATTTATGCAATGATACAGCAAAAGAAAATATATTCTTTGAGTTATCGAATTATGATTTAAGAACATTTATTTCAATCATGAATCAATGTGATGCAACCATAGGTAATGAAGGGGGGGCAATACATATAGCAAAAGCATTGAATAAGTCTTCATTTACAATTTTTTCTCCCTGGGTATGCAGACACGATTGGTCTACGTTCGAAGATGGTTTTTATCATGTCGCAGTTCATCTTAGCGACTTTAAACCTGATTTATACCAAAATACCCCTGCACATTTATATAAATATCAAGCTTTGGAGCTTTTTAAAGAACTTAAACCAGAATTAATCTGGTCGAAATTAAGTTCCTATATTGCCAATCACTTTGGCAATATGCAAAATGCAGATTAGGGTCTGTTGACAATTCAAGTTTCGACGTCCCGCGACTTGTTCGCGGGATCCAATTCACTCTTTATAGGCACAATATATTCTTGTTTTGCGCACGATCTATCGATTCCGCGAACAAGTCGCGGAAAGTAGGCTTGAATATAATGAAATGTCAACAGCCCCTAGAGAGAAGAGGTTAAATGATTACAAAAAACTATTCGTTGAGGGAGCACTTATAGTAAAAGCAGCATCTGGTTTATTGGGATTATTAGGCTGATCAATTTTACGGGGATGTGATTGATCTTCTGATAAATTATAATTTTTTACCAGTGCTTTATTAATATAACTTAACTCAATAACATTAGGTATTGTACCTAGCGATTTTGTTGTTGAAAAACCGGTACTAGTAGCATAATTATTGCCATGAACGTGAATTAATACAAAGTGTTTTTCTAACTGCTTTAATAATGTGATGGCATTTTGCGCGCTTCTTGTATCATTAAAATGAATCTCTAGAGCAATACCAGTAACATTATCTTTATGCTTCATAATTCCTGAAAAAGCCTCATACTCTGCCCCTTCTATATCCATCTTGATAAATAGTTTTTTACCCTCTATTTTCAAGTTATCTACCTGTTCAGCAAAAGAAGTTACTTTATGATTCGTATTAGCTGGCTTATATAAAAAAGCATCACTCCCGATACATTCTTTTACCAGAGTAAATAATTTACTTTTGCTCTTTATATACTCAACACCACAATCAAAGCCATAAGATGGCTTGTTATAAATTAATGAGAAATAATCTTCAAAACTGTTATCTTTATGTATACCGTAACCTAAAAGCACATCAGCTTGTTTAAAAGCTTTTACAGCGACTAAGTAACCTCCATCATTTTCTTTTCCATGACGGACTAATTCCAAAGGTCCATTTTCATCACGAGCAGAATAGACCTTTAAAAGCTCAACCAGATTTTCATGAATAGGTGCTAATAGAGAGTTTTGTATCTGAAAAGTTTGTTGCTGCAGTTGTGAAATTTTTTTATTTAAAACTTTATTTGATATTATTAATAATATAATAATCGTAATACTAAAACAGATACAAAGTATACTGAAAAAATTTGATTTAATTGTTTTCAAGATATAAGACGCAGGTAAATTGAAGTTAAGCTTAGAACACAAGCATACAGTATACTATTGGCCATGCATGATATGCAAGTTTAAGATATTTAAGAAGAAATTATCCCCTATATGCAAACCGTAGATTATATTAATTTAGGTGACCTCGGCACAATACAGAGGATTGGAAAACACTATCAGAGTATAATCAAAAATATGGATTAGATTTCGTCGCCATAATCCTGTTCTTTATTGCCAGTTAAACCGTTCTCTTGTTACAGTGTATCATTGTGACTTCGTGACTTGTCCTATGCAAAATACTGCTGAAATAAATCAATTAACTGTTGCTTTCAAAAGTCCTGCCAAAACAGTAATGGCTCTGGATAAGGTCAGTTTTCATTTATCTCCGGGCGAGACTCTGGTTTTATTGGGAGAATCCGGGTGTGGTAAATCGCTTACCTCATTAGCCTTAATGCGTCTTTTACCCAAATCAGGCGTGTATGGCCTGGACAGTCAGATTCATGTCAATGGCGAGGATATATTAAATTTGCCTGAGCACCTGATGAGGCAATTAAGAGGCCGTCGCCTGGCCATGATTTTTCAGGAACCCATGACCGCTTTAAATCCAGTAATGACGATTGGGGAGCAGATTTCAGAAGTTTTAATAAGGCATAACCAACTGAACTCTCATGAAGTTAAAGAGGCGTTGATTTCATTATTGACTGAGGTTGAAATGCCGCAACCACATCACCGAATTCATCAATATCCTCATCAGTTATCTGGTGGACAAAAGCAACGGGTGGTGATTGCCATGGCTTTGGCATGTAATCCTGATATTTTAATTGCGGATGAACCCACTACCGCCCTGGATGTCACTATTCAGGCTCAAATTTTGGCCTTATTAAAAAAATTGCAAAAGAAACATCAAATGAGTTTGTTGTTAATTACTCATGACCTGGGGGTGGCCAAGGCAATGGCTGATCGAGTGTGTGTGATGTATGCAGGTCAAGTGGTCGAGCAAGCAGGGGTTGCTGATTTTTTTTCCCAAATAAGCCACCCTTATGTTCAGCAATTGATGGCTTCTTTACCTTCTTTTGCCAAAAGAAAAGAAAAATTGTCCATTATTAGCGGGAGTGTTCCAACCCTGGATGCTTTGCCTTCCGGCTGTAGATTTCATCCTCGTTGCATCTATGCCTTTGAGCGATGTCGTCAAGAAGAACCGCAATTACAAACAATTGATCACAGAGAGCTTCGATGTCATTTATATCCTGAATTGAAACTGTTACCCCAGTTGGAAAAGGACAGCACCGTATGGAACGTTTCGGATAGAACGGTGGAGACTATTTTTTCGGTGACTGATTTATCGGTCCATTTTGTTCATAAAAAGGGATTATTCAGTCGAAACAAGACTGTATTTAAGGCAGTTGATGGCCTCAGTTTCACACTTCAGCAAGGCAAAACTTTGGCGCTGGTAGGCGAATCTGGTTGCGGAAAAACAACTGCAAGCCGTGCATTATTACGTTTGATCCCCGTCTTTGGCGGTGCAATCAATTATCGAGATATTGACGTGCTTGCTCTTGGGGGCAGCGCTCTAAGGCGATATAGAAAAAAAGTCCAAATTATATTTCAGGATCCTTTTTCATCAATGAATCCGCGAATGACTGTAGGAGAGATCATTGCTGAAGGCATGCATGCCCAGGGTATGAACTCGTCATTAATTTCCCGCAGACAAAAACAATTGATCCATCAAGTGAATTTACCCAGCACCAGCCTGCACCGTTATCCACATCAGTTTTCTGGGGGACAGCGGCAGCGTATTTGTATTGCCAGAGCCTTGGCTACCGAGCCGGATGTTTTGATTTGTGACGAGCCTACAAGCGCATTGGACGTGTCTGTCCAGGCGCAAATTCTGAATTTATTGAAGGAATTGCAACAGGAAACAGGCATATCCTATCTGTTTATAACCCATAATATGGGGGTTGTGTCCTATATTGCGGATGACGTATTAGTGATGAAAGAGGGAGGGGCCGTTGAATACGGACAATGCGCCACCATTTTACAACACCCGGAACATTCTTATACCCGGCAATTATTAGCTGCTGTTTTAGATATAGTTTAGGTCTCTTCAGGTTTTCTTAAGTATTAATGTGCTATATTTTGAGCAATAAATTAAATTGGATTATGATGCGAATAATCTGAATTTGAGGAGATTTTGTTGCATGAAGAGCCCTGTCGATAGATTAGTGTCAACGAACGTTGCCGAGTTCGTTGAACAATTAGAAATTCTAAATAAACAAGACAAGACTCTTTCAGAGGAGCAAAAGCTTACCGTTAAAATATTAATTTCTTTTGGAAAAGAGGCCACTGAGAATCAATTTCAATTGTTACAGGAGTTAAAAGAGCATCTCAATACCCATCGGGTTCTATTGAGGGATATCGCCGGTCTTTTTGATTATCCTCCTTTTCCGGATTTAAATGAATTTTCCATCCAATTGCGCCGTAAAGACTCTTTGCAACTTCAATCCTATATTGACTCTTTTGATAAAGATCCTAAAGCTGGTCGTGATCTTAAAGGCAGTAGAGGACAAATCGCTCAATTAACCAATGAAATTCTCGAAGAACAGTTTGATACTTCTAAATTGAGTCGTGTTGTGGCAAAAATCCAAAATCTTGGGGATGGTTCACTTTTGTCAGCAGCACAGCAATTTAATCTGGTTCAACAGGTCATTTATATTAATGCTATTGGTCGTGAATGTCCTTTAAATGTTAACAGAAGATCCTATTCTGATTTAACTTCATTGAGCAGAGCACAGTTGCGTCAGCTGTCTGATTTGTTTATTGAACGAGTGAATGATCCTTCATTGGGTGCTCAAGAACGTATTAATGCCCAACTCAATTTGATAGCTGTGATGCGAGAGCAATATTTTCGTTGTACCGGTACATTCCTGAATACAACACAAATTGTTTCTATCTTGTTGTCTTTAAACCAGTTGCAACATAATCGATGTGTTGAATTGCCTCCGGATGAAAATCAAAAGGATACCAAAGTCTTTCTTGCTGCGTTGCAATGGATTTTTGTTCAGAATAATGAAACAGACGTATCTAATGAATTGCTCGTTAAAGAATATAAAGCCACAGATATAAAAGACTTTTTTAAATTTATTGGAATACCAGCGCACGAGCTGAATGAATTGGAATCAGAAGATCAGAATACTGAGGCAGTATTTAAACCTGAAATAGTCGGTTTAAGTCACAATGTGGATGTAGAATTAGCCTTTCGAGTTCCTTCGCATCACCGCGCTCCTCACAAGGAACCTGTTTCCGAACAGAAGACTTACAGTCTTGAATATTTACAAAAGATACATCTTGGACTGAATGCGGCGAAACATGGACAACCTATAGTGATAATCGCCAAGGATGCCGAGCATGCTTTGGCTTTAAACAAGCAATTAGTTGAATATTTTAAAAGCACAGCAAGTTCATATGAAATAAAGACTTTTACAGGTGTTGAGCCTGCAGAAAGACGACATCAGTGGTTTAAGAGTACAGCAGTCAAGGCGCCAAGAATTGCCATTACTGTTCCTTACCTAGCCAATTCAGGAGAATTTAAGACGGTTCATTCCAATGGGTGTCTGGCTATTCAATCTTATTTAAGTAAATCAGGTGAGGCACGAAAGATTCTCGATAATCTTTCCGGCTTTGGTAAACCGAGTCAATTTTATGCGATTCATGAAGAGAATGGCATCGTTTCCTCTCTTAACAGTTCGATAAATTCAAATCAGGATAAAGTCAAGTTATTAAAAGACGTGCAAGAAAATCGCAGGGACAGGAAGCAGGAAAAAGCAATAGAGCGTTATTATATTCAATCAGTCAACACCATCCAAAGAGTTGTACTGGAGCAGTTTGCTCATTGGCAGGAACTGTTACATCAAATTCATCCGCGTTCAGAATGGAAACAATTGGATTCTGAGCTGTCCCTTATCCAGCAGGATTTAATAAGAAAACTCGAGTTGCAATGGAAGCTGATTTTAAAAGAAAGTAACCCCGAAGGCGTTTTTTCCAATCCCTATATTCGACGCTCTTCCAGTAAGCATCTGGATACTCAAACTTTAGATACCGCTCTGGGTGATTATGAGAGTCAAGTTGAGAGTATCTGGAACAGCACTCGGCATGAACTTAAAGAAAAAGCTGCGATTAAAGTCATTCCGGATTCGGTTTATGCATTACGTACAATGTACCTCGATCAACTCACGTTAAGTGAGCAGTTGAATCGTAATAAATTAGCTACCCGTGAAAACATTAAATTCATTCAGCATGAAAAACGAAAAGTAAACCGCATGGTTAAATCAGCGCTTGATGTTAATGGCGCGATGCTCAAATATTCTGATGGTGCTGTACAGCAATACAGGCAACCATTTATTCAGTATCAAATCAAATTGCTCGCAAATGATATGATTAATCAAATCAATCAATCTTCATTAAGCTCCGGTGTTAAAAAGGTTTTGGTTGAACGGACAAATAACGCGGATAACTTATTGTCTCTTGAGTTGATATTAATTGATTACGAAGAGCGATGGTTAAGTGCTGAACATAATTTTGAAAAATATCGTATGCAGCCTGTTATAAACGACTTACTACGAGTACATCAACAATCGGGTGCTGCGCTGAACCCGGAACTTCAGACTATAAAAAATATCTATTTGAATAATGTGGTCAATGATGTGGTCCAAAAGCTGGAAGATTCACTGTCCTGGGCAAAAGAAGAAAACAGAGGATTTTGGTATCTTTTGGAACGCTCTGCCGCAACCCGTGCAGCGAATGACTTACTTCTTGCGGTTGAAGGAATAAAACGTTCTACTGATCCCTTGTTGCAAAAATCAGCATTAAATAATCTGTTTAAAAAATTAAGTCAACATCAGGCCCAACTCGAAGGAGTGTGGTTGTTTTCATTTGGTCATAAAAATATCCGTGATACGATTAATCAAACATTGAATACTTTGAATGAATTAACTGTGATTGGCAGTGATAAGGATGAACTGGATCTTGGATTTATAAATCAGTGCAAAGAGGAAGCACACAGTGAGGTAGTAAAAGAACATTTCAGAAAAGTTATACGCGAGTTGGAAGCGCGAAATAGTCCCTGGTTAAAAGACAATAAAGATTGGCAGGAAATTATTCAAAATCTTAATGTGATTCAAGGTGAAAACGCCTCTCTTTATGCAATTGCTGAAATGCAGCATTGTGTTGTTTTGAAATGTGAAGAGCTCAGTCAATCTAAATCTAAAATTGTGAATCCTTTGATCCATCTAAGAGGAACATTACGCAGTCTTTGGAATGAAATTTCACATCAACATTATGACTTATTGAATGAATCACAACATGTTGTGATTAAAAAAGAACAGATTAAAAAGGACCTTGATGGACTCGCAGGTTTTAAAACGAATGATGTTGATTTAATCGTGGGAAGTAATGGAAACACTGAATACTTTGACCTGATAGTCAGAGGCTCAGGGGATCTCCCATTATTAAACGATTTCATTTGTTATAATTCACAAGTTACTCAGATGCAAAGTGACCTGTCCCAGTTAAAAAAGCAGCTTGAATTACCATTAGTCAGACATACAACCCTTGTAAAACTGCGTGATGAACAATTTAAATTACTTAAAGAAGGCAAAACGAGTCGGATAGACGTTGCGTTATTTCCTCAGGCATTGCAGAGCACGGTAAGAACAGTTTTAGAGCTACAAGAATATGCTTCTGGAACTACACCTCAACAGTTAACTAATTTCCCTATAGAAATACAAAATCATTACTTTGATAAAGAGGTAATTAATTCCCTGGATTTTAACCGGTTTTTGGATAAAACTGTGGTAGACCCATTGGAAATCAGCCGTGTTATAGCGCATCTTGGTACAATAAAAGATTCAAATTTAAGAGCAGACTTCATTGAATTGTATAAAAAAATTCATCCTGAGAGGGTAGAGCCAGCAAGTTCAATATGGTCACCCAAAACATGGATATCTGGCGTTGCTTCATTTATAACCAGTCCATTTCAACTGGTTGAGACCGAGCAGGATTTGAACTATCAATTAGCAGAGTTACGAACAAGACCTGATTGTCATTTGCGCGAATATTTATCTGCATCTATTCAGCAACACCTGATCAGTTTAACTAAAGAATTAGACGGTCAAATTGCTGATGAGGCTAAAAAGATAGATGTTCTTCATGAGAAAATAGACTTCACCAAAGAACGTATTGCAGATGAAAAGAATAAGGGAGGAGTGTTCATTCGTCGATTTGCTTCCATTAGTCATCTATATGATTTTGAACGTGATTTAAGACAGTATAAAGCAGAACATCCTGAAATTGATGTGGCGGACGAGCTTAATTCTGATGAGGATGTATTGGCCTCTGACGAATTTTACGAATTGAATCATGACGAGTTGAATCATCATCAAGGGTCATCTGAATTCAAGCTGTAAATCCAGTTTTTTGCAGCTGAGCTTTATGATGCTTTGGACCTGTCAACAGCCCTAAATTGAACGAAGTTTTTGATTTTAAATTACTAACATCGTACTATCATAGGATAGGAGAAGCTACTAAATAGTTGTTCTAAAGATTTGCCTGTACACTCAGTTTAAATTTCAATAAATGGCATAAGGAGCTTGACTGTGCGCGGAATAAAAGGATATTTTTTTAAAACAGTGCTCTGTGCCGCTACCTTCTTATTAATCTTTTTGTCCAGTGTGCAAGCCGCCAAGCCTTTATGGACTTTTACCCCACAAACAGCAACTGAACTGAATGTATACAAGGGGGGGATGGATCAGGTCATTTATACAGTGAAAAATCAATCGACGAGTACAAAAAATCTGGTGCTCAAGCCGATTACAGGAATTCAACAAAGCACCCCTTGTCTGCTTCCAGCTAATGGAACCTGTACATTAACCCTCATCATTAATGGTGCTACTCTGCAAGGAGATGTGTTAGGGGGGCCTGTTCTATGTCAGGCAGGTAATAATTTGATGTGTTACAGCCCGAGTCAGACTAATCAATTGCGTATTCATCTGGCAGAAGAACCTCCACCGCCTTTAGAGTATACGGTCACCCCCATAGCTGGCGCTAATGGAGCCATTGTTCCTGCCGTGCCACAAGTGGTCAATCCAGGATCCAGTATCCTTTTTACCGCAAGCCCAGATAGCAATTTTGGCGTCGATCAATGGTTTTTGGATGGCAACGTAGTCCAAAATGGCGGTACGACCTATCAGTTGAATACTATTAATAGTAACCACACCATTGAAGTAACTTTTAGCCAGACCACATTATCCCCGTTAACTCAAAATTTGGCTTTATCAATTAATAGCCCCTTACCAATTTCTGATCCGGCACTGATTGGCAATCCCCGCATCATCCGAATCCAAAATACTGGCACCATACCTGCAATTAATCTTCAAGTGAGTTCAACTGCATTTCCGGTTGGTACTTCAATAACCAACAATACCTGCACCGGCACACTCAATCCAGGTGCAACCTGCGATATCAGGATTACCCCTGGAGGTACATCAAGCCCAAATGTGAGCGCTATTTCTTGTTCTACGGCACCGGGAACTGCCCCTCTGGCGACCGTAGTGACTGTCGTTGCGGATAATGCCTCACCAACGGACATCAATGTACTTCTTTTGGGACAAGGTTGCATTTATCAGGGGGGGTATTTGTTCTCTGTGGATGATACTACTCCTGATACGGGCAGTATTGGCGGTAAAGTAGCGGCTTTGGCTAATGGGCCAACCTCGGTATGGGGTCCCGGATCCAATATTACTGGAGCGGATAGAAATTTCGATGGCGTTTACAATACGAATATCCTGCAAGCCCCTGCTGGGCAATATCCACCAGTACAGTTTTGTTTTAACAGTGTTGATCAGGGATTTTCTGACTGGTATGCCCCTGCAATTTGCGAGTTGACACGATATATAGGTGTAGGTAGAGATCCTTATTGCTATACCGTTACCTACCCAAATTTGTATTCAACGCTAATAGCGAAGGGTAAAGGTAATTTTCCTTATCAGGACTTATTCAGTTCAACTCAGGCTTACCAATTCCCAGCCAACGATGTGTTTGCAATGCGTGCGTTAAATGGAGTACCTTCCATGGATGGAAAACAGAACCCTTATGGTATCCGTTGCATTCGCTCTTTTACTCCTTAAAACGCAAACAAAAGAAAGTGAATAATGGTTATTTTAACCCAAGTCATTTTCAGCAATGATTGGGTTTTATTGGCGAGGTGAGGAATTAAAGATCTCTCATTGATTTTAATAGATAAAAAATGCAATATGATTAAGAGAAGGGATGACCGGTGGCGCATAGTATTTTGTGCGTTAAAGCTCTGTTGTCTTTTGGGTATACAAAAGATAGCCTTGGGTTTAATTGAATGTTTTACGTAGGCATAAGGACAGTGAGCATGTACGAAACACCAGGAACTTTATTTACAAGGGTGATCGGTAGTTTCTTCTTTTTTCTCTTTTTTATCTTCCTGTCCAGTGCTCAGGCTGCAAAGCCATTATGGACTTTTGCCCCGCAAACACCAATCGATCTTACAGTATATAAAGGCAGCAATACGCAGGTTATCTACACGGTGAAAAATCAATCGACCAGTTCTAAAAATCTGGTGATGAAACAGATTCCAGGAATATCGCAAAGCCAACCCTGCCAGCTTCCTGCTAATGGAACCTGTACATTAATCCTTAACATCAATGGTTCTACTCTGCAAGGTGACGTGCTTGGAGGACCTATTTTATGCCAGCAAGGTAATAACTTGATGTGTTACAGCCCGAGTGAGACTGATGAGTTACGTATTCGTCTGACAAATCAACCGCCATCTCCACCACCACCGCCACCACCACCGCCTGCTTATTACACCGTGATTCCCTTGGCTGGTGCTAACGGAGTCATTGATCCAGTAGTGGATCAAGTGGTTCTTTCCGGATCAAATATAGCGTTTACTGCAACCCCGGATGCCAATTTTTTAGTCGATCAATGGTTACTGGATGGTAATGCCGTTCAAAATGGCGGTACCAGTTATCAGCTCATTAATATTCAGGCCAATCATACTGTAGAGGTAATTTTTACTCCCGTAAAATACACCATCACACCTTCGGCGGGGGCGAACGGAGCCATTTCTCCCGCAGTGCCTCAGTTGGTTAATTACGGATCCAGTATTGCGTTTACCGCAACTCCCGATGCTTATTTTGGCGTTGATCAATGGCTACTTGATGGGAACGTAGTTCAAAATGGCGGCACCACCTACCAGTTGAACACAGTTCAAGCCGATCACACGATTGAGGTGACTTTTAATCAGACCACATTGTCTCCATTAACCTCAAATCTGACCTTATCCATCAACAGTCCCTTACCCACATCTGATCCGGCATTAACCCTCACTCCACGCATCATCCGAATTCGGAATACAGGAAGTATAACTGCTACGAATCTTCAGGTGAGTTCAAGCACCTTTCCATCGGGATCTTCAATATCGAGTAATGCCTGTACTGGCACTCTGACCTCGAATGCAACCTGCGACATCACGATTACTCCCGGAGCTACTGCAAGTCCCGATGCCACTGCCATTTCTTGCAATACATCGCCTGGAAGAACCCCTGTGCCTACTGTAGTGACGGTCAGCGCGGATAATGCCACACCAATCGACATTAATGTACTGATATTGGGCTATGGTTGTATTTATCAGGGAGGATATTTATTCACAGTAGATAATACTACTTCAAATACGGGGAGTATTGGCGGGAAAGTGGCAGCATTACTCGATGAGCCATTTCCATATGCGTGGGCGACATTATTCAATGACACCCTGGCAAACAGTCTTCTGGATGGATTAACCGATTCCAATGCTCTTGCAACTCCCGTAGGTCAATATCCAGCAGCGCAAATCTGTCTCAATAAGAGTGATCAAGGATTTACAGATTGGTACTTGCCAGCGATTTGCGAGTTGGGTCGCTATGTGGGTATTAATACCAATGCTGGCTGTGGGAATTTTAGACCCAACTTATACGCAACACTGTCTTTGAAAAATTTAGGTGGTTTTGTGACTTCTATTTATTGGAGTTCATCCGAGTATGTTCTTAATGCTCAATTCAGCGCCTGGGCGCAGTACTTTGGCTTTGGAGACCAGTTTTTCAACAGTAAGACCATTAGTAGTAGCGTACGATGTATTCGGGTTTTTGTCCCTTAATCTGGTGTTTACAGTATATTGAGGCAGCTTGGCTGCCTCAATATAATTGACAGGACTTTTCCTTTTATCCTTTAATCGAACAAACTGAGGATGAAATCAATGACATTATCCTTGTTTATCTGCTGTGATTCGTGAGCTGACCGTGCCTTGTATTCAACACAATCCTGATCCAGGTTCCGATCGCTAACCACCAGACGATGCGGTATGCCAATTAAATCGTTGTCGGCAAAGAGAACCCCGGGTCTTTCATTACGATCATCCAATAAGACGTCCAAACCTGAATTAGAACACTGTTGGTATAAATACTCCGCATATTCAGACACCTTCTGGGATCTTTGCCCATTTATCGGGATGATGACCAGTTGGAATGGGGCAATGGCCTGGGGCCAGATAATGCCATGTTCATCATGGTGCTGTTCTATAGCCGCTGCAACCACACGACTAATCCCTAATCCATAACATCCCATCAGCATGGTCTGTAATTGTCCTTGTTCATTAAGTACTGCTGCATTCATGGCTTTGGCGTATTTGTCGCCTAACTGGAATACATGCCCAACCTCTATACCACGGCATGAGTGAAGCGTGCCTTTTCCATCCGGACTTGCATCGCCTTCTTTGACATTGCGTAAATCAAAGGCTTCAGTGCAAGTGGCATCTCTATCCCAGGCTGCATGGATGTAATGTTTGTCTGTCTGATTGGCACCACAGACGAATGAGCTCATGGCCAAGGCATGGTGATCGACAATCACAGGTATACTCAGGTTCACTGGTCCCAGGGAGCCAACTGGAGTGTTAAGTGATTTCTTAATTGTCTCTTCATCGATGAAAATCAAAGGCGAGTGCACCATCGGGTGTTTTATTGCCTTCACTTCATTGAGTTCGTCGTCACCTCTTAAAACCAAAGCGACCATAGGATGATCTGTACCTTGGACAATTAATGTTTTGATTGTTTCTTTAGCATCGACTTTTAAAAATTGCGCTACTTCCGCTATGGTTTTTTGATTTGGCGTATCGACCAGTTCCATGGATTTGCTTGTAATATCGTTTGCTTTAGCAGGTCTTAAACTGGTGGCTTGTTCAATGTTTGCCGCATAATCACTGCCATCACTATAAAAAATCAAATCTTCACCTGAATCGGCCAGTACCTGAAATTCGTGGGATGCGGAGCCACCAATAGCTCCAGTATCTGCTTCTACAGCGCGGAATTTTAAGCCCATACGATTAAATATCCGGCTGTAGGCCTGATACATGTCTTCATAGGTAGCCTGCAAACTTTCCATACTCAAATGAAAAGAGTAGGCGTCCTTCATAATGAACTCTCGAGCACGCATAACGCCGAATCGTGGTCTGATTTCATCACGGAATTTAGTCTGAATTTGATAAAAATTAGCGGGAAGTTGTTTGTAGGAGCGAAGTTCGTTGCGCATAATATCGGTGATTACTTCTTCATGCGTTGGGCCAAAGCAATACTCCCGTTCATTGCTGTCGCGCATGGTCAGTAATTGACCGCCAAAAGTCTCCCATCGGCCTGTTTCTTGCCATAACTCTGCGGGTTGTACCGCTGGCATCAAGACTTCCATGGCATGAGTTTTGTTCATTTCTTCGCGAACAATATTTTCAATTTTACGCAGTACTTTAAGACCTAATGGCATCCAGGTATAAAGGCCGGAGCCTAGCTTACGAATCATACCTGCTCTGAGCATTAGTTGATGGGATGTGATTTCAGCATCACTTGGCGTTTCTTTTTGGGTCGCTAAAAACCATTGGGATGCACGCATTTCAGCTCCTGGAGTAGTCTAAATTCTATTTGGTGGGTTATTATATACTTATCATGAGATAATTGGCGATATCTATTAGGAATACTGATGAATACCCTGGGCTTAATTCATACTTTTTGCAAAGTCGCACAATGTGCCAATTTTAGTGCGGCAGCTAAGGTTTTGAATGTTTCTGCTGCGGCAGTCAGTAAACAAATCAGTTTATTGGAATCCAGCCTCGGAGTAATGCTTCTGCATCGTACAACACGACAGGTATCGCTTACCGAGATTGGCGAAACGTATTACCGTGAAGCCCAAAGGGTCCTGCTTGCTGTGGATAAAGCCAATGGGGTGGTTGCTGATGCAAAACAAGAGCCTACCGGTTTATTAAGAGTGAAAAGCTCACGGTATTTTGCTGATCAGTACATTCTTCCCCGACTGAAGGAATACAGGAATCGTTACCCTCAGGTTACTATTGATATACAAATTGCGGAACACATTCCCAATCTTTTGGAAGAGGATTTGGATGTGGTATTTGGTATGTCAGCGCAGGTTGCTTCTAATTCAGTTCAAAAGAAAATTACCTCTACCCGTTATGTCTTTTGTGCCTCCCCAGCCTACCTGAGCTTAAAAAATCATCCTTGCACACCCTCGGATTTATTAAATCATGATTACATCACTCATACCATGAGAACGCCTAATGATGCCTGGACTTTTCCTTCTGGTGAAACGGTGTATCTTATGCCAGTTTTATATCTGAATGATGCTCAGGCCATGCTGGATTGTGCGATTAATGGTTTGGGAATTGTTGCCTTACATCATTACCAGGTTGCGGATTCTTTAGCGTGTGGGAAACTGGAAGAGGTTTTGATCAATTTTCGAATGCCAAAGATTCCCGTATTTCTCTATTATCATCCTGGACGTTATATGCAACCTAAAGTGAGAACCTGGGTTGATTTTATGAGTCAGGGTTTGCCTGAAGAGTTGTAACAATAACGGGTGTTATTTCTCGCATTTAGAAGACGAAATCAATAGTGTTCGACTTTCATGTTGAGACTTTGTATTAAATATTGTGTTGTATTGGAACGAATAATCAATAATGAAAAATCAATGTTTAAATGGAGTTCAGGAAGGTTATAGGATTGATTCACTCTCCAGCATGACTTGAATTGGCAATTATTTTCCTGAGTTACAGTGGGTTTGTTAATCGGTTTGGGATGTACAGTCAATTTATGCGTCTTAATTGCCTGCAGTTCTTTATCAAAAAACAAGTTCATGGGTTCCCATGCTGCATGAGAGTAGTACTTTTGAACCTGTTCAATATCGGCTTGTGTGTCTTGATAGCTTGCAGTTAATGACTCCATTAAGACGTGCTCTGTCCACTGTGTTACGGCTGTGTCACTTAAATGATTGTTTGAGCTGTAACTGGATATGGACGAAATCAGGGTGAACAGCAGTGCACAATGAAGGGCAAACTTGGATAACATTGTCCAATTCCTTTTGTTAAATAAATAACTTACCTAAATAATAGTTTGAGCAAACATTAATATCCAGGATGCAATTAAAAAAATGGTGCGATCAGTGGCCAGGTTCTGTGAACACAATTCATTTTTTGCATAAAAAACGTTATTGCGAGCGATAGCATGCAATCCAGATCGAAATTTTGTGAGAATGCTAGGCTGGATTGCTTCACTTCGTTCGCGGAGCCCAGTTGATATTATGATTTATTGAGAGATTTTTGAGCAATCCTGTTTGCAAGCAAACAGGCTACAACTGCACTAGATAAATTCCGCGGAAATTCGAAATGAGGCTTGTACACACATCTCAAACGAATTCCCGCGGGAGCCAGTGTTATAGCACTGACATCCTGGTTCCACGATCAAAGCCGCTGGGTGTGGGTAAAGAAGTGATCAAGCGACAGTTGTAAGCAAACAGGCCAGGAGATAAATCTATGGGTTATTCCTGATGTACTGAGTATTATCATCCATGACGATTTGAATTCTTTCTTCGAGTTGTATTGGTTGAGAAAAGAAACTTTGTCGTGAATCGGTTAATGAGCTGCTTGCGTCAAAGTCTTTTGGGAATGGAATTACAGAAGTCATCATTTGATGATGGCACAGAGGAGGAGGCTTGTGAATTGGTTTGGTGTGAATACGGTGGTTTCAGGGAGTTGATTAACATATTTTGCTGTACGCTATCGAGTAAAGAAAATAATTTAAGGTATGCGGCAACACGCCCTTTGTCGGTTAATCCATTCTGACTCATGGCACGAGTCCAGGCACTCAGGTCATCATCAGGACGTTGGCTTATGAGTTCTGCAAGTACATGCGGGTCAAATGCAGTCATTCGTTCTAACAAATGCACTTCTATACGGATATACTTTGCTTAAGTCTTGAATTGGTTTAGAAAAGACGCACTGAGTTTTAAATTGTATCATGACAAGGATATTTGTTAAGTCTTTATGTCCATTGAATTTCCACTTTGGAATTTTGCATTTGGCCGGAGTGTTTATTTGGATGCGTTAGACATTTTGTTCACAGAACCTGGGTAACTAGGTGTTAAAAGCAACGAGAATTTAGTTTGTTATTGCCGAGGCTGTTTTAATCTGAATTCAGCAGTTCAAGGCATGAGGAATGTCCGTTTGCTGAATTCAGATTAAAGAATGCTGTTTTCTCAGACTATGCACTCAGTTTAGCTTGTTGAAGAACACTTTCGCATTTCTCAACTAATATTTTTTCTTCCATACCTTCCAGTTTAACCAGTTCAGACGCAAAGTTTTTATAATTGACTTTACCACTGTTGACATCGTATACGGCGCCAACGATACCAACCTCGTCGTTGCTTATCATCGTCTTTAAAATATCGCTTTGTGAGTATATATTGTGCAGTGTGTTGGCAATATTCAGCTCAGTTACTCGAGTAACAAAAGAGGTATTCTGGCCAGTGCGATTCTCAGTTGTTTTAGTTTCAGCCTGAATTGCTGGCTTTATTTTTGAAAGCAACTGGGTAATGTGTCCTTTTTCGATGTTATCGCATGCGGATTGGATTGCGCCGCATCGGGTGTGTCCAAGGACGACGATTAATTTAGCACCAACTACATTACAGGCGTATTCGATACTGGCAAGAACGTCATCATTGATGACATTTCCTGCAATTCGGACACAAAATATATCCCCGAAACTCATATCAAAAATAGTTTCCACAGGAACTCGAGAATCAATACAGCCCAGGACAACCGCGATTGGGTGCTGCATTTTGGCTGTATGTTTTATGTCGATTCGATTCGACCTATGTATGCGTGTGTCATGCAGGAAGCGTTGGTTGCCCTCATGCAATATATTAAGCACCTCAGCAGGTGACAGATTGGATTGAACGTCGTAAGTAGTGACATTAATAAAATCAATGTAGTTATGAATTTTATAATGATCTTTAAAACCGGTCATGTTTAATGCGATATGTTTACTGGGTGCCATATCTTCTTTGTATTCTTTTAAGAATTCCAGAATTTCTTTATCTATGTATTGGGTATATCGGGCATCGATAATCAATTGAGCGTGTTTGGGTATGGAATTTAGTTCAGCTACCAGAGCTGCCTTGTTAAGAAAAGTCATTTGTTGAGGTAGAATAATCCGGCTGGTTATGCCATTCGGGTATATTTCTTTGATAATGTCTATCCGTGTCTGGCTGTTTGATTTTAAGATATAAAATAGAGAGATGGATAAACCGATCAGGATTCCTGCCAGCAAATTAAAGGCAATAATGCTGATTACTGTTACTATAAAAGGGATAAAGCGATCGCTTCCCTGGAAGTATATATTACGGTAAATGGAGGGTTTATTCAGTTTGTATCCAGTATAAATCAGGATTGCGGCAAGAGATGACAGCGGAATTTTGTTTAATGCTCCTGGTACCATCATTACGGCAAACAAGATAAAGAGACCGTGTAAAATTGTTGACATTTTTGTTTTGGAACCGGCCTGAATATTGATAGATGTCCTTACAATTACCGAAGTAATCGGGATGCCTCCAATAAGGCCCGCAGACATGTTACCCACTCCTTGCGCAATTAATTCACGATTGGTAGAGGCATGCAATCTTCTTTTATCGATACGTTCTCCTGCTTTTAAATTCAGCAGAGATTCCAATGATGCGACTATTCCTATGATTAATGCATACAGATACACTTTGGGTTCTGTCCAGGAAGACCATTGTGGGTATTGAAGCTGGCTAAAAAATTCATACAGCCCGGTTGTTTCTGGAATGTTCACCAACTGCGGTGAGTTTTGTACCAGGGGAGAATCGAGCCATTGAAACAGATCGTTAAGAAAAACTCCCGCAACTACCACGACGATCGGGGCTGGAATTTCTTTTAAGAGTTTTATTTTTGTGTATTCGAAGTAAATTAAAATGGACATTGATATTGCAGTAATCAGCATAGCCCCAGTATTAATATGATTCGATAAAGCCAGAAGAGGGCTGAGGGTAATAACGTCTGCAGTTTCCAATAGGTGAGTTTTCAGTTCATCAAAATCGGAGGAAAGGGTAAATGCCAAGGGTAATTGTTTGATTATTAATAAAATTCCCACCGCACAAAGCAAGCCCTGCACAACATTTGTAGGGACGTAATCGGCTACAAAACCCGCTTTAAAACTGCCGATGATGACTTGCAACACACCTGCTAGTAGCAGTGCGAGTAAAAAGGAATTAAAATCACCAATTTGAGCTATTGCAGTGACTACAACGGCCGCCATACCAGCAGCAGGTCCACTGACACTTATATGTGAGCCACTGATACAGCCAACGACTATACCGCCGATAATCCCACTTAAAATTCCAGAAAATAGTGGGGCGCCGGATGCGAGTGCGATACCGAGGCATAAGGGAATAGCCACGAGAAATACAACGATGGCAGCAACAAAGTCAAATTTGAAGTAGCGTTTAGTATATACACGAAATTTACGCGGATTTATAATTGTTCTATTGATCATCGAAAAGTTCCTGTATCTAATTATAAGCCTAAGATTGGGCAAACCAGTCCATTTTATTCGAGGTAATTTGACTACTCATCAAATTGAACACAACTTCATGTACAGCAGGGGTAGGTCGGGCCTTGGCTCGACAATTCCTTATATACAGTCGAAATCAGAATAGTCAACACACACTTTGTATAAGTTAGTCCATTTCAGTCATCACAGGGCATTAAACGCATGCTATGATGATTCATTATGGTTAGCTTGTGCAAATCATATACTATACATTATGTAATATATTTGTAAAGAATGTTACGTATTTTTTTCTTAGGCAGATAGGCAACATTTCTCACACTCTATTACAGTTCTCCCAGACTAAATCTGAGCACAGATTTTTCAAATAACTTCTATCTGCTCTCTCTCCCGCGCTAGGAATTTGACGAGTATGATGATGCTTTTTCGCGGGACGAGGGTTGGGGAGAGGGAATGGAACAATCTGTGCTAAGACCACAAGTTCGCAATTTAGACACAAGTACCTGATCCTGTTATCAATAGGCTGTACGTGATGAAACGTGTCGCTGGCATTATTCTCATTTTAAAGCCGATGTTGCCTAATTAATATGCCAGCGTCGCTAGGGTAATGATGTTCAGTCTTCCAATATTTCAAATTCCTCTATCTCAATTTGAGCACAGATTTTTCAAATAACTTCGATCTGCTCCCTCTCCCGCGCTAGGAATTTGACGAGTAGGATGATGCTTTTTCGCGGGACGAGGGTTGGGGAGAGGGAATGGAACATCTGTGCTAAGACCAGAAGTTCGCAATTTAGACACAAGTACCTGATCCTGTTATCAATAGGCTGTACGTGATGAAACGTGTCGCTGGCATTATTCTCATTTTAAAGCCGATGTTGCCTAATTAATATGCCAGCGTCGCTAGGGTAATGATGCTCAGTCTTCCAAAATTTCAAATTCCTCTATCTCAATTTGAGCACAGATTTTTCAAATAACTTCGATCTGCTCCCTCTCCCGCGCTAGGAATTTGACGAGTAGGATGATGCTTTTTCGCGGGACGAGGGTTGGGGAGAGGGAATGGAACATCTGTGCTAAGACCAGAAGTTCGCAATTTAGACACAAGTACCTGATCCTGTTATCAATAGGCTGTACGTGATGAAACGTGTCGCTGGCATTATTCTCATTTTAAAGCCGATGTTGCCTAATTAATATGCCAGCGTCGCTAGGATGATGATGTTCAGTCTTCCTGAATCTCAAATTCTTCTGTTTTAAAAACCTCCATCTCTGAACTGTGATTAGAAGTGATTAGCTCCTGCTCAAGATTTTTAAAATTCCACATACTTTGATCCATCAATTGACTTGGTTTTAAACTTTGCAGTGCATGGAGAATATTGCTTGGCACTTTAGGATTTTCTTCGGCCAGTTGATCAATTAAACGCGCTACTTTTTTGCGCATCAGATTTTCCTGAGAACCACAAAGGTTACACGGAATGATAGGGAAAGCCTGTTCTCCAGCAAAGGTAATAATGTCCTTTTCCTGCACGTAGCACATTGGGCGAATGACTATATGTTTTTTGTTATCGCTCAATAATTTGGGGGGCATGGAGCGTATATCGCCATTATATAATATGGACATCATTAAAGTGCGAATCATATCATCCCGATGATGCCCCAGGGCAATCTTGTTAAACCCATGTTCCTCTGCGTAGCGGTAAATAATGCCACGACGTAATCGTGAACAAAGTGAACAATAAGTTTTACCTTCAGGAACTTTTTCCTTGACGATGCTGTAGGTATCACGTGTCAGTATTTCATGTGGAATACTTCGGTCAGCCAGCCATTGGCGAAGTATGGAATCATTCCATCCCGGTTGTGCCTGATCGAGAGTAAAAGCGAACAGCTCAAATTTGTTGCCTGACCGGCGTCGTAATTGATCCAGTATGGTTAGCATGGTAAATGAATCTTTACCACCGGACAAACAGACCATTACGCGGTCTCCTCGCTGAATCATGTTAAAATCAGCGATGGCTTTACCGGTATAGTGCAATAATTTTTTTTCTACTAATGTGGGATTGGACGACATATAACAACCTAATCAAATTATTTAGTGGTAGCGCTAGATACTGAAGCTATTCCATTAACCCGAGTAGTCGCTAACCATGAGTTGACCAGCTCAATATCATTTACATTTAAAGTGCCGGCGAGATATTTTAAAGTTAATATAGCATTAATCAAATCGTACTGATCTTTTGCCAATTGTTCCTGAGCCTCAAACAATTTTTGTTGGGCATTCACTACATCCACCATGGTTCGGGTACCGACTTCAAATTGTGCTTCAGTACTTTCCAGGGAGTTCTGTTGTGAAATAATGGTTTGTCTGTCGGCTTTGACTTTGCTGATTCCATCCGTAATTGTATTGAACGCGATACGACTGTTTACAACGACGTCTCTGTAGGTTTGCTCCAGCTGTTCACTGGTCGATTGAAAACCATATTGTGCTTGTCTTGTTTGAGATTGTACCAGTCCGCCCTGGAAGACCGGAAAATTCATTGCCAATGCGACATTGGCCTGTGTTTGCTTTGTTGGCGCAAAGAACGAAGTGCTGTCTACAGTATTATGAGTCTGGGCTGCGTTAGTCTGGATGGAAAATACAGGCCAGTTACCAGCAGTTAATGATTTTACATTCTCTTTTGCTACCTCAAGACTGTATTTGGCAGCATATAGTTTATAGTTCTGTCTCAGACCTGTATCAATCCATTGATCCACATTGTTGGGTTCAGGTTTTATTAATGGAATTTTACTGTCGCGAAGAGGGGCCAATGACTCATAAACGTGGTTTGTGAGTTTTCGTAAATTTTCACTTTGGTTGATCTGATTGTTACGGGCTGAAATCACGGTTGCAACGGATTGATCATAGGCTGCTTTGGCTTCATAAACTGAAGTTATGGCATCCAGACCTACCTGAAAGCGTTGGGTTGCTTGATCGAACTGCCTTTTGTTCGCCCGTTTCTTGGCTTCAGCAAAATCCAGAGTGTCTTTGGCAAATAATACATCAAAATAGGCTTTTGCGGTTCTGAGTATCAGATTTTGTGCGGCATCATTAAAATTTGCCTGCGCAGCTTTTACAGAAGCTTTTGCTTGCGCCACTTTGGCCCATGCCTGGTAGTTAAATACTGCCTGGGAGGCGGTAACTTGCCAGACTGTATTACCATAGGCAAGGTTCGTACTAAGTCCACCCGCTTGTACAAGCTGAAGATTACGACCGAGTTGACCGTTTATTCCCACTTGAGGAAAAAGCGCAGCTCGAGCCTGCGGGATCGCTTCTGTACTGGACATATAGGTATCATAAGCATTTTTGAATACGGTATCGTTCTCAAGAGCCTGTTGATAAATATCCATTAGATCAGTTGCATGTGTATGTGCAGACAGACCTAGAGTTAATATACAGAACAGCAACGATCTCTTCATTCGAGCTTTCCCTAGAATACAAATTCTTTTGGTTTTAATTGATCTACAAGCTGAGGAATATCGGTTTCAAAAAGCAGAGCTTCTGTCCAGATATCGTTATGATCAAGATTATATAAACGAGCCTGCATTATAGGCGATTTACCTTCTATAGTGAATAACGTTCCACCCGGCAATATCTGTAGTCTGTGGGTTTCTGTTACTTGTTCTATCGCACCGGTAAACACCATAACGTCATAGGGTGCGCTTTGCAGCCATCCACGGCATGCATCACCTGTATGCAATTCGACATTAGTACATTTATGGGCTTCCAACTTTTGTTTGGCATACTGGGTGAATTCAGGATAACAATCGATACTGATTACTTTTTTACATAACTTGCTCAACATTGCAGTAAAAAAACCAGTTCCAGTTCCAACTTCCAGCACTGTTTCGTGACCTTTAAGGTTCAGACCCTGTAAAATTAATCCCTCTTCAAGAGGTGTTAACATTTTTTGGCCATGCGCCAAGGGAATCTGCATGTCTGAATATGCAAAATGAGTATACAGTTCTGGTACGAATTCATGACGAGGAATGAGATCATACAAATCAAGTATGGATTCGTTTAAAACATCGCCAGTTCTTAATTGTTGTTTGACCATATTAATGCGTGCGCTTTGATTGCTCATTTCTTCTACCGTGTTAATTATCTTTGATAGGTTAAAACTTTGGGTCAATTTTAGCAAGAATTCATCTTATGTGCTAAGTATTAATGTCTTAAAATGAAAGTTCTTATTTTTCTTATCGGTATTTCATGGTGACTATGTCTAAAATTTGTTATTATTTATAACTTTGTCAACAGCCATTGGAGAGAATAGTGCTTGAGCGATTTATTAATCATCTGCAAACAGAACTGGATGGTCTTAAAAATGAAGGTTTATTTAAATCAGAACGCATTATTTCCAGTCAGCAACAAGCTGACGTAAAAGTAAATGAAAAGGAAGTAATCAATCTTTGCGCTAATAATTATTTAGGTTTGGCGAATGATCCTGCGCTTATTGCTGAAGGACAAAAAGCTCTTGAACAATACGGTTATGGTATGGCCTCCGTTCGTTTTATCTGCGGAACTCAAACTCCTCATAAAGTGCTGGAAGAGAAAATCAGCCAGTTTTTGAGTAAAGAAGATACTATTTTATATTCATCCTGTTTTGATGCCAATACCGGCCTTTTTGAAACCTTGCTGGGCGAAGAGGACGCTATAATCAGTGATGCACTGAATCATGCCAGCATTATCGATGGGATCCGATTGTGTAAGGCTGCACGATATCGCTATGCGAATAATGATATGAGTGCTTTGGAAGAACAATTAATCGCGGCTAAAAATGCACGTTTTCGTTTGATTGCTACAGACGGTGTTTTTTCAATGGACGGTATACTGGCCAATCTACCTGCAATTTGTGACTTGGCAGATAAATACGATGCCATGGTGATGGTTGATGATTCCCATGCTGTCGGATTTATGGGTGCGACAGGGAGAGGAACTCCTGAGCATTTTGGTGTGACTGATCGTATTGATATTGTTACAGGTACGCTTGGCAAAGCCTTGGGAGGTGCTTCAGGCGGATACACTTCTGCAAATAAGGTCATTGTTGAATGGTTGCGTCAACGCTCCAGACCTTATCTGTTTTCCAATACTTTAGCGCCTGTTATAGCCCATACTTCATCCGTAGTGTTGGATAAATTAACTCAAAGTAATTCTTTGGCTGAAAAATTAAAACGCAACAGCCACTATTTTCGGAAAGGAATGACTGAATTGGGATTCAAATTGATTCCAGGCGAACATCCCATTATTCCTGTGATGCTTGGTGATGCCAGTTTGGCAGGGCGTATAGCCAATCGATTGTTGGAATTGGGTATTTATGTTGTTGGATTTTCTTATCCAGTTGTGCCAAAAGGTTTAGCTCGAATTCGAACACAGATGTCAGCCGCTCTTGAATTGCATCATTTAGACAAGGCATTGCATGCATTTGAAACGGTTGGAAAGGAATTTTCCGTAATTTAATTGGATACTCCAGGACAAAAAGAGACGTTGAATATCAAGGATAAAACCGCTCCTGTTGTTTTCAAGCAGGATTAAATTAACTCATTATTATTCTGAGGTACTGAATGAAATCGCTAGTCAAAGCTAAAAGAGAACCCGGAATTTGGATGCAGGATGTACCAGTTCCAGAATACGGTGTAAATGACGTATTAATTAAAATTAAAAAAACAGCAATTTGTGGCACAGACATTCATATTTATAAATGGGATGACTGGGCTCAGGCAACAATTCCTGTGCCTATGACCGTTGGCCATGAGTTTTATGGTGAAATTGTTGAAGTGGGTAAGGAAGTTCAAGGCCTAAAAGTTGGTCAAAGGGTTTCGGGTGAAGGTCATATAACCTGTGGCTTTTGCCGTAATTGTCGTGCTGGCAAGAGGCATTTATGTCGTAATACCTTGGGTGTTGGTGTCAACAGACCAGGATGTTTTGCCGAATATCTGGCTATTCCAGCTACAAACGTTATTGCACTTCCCGATAATATTACAGGTGATCAGGCTTCAATACTGGATCCGCTGGGTAATGCAGCGCATTGCGCCCTGGCATTTGATGTGGTGGGTGAGGATGTATTAATTACCGGCGCTGGTCCAATCGGCATCATGGCTGTAGCAATAGTAAAACACATTGGTGCCCGGCATATAGTCATTACTGATGTGAATGATTATCGTCTGGATCTGGCTCGAAAAATGGGAGCCACTCGCGCGGTGAATGTGAGCAATGAAAAACTGGATGATGTTATTGCCGAGTTAGGTATGGTGGAAGGCTTTGATATTGGTCTGGAAATGTCAGGTAATCCTGCCGCCTTGAATGATATGATGAGAACAATGAACCATGGAGGGCATGTTGCTATTCTGGGGATTCCTCCTCAGGCAACTCCAGTTGATTGGAATCAGGTCATTTTTAAGGGTTTAGTAATTAAAGGAATCTATGGTCGAGAAATGTATGAAACCTGGTATAAAATGATAGCCATGCTACAAAGTGGATTAACTATTGAACCGGTAATGACTCATCATTTTCCGGTAGATCAGTATGAACATGCGTTTCAAATTATGGCATCAGGTCAGTCAGGAAAAGTAATTCTTGATTGGTAATTGAGCCAGATTAAAAGAGGGTTGGAGTATTATGGCACAGTATATTTTCACCATGAATCGGGTGAGCAAAATTGTTGAAAATCAACGATTTATTTTAAAAGATATTTCATTAAGTTTTTACCCTGGGGCTAAAATTGGGGTATTGGGATTAAATGGTTCGGGTAAATCTACTTTATTGCGAATCATGGCAGGCGTTGACACGCAGTTTGAAGGTGAGGCAAGACCTCAACCTGGAATTCGAATTGGGTACCTGGAGCAAGAGCCGCAACTTCATCTGGAAAAAACTGTTCGAGAAGTAGTGGAAGAAGGTGTTGCTGAAATCAAAGATAAATTGGTGCGTTTTGATGCGATCAGCATGCGTTTTGCTGAGCCAATGAGTGACGATGAAATGAATACTCTGCTCGCTGAGCAGGGTGAGCTGCAAAATGAAATTGAAGCGTGCGGTGGCTGGGATCTGGATAGAAAACTGGATATTGCTGCTGATGCGTTGAGATTGCCTGAATGGGATGCGGTGGTTGGCAAGCTTTCTGGAGGGGAGAGAAGACGGGTGGCTTTATGCCGTTTGTTGCTTTCCAATCCTGATATGTTATTGCTTGATGAACCGACTAACCATTTAGACGCAGAAAGTGTTGCCTGGTTGGAACATTATCTTGAAGGATTCCCAGGTACTGTAGTAGCGATTACCCATGATCGATATTTTCTGGATAATGCGGCAGAATGGATACTTGAGCTGGATAGGGGTGAAGGTATTCCCTACAAAGGTAATTATACTTCCTGGCTTGAACAGAAAGAAGAACGTTTGAATATGGAGAAAAAACAGGAAGATTCACACCAACGAGCGATAAAAGCCGAGTTGGAGTGGGTTCGAACCTCTCCAAAAGGACGACATGCCAAGAATAAGGCTCGACTTGCCCGATTTGAAGAAATGAATTCCAAAGAGTTTCAAAAACGTAATGAAACTAATGAAATTTATATTCCACCAGGTGAGCGTCTTGGCGATTTGGTGTTGGAAGGTGAAAAAATTTGTAAAGCCTTTGGAGACCGTATTCTTATTGATAATCTGGATTTTGTTCTTCCAAAAGGTGGTGTATTGGGCATTATTGGACCGAATGGCGCAGGTAAGTCAACCTTTTTGAAAATGATCACGGGTCAGGAAGAGCCTGATAACGGCACCATCCGCGTCGGAGAAACCGTGCAAATGGCTTATGTGGATCAGATGCGCGATGACTTGAATGCGAACAACTCAGTCTGGCAGGAAATTTCTGATGGTCATGACATCATGCAAGTGGGTAGTTTCCAAATGCCTTCCCGTGCTTATGTTGGGCGATTTAACTTTAAGGGAACGGATCAACAGAAGAAAATGTCCCAATTGTCCGGTGGAGAACGCAATCGGGTGCATTTGGCCAAATTATTGAAAAGTGGTGGTAATGTATTATTGCTTGATGAACCGAGTAATGATTTGGATGTGGAAACTTTAAGAGCTTTGGAAGAAGCAATACTTAATTTTCCGGGTTGCGCTATTGTTATTTCGCATGATAGATGGTTTTTAGATAGAATTTGTACTCACTTGATGGCTTTTGAAGGAGATTCACAAATTACCTTCTTTGAAGGAAACTACAGTGACTATGAAGCCGATAGGAAAAAACGTTTGGGTGATGAGGCAACTCGACCATCGCGGATTAAATACAGACGACTTAAAGATTGATCTTATACCCGCTCAGATGAGCGGGTATACTGTATTTTGAGTTTATCCATCATTCAGGATTATTTGAATTAATTTTTGAATGATTTGGGATTATATAATGGAGAGTAAAATTAAATGAAAAAGCTGTTTTGGTTTGGCATGTTCTTATGCCTTGGTCTTACGTCCTGTGTTGAATACGACGAATCTACATTAATTACCGATGATGCGGGCTATGTGCATAGAACAACCCACTATTTAAGAGACAAGCGGGGACGTGATTATTTTCCAATGCAAATTAAAGCATCTGGAGAGCGTTTGTTTGTCTTCGATCCTAAAGCCTCTGCATGGGCTGCATACGATGAAGAAGGAAACAGGGTCATGACAGGAAGTGGTTCTGCTGGGGTTGATGTGTGTGAAGAAAACCCTAATCAATCGTGCAGAACAATTACTGGTACGTTCCGTGTTTATAATAAACATGGTGCTGAATGTCGTTCTGGAGAATATCCTGTAGACACCAAAGGCGGTGCAAAAATGCCTTATTGCATGTACTTCTATCAAGGATTCACCATTCATGCTGCTTACGAAGTTCCTGATCATCCATCCAGCCATGGTTGTGTGCGCGTTCTTCCTAGTGCTGCAAAATGGTTGAATGAAGAATTCATGCGAATTGGAACCAAGGTCATTATTCTTGCGTATCCAGATCAAAATGGTGTGAATAAGCCAGCGGTAGTAAACCGTTAATTTGTTAAATATTAATAGTTTAGGTTTTGTTGGCGGGTATGACTTTGATGCAATGCGCCTTGTTTCTGAGCGAACATCGCGCTTTGTAGGCCATTATCGCCAATTGCTTTATTCCCTCACAATCGAAGCCTGATATTATTTAATGCAAACAGCAAATGTAGCCTGTTTGCTTGCAAACAGGGTGCTTTTTTCTCAAGCACTCTAAAACGAAGTTTAGCTAGTGCTCTTAAAATCCTGGTTGCGCGCAACCAGGCTACTTAACTCACCGAATTCCCGCGGCGAAGACCGCGGGATCCATGGTGGCGGACTAGCAGTTTAAAAAATTGGATCTCTTGGTCTTCGCCGCGGGAATTCGGTTGAGATTTATTTAACCACAGGAACTGCCTCATGCTGAGGCATACTTGAGCCAAACAATGCTATTGATGCAAGAAAAGTAAAATAAAAGCTTAGGGGGACTGTGCATTAAGCACAGTACCTGAAAGGTTAATTTTTTGTGCGGAACATTCAATGGCAGGCTGTGCACAAGGGAGTAATGCAGGGTCAATAGACCCTGAACTTATGCTTCAATTTTTATTTTAAGATCCACGACATTGGCGTTGATGTTCACAAATCCTGTAGTGAATGGGACGGAAGCGTTATTTACCATAACCCTGTTCTGAATAGAGGGATAGGAGAATACATGCCCATAAATCAGTTCGACTGTAGTATTGGCATTGACATGATAGTCTCCAATCAACCCAAGGAAATATTGGGTATCTGAAGGAAAAACAATGGTTCTTAAACTGTCATGTTCAGGCCCATCATCAATCATCCCTGCCAGAGTGATTCCCAATTTCTCAGAAAATTGATTGCGTACTGCAGCTAGATAAGCATAGGATTTGCTGAAATGCATTTCAAAGACAAAGTTACTGAATGGAGGTGGGGCTGCAGTATTGAAAAGACGGGCATATTGATTCACATTCCACTCGCTTTGAAACACTTGAAGGTTAATAAGCCAGGTAGGATTGAAAATATGAACATAACTTGCAATCGTGGTTGCTGGCATATTGAAATTGAATGACAGATTGTTACTGTAATTGGAGCCAAGAACACTATAACCCGTTGTTTTTTGGACAATTCTTGAATAATAAGTCAAACCAAAAAAGTTGGTTTGATTGATGATATACGTAGCTCCGAGGTTGTAACCTAACCCAAAACTGTGGGTTTTATTAACGAGGTTAGAATAGGTAAACGGGCCTGTAGGAAAAGCCCAGTTTATTTCATTATTGAGCAGAAAATTCAAATTTAAACCGCCGCCTAACTGAAGTTTGTCACTGAAGGCGTAGGACATTTTGGGACTAACGTCTACATCATTAAGATAATTTTGCGTAACTGCATATTTAGTAAAGGCATTGTTGCCCCAATTCAGATTTGAATTGAACGGTTCCGTTACATCCAGAGCAAAAACGGTTTTATCATTGAATCGTTTGGCAATACGTCCATAGGGTAAAAGAGTATAAGTTCGTGAATGACTAACACCCGTATCGTATTGAAAGGTATTAAAATTAAGCGCGCTGCCTTTAAATGTTAAATCACGCCGTTTCAACAGTGAAGTGCAACAGTGGAACTAGGATTTAGTCCAGCAAAGAAGACCTCAAAGGGTGTTTTGTATTGTAGCACTTTTCTGGGGCGATTGTTCAAGCGATTTTCAATAGCCTGAATTTCATCATCAGTCACCCCTGTAAATTCAGTTGATTTTGGCAGGTATTGCCGCACTAAGCCATTCGTGTGTTCATTAAGTCCACGTTCCCATGAATGGTATGGAGTCGCGAAGTAACAACTTGTATTTAAAGCGCTTGCAATGTCTTTGTGGGCTGCGAACTCTTTGCCATTATCATACGTGATTGTCCTTACTGGGTGGGGTAAATCGGCCATTTTATCAACCGTTGCCTGCGTTACAAGGTCAGCCATTTTTCGGTCAATTTTTTTAAGCAAAGTAAACTTTGAATGCCGTTCGACATACGAAACAATAGCCCCCTTATGCTTTGCCCCAATGATAGTATCGCCTTCCCAATCACCTATGCGAGATTTTGTTTCGACAATCGGTGGTCGTGCTGTAATGTCGACTCGATCGGGGATGCAACCACGGCCTGCTTTTCCAGATGAGCGTTTGTTGTAGCGTTTACCTCGATGCCTTAAATGCTTATACAGCTTGCCTCCAGCGCGTTTATCACCCCAGACAAACTGGTAGATGGTTTCATGGCTTATCGCCTTACCTTCAATCTTTAATCGGCCTGATATCTGATCAGGACTCCAGTCTTCAAGGAGCTTGCCTCTTATGGTGTCTTGCATCTCTCCCGTTAGTTTTTTTTTCGCCCTGCTGGCTTCGCTTCGGCGTGCTTGTGCTTTCTCATCAGCTTGTTTAAAGCGATAACCCCGCCCGCCCGTATTCCGCGCTATTTCCCGACTAATCGTCGACTTATCCCGACCAACAACCAAGGCAATTTGTCCCAGTGATTGCCCCATTGATTTTAACGCATAAATCTGACACCTTATGTCTCGAGTCACGTGATGGTAGCCTGCTGCCATGATAATCTCCTTCGGTTTGCACCTTTGAGACTATCAACTTCACGTGACTCACTCTAGTCGTTGTTCATTTTATAACCACTGTTGCACTTCGCGGTTGAAAGGGCGTCACTATAAAAACCAGTTCCACCTAAAATCAAACTTTCATTTTTGATTTTAAACAATTCGGAGGGATTGTTATAACTGATACCTGCAAAATACTGTATCACGTTTGCATGCGCACTTAATGCCAGAATGCACAAAACTCCTGTAGATAATTTCCTCATGATGTTCCTGCCATCAGAGCAGCATCCAATATACAGGATGCTGCTTGTTTAATGTCTAGTTTGTTGAACCCGGCGTTGCATTTGTTCCTGATCCAGGATTTTGCAGATTGGAGCCATTGTTTGTTGTGGTCGGTACTGTGCCTGAATTTGCCGGTGCAGTTGGTGTAGTCGTGTTTCCAGGAGTGACCGTAACCGAATTGGAGTTTGTCGGGGTAGAATTTGAAGTAGATGGATTAACTTCTGTTTCTGAATTGGCAGGTGTTGTACCCTGATTTACAGTGTTAGGAGTGGTGGATGTATTGGCTGGGTTCGATGTCGCATTAGCATCATTAGATTGTTGCGTAGTGACTGATGTTCTTGGGGTAGCAATCATTTGAGTGATGCCCAGATCCCCTGAAACTTTACGGCCTATGGTCACATTCACGTTGAGTAATTGCGTCACTTTTTCTTTGCTGTTTTGGTAGACTACTTGTAAAGGCAGGGTTATTTTCCATTCATTTGCAGTTGCTTCAGTCACTTGAGCCTGACCATCCAGTTGACTGCTTACGGTTAAATTTTGTGTTTTAATGGCATCCACATTTCCTGATTTTTGTAATGCGGTGTTAAATCCTTGCCATCCCTGATCGGTAAAACATGCTTGCAACTTTTGAAGCTGGGCATCCAGTGAGGCCGGATCAAAATCAAATGCTTGAGTCACTGCCTGTTCAGACCAGGTTAACACCAGAGTTTGGTCTATAACTTTAGTTTCAGCAGGAATTTTATAATCACAATTGATTGGTTGGGAAGTTTGTTGCTGCTCAACCGGTACCTGTTGAGTTGTTTGGGACTCTCCATTTTGAGCTGGTTGCTGGGAAGTGGATTGCCCAGGCTGGGTCACTTGGGTTTGACTGGTTTGATTTTGTTGTACGTTTTGAGCAGGTTGCTGATTGGTGGATTGCACCTGCGATGTCGGTTGATTACTTGGGTTCGTCTGAGTAGTTGGTGTGTTTTGATTCACCGCAGGCGTTTGGTTTGCTGTCACGGCGCTATTGGTTGTATCTGGAGTTTGTGGCTGTACCGCTTGTTGGGTTGCTTCCGCATGTAATTGAGTACATAAAAGTGTACACAAAGCACCCCACAGCATCGTTTTCTTCATGAATTATACTCCTTAATTAGTATCTAACAATTCTGCGATAATAAGAGCCGCTAGTCTAGCAGTTTTTTGTTCTTGATCCAGTGGTGGAGAAAGTTCTGCAATGTCCAGACTGATTACTTTACCGCTTTGTATAATGTATTTCAGTAGAGGAAGTATTTGCCATGGAGTGAGTCCCAAGGGTTGTGGCGCACTGACCCCTGGTGCATAACACTCAGCAAATACATCAAGACAAACAGTCAGATAAATGTGATCCAGATTAAGCATAAAATCATCTAGAAAAGCGATTTGCCAGGCTTGACTTTGTTCATTGAGATCTTCTGCTGTGAGACAGTGGACATTCAATTCATTGGCACGATTGAAGAGAGAAGGGGTGTTGCCAAATTTTTGAATTCCAATGCAGCAGTATTCAAAGGGTTGTTTATTTGCTTTGCAGTGTTCTGCAATTTGCGAAAATGGTGTGCCAGAATTACCGGGTTGGCCTGACTGACAGGGACGAAGATCAAAATGAGCATCAAAATTAATGATGCCTAATTTAGAATAATGGCGCGATAAACCCTGAAAATGGGCCCAGGCAATTTCATGTCCTCCACCAAAGGCAATGGTTTTATGTCCTTGCTTAATACAACGATGGATTAATTCAGCGAATTGGGTTTGAGCAGATTCCAGATCATCATTGACGCAGAGGATATTCCCCAGATCGATAAAATGATGATCGTAGGGGCAAGGTAATTTCGCCAGATGTTGTTTCAGCTGGTCGGGTCCAAATTGTGCTCCTGGTCTGCCAAGATTTCTTTTGATTCCAGCATCACTGGCAAAGCCGAGAAAAATGGTTTTTTTGTCCTCGGTAATCAGTTCGTTTTCATCATTTAAAAATTTAATTTTTTGAAAGAAACGTTCTTCATTGACCGTATCCTTTCTTCCTTGCCAAAGAGAAGGATTTGCTCTTTGATAATTCGGTAGATCTTCAAACATCTACTGCTCCTATGTATTAAATTTATGCCAAGTTAGTTCAATGTCTGGTATTATCTGCGCATATCGTCGAATAGTGAATGAGGATCGCGTGTTTATTATTACTGGTGGAGGAAGTGGCATAGGCAAAGCTTTGGCTTTGAATCTGGCTGAACGCGGTAAATCAGTATTGATAGTAGGCCGACGTGAGTCATTGTTAAAGGAGACGGCTGCCGCATCTGCTTTGATTAAATATGTCTGTGCTGATGTATCCACCAGTGAAGGCCGTGAAATAATTAGAGTCCATTTGAATAATATACCCCAAATAAGCGCTTTGGTTAATAATGCTGGAACACTGGAGCCGCTGGTTCCTATTCAGGATATTCAATTAACCGATTGGCATCGAACCTTTGCAACAAATCTGGATGCTCCTCTTTTTTTACCGCAATTATTCATCGATAAATTACAACATGGCCGTGTGTTAAATATAGGTTCAGGAGCCGCATATTTTCCAATAAAAGGGTGGACCGCCTATTGCGTCTCCAAAGCCGCGCTGTCTATGCTGACTCGATGTTGCCAACTCGAAACAGACTCGATATCTTTTGCCAGCGTCATGCCAGGAATTATTGATACGGAAATGCAGGTAATTGCCAGAAATGGCTCCAATATGGATCCAGAGCAAGTTCATTTTTATCAGCGCTTAAAACAACACAATCGATTAATTTCTCCAGAGACAGTCGCAGAATTTTTAACCTGGCTTTTATTGGATATTGATAAGGAGACCTATGTCTCTAAAGAATGGGATATCTATGAATCATCGCATCATGCGTCCTGGCTTAAACCACCTCATCAAGTTCTTCATTGGGATTTCTAATGTTTGCCTGCGATAAATTATTAGTGAATGCAACAACGATTACTGCCCAGGGATTGCCTGTACGTAATCAGGCGATTGCGATTCAAAACGGCCGTATAAAATGGTGCGGTTCTATGGACGATCTGCCCACTGAATTTATTGAACGAGCAGGGCAACGAGAAGATTGTTCGGGTAAGGTAATCACTCCCGGCCTGATTGACTGTCATACTCATCTGGTTTATGCCGGTAACAGAGCTTCCGAATTTCAAATGAAGCTTGAAGGGGTGAGTTATGCCGAGATTGCCAAATCTGGTGGCGGAATCCTGTCTACAGTAACGCAAACTCGTGCGGCTTCAGAAGATGAGCTCATTCAGCAATCCTTACCCAGGATACGCGCTCTAAAAAATGAAGGAGTGACTACCGTTGAAATCAAGTCTGGGTATGGTCTGGATTTGGTTAATGAGATGAAAATGCTTAAAGTCGCCAGACGTTTGGGTGAGCTAAGCGGATTGCGTGTAAAAACCACTTTTTTAGGTGCTCATGCGATAGGCCCGGAATATAAGGGAAACAGCCAGGCTTATGTCGATCATCTTTGCCAGGAGATGTTACCGGCAATCAGTGAAACGGGATTGGTTGATGCTGTCGATGTTTTTTGTGAATCGATTGCTTTTTCATTAAAACAGACAGAACAGATATTTGCAGCAGCGCGTGCATTGAATCTACCGATAAAATGTCATGCAGAACAATTATCCAACCTGGGCGCAAGTATTTTGGCTGCAAATTCAGGCGCATTATCCTGCGATCATCTTGAGTTTCTGGATGAAGCTGGGGCTGCTGCCATGGCAAAATCAGATACCGTAGCCGTTTTGCTCCCGGGGGCGTTTTATTTTTTACGTGAAAAGAGAAAACCTCCTGTTGACTTATTGCGACAAGCAGGTGTTCGTATTGCCATCGCTACTGATTCCAATCCAGGCTCCTCCCCTACGACATCTTTATTGCTAATGATGAGTATGGCCTGCCAGTTTTTTGGAATGTCCATTCCTGAAGTCTTGTCTGCCGTCACTACTCATGCGGCAAAAGCTTTGGGTCTGGAACATGAAACAGGCCTCATTGAGCAGGGTAAGGCAGCAGATTTGGTATTATGGTCTATAACTGATAGTGCATCTCTTTGTTATTATTTTGCATACCCACTTCCTCATAGGACAATGATCGCGGGTGAGTGGTTATCCAATAAAAATATTGATCAGGAGTTAAATAATGATTAATCGAATGAAACGGATAATTAAAACGGGTTTGATTTTAGGCCTTACAGTCAATTCATTGATGGCTTACTCCATCACTCCTGTAGTGATTAAACAGGAAACCGCGCAATACATTCTTGATATTAAATATCCTCAGGGTTTTAAATCACCCACAGTGAATGCGTCCATAAAAGAATTTATTGCCAGCACTCAAAAAAGTTTTATGGGCGAATTATCCGAAGATGCATCCACTCCTGTTGATGCTCCAGGTAAAACAGGACTCAATATTACTTATTCAGTACCTTATAAAACGCCAACAGCTTTGAGTGTTCATTTTAATATATCCATTTTTCATAAAGGCGCGGCACATCCTTCAAATACTGTTGTCGTGAAAAATTATGTAAATGGAAAAAGCATGAATCTGGCTGATTTATTCGTATCAGGGGCTGATTATTTGACGCCGATTTCCGCTCTGGCTAAAAAAGACATTACCAAAAAGAATATTTCAGATGAACAGTGGATCACGGAAGGTACCAAACCTACCGCTGAAAACTACTCGGTCTGGTATTTTACTCATAAAGGCATAGCCATTATCTTTAACAGTTATCAGGTTGCTGCATACGTTTATGGCGAACAAACGGTAACGATTCCATTGCCATTAATTTCCAGGTTGGTTAAATCTGAAATTGCGCAATCAGTGTGGGGGAATTAATGTCTGATACCCCTTTTATAGCCGCGGATCAGCAGGTAGCAGAATTAACGCTGAGAGTTATTTTTCTGGCAATAATACTTACTGTCTTATTAGCAATGTCTAACGCTTATCTTGCCCTCAAATTAGGCATTTTAACATCAGCATCCATTCCTGCTGCCATTATTTCGATGGGGATTTTGCGCTTTTTTAAGAATTCCACCATTCTTGAAAACAACGCAGTGCAAACTGCTGCTTCTGCCGGTGAGGCGGTTGCTGGCGGTATTGTCTATACAATTCCTGCCCTGATTATTATTGGATTTTGGAACCATTTTGATTATCTGACCAATTTCTTTATTGCTGCCTGCGGCGGTATATTGGGGGTTCTGTTCTCAATTCCACTGCGTCGAATTTTAGTAAACGATCACTCTTTAAAATTTCCTGAGGGGCGTGCGATTGCTGAAGTATTGAAATCTTCTGCAGAAAAGGCCGGTATAAGGGATATTTTTATAGGTGGTGCTGTAGGCGCGGTTATAGAATTGCTGCAGATTGGATTTAAACTGGTAGCCAATAGTTGGGGTTATTGGTTTGTAGTAAAAAGGTCCTTGTTCGGACTGGGTGCCGGCTTCTCTGCAACAATGATAGGCGCAGGGTATCTTGTTGGGCATGATATGGCCATCAGTATTTTTCTTGGGGCTGTTCTGTCCTGGTTGGTAGCTTTACCCGTAGTCAGCCAGTTTTACCCGGATTTTATAACTCACTATCCTCCAGAGCAGGCGACGACCTTATTATGGAATAGTGAAATGCGCTATTTGGGTATTGGTGCCATGTTGTTTGCAGGAATGTGGACTTTTGTTAAATTAATAAAACCTCTTACCAAAAGCATTAGGGGTTCACTAAGCGCTTTTATTGCGAAGAATAAAGCGGATAAAGAGGTTCTGCGTACAGATAAAGACATCCCTTTGCCTTTTATTTTTATGGGTATAGGAACCGTTGCTGCCATTTTGTTTTTATTTTTTCAGTTTATCTTTCCCTTGGGCCAGGCAGGTCTTGATAACACCTATTCTCCCACCATTGTTTTTTTTGGCGTGGTTTATGTTTTGGTTATTGGATTTTTGTTTTCCGTTATCACCGCCTACTTCTCTGGAATGGTGGGAGTGACAGCAAGCCCTGGCAGCTCGGTAGTTATTTCTGGAATGTTGTTTGCCGCGTGGTTGCTGTTAACCGCCATTGATCATGTGTTACCCCTTCCTTTAAGTACTCACCAAATCCAGGCTGCAGAAGCGATTACCATTATTATCGGCTCGGTCGTGACGGGTATTGCAGCAATTGCCAACGACAATACTCAGGATCTGAAAGTAGGGCAATTAGTTGGCGCAACACCTTGGCGGCAGCAAGTAATGTTATTGCTGGGAGTAGTCGTTTCTGCTTTAGTTATTCCGCCAGTAATGCAATTATTGTTTAATGTGTATGGAATCGCTGGAGTGATGCCTCATCCGGGTATGGACGTCACTCAGACCTTGCCGGCTCCTACTGCCGCATTGATGGCCGCAATTACCGAAGCTGTTTTTAGAAATTCATTGCCTTGGAATATGATGTTCTTTGGGGCTTTAATCATTTTATTTGTTATCGTTTTGGAGCGTATATTTAATTTTAAGCGTTATTTGAATTTATCTATTTTGGGAATAGCCATCGGAATGTATTTGCCTTTGTCTTCCTCATTCCCATTATTCATAGGCGGAATGATTGCATTATTTGTGCAAAAACGTTTGCAGAGAATGAAGAAAGATCAAGAAGAAACAATCATCCGTAAACAAAAAGGGACTCTAATCGCCTGTGGTTTAGTCGCTGGCTCAGCAATAATGGATGTAGTACTCGCCATACCGTTTTCTATATTTCATAGTCCGGATGCATTGCAACTGGTAGGCCCCGATTGGAAAGATAAAGGCGTCTATTTGGGGGTGATTACCACATTCGTTCTGGCATGGTGGATCAGTCAAAGAGTGTGTAAACATAAAATCTGAAGGTAGAGTATTTTGTAAATCCTAGATTTGCGCTAAGTAAACTTTTTGCAGCGTGTTGATTTAATGTGATGGCATAAAATAGCTTTCTCTTCTTGAACAGGCGATATGAACTTATAAAAAAGATAAGATCAAACTTAAACGTGTATAAGGATAACTTTTTCGTGTACGACCAGGCTCGGCAATTAGTTTTGTTTAAGAAGGTTATTATAGTTTTTTGGGCTATTTGGTGGCTTTTAGCGTTTTGGACTGATTTCATTGGTATGTTCGCGCATATGAAGCTGATTCAGACAAGCTGGGCACCGGATGCTAATTACCCGTTTCTTGTCGACTCTTTAAAAATGTACCAGGTTTCAGCTCTAATTCCCCAGATATGTTTTGCCGGAATTATGATCTGGACTTTCATCTCTTCAATCGCATTTATCTGGGCTTGCTGTGCTTTGAATATGGATACCCGACGATGGATGAACAGAGCAAATACAGCCTTTATCATTTCCCTCTCTTTTTGGCTAGCAATGTTTCTTGCTGATCAATTGATTATGAAGTTTGATCTGGAAGAAAATCATATGGTACAAGGAGGTTTTCAATTATTAACTTATCTGGCTCTCTATATTTTGCCTTCAGATGCTAAAAGCGATTGATTGTTTTGTCGAGTGTGCTTGCTATCGGGCTATGTCTCAGTTAAGTTGCCTGGTTGCTCGCAAACAGGATTTTATGCACCAAACGCTAGAGAAACCTGAGCCTGTTTGCTCGCAAACAGGCTACAATCCCGCAGTCACTGCCGCGGGAGTTCGCTTGAGATGCGAGTACATGCTGCATTTCTAATTTCCGCGGCTGTGGCCGCGGAATCAAGAGATTAGCACTGAACTGGTTTTTCGATGATGTGTAGAAGATTTAGTCGTCCGAGTTTGACAATGGTTCATACCCCTCCTAGATTTAAAATAACATTGAAAGGGGTGCTTTGTATGAAACTGTGTGTGGCTATCTTATTTTTATGTGGTTCTCTTTTTGTGCATAGTGCTCCAATATACATCGGTGTAATTCCTTTTGCCCCTCCATTTTCTACTTCCACCGATGGTGGTAAAAGTTTTTATGGATTTCACATTGATTTAATGAATGCTCTTTGTAAGCGGATTAAATTGAAATGCATGTATAAAGCGACAAAATTATCCGATCAAATACAATTACTGAATCAAGGCACTGTTGATTTGATCTTTTCGGCAACTCCAATAGAAACAACAAGCACAGGAAATTATATTTACAGCTTGCCGTATTTAAATAGTGATGCTCAATTTGTGACATTAAGTACCAATGACACGCTTAATGAGGTCAAAGATATCAAAAATCTGACTATAGGTGTTTTAACGAACACATTATATTACCCTTTTATAAATACTCAATTTAGTACAAAGGATGCAATCAAACAGTTCTCAGCCATGTCCGAGATGATTACCGCATTAGTTAATCATGATGTTGATGTCATTATTATGAACAATAATTTGGCCAGATATTTAATTATAAATCATATGAACACATTTAAACTGGTAGGGGCTCACATAGCAATAGGTAATGGTTATGGTTTATTAGCCCTGAAAAAGAATAAAACATTGATCAATAAAATCAATTCAGCTTTATTGCAAATGGTCTCTGATGGTTCCTATCTTGCTATTTATAACACCTATTTCAGTCGCGATATGAAATAAATTATCGATTGGTCTGCGAGAATAATGCATCCATGATTCACATTGAAGCATCTCTATTGATGGCTTTTGGGGTAGATATGAGGCAGCTTCGCTGCCTCAAAAGGGTTAACGTGTTTAAGGAGTAAATGCTCGAATACATCTGACGTAATTACTCAGGGTCTTACCGTCATAATACTGGTCTCCCCAGCCAAAATATTGCACCCAGGCGCTGTAGATAGAATTGCCTGTATACTCGGAAGAACTCCAGTATTTGACAGTGGTTAAACCACCTAAACTTTTCAAATAAAGTGTTGTATACAAATTGGGTCTGTTCGATCCACAGCCTGCATTCGTATTAATACCTACATAGCGCCCCAACTCACAAATCGCCGGCAAGTACCAGTCAGTAAATCCCTGGTCGCTTTTGTTGAGACAGGATTGTGCTGCTGGATATTGACCTACTGGGGTTGCAAGAGCATTGGTATTGCTTAATCCATCGAGGAGACTGTTTGCTGCGGTGTCATTGTATCCTCCCGACCACAGATAGGTTGGACCTGGCTCATCGCTTAATGCTGCAACTTTCCCGCCTATACTGCCCATATTAGAAGTGGTATCGTCTACAGAAAACACATATCCTCCCTGATAAACACAACCATGTCCTAACACCAGAACATTAATATTAGCAGATGGTGCAGTATCTGAAGAGACAGTCACTACAGTCGGTACAGGGGTGGAGCCTGGTGAGGTGTTGCATGGAATATTACTTGCATTAGCACTGGCAGTGCTTCCGGGAGTAATCGTAATGTCGCAGGTTGCTGCTGGGTTAAGGGTGCCGGTGCAGGTATTACTGGTTATTGATGTGCCTGCAGGAAAAGCGGAAGAACTTACCTGAATATTACTTGCAGGTATAGACCCCGTATTTTCTATGCGAATAATCCGCGCAGTTCCTGTCAATGCGGGATCTGAGGCGGGATAAGGACTGTTAATCGACAGAGTGAGGCCGTCAATCATCGGCGACAAAGTGGCCTGACTGAAAGTCACTGCAATTGTATGATTGGCATTTATATCACTCAATTGGTAGCTGGTGCCGCCATATTGTACTGCGTTGCCATCTAATAACCACTCATTGACCCCAAAGCTGGTATTAGGATTGGCGGTAAACGATAGGCTTGTTCCCTCATTCACTACTTGTGGTGTTTCTGGCGTTATAGTGCCATTAGCATCTGCGGAGGGTGTAATCGTATATTGCTGTACAGGCGGTTGTTCATTCAGATGAATATTTAAAGCATCTGCTGTGCTTGGTCCTTGGCACTTTAATTTATTAGCCAGCTTACATAAAATAGGCCCGCCTTGCACATCGCCTTGTAAAGTAGAACCGTCTATGATGAGCTTCAATGTACAGGTTCCTTGGGATGGAGCTTTACAGGGTTCGCTTTGGGTGATGCCTGTAATAGGTTTCATCACCAGATTTTTACTGGTGGAAGTGTAGTTCGTGATAAGATAACTAACCTGAGCTGTTTCTCCTCTTGATATAGTAAGTTCAGTTGGTGTTTGCGGTGTAAACGTCCACAAACGATTGGCAGCCTGAACACTTGACAGCATCAAACAGGTGAGAACCGATATGAGTATTGCATACTTGATATAATGTCGTTGAATTCTTTGCATAGTCACAATCCTTATGCTTAATAGTGTTGAAATGAATATCAAGGCCATCCTTGCGACATCCGATAAATAGCCTGTCCCCAGCGCACAGTATCCCGCACGCATTTAACTTCATAACCTTATGTCAATTCGGTTATGATGTTGATACTTTTACATCTAACATTGTTTTACTACGTTCATTCCTCTACTTTAACCTAATCATTTCTGATATGGCTAAATCAAGCAAAGAAATCAGGTTTAAAAAGACAGCACTATTAACCTTAGTTTCTAATGAGTTTAATAGCAAGTCATTGACCAAGTGTCTCGGGTATGATCTGTCTCCAGCTTATGAGGCAGCTGTGCTGCCTCAATCCATCACACTATTCCCTCTTGTAATATAGATGTCAACAGGTGTTTTTGGTTCAAATGTACTAACAGGCTTGGATGCTTTTACACTCGGCAAAAGCTTTCATTACTCTTTAGTCTGGATGAGTGTCAGGTCATTTGTATCGATAACTGTACTTATTTGATTGAACATATAATAATATTCCAGAACGCGCATGGAGCACAATTGACTACTTTGGGAATGGTGTTTAACTCCTTTAATGGACATTGGTCTGACATGAACAAGCGAAATAATAATCGGTTCACAGAACCAGGGGATGGTTATGAAAGTTATGGTAATTGGAGGTACTGGTTTAATTGGCTCTGCAGTGATTGCAGAATTAAAAACGCGTCATGAAGTCATTTGTGTGGGGCATTCACGTGGCCAATACACAGTCAATATTGAAGAGCCTGATTCCATTAAAGCACTTTATCAGAAGGTGGGACGAGTCGATGCGGTAGTTCTGAGCACGGGGCGAGTGTCTTTTCTTGGTTTATCTGAAATGACTGCCAGCGAATTTTATGTGGGATTAAACAGCAAGCTGATGGGGCAAGTGAATTGTGTCTTAATCGGCTTAAATTATATGAATGATTCGGGATCGTTTACCCTCACAAGCGGGATTTTAAATCACGATCCTATTGCTGCCGGAACTTCTGCTGCAATGGTTAATGGCGGCATCGATGGATTTGTTACGGCTGCAGCAATCGAAATGCCCAGAGGCATTCGAATCAATGCTGTAAGTCCAACGGTAGTAACAGAAGCATTGGATGTCTATGGATCTTATTTTCGAGGCTTTGAACCCGTTCCAGTTCAGCGGGTAGCTCATGCATTCAGTAAAAGTGTCGAGGGATTACAAACGGGCAAGATTTACCACGCCCGATAATAACGGCATACCGATTGAGTGTGGCGCTGTCCGTCAGACAATCATGAACGGATCATTGTTGGGATCAGTATTGAGATTATATTCGGCTCTTTTTGCAATATCATCACGTACTGATTCACCAAAAAGTCGTGAAATGGCATAGAGACTCATATCAATGCCAGCTGAAATTCCTGATGAGGTAATGATCTTGCCATCATCTACCCAGCGAGCTTTCTTAATCCATTGTACGTCTTGGCCTTGTTTGCTTACCCAGTCAAAGGCTAATTTGTTTGTTGTTGCCCTATGTCCATCCAGTACTCCTGCTTTGGCAAGCAAGGCTGCCCCTGTACAGACTGATAAAATCATTTCAGCCTGTTCGCAACGATGTTGGAGCCAATAGATTAACTGTTCATTATGGATTTCTGTGCGTGTTCCTATCCCTCCAGGAATGAGCAGAAGATGTAAATGAGGTGCTTCCTGCCAGCTGTAATCTGAGAGAACTGATTGACCTTGTGCTGATTTAACCAATCCTTTGTGTTCGGAAATTAATATACTGTTCAGCTGATTGGGAAGCATTCCGAACATCTCCAGCGGCCCAAATACATCCAGTGTCTCAAAGTTGTGAAACAGCACTATTCCCAGATTTTTAACCGATGTTGTTTGTGGGTTCATAAGCCAATCCTGATTTGTGTAAAGTCCTATTGGGCATTCAATTTATTGAATACCAAACCAACCACCGTTATCTCTGCTACTCCAACGATCATTATTTTTATAATCCGAGATTTTATCGGCACAAAGTTGAGTGAAGGTATCCCCTGCATGGATATCTATACCGTTAAAGCCCACAAGTTGGCAAATACTATCCGATAATTCTGTTTATTCATTATAGACCCGGTTGATATGGCAGAGATAGATATTGGGACAAGCTGATAAAGTTATTATTGATTAAACAACGTTCTAAAATATTTATTATGATTTTCCCAGACTCAATGGAAGCACAGCTTGTTCAAATTACTCCAATCTACTCCCTCTCCCGCGCCGGGAATTTGAGGCGAGGTGATGATGGTTTTTCGCGGGACGAGGGTTGGGGAGAGGGAAGGCTTCTAATGTGTACTGATAATGAACTCTGGTCTCGTTTAGAAAAATCGCTTACAGGCATTGTTCATTGCGAACAAAAATCAGTAAATAACGAGCTTGTTGCCTTAACACAGAATGTCCCATTCCCTCTCCCCAGCCCTCGTCCCGCGAAAAGGCATCTTTGTATTATTCAAATTCCCGGCGCGGGAGAGGGAGTAGATTGGAGTAATTTGAACAATCGGTGCTTCCATTCAGTCCGGGAACATTATAATAAAACTTTAGGGACATTGCCTATTAGGAAGCATTATTTTTTGGGAGGAATGTAGCCATGTTTTATCTTCCATAAGGCGTGCGATCATCATACTGCTTACGCTATTGCCTGTTACATTGATCATTGTTGCGAGCGGGTCAATGATAATGCTGATGGCAGCGACAGCTATTAAAACAGAGGGGGGAAAACCATAAACATTCAAAATCAATAATTCCCCAAGCATTCCTCCGCTGGGTATTGCGCCCATGACTGTACCCACCAGCAGGGATATCCCTAATGCGGTGAGAATAACTGGCAAGCTCGAAAAATTTAAATGAAAAACCCCAAACAAAAAGGCAATTTTAAACATTCCACCAATTACTGAACCGTCTTTATGGATGAGGGTACCAAGAGGAACTGCAGTTTCATAAATTTCGGGGGCTACCTTCATTTGTTTTGTCGCTGCTAAATTTGCGGGGATACTGGCAGCGCTGCTGCAGGTAGCTAAGGCAGTAATCATCGGTAAAAAGGCGTTAGACCAGAATAATTTGATACCTGGTATTTTCCCAGCTAAATAGGCATAAAAGGAAAAGAACACTAAAAAATAGATTAAGCCCGATGCATAATACAATACGGTGATACGAAGGTAACTGTCCAGCAATTGCGTTCCCAACTCACTGACCATTACCGCGAAATAAGCATAAAATCCAATGGGGGCGTAATACATAATAAGCCCAAAAAACCGCATGAATATTTCTTCACCTGATTGTAAAAAGGATTTAAAAGCCGTCCCTTTTTCTTTAGAACTGGACACAGCGAGACCGACAAGAATTGAAAACACGATCAATGCAAGAATGTGTTTGTGCGATAACAGATCAGAGAAATCAGATACGGTGAATATATTGGCAATTTGGTCGGAAAAATGGATCGTTTCCACTTTTTCTGGCATAACCAGTTGCAAAGTTACCCCTTCAGCAGGAGGGAATAATTGAACAGTCAGCATCGCGTACAGGGCAGCCATGAGTCCTGTAAAAAGAAATACCAGAGCCATATAAACAATGAGTGACTTAAGTTTCTCAATGGAACCTGCACGAGCAATTGCAGACGAGACGCTAAAGAAAATCAGTGGGACTATTGCGGTAAAAATTAAATTAAGAAAAACATCACCAAGAGGTTTTAACTTCAGTGCAGTGTCATGATCAAGACAGGAGCCTGTAAAACCACCCAATGTAACGGATAGGAGCAAAATAATGGGGAATGCATAGGCTTTTAGGGTTTTGTGCTGGGTCATCACCTGTCAGGGCTTCCTTTCGTTTTATGAAAATCATGCATTGCCCAAGAGAATCTTGAGCAACGCATGGATTAAGTCATTATAAGGTTTCAATCCTGATTTTATGCTGTAACAGTTTGTCTTTGGCAATTTGAGCTTGAGCCAATTTCTCTTGTTCCTTGGCAATAATTTCTGCAGGAGCCTTATCAGTAAATTTGGGATTATTCAATTTGCCCTGAGCAAGAGCAATATCTTTATCCAGCTTGGCTACTTCTTTTGCCAGTCGAACTAATTCAGCTTCCTTATCAATTAAATTGGCCATGGGAATGAGTAATTCAATTTCCCCTAAAACAGCCGTTGCTGAAACCGGGATTTTTTCATCTGCCGCCAAATAATAAATATCCGTCACTTTACTTAATGCTTTAAGCGTTTGCTTATATTTCTCTACGCGCTGTTCTAGCGCAGGAGTTATATTACGAATGGATAACGGGATTAATTTGGCAGGTGAAATAGACATTTCACTTCGAATAGTTCGAATCGCCTGAATTGCTGCTTTGAGCCAATCCAGTTCTTCTTCAATGGTATCATTGATAAATTGCTCATCGACTTGAGGATAGCTGCTTAGCATAATGCTATTCCCATTTTCATTAGTAAATTTGGTTGTTCTATGCCAAATTTCTTCTGTAATAAAAGGCATTAACGGATGCAGTAGTTTCAATATCTGATCAAGAACGTGGATGAGCGTTCTTCGCGTTCCTCTTTTCAGAGCGCTCAGTGCATTTTCATCCTGTAAAACCGGTTTGGATAACTCCAGATACCAGTCACAATACTCATGCCATACGAATTCATAAAGAGTATTCGCCAATAAATCAAACCGATAGGTTTCAAAATAATGGTGTACTTTTCCTATCGTTCGTTGCAGACGTGAGAGTATCCATTGATCGGCAGGACTGTATTGGAAGGCGCCGTCACCAAAATCAATGTGTTCTTCATCGATATTGAGCAGCACATAGCGGGCAGCATTCCATATTTTGTTACAGAAGTTTCTATAGCCTTCAACGCGGCCTACATCAAAACGAACGTTACGCCCGGTCGACGCAAGGGAGCAATAGGTAAAACGTAAAGCATCCGTACCGTAGGCATTGATGCCTTCGGGGAATTCTTTCCGAGTCGCTTTAATTATTTTGTCACGCACTGAAGTGAGCATGAGATTGGAGGTTCGTTTCGCAACCAGAGACTCAATGTCTATTCCATCGATTATATCCAGCGGATCAAGGACATTTCCCTTGGATTTGGACATCTTGTGTCCTTCGCTGTCTCGAATTAATCCAGTAATAAAGATGTCTTTAAAGGGAATTTTTCCTGTAAATTTCAAGCCCATCATGATCATACGAGCGACCCAGAAAAATATAATATCAAATCCTGTCACCAGTACTGACGTAGGGTAGAACTGCTCCAATTCTGGAGTGCGTTCCGGCCAGCCTAAAGTAGAAAAAGGCCAAAGTGCAGATGAAAACCAGGTATCGAGAACATCTTCATCCTGTTTCAGGGGGGTGGCATCATCTATTTTGTATTTAAAACGAACATCGTTTTCACTGTACCCTACATAAATGTTTCCATGGTTATCGTACCAGGCAGGTATTCTGTGTCCCCACCACAATTGACGACTGATACACCAGTCTTCAATATTATCCATCCATTGATAATAGGTTTTAGTCCAGGTCTCAGGTATAAAGCGAATATCCCCCTTTTTAACTGCAGCTATGGCGGGTTCAGCTAATGGTTTCGTTTTTACATACCATTGATCGGTTAATAAAGGTTCAATAACAACATTGGATTTTTCACCGCGTGGAACTTTTAACTGATGAGGTTCTGTTTTAACTAATGCCCCTGTTTCTTCCAGATCTTTAATTATTTGTTCTCGGGCAACAAACCGGTCCATGCCCTGATATTTTAATGGGGCATTTTTATTAATTGTTGCCTTTTTCGTTAAAATATTGATGAGCGGTAATTGATGGCGTTTGCCTACTTCATGATCATTAAAATCATGTGCGGGTGTGATTTTGACGCAACCACTACCGAATTCTTTATCGACATACTCATCGGCTATAACGGGTATGGTTCTATCGCAAAGCGGGAGATGAACCTGCTTGCCAACCAAATGTTTGAATCGAGGATCATCAGGGTGAACTGCAACAGCGGAGTCGCCAAGAAGGGTCTCAGGCCGCGTGGTTGCTACCACGACAAATTCATTGGAATCGACTACTGGATAACGAATATGCCATAGCGAGCCTTCTTCATCTTCAGACAGCACTTCCAGATCAGAAACTGCAGTACCGAGTTTGGGATCCCAGTTTACCAGGCGAGTACCCCGGTAGATTAATCCTTCATCATGGAGCTGAACAAATACTTTCTGAACGGCTGCAGACAAACCTTCATCCATAGTGAATCGTTCACGACTCCAATCCACGGAATCGCCCAAGCGTCTCATCTGCTGGGTAATCGTGTTGCCTGATTCATTCTTCCATTTCCAAACGCAATCCAGAAACTCTTCTCGAGTGAGATCTTTTCTGGAAATTCCTTGGGCTTCTAATTGGCGCTCAACGACCAGTTGAGTTGAAATTCCGGCATGATCAGTCCCCGGCTGCCAAAGGGTTTTGTCTCCAAGCATACGATGATAACGAGTTAATGCATCCATAATGGTGTGTTGAAAACCATGTCCCATATGCAAGCTGCCTGTAACATTGGGAGGAGGTAGCATAATGCTAAAGCGTTTTCCATCACCTCGGGGTTGAAAGTAATTTTGACTTTCCCATTTCTTATAGGAAGCCTGTTCTATGGCTTCGGGGGAATAGGTTTTTTCCATGTTTGAGCCTGTACTGGTAAAACGAAGAATATTATCACAGACTAAGGGAGTATGGCCAATATTACAGCGGATAACGTGAGGTTCAAACAGTTGTTTTCGAGTAGAACAGTGCCATCGATATTGACGACACTGTTTTAAGTAGTGATCTAGTTCACTTCAGCCGGCTCATCAGGCTTATGACGATGATCTTCTGCAATATAGGTGTACATAGTTGGAACGACAAACAGAGTAAATCCGGTACCAATCAAGAGTCCAGTTGCAATCACCAGGCCTATATCGAATCGGCTGACCGCACCAGCTCCAGTAGCAATAAGAAGGGGCACAACACCAAAAACCATTGCTGCAGTAGTCATTAATATTGGTCTTAATCTGATTGCGGCGGCCTCTTCTACAGCAGCCCGTTTATCCAGATTTTTTTCTCGCTGAAGATGGTTTGCAAAGTCAACAATCAGAATACCGTGTTTACTGATAAGTCCAATTAAGGTGATCAATCCCACTTGGGTATAAATGTTGATGGTTGCCAGGCCTAAATTCAGTGGAATTAATGCTCCACAGATTGACATGGGTACGCTGATCAAGACAATCAAAGGATCACGGAAGCTTTCGTACTGAGCGGATAGCACTAAAAAGATGATGACGATTGCAAACAGGAATGCAAATATCAGCGCACTTCCTTCCTGCATGAATTGTCTTGATTCACCTCCGTAGTCATAGGTAAATCCTTTGGGTAAGGTTTCATCCGCTGCTTTTTGTAAAAATTGAAGCCCATCCCCCAGAGTTTTTCCAGGCATCATAACCGCTTGAATGGTGGCTGAATTTAATTGCTGGAAGTGTGTTGCCGCATTGGGTTGCGTTTTTTCAACCGGAGTTACTACAGTGGAAAGAGGAACCATAGTACCGTTTGCTGTTTTAACGTAGATCTGTCCTAATTGCTCCGGGGTTAAGCGATATTTTCTATCCAGTTGAGGTATGACCTGATAACTTCGTCCCTCCAGGTTAAAATAATTAATGTAGTTGCCTGAGAGCGCGCTGGTTAAACTGCTCCCTATGGCACGCATATCCAATCCCATTTCTGAAGCTTTGGCGCGATTGATTAAGTATTCAACCTGAGGTTGATTAAACTTGAGTGAGTTATCAATATAGATAAACAAACCGCTTTTTTTAGCACGCTCTGTTAGTTTATTCGAGACATCAAATAAACTTTGGAAGTCATTTGTGGTTTTTATGACAAACTGAACGGCTGGACCGCCGCCTCCACCAGGAAGGGGAGGGGGAACTATGGCGAACGCATTTAATCCCGCAATACTGGATAATTTATCCTGCAGTGGTTGCTTTAAAGCAAATTGGTTGGTTGATCTTTGATCCCAGGGTTTCAGAACCATACCTGAAATGGGTTGAGCCATATTTACGGTAAAATAGTTCTCTGTTTCAGGAAAACTCTTGTAGATTTCATCAAAAGGTTTGGTAAATGCTTCGATGTAATTGAGTGTTGCTGATTGAGGTGCTACTGCCATAACAAAAAAGAACCCTTGATCTTCGTCTGGAGCAGTTTCAGAAGAGGTATTGGTATACAAGTACGGCAGCATTAACAAGATGACTGCAGCAAAAACAAGCATAATCGATCGGGTATTTAATAAACTATGTAGCGCGTTCTGATATTTAACTTTAAGGTTATTAAATAAATTATCGAGAAAATGTACAAATTTTCCACTACTGATTTCTTTTGTTAATACTTTAGAGCACATCATGGGTGATAAGGTTAAGGCTATAACCCCTGATATGATTACGGCACAGGCCAAAGTAAAAGCGAATTCTTTAAACAGAGCCCCCGTCAATCCGCCCATAAATCCTATAGGTGCATAAACCGCAGCAAGCGTAATGGTCATTGCGATTACCGGTGTAGCAATTTCCCGCGCTCCTATAATCGCTGCTTCATAGGGTGATTTTCCTTCTTCAATATGTCTATGGACGTTTTCGACAACCACAATCGCGTCGTCAACCACCAGACCAATAGCCAAAACGAAGGCTAACAGAGTAAGAAGATTCACACTGTACCCAAGTATCAGCATAAGCGTACACACACCAACCAGGGAAAGCGGTATGGTGACTACTGGAATCAACACTGAGCGAATGGAGCCAAGAAATAAAAAGATAACAACAATTACAATCACACCCGCTTCGATAATAGTATGCATGACCTCACTTATGGATGCTCGAATAAAAGCGGTCGCGTCATAGACTATGGTTCCTGTCAGTGATGGAGGGAATTCTTTGACAATAGAGGGCATCAGTTTTCTGGCATCGCTGATCACGGTCAGTGGATTTGCTGTTGGAGTAGGAGTAATTGAGATAAATACGGCTTTTTTACCGTTAAATGTTACTGAACTGTCGTAATTTTGAGAGCCTAGTGTAACATCGGCAATATCTCGGAGCCTGACTATAGAACCATTGGAGCTTCTTACGATGAGTTTGCTGAATTCCTCGGCGTTGTTCAAATCGGTTTTTGCGGTCATGTTGATGGCAACGTATTCACTTTTAGTGCTGCCTGCTGCAGTGAGGAAATTGTTACTGGCCAGCACTGAGGCTACATCTGCGGGAGTAACATTCAATGCCGCCATTTTAATCGGATTCATGAAAATCCGCATGGAATAGGTTGCTCCGCCTAATATCTCAGCTTTGGCTACTCCATCAACAGTTTGCAATTGAGGTTGTACCACTCGAGTTGCATAGTCTGTAATTTGTTGAGGAGTCATCTCTTTACTGTCCAGGCTGATGTACATCAAGGCAGTAGAAGAATCTGATTTTTTAAGAATTACAGGTTGCTGTGATTCTTTAGGCAATTGGTTAATAGTTTGTTGAACTTTACTCATTACATCGGTAAACGCGATTTGCGGATCAAAATTTAGTTTTATAGTAAGCGTGATGGTGCTTAAACCTAGATTACTGGTTGAGGTCATGTAATCTATACCTTCAGCGCTTGCCACAGCACTTTCCAGTGGGGACGTAATAAATCCGGCAATTAATTCAGCGTCAGCACCAGGATAGGCAGTAACGATGGTAATCACTGTATTGTCCATGCGTGGGTATTGACGAATCTGCATTTTATTTATGGAGTTAATTCCAAAAAGAAAAATCAGCATGCTGACTACTATGGAAAGCACTGGGCGCTTGATGTATAAATCTGTAAATTTCATAAGTTATCCCGCAAATAAACCAGCAATTATTAAATTAAAGAGCTTAAAATATGGAGCTCTGTACTTGAAACAGGAGAAATCTCAGGATTTCTATTAGGTTCTGTTGCCAATGGTTCTATAACGCCTACATGTCATTGCTTGTCCTTGTCGTCCAGAAGATCGTGACATACCGCGGATGAACCCGGATCAAATCCGGGATCGGTACACCAGTGTTTTCGATTAATGAAACAAGTAAATGACCAACAGACTCTATTGTCCCATGCTGTCCGGATTACTGATATCAGTCAGTTGGACACTGTTATTAATTACAACAGGAGTTCCATTTTGCAGTTTGAGATCTCCAGTGCTGACAACCAGTTGTCCGGCCTTTATTCCTTTTTTAACCACCGTGTAATTTCCCTGTTGTTCACCAGTAGCAACAAATACGCGATTTACTATCAGTTGATCCGATCCGTCTTTGTTCTTTTTGCCTTCGGAATTTTTTTCAATGATGTAAATTGAGTTTCCATAGAGACTATAAGATATTGCTGTAGAGGGAACTATAACTGTATTGGGTTCTGCCGGTTGAGGAATTTCAATGGAAGAGAACATACCTGGAATAAATACATATTCACTAATATTGTTCTGACGATTAACTTCACTGTTACAGGTGACTATGAGTTTGCTTCCTCTGACTTCTTTTCGTGTTTTAACCAGAGTTGATTTTGTTGGATCCTTGATTGCCTTGGAAGGGCAGTTAGGCAATGTCGCCTGAATCAGGATGTTATGTGTGTTCAGGTCTATTTTGGAGTTTATTGCGGAAATCGTCCCTTCAAATATCGTATTGGGGAACTCTTCAACTGAAAAATAGATGCTTTGATTCAACTGGATTCGTTTATAAAATTGTTCGGGTATATAGAATTCCAGATACAGCGGATCCAAAGACTGGAGGGAAACAATGGACGTTTGTCCCGGTGTGACGTACTGTCCGAGATTTACCCCACGAATACCCAGGCGTCCAGCAAAAGGTGCTGTGATGTGTTTCTGATTTATCTGGGCTTGTATCTGCTCGACTTTAGCCTGAGCCTGTTGCAGATTCGCTTTGGCTTCATCAACACTTGAACTGGGAGTAGCGCCTCGCTTAAACAGATCTGTTTGCCGTTTGTAGTTCAGCTCCTTTAGGGTCAGTTCAGATTGATTAAATTTAAGCAATGCTTGATCAATACTGTCATCGATTGTAATCAGGGGGGCATCTTTATTAACAAATTGACCTGACTCAAAGTCAATTTTAACCACGTTTCCTGATGCTTCAGAGTTGACATCAACACCGTTGATTGCAACGAAATTACCAATAGCACTAATGGTAGGCAACCAGTCTACTGATTCGGCTACTGCTGAAGAAACCGTTACAGCAGGGGGCTCATAGCTGGCAAAAAATTGCTTGATCATCATTGCCTTAATCAAATTGAAGGCAATGATTCCACCGAAAACAACCAATAAGGCAATTCCCATGATCATCATACGCTTTTTCATTGTCTTTCCCTGCGGATATTCGCTAAATTTTTGAATTTGCCAAATATAACATAAAGATATACTTTATCACCTTATTGTTTTGATATGTTTCAATTTTTATTTATTTCATGGATATAAAAATATCCTATTGACTAAATTGAAGACTTTGTTACTATGCGGCTTCCATCTTAATAAGGGGGTAAACCATGAAGTTGAAGTCGTTCTTGTTTCTAGTTTGTTTTAGCTTATTTAGTCATGTTTTTGCGGCAAATGTTCATCTTAATCCCAATGCTGATACTAAAGACAAACAATCCATACAAAAAGGCGTAACTTATCCTGGATATTGTCAAATTGAAATCATTAACCAAAGTTACACTGACGTTAATGTCTTCGGAACTTTTGATGATGGTTCTACTGTCGATTTTAATATTTATCGTTATGAATCACCTCACTATATTAGTTTATTCTATAATTTTTACTGCCATAGTGGCATGTACATTACGATTACTTCACCGTTCTACACTATTTACTCCGGTTGGACTAACGTAAACAGCACTATTCGTGTAGTTCCCTTTTTGAAAGAAGCAAAAGCCGAATTATCAACCCGATAAATCACTCAAAAAAGGTCCATCATTGATGGACCTTTTTTAATTCTGAGGAGTTTTTCATGAGATACCTCGTCTCAAGTCTGTTAGCCCTGCCTTTATTGACCTCTTGTACCGTTGTTGAACAGCAATATTATGATCGTGGTTATTCTATTCCTGCTCCAATGGTTGAAGTGAGGCCAGTTAACCCTCATCGTCATTTCCATGCTAATCCTGTATACCGGCCAGCCCAGGCGGGGGGAGTTTATCATGGGCATCCAGATGCTTATGCAAATAAAGTGCTGATATCACCACGTCCTCGTCCAGCCCAGATTGATGTAAAGAACAATGTACATGGTCATACTGGAGCTGTTGGAACAGTCCACGGTCATGCTGGGAATTCTGGAACAGTCCATGGTCATGCGGGAAGCGCAGGAACGACTCATGGTCATACACCAACTGATAATCGTGCTGCTTTGCAACATTCTCAAAATCATGGTGTTTCCAATCAAGCCAAGGTTAACCCGTCTGGAACGATTAATCGTGGTAATGCCCAGGTACATAATAAAAATCAGGATGTTCATACTAAGTCGCATGGACATAGATAGGGGGCGCAGTTAGTTTTCATTGGTATCGTCTGAAGACTTGCTGTCGCTCTCGCGTTATTGTTTCATAATTAACCCTGGAATCTGAGATGAGCGTACAGGGTTTTTGCTTATATAGAATTGAGGGTTAATCACCGTATTTTATGTCCTGTTCAAGGAATAAACCCGCGTGAATACCCCTTCGTATCTGAAGACATTTTGTGGTACTCTAGTAAGGTTTTTTCTTTAAGGAGCCTTTATGATTGACTCACTGAAGATGTTACTGGTGGGAGCTGTTTCCATGATCATTATTGCTTGTGCTGCTTCTCCTCAAGCTGAAAGTACTGGAGAGTATCTTGACAGTACAGCAACAACTACACGAGTGAAAGCAAGTTTGGTTGATCAATTAGGTACAGATGGATTTGCCGTTAAAGTTAAGACATATAAAGATCAGGTACAGCTAAGTGGTTTTGTAGATTCACCACGAATTAAACAAAGAGCCGCAACTATTGCTGCCGGAGTAGGTGGTGTAAAAAGCGTTCGTAATGACATTATTGTTAAATCACGATAGTTATTATCCAGGCTAAGGAATTTCACATGTTTGATGAAAGTTATACCATAGAACATTTTGATGATGCGCTGTTTCAGGCCATTGAAAATGAAAAGCGTCGTCAGGAAGATCATATAGAGCTCATCGCTTCTGAAAATTATGTGAGTCCCAGAGTATTGCAGGCTCAGGGGTCTGTACTTACTAATAAATATGCAGAAGGCTATCCTGGTAAACGTTATTATGGAGGATGTGAGTATGTAGACATCGCTGAAGAACTGGCTATAGAAAGAGCAAAAAAATTATTCGGCGCGCATTATGTTAATGTCCAGCCGCACTCAGGATCCCAGGCTAATGCCTCTGTCATGATGGCTTTATTATCACCTGGTGATGTTTTTATGGGAATGGCGCTGCCTCATGGCGGTCACCTGACTCACGGTTCGAAAGTCAATTTCTCCGGTAAATTGTATCAGGCAGTAGAATATGGCGTCGATGTCAATACGGGTTTAATTGATTATGATGTTGTAGAACAACTTGCCATACAGCATAAACCCAAGTTAATTATTGCCGGATTTTCAGCTTATTCGAGAACGCTTGATTGGGCAAGATTCAGAGCGATTGCTGATAAAGTAGGTGCTTATTTAATGGCGGATATGGCACACGTCGCCGGTTTGGTTGCTGTTGGACTGTACCCATCTCCCTTACCTTATGCTGATGTTGTTACAACCACCACGCATAAAACGCTAAGAGGCCCTAGAGGTGGTTTGATACTGTGCAAAGAAAATGAAGAAATTGAGAAAAAATTAAATTCTGCAGTGTTTCCAGGCATGCAGGGCGGGCCGTTAATGCATGTTATTGCAGCGAAGGCCGTTGCTTTTGCAGAAGCTTTATTGCCTGAATTTAAAGCCTACCAACAACAGGTTCTCGTCAATGCACGAACCATGTGTGATGTGTTACAAAGCCGAGGCTATAACATTGTTTCAGGTGGAACCGATAATCATTTAGTACTGGTAGATTTGATTAACAAGGATATTACCGGAAAAGAAGCAGATGCTGCTTTAGGCCGAGCTAATATCACTGTTAACAAGAATTCGGTACCCAATGATCCCCGTTCGCCTTTTGTAACCAGTGGATTACGATTGGGAACACCTGCTGCAACGACACGAGGATTTAAAGAAAAAGAAATAACGCTTCTTACCAATTGGGTGGCAGACATCCTGGACAATATAAATGATGAAACGATCAACGCACGAGTAAAAACTCAGGTTTTGCTTTTGTGTCGTGATTTTCCGGTTTATGGTTAATCATGTACTGCCCTTTTTGTCATGCTGAAGAAACCAAAGTGGTCGATTCTCGTTTAGTCGCTGATGGTGCTCAGGTGCGCAGGAGGCGAGAATGTCTTCTTTGTCATGAGCGGTTTACTACTTTTGAGACTGCTGAATTGATTATGCCCTTAATCATCAAACGTGATGGACGACGGGAACCCTTTAACATCGATAACCTGCGCTCAGGCATGCTTCGCGCTCTGGAAAAAAGACCGGTAAGTGTGGACAGTCTCGAAGCAGCGATTATTTCCATTACTCAGGAAATTCGTCGCAGAGGTGAACGTGAAGTGGATTCTCAACTGATTGGTGAATTGGTAATGAATGAGTTATTCAGGTTGGATCATGTTGCTTATGTGCGATTCGCATCCGTATATAAGCGCTTCAAGGATGTGAGCGATTTTAGACAGACTATAGATCAAATGAAACACGATAAAGAGTGACTGCGTTTATTCCTCAATAAGATATAGAACCCACATATCAAATGAAATGAGGGATATGAGAATGAGTCATTTTTAAAAGGGTAAATTGATTTAATGTCTTTAGGTTTTTATAAGGTCATTATCCTTGCGAAAGAGGGGATCCATCCTCAAAATGAGCACTATACTGCCTATTTGCATGGATCCTTGCTTTGCAAGGATGACGCATAGATAGTGACGAATGTTCAGGATCGGGGTCTTTAAAGCCCGATCCATTCAAAAGTACGAGGTATAAGTGGAAAAGCAATCAATAAGTGGTAAAAGGAAAGCACGTAAATTAGCATTACAGGCATTGTATCAATGGTTAATGTCAGGTTCTGATCTTCATGAAATTGAAGCACAGTTCCGGGTTATCAATAATATGGATAAAGTAGATGTCGATTATTTTACCCGTTTGCTCCACGGAGTCCCGGCGCATGCTGAGGCTTTGGAGGCGAGCTTCTCTCCATTTCTTGACCGGGATGTTAGTGGATTGAATCCTATCGAGTTAACTGTACTGCGTATTGGTTCCTTTGAACTCTTTCATTGTCCTGAAATTCCTTATAAGGTAGTACTTGATGAATCCATTTCCCTGACCAAGGAGTTTGGATCGCAGGATGGGCATCGCTATGTCAATGGAGTATTGAATAATCTGGCACAGCAGGTACGTTCAGTAGAAATCAGTCTTGGCAATGAATGAATTTTCTCTAATTGATTTTTATTTTAAGTCTTTTCCTGTTCGGCATAAGGAAGTTCTGTTTGGTATAGGTGATGACGCCGCCTGTTTGCATTTACCACCAGGAACTGATTTATTAGTCAGCACTGATACTTTGGTTTCAGGAGTTCATTTTCTTCCCGAATGGGATCCTTATGATATTGCCTGTAAAGCGGTGATGGTTAATGTGAGTGATATGGCCGCGATGGCCGCAGAACCTTGCTATGTGACTTTAGCATTGACACTTCCAGAAATTCAACAACCCTGGCTTGAGGGATTTTCAAAAGGTTTAAGGGACTCGCTAAATCGCTTTAATATTGACTTGATTGGCGGAGATACGACACATGGTCCTTTATCGATAACATTGACCATAATGGGTCATGCACCGCATCAACAAGCAATCAGACGTTCCGGGGCGAAGCCAGGAGATGTCATCCTGGTTTCTGGACTTCTGGGTGCTGCTGCGCTGGGTGTTAAATCGCTGGGCGAGCTCACTATTCCCGCCTATGATAAAACCGAATTAATGCGTCAGTTATTACATCCTAATCCTCGGGTTGATTTGATTCATTTGCTTCGCAAATATGCAACATCTGCTATAGATATTTCAGATGGCTTAAGTGCAGATCTAAATCATCTATGTATTGCCAGTGGCGTTGGAGCCTGTTTAAATAAAAGAGATATTCCCGTTCATCCTTTGGTTAACAAATATTTGAGTGCTCAGGCTGTTGACTTGGCTTTAACAGGGGGCGATGATTATGAGCTATGTTTTACAGTTAATTCCTCGCAGTTGGGGCAATTAAAGGATGAGTTGTATGAAATTAACTTAGAGTGTTATCCGATTGGAGTTATAGAAGAACTCCCTGGTTTAAGGATTATAACCTCAAATGATCAGCCGGAAGAATTAAAACCAGTTGGTTATTCTCATTTTTAAATTGGATAAATAGAGTATGAATCAGGTAAATTTGGTTAATCGTGTATGGCAGGATCCTGCTTATTTTATAGCCTTTGGCTTTGGTAGCGGATTGATGCCCGTAGCACCCGGAACCTGGGGGACTCTTGCCGCAGTTCCACTTTATCTTTTAATGATGAACACTCATTGGGGTATTTATCTGGCTTTGACCATCCTTGCTTTTATTCTAGGAGTCTGGGTCAGTGATAAAGTATCACGGGATTTGGGATTACACGATTATAAAGGCATAGTCTGGGATGAAGTTGTAGGTTATTTATTGACTATGTTTTTAGCCCCAAAAGGTGTGCTTTGGATGATTCTGGGCTTTATTTTATTTCGTCTTTTCGATATATGGAAACCTCAGCCAGTACGGTATATTGATCAAAAAGTACACGGAGGCCTGGGCATCATGCTGGATGATGTCGGGGCTGCAGTTCCTGCCTGGTTGATTATGCAACTTTTAGCCTGGAGCTTTTCGTAATGAATGAAAATCATAAAGAACTCATCAGTATGGGTTTGACGGTTAGCATCGTAATACTCTCCATTTTCATTGTTCATAAATTCATCCCATCAATGATTTGGGCGGCAATTATTGCTATTGCAACCTATCCTTTATATAAAAAATGGTGTTATTTTTTTGGTAAGAAAGATAATGTATCGGCATTATTATTTACTACGCTTATGGGCTTGCTGTTTCTTATTCCTTTAAGCTGGCTTGTCGGGATCCTCATTAAAGAGTCGCAGCTGTTTATCAATTTTTTGCAACAAATTAATAAGGACGGTGGAGCAGCACCGGAGTTTTTTAAGAATTTCCCTTTGATTGGTAATGATTTGGTACAATACTGGGATGAGAATATTGGTAAACCTGGCAATATAAAAGATTTCTTATCCAATCTTCATGTTACCCTTACTCCAGCAAGTTATTATATTAAGCAAATCGGATTTAATCTGGCCCATAGAAGTTTTCAGGTTGGATTTACTTTATTAACCTTGTTTTTTTTCTACCGCGATGGCGATAAGTTATTGTCGCAAGTTCATCATGTGGGGGAATACTGTCTGGGAACCCGGTGGTTTCGTTATTCGGATCGATTGCCAAGGGCATTGCGTGCAACAGTAAATGGAACCATAGTCGTAGGCATTGGCGTGGGTATCCTGATGGGGATTTGTTATGCTCTTGTCGAGTTTCCCGCACCTACATTGACCGGATTTATTACCGCCTTGGCCGCGATGATTCCTTTTGTCGTGCCTATAGTATTTATCGCTGTGGCATTGGTTTTACTTTCTGTGGGCAGTTTGATAAGTGCGATTATAGTTTTGGTCTGGGGCACTTTGGTTATGTTTGTTGCTGATCATTTTGTTAAACCGGTACTGATTGGTGGGGCTATTGAATTGCCATTTCTGGCCGTTTTATTTGGTATCCTGGGTGGAGTTGAGACTTTAGGGCTACTGGGACTATTTTTAGGACCTATGGTCATGGTTTTGTTTGTTACCCTGTGGCAAGAGCCTCAGGGTAAACAAAATGAAACAGCTTAAGTCCCGCTTTTATCAAAGGATAAACTGACGGTAAAATTAAGTGAATTAATGGCATACCGCTTATTACCATAATCTTTCAGAGTATTGGTCGTGAGATAGCGGTAATCCATTCCGGCCCAGGTGAAATCATCCATAAAGAGACCTAAGCCAAGAATGCCTTGGGCTGCGCCACTGGTGAACGTTCTGCTTGAGCCACGAGAGGTAACATCCAGGGTGTAATAGTTTCGAATGAAATTACCTCTGCTTGTAAGACGGGCGTAACCAATACCCAATCCTACATAGGGGAACACAGTTGCATTGTCGCTGTCATAATTTATAAAATCCCAAAATACGTTTGCCAAACCGTACATGGTGGCAACACTGCCGTTAAATCCCAGGTTATTCGCCTGAAAATGATCCTGAGGACAAATACCGGTGGGAGTCTGCACAATGGGACTTTGCAGGGTACAATCGCCAATATCTACAGAACCGGATCCATTCCAGTTATAGAGAAATTCACCCTCAACCCGGAATTGATGGTATCGGTAGCCCAGCATAGCGCCACCACCGCCGCCAATCCGGCTGTTATCTACTTTTCCCACCCAAATGGTTGGATCAGGTGGTTCTATAAAGGCAATTTCATGATTTGCAGGACCAGAACTCATTTCTCCCAGCAGGCCCATATAAAATCCTTGCTCAGGGTTCACTGCAAAGGCTGTACTGTTGATTAGCAGGTTTGATAACAATCCCAGTTGAATTAGCTGCTTCATTAAAAATCCTTACTTATAATTAACCTGATCAAAACGATAAACTGCCCCAGCACTCGCAATATGTGCCTGGAATATTTCGCCAAATCCGTTCGGCTTATCCGTTGCTACATAGCGATACGCCAGGTTCACCGCGTAATTTTCCGCAAAGTTATAAGTAATTCCCGCGGTTCCCTGATAGGCAAAAGCACTATCGCTCACTGAGAAAAAGCTTGGAGCGATTGGGCCTGAACTGGAAAGATTTGCTTGAAGATAGGCATAACCAATACCCAATCCTAAATAAGGAGAAATGGCGGGTAACATTTCAGGAAAATCATAGTAGATGTTTGCCATTAAAAAGTTACCGGATGAATAACCTGATGCATCCCGTTGATTAATATGATCGATATCAAAATGCTTCAGGTTAGCACGAAGATAGGTATATTCCGCTTCATAACGGAGTGGATTACTTTGAAATCCGATACGACCCCCGGCATTATAACCGCTATTATAACCAGCCCGGTCTCGATGAATGTAATCTATTGTATAATTATCAATATTACCAGGTATAAAAGTATATCCACCGAATACGCTGGTATACCAACCGTCAACCGGGGTTGCTGCTGAAGCAATCCCAGTGGCTAATAGAGCCGCTGAAAGTAGTGAAATTCTCATGACATCCCTTTGTTATTATTTTTTAACTAAACCATGTTAGCGATTTACTTTAAATTTGCAAGCCTTCTGTGGTGCTTTACTTCGAGCAGTGCTGAATTTTATTAGCCCCTGGAGGGAGCAGGCTAAAACAAGCAAATTAACGCATAACTCTTTTGAGGTTAAGAATTTTGTTACTTGTATAAAAAAATTATTGAGGTAATATGAAAGATGGACATAAAAAGGAGCTTATATGCCTCTCAAGGATGGTAAGAAGAGATTAGTCATTCTGGATAATTTGGATGTATTCGTTGAAAAATTATTAACTCGAATTGCAGAAGAATCGGAACAAGGTCGTGCTGAACTAATTGAACTGTGTGAAACCGCCAAAAGAAAATACAACCAACCAATTCAATCCTGGTTTATTGGATGGGTTTATCAATATACAAGAGCCAGAGGTCCCGAGGTGGACTTGGCAATCAAGAGCATGGAAGAATTTCATGATACCTTTACTCGCTTGCAGGAAATTAAATTATTAGTCACTAAAGGCAAATGGAATGTTGGCTCATTTAATTATTATCTGCTTGATGGATTAATTGGTAGCGTTCCTGGCTATATGCCTCTCACAGATAAAAACCGTGATGCAGTCATTGAGCGGGTTAGTGAATTAATTATCGATAAAATAGATTCTTTTATAGTTCAATACCGGGCAAATCGTAAATTGATTGAAGCCAAGGAGTTAGAACTGCAAAAAGCGCAGCAAAGCATTAAACAAACTGTGGATAATGTACTTATTGCTAAAAATTTGGAAGATGCTATTCGTTCAGCTAAAGAATCCCCGGATAAAATTCAATTTTCTATCTTTCTGCAAAAAGGCGTTTGGACCTTGCATTGGGTTGATGTTCAGGGCAAAGCATACACCATGCAACCGAGTGAAGAATGGATCGTTTTGCTTCTTAATAACCAATCAGAGGATTTGGATAAAATAAATCCTGTGCATATGAAGCGCTTGAAGAAGGAATGTGTTAAAGCAAGAGACATGTTCCTTGATAGAGTTCAGGTGTTAGTAAATCCTCTAGATCCCCGTTCTAATGCTGAGATGAGTAATGATACACTGGTGAAAAATGGAAACCTGACTACGTTTGTTTTGCGTGGCAACCCAGGTCATTATTCTCTGTACTGGATCAATTCGTTAGGGGATGTAAAAACTATTGTTTTAGATCAATACCCTCAAATGGTAAGCTGGCTTGAAGAACAAGACGCGTTAACTGAGGAGCACATTTATCAGTTGAGAGCGTATTTGATGTATGTTAATACTTCAAAATCGATTGGCATGAGTGAGTTTAAAACTCAGCTCATGAGCTGTCTGGGTAAAAGAATGCAATTAACCACTGATGAGCCGGAGCCTGTTCCTGTTAAAACTCCAGTCGTTGTTAATAAGCTGAACATGGCTCAGTTCGCTGATCTTGAAGCCTGTTTGAGCAAGGGAAAGAAAGCACACGGTACACAATCTCCGCTTCCTGAAGAAGGGCACTCTTCAAAATTACCTCTACCAGGCAAACTCAATATGAAAATGTTCAGTACTGTTGTCGCCACATTGGGAGGAGAACAGAATACTGAATTAGATGAATACGCGCCTGCTCAATCGTCCACACCCTTATAAAACCATTATTTATCGGATGTAGCTAGTCTTTTCCGAATGCCACTGGGCTGATTTTGATTCCTGGGTCAGCCTGGCGGTGGTTGCTATCATTGTGTTTTAATAATTTACTCACATGACAAAAAAGCTGTCTTGCCCGCCCAGGCGGAAAATAGCAATGGGCCTTAAGCATTTCTTGACGAAATGCAAAATCTTTAGTTCCCAATGTTATCGAAATCTCGCTAAAATGTCCTTCTCCCTCAGCCAGGAGGCACGGCTGTCCCATTAAAAATATGACGTCTTTCCGAGCGTAGCGAGGAATCTCCTGTAAGGTTGCACGATCCCATTACAATGCGGCCATTAAAATCATATCAAGAGTTGAGTCTCCCCAGCCAGCCTTTTTCTGCGGGCGCCTAGTGCTCATATCCTTAAATTTCTTTTTGGTATTCTGTAACCTGTTCAAAATAATATGCCGAACCATCGCCCTATTTTCAGGAGCATGATCTTTGCATACGCGAGAATCCTCTTCACGTAATGTAACGTCCAAGACCCAATGTAGACTGTTCTCGACAGCCCAGTGACTACGAATAGTCTGAGCAATTTGTTTCGCATTTGCAGCCAAGCTGCTGATAAGGTAATGATAATTAATACATTAAATCAGATTGTGCCAATTTGCAGGAGATTCCTCGCTACGCACGGAAAGATGTCATATTTTTAATGGGACAGCCGTGAAGCCCGGAGGGAGAAGGCGATCCTGGTGGGAACTTGATAACCTATTTTTGTGAGGATCTTCGCTTTTGCGTGGATTACCTATCAGAAGAGAGGAACGTTTAGCGCCTGCGCGGGTACAGAGATTAAATTGATGACGTTATTGACTCCCTTCCTGGTCTTAAGTCCAGAGGGAAGTCAACTGTCTATTGAACAAGCAACTCCAACCTAAGACCCTGGCTTTTGAGGTGTCTCGCTACTGAGGGCTCTATGTTCAGGGTTTGAGGTGGACGATGAATGCTCGTGACTAAAAAACGAATGAGAGGAGGCCGCAGCGCTTTTTGCTTTTTCAGCATAAGGCTGAAGGATTCGTTGGGATTCCCATTTTACTAATGCGTAGTCCAGTACTGTTTTGTTATTTTTGTCCTTTGCCATCAATAATTCTGGTATTTTATCCTTTGGCAGACAGGCCAAAACAAGCTTTAGGGATTCTGGATAACCCGCCGCTTTGTGCAAAATAGTCCTGCCACATTCGTCTTTCATCATCATAACATCAGCCTGTTCTCTTTCTGGAATGCAGGCCAGAAGGAGGCTCAATGATTTTGGATTGCTTACCGCATAGTGCAAAATGGTACTGTTATATTGGTCTTTAGTCATCACAGCTTCAGTCTGTTCACCTTTGGGAATGCAGGCCAGAAGAAGTCTCAGTGATTCGGGATATTCTGCTGCCCAATGCAGTGCGGTCTCTCCCTCAATATTCCTTGCCATCACTTGTGATGTTTTTGTTTGCTCGGGCAATTCATTCAGAAAGAGTTCCAGAAATTTCGGCTCATCTGCTGTGATATGCAGTACCGTATTGTCATTTTCTCTCTTTTCCATCACGGTTTGTAATTTTTCTTCCATTGTCAGATAAGACCAAAGGACTTCCATAGCTTGCAAATAGCGAGGCGTATAATCCAGTAGGGTCTTGCCATCCCTATTCTTTGCTAACAAGGCCTCTGCCCTTGTACCTTCGGGAAGGCAGGCCAGAAGATGGCTTAGGGAGCGGGGATTGTCCACCGCATATTGCAGTAGATTGTCTCCATGAAAACAATTCCTCATTTCGTTGAATGTAAGTGGATCCAAATATTCTTTTGCAAAATTCTTCTCTAATATGAACGGTATTCTACTTTCCTCTGGCAAACAGGTTATAAGTGAACGCAAAGCTTCCGGATTAGATAGTGCTCGTTGAATAGGGGTGCGATACCCGTCCCTGTTTTTCGTCATCAAGAGTGCTGCTCTTTGGGCTTTGGGGATGAAGTCCATAAGGGAGAGCAGGGATTGAGGATCGCCTGCTACTTTGCTTAGTACGGAGTTATTCTTTCCATTTACCTCCACCAGTGCCTCTACCCTTGATTCCTGCGGTAAGCAGTTCAACAGGAGTCCCAGGCATTTTGGATTCGATGCTGCGTTGTACAGTAAGGTCGCGCCTTGAGTATCTTTTGCCATCACTACATCTGCCCTAACTTCCTCCGGTAAACAGTTCAACAGGATTTCCAGGCATTTTGGATCCCCCTCTGTTTCATGTAGAATGGTCCTGCCGTAATTGCTTTTTGTCATCACGGCTTCAGCCTGTTCATTTTCTGGAATACAGGTCAGAAGGAGTCGCAGCGATTCTGGATTCTTTGCCGCCTTGTGCAGCACGGTTTCGCCATGAAAGTTCTTTGCCATTACTTGTGATGCTCTTGTTTGCTTGGGCAATTCACTCAGAAAGAGTTTCAAAAATTCCGGCCTCATCGCTGCCTTATGCAGTAGTGTGTTGTCATCTCTTCTCTTTTCTGTCAGGGCATTTACTCTTTCTTCCATGGTCAGACAAGACCAAAGTACATTTACAGAATTCGAATATATAACCGCATAATTCAGCAGGTCGTCCCCATACCTATTCTTTGTTAACACAGCCGCTGCCCTCGTATCCTCGGGAAGACTGGCCAGAAGTTGACTTAAGGAGTCCGGATAGAGTACTGCCCGTCTCAATAGAGTGTCTCCATCAAAATTCTCCCCTAATATAAAAGGTAATCTGGATTCCTCAGGCAGACAGGCCAGAAGTGTAGCTAAGGCTTTCGAATTAGATAGCGTCGGTTCAATAGGGGTTATGCCATTCCGGTCTTTCGTCATTAAGAGTTCTACTCTTTTGGCTTTTGGGATGCAGTCCAGAAGGGCAAGCAGGAATTCGGGGTTATTTGCTGCTTTGCTCAGCACGGTCATATTGTATCTATTTGCCTCCAGCACGGCATTTGCCCTTTCTTCCTCCGGTAAGCAACTCAAAAGAAATCCCAGGCATTCCGGCTTCGATGCTGCTTCATGCAGCACGGTCATGCCTTGATTGTCTTTTGCCATTAAGGCTTCCGTGAATTTTTTTTCAGGAAGGCAGTCCCTAAGGAGCGTTAGGGATTCCAGGTTTGTTGCCGCATAGTGCAGCACGTTTTTGCTATAATGGTCTTTCGCCATGATGGCATCAACCTTTACGTGTTCAGGTAAACAGCCTAGAACAATGTTCAGTGTTTTCGTCTTGCTTGCTGCATAGTGTAGCACCGTGCTTTGATATCTATCTTGACTAAGCAAAGCCACTGCCTTTTGGGCTTCCGGTACATAGGTCAGCACGAGTTCTAAGGATTGAGGGTTTCTTGTTGCTTCATGCAGCAAGGTTTTTTTACCCTTATCTTTCGCAAGTATGGCTTCCATTCTTTTGTCTTCGTCCAGGGCGCCAAGGAACCATTGTACAAAAGACAGATGCTCCTGACTTAGCGCTGTGCTGAGTGGAAGGTAAGAACCAGCTTTCATTGCAAAGCAGTTGGCACCCCTTGCAAGCAGAGCAGCGGCCAGGGGGACGTGGCCTTCCTCGGCAGCAAGATAGAAAGGCGTCACCCCATCTTCATTGGCAACATCTGGATTGAAATTTGGATGTTCAATGAGGGCTTGAATGACGCCTTCCGGCGTGTCTTTGGAACTTGCCAGTAATTGTGCAACATCAAAGCTGGTGGATGGAGCAATATTCCCTGGTGTTAATATTGGCGGCATGGTTTCTGGCACCACTCCGTTAGCCATACTTTCGACATAGTCAAGGAGCGTATCCGGATAGGAGTCGCGCGCCAACGCTAACGCACCGACGCCCTGCGCCTCATTGAAGCGGTTGCGCAGGAATCTTAGAAGGATGCGAAGGTTCATAGTAAACGTTTCTGACCAGGTGTCTTGGGTATAGCACAATGCATGGAGCAGGATACGGTTTATCTGGTACGGTGTAATATCGAGTACGCCGTCTTCGTTCATTCGGCCGGTCCATTCCGCGAGCTTACTGTCCGTGACGCGGATTGCAGGCATGGCGTTCTGGGTTCTTGCGTTTTCTCGAAAAAAAAGCTCACTAAGTTTGGTGAACAGATTCGCGCGTACTGCTAGCCCGGCTTCTCCAGTTGCGGCATGCCAGTTGGCAAAGTAATTACTGATAAAATCGTGAAAGGACGAGTTTTTCCACATCCCCAGTCCGTGCTCAAATGCTTTAATAGTGCGCTCTAGTGTCTCGGTGTCGGAGAGAAGCTCCTGAAGGGAAGGGGCTTGGTTTCCGAGGCATCTGGCCATAAAACCTAAGGAATGTTCCCAGGCACGATGGTCTTCTGCATGAATATCACCAATATCCAGCAGGGTTTGGTGCGTCTTATA
>NZ_AUHS01000003.1 GCF_000423305.1 Legionella moravica DSM 19234 | reverse complement strand
ACCTACATAAATCGAACTTATCTCTTCATATAGGTGCTTGTTGCCCTCAAGACGATCTACCTTTTTAATCTTGTGTTTTAATGAACTGTTTCCAGTTAATCCTTTGCCTATTGCTGTCAGCGATAGGTTTTGCTTCTTTTGTAGTGAACATGCTACATCCATTAATGCTTGTAAACGTTTGCCATGGATAAAAGGACATTCCTCCATGAGATGGTCATGTAGTAAATCGATAGGTTCCATCATTTTCCCCAAACAAATTTGTTGGGGAAAATTAGATCACGACTTCAACTTTACTGCAATTATTTTTAGCAAATTTGAGGGGATATATCAGTGCGCGGGCAAGACCGCTTTTTTGTCATGTACAGCATTCTTTTATTATTTACTCGCCTTCATTTTGGTAGTTAGTGCCATATTGTGCTATGTTTTCTTAATGGAATATAAATCAGGGTGATTATAATGAAATCATTTGTTGAGCAAGCTCAATTTTATGCTGAATACCACCAAAATGCGATGACTCGCTACACTCATATGGCAGGAGTGCCTTTAATCATCCTCTCCATGATGATCCTGCTAGGGTTCGTTAAAATTAGTGTTCCTGGGGTCTATTCAACCAATCTGGCCTGTCTAACAACTCTGGTCTTTTTAGTTTATTACTTCAGACTGCACTGGAAACTGGCTCTGGCTCTTACACCAATTTTGCTCATATTATTATGGTTGGCCAGTTGGTTTAATTATTATGGTCCCACCAAAGTTGGTCTTTGGGCATTCTTGATAACCTTTGTTGTTGGTTGGGGATTACAATTTTATGGCCATTATATTGAAGGCAAACAACCCGCGTTCATGGTCAATCTGGGCCAGGCGTTAATCGCACCGCTCTTTCTCACAGCAGAACTTTTTTTTATGGCTGGATATATGAACGAACTAAAAGAGCAAATCTACGGTACTGCTAAAGCGGAATCGCACTAAATCCCATTTTTGACCCGGCGCAGGAACATTTTTATTGCATCCTGCGCACTCTCAGGGAACTAATTAACCAGCAAATTGCGGCATTACCAATTTAAAGCAATGATGAATTTTATTATTTCTTTTAAAATCCTGATCTATAGTCTGAGTACTAATATCCTGTACGGAATATTTTTCCTTGAGCAAAGGATCCAGTTTAAATTGGCGAAAGTTGGTAGAAAAATACAAAACACCATCCGGATTAAGCAAGCGCATTGCCGAGTTTATTAAAAGAACATGATCTCGCTGAATATCCAGCGTATCCGTCATTCTTTTCGAATTGGAAAAACTGGGGGGATCCAGAAAAATAACATCAAATCGATCTCTGGTAATTTTTAACCATTCCCTACAATCAAATTGAATAAACTGGTGTTTTGAGACCTCAATTTGGTTGAGTTTAAAGTTATCTTCTGCCCATTTTAAATAAGTATTGGATAAATCAACATTTGTTGTGACGGCACCTGCCAACGCAGCATGAACACTGGCACTGGCCGTGTAACAAAAACAGTTGAGAAATCGAGTTCCGGGCTTCAATTGGGCAAATCGCAATCGTAAGGGTCTGTGGTCTAAAAACAAGCCGGTATCCAGATAATCATAGAGATTCACGATGAGTTTGGCTCGGCCTTCAGTCACCACCATCGTATGTCGTGTCTTATCCATTTTTTGATATTGCTCTGTCCCTTTCTGCTGCTTGCGCTGTTTCAGCACTAATTTATCGGGATTGATGCCAAGTGCCCGTGGCACCACCTGCATTACTTCCAAACTGCGTTTTTCCGCTTTTTGCACCGGGATACTGGCTGGAGCGGCATACTCTTGTAGCACAGCATAATCGTTGTAAATATCAACTGCATAAGCATATTCTGGCAGATCAGCGTCATACATCCTGTAACAAGAAATATCGTTCTTTTTGGCCCATTTTTGCAAATGATTCCGATTTTTTTCCAATCGATTCAGCAGCATTTGTGCATTTGGTGACAAAGTACTTGATTGCGTCCCCTTTAATTCATTCTCAGCGGAGATATCAAAACAATATAATTTGCATTCAAGGGGGCCGTTAAACAAGGTATATTGTTTACCTGCTCGCAGTCCTATAGCCTTCGCCAGGATTGGATTTGAAGTAAGCACGGCGGCTTTCCACCCTTGATAATATTGATGCAGTGTACTTCCCAACTGTTGATATAATGGTACAAGCTGTGTCGCCTCACCCAATCGCTCACCATATGGCGGATTACAAACGACCAATCCCGTCTTATCTGTCGGACGTGAATCACCCACGGCCCGATTATTGAACTCGACTAAAGGAGTAACTCCCGCCCGCTCGGCATTAGAACGCGCTAATGCAATTAATTTGCTGTCGTTATCCGAGCCGGTAAGCTTCACTGTCAGGGGTTTTACTTGCTGCAAAGCCTGAAGCCGTATTTTTTCCCAAAGGGATTCTTGGTGTTGCGCCCAATATTGCAAAGAATGATCCTGACGTAGCAACCCTGGTGCGATATGCGCCGCCATCATCGCGGCTTCAATAACAAGTGTTCCTGAGCCGCAAAAAGGATCGTGCAAACCATAACCCTTGGCAGCTAGTTCTGGCCATTTTGCCCGAATCAACAGAGCAGCTGCTACATTTTCTTTTAAAGGAGCTGCTCCTGCTTTGCTACGATATCCTCGCTGATGCAGACTGTAACCCGTTAAATCAAAACTTATTGTTAACACATCATTTTTTAAATGTGCGTGAATGCGAATTTGCGGCTTTTCTTTGTCTACATTGGGTCGTGAACCATTCAAACGCCGAAAATGATCCACAATTCCATCTTTGACGACCTGAGCTCCGTACATGGTATTGCGAATCTGATCGGAGGCGCCGTGAAACTCTATGGCTATGGTTTTATCATGAGTGAACACAGTCTGCCAATGAAATCCGGTGCAGAGCTGATGCAGGGCCTGTTCATTGGCTGCATGACCACTAAATAAAACCAATTGAATTCTATTGGCTATACGAGACCACAAGCAAAGCTGGTAAATTACAGGCAGGGTCGCTTCCCCATAAACCCCTTGCGGGCTGACTCGGGTGATATGCAAACCTAAGGCTTTAAGCTCTTCTTCCAGCAAGTATTCGAGACCTTTGGGACAACTTACAAATAATGGATAATTCATAATATAGAAGTCCTTAAATAGCGAAAAAGAGCTTTTGCCGCACCTGTATTTTTTTCCTTCATCTGATCATCAACTGCTTTTTTTATCAACTGTCTTAGCTGTTGCACGTCTTCTGGTTGATATAGATTAATAAACTCGGTTAAAGCGTCTTTACCCTCATGAATCAATTTATCCCGCCATTGTTCAATTTCATGAAAATTAGCGGTAATAGCACTGTCTTCTTCAAGGATTTTTTCGTATGCCTCAAGTATTGCTTCATAATCGGCTGCACGCATTAATTTACCGATTAACTGAGCCTGACGTCTTTTGGCACCATGACTTTTAATCGATTTTGCATCGACAATTGCTTTACGCAAATTATCGGTAAGAGGCAAAAGATCTAATTTTGCTTCACTTAAATCGATAAACTTTACCGCTGTTTTTTGTAAAAAATCGGCTTCTCTTTTTTTCTGTGATTTACTGACTTGCTCTTCCATAGTATGCACTGTTATCTAAAATTTGTGCTGATTATACTATATATGCCTAAAACCCGATACTGGAACGCGAACTTACTGCACTATCAGGTTGAACGAAGCACTTTGGGCTGATTTATCCTTACCGAGGGATAAGAATAACAAAGTAGATGCAACTATTTTGTCTGTAAGTTCCAAGCGATGCAGTAAGCCAATTGTATGGGATATATCGAGGCTGCCTGGCTTTAGGAATACCCTGCAAAAATAAAATGTTACTCCACTGCAACCAATGCACCACTCGATTGTGCACGATTTTTATTTGTTTTGGAGCGAAAATAAGTATGGCCAATAGCAATCAGATTATAGATTAATATAAATAATAAGAGTGTGTGTAACCAACTGATTGTTAATTGCGTGAAAACAGGAATGGTAATCATCACCCCTAAACACCCTGAAAGACTTAAAATCAAGGTTTTCTTTAGAGGGATCTTATTTTGTTGTAAAAAGACCAACGTTGTAAGTGGTTGTTGCATTGCGCCAGCTGTCGTCATAATTGGAAAAGCAACAACAGGTGATATATTCATGACGAACAACACCCCTTGAACCATGACAAATAAACCGACACCTACTGAAGTCAACGCCCCGCAGATTACCAGTGCAAAAAATCCTATCACTAATTTCCATGAATGCAGCTCAATCAAATCACCGCCAACGGGTAATAATCGAAACTGGTGGGAGATTAAAAGCGCAATGATTAACGCAAACGAACACATCATTGCCAAACGAATGGCTTGTTTACTCAGCTGACTCACAACAAAACCACCCAATAAACCGCCAATGCAGGTTCCGGCAACCAAAGTTAATAAAGTAGTTAAATCTACATCAACCAAATGCATAAAAAATAAGGATTCAATGGCACCGGGAATAACCTGTGCGCCATTATTAACGGCAGGTAATTCATCATCACGAAAAGTACCCAATAATTTAGCCAGGGCAACATTGACAGCAAAACTGCCGACTCCCAAAGTATCTGCAATAAAGGCAACTATGCCGCTAAAGGTAAGTTTGACGTATTGAGTTAGTGTCAGAGGAACGGAAGGAGCACTACGAAGTTTAATTACCATCACAGCGACACAGAATAAACTCAAAATTAATATGCCAGTGGTAATAAAATATATGGCCATTCAGTTCTCAACACAAAATTAATAGATATCCCTGATGGATGGCTAGGTTCTGTTAACAATTGACTTGTTCAACTACTACGCAGCACTTAGGGCTTATGGAGCACTTAGCAACAACTCCCGACTGAATGCCCGTTTAAAATTTTAATCCAGTCAAATTTCTGGGGTAATTCCAGCATGGTGATTATATACTAATTTCCATGCTCAGCAAACAACATTTAGAGCAAAAAAAAATCTGAGTGCATCATGCAGATACATTGATTGATTCAAAATGCAGTAAACCCTCAATCCAATAAAGCCAATTAAGGGTCAACACATGTTATACAGCACAATTTGAAGTATCAATTCCAACCTGACCAAATGCAGATTGAATCACACCTGAATCCACACTGAGCTCCCTACCCGCATAAACGACGCCGCAGGCTCCAGATATAAAGTCCGTTGCAGGAGTCCAATATTTCATATTGGCAATGACCATTAAATGATAGGCTTTTTTGATTCCCAAATCTTTGGAGAGTAAATAAAATGCTTTATTAAACACGCCACTCGCTGTATGGACTATGTAATTTTGACGATATTGAGGATCGCTAAAATTTGATTCTGCGAAAGCAATCAGCTCATCATAACTAATTGCACAATATGCCCCTTTGCTTTGAGCAAGATTTTTATCAAGACAATCAGCAGAGCTGCCGTCAGAAGAAGGATAATCCATAAATCTCAGTGCTTTTCCAAAAGCTTCGCGGACTACAGTCTCGCCAATGCCCCAGGTTATTTCATTCGGTTGCAAATATGCTTTATTGTACATAAGAGGATTTTGTTCTAGCAGATAAGCACGAGATGCCTGTCCAGCCATATCGGACATGGATTCATTCAAAGCGCCGGACTGATCATGGTATTCAAGACCTGAATGTTGTTCGGTAAATCCATGTGTTACTTCATGACCTGCAACATCGAGAGAAACCAGAGGATAAAAGTCCTCGCCATCCCCAAAAGACATGGCCTGCCCATCCCAAAAGGCATTGTCAAATTGTGTACCAAAATGGACACGCATGACTAATTTCATGGGTCTACCATCGGGCTGTTGCAACGCATTTAGACCGTACCAATCCTGGTACATATTGACAATAGTGTGTCCAAAAAAGTAGGCATCATTACTCGGAGAAAAGGCACCGTTAATATTTTCTTCTACATTATTGTTGCACGTATATTGAAAAGGCGAGTTAATCATATTATCCCAATCCCATTCGGAATACAGATTAACTAACTTCACTTTGGCATTATCCATCACACATTGATTACCCATTTGAGTAACCTCCAGTCCTGGCAAACCATCTTTACCGTACCAATACTCATGAACTTTTTCATTGCCACCTGGGCCGCTGTCCAGATAGGTTTTAATATTATTCCATTGGCTCACGAAAGCCCCGGTTTTCGCATCAATGACAAAGAAAGGCCAACTCGGCTTGCCATCTTTTTGAATGCTTTTAAAAGAAACCAAATACACCAGCGTTAACTCATCATTCTCGCCTGGTCTGATTTGTAATTCAGTTTTTTCCTGTTGGGTATCCGCTTGAGGATTAACATTAAAATAGGATTTTTTAGCTAATTCCAATGCCTGTTGACTGCTGATGGTGGGCTTTATATCAATTTGAATGTCTTCCAGTAAATGTCCGTTCACTTCGGCATTGTCCTTGGAGATTCCAACCTGCTTGCCAGTTTTGGTTATCATGATCTGGGCACCGATCACTGGTATGCCTTTGTACATTTGTTGATAGCGCGTTATGATCTCATTATCCTCTTTAGTTTGATTCATTTGTTGCAAAGAATTATTTTTAGGGGAGGAATTTAATGTTCGAGTTGTTTTCGAGGCGTCCTGAGTTAACGGAAATTGATTTAAACGGTTAAGAGGCGCCTGGTACAAATCCACTTCAGTGGCAGCAATAAGAGAAGATGAGGACAAAAACGTGACACAAAGAGCGATTTTTTTTAACATGGGTAGAGTCCAAAAATCAAAAACCCTCTCATAATGTCACAAAAGTAAACATGATGCAATATTTTCTTCCAGTCAGATTGATTCTTTAAACAGGAACTGTCTTTGGATTGAAATAAAATAACGCCTCATAAAAAAATACAATCGTCTCTTCACATTACTCTTTCTTTAATTCTGAATAAGCAATACCATTATTCCTGCAATAAATGACATATGATCCGCTGAGATGACCAGATGATGGTATCAGTGATGTAATCAAGGATGAACAAAGTGATGAATTCTATTAAAAGCGCTGCTCTTATTGGATTGGGATTAGTATCCTGCCTGCCCCTTAGTTATGCCGGACCTCTTGAGCTGTTTTTGCAAAAACATCTGGAAAATCAGCAACCTTTATTGGCAAGCAGCTCCATAAAAACATCAAGATTCATGCAACGCCTCGATCACAATCATCCTGAATTGGGCACTTTTGCTCAGCGCTATTATGTCGATGAAACCTATGGCCCTAAAGCGACTGACCCTGTATTTTTCTATATTTGCGGTGAGTCCGCATGTACACCAAGAGCATTGAATGGCGCGATAAGGACTTATGCAAAAAAACATCATGCCAAAATGATTGCCCTGGAACATCGCTATTATGGAGAAAGCCTGCCTCGAAACACCTTTTCAGCAGAAGATCTGCGCTTTTTATCTACTGAAGCAGCTTTGGACGATTTAGCTTATTTCCAGCGTCAAATGAGCAAAGAACGGAACTGGACGGGAACCTGGATAGCCTTCGGAGGGTCTTATCCCGGATCATTATCGGCTTACTATCGATTAAAATACCCTTATTTGGTTGCCGGGTCCCTTGCTTCATCCGCTCCGGTAATGGCCAAAGAGGATTTTTATGAATACGATGCTCATGTTGCTAAAGTAGCTGGGCCTGAATGTGCAGAACAGATACGCTCTGTAGTTCGTGAAGTAGAAGCAACATTAAGCGATGACCATAAATTACAGGAGATGAAACGTTTGTTTGAAGCAACGGAAGTTCGTGATCCGGTTGACTTCTTGTATCTAATTGCGGATACAGGCGCCGCTGCAATTCAATACGGAATGAGAAATTCATTTTGTCAGGCTTTATCCACCAGCTCAACGCCTCTTATCGGCTATTCTGATTTTGCCAAAAAACTCTACAAAGACATGGATGTTTCTGCGGTAGAAATTACTGCCCAGGGAGCGATGAGTGAAAATCCCGATGATTATAAAAAGGGAGTGGGTACGCGACAATGGTACTATCAATCCTGTACCGAATATGGCTATTGGCAAAATGCCAACCCGGATTATTGGCTATCGGCACGATCGTCTTTAATCAATTTGGAATATCATCGAACTATTTGCCAACGTTTGTTTGGTTTAAGTAAACCAGCTAACACCGCCAAACTTAATAAATCATTTTATTTCCCTTTAATGGATGATCTGGTGTCCAACATTTATTTTACCAATGGCGATAATGATCCCTGGTCAATATTGTCTCTATCTGAATTAAACGGTAATGCAGTAAATCTGAAATTGACTTACCACATAATAGAAGGTGCAGCACATTGTGAGGATTTACACAGCCCGAATTTATTGGACTCAGAGTCATTAAAGACGGCTCGCACTATCATGGATTCTTTATTAAAACAATGGCTTAAAAGCAAATCATCAGCCTCCTGATTATGGAGCCACTGCTATTCATTATTTAATATTTATTGCAGTTTGGACGTACTACTGATGGATCCATCTGATTTTATAAAGCGTATGGTGTTTGCATTAATTTGTTGCACTCGAAGACATTTGAATTGAGACTTTCCATAGGCTTTAAGAGTACGGCAATATTGATTGTTTTTAATGTACCAGGTTCCTGTCCAATTTCTTTTTTTGCCAAGAATATAAGTGTATCCATAAATCGAACCATTTTTACTCCACCATCCATACCCTGTAAATTTAACCCCACCGTATTTACCAAAAAAAGCTGAAGAATGACCCGAAAGAAGGGTTTTTATTTCATTTGTTGTAAGATAATGAGCTGCGTTCACAGAGCCAATTGGAAATAGCAAGGTCAGAATCATCGTTTTTAAAAAAGTCATCATAGACCACCTGGCAACTAAAAATCATAATGTTTAATTCTAGACCAGTGCGTTTCTTTTTCATAGGAGCATGCATCGATAAAATATCCATTATTGGTGTTTATAAAGGGGAGAGACGTGATTAAAAACATGCGGCACCGATCAATAGAATGACGGAATTCAAAATCATTATACCCCTATATTCTGTCTGTTCTTATTGGCAGACTTTTAAAATCAAAGCTATGCTAAAAATGAATCAAGGAATGAAAGGAACTCGTGATGGATACAAATGAACATACCGAACTGGGCAATGCATTAAGGCTGGAAAATACAGAAAACAATCCTTATTTAAGAATAGACGACTCAGGCGTGCTGCATCTACGTTTGCAACGCTTTAGGGACAACAACTTGCCTGAGCCCATGAAGCTGGAAATGTCCGCTGGTGAAATAATCGCCATGGCAGGAGATTTTTTTACTGAGGCAAATTGGACTATGGATTTGGATTTGCCTCAATGCGATCGATTTAAATCCTCAATTGATCTAGGTCAATACCTCATCCACAAAAAAATCAAGCCCAAAGAAGAAGCAGCCTTAATTAAGGCTTACAATAACCTGGCCTCACCGGATGTCTCTCGTAAACAAATTGATACCATCTATACCATCACCAACAGCAACTACATCCCATTCTCCCCGACCCTTGATTTTTATATGAAACAATTGATGTATGTTTTTCGGGTTAAAAATTATGGAGAAATGCTGACTCGAAATCAGACTCACTTTACCCCCTGGTCGTTAAGGGTCTATGTTTTAGGTCATTCTATTGCATTAAGGTACGCTCACCTGGCCTATGAATTGAAACAATGGGCAAAAGACACGGCATATCAATCTGAAAATCCTGATTTTCAATCAATAAAAGATTCTTTTTCCTCTAATAAAATTGCACCGTCCCATAAAACATTATTTGATCTGGCACATCGATATCATGCTCAGGCCCTGTCAATGGAGTTTTTTACATTTCATTACTATACCGATCATTTTGCTACCGGCCATATGGCCATGATTGGCGACCTGCGTAAAATATTACAAGATCGCTTTGGAACCTGGGGAAGCATTTTAGCCAACAATCTGCACGATGAAATAAATCGTATAGGCGTGTTTACCATTAGACCCTACGATCCAACGCCTAATGAGAATGAAGCTCCAACGCGCGCTCGTGGCGATGGAACAATTAATTCCTGTCTGGATCAACATAATCGTAAAGCATGCATTGATGGAATGACTGAGTCCTTACAAGATATTAATGACGTGTTACATGGCGCCCCTGTTCCTAAACACCAAAGTTTTGGTGGTCTGGAACACTTGCCTGATGTTGATTTTAACTCCAGACAACATGAACCACTGATTGTATTAAGCGGGGATAAAGTATTTTACCGTAAAAAACTCAGTATAATTCATATTATATCACCAACGGAATATGAAGCATTACGGGAAAACCCTTTAGAACATGGCTACGTTGAATTAACCAGTAAATGGGAGGCATTCAAACTGGTAACCAAACTGCGCCTGTTTCCCTCTCTCTACGAAGGACAAGTACAACCCGTTTCAGCAATTAAAAAAATTGAAATTATGTTAGACGAACACAATAGAAAACCGCAACGGCAGCCCATAGCCGAGAGCAGCTGTACTCCAGAACAGGATAGAAGCGTTCTTGACTGGAAAACTAAAGCGTTGGAGTGGGATAATTTAAAAGACAGGATGGACGCGCTGGATGGCTTAAAGAAATACAGCGTTTTAAAATTGAAGCGCAAGGAGAAGCCCGAGGAAATTCCGGAAACACAGGAAGATTTGACCTTGGAAATCTAAAGTGTGTGGACAATATCGAATTCGTCGTCCCGCAAGCCATAGAATTTCGGTCGATATGTAATCCAGATTCATCCTTCGAATTTCGGCGGTCACAGCCCTGACTCTTGGTCACAAATATAGAATCTTGGAGAAAAGTCAGGGTCACAGCCGCGGGAATTCGATAAGTAAAACTGAACTGGTTTTTAATGATATGCTGAAGATTCAGGAACACGTCGCAAGAAAGCAAAATAGACAGCACACCTTATGGGGATCACGGCTGTCCCATTAAAAATGTGACGTCTTTCCGAGCATAGCGAGGAATCTCCTGCAAATTGGCACAATCTGAATTAATGCATTAATCATCATTACCTTTTAAACCCTTTTTTTTACAAGGAATTTAATGATGTCATCAGAAGATGTACCTGGATTTTTATATCATTTCAACTGATATGATTTTAATGGCCGCATTGTAATGGGATCGTGCAACCTTGCAGGAGATTCCTCGCTATGCTCGGAAAGACGTCACATTTTTAATGGGACAGCCGCGCTATGGGGATTTTTATTCAATAAACAAATTCAAATAATATGATAGAATAACTTCCAATATCCATGAGGTAATTATGAACTCTCTAATTAAAGTCTTATTCTCTTCTATTTTATTAATGATCTCCGTCGCTCCTGGCTATGCGGAAGTAATCCTTAAAGACCTTCAAGGCCAGAGTACTCCATTTTCAGAGCTTAAAGGTAAATGGGTATTCATCAACTACTGGGCTGGCTGGTGCCAAACCTGCCTGGATGAAATACCTGAGTTTAACCGCTTTTATCAACAACACAAAAACGATCCGATTGCCTTATATGCAGTAAATTTTGATGCCTTGCCTTTGTTCGAACAAAAAAATTTGATAAGACGCTTCAATATCAACTACCCCAGTCTGCTTAACGATCCCGCAACCGATCTGCGTCTTGGAGATATATCAGGAGTTCCAGTAACTTTTATCTTCAATCCTAAAGGACAATTAGTAAAAACTTTATACGGTGGACAATCAGTCGACTCATTAAATAAGGTGATGGAGAACCAAAGCTAAACTGGCCCTCTCAATTTCACGTTCCGCCTCCAACTTTTATGCTGCTTATTGTTTCCGAGAAATCCTGAATAACAACCTCGGATTGAGTCTTTGTCTTGAAGAACCTTGCTTGACCGGTCATCAAATTAGCAACACCCAAAGAAAGCACTGAAAGTGCATCACTAAGAAAATTAACCAAAGTCTGTTTCCAGCCTCTATGAACACTTAAAACGATTAATGCATCAGAAACGGCGTCTACGCACTCTCTCTGAAAATCTTTCAGGTTCAATTGAATGGGCAATCCCGAGTTGAGAAATCCCTGTTTCGCATACTCTATTCTTGTATAAAACACAGCAGCCTTTTGAGCTGCGCTTTCATAATTCTTATTCGTTTTTGCAACTTCTTCTAATCGTTCTTTTAATGACCTGATTTTTTCCAAATGCTCTGAAAAATTCATCTGCACCAAGATTTTTTGCGCGTCAAGATAAGAATTTATTTGCTCTTTAGCATGATCGGCAGAAGCTACTACGGTTTCTCTCTTTCCTTTTTCTGCATCAACAATAACATGATGAATTTGACTTAAACCCAAAGTCTGATGAGCAGCAACTAAATCGGCTCGATTTTGAGTTATCTCGTCCAATTTAGCGAGTATTGATTTAACTTGATTATCAACACCATCTAGAGTAGTGATCCCTGAAAACTCTACAGGTAATCCTCTAATTTGCTGTGCACAAGACCGAATTACTTCATTAGCCTTGCGTAAATGGTCAAGACGCTGGTTGGCACACTGATGAATCTCCTGTTTTTTCTTATCCAGCGCTAACTGAATTCGGGGATGATGACGGCCCAAATAACCCAGAGCCTCTCGTGCTGTTTGTAAATCACTTTTATGTTGGATAATTGCGGTTAGTTGATTCAAGTATGCTCCAACGGCTTGAGCCACGTCTTTTTCATTTTTTAATTGACCAAAATTCACTGCAAGTACATTAATTTTTTGTTCATAACGTGAAATGATCTCTAGAGAATACTGAATCTTTTTTTCTTTGGCTGCAGCGCTATAAATTGCTTGCCGTTTATCTTCAAGAGCCTTTTTGATTTCGGGATGTACTTCGCCAGAAATGCCCAAGACCTGTTGTGCTCGCTGCAACTCATCTGTTGGTGCTGCACAATCGTCCAATGCTTTTAATAATAAATCAGTCGTTCTAACCAATTCCTTTGATGTTTGACCTGGGGCAAAATAAATTTGAAACGCATTAATTCGATCGACCTGATTGGCAATCGCTTTTTTTGCAGAAGCAATATGCTGATATCGCTCCTGGGCAAGCCGTTGCATTTCGTTCTCTTTTTGATCCAGTGCATCACCAAACCGCATTACGATGGGATGAAACAAACCCAAAGAGAGTTTTGCTGCAGCTAGATCCGCTTTACGATAAACCAGACAGTCAAGACCTGCTTGCAAAACCTGCAAATATGGAGCAACATCTTGTTCCTGAGTGACTTCTTTAAAAGATATCGAATAGCCTTTAATCGCAATGATGTAAGACTCCATAACTCGAATATCTGCTGTAAGCGCCTCTTCTTTGAGTGCGCCTGCGTTTCTAATCTGCTGTATTTTATGTTCCAGCGCATGCCTCAGGCCTGGATGATAGCCATCCGTATTGCCTAAGATATGAATGGCTGTTTCAAGCTCAGGTTTCGCTAAGATTAACTCCTCCACTTGCCTTACCAACAGATGGATTTGATGTTCAATATCTTGTGTAGAATGACATGAATCAAAATCGAAGGGATATGCAGAAATCCTCTTAATCCAGCCATCGATAATATTCTGTGCTCCATTCTCATCCATTGGGGCTTGTGTTGAACCAAACCAACGGTGAAAATCAGTATAAGGTTGGGCATTGAGTAACGCATTAAAGTCCTCCAGGGAAATTTTGAATAATTCCTCAATTCGCGCACTGGCCATGGTACTCAATTTTTTTGCCATGGCAGGGTTCACGGTATTTAAGAAAAAAAATGCATCAAATAATGTTCGTGGATTTTTATAGTCCAAATCCTGGAGCAGCTCATTTAGAAACTGATCATCAATGATGCTGTGATCCATCTGTCTCAAGGCATCAACTAATAGTTCGTCAACACGTCCATTCAAATAGATATAAGCAAATACCGCCTTCTCAAAAAGTTTATTGGAACCAAATAAATGGAGGATGTCTTCCTGATTAAATAACTGCTTATAAAATAATGTCCGTAACCCCCCGCTTCGAGATAAAGCATTATCGGAGGGCTTAAAGTAATGCTGAACCAGGCCAACCTCTATAATATTTCGTGCCTGAGCCAAAGTACATCCTGTCTCTTGGCATTTTTCACGACAAGCCACCTCTATAATCCGCTTCAAAAACTCAGGGTTTTTCAATTCTTGGCGCACTAATGGTTCTGAACTTCTATCACCTATCAATTGAGCAATGGCCTTAAAATCCAGAGAACTATCCCGGGTAAATATAATAGAGAGTAATTCCAAACGCGGTATCATTTGAATGAATAAATTGATAAATTTATCCTTATCTCCTTGCGAAAGCAGAATACTATCCAAAAGAGTGTTTACATCATCTGAAGATAGCTTATTTAAGAGGGATTCAAAATAAGGAATACTGCGATACACATTATAAAAATAATTAACTACATCCTTATTTAATGGCCCACGAGCCTGTTGATTAATCAACAACTGATGAAGCTGCAGATTTTGAAAAACATAATGCCCCACTGCAGTTGGGCATATGAGTAACACCTTGGTCAACTCGTGATTTTGTGCATTCGTATTATAAACACTGAATCGATAGTTTCTTTTTTTAATATCATCCAGTTTAAAAGTCTCTCGCCTTGTATTGTTATGAGGATTAATCAGCACAAAATCATAAGTACCATCACTTTTTTTAATCACTCTATCAATTCTTAAAGCATGACGACTGTGTATGACCCCGTACTGATCCGGTCGACCATAGGACATACTAATATAAACGGGCTGTGCGGGATTAATAATCTTTAACTTGACAATTTCACCCAGATTTCTGGTATCGTGAGCCTCAACTCCAATGAATTTACCTACAAACTCCGTAGAAGATGTGCTATGACGGGATCGAATATTATGCGCCACAATACTGGCAAGAGGATCTTCATTTGACCACTCACCTGTATAATAGTAAGAGCTAATCCGTTCTAAAATTTTTAGAGCCAAAGCGTTAGTCCGCACCCCACCCCACGCATCATCAATAACTTTTAATCGGGCCTTATCCATAAAGAAGACGTCTTCATTGGTTAGGGGATCAAAATGATGTATGTACTTATCCTTCATTTTATCGGGATTAAAATTGTTAGAAGTAGCGTAGATTTCAGTGCGCTTAATTCTCAGAGATACCCCATCTTCTGTTTCGGTAAACAAAGATTTTACTAATTGTAATCCTTCATCTCCGGAGTTCAGAATGCAATCGAGCGCTGTTAACAAATAACAATCACCCGTCTGACCTTGAATTATGGTGATAGGAGAGCCATCTTTGGGAAATAATGGGGTCATTTTATATCCTGAATACTGTAAATTAAATGTGTACCAATATTGGACATTATAGAAAATGATTATTATGAGAACATTAACGCGAGAAGCGTTTATTATTTAAAATGAAGGAAAATCAATTTCTTACTCAATTCTGTCGCTTTATGACTGACCATTAATTGTATAGGCGCTATGAATGATGTAAAAGACGTTGTTTTTGATCCACAGTAATTCTGATTTTCAATTGCCAGTCACCTTCTTCATTGATCGATTCTGACAATACAGCACCCAATTGATACAATTGGGCGCGCAGTTTAGCCTGAGCACTATTTAAAATGATGTATTCAATAAGAACAGCTCCATGCAATTGAGCCGCTATAGCTTCTTTTAGCAACTCAAGACCCTGTCCTGTTGCTGCGGAAAGCCATACTTTACAAGAGCCTTCGTTGCAATCAATTTTAGGCTCCCATCCTTCCTGTAAATCAATTTTATTAAAAACCTGAATGACAGGAATATCGCTTACACCAATTTCATCCAACACCTTTTGAACCGCAAAAACCGTGTCCCGCCAGTGAGGATCGGAAATATCAATGACGTGTATTAATAGATTAGCCTGCTGTGTTTCCTCTAAAGTTGCACGAAAAGCCTCGACAAGATGGTGGGGCAAATCACGAATAAAACCCACTGTATCTGCCAGAATCACTGGCAAAGAACCAGGCAGTTCCAATTTGCGCATCGTAGGATCCAAGGTAGCAAATAATTGATTTGCTGCATAAATATTTTCACCAGTCAACGCATTAAATAATGTGGATTTACCGGCATTGGTATAGCCTACCAATGACACTGTAGCCATATCCGCTTTTTTTCGGGCCTGACGATTTTGATCACGGCTGCAGCGTACTTTTTCAAGGCGTTTATTAATGTATCGAATGCGTTCTCGTAATAAACGGCGGTCTGTTTCTAATTGTGTTTCACCAGGGCCACGCAGACCGATCCCCCCCTTTTGGCGCTCCAAATGAGTCCAACCGCGAACAAGCCGAGTAGATAAATGTTGTAACTGGGCCAGTTCAACTTGCAATTTACCTTCAAAAGTCCTGGCTCGCTGGGCAAAAATATCGAGAATCAATCCGCTTCTATCGACAACACGACATTCGAATAACCGCTCAAGGTTTCGTTCCTGTGAAGGAGATAACTCATGATTTACCAGAACCAGCTCTGCATCAAGCGCTTTGACTAACTGACTAATCTCTTCCGCTTTTCCTTTACCCAAATAATATTTAGCATCAGGAGTAGCACGAGTACCCAGGACACAATCAAGAATCTCAGCTTGTGCTGAAAGAGCCAGCTCTTCAAATTCAGCCAGGGCTTTTTCAGCATCAACGCCTGGAAGCGCTAATTGTACCAATATCGCTCGTTCACCACCTTGCGGACGTTCAAACACAGATCATTCCAATAATTAAAAGTAGCCTAGTCTGCCACAGATCCTTCGTCCTCACCAGAGGCCTCGTCTGTAGGTATTTTCACCATACGAGAGGGCACAACTGTGGATATGGCATGTTTGTACACCATTTGAGTAATGGAGTTTTTTAACATGACGACGTATTGATCGAACGAATCCACCACACCATGCAATTTAATTCCATTGACCAGAAATACAGATACAGGGACCTTTTCCTTACGCAATTCATTCAGGAAGGGATCTTGTAACATATGATTTTTAGACATTGCCTACTCCTTGTTGTTATTGTAGTTTTTAAAGGCAAAAACGAATATCTAATTACTTATTCGACAGCTGTTAATAAAACTTTAGTTTAATTTCATGACAGCGCAAATTGAATCCGCTAATATAGAGTCTCTCTTGATTACCCCACACAAAAACATCAGCGCTAGCTGAGCATATAAGGAGATTTACATGGGATACACGCTAGACGAAATTCAAGGTTTACAAAACCCCTATAAAGATCTTGGTACAGGGGATGCCCTAGCGGAACACCGGGAAGGATTGGATCAATTGTCGGCTGAACAAAAAAAAGAGTTGGCTACCCGCATGGTTTTAGAATGCCCTGAAGGTGAATTAAAAAGCTTTGGTCGTGCCATTGAAGCGGCAAGAGTACCGCATGCAGACGGTCAAACCTTCCATTCGGTATTAGCCGAAGCCTATGAAGTAAAAAATCGCATTCATGCCTTATTGGATAAAAGAAATAAAAATCCCCATCTTTTGCTTTTAAATAAAGAATTTGATGAAAAATTGTTTAACAATTATAGAGAGTTAGCCTTACAGGTTCTCGATAACAATGAAACAGCCATAGCGGAGCGGCTGGCCCTGACAACCCCAAGCGAATCCCATGACCAGGTTGCTCAGAATGTGGAAGGAATATTCTCTAATACACTGTTTGCTTCCAAAATAAATCAGGCTTTTGCGCTAAAACGAGATATCGATCATTTGCTTCTGGGTGACAATCCCGATGAATTTTTCAGCAGCCTAGAGTACAGTATCGATTCATGCCAGGAGTTTCCAGGCTTATTCAAAGTCATTGAACAGAATGAATCATCTATAGCAGCAAAACTTGCCTTACATGCCCCCAGAGAAAAACACAGCATTATTTCTCGAAGCATCCAAAACCTGGCTCCGACACCTGATGTATTTGCAACCAAGGTAAGATCAGCCTTTACTCTGCGTCGTGACATTGATTTGCTTCTAGGCGATAAGCCTGAACGATTTTTCACTAGCCGTGATTTTAGTGTTGATGCCTGCCTTGAGTTTTCAATCTTATTCCCAGTCTTGTTAAAAAGCCATGAGCACAGCATAGGCGAAAAATTGTCCTTGCTGGATTCCAAAACGCTCTCTGATATAAATCGCAAACTTGAAATGATCAATGGAGCTGCTCACGATCAATCCAGTCCCTTCCGCTTGATTGCAGCCTCAATAGTGCCAAAACAAGAGACTTCACCAGCTCAACAATCCTCTGCTGAGGTAACTGTATCTGAACCTGCCTCATCAACTTCAAGCAATCCCAACACAGTATTTCAGAGTGTTTTGAGAAAAAGAACCCCGGAGTTGTCTCGATCTGCAACCCTAGCTCAATCCAGTATGGATTCTGACAGTGACAGTGACAGTGATAACGAGGATGATGATTGCTACTCTAAGTTTTGTAGTCTGTTTAAATAAGAATTAATCGATTTAGCCCTTACCTGGTAAGGGCATCTTTACACAATTTTTTCTGAATTTTACATCCATTAAAGTCACTGTCCATGCTACTATTTTTAATTCATACATTATCGAATTCAATTCATTCAATGAATACTATTTCAACCCAAATACAAGAAACGCCTTGGCTAAACAATAAGCATTGTTTACAAAGAGATTGGATGACTTTAGAAAGCTCTGATCAATAACGGGTTACAAGACAATTTGTGCAAAACCAATTAAGTGTTATTTAGTAAAATTAATACTGGTACAAACAGATTTTTTTTTGATAACATAGTCGGATTTTTAGTCTACAGACAAAACACTATATTTTAACGCAACAACTTATAGGAAAACTAATGGCAGAAAACAAATTAAGGGTAGCACTGGTTCAGGAGCAATGGCATGAACATGCTAAAGAACATCAAGACAGTCTGGCCTCTGGAATATTTTCGGCAGCGCAACAAGGCGCTGAGCTGGTGTGTTTGCAGGAACTCACTTTGAGCCCTTATTTTTGTACTCGTTCTGACGTTGACGGAACCCCTTATATGGAAGACATCCATACAGGTCCTACAGCTCAATTTGTCAGTCAAATGGCTAAAATACATAAGGTATGTATTACCGCCTCTCTGTTCGAAAAAGCAGGGTACAACACCGCTGTTGCCTTTAATACTCAAGGTGAGCTGATTGCCATTACCCGAAAACAACATATACCCAGCGGGGAAAAATACCATGAAGACTTTTACTTTAAACCAGGAGATTCCAATTACCCTGTTCATTCAATAGCAGGACACCAGTTTGGTTTACCGACTTGTTATGATCAATGGTTTCCAGAGTTATCACGAATCTATGGATTAAAAGGCGCCGAAATTCTGGTTTATCCAACCGCTATTGGCGGCGAACCGACGGCTCCAGGGTTTGATAGTCAGCCCATGTGGCAAAAAGTAATGGTAGCACAAGGGATCATGAGCAATACCTTTATCATCGCTGTTAATCGAATTGGTTGTGAGGATGATTTACAGTTTTATGGCAGTAGTTTCATCAGTACACCAATGGGTGAAATTTTAGCTCAGGCGCCACGAAATGAGCCTGCAGTTCTTGTTGCCGATCTTGATTTCAGTCAACGTGAATTATGGGGAAGATTATTTCCATTTGCTCAACAAAGAGAACCTGCGACTTATCAAGAATTAGTCAAGCCTCGTAACCCTTTGGGAACCAAATAATGAACAACAATGCACAATCAGAAGATAACTTATACAACATTAAGCATTGGGGTGATGGGTATTTTAATATTAATGCGCACGGAAACATTGAAATAAGCAAAAACCCGGAGCAAAAAGGAGTTGAATTACTGGCTATAGTGAACGCTGCTGAACGCGCTGGATTACATTTACCGTTATTAATTCGGTGCAGCGATATACTCCATGATCGCGTACGCAGAATATACCAGGCATTCACCGAAGCCAAAAAGGACACTGAATATTCTGGAAGCTATCAATTGGTTTATCCTATAAAAGTAAACCAGGAACACAGTGTGGTTCGTGAACTGCTTAAATCTCCATCAAACACGATTGGCCTGGAAGCAGGCTCAAAACCTGAATTAATGGCGGTAATCGGTATGCTGGGTGATAATCCCGGCACTATAGTCTGTAATGGTTATAAAGACAGCAGCTACATAAGAACAGCCCTCATAGCTCAACAGATGGGACATAAAGTATTCATCGTTATTGAAAAAAAATCGGAATTGGACATCATATTAAGTGAATCTGCTCGTCTTAACGTTAAGCCCACCCTCGGTGTTCGTATTCGCTTAGTCAGCAAAAGCGCCGGTAAATGGGAAAATACGGGAGGAGTTAAATCCAAATTTGGCTTAAATGCAAAGCAAGTACTTGAATTGGTAACGCAATTAAAAGCAAATGGCTTACTTGATTGCCTCCAGCTAATGCACTGCCATTTAGGTTCCCAAATTGCCAATATTCATGATATTCGCCATTGCATGCAGGAGGTTGCCCGATATTATGTTGAATTACGCCATCTTAATGCACCAATAGATACAATTGATGTGGGTGGCGGTTTAAGCGTTGATTATGAAGGCACACACTCCAATAAAGGTTGTTCCATGAATTACAGCCTGAATGAGTATGCAACGCACATTTTATTGGCTCTTAAACATTTGTGCCAGGATGCGGATATCCCTGAGCCGAACATTATCTCGGAATCTGGACGGGCTTTAACAGCACATCATGCAGTCTTGATATCCAATATTACTGACATCGAAATCATTAAAAAAGCCCCTGCGCTTCCTGAAATTTCCGAAGAGGACTCGCACGTGATTCGCGATATCTATGATACTTATCAGGCAATCACTGACAGCTCTCCAACAGAAATATATAACTATGCAGAACACTCTTTGCACGAAGCCCATTCTCTATTCAAGCATGGGGTAATCAGCTTGCAGGAAAAAGCAAAGGTTGAAGCATTCTATACCAATATTTGCATGGAATTAAAAGACAGGCTGGATGAGGAAAACCCCAGTGAACACGCATTATTAATGATGATAAATGAGTGTATGGCTGCTAAAATTTTTTGCAACATTTCTTTTTTTCAATCCATTCCTGATGCCTGGGCAATAGGTCAAATCTTTCCGGTAGCGCCTATTTCACAATTAAATGAAACGCCCAACATGCACAGCATTCTCCAGGATTTAACCTGTGATTCGGATGGTACTATTAAGCAATATCCCGGCCAATCTTGTGTTACAACCACCCTAATGCTGCCACCATATGACAGCCAAAATCCGTACTGTATCGGTTTTTTCCTGGTCGGTGCGTATCAGGAAATATTAGGAAATCTGCATAATTTATTTGGTGATACGAACTCATTGGACGTCAAGCTTTCTGATGATGGTCACTTTGTGCTGGAAGACCTAGTCAATGGCGATACAGTGACCAATGTATTGAATTTAGCTCACTTCGATACTAAAAAACTCATTCAATCCTATGAGAAACAGTTAATCCAGGCCGAGTTGCCAAAAGAGCAAACTTTATCTTATTTAAATGAATTAAGAAGCATTTTTTCTCAATTAACCTATCTTGATGGACGATCTACACAGTGACGATACTAACACCGAAACAAGCTGGATATTACATGCCTGCAGAATGGTACCCACACGAACGATGCTGGATGGCGTGGCCCTGTCATCAATCCACATGGGAAAAAGTAGGATTGGAACGAGCACGAATCGCTTATGCCAAGGTCGCAAAGTCTATAGCAGCATATGAGCCAGTAACGATGCTGGTCAATCCAGGAGATGAAGCTTCTGCAAGAGAATTATGTGGTGATACAATTTCCATTATCACACTCCCCATCAATGATTCATGGACTCGTGATACAGGGGCAACTTTTTTATTAAATTCACACAACCGACTGGCAGGAGTCGACTGGATCCATAATGCATGGGGTGGCAATTACGTTGACTGCGCTCTGGATAATAAGATTGCGTCAGTGATTATTGAACAGACCAAGGCCCGCCATTTTCATGCGCCACTGGTTATGGAAGGAGGATCCTTTCATGTCGATGGTGAGGGGACGGTATTAACCAGTCGTGAATGCCTGCTCAATGCAAATCGTAATCCGCAATTAACTCAACAAGAAATTGAACGCTATTTAATGGATTTTCTTGGCGCGGAACGGATTATATGGCTCAATAAAGGATTACTTGGTGATGAAACAGACGGACATATTGATGAAATTGCTACCTTCATCGCACCTGGAAAAGTGCTCTGCCTGATCACTCATGATCAAACGGATCCCAATTTCACAACCCTGCAGGAAAATCTGGACATTCTAAAATCGGCAACCGATGCAAAAGGACGTTCTTTGGAAGTCTATTGTGTCGAACAACCACCAGCCACTTATCTTGATGGAGAACGGCTCACACTTTCCTATATAAATTTTTATCTGGCTAATAAGGGCATAGTCATGCCTGCTTTTGGCTACGAAGAGTATGATAAGTCAGCATATATATTGTTCACCCAGTTATTTCCTGAACATCAAATAACTCAAATTGACGCTTTAGATGTATTTGCTGGCGGTGGAGGAATTCATTGTATTACCCAGCAACAGCCTGTATCTCTGCAAATCAATAACTAAGCTAACCAATTGACTATCTGCTGTACTGTTCTGCACGATTACAGTGGATAGTTACTCTTCTACGCCAAATGAATTCAATGCATGTTCTTATCTCACCGTCTCGACACTCTGCAATAGGTCTAGGTATGTTCTTCATCGCGAAAATGAACGATGCAATTCTACTTATAAGAAATTAAAGAGAGGAAAGACGCTGGTTGTTCAGAAAGCCTTGTCTGATAGCGAAGAAAATACCCACTATTCTTTGAGAAATTTCTTACAATTTGTTGCTCTATCTACGCAATGACTCTATCTGCCAAAAGGTTATACTAAAGACTCAAAAGGATGACATGGATATGTCTGACAGGATGTCAACTAAAGGGACAAGTACAATGGATGTACTTCGCCGCAAGGATGCGGCACTAATTTTTTGAAAGACACAATCCAATGATCATCTGAATAATTTACACAGAACGGCACACATCGTTCACAACCTCATTAAGTATTGGCCCAATGCTGCGGCTTGAATAGGTGTTGGCGCGAATATATCCATTGTATGATAATCGTTTAGCCAGGCTGCCGTCTTTTATTATTCGCTCCAAACCACTAGCCAGACTCACAGGATCTGAAGGTGGCACCATAACCGCGCATTCTGCTTCACCTACGATTTCCAGGGGACCGGATATTTCTGTGAGCACCATGGGCACTGAATGCATCATACTCTCAACAACTACCAAACCAAAAGATTCTTTCAATGAAGGATGACAAAAAATATCAAGGCCCTCATAAAATGCCTGTTTATCATCTATCCAGCCCAATAAGGTCACTTCTTTCTGAAGGCCATGGTGATTAATTTGTTTGATGTACTGTTTTTTCTGTTTTCCATCACCAGCAATATGGGCTTTAAATAAAATTCCTTTGCGTTTTAATATTGCCAAAGCATCGATAAAGACATCCAACCCCTTAAGATCAGAAAACCTGGCAATGGCTCCTATTACTGGAACTCGAGATCGCTCAGGCTCTTTGTAAACCAGATTATCTGGAATGGATATCATATTAGGCACAGTGTAAATTCGTTTTCCAGGATTTCCTAACCTCATGATCTCACGATGCATGTGTTCCGTAATGGCAATAACCGCATCCGATGTGTTTACTAACTCATTGTAGGATTCAATAGTATGGCATACAGCAATTTTGGGCACTGAAGTGCCTGTCTTTTCAAACAAGATGGCGGCTCGTTTTGTATGTGAAATAATACAATCTGGTTGCTCTTTAAGGATTAACTGACGCAATCGATGAACGGCAATGAAATCATTTCGACCATAACTGAAAATTGTTTTTAAATTAGGATCCGAACAAACCTTTCTTATCTGCGACCAAGGGTGAATAACAGGAATAATCTTGTGACCCAATCCTCCCAAAACCTTGGTATAGTTTAAAAAAACTTGTTCGACACCTCCATTTACTTTGGAGAACATGGCATTCATTATTTTCATTAAAAATCCGATGTGATTATATTGCAACCACTTTACACAAAATCAACTCAGTTTATTTATACGCCAGGATGTGTTGACCATTCTGACTTCGACATTGAGGGATGTGCCTAGTTATATGATTCATCATTTCAGCGTGATTATATACCATTAATTCAATGCATTTGAATTGGATTTAAATCAATAATTTTTATTTGCTTTGCCATTCAACTCGATTATCTCATTGCAATATTCCTGTTTGATTATTAATATTGAGTCAATTATCTAACCAATAATTGATGTGATTTTGGCTTTCACTTATTGGTAAAGGCGGCAAATAATTTGTATATGTTGAATGTTTTGCTTTTTTACCTATTACCAAATCTTAATATCTCACGTGTATGCTTAATAATTAATTTCAAGGAATGATTTATGAATATGCTTCGCTGTATCCCCCTCTTTTTAGCAGGTTTTAGTGTGTATGGAAATGCCCTCGCTGCTTCCACAACTCCTGACAAAGACGGCCCAGTCTGTTCATCAACACTCTGTGCTTTTAACATGAAAGGTGGTGTTTATGCGGGAATCACAGGTTATTATGTTAAGCCAAGTGAAACTGGAATCGGTATGGTTACTGACAGTTGGTTGTATGGAAATACTGGAAATTTTATAGCGATAAGTACACCCTTCAATCCAGTACATAAATGGGCTGGTAGTGTTAAACTGGGCTACAATCTGCCCATGTCTGCAAATAATATTGAAGCCAATTATTTATTTTTAGATAATAAAACGCATGCATTCAATGACTTTGCAGACGGTTCAATTGGTTTTGGGAGTATTTTGTTTCCAGATGCTGCCTTTCCACCGACTCCTGGATTTGTCAGTGATGCCTCACTTACTTATAAAGTAAATCAGATTGATCTTAAAGCCGGTAGAAAATACTCTGATGTATCCGGGGTGTTTTCGATTAAGCCGTCATTGGGACTCCGCTATGCTGAATTGAAACATATACTTACATTTACAGCACCAGGAAATATGATCAGTACTTATAATGGTGCCGGCCCCATGCTCAGTATAGATGGAACTTACACACTTGGACATGGATTTGGATTAGTCGGTTATTTTGATTACGGCCTGTTGGTTGGAACAATCAACGCTCATTCTTTTGTGAGTTTGCTTGGAACCAATTTTAATTTTTCCTGGCCTAAGCGGGATCGAATCGTTAACAGCCTTTCTGGTAAGTTAGGCGTCGATTATTCTCACAATTTTGCATCCAGTTCTAATGTGACCCTGGAAGCAGGCTATCAAATAAATGAATACATCAATTCAATGGATACCATTAGAGGAACAGTACCTCTGGCACAAGGCGTTATTCAACGCATCAATGGGTATGAAACGAATAGTTTTGGATTTCGTGGACCTTACATTAGCTTGACCGTTGCAGCTTAATTTCTTATCGGAACTCTCTACTGAGTAGTTGTAAGGTGAACCATCACCTTACAACAGTTCTTGAGGTTAAATATCTATATTTTCCGCATCCAACGCATTTGATTCAATAAAATCTCTGCGCGGCTCTACATTGTCACCCATTAGTGTAGTGAATATTTCATCTGCTGCAACAGCATCTTCGATATTTACTTGCAACATGCGTCTAACCTCAGGGTCCATAGTAGTTTCCCAAAGCTGTTCCGGATTCATTTCACCAAGTCCTTTATACCGTTGAATGGTTTGACCTCGTTTCGCTTCATCCATTAACCAATCTAAAGCTTGCTCAAAATGTTCAATCGGTACAGACTTATCCAAACGCTTTACGTACGCTCCCTCTTCAATCAAACCACCCAAGCGAGACCCCAGGTTCAGCATTTCTTTATAATCCTTCGAATAGAAAAACTCTGCATTCATAGGAACATGATGATCCATTCCGTGTTGAGCTATTGTGATTCGCGGAATGAACTGGTTCGTATCTTCTAACACCTGAACACCTACAGAATAGTGTTCCGTTTTACTATCAACCTGCTGCAAGCTTTGATGTAACTGATTACACCAATGACTTATTTTATCGTGATGATTGAAATCTTCATTCTGCAATACAGGTAAATAGGCGACTCGCTTTAATATATCCGCAGGATATCTGCGTTTATAGCGCTTAATAATTTTTTCAACTCGTCGAAACTGTTGTACCAGTTCCTCTAAAGCCTGTGCAGTGATAGCCGGAGCATCTTTAGAGGGATAAAATGCAGCACCGTCCAGAGCACTTTGTGTTAGATATTCAAACAAGGCCTCATCGTCCTTAACATATTGCTCCTGTTTTCCTCTTTTTACTTTATATAAAGGTGGTTGTGCAATATATATATACCCTCTCTCCAGGAGTTCTCGGGTCTGCCTGTAAAAGAAAGTAAGCAACAATGTACGAATATGAGAACCATCCACATCGGCGTCAGTCATGATAATAATACGATGATATCGCACTTTATCCGGATCGTATTCATCTGGACCAATGCCACAGCCAAGTGCGGTAATTAATGTTGCAACTTCTTGCGAAGCCAACATTTTATCAAACCGTGCTTTTTCCACATTAAGGATTTTACCCTTGAGCGGTAATATAGCCTGAAATTTTCTATCGCGTCCTTGTTTTGCAGATCCACCCGCAGAATCTCCCTCTACTAGATACAGTTCTGACAACGCAGGGTCTTTTTCCTGACAATCAGCCAGCTTTCCGGGCAAACCAGCAATATCAAGAGCACCTTTACGTCGGGTCATTTCACGCGCTCGACGAGCAGCTTCTCTGGCACGTGCAGCATCGATGATTTTCCCGACAATTGCTTTAGCTACAGATGGATTTTCAAGCAGAAAATCATTAAATTTTTCTGCAACGCTTGATTCTACTGCAGATTTTACTTCAGAGGAGACTAATTTATCTTTTGTTTGAGATGAAAACTTAGGATCAGGAACCTTCACAGACAATACTGCAGTTAATCCTTCACGCGCATCATCTCCTGTTGGAGATACTTTTGCTTTTTTTGCATACCCTTCGTTTTCGATATAGTTATTTAGTGTCCGAGTCAGCGCGGCTCTAAAACCGGCCATATGCGTTCCGCCATCTCTTTGAGGAATATTATTAGTAAAACAAAAGAGTGTTTCTTGATACGAGTCATTCCATTGCATGGCTAACTCGACAACAATGCCATCTTTTTCTGCCGTCATCGAAAATACAGCTGGAAAAATGGGAGTTTTATTCTTATTTAAATGCTCAACAAAAGCTTTAATACCGCCTTCGTAATGGAAGGTATCTTGTCTTTGAGTTCGTTCATCAAACAGATGGATGCAAACACCGGAATTTAGATAAGATAATTCTCTTAATCGTTTCGCTAATATATCGTAATGAAATTCAATGTTACTGAATGTTTCAGCGCTGGGTTTGAACCATATCTGAGTTCCAGTAGTTGTTGAGTCACCAGTTTCTGCAATTGGAGCATCGGGAACACCGTGTCGATAGTGTTGCTCATGAATTTTTCCATGCCTGCGAACAAGCAAATGCAACTCTTCCGATAAGGCATTAACAACTGAAACGCCTACCCCATGAAGACCACCGGAAACTTTATAAGAGTTATCATCAAATTTACCGCCAGCATGCAGAATGGTAAGAATAACTTCAGCAGCAGAGCGACCTTCTTCTTTATGAATATCTACCGGGATACCACGGCCATCATCTTTAACCGTAATGGATTCATCGCTATGAATTGTAACGAAAATTTCCTTGCAATGACCTGCAAGCGCTTCGTCAATAGAGTTATCAACAACTTCAAAAACCATGTGATGAAGACCGGTACCGTCATCAGTGTCACCTATATACATACCTGGTCTTTTTCGTACTGCATCTAAACCCTTTAGGACTTTAATATTATTTGAATCATAACTGGCATCAACGCTCATCAGGAACCCTCATTACCCTATTGTGGTATTTCGAATCGTTCAATTATACCATCTTTTGGCGGCGGTTTATATGTCAGTGGATAAACTTTGGTTTCTCTTTCTCTGCATCAGGTTAATTCATTTTAGTTATCGGTAAACAGGATTTAATTTAATTAATTTGTTCCACGTGAAACATTTACATGCCTATTTAATTACACTAAAAAGCAACGTTCTAAATCAGAAACAAGGTTCATTATGCACGGCTATCCCATTAAAAATATGACGTCTTTCCGAGCGTAGCGAGGAATCTCCTGCAAGGTTGCACGATCCCATTAAAATGCAGCCATTAAAATCATATCAAGAGTAGAATCTCCCCAGACAGCCTTTTTCTGCAGGCGCCTAATGCTCATATCCTTAATTTTTTTTTGGTATTTTGTAACCTGTTCAAAATAATATGCCGAACCATCACTATATTTTCATGAGCATGATCTTTGCGTACGCGAGAATCATCTTCACGTAATGTAACGTCCAATGATAATTAATGCATTAATTCAGATTGTGCCAATTTGCAGGAGATTCCTCGCTACGCTCGGAAAGACGTCACATTTTTAACCGGACTGCCGTGGTTCATTATGGATGTTATATTCTTTAATGTGTTTTAATGAAATACCATTACCCTAAATAGGTAGACACAAAACTTAATAATTGTGATTAACTCTTCCATTTTATTTACAAAACGGATAAATATTCATGATCCAAATTGATACAAACATTCGACATACAGCAAGCTGGAAAGAAGATGTTATAAAAAAATATTAAAATGATACATTCCCAGAATCAATATAAAAGCTGGAGTATTCAAGATGAGTTAAACGATTTAAAAACTCGGATTGATTAATGCAGGTAAAGACATATTGACCTTTATTAACATGCAAATATTCTAACAGGGCATTTTTATGTTGTTCATCAAGTTCAGCTGGAACATCATCAAATAAATACAAGCAATCGCCACTTAGAAGAGTTCCTTGTGCCAATTTTAATGCAATCAATATAATTTTTTGTTGACCACGAGACAGTACCTGTTTTGCTTTTGTCTCATCACTATATATTAAAATATCTGCTTGATGGGGACCGGATTGAGTGTATTGTTTGTGAAGATCACTGGTGAACTGTTCCGCGAGTACCTCCATCAGAGATCGCCCGGTATTTTTTTTATCCCATCCCTTGTAGTATTCAATAGAACAGGACGTGTTAGTTAATTGTCTTAATGTATCGTAAAAAGTAATTTTCAACCTATCGAAATATTCGTGTCTGAGCATATCCATTTGAATAGCAAGTTGATCTAATTGCTTGTCCCAGGGAATAAAATCTTGATATGATGAACGTTTTTTTAAAAGGGAATTTCGATGCTTTATTACCTTTTTATAATCTTTCCACAGTGATAGGTAATTATGTTTCACGTGAAACAACCCCCAATCCAATACGCTTCTCCGAACGGCGGGGCCTGCATCAATGATTTGGAATATATCCGCATAAAAAATTTGACAAGGTAAAGCATAGGCTAATTGACTGGTACTGTAGCAAAACTGATTGTTCAATTTAATTTGTGTTGGCTGTGAAAAAGATTTTTGAATACTGATGGTTGAGTTATCAGTACAACGAGAAAAAACCGTCAGTGCAGAGTGGCCCCGAGCGATTATTGGCGAAATTTCCCGAGATCGGAACGAATGACCACAGCTCAGCAAATACAAGGCTTCAAGAATGGAAGTTTTACCACTTCCATTCGGGCCGTATATAAAATTAAAGTGTTGATTGAGTAATAAATGGGCTTCAGAAATATTTCTTAAATGATGAATTTTAAGATCAGCTAAAATCATATTTTCATTGGCATGATGATGTATTGATAATTATCATTTTGCAAAGACTCGATTAAAATACTGCTGTCCGTATTCGACATGGACATTCGAATCTGACCGTCACCGAAATGATTTAATACATCGAGTAAATAGGTCGCATTCAAACCGATTTTTAACTCATCACCCTGAGTTTCAGCCATCAGAGTTTCAACCGCTTCTTCCTGTTCATTATTGTTGGCAATCAGAGTTAGCTGACCGGATTGTAAATGGAACAGTACCGCTTTGGATTTCTCATGAGCCAAAATAACAATTCGCGCCAAAGATTTTTTTAAAATAGCGCAATCAATAATAATCTGCTTATCCTGCTCCCTGGGAATTGCTTTAGAATAAGGTGGAAAACGTGCTTCAATCAATTTGGACATAAACGTAAATTGACTGCTAATCAATTTAAAATGAGATTTTCCTGCAGCCAGCAAAACATGCTCATCACTAATGCAATTTAATAAACGTAATAATTCTTGAACACCCTTTTTGGGTAACAAAAGCTTATACTGACTAATATTATCACAAGAGTAACGACAAATTGCCATTCTGTGCCCATCAGTTGCAACTGCAGAAATTTGGTGGGGTTCAAACTCCAAAAAGAGCCCGTTAAGAAAAACTCGAACATCCTGTTGCGACATGGCAAAATGGGTTGATTGTAATAATTGAAGCAAGACCAGTCGTGGTATTGATAGCTCAACCTCGTTGCACTCATCTTCACTTAGAGGATAATTTTCAGCAGGTAAAGTAGTCAACTTGAAGGAACTGCGTCCTTGTTTGATCGATACAATCCCGTTATCAAAAACAATATTGGGACTGGTATTTTCATCGAGAGATCGGATGATATCAATGAATTTTTTTGCAGGAACAGTGATACTCCCAGAGGTTTGATTAGACTCACAAGAAACCTGAGCAGAAATTTCAATTTCTAAATCAGTAGCGGTAACATGAAGCAAACCATCAGCCAATTTTAATAGAAAATTGGATAAAATAGCCAAAGATTGCTTTTTATCAACAGCACCTGCTACAGTAAGCAAAGGAGCGATGAGATCTTCTTTTTTTATAGCTAACTCAAACACGATAAACCCCTTATCAAGAAGATAATATACGCATTAAATTTTTATAATCTTCGGCAAAATCACTATCATCCTGAACAAGTTCCTTAACTTTTCTGCAGGCATGAATAACCGTAGTATGATCACGACCACCAAAATGATCACCGATTTCAGGCAGGCTGTGATTGGTTAGCTCTTTACTCAGAGCCATCGCCATTTGTCTTGGTCTAGCAATAGAGCGGCTACGACGTTTAGACAGTAAATCAGCCACTTTAACTTTATAATATTCCGCTACAGTTTTCTGAATGTTTTCTATAGTCACTAATTTATCTTGCAATGCCAATAGATCACGCAACGCTTCATGAACAAACTCAATTGTGATCGGTTTCCCGGTAAAATGAGCATTAGCAATAACCCGACGTAATGCACCTTCTAGCTCCCTGACATTTGAACGTATTCGTTTCGCAATAAAAAAAGCTACTTCATAGGGAAGTTCAATATTCGATTGCTCCGCCTTACTAATTAAAATGGCAACACGAGTTTCCAGCTCCGGTGGCTCGACAGCAACAGTAAGTCCCCAGCCAAAACGAGATTTGAGTCGCTCTTCCATACCCTCGATTTCTTTAGGATATCGATCACTGGTTAAAATTATCTGTTGTTGCCCTTCAAGCAAAGCATTAAAGGTATGGAAAAACTCTTCTTGAGAGCGATCTTTACCTGCAAAAAATTGTATATCATCAATAAGTAATGCATTTAATGAACGATAAAAGCGCTTAAATTCATTAATGGAGTTGGTTTGTAACGCTTTAACCATATCCGCTACAAATCGTTCTGAATGTAAATAAAGGACTTTAGCTTCAGGATTATTTTTAAGAATATTATTACCGATGGCATGCATTAAATGAGTTTTGCCTAAACCAACACCACCATAAATAAACAACGGATTGTAGGCATCACCGGGACGCTCTGCGACTTGCATTGATGCAGCGCGAGCTAATTGGTTTGAGTTTCCTTCAACAAAACTATCAAACACGAATTTTTTATTTAAATGACTACTCTTGTAGTCAACGGCTTTTTTATTGACCGGTTTGGGTGCGGTATTGGTTGTAGGAGAAACAGTAGTCTCAACAACTGAGGCAACGGGTTCAGCAGCTTTGCTCCCAATCTCTATAGAAACGGATTTTATATTGTCACCGCAAAATTGATTAATCAATTCTTCAATGCGAGAAAAAAAATGCTTTTTTACCCAATCAACTACAAATCGATTAGGCGCAAGTAAAACTAAACGTTGCTCATCTGTATGAGCTTGTAAAGGACGCAGCCAGGTATTGAATTGCTGAGCAGAATATTCATCTTGCAATAAACCTAAACATTTTTGCCAAACAGTATCTGACACAACAAAACTCCTCATTATATAAGGGTGGTAAAAGAGCAATACAACTAATTACCCACCGCAATAAATAGTGCCATTGAAAGCACCTGTACAGCAAGATAATTAAATAGAATAAATTAAAGATTCAATAAAAGATTAAAATTATAAATTAAAATTGAGCTTTAAATAATAGATGATTAAACCTGCAGATTATACTCAGCCTTCAATAAAAGGCAAAGTTATCCACAAAAAAAAGTAAATAAAACCCAAAAACAACTAAATAAATAGATGTTCTTAACTATTCTCAAGTCGGATTAATAGATAAATCAGACGAATTATAAGCTATGGATAACTGGGGTTTTAAAGCGGGTATAAGTTGAATACAAATCAGAGAATAGTAGTTCTTCAGAAAGAGCAAACACATTAAACACAGCCATAAAGGGAACTTATAAACACCTTAAATAACGATCTAATCTATTGAAATTAATAGTTAATTTAAGGTTATCAACAGATATGGTGTTTACTTATAATAAAAATAAGTTTTTTAAGTATATAAATTTATAATAATTACATAGAGATTTTTAGCGTCCAAAAAAATCATTTTACAGCGAGTATGTAATTCAGCTCGCATTGTTCTTTCGCTGTAACTCAACCCTGATAACAATAATGTTCAACACGCATCCGGAAATAATAGATCAATTAGTATAAAATTAAATCCAAACAGAGAGACGATTATGTCACGATTGCATGAAGCGGCGATAAACGACGATATTGAAGGAGTAAAGAGCTATTTGGAACTTGGAGATAAGATTAACGATTTCATTTAGCAAAAAAACTAATAGACCATGGAGCAAACGTTCATTACATCGATGAAAAAGGAAAAAGTTATCTGCATAAAAGCAATGATACAGAACTTACTAAGTTATTATTAGCTCACGGCCTGAAAATAGAACAAGAGGACAATCACAAAAAGACAGCTATAGAATCTGTGACTAACCCCAAGGTTGCAGAATTACTTGCTTCTCTAGGTGCATCGATTAACGAATTAAAGATGACTAGCCATGTAGTTTTATCATCACCTTATTTCGTGAACCGGATAGTTGATGAAGAGCAATTCCACATGAAAGTCCCAGATCGCTATGGTAGAGGCCCTTTGTTTCAATTGGCTCAAGGGGCCAGCCTGCGCCTATACCTGGAAACACTGTCAACTCTTTTAACAAAAAACATCGATGTGAGTATTAACAACGCTGACTCATCAGGCCAGACAGCACTGCATTAAAAATGATGACGACAATTATTCGAACTCATCAGAGAGAAAGATGTGAATAAGACGAGGTTTAATAATACTATATTCAGTGTACAAATTCAGAGTTAGTAAAATGGGAACGGTTTATACACACGCAAAAACGGATCAATACAAGAGTTTTGAACAGGAAAAAATAATCATAAGATATTGATATTAAATAAAATAATAGAGATATCAACAGGATTGAGAGCGCTAAATATAATAAAAAAATAAATAATTTAAGAAATATATTATAATTAGCAATCTCGCTAAAAAATAAAATGCGCCAAAAAATAAACACCTTTGTAATTTGACAGTGGAAAGAAAGTTATCTATCATTGCCAACCTCATAAATTTATATACAGGTTCATCATGAAACGCACCTTTCAACCAAGTAATTTAAAACGCAAACGCGATCATGGTTTTCGTGAGCGTATGGCAACTCGTGCAGGTCGATTAGTAATTAAACGTCGTCGTGCTAAAGGACGTAAGCGTTTGTCAGCTTAAGTGTTTGCATTTAATAAAACACAGAGACTGTTGACAAAAAAAGATTATGACCATGTGTTTGAACAGGCAAAAAAAATTGTAACGACTGAATTTGTTGTATTATACAGAACCAATAATCTTGGTTATGCCCGTCTAGGGCTGGCGCTATCAAAAAAAATGATAGCAAAAGCCCATGATAGAAACCGAATAAAGCGTCTTTTGCGAGAAGGATTCAGAAAACAGAATCTGCCTGCAGTCGATATGATATTTCTAGCAAAACAAGGTGTGGCACGACAAACAAATTCAGGCATAAATACCCAATTGAGCAAAACATGGGAAAAACTAATTTCATACTACGACAAATAGTATGCATTCCAATAAAAATATATCAATTTTTGATTGCCCCATTGATTAAACCATGCTGTCGCTATTATCCTAGTTGTTCACAGTATGCTGAGAGTGCAATCAAACAACATGGCATAACGAAAGGCATGTGGATGGGATTGAAACGATTATTACGATGTCATCCCTGGTCGCGTGGTGGTTATGATCCGGTACTCCCTAACGATGAGAAGCTTTAATGGATATTAGACGTATAATATTATATATGGCGTTAGCCCTGGTTGGTTTATCACTTTGGAACGCCTGGCAGGCGGATTATCCAGCAAAACCTCCTGTTGCAATAGAATCAACCAGTCAGTTGAACACTGATGGTCATTTATTACCCCAAGTAACTCCTGGTGACTCAGAACAAAGCCCTCTAAATCCATCTGTTGAGCAACAAGCAAACAATGTTATGACGAAACCTGAACAACTGATTCAGGTTAAAACGGATGTTTTAGACGTTGCCATTGATTTAAAGCAAGGAGACATAGTCAAAGGACTGCTTCTTGATTATCCTTTGAGCGTTGAGGATAAAAACAAACCATTCCCTCTTTTGCAAAATCAACCTCAAGAACGCTATGTAGCCAACAGCAGTATCTTTGTTGCAAAAGACCAATCCGTTCAATCGCTTAATTTTGGTTTTACTTCAGAACAAAAAGAGTATCAGTTACAGCCTAATCAAGATCAATTAATCGTTACCCTTGAAGGGAAAAATGAAGATGGGTTAACTGTTAAAAAGGAATTTATTTTTACTAAAGGCAGTTATTTAATCGAGGTACAATATAAAATCATCAATAATGGAACAAGTGATTGGAAAGGCTATTTAAACACGCAATTGTTGCGCAGTTCACCCCAGGAAGATAAATCCAGCATTTTTCATGTTGGTTCTTATACTGGAGCGTCCTATTCTAATCCTGGATCTCATCGTTATCAAAAGGTTGGTTTTAGCGATATGCATAAAACCAATCTTGATGTTGATGCCAAAGGCGGTTGGATTGCGATGCAGCAGCATTATTTTTTAAGTGCCTGGATCCCTTCCAGTTCAAGTGAAAATAAATTTTACACTCGAGCAATTAATGGTGATTACACTATAGGTGCAGTAAGTCAACCTATTACCATCAAGCCAGATGAGCAAAAGAACATAGGTTCCAAGCTGTATGTTGGTCCTGAAATTACCAGCGTTTTAAAAGGCATCGCTCCTTCTTTGGATTTAACCGTTGATTACGGAATCCTTTGGTTTGTTTCTTCATTGCTGTTTTCATTGATGAAGGCAATTTATAATCTTGTTGGAAACTGGGGCTGGTCTATTGTTCTGGTTACCGTCTTAATTAAGCTGGCATTCTACCGGCTTTCAGCAACCAGTTATAAATCAATGGCTGGAATGCGTAAATTACAACCCAAACTGCAGGCTTTGCGAGAGCGTTATGGTGATGATAAAGCCAAAATCAGCCAGGCAACTATGGAACTGTATCGCCAGGAAAAAGTGAATCCTTTAGGTGGTTGTTTGCCTATTATTATACAAATTCCTGTATTTATTGCTTTGTATTGGGTATTGCTGGAAAGTGTTGAGTTAAGACAAGCTCCTTTTATTTTCTGGATTAATGACTTGGCTTCAGCTGATCCCTATCATGTTCTGCCGCTTATTATGGGTGCGACAATGTTGGTACAGCAAAAATTAAACCCAACACCGCCGGATCCTATGCAGGCAAAAGTAATGATGTTCTTGCCAATTCTATTTACTGGTTTGTTCTGGAGTTTTCCATCCGGATTGGTGTTGTATTGGATAGTGAATAATACCTTATCCATTATGCAACAATGGTACATTACCCGAAAATATTCAGACGACAAACCAGCCAAAAAACTGGTAGCAACAGCAAAGTAAATGTCTGAAGATACCATAGTAGCAATAGCTACCCCACCAGGAAAAGGTGGGGTAGGCATAATCCGATTATCGGGTGAAAAAGCTTATTCAATTGCAATAACTCTTAATGCTAATAAAGCACTGAAACCCAGATTGGCAACGTACTGTTCTTTCTATACATCAGATAATGAATTAGTTGATCAGGGCTTAATGCTCTATTTTAAGGCTCCTCATTCTTTTACCGGTGAAGATGTCGTAGAAATACATGGACATGGTTCACCAGTTGTACTGGATATGCTCATTAAAGAATGTGTTGTTTTGGGTGCTCGCTTAGCAAGACCTGGAGAGTTTTCAGAACGAGCTTTTTTAAATGATAAAATCGATTTGACACAAGCTGAAGCTATAGCTGATTTAATCAATTCAAGTTCACAAACTGCAGCACGTCTGGCATTACGTTCCTTGCAAGGCGAATTTTCAGCCAAAATTAATCAATTAAATGAAGAGCTCATTTATTTGCGCTTGTATGTTGAGGCTGCAATTGATTTTCCTGAAGAAGAAATTGATTTTTTAAATGATGGAAAGGTATCAAATTTACTTCAGGATTTGCTGGAGCAACTGACTGTAATACGATCCCAAGCCAATCAGGGCGTGATTTTACATGAAGGTCTTTCTGTAGTTATTGCAGGCAGACCCAATGCGGGTAAGTCTACTTTAATTAATAATCTTGCAGGTCGGGATGTCGCGATAGTCACCGAGGTTGCAGGTACTACTCGCGATGTCATGCGTGAACATGTATTATTGGATGATATTCCCTTGCATATTATCGATACAGCAGGATTAAGGGAAAGTGATGATCTGGTTGAGCGGGAAGGAATTAGAAGAGCTTGGCTTGAATTAAAACAAGCTGATTGTGTTTTATTGGTAATCGATGTGAATGATCCCGACCAACATGAATGCCTTTCCAATGAAATCAGATCGGAATTACCAAACGATATCCCCATAATTACTGTGTTCAATAAAATTGATATGAAGAACCTCTCTGCTAAAACAGAGAACAATACCGTGTATTTGTCAGCTAAGTCAGGCTATGGCGTCGATGGTCTAAAGACTTTAATCAAACAAATGGCCGGTTATCATCCCAATGAAGGCCAGTTCTTAGCGAGAAGGCGTCATCTTCAAGCTTTGGATGAAGCTAAAAATCTACTACTTACCGGACAAAAGCAATTAACGGAGCATCGGGCTGGGGAATTGTTAGCAGAAGATTTACGTCTTGCTCACCAAGTGCTTTGCGAAATTACTGGCGAATTTACCTCGGACGATTTATTGGGAAGGATTTTTTCCAGTTTTTGTATTGGTAAATGAACCAGTTCACTCTAATCGGTGCTTTTAGTCTTTGTTTATGAATAGGCGCAGTATTTATTACTCTTTACATGAAAAAAAACTGTCCTGCCCTCGCAGGCGGGCACTCCCAATTAGCCTTAAGTTCTTCTTGACGAAATGCTAAATTGATAATTCCAAATGTTATCGAAATCTCGCTAAAATGTCCTTCTCCCTCAGGGAGAAGGTGCCAACGGCGGATGAGGGGATCTTAAAACGATTAAAATTATCTATTAAAATACTTAGTCCAACCAAAAATAAATTAAATGCATGGGATTAATTGATAATGCAAAAAGCCTATGCAATAACAGCACCTGCATACAAATCTGACTTTTCTCCAAGACTCCATATTTGTGACCAAGAGACAGGAACAAGTCGCGGGACGTCGAAACTTGAATTGTCAACAGACCCTAATTATTGAGATAGATGGTGGTCAGCAGAATGAGTGCGGGCAAAATGAATACGATAATAGAAGGACTAACTCTCTTAATAATTCAGGCTATGAAATTTTAAGGTTATTGGAATAATGAAGTACAGCAACAATTTAATTTAGTAATGGATGTTATTTATAAGTATTTCATGAATGATGTGTGATCCCCTCATCCGCCGTTGGCACCTTCTCCCTGAGGGAGAAGGACATTTCAGCGAGTTATCTTAATTTATTTCAGTGCCAAACCTGAAATGGTTGCCCGTTTGCGCGGGCAAGACAGGATCTTTTTATATACAGATATTTATTGCATAAAAATACTGAAAGCAGGCAATTAAATGATTTTCTCCTGTTTACCTCAATTCAGAAAACCAACACCTTTAATCTTAAATATCCACCCGTATTTGAACCTTTCAGACTTCTGAAACTCACAAAACAATGTGTCAAAAAACAATACAAAAAGACTTGTCAAATGCAAAATCAAGTGTTAACGTACTATAAATAAAACTTCCTGTATAATTTTTGAGAGTTGTTATCATGGTTTATTCGAAGCAAAATGCAGCTGTACGTAGGGACAAACATCAGTTCTTCTCCGAAATTCCTTCCATTGACACTCTCCAATTAAAATTTAAAGCTGCAGATCAACGCGCTGAAACGATAGGATACAGTTTTTTACTGCAGAACAAGCATTTGCTCGAGGCCGAATTTACTGAAATGTTTCACATCTTAAAAAATCAAGATGATGAAAAAAAAGAAGTTTTTTGGATCTATTGTTACTATTGTGCCTCTTTGCTGGAAGCTTTTCATAGTGCCTACCTGCAACCAGGAAAACAATCTGAATATGCTCAAATAAAGGTACAAATTAAAGAGCGCCTGATTAATAAAGTACAGCATAAAGCTTCAGAAGCGGCCTTTATTGATTCACTATACAACTCTTACCTTGGCAGTTTTCGCAATTTGGTGAACTCCCCCTTTCATGTATCGCAAATTCGTGATTATGTTGCGTACGCGAATCTGTGTCGAATTTACTGGGCCTTTTGTCGTATGACACTCACTCAGGGTTTGACTATGGCAAAAGATTTGCATCTCATAGAAAAACTGGATGTTTTACTCGGTACACATACAGATGTAGACAAGATTATTTCTGTTTTTCAAGCGCCTGTAGGCGTCATTAATTTCTTTAGTGTAGGATTCTTTCTTATACGATTGATGATTGATGGTGGTTTGTTGATCAAGCATACATTTTTTCCATCTGAATTGGAGAAAGGAGCGAAAAATGGATGTGATGTCACCAAACTGGATTATTTGCCTGGTGCTGCCAGCATTGAGCCTTACAGAAACAGTTACATTCTGGTTCGGGATGAAGACCATGATAATGTACAGTTATATTATGTCCCTAAAAATGGAACTCCCCAAAAGCTAACCGTTAAGGATCCCAATAAATTCAAAGATGAATTGCTGAGTAAATTAAATGAAAATAGCACAATCCGTTTAAACGCTGATGATGTTAAAGAATTGATTACAGCCCAAACGGGTCATGTTCCTGAAATTACAACCGCTTTTGAACGGTTTACCAATGAGCTTTATAAACGGCATTGTAATTTTGCTAATGACGTGGTTTGGGCAACAGTTAACTGTTTGTCTAATTTTAATAATTTATTCAATATTTCAGGACCTGTCGCAGGCTATTTAACAGCGGTATTTCTGACCTTTGACGTATGCATGGCACTGTATAAGTGTAAGTTAGCCAAAGAGGAGTATTTGACTAAAAAATCTCAATATCTTTTGGAAATTGACGATTACAATAATCCAAATTTATTTAAGAAATTGACAGATGAACAACGACGTTTGCATATTGAAATGCTCAATAAACAGTTATCGGAACTTGAGATCAATTGGCGGACTAAAGAAGCAACCTTTTATTTTGTAGCTGCTGCAGCTGCTTTGTTAATGTCAGGATTTACTGTTGCAATTTTAGTCAGTCCTCCTATGCTGGTGCTTGCTTCTTTTTTTGTTTGTACTGTAGCCGTAGCGATGTATCTTTCAGCAGGAGCCTATTCACAATACAAAGAAAAAAGCCTTTACTTGGAACAAGCTCAACTAACGGGTAATCAACTCCCAGTCGCTTATAAGGAATATGAAACCGCTCGTAATGATTTTATCTTTAATATGGCTAAAAACACGATTATGCCTATGGTATTGATAACTACTTTTGCGATTTGCTGGCCTGCGGCGATTGCCCTAACAGCCATGTATCTGGGATATGAACTTTACCATGCTTATGACCAGCATAAAGACACTCTTGCATCCCGCCAATTGATGGATGGAGAGGAAGAAAACCAGGGTTTTCTTCCTGGCAAGAGTTAGGCTTCAGGGTACATTGCTTTAACGGCAGCGATATCTTTTTCACTTAAGTGAGTTCGCTGCCCAATTTCTACTCCATCAGTTAATGGGATAATGGTTTTTTCACCGTTTTTAGAAAAGGCAAAGCTACCGTAATGCATGATGGATTGATAATCATAATAACCAAAATCTTTACCGTCGGTTAATTGCTGTTCAAAATTGTGCTTGTACTTATCGTCAATATTCTCCCATACGATACGCACATAGGAGTTTCTGTCTGCTCGTGATTGTTCATGCCATAAACCAAGAGCATGGCCAATTTCATGTACCGTATTCATAGTGGTACACCGTGGCGCCAGATTAATTTCCTGTTTACCACCCTTTTTGCCTACATATGAAGAACAGGTTGTACCTTCCGCATGGATGAATGAAATATAATCACGGTGTTCATAGCGATTTTTAGAGTTTAACTCTAAAAACTCCAGATGGGTATTTTTTTGCCAATGATCGATTGCTTGATAGATGGCTAATTTGTTCATAAAGGGTAAATCTTCAGCGACCTCATAAGGAACAACTCCATTAGGCCAACGCGAGCCTCCTGCTTTTGGGGTGATAATGGCCCCCTGAGCTTTTAAATGGGCTACCTTTCCAATGAGAATATCCCCTTCAACTACCGCAAATTCATTAATTTGTTCATAAATAATATCACGGCTGCCCAATATTGGATCGGCAATAGTAACATGTCCATGATGTGCCGCATATGATGAAGAAAAGAACAAAACAGAACCAATAAAACAATGCTTCCTTAAAAAATATTTCATAAAAAATCCTTATTTTTGAAATAATCCAGGATTAGTTTATTGAAAGGCTCTATTAAATTCTATGGCAGAAAAGAAAAATAAATCGTAGTGATTATTGGCACCTATCTTTTTGTTTTAGTTGTCTTCTGAATTCAATAACCCGCTTATCCATTATTCTACTCCAGAGAGGGGGAATTAACGCCAGAACTATCATACCCAGATATCCTGATGGAAGTTGAGGGCTTTGTTCCATATGGCGTAAAATTTGATAAGGACGAGCGCCATAGGTATGGTGATCTGAATGACGTTGTAAATGAAATAATATGGCGTTGGTTAACCAGTGATTCGCATTCCAGGAGTGATATGGACTGACTTTTTCATAAAGACCGTTTTCCAGTTTTTTTCTTTCCAGACCATAATGCTCAATATAATTAACCAGTTCAAGGGTCATGATGGCGGTGAATGATTGTACTATAAAAAATGCCAACGTAGAAAATCCCCCGAGAAGCAAACACAGACTGCCAATGATTAATGGTACTGAAAGTATCCACCAGAAATGATTATGCAAACTCCAGCATGCATATCCCTTCTGAAGCATGCGTTTTTTTTCAAGACTCAGGGCTGATTTAAAGGAGCCGATCAATGTCTTGGGTATGAATTGATAAAAGCTTTCTCCCAATTGTGCCGTTGCAGGATCTTCTGGGGTAGCCACTCGAACGTGATGCCCTTTGACATGTTCGATAAAAAAATGACCGTAACACACGCATACTAATAATGTTTTACTAAGAATTTGTTGGGTACGGCTGTTTTTATGCATCAATTCGTGCGCTAAATTGATCCCTGCCCCACCGGATATTAGTCCTATCGACAGGGTAAAACCAAGCCATTCAATCCATGACAGATGATGAGTGCTAACTACATAAGCAGCATAAACAAGCATGATTATTTGAGCTGGTACATAGGCATAGGTTATGTATTTATAATAACTGTCTTTAATCAGTTCATGTTCTTGTTCTCTTGATGGATTGGATGGATCTCTGATAAAAATGTCAACAAAAGGGATTAAGATAAAAACTATTGCGAATGGAAGAAAACTAAACCATCCTCCAAGATGAAGGCCTATAATGGGGAGTGGAATGAGTAAATATACCATTAAAAAGCTGAATTTTTTTAGCGATGACATCATTGAACTCTAGTTTGCCTGACCTAATTAAATTATAGGACATAGACCGTTGATCCAGCTTGGCATAATAGGACATGCGCTGGTTATTTTCGGACATTTTGTGCTTATTTGCGGGTCTTTGCATGCATGATGAGTGAAAGTGAGGATATAAAGGGTCTATTAGTAAGTAATCTGCTTAATTGTCCCATAATTTCCTGGTTCTCCTGTTATGCTCTCCGAATTTGAAATAGTAGTGGTAAAAAATTGGAACAACTGGGTCTCAGCATCAAAGAGTTGCTATGGTTGAATAAATTTCACCAGAATTCGCCGCGGCATCTTAATTAAGATGGGCAAAAATCCTCAATCCTCCGTCATGCATATCATGCTTTACTTCTCTTACCGCGGTTTTTTGAGGATCTGGAGTATACTCATTCCACGTCAATTGTAATCGAAGATTTGTAGAATCTTTATTTTTTTAAGAATCAATTAGTTTGTATCCAACATCATTAATGGCTTTTTTTATTAGCCAAACTCTTGAATTATCTTCGTCCACACTGAATTATATTTTGTCTCCGTCTTTAAGCCCTAATTTATGAGCTACATTCATACCTATGTATAGTTAAATTATGTTTGCCAGTTGCTTTTACTTTCGGGAATGAAATTCGAACTGTATTTATAGTGTTTAGGGATGAACTATTTCTTTACGGTCTTATCTCTCGAAATGCCATATTACAGCCCCTGTATATTTTTTTAATTATTGTGCATATTTTTTATAAATGAGACTTTTGTTGCGAGATTTATTTAATTAATACCTAATAAAATTAAATTACGGATATATTTATAGTAGTAACATATTTTAAACATTTAATTTCTTTTCTATTTTTTATTTCATGCTAATTTTTGTATCTTATTTATTTGATATCTCTCTAAATTATTAGTAACTACCCACGTCATCCCGAACGCAGTGAGGGATCTCCAGCAAACGGCACGTATTCAATAATTTCAAAAACATTTGAAAACTTATTTATGATCATATAACTGAATGAAAACCTCTGCTGTAATATTTTGAATTCTATTCAATCTGTATTTGCTGGTAATATTCTTATTCCTGCAGGATATTAAAAGAGCAAAGTCCATCACAACAAGGAATCACCAACGCATATGGAATCATACGTTTACCTATTGGCTTATAAACACAATAATGTTTTGTAAACTGGTGTTACCAATGATTTGATACGTCGCGTCTACGAACACAAAAACAAATTGGTGGCTGGATTCACCAAAAAATACAACGTGGATAGACTTGTTTACTATGAAGCCTGTGAAAGTATCGTTGTGGTTATTGAACGAGAAAACAAATTAAAGATTGATCACGAAAAAAGAAGCTTGATTTGATTAATGCATTGAACTCAGATTGGAACGACTTGTATCAATTGATTCTTTAAAATTGCGCCACCCGAGAGGAGATCCCTCACTACCTTCGGGATGACGTGGGTAGTTACTTTTATTGTCGTGCAAATTAATTTTAGGTAATAAATTTGTTTTGAAAGAAGATAATTAATCATGCTCAAACGCTAAGAATAGCTGCGGTCATGTATTGGTAAACTCATTATTAAATGCACATGGTCAAAGCCGCATCATTCAGGAGGTAAGAGCAATTGCCGACAGCCTCTAATACAATAATTTCATGACTTTTTCATTTTTAAAGCCATTTCATAGAGTTCGTTTTTGTGTGCTTTAGTTAGTTTACAGGCTATAGATACTGCTTGTTTTAATGGTACTTCTTGTAATAAAACAGCAAGGAGCTCCTGATGCGATTGAAGAGAATCACGCTCCGGACGAGGAGGTATTATTAATACAAACTCTCCTTTTGTATGGCCTGGATCTGCTAATAACCACTTTTTGACTTCAGATACGGTACCTGTGATGAACCTCTCATAAGTTTTAGTCAGTTCTTTCGCCAGAACCAACTCACATTCTGGGCCGTAGGTTTCTGAAATATCATCAATGCACTCCAGAATTCTGTGTGTTGACTCATAAAAAAGAAGTGTATGAGGTTCATTTTGTAGAGATTTGAGTTTGCTAACCCGAGCAGCGTGCTTTGCAGGAAGAAAACCTGAAAAGATGAAGGAGTCGCAGGGTACTCCTGCTGCACTTAGAGCCGTAATTAAGGCACTTGGTCCTGGAATTGGGGTAACAGGAATTAAATGTTCACGAGCAAGCTTTACTAAAGGATATCCAGGATCACTGATTAAAGGTGTTCCTGCATCACTGATTAGAGCAACCGTAGTTCCATTGAGGATTTGTTCAATGATTTGCTTACTTTTATCACTTTCATTATGGGCGTGCAGAGAAGTTAAATTATTTTTTATTCCCAAAGCAGTGAGTAATTGTATTGAGTGCCTTGTATCTTCAGCAAGGATTAGATCGACTGATTTTAAAATATTAAGTGCCCTGAAACTGATGTCATCACGGTTTCCAATTGGAGTCGCAACTATATAGAGAGTTCCTATGCCTGTTGCTAGAGAGTTTGTCATAGTTTATCCTCTTCGGTTATTGCGTATTTGGCGAATGAATATGTTTCTAAAATTATTTAATGTTCGTATTTTTTTATTGCTGGTCTCAACATTTTTGCTGTGTCAATGCACTCAAACCGTTAATTCATCTGAGCCTGTAGTGACCACCGTCCACAAAAAAGTTAAAAATCCTTACAGTATGCCTACTGCGACCTATCTTGCATTAGCAAAAAATGAAGAAGGTTCCAAAAAACAAAGTCTATTACTAGCCGCAGCTGGCAGTATGATATCTGAGGGCCAATGGCGACAAGGTTTAGCCATTTTAGCACAAACAAGTGAATTAACTGATGATCAGTTGAATGAAAAAAAACTGTTATTAGCGAAAATAGATGTGATCCGGGATCAACCCCAATCAGCATTGGTTAAATTGGCAACGATAAAAGACTCAGATAGCCTTTCGCATTACAATCAAATTCAATTGCATGAGCTGTTGGCTCAATCCTATCGCTCAACAGGCAATCAAATAGAGTCGGTAATGGAGCGAATAAAACTGGAGTCCTTATTGACGGAGCAGGAGCAGCAGGTTAACAACAGAAGAACGCTCTGGTTCACTTTAATTAACTTGCCTCAACCCGAATTAAATGCGATGGCTGCAGAAGCTGCAGATAAGTCTGAATTACAAGGATGGCTCCAGTTAGCTGTTATTTCGCGTAAATATCGAGACAATCCTAAATCATTGCTTGCTGCCCTGGATCAATGGCAATCTCGTTATGATCATCATCCCGCGAATAATATTCTTCCCAACCCCTTGGACAGTATTGCTGACAAAATGATTGCCAAACCTAAAAATATAGCATTATTACTCCCGTTAAGTGGGCCACTTTCTGGTCCTGGTAAAGCAATACGCGAAGGATTCATGGCTGCTTATAAGAGCAATAATGGTGAGGAGACAACTCAGGTAAAAACTTATGATACAGCTCAAGGTGAAATCACCGAACTGTATCAAAAAGCCATTGATGAAGGTGCAGAATATGTTGTTGGTCCATTGACTAAAAATCAGGTAGCTGCTGTAGCTGTGCTGAACCATCCTGTCCCTACTTTACTTTTGAATGATTCAGACGCCAGTGTACAGGATAACTCTTATCTCTTTGGTCTGTCTCCTGCTAATGAAGCCAGCCAGGTGGCAAGTAAAGCGCGGAGTAAGGGATACCGCAGGGCTTTAGTCATTGCACCCCAAAACGATTGGGGCAATGATGTGACCAAGGCATTTGTTAATCAATGGACGAATAATGGTGGCAAAATTGTTGATACCTTTTTATATGGCACCAATGATGATATGAACAAGAAAATGAAGGATTTTCTAAAAATCTCTGAAAGTCAGACAAGAGAAAAACAATTAAAGCAGGTTTTGGGTCATAATCTACAATCCTTGCCAAGCCGTAGACAAGACTTTGATATGATCTTTTTATTAGCCTATCCATCAAAGGCGCGTCAAATTATGCCCTTGTTAAAATATTATTATGCAGGTGATGTACCGGTCTTTGCTACATCAAGTGTTTATGGCGGAAATGCCAATGCTTTAAAAGATAAAGATTTGGATGGGGTTATTTTTTGCGACATCCCCTGGGTATTTTCACATCAGATGGGAACGAGAAATTGGCCAGAGCAATTTAATAGTTATAATAGGTTGTATGCCCTGGGTATGGACAGTTATGCATTAGCTACTCAAATAAATCAGTTAATTTTATTTCCCGCGGATGGTTCTATGGAATCAAACGGTACTCTCTATTTGAAACCTTCACAGCAGGTTGCGCGTGTTCTGGAGTGGGGGCAATTTAGACAAGGCCTGGCACATTCATTAGGTAGTACGGTTTAAATTGAATGATGAATTCAGAAGGATAGCCAATTGAACACTGTTCACTCAGGCCGTGTTGCGGAACAAAAGGCATTAAAGTACTTGCTGGAACAAGGCCTTAAGCTGGTGTGCCAGAATTATTATTGCCGTTCAGGTGAAATTGATTTAATTATGCGAGAAGGAAATTATCTCGTATTTATTGAGGTACGCTGTCGTTCAAATATAAAATTTGGAGATGGGTTTGCCAGTGTTACTTATGCAAAGCGCCAAAAAATAATAAGAACAACGTCGCATTATTTGCTGAAACATAAAATCCAGGAACGTAATCCAATACGCTTTGATGTCATAAGTATTGACGGGAGTTCTGGGGATATTACCTGGATTAAAGACGCATTTAACGCAGATTATTGAATATAAAAAGGTTTATAAAATGGTTCAACTGGAAGAAAGAGTAAGACATCTTTTTGGTGTGAATATTGAAACGAAGATCGCCGTTGCAGACGCTTTATCGGATACTATTGCTAAAGCAGGACAACGATTGGTGAATTGCCTGCTGGCTGATGGAACTATATTTGTGTGTGGCAGTGGGGGATCCAGCGCGAATTGCATGCATTTTACCAGCGCTATGTTGAATCATTTTGAGGTGGAAAGGCCTCCTTTACCTGTAATTAATTTAAGCTCTGATGCAACATGTCTTGGATCGTTTGCAAATGAGCATCATTACGGTCAAGTGTTCGCAAGACAGATTCAGGCTCTGGGCCATGAACAGGATGTTTTGTTGTTACTAACTACTTCAGGTAATTCCGATAGCATGCTGCACGCATTGCATGCAGCCAATGAACGAGGAATGGATACTATTGCACTAAGTGGACGAGATGGAGGCGTTTTGGCCAATCATCTGGGGCCAGAGGATATTGAGCTGCGAGTGGCTTCAGATAGCGCTGCGCGTATAAGAGAACTTCACTTGTTCATATTACATTGTTTTTGTGATTTAATTGATCAGTCTTTATTTGGTCAGGTTTTAGGATAAAAAAAATGAACATAAACTCCAGATTAAAATCAATAGTTGTTTTATTGGTAAGTACTATGCTAACAGGCTGCGTCGTCGCTGTTGTGGCAGGTGCTGCTGCAGGAATGGTCTATGACAGACGAAGTGTAACGACAATGGAAGCAGATGCACGCCTATTTCATGTGATACATAAAGGTATTGTTGCAGACCCTCAATTTAGACATTCACGAATTTTAGTGACCAGCTTTAATCGAGTAGTCTTGTTGGTCGGCCAGACACCTACTGCTTCTTTGCGAGTTGTAGCTGAGAGAGTGGCTCAGAATACCCCTGGGGTAAAGCGAGTATATGATGAAATCACGGTGGATAATCCCCTTTCAATGTCCCAAAGATCAAAAGATTCTTTGATTACCGGCCAGGTTAGAAGCAATATGTTAACCAAAAAAGGGTTGGAATCCGGTTCGATTCGTATAGTAACTGAAAATGGCGTTGTATATTTAATGGGGATCGTTACACCAGAGCAAGCATCCTTAGCGGTTGATGTAGCCCGTCGGATAAACGGTGTAAGAAAAGTCGTGAAAATTTTCCAATACATTCGATAAAATGATAAAACAGGGACGTTTTATACTGGTGTTACTGATCACGACATACGTTTTGTCTGGCTGCGTAAGCACTGTATGGACTGGTGCCTCTTTGCTTTACGACAGGCATGATGTATACAAAAAATTAAACGATTATAACTTGTTGGCTGAAGTAAACAGGGTTTTGGCTGTTAACAGAACATTTAATAATTCCAGCTGTGTACTTGATATTGCTGCGTTCAATGGGGACATACTAATCGCAGGCCATGTACCTAATGATGAATTATTTGAAGAATTAAAATTGCGTTTAGCTCAAATAAAACAGTACCGACGATTGTTTAATGAGGTTAATGTCCGTCAGGTTTCTTCTAATAGCGTTCAAGACAGTTGGATCACTGCGAAAATTCGCAGCCAGATATTTGCTGATGACTCTATTGATCCTAATGCATTTAAAATAATAACTTCCGATCGCACTGTTTATTTAATGGGTGATGTCAAGCCGGATCAGGCAGAAAAGGTTATTAAAATAGCCAGGTACACTACAGGAGTTGAACGTGTGGTTAAATTGCTTAAGTATTTCACGTATGAACCGACGCATCTAAGTAAGTGAATGATTTTTAATGATTTTAAAAGGTTCTTTTGAATAATATGGCCTGATAAAATCAGGCCATCAGCTGCACGTCCAATCCAGGAAGTGGCTAACCTGGGAGGATAAGATATACTGTATCAATGGATTCGTCCTTTATCCAGTCGTTTACGCATTTTTCTTAATTTAAATTCACGAATTAGTCCTGTTGAACCGTTTGTTTCTGATTCTTCAGCATTTCCATTTCTAGGAACACATGGGTGAGATTTACAGTGGCGTCGATAGAGCAGATGACTTTTGTTGTGTTTATGGTCTAATCCATCGTTGTAACGATGAATCATTTTTTCATGCAGACCTGCTGCAGTATGTTGTATTTTATCAGACATATTTTATTCCTTTGGCGAGGTTTAAATAAATCTACTTAGCAAGAACACAATGCTAAGCCCTACGCTTTTATTATAGCTCGAAAAATTCAATATCGCCGTTGATTATTACAGTTGATTGATTTATAATTCGCGCGGTGAAAGTTAGGTGAATATGTGAACAAACAGCTGAATAAGCGCGGAATCATGCGATTGTGGCTGGTACAGCTTGGCATAACATTGGTCATTGCTGTCCTTTGCGCAATTGTATTTAACATTAAAGCGGCAGGTTCAGCGGTACTTGGTGGACTGGTCTGCATCATTCCTAATGCCTATTTTGCAAGCAAATTATTTAAGCATCAAGGTGCTCGAGCCGCGAAGCAAATAGTAAATAGCTTTTATAAGGGTGAAGCAGTCAAGATAATTTTGTCCATGTTCCTGTTCACAGCGGTATTTGTATTTTTTAGAATTACACCGTTAGCATTTTTTACATCGTATATTTTGGTACTCATGACGCATTGGTTTGCCCCATGGATAATTGTCAATAAACAGAATAGGCCAGAAAGTGACTGAAATGGTATCTAGCACAGATTATATCAAGCATCATTTAACATACCTCACTTATAATGTGAGCGATATGAAGTTGGGTTCAGACGGTGGTTTTTGGACGTTGAACCTTGATACGTTATTCTTTTCTTTGTTTTCCGGTATTGTTGTTGCCGCCTTGATGTATATCGGGGCGCGAAGAGTTACAACAGGTGTTCCAGGAAAGCTGCAAAATTTTGCTGAGATAATGCTCGAGTTTGCAGATAACCAGGTAAAAGATTGTTTTCACGGTAAAAATAATTTGATAGGCCCATTGGCACTTACGATATTTTTATGGGTGTTCTTTATGAACTTCATGGATATAGTGCCGGTCGATATTTTACCCTTTATTGCACAAATGAGCGGAGTACACTACCTCAAGGTAGTACCAACAAATGATTTGAACTTGACCTTTGGTCTGTCTATTTCTGTCTTTTTGTTAATTATTTTCTACAGTATCAAAATAAAAGGTGCTAAAGGGTTTATCAAAGAATTGACCTTACAGCCTTTTAATCATCCGCTGTTTATTCCTTTTAATTTATTGCTGGAATTGGTGGGCTTAATTGCCAAACCTATTTCTTTGGCACTGCGGTTATTTGGAAATTTATATGCTGGCGAATTAATATTTATTTTGATAGCGTTACTCACCTTAAATGCCGCTTCAAATTCACTGATTGGAACAGCGACTTTAGGTTTTGCCCAGTTTTTATTGGCATTAGCCTGGTCAATATTCCATATTCTGGTAATCACGTTGCAAGCATTTATTTTCATGGTCCTGACTATCGTTTATCTCAGTCTGGCACACGAAGAACATTAACCAATTTAATTATCATCATCCATTGTAAAGGGGATAAATATGCAAGCTGTTGAATTAATAGCACAAGTTCAAAGTATGACCGTTATTGCGGTTGCGTTGTTAATCGGTTTGGGTGCATTGGGCACAGCAATAGGATTTGGTTTGTTAGGCGGCAAATTCCTTGAAGGTTCAGCGCGTCAACCAGAAATGGTTCCTATGCTGCAGGTTAAAATGTTTATCGTAGCAGGTCTGCTGGATGCGGTTACAATGATTGGTGTTGGTATCGCACTGTTCTTTACCTTCGCAAACCCTTTCCTTAGCAACCTGGGTTCTTGATAACTCATGAACAGGGCGCCACAGCGCCCTAATTGTTACAGGAGATAGTACTTTGGATATTAATTTGACATTAGTAGTACAAATGCTGGTATTTGCAGCCTTTGTTCTGTTTACCATGAAATTAGTCTGGCCTCCTTTAGCCAAAGCTTTGGAAGAGAGACAAGAAAAGATTGCTGACGGACTGTCTGCCGCTGAGCGTGGTCGTAAAGAGCTTGAGTTGGCTCAACACCGTGTTAAAGATGAGCTGAAACAAGCCAAGGCACAATCTGCCGATATCATCGACAAAGCCAATAAGCGCGCTTCCCAAATTATTGAAGAAGCAAAGGAAGCAGCCAAGCGTGAAGCACAGATTCAGGCAAAACTGGCTCAAGAGCAGCTCACACAACAAGTGAACCACGCTAAAGAAGAGCTTCGCAAACAAGTTGCCCGACTGGCCATTTCAGGCGCTGAAAAAATTCTAATGCGTGAAGTAGACGCGAAAGCGAACAGCGCACTGTTAGATAACTTGATAGAAGAGATTTGAAATGTCTGATAGCACCACTATAGCCAGACCCTATGCAAAAGCAATTTTTGAACACGCGTTAGCAGAAAAAAAATTAGCTGAGTGGTCTGAGTACTTAATGATTCTTGCACAAGCAGTATTAACTCCACAGGCATCACAATTTATTGCAAATCCCAGTTCAACTGATGCGCAACAAGTTGAGTTGCTGCTAACGGTTTGCAATGGAAAAGTAAAAGACGATAAGTCATTAAATAATCTTATTGCGTTATTAGCTGCTAATAAGCGGTTAATGCTGTTGCCGGAAATTAAAGCTCTTTATGAAGTGCATAGAGCAGAACAAGAAAAGACACTGGGTGTCGATGTCATCAGTTTCTCTGAAGTATCCCCCGCGCAACAACAACAGTTGATTGAATCGCTAAGCAATCGATTACAGCGCAAAGTGTCATTAAGAATAAGTATTGATCCCTCCTTGCTTGGTGGTGCAGTTATTCGGGCAGGCGATTTAGTTATCGATGGTTCAGTCCGGGGCAAGCTTAATAAGCTTGGCACCGGTTTGGCCGCTTAATATAGAGGATAGTTTCCATGTCAGAACAAGTAGCTTTAAATCCTTCAGAAATCAGCGAATTAATCAGAAAGAAAATTGATCAGTTTAGCGTGGTTTCCGAAGCTCGTAATGAAGGAACTGTTGTTAGTTTAAAAGACGGTATCGTTCGCTTACACGGTCTTGCTGATGCAATGGCTGGTGAAATGATAGAATTCCCTGGCGGAGTATATGGCCTGGCTCTTAACCTTGAAAGAGACTCAGTAGGTGCTGTAATTCTGGGTGATTCATCAACTCTTGCAGAAGGTCAAAAAGGTAAATGCACTGGTCGTATTCTGGAAGTTCCTGTAGGTAAAGGACTTTTAGGTCGTGTTGTTGATGCATTGGGTAATCCCATAGACGGTAAGGGTCCAATTGATGCTGCTGGCATGTCCCCTATTGAAAAAGTTGCTCCTGGTGTTATTTCTCGTAAATCAGTAGATCAACCTGTTCAAACAGGCCTAAAGGCTATCGATGCGATGATTCCTGTAGGACGAGGACAGCGAGAGCTGATCATCGGTGACCGTCAGACGGGTAAAACAGCAATTGCCATTGATGCCATTATTAACCAGAAGGGCACTGGCGTTAAATGCGTGTATGTTGCTATCGGACAAAAAGCTTCTTCTGTTGCGTCTATTGTACGCAAGCTGGAAGAGCACGGTGCTTTGGAGCATACCATAGTCGTCGTTGCAGGGGCTTCCGACTCTGCTGCGTTACAATTTATTGCTCCATACTCCGGTTGTTCCATGGGTGAATATTTCATGGAACGCGGTGAAGATGCATTGATTGTATACGATGATTTAACCAAACAAGCATGGGCATATCGCCAAATTTCATTACTGCTGCGTAGACCACCAGGTCGTGAAGCGTATCCTGGAGATATTTTCTATTTGCATTCACGCTTACTGGAGCGTGCAGCACGTATTAACGCTGAAGAAGTAGAAAAACTAACAAATGGCGAAGTAAAAGGTAAAACCGGTTCGCTTACTGCTCTGCCGATCATTGAAACTCAAGCGGGTGACGTATCTGCTTTCGTTCCGACAAACGTGATATCCATTACTGACGGTCAGATATTCCTGGATGTTGACTTATTCAACTCGGGCGTAAGACCTGCAATTAACTCTGGCTTATCTGTATCACGGGTTGGTGGTGCTGCTCAGACCAAAATCATGAAAAAGCTGGGTGGAGGAACTCGTCTTGCACTAGCGCAATTCCGTGAGCTGGAAGCATTTTCTCAGTTTGCATCTGACCTTGATGACGCAACTCGTAAACAATTGGAGCGTGGTCAACGTATTACTGAGTTAATGAAGCAAAAGCAATATTCTCCATTTACTGTAGCTGAAATGGGTATATCTTTATTCGTTGTGGAAAAAGGATACCTGGATGATGTTCCAGTAAGTGAAATCAGTTCCTTTGAATCGTCATTACATGATTACATGCGCAGTACTCATGCTGCCTTGTTGCATGCAATTAACGAAGCAGGCGGATATGATAATGAGATTGAAGCCAAATTAACTAAAGCAGTTGATGAGTTTAAACGTACGGCTAGTTGGTAATTTAATATCTCATGGAAGTGATTCCAATAGGTATACAGGTCATTACAATTCATGTAATGACCTATAAATCAATTAAAGGCGAAGTAACATATGGCTGGAGCAAAAGAAATCCGTTCGAAAATTTCGAGTATCAATAAAACTCGTAAAATTACTCGTGCGATGGAAATGGTGGCAGCAAGTAAAATGAGAAAAACGCAGGATAGAATGCGTGCATCTAAACCTTATGCCAATAAAATATATGATGTCGTGAAGCATATCGCTCGTGCAAACTCCGAATACAGACATCCCTTTATGACGGAACGAGAAATAAAACGTATCGGTATTATCGTCGTAACAACAGATAGAGGACTTTGTGGTGGTTTGAATGCTAACCTGCTCAGGGAAGCCATTCGAAACATTCGTAACTGGAAAGAGCAAGGTAATGAAGTTGATGTTGCTGTAATCGGTCGTAAAGGCCAGGCTTTTTTCAAAAGAGTTGGTGGAAACATCCTGGGATCCGTTGAACATCTCGGAGATACGCCAGGCATCAATGAATTTATTGGTATTGTAAAAGTCATGTTAGATGCTTATTACAATGGCACTATTGATTCCTTGCATATTGTGTATAACGAGTTTGTTAATACCATGACTCAAAAGCCATTGGTTAAACAATTGCTACCATTACCAAAATCAGAAGAAGATACCAGTTCAATGGGGCATCATTGGGATTACATCTATGAACCTGATGCAAAGGACTTACTCGATGATTTATTAGAACGTTATATTGAATTACAGGTTTATCAGGCGGTTGTAGAAAACGTGGCCTGTGAGCAAGCTGCAAAAATGATTGCAATGAAAAGCGCAACGGATAATGCAGGTGATTTAATAAAAGAATTTCAATTGGCTTATAACAAAGCCCGACAAGCTGCAATTACACAAGAACTAGCAGAAATTGTCGGTGGCGCAGCCGCTTTATAAGAGGGTATATAATGAGCTTAGGAACTGTAGTAGAAGTAATTGGTGCGGTGGTAGACGTTGAGTTTCCCCGTGATAGCGTCCCTAAAGTCAATGATGCATTAGAGCTTGTTGATAGTGATTTGGTATTTGAGGTTCAACAGCAGCTTGGTGATGGAGTTGTGCGTACTATTGCTATGGGTACCACTGACGGTTTAAAGAGAGGCTTAAAGGCAAAAAACTCTGGCAAACCCATCCAGGTTCCCGTAGGAAAGAAAACCTTAGGTCGTATTATGGATGTTCTAGGACGACCTGTTGATGACGCCGGCCCCATCGGTGCAGAAGAACATTGGGCTATTCATCGTAAAGCGCCCAGTTATGAAGAGCAGGCCGGAAGCCAGGAGTTACTGGAAACAGGTATCAAGGTAATTGACTTGCTATGCCCCTTCGCTAAAGGTGGTAAAGTCGGTTTGTTTGGTGGTGCCGGTGTGGGTAAAACTGTAAATATGATGGAGTTAATTCGTAACATTGCGATTGAACACAGCGGTTATTCTGTATTTGCTGGTGTGGGTGAGCGTACTCGTGAGGGTAACGACTTCTATCATGAAATGAAAGATTCCAATGTATTGGATAAAGTATCTCTGGTATACGGTCAGATGAATGAGCCACCAGGGAACCGTTTACGCGTTGCATTGACCGGTTTGACCATGGCGGAAAAATTCCGTGATGAAGGTCGAGATGTTCTGTTGTTTATTGATAACATCTATCGTTATACCCTGGCTGGGGTTGAAGTATCTGCATTATTAGGCCGTATGCCTTCAGCAGTAGGATATCAGCCTACATTGGCAGAAGAAATGGGTATGCTCCAGGAGCGTATCACTTCAACCAAAACTGGTTCGATTACTTCAATTCAAGCGGTTTATGTACCTGCTGATGACTTGACTGACCCATCTCCTGCAACCACTTTTGCTCACTTGGATGCTACAGTCGTATTGTCTCGACAAATTGCTGAGCTTGGAATTTACCCTGCAGTAGATCCTTTAGATTCTACATCACGACAATTGGATCCTTTAATCGTCGGTCAGGAACATTATGATACTGCTCGCCGTGTACAACAGACTTTGCAACGTTACAAAGAATTAAAAGACATCATTGCAATTTTGGGTATGGATGAGTTATCTGAAGAAGATAAACGTGTGGTAACTCGTGCGCGTAAAATCCAAAGATTCTTGTCACAACCTTTCTTCGTGGCAGAAGTCTTCACCGGTTCACCTGGAAAATACGTTTCTCTTAAAGATACGATTAAAGGGTTCCAGGGAATTCTTGCTGGTGAATATGATGATTTACCTGAGCAGGCATTTTACATGGTGGGAAGCATTGAGGAAGCCGTTGCGAAAGCGAAAACTCTATGAGGCAAGCCGATATGACAATAACAACGCATCTGGATATTGTTAGTGCGGAACATGAAATATTCTCTGGCTTGGTAGAGATGGTTGTTGCCACTGGAGAATTAGGTGAAATTGGGGTTACACCCGGTCATGCTCCTTTGTTAACCGTATTAAAACCTGGTGAAATACGATTAACCATGCCTGGCGGTGAGCAAGAAATCTATTACGTGCAAGGTGGAATGCTTGAAGTTCAGCCGCATTGTGTGACTATTCTTGCTGATGTCGCCGAGCGTGCGGAGCACCTGGACGAAGCCGCTGCTCTAGCTGCAAAAGCTCAGGCTGAAGCAGCAATGGCAAATAAAGGCGGCGATATTGATTATTCTGTCGCTGCTGCTGAGTTAGCTCGTGCTGTTGCTCAAATCCGTGCGATTCAAAAAGTTAGAAAGAAAATTAAATAGAAGTAGCTTCAATTAATATGTGAAAGGTCAGTACCAAGGTACTGACCTTTTCTTTTTATACGCTTTATGATTCAGCTGATGACAATAATCCCTGTTGACCCTATTGATGCTATTAAAATTTCCTAAGGTCAATACAATCGCACTATGTTCTTGGTGTGCGTGAGAACTCTCGATTCCGTAAACAGGTCACGAAAAGTGGGTCTGAAAAGAATAAAATGCCAACAGCGCGAGAGCTGCGCAGTTAATTATCGAGCCTGATTGCCCTCTAATTTGATAGATACCTGATATATACAGTTACCAATGTGCAAAATGCGGTATTATACAGAGAGTTGCACACGTTACTCTATGGTCAATTCACAGGGTTATCCACAGGTAATAAAATTAATTGGAGAATTATATTTTATAAAATCGTTTAAAATCATATAGTTACGTTTATTGAAATTTGAACCATAAATTGAGCATAAAGTTATTCACATCTTACATGCTGAGTATATTTCTAACATGATGAATATTTTGCTAAAATTGCTTTGCATTACTTACCTTTATTGCACTACGATGATTAAATAGTGATTACTACCACAATGAATACAAAAACAATGAATGATACAACTGAACAAAAGCCACTAACTGAATTTACCGAGAAAGCCTATCTTGATTATTCCATGTATGTGATTCTAGATAGAGCTTTACCCAATATTGCAGACGGATTAAAACCTGTTCAACGAAGAATTGTCTATGCAATGTCGGAGCTAGGCTTAAAAGCCACAGCAAAACACAAAAAATCGGCAAGAACTGTCGGGGATGTTTTAGGTAAATTCCATCCTCATGGCGACAGTGCCTGTTATGAAGCCATGGTTTTGATGGCGCAACCGTTCTCGTATCGGTATCCATTTGTAGACGGCCAAGGAAACTGGGGATCTCCTGATGATCCCAAATCATTTGCTGCAATGCGGTACACAGAAGCCAGATTATCACCTTATGCAGAGGTTCTGCTTGGTGAATTATTACAAGGTACTGTTGATTGGGTGGATAATTTTGATGGAACGCTACATGAACCGTCATTGCTTCCAGCCAGATTACCTAATATTTTACTTAATGGTGCTACAGGTATTGCTGTTGGTATGGCATCAGATATTCTTCCGCATAACTTAACAGAAGTTGCCAATGCTTGTGTCCATTTGTTAGACAATCCTGATGCTGATTTAGCCGCAATTAATGAACACATAAAAGGCCCTGATTTTCCAACAGAAGCAGAGATCATTACGCCACGAGAAGCGATTACTGCAATGTATGAGTCAGGAAATGGATCGATTAAAATGCGAGCTATTTTTAATCAGGAAAAGCAGAATATTGTTATTACTGCTTTGCCATACCAGGTTTCTGGCGCTAAAGTGATAGAACAGATTGCTGTGCAAATGCAGCAGAAAAAATTACCGATGGTTGAGGATTTACGCGATGAGTCTGATCACGAACATCCCACGCGCCTCGTGATTATTCCCAAATCAAATCGAGTTGATGTCGACGCTTTAATGTCTCATCTATTTGCTACAACTGATTTGGAGCGGAGCTATCGAGTCAATTTTAATATGATTGGTTTGGATGGTAAGCCACGTGTCAAAGGATTGTTAAAAATTCTGACCGAATGGTTGGAATATCGTGTTACAACAGTCAGACGAAGATTGGAGTACCGACTTGAAAAGGTATTAGAGCGTATTCATGTTTTGGAAGGTTTGTTAATTGCGTATTTAAATATAGATGAAGTTATCGCCATCATTCGAGAACATGAGAATCCCAAGCAAGGTTTAATCGCCCGATTTAATTTGAGTGAGCGGCAGGCTGAAGCAATTTTAGAAATGAAACTGCGTCATTTGGCGAAACTCGAAGAAATTAAATTGCGTGGCGAACTTGAAGAGCTTAGTGCTGAACGAGATAGTATCCAGGCTACCTTAGCCAGTGAGTTGCTTTTGAAGGCTTTAGTAAAACAAGAAATAATCAGAGATCGTGATGAATTTGGTGATTCACGTCGTTCTCCAATTATTGTAAGACAAGATGCACAAGCTCTAAAAGAAGAAGATATTTTACCTAACGAACCGATTACGGTTGTTTTATCAAAAAATGGTTGGGTTAGAGCAGCAAAAGGTCATGACGTGGTGGGTACCGATCTGAGTTATAAAGCGGGTGATGAATTTAAAGCCCAGGCTCCTGCGCGCTCAAATCAGCAAATCATCTTTTTTGATAGCGAGGGTAAGGTGTATTCATTACCCGGCCATGTTCTTCCTTCCGCAAGAGGTCAAGGTGAGCCGCTCACTGGTAAATTGAATCCTGCTGAAGGCATGACTTTTGAAGCGTTGGTTGGTGGAGAGCCAGATCAACGAGTTTTATTAGCTAGCGATGCGGGTTATGGTTTTGTTGCTAAAGTAAGCGATCTGTATGTAAAAAATCGCAACGGAAAAGCATGTATAAAGCTTTCTCAAAACAGTCGTATCGTTCCACCTCGACTTTTACCGAATAAGGATGATATTTTTGTTGCTTGCGCAACCAGCGTGGGAAGATTGCTTGTCTTTTCCATTAAGGAATTGCCAGAGCTATCTCGAGGAAAAGGTAATAAATTAATTAGTATCCCATCAAGCAAATCGGTGTCACGAGAAGAATATATTATTGATCTTCAGGTATTATCTGAAGACGATTCTTTAACGGTGCATGCTGGAAAACGTCATTTTACTCTTAAAGGTGCTGATTTAGCACATTACAAAGGGGAACGAGGTCGACGGGGAAATCGTTTGCCGCGAGGGCTACAGAATGTGACTCATTTACAGGTCACGGTAGCAGAACAGGCTTAATTGATTATTAATTTATAGCCACTGTTTCCCGTGAAACATTGGCTAAACTTCAAACATTTCTTTAATGAAGTCTGATTTTTCCTGAGATAGCTTAGTCAGGGATAAAGTCGCTAAGCCTGCTGTTTTATAAAGCGCTCTAATCATAGGATTATTGATGGTCTTCAAGTGCAGAGATAGTGTTTGAGTATCTCCACGGCATAAGGGTCCGGTTAATGATTCGTCGATTGGATTGGTGTTGCTCAAATTATTAATATTGCCTTGCATCAGGTTACAGATCATGGCGCGTGCCTGATACTGGGGTATTCCTGCTTGAAGAAGTAATTCTTCGCTGGCACTGGCTAAAGTAATTAAGTAGTTTGAGGCAATAGTTGCAGCAGCATGATATTTTATTTTTGCTTCAGGTTGAATCGGTATAACGCGTGCAGCTAAAGAACTAAAAATATCATTTAACCATTCGCAAACATCGGGGTCTCCTTCAACAACACAGTCGATTTGATTGAAGGCCATAGAATCCAGGTATCCTGTTTTAAACGCTTTGAGTGGGTGAAAACTGGCTATAGAGCATCCAGCCATTTTGAGTGGTTTAAGCAACTCGGAATTTAATGCACCACTGCAATGAATTACAAAACTATTGGGCTTTAGAACGGAATCTTGTATTAATTGAGTTACTACGGTTTCAATTGAATCATCACTGCATGTGATCCAGGTTACATCAGCTTGGGGTAGTTGATTTAATGACTCAACTGCGTTGCCCACTCCCAGATCACTACAGGCTTGTTGCGCTGATTTAAACGTACGATTGCACACTGAATCAAGGACGAGCATTCGGGAAGTGGATAATGCCATGGCCAGGTTCTTGCCTAAACGACCCGCCCCAATAATGTTGTAGTTCATTAGTTCCTCTCTAGTGGCGCACTTTAAAGGTAAAACAACGATGACTTACAGTACTTAGTCAACTTGAATGGAGTGAAATGTGGGCATCGTTGTGGCCTCAGGAGATATCATGCTGCATGAGGAGTCCAGAGGCGCTGATATTAGCAAAGTTTATTCATAATTAGCTGAATTGTATCAATAAAAGCATAAATAAACTAATCACTTCAGATGCACATAAAGCCTAATCCAAGGTGTAAAAAAAGAACAATATAACTGTAATTAACTGTTTTGATTGTTTTTGTTACGAATTTATAGCAGGATGGAATTTCGATAAAAAATCAGGATGATATTATGAAAAAACGGATTGCTTCATTATTAGTCATTTCAACAGTAGCCTCATCGGCCCATGCTGTCTCACAAAATATGGTCTGGGGTGATTCAAATAAATCGTTGCCTCAGTTTGAACAAAAGCATTCCTTTAAACAGGGAGTTATCAACTCAGTGGCTGTTCAGCAAAACGACTATAAACTCCAACTGAGCGACGAAGCAAAAGCCAGCGCCAATCATGCTCGATATCAGTTGATGTATAAGGGCATTCCTGTCTGGGGCTATCAAGTCATTTATCATTCAAAACAAGGAAGCAAGGATACAGTAACTGGAATAAATGTGACTGGAATTGAAAAAGACATTAGCAGTATCAAGGGTGCATTTTCAGCGAAAGAAATTGAGCAAGCAATTTTGGGATCAGTAAGTCATCCGGTAAAATTTAAAAAAATGAACAAGGTTATCTTTATTGATTCGGATAACAAAGCGCATCTCGCTTATCATTTATCTTATTACAGCAACAGTGAAGAAAAACACATCAAAGCACCTAACTATTTAATTGATGCGAATACAGCCAAGATATTAAAACAGTGGGATGAAGTTCGTCATGAACGTATTGGTCAAGGTCTGGGTGGAAACGCATTTCCTCTTCCTTATCGTGGCGGTATGTTTCAGCATGGGAATGCGTTGCCAGGATTACCCTCTTTGGGTAAATTTGATGTATCGGTCAAGGATGGTATGTGTAGCGTTGAAAATGATTCCTTAAAAGTGATGAACCTGGAAAATCTTGCTCTGGGTTACGATGTATTTCCAATTACAACGTTTGCTGAATCAATGCTTAATATCCCTGTCTTTTCATATGCCTGCGATGAAAGCAATCTCTATTTAAACTATGCAGATGGCGCAACAGGACCTGTCAATTATGCTTTTTCACCCGTGAATGACACTATGTATTTTGCTCAACAGACATTGGACATGTATGAAAAGCATTATGACGTTAAAAAACCAATTGGTGATGATTTGCCATTACGTGCTTACACCCATCTTGGTGATATGGATAATGCATTTGCGATTCCAACCATCAGTCTTGATGGATTAATTGTGGCTCATCAGCAAATTGTTATTGGTAACGGAGATGAATACTTAACTGCTCCTGCTCAATCGGTAATAGGTCACGAATTGTCGCATAATTTTACTGCCATCAATTCAGGATTATTTTATGAAGGACAATCGGGTGGCATTAACGAATCATTTTCAGATATGGCTGCTATAGCCCTTCAAGATTACTTAAGGCAAGATTATCCATGGTACTGGGACGGTGAAGACTGGACTATTGGGCGTGAAGCAGTAAAAGGAGGTCAACCATTACGTTATATGGATGATCCAACTAAAGACGGCAGGTCTATAGGACATGCGGCACAATATACGGATGCTTTGGATGTTCATATGACGAGTGGGGTATTTAATAAGGCATTTTATTTGCTAGCTCATAAACCGGGTTGGTCTGTTCAAAAAGCATTTCAGATCATGGTTGATGCGAACATGAATTATTGGTCGCCAATTGCTTATTATGATTTTGCTGCCTGTGGTGTCATTCAGGCTGCTTTAGATAGAAAACTGGATAAAAGCCCGGTGATTGATGCATTTGCTGAAGTGGGTGTAGTTTGCCCCATGCATAAGGCTTAGTTTAGGGGTACTCCTGATTTTTATCTCTGTATATGACTGGTTTTTGATCATGTACAGAGATATATTTCAAAAAAAAACACTATTTTGGTATAAAATTGGTTATAATATTCACAATTTGTAGTTTTGAGAGTATTGAGCATGGTTTATTGGGTTCAAGGAAATGCACAGCAAATTTTTAAAGCTTTTGATTTGGAATGGTTGCTAAGGATCAGAGATAATACTTTTTCATCTGAAACTAAATTTCTTGGTACTGAACAACAGGCAAGTGAATTTATAAGTAAGTGGCAATCAACAGGGCAAGTGCCTCATTTAGCCCCGGGAACCATCTCTGCTGCCAATTTATTCCTGATTTTTGGCCCTCCATATCAACCGTTTAAATTAGCTGGTGAAAGTCTTGCTCATTATGAAAAGCAAATCGCACGCCATGATTTTGCTTATTTTAACGATCTCCAGGAACCTTGTGGGTTGACATTAATTTATAGGAAAGATAACCCATCTCAATGGTTTTTGGGATTAATGAATAACACGCACTTGGCTCCTGAGAAGCGAGTCGTTACTCTGTTGTCTGGTGTTGATTTAAAACCCTACCTTAAACCAGAGGAAACCGTTCTTAGAGTTTCTCAAGCAGGCGATGAGCTTGAATCATTACTGGATCCAATTAATTATCCATTTATTCAATATCAACTAAAGAATGTAATTAAGGCGGAAACTGGAGAAATTGATCTTGGTGCTCCATGTGTTGATGCCCTATCCACTTACATACAGTTTGATAAATCGAATGATACTCATTTAAAACCCAATGGAGTTCGTGAACGGATCTTGGCATATAACTTGTTCATCTCACCCAATATGATGTGGGATTTACTGCATAAAAAAGATGGATTACAAAAGGAGCTTGAATCAGTTCAATTGACAGATGATTATCGATTGAATAAAAATTTATTACAGATGATCGTGGTGTTCTATGAGGAAAAAAGCCTCAAAAGAAACCAGGATCTGCTTCGTGATCATGAATTTATTAAAGATATGGGCGCTTTGATGTGGGATCCACAACAAATCAAATTATTGCCCGAATTGCGAGCAAAAGAGTATGATTTGGAATTAGTGCAATTAATCTTATCAAAAGAAGCTTATTATCGTGCTTTTAAGGTGTTGCTCGAGTTAGGAATCGCTCAGGATGCTCCAGACTTATATAAAGATCCAAATAAATTAGAGCAATTAAGTTATATAAACAGTTTAACAGAGAGCGACTGCAGAAAACTATGCTTAATCTTCTGGGCTAAAGGGAAATTGTCACTCCAGGAGCTTACGGAGGTTGTTCAGGCAACACAACAATATCCCATGTTAGCTACGACTTTGGTTGCCCTGGATCAGTCAAAAAGAATCATAAGCATAAAAGACCTGAGAAAGCATGCCCTTAATCCTTTAATTCATATGCAAAAATCCATCTTGCATCATTATATCAATGAATTTGAACAGTACGGTTTAAATAAATCCGTATTAACCAAATTGAGTTTGGAAGAGTTGCATGATCTTAGTAGTTCGTTCCGTGTATTAAAACAAACAGGAATTACTTCATCTGAAGAATACAGCTGGGTATTAAAGAAAAATAATCAAGGACAAATACTGCGTATATTTCTGCCGGAATTGTCCCAAATTGCAGATATTGAGCAAAGAAAAACGCTTGTTAACATACTTTACAAAGGGGTGCAAAAGGGGGTTGTGAGCCAAGGCAAAGCACTGCTCGAAATTACAGATAAGAATTTGTATTCAATTGCGTTGCAGCTGCACAAACGGTTTATTTGCGTGAAACAAATGCAGGATCTTCGGTTTACTAATGAGGTGATAGCACTAGCCAGTGAAGCAGAGTCGTTGAATGGTCTTCGTTTTCGAAATGTAATATTCCAGGTTGAAGAACAATGTAAAGGAGTTCATGAGCGTCTTAGAAAGTCGTCAACGGATAGAGATAAAGTGAGTAAGTGGCAACGAGCTGATGAAGATTATAGAAGAGCTCTTTACAGTATTGCCTTTGAAGGAATTACACAACCAGGCACGGATATAACATCAAAAATAAAACAGGCAGAAAAAAAGGTTCTGGATATAGTTGATCCTGAAATGAAGTCCTGGTTACACAAAATTTTGGTGATTATTGCGAATATTGTGATCACGACGCTTACTTTGGGCGTAGCCAATGATATTAAAGAACGACATACAGGAAATTACTGGTTTTTTAATCAAACCACGTCGGGTGAAAAACTACGAACTCTTGATAAGGAAGTCCAATCGCTTATTGAATGCCCTGATTCGGAAATTCCTAAATTAAAGTAAATCAAGTGAGTGGGGTAATGATTCGAATCTGCCCCACTATTTTCATCGATTAGACCAAGCCAGACTCAATTCCCCCCTTTTTAAGTCATATTTTTTTATATTAAATGAACAAGTTACCTTAAATCTGGCGTTTAAAAACCATTAATTAATATTTTGTATTAAAAATACTCTTGAACTTCTTGATTATTTCTGCTTAATATGATGCATAAGATGATGGACTAGCATTCAAGGATTTGATATATGGGGTTACCTAAGAAAGCGCTTAGGGAGAGCAACTTAAAAGAGTTAACAGCTGGATCTGCTGTTAAAGATGGCTCCCATGTAATTACTCGTGTTACCTTCATTGAAGACGGCATAGAAAAGCTAGCTTTTTATAAAAGACTGGAGCCGAAAAATAATTATCCTGAATTGCTGGCTAAAATCAGTGTTGCTGCCTCATTTTTTAAACGACTATTTCAAGGAAAAAACTCAGCCGAAGAGCGTTTGGTTTTTGATGAAAACGATAAATTGGTGGGTACTTTATCCATAGGCATCAAAGGATTTAAGAGTTTTAATTTTGCTGATGAACCTGTCCCAATTGATCTCGCTTTAAAAGAAGAAGTCATTCCCAGCACAAAAACTTTAATTGAAAAGTATATCATGGAGATTCTTTTTGGTCGATGGTTTCTTGATGATGATGATACACATGCACATCAAATGGGGTTCGTAGATAATGAATCGGCGGATCTTGATTTTGACATGTTTTTTTATTGGTTCACCATTTACATGAAAGAGCCAAGGCCAATAATTGGTGTCCCCAAGAAGAGAATCGATCTCACGGTTCGAGATTGGGAAACGTTCCCGAAGGTAAAGGATTCTAAACCCTATCATTGGCCGACTTTTAGGCATCCCGGCCAGGAAACTCTACCAAGCGCGGTTCCCTCACAAATACTTCAGAGTGTCCTTCCTAAAAAATTTGCAGATCCCACTCAATTTGAGCAATTGGCTCATGAACCACGCGCCCATGAGCAAAAATTTGTTGCAGCAATGAAAGCTTTATTGACCTATCAACCTGAAATGGTGCGCAAACGTTTAATAGACCTTTTTGGTGACATGACGGTTAATTATACTTCATTAGACGCAACAGACGTGAACCTTCGTATTCAGTACGAGACCGAGTTCCCTGAATTATGTAATAGCCAGACAAACGTCATGTCTTTTGTTGATTTCATGATGAACATTTATCAAAAGCATTATGATAATTTATATCGGGTCGTTGTCTTTTATATGGGATGTGAAAATAACGGAAATGGTGTTGCTCTCGATTCAACCCATTCTACGCTATACAGTAAACCTTCTATATTTAAAGGTATTGTTGATTGGATGAGCATTCAAAATGAGACCTTATACAAAAAAGATGATGCAAGTCTGAAGTATGATATAAATGAATTACAACACCGTTATCATCAAATATGGCGTGATGCTTATGCTCTTACTGTGAAGGATCTATTACACAATACCTTTAATTTGACTAAAAGACTTCTTGATAAAGTATGCGTTGTTCAGCCAGAAATCGTAGAAGTCGAAGGTAAAAATACTTCAGATGACAGCTTAACGACTGCATGGGAGTTGTTTGGCGCCATGCCTCAATTATCTATTGATGCCATTGAGCCTATGATTAGTGTTGATAAAGAAAGTCATTTTCGTGAAGGCATCCTGATGCTGGTTGGTTTTTATCAGGGTTTATACAACATCGTCAAAACTTATTATTGTAAAGAACGGCACGATCTGACAGAGGAAGACAACCTGGCTTTTTGTAACAGTTTAAATGAGTTACACCAGTCCTATAATCTGGCTTTAAGACAAAAACTATTTCACACCAGTTCTTATGCAGCAGAATTTAATCCTATAGCGATTCAATTAAAGCACTTGGCAGAGCATGCCAATTTCCAACTTCATTTGATAACTACTGATGAAATGATGAAAGATTCCATTCGATCTACAGCAGAAAAAGAATTGCTACCTCATACACATGAGGAAGTGATAAAAAAATACAATATCGCTCTGTTTGATTGGGCCAATACGATCAAACCCGAAGAACTTGCTTTGTACATAACCGAAATTATAGATAGATATTATACCCCAACCCTCGAAAGCCTGTCTTATCGTCACAGATCAGGGCCGGTTAAAGAATTTTTGGCCGCAAGTATGAACCAAAGCGGGGATAATCGTCTGGCATATATTTTAAGTTCTGGTAGAGAAGAAACAGGGGCATTAAATAAATATCTAATTCAATATCTTACTCCAATCATGCTACAGGCTCCTCCACTGCCTTTACCTAGTATTAGTAATGCAGTCAGAAACGGCACCTTTGATAATGACATACCGTTATTCACTAAAGCTGCGGTTAATTTTGCGAAATTTGAAACTCGATTTATTCACTTATATCATCCAGATGGAATAGGCTTATTTTATAGTACGTTGTATGATTGGGTAGATAAATTACCTGATGATCGATTCAACAACATAGTAGAAGAAGCCATAAAAGACTATGAAGCAGGATTAAGTCGATTTAATTTTTGGGGATCACCTCCCAGGAGAAAAGAAGTCAAAGGGTATTGTGAAAAATATGGTCATGCAAAGGCTGTCGCTTTGACTTTTATCAATGGGGCAGATTCATCTACAATGAATACAGCGCTATTTGATAGATTAATTACTCAAATAAAAATTGATATTAGTAAAAGCGTTGAAATGCAGAACACACCTGGATGCAAGTTAATTACCCAATATGATCCAAGAGAGCACAAGACTCATATTTTTGCCTGTCTAAAAGAGCACTCAGTTGAACCTTCTCATAAACAGGATATCAAAGCAGATCCCACTGCATTAGTTATATGAATGGGATAGCGCTGGAGGTTAATACTGTTTATCGATTCTTCAGGATGAGAAGGGCACGGCTGTCCCATTAAAAATATGACGTCTTTCCGAGCGTAGCGAGGAATCTCCTGCAAGGTTGCACGATCCCATTAAAATGCCGCCATTAAAATCATATCAGTCGAAATGATATAAAAATCCAGGTACATCTTCTGATGACATCATTAAATTCCTTGTAAAAACATAGGATTTAAAAGGTAATGATAATTAATGCATTAATTCAGATTGTGCCAATTTGCAGGAGATTCCTCGCTACGCTCGGAAAGACGTCATATTTTTAATGGGACAGCCGTGATGAGAAGGGTTGTTTTTGTGACAAGCAGCTCTTCTTTAGGTTATTATTGAATCTCTCCAAGATCTGTGGGTAAGGTGTATGTCTTTTGATTTATTAAAAACGGTTCCTCAATATATTATTCCTAAACAAGGACTTACTTGCTTCGCAGGTGTTTTGGCCAATATACGGCATGTTCCAATAAAAAATTATATAATTCAGCGTTTTGTAAAAAAATATCAAGTCAATATGAGTGAAGCGCTTATTGAAGATCCGACCGCATACTCCTGTTTTAACGAGTTTTTTATCCGTCATTTAAAGCCAGAATGCAGGCCCATGGCGGCAGCAGATATTGTCTCGCCTGTTGATGGGTGTATCAGCGAAATAGGCGCAATTGATCAGGGAACACTGATTCAGGCCAAAGGACGTTATTATTCAGTTCAAGAGCTTTTGGCTTGCAACAACGATACAGCCAAAGAATTTGCCCAGGGGCAATTTGCGACAATCTATCTATCACCGAAAGATTATCATCGAGTGCACATGCCCATTGATGCAGAACTCACTTCCATGACCTATATTCCCGGGGCATTATTTTCAGTTCAGCCAACAACGGCCAGAGTAGTCCCGAAATTATTTGCCAGAAACGAACGACTGGCTATCTTTTTTAATACCAAGGCAGGGCCTATGGCTATGGTTATGGTGGGTGCCACCATTGTTGGCGCTATTGGAACCAGTTGGCATGGAGTGGTTCAGCGCAGCAAGAAAACACAACATTTTGATTACTCGCAAATTGATATCAAAAAATTTTATGCCCAAGGTGAAGAGATGGGTTATTTTAAATTGGGTTCAACAGTCGTGATGTTGTTTGCCAATGGTGAAGATGTTTTATGGGATAAAGCATTAAAGGCCGAGAGCGTCGTTCGTTTTGGTCAATCCATGGCCGTTGTTCAATAGACACATGATGCACGTCTGATTAAATAATTTCTGTTTCTGAAAAAAGTTATTTTTATTGAATAATATGCTAAATTTGACTGGATTTATAAAGGAATGCCTTAAAATGACTGCTCGATTGACGATGTATGAGGGATTCCAGCCTACATGGAGTGATGTAAATGGATGTTTTTCTCGATGGTTGGTATATTGCAGCAACCTCAAAGCAAGTCAAAAAAGCCCCTATCCGTCGTGTTGTCGAAGGAAAAACTTTAGTTTTATTCCGAGATGAAATCGGCCAAGTACAGGCCTTGGTTGATCACTGTTTACACCGAGGGATGAGGCTCTCAAATGGATGCGTTAAACAGGGAACACTTGAATGTCCTTATCATGGATGGCGATATAATGGGAAAGGGGAAGTCGTTTCCCAGCCGGCTTTATGCGACCATGATCCCCTTAAATCCAAAACCTTATCCATAGACAGTTTTCCCACCCTCGAGCAAGAAGAACATATTTGGGTATACATTGGTCATTCACCCCCTAAATCCCCTCCCTTTTCTTTTCCATTTTACGGTGAAAAAGGATGGGGGCATTTCTTTATGCATACCCAATTTGAAGCGTCTGTTGTTGCCTGTTTAGAAAATTTTTTAGATGTTCCGCATACTGTATACGTCCATCCAGGTTTATTCAGGAAGGGTAGTCTTACAGCGGTAAAAGCCCGTATAACAAAAGATTCACATTCTGTGAAAGCTGAATTTTTGAATGAGCCGGTACTCACCGGAATTGGTCCCCGATTGTTTTTTCCCAAAGGCACTCAAATGCGCCATACCGATGCATTTTATTTGCCGTCCATATCTCGGGTGGACTATACCTTTTCAAATAATAGAGCTTTTCTCATTACTTCTCAGTGCACCAGGCAAGATGAAGGTATCGTCAACGTGACCACTCATATTGCCTGGAATTTACCATTGCCAAAAATGTTATGTAAACCCATCCTTCGCGCGTATTGTCGACACGTTATTCTCCAGGATGTACGCCTTTTAAAAAAAATAGGACAACAAACGGAACGTTTCGGCCCGCAATTTTTACACACCAATGCGGATTTGTTAGGTCGACACATTATATCGCTAAGAAAGAATGCAGCTGATGGAACTCTTGATGACAACGAGGCCATTAGTGTGTTCGAAAGAGAGTTAAATTTATGATATCAGAAATAAATATAGAAGAAGGAAAATTACACGGTTCTGTTGAGTTGGTCGAGCAGTGCGATCACAACACGCGACAACGGTTGTATGACATTTTCATAAAATATTATTCTAAAACAGATAGAGAGACTTTTGATAAGGATCTCAATGAAAAACAATGGGTCTTGTTAATGAAAGATCACGACCGCACCATTCAAGGCTTTACAACCATGATGCTGTACGATTTGGTCTTTCAAGGGAAACCCGTTCGTGCGGTGTTCAGTGGCAATACCATCATTGAAAAAGATTTTTGGGGCTCAGGGGTTCTCTCTAAAACCTGGAGTCATTTTATGGCTTATTTAAAGCTATCAGAACCGGATGTTCCTTTATATTGGTATCTCATTTCCAGCGGATATCGAACTTATATGTTTTTACCTTTATTTTATAAAGAATTTTATCCTCGATATGATAAAAAAACGCCCCCTTTTGAGACTCAACTTATCGATACGCTTGGGCTGATTAAATTTCCTGATGAATACTCGAATGGATTAGTTCGTCCTTTTGTGCCTCGAGAGTGTTTGCACGAATCAATTGCTCAGCCCCCGGAAAGAAAGCTTAAAAATCCTCATGTTGCCTTTTTCCTTGAAAAAAATCCCGGATATCTGTCAGGTGACGAGTTAGTTTGTCTCACAGAATTTTCATTTGAAAATAATTTGGGAGCAGCCCAGGCGGCTTTACAAAAGGTCAAACAAACCTATTGTTTCAAAAAAGAGAGTGATGTTTCCAATGTATAAAAAATTTGTACGCCATTACTTGTGGACACGGATGAATGCACCTGCCGCTAAACAATTTAAACGGGCGATGCTGGAACCTCGTGAAACCCAAGAGCGAATTTTAATGGATTTTTTGCAGCGTAACCAACATACCCAGTTTGGTAAGAAATATGGATATGCATCCATAAAAAGCGTTGTAGAGTTTCGCGATCGGGTACCTAAACAGGATTATGAAGATTTTGAATTACCTATTGAAGCAATTAAAAAAGGTCAGAGTAATGTGCTTAGTACGGATAAAACTCTGTTTTTTGAAACAAGCTCGGGATCTTCGGGGCCTGTAAAATATATTCCATACAATCATCGTTTTCTGAATGAATTCAGGAGATCGATTTCTGCCTGGATGTATGATTTGTTCACGAATAGACCCGAATTAATGAAAGGATCCCAATATTGGTCCATTAGCCCCATGCTTAGAACAAAGCAATACACTGAGGGCAATATACCCATAGGCATTACGGATGATAGCGAGTATTTAGGCAGATTTTCTCAACGCCTCATCGGGCCTAACCTGGCGATGACATCTGAAGCTGTGTCACAATTACCCCTGGATGATTGGCAAAACAAGAGTATCCAACAACTTGCCGGGTACAGGGATTTACGGTTTATTTCAGTGTGGAGCCCTTCTTTTCTGATTTCATTAATGCAGTATTTACCAAAAGGGATCTGTTCTCAGGATTTATGGCCAGATTTAAAAATTATCAGTTGCTGGGGAGATGCTGCTGCGAAACGATTTATTCCGGAATTAAAAATACTGTTTCCCGGAATAGAAATACAATTTAAGGGCTTAATGGCCACAGAAGGAGTGATTAGTATTCCTTTGTTTGAACAACCCGATCCTGTCATTGCTTTAACCTCTCATTTTCTGGAGTTTGTAGATGATAATGATCGTTGCTATCTGGCGGACGAATTAACTGTTGGAGGCCAATACAAAGTCCTGTTAACAAGTGGGAACGGTCTTGTACGGTATGGCTTGGGTGATGTAGTTGAAGTTACAGCCCCTCTATGTATTCAATTTAAAGGGAGGGGTGACGCAATGAGTGATCTGTGTGGGGAAAAATTATCTGAACGTTTTGTGCAAAGTGTTTTTGATAAGCATCTTCCTGATGATTCATTTTTTCTGTTGCTACCTCAATGGGGAGAAACACCGTGTTATTCTCTGTATCATCAAAGCATTCATGACTCGGAATTAGCCAATAAAGTAGAAAAAGCATTACAAGAATCTTTTCATTACAACTATTGTCGTCAGTTGGGGCAACTTGCTCCGGTTCAATCTCGTTACTGCCCGGATTTGCCTCAACGCTATTATGACGCTTGTGTGAGGGCTGGACAACGGCCAGGAGATGTCAAGCCTCGAGCCTTGGTCCATTCAATTGATTTAGCAGAGAGAATCGCTCATGAAATTTGATTTAGCAGGACCTGATGAAGAAGCTTTGCTCAGAAGACATCTATGGAAAACTCCAATGGAGGGGGCTGTAGATCTGGTTTTTGCACGAGAACCCAATTACTTTAATATCGGTAAAACTCAAGGCGACAAGGTACAGACTTTTGTTGGCACCACAGATGGGACAATCAAAGTATCAGGTATACGCGCTACACGTTTAAGTCAGGTCAATGGTCAGGTACAAGAAACAGGATATCTGGCCGATTTTCGAATTGCCAAATCATCACGAAATGGATTTGCTTTGTTGCAAGCCAATCGGTTTTTAAAAAAACTTCATCATGACAATCCAATACCCTATTATACCGCCGTCATTGGTGACGATAATCAGCGCGCACTAACTTCTCTTGCCTCAAATTACAAAGGATTTCCCCGATTTCGCGATTATGGCAGAGTCTTGACCCCATTATTATTTACTATGAGGAAGTTAACGCGTTGTCCTGAATTGGAGCGTGGTTCTTTGAATACGCTACCAGAGATTTGTGCGAAACTGAATGAAAATAAACAGCAATTAGCCCCCTATTACTCCGAGTCTGATTTTACATCTGGAAAATTTCCAAATTTTAAAGTGGACGATTTTTTAATTTTAAGGCAGGGATCTAAAATAAAAGCGGTAGCTGCCCTGTGGGATCAAAGCTCATTTCGCCAGACAGTTCCGATTCATTATGGCGGGTATTATCGGTGGTTAAGACCAATGCTTAACCATTTTTTGTCTTATGGCCTTCCCAAGGCGGGACAGCATATTAAGAGCGTGTACATGGCTTTTGTGGCCTCTGACAGCATCGAGGATCATCGAGTTTTGCTCCGCGCTTGTTTGCGGCGCGCCAGAAGTCAGGGGTTCACTCATTTAGTAACTGGAATACATGAGCGTGATGAACGTGCCTCGCTTCTTGCTGAGTTTCCTGGCATTCCCTATGCTGGCCGCCTTTTTTTGGTCGATTACGATAACCATGAAGACCTGGATGATCGTGTGCCTTATGTGGAGGTTGCCACGCTATGAAATACACCATTCATTTTCTTATATATACGCTGATAACGGGAATTCTTTATTCATTGGCATCGCATCATCCCATTTATGAACCTTTTGTAATTAATGAACTGAATTTTGATCAATACATCCCCATGATTCCGCAGTCAGTTTATATATACTTGAGTTATTTTTTCCTGCTTCCTGTTTTAATTTTGGTTGCCAGAGGTAAGCCAGGTTTTTCTTCAGTATTTTATAGTGCTATGGCTTGTGGGGTAATTAATGTTCTGATCTACACTCTCGTTCCAACCCGATTGTTTGAGCGGATTTCGGCTCCAGAATATTCTTTTTTAGCTTATTTACAAGCTAAAGACACTATTTTGTGTGCTTTTCCCTCCGGGCATGTGGCGCTTCCATTATCCATCGCCCTCGGAGCGTTTATGATTGCTGGTCAAAAAAGGCCACCAGAAGTCACCTCGTTTTGGCGCAAAATTTCTGTTTTTTACTTCGTTTGGTTTTGTTTGCTAGCCTTGTCAACTTTACTGACCAAGCAGCATTTTGTTTTGGACGTGGTTTCTGGAATTCTGTTGGCTGCCATTGTTGTATTGACCGCAATGTATTACTTATATGCAAAAAAACAAAAAAAATTGTTAAATGTCCGAACCCTTGGGGCATTAGTGACCGAGATATCACTGATAGCATTGGCGATGACGCTCATCATAAGATATTGGCATCCTGCGATTTTTACATTGGGCATCATCTTTATCGCGTCTCGGCAACATGCCTTATTAGCACTTTACCATGATGGAGTGCATTACCTGATTTCCTCAAATAAGCGTTTAAATGACTTTATTATTAACTGCTTTGCTGGAGTCCCTTTTTTTATGCCGGTTCACGGATATCGTTCGTTACATTTTAGCCATCACCAGCATTTGGGAACTGAAAATGATCCAGAAAAGCGGTACTTATATCGACATCAGCCATGGAACTATCAAGCACTGAGCACCCGTTTATTGCTTAAACAGATATTAGGTGATTTATTGCTTTGGAATTCTCTCAGGATGTTGTGGCTTTTTATTAAAGATCGAACTTCCAGTAATAACGATATAAATCTGCCTGTTACCCAATATTATAACGACCTTTATATTCAGTTTATGTTCCTTTTCGCAGTGATTGGCTTTGGTTATCACTATTGGCCGACAGCAATAATGCACGTCTTGTTTTTATGGTTTCTTCCTTATTTAACGGTCACCCAATTGCTGCAGAAGATTCGCAGCTTTGCGGAACATACACAAAGAACAACTGATACAGATTCTGGTAGCTGTTCATGGGCGCCAAGTTGGTTGGGCGCGTTTTTTATTTGGCCTTACAACATTAACTATCATCAAGAGCATCATCGCAAGAGCAATATCAGTTGGGATGAGTTGCCAAAGAGGTTTGCCAACGCAGAACAACGCCCAGGAAAAACATTAATACAACATATATGGAGTGTAAATAAATAAAATGAAAGGAACTTATAAGGTAGAAGGCATCGATGAGGTGAGTCCTGTTGAGCCGCAATACGATTCTTTAGGGCGCTATAGTTCTATGAATTTGATTGTGATATCTCTGCAAATTGTGGCCTGGTTTTTTCTATTGAATACCATTGATCAGCATTCCTTACCTTTGGCTGTACGAGTAATAGCAGTATTTTTATTTTGTATGCTCATGCAAGGGGTTTTTACAATGGTGCATGAATTTTGCCACCGAAATGCCCATCACAATAAACAATTGAATTATTTAATAGGATGCCTTTCTTCTACTCTTTTTGGTACTTCAGCCACTTTCTTAAGAGTACAACATTGGGGGCATCATCGCCGAAACCGTACCGAAGCTGAGAGAGCAGAATTCATTCACGATGATGAAAGTAAATGGGGAAAAATAGGACGATATTATTTTGCCATTTTAGGCGGAATTTGGTTTATGTGTTTCCTGTTCCCGATGATAACGCCTTTTATTCCCTATTCATTTGCTGAAAAAATAGCTCGTGATAAACGATTTAATACTTATTCTGCCGCGTTTGAGGAATTTACCCGTGCTGATTGGTTGCGCATGCGCGTTGAAGGAGGGTGTTTGTTTGTTGTTTGGGCTTTAGTTGTATTTTTTGGCCCTTGGCATGGGTCGACTTTCTTGTTGGCTTATGGTGCATTTGCTTTTTCGTGGTCTACCTTGCAATGGGTTTATCATTTACACACTCCCATTCATGTCGTTGAGGGTGCTTATAATCTCAGAGCGCCTTGGTTGATCAGAGCATTGTTTCTTAATTTCAATTACAACCTGACTCATCACCGTCACCCGGCAATGCCATGGCAAGAGCTCTATCGAAAAAGCAATCAAGAGGAAACACAGCCCCTTTGGTATCGTTATCTTCTGGTGTTTCGTCCACCCGTCGTTTTTCCTCAAGATGTATCTAAGTTAGAGAAGAGATATTTCTGATGGCTTTTAAAGAACCATGGAAACCGGAGGGATTTGATAATTATTTGAGTCATTTTCCAAGCACACCTGACCTGAAGCTTCATGCTTCCCAAAACATCACACACCAGTTTTGTGATATTTGGAATTTGGGATTGAAGAGTTTGGAAAAAAGACTTGATGGATTAAATAAAAACGTCACGATTGTCTTTGTCAGAGGTTATTTAGGCCGCTACCTGCTAAAAAGTCTTAAAGAGCCTGCTCATTTATTAAGACGATTAGGTTACGACTCGATTATAATGAAACAAACAGCAGGGGGCTCCTACAAAGACAATGTTCAGATGATGTATCAGCAATTAAAGCATCGTCAAAACCGGGAACATTTTATTTTCTGTGCCCACAGTCGAGGCGGATTGGAATGTTTGAGTTTATTAACTGAACATGAAGACATTCGCAATAAAACAAATGCGTTAATCATGTCGCAGACTGCCTATGGCTCTTCTTTTGTTTTGGAAAGCATTTTGCACGGGGAACACCAAAAAACAAATTACTCATGGTACCGTTCTTTATCTGAAAAAATGCAAAGGGTGATGTTGTCTGCTATCCGGGCTAGAGTGGGTGGAGAAGAACTCACATCAAGAGTATGGCCTAAGCTCATCAAGACAGTAGAAAAACAGCAATTTAATTTTCCGGTGATTCAAACGGCTTCCTGGTCTGTACAACCCACCCTGTGGCTTGATTCATTCCATGACCGACTAAATGAGATTCGTCCTGCATGCGCCCATGATGGCCAATTTTTCTTGAATGATTTAATTTGGCCCAATATTAATCATGTACTACTCCCCCATCTGGATCATGCTCAACCAGTTGTAGGCGGCTTTAATTTCAATCACAAACACTATTGGCTGACATTAATTAAAATGATTATGCAAAATACGATATAAATCAGGGAGTTATATACTTAATTGAACTGTTGCGAACTAAAGTAAGGGTACGAGAAGAGGACTTGAACCTTTTCTTAATCTCTTGATTTTATTGGATTGTAACGGCTAGGACTTAAAGCTTACCCAAGATCTTACCCAACATTGCGTATGATAGCTGATTTGAATGATTACGAAAAGATACGATCAGTTATGAATTTTCCCCGTTTTTAATTTAGTAACTGCACCCAATTGACGTTTGTGGGTGCAATTGCTAAATTAATAGAATGAAACCTAAAATTGCACTTGAAAAACTAAAGAAGCTGCTGTCTGCAATGAGCTTCACAAGCAAAGAGGCTAAAGCTTGTGGAGTTAGTTCAGAACAGCTTGCTTATTATATACATACAGGCGATATAGAGCGACTAGGTCGAGGGCTTTACCGTGGGATAATGGCCCCTACCATGATTAGTTTTCAGTGGGAGGATCTAGTAGTTGCTGTTAGAAATACCGAGGATGGAGTGATTTGCCTTACTTCTGCCCTTGCTCTTTATGAGCTTACAGATGAAATACCAAGACAGCATTGGATAGCCATTAGACATGGGACACGCCATCAGGCAAATGCGTCTGTAAAAGTAGTGCGCATGCGTAACTATACATTAGGCAAAACGAGTATAGATATAGAGGGAACAGCTGTTCCAATCTTTGATAAAGAGCGTACAATTCTTGATGCATTTCGATACTTAAGTAAAGAAACAGCATTAAAGGCGCTTAGAACGAGCCTTCAACAACCTCTTGCAAAAAGAATAGACATTGAAAAGCTTCGGACTTATGCAAAGAAAATGAGAGTCAATATTGAATCCTACCTTCTGGCAATGACACTATGAATGAAGCCGCGTTAAAAGCTCGACTTAAAACAATCGCTCAAGAAAAATCAGTAACCTTCAACGAAGTGTGGAAACAACTCTTGCTGGAACGATTTTTAGCTAGGTTAGCAAACTCAGCATTTCGAGAATGGTTTATTTTCAAAGGCGGATTGCTATTAGCACAGTACATTACCATTGGACGAGAAACAGTAGATGTTGATTTTTTAATGACAAAAATTCACAGTGAATTCTCAACAGTAAAAGCAGCTATCTCTGATATTATTGCTACGCCAGTTGATGATGCGTTTTCCTTTGAATGGGACTCCATGGAAGTATTGTCTCAACCACATATGGATTACACCGGGTTTCGCGCAACACTACAGGTATTCTTCGGCGGTATGAAAGATAAGATTCACATTGATATTGGGGTTGGTGATCAAGTCATCCCAAATGAAAAAGATTTTCGTCCTTTTGAATACAAAGGGAAGCCTTTATTTGTTGGTGAAATTACGATGATGGTTTATCCAGTGGAATCTATTTTTTCAGAAAAACTTGAAACGATTATTTCGAAAGGTAGTAATAATAGCCGCATGAAGGACTATCATGATGTTATTTTAATGATTTGGGAGCCGGGCTTATTAAACCCAACTATCTTGAGAGGCACGCTACACACCACATTTACTCAACGCGGTACTGGGATGATGCTACCTATTATGTTTGTTAGCTTAGGCCTGGAAAGATTACAGGGTTTCTGGTCTAGGCATATTCGTGGATTAGGAGCAATTCAAAAACAACTTAATTTACCTGAAAAAATTAATGACCTTTTAGATGAAATTAATGTATGGTTGCAGAAATTGTTTCTGAACCAGCCAGAATAACTGATACTTATAGAAGTATTAATTTTGGTTGAGGCTCGCATATTGTTGTCATTTATTAGTGTAAGTTGTTCTCCATTTCTTTCAAGGCTTGTTGAAATATCCTATAAAGCCTTTCTGTATCGAACATTACTTTTTTGCTATTGGTTGTTTGCATGGCATGTTTACGCATAAATACAACTGCATAAAATAGTCGATAAAACTTAAGGCGACATTGGGCTTTTTTATCCAGATGCAATGCTTGTTCCCAGTAATCTGTGTATAAGGTGTCGAGGCCTTCAAGTGCTAGAGCAGCATGCGTCAATGCTATTACAAATAATGGATCACCAAAACAGATATCATCCACATCAACGATCCCGGTGATCTTACCGTTAGAGACAATCACATTACGTTCGCTGGCATCCCACAAAAAAGGTATCGCAGTTACAGTAGATAATTCATCTTTCATATGATTTGCAATGGTAATTACTTTTGTGATTTGCTCAGGATCAAAACAACCAGTTTTCGCTATAATATTTTTAAATAAATGTAACCGATTAAGCAAAAAATCATACCAAGACCTTTCTTCTGGAACATGCTCATAACTATCAGTGATACCGTAACCTATGCCTAGAGGAAGTGTACTGGCAGTTGCCTGAATTTTTGCCATGTGAGTAGCTAAATTTTTTTTATCTATATCTGTCAAACTTGAATAGACATTACACAAGTCATCACCGGGTAGGCGCATCATAAGCAAAGCAGGAAAAGGCGAATGTTTTCCCTCTAAGTCTGAGTCAATAAATTTAGCAAGAGGTATTCCCAGCGGTAATAGTTTTTCCTGCCAATAGATTGCGGAGAGAAATTTTGCTTTTTGATTGGTATCAGTCATTCGAATAACATATTCTGCGTCGGCAGTTTTGACTGCAAACACAAAATATTGATCGCCTGTTGTCATTCTTGTTGCAGATATAGCTGGCTTCCCCACCATGGCTGAAACGACAGATGAAGCGATCTGCTTATTAGGATTTTTATTTGTGGTGCTATTCATTAGATTCCTTAGTTAAATTGAATTCACTTAATCTCTGCTTTCTAAAAAGTCCTTTTTTTTTCTCGTTTTCAATGGATTCAACTATATATTCTATTTGCTTCTCCACATAAGCCTTATGCTCTAGCAGTTCTACTGAATTGAACAAGGGTAAAAGACTCATAAGATAGTTCTTTTCTCTCTCTAAAATTGGCATTCTACTTCCAGACCAGCTCATTGTTCTTGATATATGCTCAAGTTTTTTAAAATCTTTGAACTCCTTGTTTTTCTGAAGAAATAAACTTAATAGTTCACGTCTAAATTCCTCGCTCATAAAGTTAGCTATATCAAATATAAAACTGCTAAACGTTTATCTTCTTGTATGCGTGAGCTTTCAGAACCTTTTAACCAAGCATAATAGGAGCTACTGGATACGCCCAATACCTGACAAAGCTTTTGTACACGATGGAAAGCCGATTGTTCTTTTATTAACGCGTATTTCGCTGGCCTTCCTTGGCGAAAAACGCTGCTGCCTTTTTTAAGATTTCTCGCTCTTCTTCCAGTTCCGCTACGCGCGCTTTCAATCGCTTTAACTCTAAGTCTTTTTCATTTAATTGAGGTTGATTGGGGAATACTTTCTCTTGTTTGAGAAGGTATTGTTTGCGCCAGTTATATAGGTTATTTTCTGCTACACCAAGCTCTCTGGCTACTTGTCTTAATGGCTTATTACTTGATTCCAGTAGTTCAATAGCTTTAATTTTGAACTCTTTTGTATAAACTTGTCTTACCATGATTACTCCTTGTTGATAAGATTATATCTCGTAAACAAGGTGTCCGGCTATTTGAGGGAAGATCAATATGAAAAATAACGAAAAGTTGAGAAAGATTTGAGAAGACGAAGTCTGTATTATTTCAATAATAATCAATGCTTTAAGCATACTTGCGAATCATTAAGAAGTGTTTTAAACTTGCTCAATGGTACCGAGAAGAGGACTCGAACCTCCACGGGGTTGCCCCCACTAGCACCTGAAGCTAGCGTGTCTACCAATTTCACCACCTCGGCATAGTGCGCTACGTTACGCAAAATAGAGTCTTATGTCAATATTTTTTTATTTTGAGTAGGGTAACCCTGCTTTTAAAATTCGTTCTCTGACGCCTTCCCATTCGCTCGTTTCTGGTGGAAGCTCTATGGCGATGCAGATGGCATGGGAAGAATCAGCATATCTGAGCTGGTAATATAAGTCATAAGCTGCTTTTTCAGGATTGTCTGCCAGAAGATGAAACAGCTCGTCTTCTACACCCTCGGGTTGTTTGCTGGCGATGACATAAACATCACCCTCTCTTCTTTGACAAAAGCTGGACAGTTTTTCAAATTGTTTAAAATAGTATAAGTTCTTTTGCGGTTGATAGTGACTCTCTAATTTGCCAGGTACTCGAATATTGGTTTCTTTGGCAGCGTAACGAGAGGGAACAACAGCGGCTATCGCTTGTTCATCAATGAGCCCGTGGCGCAAAATTTGATATGTCTCAGGATTGGTTGCATCCACTATAGTCGATTCAATGCCAACGCGGCATCGACCACCATCTAAAATTAATAACTCCTGATCTTTGAAGGATTGCTTTACATGTAAGGCCGTTGTTGGGCTGACTTTGCCAAAAGGATTGGCTGATGGAGCAACTATAGGGCTATTCAGTTTTTGTAATAGTTTTTGGGCAACCGGGTGTGCAGGACATCTTATGGCTATAGTGGTTTGGCCGCCAGTAATTAAGGGGTTAATATGGTTCTCTTTGCCGCGGAATACCAGAGTTAAAGGTCCAGGCCAGAATGTATTAATTAATATTTGTGCATATTCCGGGATTTCGTCTACCAGTTCATTCAAATCCCAATCTTCTGCTATATGAACAATTAACGGATGATTCAATGGCCTGTTCTTCATGGCAAAAACTGCTTTAATCGCTTTATCTTTATTGATCAGCGCAGCTAATCCGTAAACGGTCTCTGTTGGAATGGCAACAGGTTTTCCATTCTTTAAATCAAGAATAGCTCGATTCAGATTAGTGGTAATTTGGGGCATAAATGGGTCTCATTAATAGGTTGATATGATATAGGAAACTGGCCAAAAGAATGGGTAGTAACAGAGCATTATTTTTACACAGATCGCCCTGCTAATGGAATAGTTAATACTAAAAATAACGCCAACTCGCTCTACTGTGTACTTACCATGATATCAGCAGCGCATTACCTCATTACCGGATACAAAGCCGCTGGAATTTTGGTTTTATCAAAACCCGGTTGAGGTGGTGTATAAAAGACTGTCAGACCATCCGTCCAACAGTCTTGAAAAACCCTGTTATATGTAGCTTTCATAATGGGGCGTCCACATTGTTGCATCAATGGCTTTATCAATTTCAAGGTCATTCATTGCACTTATATGTCCTTCTTTGATGCCTTGTTTGATTACGGCTTTGGCTATATGTCTGCTGACCTCTCTGATTGATGACAGTTCAGGCAAAAGGCGACCTACACCCGTTTCTACTGCAGGTGCTAATTCACTTAAAGCTATGGCGGCTGCCATCATCATATCATCAGTGACCCTTCTGGCTTTACCTGCAACAACTCCCAAACCCACTCCTGGGAATATATATGAATTATTGCACTGAGCAATATCAAACTTTTGCCCGTTCAATTCTATTGGATCAAATGGGCTTCCAGTTGCAATTAATGCAGTTCCAGAAGTCCAATGCAGCAAGTCTTCAGGAATAGCCTCTACACGGGATGTTGGATTTGATAATGGAAATATAATAGGTCTTTGGCAATAACCCACCATTGATTTGATCATCGATTCAGTGAATTGTTTGGGTTGTCCAGACACACCGAGAAGTATCGTTGGTTTTGCATTAATGATGACATCGTTTAAGCTGATTTGCTCTAAATTGTGTACGTTCCAGCTTTTTAATGAATCCAAGGGTTGAGTAAATCCTTTTTGGAACGGTAATAGATCGGCCATGCCATCATGAAGCAGGCCATTTCTATCTACTAAATAAAAACGAGAACGAGCTTCCGCTTCAGATAAGCCCTGACTCATCATGGCGTGTACTAATTGTTCACTGATTCCACAACCTGCAGATCCTGCACCTAACAGTGCGATGCGTTGGTCTTTCAAGGGCGTACCGGCAACACGCGTTGCAGCAATAATCGCTGCGACAGCTACCGCAGCAGTGCCTTGAATGTCATCATTAAAGGTACATAATTGATCTTTATAGCGTTCGAGTAATGGATAAGCATGTTGTTGTGCAAAATCTTCAAACTGTAATAAAACATTGGGCATATGCTTTTTAATGCTTTGGACAAATTGGTCGACAAAATCGTCATACTCCTTTCCTGTAATTCGCTCATGCCGCCAGCCAATGTATTCCGGATCCTTTAAGCGCTCCTGATTATTGGTACCAACATCCAGGATGATCGGGAGCGTTTCAGACGGTTTTATACCACCACAACTGGTATAAAGTGATAATTTTCCAATTGGAATCCCTAATCCTCCTGCTCCTTGATCACCCAAGCCGAGTATCCGCTCTCCGTCTGTGACGACGATAACGCTTATAGTTCGTGATGAGGCGATCGATTTGATAATCTCATCCATTTTGTCCCGAACTGGGTAACTTAGAAATAGACCTCTTGGTTGCCGATAAATATGTGAAAATTGCTCACAAGCCAAACCGACTACCGGAGTGTAAATAATGGGCATTATTTCTTCGAGATTTTCAATTATAAAACGATAAAATAGTACCTCGTTGTAATCTTGCAGAGCTCGTAAATAGATGTGTTTTTCCAGGGGTGTTTCTTTTAAGTGATAAGCGTCATGGCACCGAACAATCTGTTCTTCAAGGCTCTCAATAGTTGAGGGAAGCAGGCCATGTAATCCAAACCGATCTCTTTCTTCAGTGCTAAAGGCAGTATTTTTGTTGAGCAGAGAATCTTTTATTAATTCCATTCCATGTTTTGTTATAGTTACAGTCATTTAAACACTCCTTGTTATGATTCGCAGGACTTATGAAAAATACCCAATCTCTTGATACATCTAGTGTAGTTGATTTTTATCTATTTTGTTGTGATGTTCTATTTTGCCTTTTAATCCCCGTCAGCATAAAATGAAAATCTTTACCATCAAAAGCTAGGGATTTATAAGGTGTTACTCACGTTAACGGAAAAAATGATGGATGGTTGCTTTGCTGTGGTTCCACGACAGAAGCCACAGTCAATGCACATTGATCAAGCGAAGATCATTGCACATAGAGGCGCTCACAATAATACCAAAGGAATCATCGAAAACACTCATGAATCTTTTCATTTGGCACGAAATGCCGGGTGTTGGGGAATCGAATTAGATGTACATGCCACGGCAGATGGTGTCTTTGTTGTGAATCATGATAGAACCCTCAATCGCTTGTGGGGTCATGATGTGACTATTACTGATTTGACGTTTAATGATTTACGCTCTTTAGTTCCAGAAATTCCTTCACTTGCCGAGGTGATCACCGAGTACGGCAGAGATCTGCATTTGTTTATCGAATTAAAATCACCAATAAAGGATGAGCGTTCATTGATGAACACTCTACAGGGATTGTCACCCATCCAAGATTTTCATTTACTGGCTTTAGAGGCGTCTATTTTTGATTCTTTGACGCTGTTCCCAAGAAAGTCCTTATTATTGGTAGCCGTTCATAATAACGTCAACCAGTTTTGTGAGTTAAGTATCCGGGAAAATTACGGTGGCGTAATGGGAAGTTATTTACTTTTAACTAACAAGAAAAGAAAAAAACTTAATGAAGCCAATCAAGTTTCGGGAGTCGGTTTTGTTAATTCCAAAAACAGTTTGTACAGGGAGTTAAACCGAGGTATAAATTGGATATTTACGAATAACGCTATCGAAATAAGTCAGCATTTGCACCAGCTGCGTTCGGAAAAAAATAAATGATTGGCAGTTCTGGTGGCGTGCAAAATAAAGGGGTGTTCAACTAAATGGTACAAGGAATTCTTCATTTTTATAATGCATTTAAAAACTCCTGGAATGGTCTTAAATATGCTTTTCGTTATGAGTGGGCATTTAAATTTGAATTAGTTCTTTTAGCTTGCGCCATTCCTTGTGCCTTTGTTCTTGGGAATAACGCGGTAGAATTGATACTCTTGATTGGCTCAGTAGTACTGCTACTTATTGTTGAGTTGCTAAATTCAGCAATTGAAACCACTGTAGACAGGATTAGCTTGGAACATCATCCTTTGTCGGGTCTCGCAAAAGACTTGGCATCTGCGGCCATTTTTGTTGTTGGTATTAATGCCGCAGTTACCTGGGGCATTTTTCTTGTCTATGCCTTGCTCTGAAAAAGGGCTCATTAGATCAATGTGGCAGTTTCTAAGGACTTCTTATACTTTCCTGTCTTTGGTCATGGAGTATAGAACAACCGAGCGTAAGCAATGGATCCCGCGGTCAAAGCCGCGGGAATTCGAAGAATAGAGTTGAACGGTATTTTTAAAGCGGTGAGGAGATTGTGCTATAATTGCCCGGTAAATTGATTGATGGTTCGAGTTAAACGATCGACCAACTCATCAATTTCATATTCACTGATAATCAATGGCGGCAAAAGTCTGACCACAGTGTCTGCGGTTATATTAAACAAAACTCCATTGGCAAGGCCGAGAGCACGCATGTCATTGGCGGGTCTGTCCAGCTCTATACCTATCATATAGCCTTTGCCCCTTATGGCTTTGACATGAGGATGCTCACCGAGATTGCTAATTAGTTTATCCAAAAGCAGCCCACTGTTTTTTGTTACCTTTTCGCAGAGTTTATCGCGTTCAATTACATTCAATACGGTCAATGCTGTAGCACATGCCAGTGAGTTTCCGCCAAAGGTTGAACCATGATTGCCAGGTTTAAACAGGTCATTAGCCCTTTTACTCATGAGGCAGGCGCCAATCGGCATCCCATTACCCAGTCCTTTGGCCGTAGTTAAAATATCCGGTTGAATCCCATAGTGCATGCAGGAAAACAGTTTTCCTGTACGGCCATTTCCTGTTTGGATTTCATCTAAAATAAGCATCCAGTCATGTTGTTCACAAAGTTGGGCTAATGAGCGCAGGTATCCTTCCTCCGCTGGATAAATTCCGCCCTCACCCTGGATGGGTTCTAACATAACTGCGACTACATCTTCTCTATTGGCAGCAATAGTATGAATGGCATCAAGATCATTAAATGGTGCTCGAATAAATCCGGGTACCAAGGGTTCAAAACCCGCTTGAACTTTGCGGCTTCCGGATGCAGTTAAAGTAGCCATTGTTCGCCCGTGGAAGGCTCGTTCCATTACAATAATAGAAGGCGTTTCAATGCCTTTTTTATGTCCATAAAGACGGGTTAATTTAATGGCAGCTTCATTCGCTTCTGCACCTGAGTTGGCGAAGAACACCTGATCCATTCCTGCCATTGCGGTAAGTTTTGCCGCAAGCAGCTCTTGCTCCTTAATATGAAAAGCATTAGAGGTATGCAATAATTTAGCTGCCTGCTCCTGGATTGTTTGCGTCACCTCGGGGTGTGCATGGCCAAGACCACAAACCGCTATTCCGCTTAAACCGTCGAGATATTCTTTTCCCTGTTCATCGTACAGCCAAACTCCTTTACCATGGGTAAAGGTTACGGGCATCGGATTGTAGGTCGTAATTAAAGCCATGATTTCTCCCTTTCGTCCTTATCATTATTTCATGTTATTGCTTACAAAATCCCAGTTGACTAAAGACCAGAATGCATTAATGTAATCGGGGCGCAAATTGCGGTAATCAATGTAGTAGGCATGTTCCCATACATCACAAGTTAATAAAGCGGTTAACCCATCGGTCATAGGCGTAGCAGCGTTACTGGTGCTGACTATCTTCATAGCGCCTGTTGCATCCTGGACAAGCCATGCCCAACCAGAACCAAAGGTTGTCGCTGCTGTCTGGGTGAATTGTTCTTTGAAGGCAGTGAAGCTACCGAAGTGTTTATTGATCGCTTCAGCCAGTTTGCCTTTGGGTTCTCCGCCACCATTGGGACTCAAACTGTGCCAATAAAATGTATGATTCCAAACCTGGGCTGCATTATTAAAAATTCCGCCTTTTGCTTTCATGATAATGTCTTCAAGGCTCATCGCTTCAAATTCGGTACCGACTATCAGTTTGTTTAGATTGGTAACGTAAGCATTATGATGTTTGCCGTAATGGTATTCCAAAGTTTCTTTTGATATATGCGGCGCTAAAGCGTCCAGTGCGTAAGGTAATTGGGGCAGGGTAAATGTCATTGTTATCTCCGATTCATAAAGCGATTAGTGTAGCAGGATGGATGCGATATTCAATGTACTTGAAAGAGCATTTGATTATTATTTTTTGTAAACTTGGTGTATACTATTAGTCCAAATTGACTATTTTATCAAATAACTCTCTTTATTTATGAAATAGCATCAGGTTGCCAGTATGGTTGATTTGCTGCATCATAATGCAAATGCGACTCATTAGTTGCGACCTTGTCTGGTTTTCGCCATAATTGGCGGGATTTATTTATTAAAAAGGTGCATAAGTGGATACTTTAGATAAAATTAAAAAGCAAATTGAAGAAAATGCAATTATGCTTTACATGAAAGGAACACCCAAGATGCCACAATGTGGGTTTTCTGCTCGCGCAGTCCAGTGCATTGAAGCGTGTGGAGTTGACTTTGCCTATGTTGATATCCTTGCTAATCCGGATATTCGTCAGGTTTTACCCCAGGTTTCTGATTGGCCTACTTTTCCACAACTTTATGTGAAAGGTGAATTAATTGGTGGTTCTGACATCATTGCTGATATGTTTCAGCAAGGTGAACTAGAGCCCATGTTACGTGATGCGATTGCTGCATAATGACAATAATAGCGTGAGGGCAACCTCACGTATTGCAATGGAGATCATAGAATGAGTGTATTAGTTGGGCGTAAGGCACCAGACTTTACTGTCGCGGCAGTAATGGGAAATGGTGAGATCGTTGATAAATTTAATTTACATGAACATTTAAAAGGCAAATACGGTGTAGTTTTTTTCTATCCTCTCGATTTTACTTTTGTGTGCCCTTCTGAGCTGATTGCTCTTGATCATCGAATTGAAGAGTTTAAAAGCAGAAACGTTGAGGTGGTCGCAGTTTCTATCGATTCGCACTTTACTCATAATGCTTACAGAAATACTTCAGTAAAAAATGGCGGTATTGGACCTGTACGCTATACTATGGCTGCGGATATGACTCACAGCATCTGTCAATCATATGGCGTTGAGCATCCAGTTGCCGGCGTTGCATTCCGTGGTGCATTCATCATTGATACTAATGGAATGGTTCGTTCTCAAATTGTTAACGATTTACCAATTGGCCGAAATATTGATGAAATTATTCGTACTGTAGATGCCGTTCAATTTTTTGAAGAGCACGGAGAAGTGTGTCCTGCTGGCTGGAAAAAAGGTGATGCCGGTATGAAAGCATCTCCTCAAGGTGTTGCCGCTTATCTGTCTGAACATTCAGACTCTTTATAATGCGCTTTAATCCGGGAATTCTTAGTCTCATTTTATGATGAGACAAGTTCCCGGATTTTTATTAAACCGTGCAATTACAACATCGACAATGTACGCCATTGATTGGTCATGGCACAGAATAAATCGGCTGTTTTTTCCGCATCGTAAATGGCTGAATGAGCCTCTTGAGGATCGAATGGGATTCCTGCTGCATGAGCTGCTTTTGCCAACACGGTTTGTCCATAAATTAAACCACCCAGTGTTGCAGTATCAAAGCAGGTAAATGCATGAAATGGGGATTTTACCCCTGTTCGTTTAATTGCTTCCTTTATAAACAATAAATCAAACCAGGCATTATGTCCTACAAGAACCGCTCTTTGGCAGCGTGTTTTTTTTAAGGCAGCAAAGATGGGTTGAAATAATCGATCTAAAGCAACTTGTTCCTCTACTGCAAAACGCAGAGGCTGAAAGGGATCGATTTGATTAAATTCCAACGATTTCTGGTCTAATTCAGCCCCGGGAAAAGGTAAGATGTGCTCAAAAAAACTATCTCCTCGTTTTAGTTGCCCCTCTGAATCCATTTCAACGAGAACAATACACATTTCCAGAAGCGCATTTTTATGCGGCACTAAACCGGCAGTTTCAACATCAACAACTACAGGCAGAAACCCACGAAATCTCTCTTTAATATGGGTGCTTAATACAGTATTATTTTTCTTCATGGGTACTCCAAAGCAGCGTTTGTCCAGCAGCCATGGGAACTACCTTACCCTGCCCAAAAGGCATCACTTCAGGAACGTTTTGAGGGGTGTTTATCAATTCAATCTGTTCTTTGTTTATGGGCAATTGATAAAACTCGGCTCCATGCACACTCATAAAATCGTTGAGTTTATTTAATTGATTAAGCTCATCAAACATCTGGGTGTAGAGGGCAACAGCAAAGGGTGCTGAATATATCCCGGCGCAACCACAGGCACTCTCCTTTGTTGATGTTTCGTGAGGGGCACTGTCAGTGCCCGCAAAAAACTTGGGATTTCCACTGCTGATGGCGAGTTGCAGAGCCCGTTGATCGTTCTCATGTTTTAAAATAGGTAAACAATAATAGTGGGGCTTTAATCCCCCGGCCAATAGATCATTACGATTATAAAAAAGATGGTGAGGAGTAATTGTGGCGGCAACCGTTTGGGGGGCATCACTGACAAAGTCGACAGCTGTTTTGGTTGAAATATGTTCCAGTACGATTCTCAATTTAGGGAAATTAGTGATTATGGGGATTAAATATTCATCGATGAATAATGCTTCTCGTTCAAAAATATCACTATGAGTCACCTCTCCATGAATTTGTAAGACCAGATTATTGCTCTGCATGACCTCAAATAATGGATAAAGTGCCCTTAATGATTTGGCACCTGCTTCAGAATTGGTTGTCGCACCAGCCGGATACAATTTTGCTCCTAAAATATAAGGCTCTGATGCAGCAATGTGTAATTCATCAGCTGACACCGATTCATTGAGATAATACGTCATATAGGGAGTAAAGGAATTACCGGTGGGTGTAGCTGCGACTATCCTTTCTCGATAACTTTGTATTAATGGTAAGGTAGTAAGAGCTGGTTTAAGATTCGGCATGATTAATGCGCGTGCAAAGTGTAGTGCTGTTGCTGGAACCGTATGGATTAATTGGTCTCCGTCTCTGAGATGAACATGCCAGTCATCCGGGCGGTTAATAAGTAGAGATCGCATAATAAAGATTCCTGCAACATTGCCGATACTTAAGGATATCATGAATTTGGTCATTGGGATGAGCAAATAATGGCACTTGGACATTTTTCAGGCAAAAGTATTCTAACCGGTATGATGAGCAGTATGCTCTATATGACAAGTGCCATGGCGGTGCCACATATTGATTATGCCAGTCCCATGGGAGCTGAAAAATGGAAAATGAGTGGAAATCCTCTTCGATGTGGATTGTCATTGGCTATTCCAGATTATGGAATAGGATATTTTGAACAATACGCTACAAAACCGCCGCATTTTATTTTGCGCAAATGGGATCAAGTGCAAAGATCTTTGCCTGCTCTGGTTTTGGCTAAACCTCCTGTATGGAAACCCTCTTTAACCAATTCGTATGTCGTTGCCCGTTCTTATATTAAACCCGGTGAATATGGAATTTATCTAGGCCGGGAACCTGCTTTAAAATTACTGATTTTTTTATCCCAGGGCTATCAGGCAAATTTTAATTATTTATCAGAAGAAGGATTTAGCGTTACCGTAGCACTCTCACCAATTCGCTTTCAGAAAGTGTATGCAAAATATCAACAATGTCTTGGCGGATTATTGCCCTTTTCTTATGACGATGTAAAAGAAACGGTCTTTCATTTTGGCATAGACAGTAGAATGTTAACGGATGAAGATAAAGCGCAGTTACGTCGAATTGCTCAATATGTTGCGGCAGACATGCAGGTCGATGTGATTCGAGTTGTCGGTTACGCTGATGAGAGTGGCCGCAAAGGGTATAATAATGCCATTTCTCAATTCAGAGCTGAAGCAGTAAAGAACTATCTAATATGGCTTGGTGTACCCAAAAGCAAATTGTCTGTCACCTGGGTTGGAGCACTAAAGCCAATAGCACGCAATGATACCGATGAAGGGCGTGCTGCAAACCGCCGTGTTGTCATTGAGTTGATAAAAAAATAATCCAATCTTTCCAATAATGCTATCTTGCTGATAGTATTCAATAAATTCTATTTTATCTTGACTTTTTCATAGTCACTTTAGATACTCTTATAGTTATTAAAACGCTCACTAAAACAAAGCATCTTAGCTACAAAATGCTATGCATGTTGCATTATAACTAATGGAATTAACTAATTTTCGATGGAGAGAGGCATGATGAGTTTAAAAAGAACAACAGTCGCATTACTGGTTTTAGGCAGCGGGGCGGCATTTTCTGGGACCATGGGGCCAGTCTGTACTCCAGGTAATGTAACTGTTCCTTGCGAAAGTACCGCTTGGGATGTCGGTTTAACCGCATTGTACTTACAGCCTATAGAAGATGCTAACTGGGGTTACCGCAGTATTGTGCCTGTGGCTGGATATAATCATTATAGTGATTGGAATCATGGTTTTGACTGGGGGTTTAAACTGGAGGGTTCTTACCATTTCAATACAGGCAATGACCTCACTGTAAATTGGATGTATTTAAATCCGGTAAATAATGGTTATTTTGGAATCGCTGATCGAACTTTTCATCACGAATTGACATGGAACGTAGTTAATGCTGAGTTGGGCCAGTTTGTTGATTTTAGTTTAAATAAGAAGATGCGGTTCCATGGCGGTGTTCAGTATGCACAACTAAAAGGCAACCTCGATAACTACCGAGGAGGCGTGTTTAACAGTCATGCTGATTCAGAATTCAGCGGATTCGGGCCTCGCACTGGTATTGATATGAATTATGTGTTCTCAAATGGCTTTGGGGTCTATGCAAAGGCTGCAACTGCTGTATTGGTCGGAAGCAGTCGATTTTATGATGGGTTCTTCTTAAACTACGGTTCAAAAAATGCGGTGGTTCCTGAAGTTGAGGCTAAGTTGGGCGCGGCTTATACTTATTCGCAAACTCAGGGCGACTGGATTCTGGATGCAGGTTATATGTGGTTTAATTATTTCAAAATAACACATAATTCAATTGCTATTCCTTTTGGAGGGTTTGAAGGTAATCTTGCAGAGTCAGGTCCTTATATCGGTTTGAAATATGTAGGTCATGTATAAAGCGCGATATACAAAAAGTTGTTGGCATCACCCATTTGGGGGGAGCGTTCTTAAATGGGTGAATAGCCAAGTTTAGAAATTTTATCATGGATTCCATTTTTAAAAAGCGAATACAATGATATAAAAACGAAACAATGGATGTTTGGTTTTAGTCGATTTCAGAAAAACAATATCTGCTCAAAATTTACATTGCGTGCCCAAAAAAATGTTATCCCCATGAAAATATTCATTTTTTTAATCGAAATTCTTGACAACCTGAAAATCAGTGCTGATACTCATATCGTTGCATGCTTCGAACCTGAACGACGAAAGCATGCTATTGACAACTCTAAAAGGTGAGTTATCAATAAAATGGGAACTCAATTATAATTTAGTGGAGACAAGGCATGTTAAGTTTGAAAAAAACAGCAGTGGCTGTTCTTGCTTTAGGTAGCAGTGCAGTGTTCGCTGGTACTATGGGACCAGTTTGCACCCCGGGTAACGTGACCGTCCCTTGCGAAAGAACTGCTTGGGATGTTGGTATCACAGCGCTGTATTTACAACCTGTATACGATGCTGAATGGGGTTATCGTGAAATTGCTTCCTTCAATGGTTATCAACATTACCAGGATTTGAATCAGGATTGGGATTGGGGCTTTAAGCTAGAAGGTTCTTACCACTTCAATACTGGAAATGACATTAACGTCAACTGGTATCATTTAGATACGGATAACAACGGCTATTATTCTAATGCGATTGATCATTATCGTCATAACGATAAATGGGATGCTGTTAACGTGGAGTTAGGTCAATTTGTTGATTTCAGCGCCAACAAGAAAATGCGTTTCCATGGTGGTGTTCAGTACGCAAGAACGCAAATGGATCATAATTTTTACACCAGCGGTGTCTTCTCAGCCAATGCAAATTCTGAATTTAGCGGTTTTGGACCACGTACCGGTCTTGATATGAATTATGTATTTGGTAATGGATTTGGTGTTTATGCTAAAGGTGCAGCAGCTATTTTAGTGGGAACTAGCAGTTTCAATGATGGGCTTCATTTAAGATACGGTTCCAAGAATGCAATAGTTCCGGAAGTTGAAGCGAAACTTGGCGCTGATTACACTTATGCAATGGCTCAAGGTGACTTGACTCTGGATGTTGGTTACATGTGGTTCGATTACTTCAATGCGATGCATAACAGCGCATCTCCAGCAGGCTTCCAAAGTGATTTCACAGCCTCTGGCCCGTACATTGGGTTGAAGTATGTTGGTAATGTGTAATTTGTTAACTTTTTAAGAAATTTCAGCAATACTGTTGACTTTATTTAAGTCCGGCTGGATAATTTATCCAGGTACGCTCTCGATTAGAGCGAAGAATGCGTACTGTTGCTGATTACTAATAAAATTGGTAACGAACGGAAATTAATAATAAAAAAGTGGAGATAAGCATGTTAAATTTGAAAAAAACAGCGGTAGCTGTTCTTGCTTTAGGTAGCAGTGCAGTGTTCGCTGGTACTATGGGACCAGTTTGCACCCCAGGTAACGTTACTGTTCCTTGCGAAAGAACTGCATGGGATATCGGAATTACCGCTCTGTATTTACAACCTGTTTATGATGCTAATTGGGGTTACCGTGAGAGCGTTGATCTTAACGGTTATCACCATTACCAAGATTGGAATCATGATTGGGATTGGGGTTTCAAACTAGAAGGTTCTTACCACTTCAACACTGGAAATGACATCAATGTTAACTGGTATCACTTAGATACTGATAACGACGGTTATTTCTTCGGTTCAGTTGATAACTATCGTCACAACATCAAATGGGATGCTGTTAATGGTGAGTTAGGTCAATTCGTTGATTTCAGTGCTAACAAAAAAATGCGTTTCCACGGTGGTGTTCAGTATGCACGAATCCAAATGGATCACAACCGCTATAACAGTGGCGTATTCCTAGCTAATGCAAACTCTGAGTTCAGTGGTTTTGGACCACGTACCGGCCTTGACATGAACTATGTATTTGGTAACGGTTTCGGAATTTATGCTAAAGCAGCTACTGCAATTTTAGTTGGTACCAGCAAATTCAATGATGGCTTTAACTTCAATTACGGTTCTAAGAATGCAATTGTTCCAGAAGTAGAAGCTAAACTGGGTGCTGATTACACTTATGCAATGGCTCAAGGTGACTTAACTCTTGACGTTGGTTACATGTGGTTTAATTACTTCAATGCTATGCATAATACAATAGGAAACACACTGGGTGGTTTTGAAACTGATTTCTCAGCTTCTGGCCCATACATTGGTTTGAAGTATGTTGGTAATGTATAATTTCTTATTAAATTAAGAATTATTGTAGAGCCCGTCATTAAGGTGATGGGCTTTTTTTTTCTTTTACGTAAGGGAGTATTTATGTTAAAAAAGACGACTTTAGCTGTATTGGGAATGGCAGCAAGCAGCTTTGCAATTGCTGGCACTATGGGACCAGTATGTACACCTGGAAATGTAACCGTTCCTTGCGAAGCAAGAATGTGGGACATTGGTGTACAGGCTCTGTACTTAAGTCAAATATTTGATGCTGATAAAGCATATCAACATGATACTTTACCATTTAATGGCTATCGTGAAGTAAATAATGAGTGGGATTGGGGGTATCGCCTGGAGGGTTCCTATCATTTTAATACAGGTAATGATGCAACAATGACCTGGGTTCATTATAAAAATGATTCAAACCGCGATGGTTTTGTCGGTTTAATACCCTTTTCACAATTAGCGGCTCCATTATCTTCATCTTACCGTATTCAAGACGATACTTATTTTGATCAGGTTAATCTTGTTCTGGGCCAGCATGCTGATTTTGGTTTGGTTAAAAACATGCGTTTTTATGGTGGATTGCAGTATGCCAACATAAATGATAATGCCTATTCCTATTTTTATCGATCACCTGCTCAATTAATTCCATCAGGAATTGATTCTGTGTATCAATATGATAAAACAGCTTTTAAAGGTGTTGGTCCAGTAGTTGGAATTGATTACTCATACGATATAACCGATTCATTCAGTGTTACAGCGAATGGAGCAGGTTCTATTCTTTATGGAACAAGTCGTTTTGACTATGGTTTCACTGGTACACCTGTAGGCGCTGTATTATTTGATCGATATGGCAGTAAAAAAGCAATTGTTCCCAGTTTAGAAGCTAAACTCGGAGTAAATTATGCTTATGCTATGGCTCAAGGTGTATTGAATTTTGAGGGTGGTTATCAGGTAGTGAACTACTTTAATGCCTTACAAACAGTTGGTGTTAATGGATTCACAGCATCTCAAGTTGCTGACAGTGATTATGGTTTATATGGACCATATTTCGGTGTTAAGTACGTAGGTAATGCATAATCAAGTAATTGTTGCTAAAAAAGCCCATTAAAAATGGACTTTTTTAGCAACAGCGTACTGCCTATTTATTAATTTATTCTCAATATCTCAACCACAACACCTGACGCCTGCTCATCCCCTTTTAAACCAAGTACATCATTTATAAAACCAATAAATTTCAGCTTGAAATACCATGCTAATCCGGTGCATGGATTAAAAACAAGCTTCGAATTTAACTTTAGCTTCTGTGGACAACAAATAGTTTATGTTTAAAAACAGGTTATTTTGAGTATGAGAGAAGCAAACCAGATCGACTCTTTGCTAACATATTGTTCTGGATTTCTTCACTTCGTTCGTAATGAAGGTTCAATTGAACGTATTAAAAATTCGCTCACAGAACCTAGCCATCTGGAATTTGTCACGATATAATCCGTTGCTTAAATGATGTTGATGTAAAAATAATAAACAGGAGTACCCCGCATGAAGTTTAAGAAAATCATATTGGCTTTGGCCTGTTTATCAACGACCTTATATGCGGAAAATAACCAACAACTCCAACGTGAAATCCAACGTTTACAACATCAGGCTAAAGATTTGCAAACACAACTTGATCGATTACAAAAAAAATTGGTGTCACAGAATACATCGCAAGAGCCTAGTAATAGAAAACCTGCAGCGAAAAAAAGTTTGCCTAAAGCGGTTCCTGCCGGGGGTAAAGGCAAGAAAAAAAGAAATGATTATTATTCTACACATGTAACCGTGCACGCACCGGAAGCGCATCCCGAGTCAATAGGTTTTTACCCTACAGCGCTTGTTGCCGATGATCAAGTCGTTACTTATATCGCGGGTACCCCGGTCGTCAGTTCGCCGTATTTGGGGGACAGGCCTGCGTTTGATGGTTCAGATTACATCGTCAATATTTCGAGTATTAACCGAGATATTCGTTTGATGCAACAGCGTCGTCGTCTTTATAGAGCCTATCAGAGTATAGGCTACCCTGTTCCTCATATGCCCATTATAGCCTTGAGCGGAAAGTCTGAACCTGTAGGCGTTCTTAACGACCCGTTTAGAGGCAATACCAATGGTGATTTGACCTTGGGTTCAAGTGAGTTGGATATCGCTGCAGCACTGAATCAAAATGTTGAAGCCTATATTGCTATTGCTTACGATGAAAGCCCCCCTGAAGTAGGTCCTCGCATTAATAATTCAGCTTTTAATTTAAATATGGGCTTTGTGAATATTGGGAATCTGGATAAAACTCCATTGTATTTTACTGCGGGTCAGCTTTACGTTCCCTTTGGTCGATACTCAAGCTCCATGATCAGTTCTCCTTTAACGATGAATGTTGCACGTACCAAAACAAGGCCGTTTATTTTAGGTTATAAATCTCAGGAAGATTCAGGACCTTTTGCTGCGGTCTATGCTTACAGAAGTGATACTAATTTAGGTAAATCTGGTGTAGGCGGAGTGAATTTAGGGTATATATTTGAATATCAAGAGGTTACAGGTGAAATTGGAGCGAGTTACATTAGTTCAATAGATGATGCGGCAGGAATGCAAAGCACGGGTTCTACTATAGGTACCACATTCGGTGGATTCGGCTCAATTACTAATGGTAACGAAGCTGTAAGAAAAACCCAGGCAATGGACGTACACGGCAACATAGGCTATGACCGATACAATTTCACTGCTGAATGGGTTGGCGCGACACAAGCATTTAGACCTCAGGATTTGAGTTTCAATGGTAGAGGGGCCAGACCTCAGGCTGCTCAAGCTGAAGTCGGTATGACCTTTAGGGCCTTCAACAGACCCTCTTCAATTGGTCTGGGATATCAGTGGTCAAAAGATGCTTTAGCCTTAAACTTACCTCAACAAAGGTTTGTTGGTGTATTCAACATATCAATATGGAAAGATACAGTTGAAAGTTTGGAATATCGTCATGATATCGATTACGGAGCGGGACAATATGCTAATGGAGCTGCTCCTCCTGGATTGGTGAATCTTCCTACCTTGGGTACAGGCCGTTCAGCGGATACCGTGTCTGCCCAGATAGGAGTCTATTTCTAGAGGATTTTGGTTTCTCATAAGGTGGCTCCCAGTGTTTCGTAACTTGTTTCTGCGGATGAGTACTCGAGATTACCTATCCACCTACTGCAGCCTGCTAAAATAAATCGATTGCCAGGCTGCAATGAATTTCTGATTAAGCTTATGCTCTCCGGAATGCCAGATATTCTGTTTACTCTTTATATCGTATATGACCATCTCAAAAAGATCGGAACATGTGTACTACTTGCAGACTTCGCAAGTTCTTGCTCAATAGCAGCAAAAAATATAAATTAATTGTGTTCACAGACCCCGGTAAATAGTACAGGGACTAATCATTTAATGATTATATGCCCTATGCCCATGGTGCTCGAAGAATAATTATTGTGGTTGGTTTTTAAAAAAATAAATGATTTTTAGAGTTCAAACTTTCGTTTGAGCAATTTTTATGATAGAACTCTATTTTTTTAGAAGCAATGAGGTCTAATAGTGTCAATTAAGTCAGATAGATGGATTGAGAAAATGGCTCGTGAGCATGGAATGATCTCCCCGTTCCAATCCGGACAAGTAAGAGAAAATGATGGCGGTCGTATCATTTCTTATGGTGTGTCAAGCTATGGTTATGATGTCCGTTGCTCTAATGAATTCAAGATTTTTACCAATATCAATTCTGCTATTGTCGATCCCAAAGCATTTGATGAAAATAGTTTTATCGATGTGACATCCGATGTTTGCATCATACCGCCCAATTCATTTGCATTGGCCCGAACTGTTGAATATTTTCGTATTCCCCGAAATGTTTTGACTATCTGTTTGGGGAAATCAACTTATGCACGCTGTGGAATTATTGTGAATGTAACACCTTTAGAACCTGAGTGGGAAGGACATGTGACTTTGGAATTTTCAAATACTACAACGTTGCCTGCTAAAATTTATGCAAATGAAGGCGTGGCGCAAATGTTGTTTTTAGAGGCAAGCGAAGTGTGTGCCGTTTCTTACCGCGATCGTGGTGGAAAATATCAAGGGCAAACGGGTGTGACTTTGCCACGCACGTAAGATATTATCTGAATTGGTGATCCCGTATCACTTTGATATACGGGATTATCCGTTGGTCTATTACATTCCTTTGTGAGCTTGTGAACACTCAATCCTCTTCAGACAATGGATATTTTGCTCGAGACGCATCGACTCGCTCACGAAGTTCTTTGCCTGGTTTGAAATGAGGACTGTGTTTTGCTTCAGTCACAACTTTTTCCCCGGTTTTAGGATTATGAGCATTTCGCGGTGGCCGATAATGCAGTGAAAAACTTCCAAATCCCCTAATTTCGATTCTTTGCCCATTAATGAGGGCTTCACTCATTAATTCCAAGATTCTGTTGATCCCATCAGCTACTTGTTTTTCTGAAAGATGCGTCATTCGAGCAGCGATGTGTTCAATGAGTTCCGATTTAATCATACCCACCTCGTTTTGTCGCGTGATCTAAAGTCTGCTACCAAGACACAGCAGGTGCTGACATTTTTCCTTTGTTTTATAAGTATAGACGGGGAAAAAAATTATTCAATGTTTTCAAGCCAGTTAGTTTAAATTAGTTTTCTAATATGTATAAATGCTGGGACAATCCCCCAGCTCATTTGTAATTTGGTACGGGTTATCATTGTAAATTCACGGTTTAGTAAGGGTTTGCTCGTTGTAATTACAGTGTGAATTTGCGGTAAATGACTGAGCATCGAATTGACTCGCTCCCAGGTTGTACCGAAAAATGTGGTGGAATTAATAAAAACGAGGGTTGCTTCATTTAAATCAACGTCCAATAGATCGCTGTTAATAAATTGGATGCATTGTGTTTGAGTCCTGTAGTCAGGATTGGCAGCAAGTTTTTGGATTTGAGCGCAGGCACTTGAATAAAGCTCCGGAAGTATCTCTACACCGATGCTTTTCCGTACAGGATAAACCATACCACAGGCAATTACCGCTTTTCCCACCCCGCATCCCAAATCATAAAATACAGTGTCGCAGTCTGGACTGACTAAAGATAACAGAGCTATAAAAGGCAAAAATTCAATTTCACCATAAGTATATTCAATTGCATCCTCCTTCTGATTATGCCTTGCCAGGCGAGAAAGAGAGAATCCATCCACCTCTGTGTACAATTGCTTAAAAACTTGAGCATGTTTGGGCAGATTCAAAGAATGTTGCCATCGCTGAATTTTGAATCGCCTTAGCATTTTAGGCACATAATTAAATAGCAATAGGAACATTATCACGAGGAAAAGCAGGGTTGCGGTGAGATGCATGAAATTGAAAATGGTATCAACCATGCCGTAAGCCATCATCATTTAAGATTTTTTCTTTTTCTTCCTGACTTAAATTGGGCCATGCCTGGAGTAGTACTTTTCCGGCCTCTCGCTCATTCATTGCTTGGCGATGCATTTCCCAGGGAAGCTCATCGCTAAGATACAGTACAATAACAAAGGCCGTTAAGAGCGTGGTAAAGACCGCAAAGAGGCCAAATCTTAACTGAAACATGTTAAGTAGTTTATTGCTTTTGTTTACTGCGTCGTTCGCTACTCGTTCAACATGATCACAGCTTTCACTGGCTATGCGATGAAATTGATGAACGTCGTATCGAGCCAGTTGAGCTACGATCGTTTGCGTTGCCTTTGTAGCGTTTTTTTCAATTTTATCAATACATTGTTCGGTTAACGTGGTGAGTTGGTTCTGATGCTGTTGAAATGTAAGAGCGAATTCATTGCAGTTACGCTCTAATATGTGCAGATTGGCCTCCCCTTGTACCAATGCTTTTTCTGCCGTTACTTTAAATTGGGCTACTCCTGCTTGGGATAACAAGTCGATAATTGTGGCCAGCTCATTTTGTAGCGATTGAGTGCAGTGCAGTAATTTGGTATTTTGTTGTTCAATTTCTTCCCGCCACTCCAACATCTTGGTTTCAGCAAGTTCAAAATAAGCGATAAATTCGCCTGTATGCCTCAATAACTCTTTGACGCGGACTATATCATTATCTTGATACTGTTCCATGCGCTCTCCTTTTCGTTCCATCTTTTCCAGTAGAATGCTCTCTATACACAGTTCCGTTACAATCTTAAGTCAGGTCTGGCAATGAGTTCCTGATTAGGTATTGTGATCTTATTTACCTATGTATTGTAGTTATAGTTCATTCTATATCGTTAAAAATGTTTTTGGAACGGCAAAATTGGAACTTGATTTGTGCATTAAAGCCAGTTGAAGCTATCTCTGATATGTTGGTTTGATCGAATGCCCATATTTGCTTTAATCCATCGATGTGTGATTCGATTAGTGCTGTTACCAGGGGCTGATGGTTTAATAGATGATCGTGTGATTTTGGCAAGCTTTATGCTTCATTTCCGTACGTATCCCTGTTTTAAATTATTCAAGCGTTGTTGATAATTGCTCTAAGACCGCTACGTGGTGGGCTTGTCTTCAGCCTCTAAAGTGAGAGTCGCATCTACTGAAGTTGATTAAATAGACGTTTTGATTTTAATTACTGCTTCCTAATGGAAATTAGTACAGTAAATTGTAAAAAGCCAGTTAATATTTCCTTAATATTGATTCATTAGAATGGACATATAGATTAGGGGGTGGAGAGTACCATGGCCAGAAACAGTTTTTTTGATAGGGCTCTTGCAAAACACGATAAAAAGCAGGTCATATCAGAAGATACATTTATTAATGTGGGTGGCAAGCAGTTTCAAGCTCTGGCTGTAGCTTTTATTGATTTTTTTAAACAATCTAACCGTGTTAATGATCATACTTTAAAGAAAATATTAGAGCGCTTTTATACTTATTATCCCAAATTTATTTCGAATCAAGCATACCTGACGCCAACAGAGCGCATGGGAATATTAATTAACAACGCGCGTAAATCCGAGGTGGTAGAATGTTTGGCCTATGTATTACACCAAATTACTATAGATGAAGTGTACGCCCACCCTTTAGATTACCGTGAAGCTTTCGATGGCCTTAATGTCAATACGCCTAAAGCGTTTCTGCGCCAGCATGATACAACAGTTCCTTCTAGTGTTCTTCGCGCTTTATCCCATGCCCTGGGGATAACGATTGTTCTTTCTTTTACGGAACAGGGAAAAGAATTGCGGCTCAGAGAGATATATTCTCATGGCCCGTCTCATATGTTTAAAGCCGAACTGACCTTACAGGTTAATGAGGGTAACTATTATCCTAGAGTCAAAAATGAAGCGGATTATGCTTATGTAGGTCAATTGGCAATTAAGCCTCCTGAGCCAGTTATAAACGAAGAATGTGATAAGAGTACTCTTGCCGAAATAATCGATTTGATTAAATCAGATAATAAACAGATTTTAAGAACTTATGAGCAATGGAAAAAGAACTTATTGATGGAAGGTTTGACAAGAGAACATTTGATAACACTCTATATCAAATTTTTGCCGTCACAAAGCACGATTATTCCCGACTCCAAATTATTTTTCTCAAAATTAACTGCACCTGAAGGCAGGGTAATTAAAGTTGATGGCATGAGTAATGCGCAATATGTGAATGAAGAATTAGCTGGAACTTTGGCTGAGTGGATTAGTCTGAATCAGGTAGATCCTGATCTATTATTGGATTATATGGATAAACCCGGAATGCGGGCAGCTAGTCCAGCCGCCTGATCTGCTTGTTGATTGCTCAGATTTATGGACTTTAAGCCCGTTTAATCAATTGTCTTGTGAGGTGTTGAATTGACTCCACTCTGGAGTCAATTCAACACCTCTTCTGGATTGTTTACAGAAATCCTTGTTGTTTCATCCATTCATCATGTGCAAATTTTGACATGTAGTTTCGAATGGAGTCTGGTAAAATGACCAGGCATTTTTGTCCCTTTGTTAAGGATTTTGCAGCCTGCAATGCCGCCCACATCGCAGCACCGCAAGAGCCTCCTACGAGTAATCCTTCCTCGTGAATTAATCGTCTTGCAGTGTGGAATGAGTCAGCATCATTTGTCTTAACATAGGCATCAATTAGGTTATTATCCAAAACATCAGGAAAGAAATCATAACCTATTCCTTCAACCAGATAGGATTTGATTTCAGTTCCGCCACCCAGTATAGAACCTTCCGGATCAGCGCCAATGATCTGGATTTTTGGATTGTGTTCCTTCAAGCGTTTTGCTATGCCTGTTATTGTGCCGCCAGTTCCAACTCCTGCTACCACCATGTGTAAGTCCATACCAAAATCATCAATTATTTCCTGGGCTGTTCCATGATAGTGGGCATTAGGATTGTTGGGGTTTGAGTATTGATCAAGGATGTGCGAGTTGGGTATTTTTGCTTGAAGTGCTTTTGCCAGGGAAATGTGGCTGTCTGGTTCGTGCGATGCAGCCTCTGTCCGTGTTCTGTATATTGTTGCTCCCAGGAGTTCAAGAACGGATTGTTTTTCCTGGCTCATTTTTTCCGGCATGGTGATAATCACTTTATATCCTAACACGGCTCCTGCCAGTGCTATACCTATTCCTGTATTTCCGGAAGTGGGTTCTATCAGAGTATCCCCTGGTTTAATTCTTCCCTGGCGTTCAGCCTGAATAACCATCTCGTACCCGATCCGGTCTTTAACCGAGCCTCCGGGATTGAAAAATTCACATTTAGCGTAGAGTTCGCAGTCTAAATCGCTACCTAAGCGATTAATTTTTACTACCGGAGTATGTCCTATGGTGGCCAGAATATTAGGGTAAATCATGTTAGTCCCTTTGTATGATAAGAGATTTGATTATAAGCATCTGAGGAGAAAATGCAAAACTGTTGCCTTGTATTTTAAAGAGCAGATTGTGCAGTCAACTCTACTTAAAGTTCAAAGGAATTTTGAATGCACCTTATAGTGAATTTAAATTTTGGAGCAGCATTTAATTATTATTCAGGCCATATGAACTATCAAGTTAACAAGTATTTCTCTTTGGCGATCCAGATTATATGATGTCCAACATAGGTCAGGGAGTCATCTCATCTTGCTTCCGTGATGAATCATAAATGGTTGCCCGTCTGCACGGGCATGACCGATTTTTGGGTGATGTACAGAGCAAGTATTTAAAAATGGATAAAAATATAAAAATGGTCCTTATTTAAAAAATTCGTAGACGCATTTTGGGTATATTGATACTATGTTTTGAAAATTCCGGATCAGGAATATTAATAATAACAAGGAGTTTGAAGGATTATGTTGCATTTTGTCAGGAAAGCCAGTTTATTAAGTTTGATTGTAGCCAATAGCTCATTATCTTTTGCTGGAGTCATGGGCGAGGTTCACGATGATAGCAAGCGCTTCTTTGGTTATGTGTCACCTATATACGGTTCATTAAGTGATGACGGCATTAATAGAACCCCGTTTGCGGATACCATCGTTGGTGGAGCCCAAACAGCACTGATGACGAATACTGATTCACGCTGGGGTTACAGTTTGGGCTTGGGTTATCAATTTGGTCCAGAAAACGGGCATGATGTCGTTTTAAGCTATACCAATTTAAAAAATCGGGGTACTGTGGCTACAGCTATTACCAGTGAAAGCAATGTGCTGGTTAATCGATTAAGCCAGATTGTAAGATCTCAATTTGAAAATCCTGCTTTTATTGCTTCATCTGGTGGGAAGGAGATGATAGGACCTGCAAGTGCAGTAGTGAGCGCTTATTACGACTATCAAACGGCTGATCTGATAACACACAGAAATTTTCTAAGTAATTTTTTGAATTACGTTCATTTTTCTCGTTATTATGGCATTAAAGCATCAGAATTTAAAAAGGGATTTTCAGCTCAATATGCTGGAACATTAATATCTATTGATCCCAATGCCTTTAATACGTCACTTGAACCATTGACCGATCAAATGAATTATGCAGCGAAATATTTCGGAATTGGCCCTCGTATAGGTATGGGCGCAGCATGGGATTTAAACCGATACTTTAGCCTTGTTGGTGATGTTTCTGCTTCACTTTTAGGTGGAACCTACAAGACCAGTTGGAATGAAGCTCTGATTACTACACCAACTGCGTTTATTCCTGGCTACCAGCAAACAGGCCGATACAGTTATACTCAGAATAGCAGTAACAGAATGTGGACATCACTGGTTATTGGGTCCAATTTGGCGATTGCAACTCATTTTGATTTAAAAAATGGCAGTAGCGTTGGGGTTCAAGGTGGGATTAATACAGAGCAATATTGGACTAATACTTCGCCTGATGCAATTCGTGGCAACAATACCGCTAATAGCCTATATTTTAATCAGCGGTTGGCTATTCGTGACGTATTCGTTAAATTCAGCTATTTTGCTTAACTCGTTTGTGGACATGATTTGAATCCATTTCAAATCATGTCGATTGTTTAACATTTTTTCCCCCTGATACTCTTTTAATGGGTGGCTGTTGTTGTTTAATGGATTATCTGGGGCGTTCTTTCCTGTTGACGCAGTTCTTTAAGTTTTAAATTAATAGTGTTGTGGAGGTAACATCATGCTTGTGAGTCCGTTAGATCATGCCTATGTCCCCAGTTCTATTATCTCATCTCCAAAGGGCATTCACCCTACAGCAGTAATCGCCCCAGGAGCAAAAATTGGTTCTGATGTGACGATTGGTCCTTATTCAATAATTGGCGAGCATGTTCGAATTGGGCAGGGTACTACAATTGCCTCTCATGTTACCATTGAAGGCTGGACCCATATTGGCGAACGGAATTATATTGGTATTGGATCTATTCTGGGTGGCACTCCTCAAGACCTTAAATTTAAGGGTGAAATCAGTAAGCTCTTTATTGGCAATGATAATGTGATTAGAGAATATGTGACGATAAACCGTGGAACAGCCGGAGGTGGCGGAGAAACCCTTATTGGCAACAGCAACGTCATCATGACCTATGTTCATGTTGCGCATGATGTTTCCATTGGGAATAATAATATTTTTACCAATTCTGTAGGTATTGCGGGTCATGTAGTTATTGAAGATAGGGTCACTGTAGGCGCCTGTTCCGTGCTTCATCAATTCATCAAATTAGGGCGTATGTCAATGATTGGTGCACTTAGTTTGATAACTAAAGATGTTACTCCATTTGCTTTGGTTACAGGCAATCCGGCAAAACGGTACGGAATCAATATAGAACGACTTCGTCGTAACGGATATGAACCCGAAGCGCGAATTGCCATACAGCGCGCTTATAAAATACTCTTTCATCAAGGCCTTACCATGAAAGCAGCCATTGAGCAGCTTAAATCAGAGTTTCCTGAAAACATGGATATTCAAGACATTATCAAATTTCTTAATAGTTCAACACGCGGTATCTATCGTTAATTTTGTTAATAAAGGTGCTTATGCATTCACATCGATTTTCTACTCCTCGTGGACCTTTCAGTCTTGCTGAATTAGCTCAGATTTCCGGGGCTGAGTTATTACAGGAGTCTCAGGGCTCATTTATGGTTTCTGATATTGCGACGCTTGCTGATGCTCAATCGACAAATCTGGCCATGTTGCACCAAAAAAAATATCTGAAGGCTTTAAAACATTCACTGGCTGGGGCCTGTATACTCGCTCCTGAATACAAAGAGCATGCTCCTGAGCAGATGCATTTGTTGCTTCATAAAAATCCCTATAAAGCTTATGCCCTGATTGCTCAACTTTTTTATCCTTTAGAACAAACGCGTAGTTTTATAGCGGCATCAGCTTATGTTTCATCAACTGCATTAATTGGCAGCGAGTGTCAAATCGAACATGGTGCCTTTATTGGCGACAGGGCTCGTATTGGCGCTCGTTGTAAAATTGGTGTTAATTCATATATTGGTGAAGGCGTTATTCTAGGCGATGATTGCCATATTGAAAATAATGTCTCCATCAGCAATACCCTCATGGGAAACAAAGTAATCGTTTATCCTGGTGCTCGCATTGGTCAAGATGGTTTTGGTTTTGCAAGCGATGAATATGGACACTATAAAATTCCTCACCGAGGAGGGGTAATTATCGGTAATGATGTTGAGATTGGGGCTAATACCTGCATCGACAGGGGATCGCTGGATAACACAGTTATTGGTGATTTTTGCCGTTTGGATAACCTGATCCAGATAGGGCATAACGTTAAAGTGGGGCGAGGCTCGATTATTGTTGCTCAGGTGGGTATTGCGGGTAGTACAGAATTAGGGGATTGCGTTACTTTATCGGGACAGGTTGGTGTCATTGGCCATTTAAAAATTGGTAGCAAGGCAAACATTTTGTTTGGCAGCAAAGTTCTTAAAGACGTCCCACCAGGGGCTAGAGAGGGAGGTTTTCCTGCCATGCCATCTCGTGAGTGGCTTAGGCAGATTTATTCATTAAAAAAAGAGTCAGGCCGAGGCAACATCAAGAACCTTTAGTACAGCTAAAGCCGCCTTTTCATTGGCATTCTGGCGCAGGTCTTTGTGAATTTCTCTAAATTGTTGAGTGAGTTGATGGTGTTCTGGTGTTTGCAGTAATTGCAGAATCTGTTGTGCTATAGGTTGTGCAAGCGCTTTTGATTGAAGATACTCAGGAACCAGTTCACGATTGGCTAATAAATTGGGAAGAGAAATAAAGGGAATTTTAAGTTGTGGCGCAATAAGGGCATGGGTAATCGCACCCCATTTAAACGCAACAACCATCGGTTTTTTCAACAGCATTGCTTCCAGTGTTGTTGTGCCCGACTTTGCTAATACCACATCTGCAGCAGCCATCACTTCTCGGGCATTTTGAGTGCTTATTTGGATATTCGCTTTAATACCCCTGCCCTCCAGTTGTTTTTGAAACATGTTCTGTAAATTTGCATTGGCGAGTGGCACCATAAAATGAACTTGTTGGTGCTGTGCGTAGATTTTTTGAATGACATTAAGAAACAATGGACCCATATATTTTATTTCACCAGCTCTGCTGCCGGGTAATACGGCAATGTGTTGCTCCTGGCTATTCAAACCCAGTTGAATTTTTTTTTGTTTCGTATCCATATCCAAATCAATATCATCAGCTAGAGGATGTCCAACAAACTGAGCAGGTACTTCATATTTTTGATAAAATTGTTCTTCAAAAGGAAAAAGGGTCAGAACCAAATCAACCGCTTCTTTTATGTGAAAAACTCTTTTTTGTCGCCATGCCCAAACTTTTGGACTGACGTATTGAATGGTCTTTACCCCTCTTTGTTTTAATTTTTTGGCAAGCCATAAATTGAAATCGGAATAGTCTATCCCTATAAATACATCGGGAGGATGGTGTATCCATTGATTGAGCAGCTGTCTTCTTATTAGGTACAGTTCTGGATACCGCTTTAGCACGTCTCCAATACCCATAACGGACAAGCGCTCCATGTTAACGAAGGACTGAATGCCCTCCATAATCATTTGTGTGCCGCCTATGCCTTCGAATTCTAATGGGAAGCGATGTTTTTTTAATTCCCTAATTAAACCGGCTCCGAGCAGATCTCCTGAGGCTTCTCCTGCTATCATGGCAATTCGTAAAGGACGACACAAGCTCAATTAATTCTCTGAATTATGGGATGTTTCAAAAGAGGGATAGTAGCTCAAATTCAAGGCAAAAACCAAGTACTATTTTACTTTGGAAATCACTGCTTGTAGACTGCCCTCTATGCCGGATTTTTTTACTTTATCTGTGAACTGGTTTATCTGGATGGTGTTATGAAGGAATAATTCTATGGTCACTTTAACACGTGATTTAAAAAAACTCCCCTTGTCGTTAATGGGGTGGTTTGTCTATTGGATTACCCCAATTAAAAAGAGTGTCGCACAAAATAATATTGAACGTGTATTTCAACATTCGCTTAGCTCTAAAGAAAAAAAACGTTTGGTAATTGCCTATTATTCTCATTTGGTGACAAGCATAAAGGAATGGATCTTATATGCGTTAGTCTGTAAAAAACGTCTGGGGAAGCGTGTAAAAGTTATCGGTTTGGAACATTTATATAATGCGATGAATCAGGGTAATGGCGTGCTCGTTTTAACTGGGCATTTTGGAAACTGGGAGTTTGCCCCCCTGTTTTTTCTTGATAAAATTGAGGACAATAAAGACCTTTATTATTGCATTAGAAAGTCTTTACGCTTTAAATTTTTAGATAACATCTTCTTACGACGTTATGAAGCAGCCGGTTTTAAGCTGATAAACAACAAAAATGCAATTTCTAAGGTGGGTGCAGCACTTCGCAAAAAAGGGGTTGTATGTTTTCCATTTGATCTTCGACCGTCCTGGAAAGAAAATAATACTGTCCTGGCAAATTTTTTAGGCCAGAATACACGAACTTATAATAGTCTGGCGTATCTTGCAGTGCGTTATAATTCCCCCGTTATCTCAATAACTTTTTACCGAGTTAACAATAGAGAGCATGTGATTGCATTACATCCCGAAATCGAGCGTTCTCAGAGCGGCGATAAACAAGAAGCGATTTTTGAAAATACCCAAAATTACAATAAACGACTTGAAGAAATGATCCTTTCGCATCCAGAGCAATGGCTTTGGTCTTATAAGCGCTGGTAATTTTTAAGGCATAATGATGGCAGATTACGATTTTTCCAAACTTCGCGTTACTCTTTGGGGGCGATTAATGTATTGGATTGTTCCTTTGAGGAAAAACATTATTACCAGCAATATTGATCGGGTTTTTAAAGATAATGTCAGTCCTGCTGCAAAAAAAAGATTACTTTATGCTTTTTACTCTCATTTGGTTATGGTGCTTAGGGACATAATGCTAGTTGGATGGTTGAGTACAGACAGTATGAAACGCAGAGTAGAAATTCGCGGTGCTGAGCATTTTTTTGCGGCAGTGAATCAGGGCAAAGGGGTTTTAGTTTTATCGGGCCATTTGGGTAGTTGGGAGTTGGCTGTGTCAGCAGGGCTACTTCATTTTGATTCGCTGATTGATAAAATTCATATCATAAGACGGCCTATTCGTAAAAAGTGGCTGGAACAGATGATTTTTCAGCGCTTTTATAAATGGAATCTTAAATTGATCAGCAGCATTAACGCCCCCAAGTTAGTCAGCCGCGCACTGAGTAGGAAGGAGATCGTGCTCTTTTTTTTCGATCAGCATGCCAGTATAGAAAAAAATTCAGGGTTGGCAGTAGATTTCTTTAGTGCCAAAGCTGGAACTTATCGTAGCCTGGCTGTTCTTGCATCGAAATACTGCTGCCCTGTGGTGCCTTTATCGTGTTATCGAGAGGCTAAAGGGAAGCATGTGATTGAGTTTTTCCCCGCCCTTAAATGGCAAGAACACCCGGATCACTCTCAAGCCATATACAACAATACCCTGATTTACAATCAAACCTTGGAACGCATGATTTTGGCTCATCCGGAGCAATGGTGGTGGGTGCATCGCAGATGGAAGATATGAACAGCTCGGAACCTGGAACTCATAAAAATACTCTATTTACAGAAATTCTAAATTCATGACAATGTAACAATCATTTAGGAGTGTTGCGATAGATGAAAGAGGTTTAAAGCATTAATTAGGTGATTCCATCGTCGTGCTGAGAAAATCCATAGTTATTGTGGTTAATTGCTGATTTTTAATCTATATTATTTGCGGAAGTACTTATTATTTTGGTTTCAATTTATTAACTTATGCAGGAAGCTTAATATGAACAATAAACAATTTTTGAAGTGGGGATGTGTTGCTTCTTTGGTTTTTGGGTTGTCAGGTTGCTATATGGATAGCCAAAGCGCTCAAGAGTCAACTTATTCCACTGCAAACTCAACTCCTAGCAGTCAATCAACCGCAAGTGAACCACAAGCCAAACAAAAAAGTTATGCTTCAAAAGAGCCCACCCAAAAATCAACTCCAGGACCTAAACAAACTGCTGCACCACAATTGCCAGTCATACAGTAATTATGGGATACAGGCCTTTCTGATGTAACTCCATATATTGAGTAGAATTGAATCCTGGCTTAAATACGCCAGGATTCAATCGTCTATAAAAAGGAATGGGCTTATTGCGGAGCAATCATTTCTTCCGGTTTTACATATTCCGCGAATTGTTCTGCGGTTAAATAGCCCAGTTTCACGGCTGCTTCCTGTAGAGACGTATTGTCATGATGAGCCGTTTTAGCTATTTTTGCTGCTTTATCATAACCTATATGTTGGTTTAGTGCGGTTACCAGCATCAATGAGTGGTGTAAATAATAGTCGATTACTGGTTGATTGGCTTCTATCCCTTCCGCGCAAAATTCCTGGAATGAATGACAGGTATCTGCCAACAGGTTCAACGAATGCAGCACATTAAATATAATGACGGGCTTAAATACATTCAGTTCGAAATTGCCCTGACTATCCGCTATTCCTACTGCAGTATCATTACCTAAAACCTGGGCACAAATCATGGTCATTGCTTCACATTGTGTTGGATTAACTTTTCCAGGCATGATGGATGAACCGGGTTCATTTTCAGGAATGGTTATTTCTCCTATGCCACAGCGAGGTCCTGAAGCCAGCCAGCGAATGTCATTGGCGATTTTCATCAATGCGCAGGCCAGCGTTTTCATGGCACTGTGTGCAAAAACCAAAGGCTCGTGTGATGCTAAAGCAGCAAATTTATTAGGAGCTGTAACAAACGGTAATTGGGTAATGTTGGCAATGTGCGCTGCAACTTTGACTGCGAACTGGGGGTGTGTGTTCAAACCAGTTCCTACGGCAGTGCCTCCCGCCGCCAATTCATATAGTTCTGGCAAAATTTCTTCCAGCCGGTGGATGCAGGCATCCAGCTGAGCAACATAACCGGAAAATTCTTGACCCAAGGTGATTGGCACCGCATCTTGTAAATGGGTTCTGCCGATTTTTACTATATCTTTAAATGCCGCCACCTTCACTGCGAATGCATCCCTTAAGTTGCGAACTGCAGGCAGTAATTTTTGATTGATCGCAATGGCCGCAGCAATATGCATGGCCGTAGGGAACGTATCATTTGAGGATTGAGACATATTCACATGATCATTGGGATGTATGGGGGTTTTACTGCCCATAGTCCCGCCGGCCAATTCAATGGCTCGGTTGGATATAACTTCATTGGCATTCATATTGGATTGAGTGCCGCTGCCTGTTTGCCAGACATGCAAAGGAAAATGATCATCCAGAATGCCTTTGCTTACTTCATCAGCTGCTTTGACAATTAAATCTGCTTTGTCTTTGGGTAATTTTCCTAAGTCCTGATTCGTCAGGGCCGCTGCTTTCTTCAGGATTCCAAAAGCATGAGTTACCTCACGAGGCATAATGTCATGGCCAATATTGAAATGATGTAAGGAACGTTCAGTTTGGGCACCCCAATATTTATCTGCGGGTACTTCAATTTCACCCATACTGTCTGATTCAATACGCGTTGTGTTCGTCATGGTTAATTCCTTGGATAAGATAATTGCGTGCGAAATTAAATAATTATTTTAGCATAGCAGACGTTATTAAGTAATTTTTGTTATAGTGTCCTTTCAAGATTTTTGGTGAATAAATTGTGAGAGAAATTCGTATATACCAACCTGGTGAATATGACAATGGACAATTAGTGGAGCTATCTCCTGAAGCGGGACTACATGTGGCCGTGGTGTTGCGTATGCAACCTGGCGATCCTCTGACGTTGTTTTGTGGAGACAATCGCGAATTTTCAGCGGTTATTGAGCATGTTAAGAAAAAGCAAGTAAGGGTTTTGATTGAGGCGGTTAAAGAACACAATCGGGAATCACCATTGAGCATTCATCTGGCCCAGGCCATCTCTAAAGGAGATCGTATGGAGTTGGTGATGCAAAAATCAGTTGAATTAGGCGTGGCTTCAATAACGCCGTTAATCACGGAACGCTGTGCGGTAAAGCTGGATAAAGAAAGGATGTCGAAAAAATGGCATCAATGGCAAAATACAGTAATTGCAGCGTGTGAACAATCTGGGCGTAACGTGGTTCCACCGGTGCATGCTCCTGTTTCATTAGAAGAGTACTTGAGGTATGTAGACACCGCATCCAAATTTATTCTCTATCCAGAAGGAAAAAAAACGTGGCGGGATTACACAATCGGTCAATCAGATAGCTCACTGATTATCGGGCCGGAGGGTGGGTTGACTGATGAAGAAATTAAATTGGCTTGTAAATCGGGTTATTTACCCTTATCTTTGGGGCCAAGAATTTTACGTACAGAAACGGCGGCTATTACTGCTTTAAGTGTGTTGCAAGCGGTTGCTGGTGATCTATAATAATAGTTTGAATTATAAATAGTTGAGGAATACTCATGAGTGATAATATTAAAGCTGTGACAGACGCAAGTTTCGAGCAGGATGTAATTAATTCCAGCAAACCAGTTTTGGTCGATTTTTGGGCGGAATGGTGTGGGCCTTGTCGAGCTCTTACCCCCATTCTGGAAGAAGTAGCCGCAACTCACAGTAACGATGTTAACTTTGCAAAAATTAACATCGATGAAAACCCTCAAGCGCCCTCAAAATTCGGTGTTATGAGCATACCTACTTTAATTTTATTTAAAAATGGGCAGGTTGTAGCTGTTAAAATGGGTTTGTTATCCAAATCTCAATTAAGTGCTTTTGTTGAAAGTCACGTCTAATTGTATTTAAGTGATGGTTGAGGGTTAGCAGATACAGAGCTCAATCATCACTCGAACCCAATATTGATAAAATATTCTGATTTACTTTATAAAGAAATTCTTTTAGTTTTCATAAAAAAAATTGGATCTTGTTTGAAAGCTGTGATAGCCTGTTAGCAATATGTGACAAACTTTAATTCAAGTATGTTGCATAGGCAGTCGAATCCTTAACTGCTATTCCCTAACAAAAATTTTCTCGGATATTCAATTCGTTTAAACAATAAATCAAGTGAGAAGTATGAATCTTAGTGAACTAAAGCAATTAGCTATTGCTGACCTCGTTAATATCGCCCAAGAGATGGGAGTTGAAAATACCTCCCGTTTGCGCAAACAAGACATTATCTTTGCTATTCTTAAAGCCCATGCTTTAAAAGGCGAAGACATCCATGGTGATGGTGTTCTGGAAGTTTTGACTGATGGTTTTGGATTTTTGCGATCCGCGGATGGTTCTTATTTAGCTGGTCCAGATGATATTTATGTCTCGCCGAGTCAAATCAGACGTTTTGGTCTTCGATCAGGTGATACCATTTCTGGTAAAATTCGACCACCTAAAGACAGCGAGCGCTATTTTGCTTTATTAAAAGTTGATCAAATAAATTACGACACACCAGACAGCGCAAAACGTAAAATATTATTTGAAAACTTGACTCCCTTATTTGCGACGCAACGCTTGGTGATGGAACAAGGCAATGGCAGTACCGAAGATTTAACCGCAAGGGTTGTCGATCTGTGTGCGCCATTTGGCCGCGGTCAGCGTGGTTTGATTGTTTCTCCGCCCAAAGCGGGTAAAACCTTGATGCTGCAAAATATTGCGCGCTCTATAGAAAAAAATTACCCGGAATGTTACCTGATTGTATTGTTGATAGATGAGCGTCCTGAAGAAGTTACCGAAATGCAGCGTTCTGTAAAGGGTGAAGTGGTAGCCAGTACCTTTGATGAGCCGGCAAATCGCCACGTTCAAGTAGCCGAGATGGTTATTGAGAAAGCAAAGCGCTTGGTTGAACACAAGCGGGACGTTGTTATTCTTCTTGATTCCATTACCCGTTTGGCACGTGCTTATAATACTGTTGTTCCATCATCCGGTAAGGTATTAACTGGTGGTGTTGATGCGAATGCTTTACAACGTCCAAAGCGCTTATATGGTGCGGCACGAAACATTGAAGAAGGCGGCAGTTTGACCATTATCGCTACGGCTTTGGTTGACACGGGTTCAAAAATGGACGAAGTGATTTACGAAGAATTCAAGGGAACCGGTAATATGGAGATCCATCTGAGCCGTAATATCGCTGAGCGTCGCGTATTTCCTGCAATTAACATTAATCGCTCAGGAACGCGTCGTGAAGATTTATTGCTCAGCCCAGAAGATTTACAGCGTACCTGGATATTACGTAAAATCCTGCAGTCCATGGATGAATGTGATGCCATTGAATTCCTGTTAGAGCGTATGAAAAATCATAAAACAAACGCTGAATTTTTTGATGCAATGAAAAGACAAGAGTAATTAAAAGTACGGTTTTGCAAGCAATAACCCAGCGTTGGATTGCTTGTCGAATACCAATTGCCATTAAGTCACGATTTTCGCCTCTATCCGTTCGAACTAAGGAGAGGCGGTAGCCTCGTCTCTAAGTCTTGTTAACCAGGCTTCGAGACTGGCATAAGTGCCCTCTCAACTTGAAGGGATTAAGGGTTAAATTGGAATTAAATAATGTAATCCTTTTGAGTTAAATCACTAATGAACTACTCTGATCTTAGAGACTTTATCGCACAACTCGAATCACGAGACTTATTAAAACGAATTGACTATCCCGTCTCGCCTTATCTTGAGATGACTGCCATCAGTGATCGCGTGCTGCGCTCTGGAGGACCTGCTCTGTTATTCACCAATACATCCAATCATCGAATGCCGGTTTTGACTAATCTGTTTGGTACGGTCGATCGTGTCGCAATGGGTATGGGTGAAGAGTCGATCACCGCATTAAGGGATGTTGGCAAATTATTGGCCGCTTTAAAGGAACCAGAACCTCCCAAGGGGATTAAAGATCTATTTAGTAAATTGTCTTTATTAAAACCTGCCATGACTTTGGCGCCCAAATACGTGAGTGGTGCTGAGTGTCAAACCCATGTATGGGAAAAGGATGAAGTGGATTTAACCATGCTGCCCATCCAAACGTGTTGGTCGGGTGATGTGGCGCCTTTGATTACCTGGGGAATGGTTACTACAAAAGGTCCGAACCAAACGCGCGAAAATATGGGAATCTATCGTCAACAGTTATTGAGCAAAAATAAGTTGATCATGCGCTGGCTCTCCCATCGAGGCGGCGCTCTTGATTATCAAGCCTGGTTGAAATCCAATCCGGGCGAGCGTTTTCCCGTCGCAGTAACCATTGGCGCGGATCCGGCATCTATTTTGGCGGCAGTAACCCCTGTTCCTGATACTTTGTCTGAATATGCTTTTGCTGGTTTGTTGCGAGGGCAGCGTACCCGATTAACACGTTGTATTGGCAATGAATTGCATGTACCTGCCAGTGCGGAAATTATATTGGAAGGTTATATTGAACCAGGTGAGGAGGCCCCTGAAGGTCCTTACGGTGATCACACCGGTTATTTTAATGAAGTACAATCTTTTCCTGTTTTTACCGTGGAACGGATTACCCATCGTGATAAGCCGATTTACCTGAGTACTTATACGGGAAGACCGCCTGATGAACCGGCCATATTAGGCGTTGCGTTAAATGAATTGTTTATCCCGTTACTACAAAAACAATTCCCTGAAATAGTCGATTTTTATTTACCGCCTGAAGGCTGCTCTTATCGATTGGCTGTTGTCACCATTAAAAAAGAATACCCTGGTCATGCCAAGAGAGTTATGATGGCTGTCTGGTCTTTCTTGCGGCAATTCATGTACACTAAATTTGTCATTGTCTGTGATGACGATGTGGATGCCAGAAATTGGCAAGATGTGATTTGGGCTATTACTACACGAATGGATCCGGCTCGTGATACAGTAATGATTGAGAATACACCTATAGATTATCTCGATTTTGCTTCTCCCGTCTCTGGTTTGGGATCAAAAATGGGAATGGATGCAACCAGCAAATGGGCTGGAGAAACACAAAGAGAATGGGGCAGACCAATCCAAATGGATGAGGATATTTTAAAAAAGGTAAATGGATATTGGTCTTCACTGGGATTAGATTAATGAATGAAAAAATAGTTCAGGCTCAGGTTGAAACCATTTCACCATTGACGGACAGTATCATGCGGTTGGTTTTAAATCCCGTTGAATATGTTTCATATCAGGCTGGCCAATATCTGCAGATTCTTTTGGGTGATGACGAATTAAGCTACTCTATTGCCAATGCTCCTTTAGGATCACACAAATATGAATTACATATTCGTCACAGTCATGAAAATCCTTACAATCAGCAATTATTCTCTCATATAAAAGAACATGGAGAAGTTACTATTCGCCTGCCTTATGGTCAGTGCAGCATCAATGAATTAGAGATCGATAGACCCATTTTGTTTGTTGCCGGAGGCACAGGATTTGCACCGGTTAAAGCAATGATTGAACAATTGTTAGCAACTTCAGATCCACGATCATTTGAGTTGATTTGGGGCGCTCGTTCACGAAGCGATCTGTATATGGATGAAAAGGTCACTCATTGGCAGAATCATGCCAGTCGCTTTAGGTATGTTTCACTCATTTCTGATGAAAGCAAGGAGACGCTTGCTTCCTGTGTGCTGACTCGACATTTAAATGATCTTAATGATTGGCAAATCGTACTGAGTGGTCCTTTTGACATGGTCTACAGTACACGTGATGTTTTAGTGAGTAATGGTGTATTGCCCTCTCATTTGTTTTCAGACGCTTTCGCATTTGAATCCAGGTAAAGCGGTTTAAAAATAATCAGGATTAACTTACAGGAGATGATTGATGGAGACCTTATATCAAATTTTAGGGGTTATTGGTGCCGTATTGATTGTATTTGTTTTGTATCGTGTCATTAAGGGAAGTCCTGAGCAATTCAGTAAAGAAAATTTAAGTAAAAGCTCGCTCACTATGGGTGTTTTAGCTCTGGTTTTAATTGGTTTTATTGCGTTGCTGGTTTTGATGTTAAGGAGTACCTAAGTCGCTTTTGAGTACTTCCGGGCGACGTCATTACTAATGAAGAGAGAGAGCTTTCTGCAATTGGTATCCTATCCGCATTTGAAAATCCTTCACTGCGTTCTGGATGACAAAGCAAGAAAAGAGGTCATCTGGAGCAAAGTGATAGCTCTTCTCTGATTGACACATTCTCCCCATTGGGAACTTATTCGCTATACATCTCAAGTATTTAATGTTTAGCATTAGTAATCCGATAACTCCCTTCCTGTTCTCTTAAATAATGATGAATATTGGGATTATTGATGGGCAGCTGGCTGGGATCTGCAATTAACATGCATTCCTCAACATAGGTTACCTGGCTGCTGTCATCTACTAATAATCGATACCATGGGTTACGTGTGGCAAATTGGCGTTGGCTTGCCTGTGGATTATATGTTCCTGAAGCCTGGAATATGGGATCCACATCCACCACAATTGCTCTGTAACGTATACGTGTATGAATCACCACATCCCCAATGTTAAATTTAGCAACTTTATCCATTTTAAGCACCTTTTGTGAGCTTTGTGATGAATGTATCGGTACATTGTTCAATAGCTTGAATTAAATGATGGGATTTAAGAGAAATTTAAAAATTCAGTAAACCAAATTGATTTAGGAGCTGAGTTGCCAACAGCCCCTGGCTATTGATCGTAAATTGGCATCTGCATCATATGCGTTAACAGAAAACTAATTAGATTTTGATGCATAATACAAACGTGCTTCAATACGTCATTTTTATATGTCTTTTAAGAGATTAACTAATAAATCGATAGAATCAGCAAGCGTTATTTGCTCTTCTTCAGTTAAAACCTGAAGATTATCGTTCAATCTATTGTGTAGAAGATAAGGAGCAGCAGCAACAAACTCTTTTCCCTTTTCTGTAATATCAATATAAATAATACGGCGGTCTTCAATATCACGAGTTCGATTGACAAATTGTTTTTCTTCCAGACGGTCAATTACCCCTACAATAGTACTCATTGATAAATAAATTTTTTTTGAAAGAGCAGATATAGTCATTCGTCCATTTTCATAAATTTCATACAAACAGACTATTTGAGGGATAGTTAAACCATAGCATTTGTTTAATCTTCTGGAATGATAATCCATCTGCTGCATAATTTTTCGCAAGGCAAGAATGATGTTTTTGGAACGTTGCTCTGATTGTTGAGCCGCCTTTATGTTATTGTCTGGCGATTGATTTTCGATATCACTCATGAATGATTCTTTACCTATTAACAGTTGCAATGAAGAAATTTACCCATTAATATGACAAATGCTTTGTGTACAAATCATATCAACAGATATAGATATTTAAGGACTTTGACTATTGTATCCAAGTATTCAATATAACTATAGAACTATCCTCAAAAATAGTGTTGAAAATAATGTTCAATACGCCTGTCTCATTAATAATTCTCAAAGATCACCAATAAAGGGAGGATTATCGAATGGATAATCAAATAAGCAACCTCTTGAAACCAAACAGGAATACATTGCAATTAGACAGCCATTCTCTGGAGGAAGAAGTATATTTTAATAGTAATGGAGTATTAACATTAGGAGTGGAAATTGAGCTTCAGCTCATTGATTCTAAAAGCTATAACTTATGCTCCAGAGCCACTGATGTTCTTAACGCTACAGCTCATCTTGAAAAAATCAAACAAGAGTTTTATTTAAGTACTATAGAAGTGAATACAGATAAATGCCTTACTGCCCAGGAAGTCGAGGACGATCTTTATGCAACACTTGCGTCATTACAATTAGCAACGAAAGATTTAGGGATTTTATTTTCTACAACTGGTTCTCATCCTTTCTCTAAATACTCTGATTGGGTCGTGTCTCCTACGACGCGTTATCAGGACTTGATTGATCGCAATCAATGGCTTACACGACGCATGAGTGTCTATGGGTTGCATGTTCATATAGGCATGTCCAGTGGGGAAGATTGCATTCGGTTTAACAATTTTTTTATGTATTTTCTGCCTCATTTATTAGCTCTTTCTTCAAGCTCTCCATTTTGGCAAGGCATAGATACAGGTCTAGCTTCTTGTAGACCTACCACCTATGAAGCGCTACCCACTGCAGGACAGCCCTATCATGTCCGAACATGGAAAGATTTTGAGCATCTATATAAGTCATTAAAATTATGCGGTTCAGTTAAATCACTTAAAGATTTATGGTGGGATTTAAGACCAAGTCCTGGTTTTGGAACATTAGAAATTCGGGTTTGTGATGGAGCAGCCACCTTAGCTGAAACGCTAGCTTTAGTTGCCCTGATTCATACATTTGCTCATTGGTTCGCTGATAATGGAAGTTGGCTTGAATCAGTTGCCTATCCTCCTTATTGGCTTTCACGGGAAAATAAATGGAGAGCCATTCGTTATGGTTTGGATGCTGAGTTAGTAATGAATACTGAAGGTAAAACCAAATTGATGCGTGAAGACATAGATGAATGGTTTGAAAAATTAAAACCCTATATTGAAAAACTGCACTATCAAACTTATTTTTCTACTCTAAAAATGATTATGAATTCAGGTACCAGTTCCGAACGGCAACGTAAGGTATTTGCTTATAATCATTGCCTTAATGATATTGTGAAGCACAACGTTAGTGAATTCTTACTTCAAACTCCTCTATACCGACGTGAATCTGGTGTATCCCCTTAGTTGAAACGGGGCACAATTTAATTAAAAAAACAATTCGAGGAATACTTCAATGAAACAGGTAACTTATACATCAAAAAAATTGGGTAATGTACTCATCAAAAGTGAATTGAATCAGTATACAATTTGTTCAAAAAGGGTGGAGGGCAGATCCCTTAATCAAGATGAAGAATCTTTTTTAATTGAAAAATATACATCTCTTTTAGAGAATCCCGAAAATACAAAAATGTTTGGTGAGGGCAAGGTTTGGGATAGTGCTTCCATAAGAGAATTCATTCAAGATGAAACCAAACGCTGGAATTCTGGTACTCAATTCTCTGTGCTTTCAATTTACCATTCAGCTACCCAAGAATTTATTGGTTATCTTTATATGAAACATTGTCTGGATGATTTCTCCACTGTAGGGGGCGGTCATCGAAATGTCGGTGAAATCATTTATATTATTGATCAAGCTTTTTGGGGAAAAGGTTATGGAACTGAAATCGCAATCTTGGGAAAAAAATTTATAAAACACATAATTGCTGAAAGTAAGATTGATTCATTAGAGCGGAATATTAAAGAGATTGTTGCTACAGTACATCCATCAAATGAAGGCTCAAAAAGAATTTTACAGAAGACTTTGAAAAATCAGGAACCACAGGAGTTTATTAAATTTGGTGGTCAACCACGGCTATTATTTTTTAAGCCGCTGAAAGTCATTGATGTCTCGGAGAGTAAGCCTATGGAGTTAATTTCTAAATTATAAATAGATAAATGGCGCGTGGTTTAGCCAGTTCGATAAACAAAGAGTTTTCTGTTGGGCTTGGGGAGGATTCTTGCATAGATTGTTTAGCCTCAGATCAGAGGCTGGCGAAATTTACGGAAGTAACGGCTAAAGCTGATCAAGTCCGAAATAAGATTAAGCGAATACAATGGCCAGAATAATACCCAGCTCATACAGAAAACATAAAGGTAAGGCCAGCATTAATTGAGATAATACATCTGGAGGGGTAAGCAGCATTCCTACTGTGAAGGCGCCTACGATAATGTAGGGCCTGATTTTTTTTAGTGTCAGTACGTCAATCAGGTTCAAGCGGACAAGAACAAGGCAGATTAGCGGTACTTGAAAGCTAAAACCGAATAACAGCAGCATTCGGGTAATAAAATCCAGGGTATATGCCATATCGGGCATCAACCGCACCCCTTTGGGAAGGGCATGGGCAAAAAATTGAAACATGAAGGGGAGAATCAGAAAAAAGCAAAATACCACGCCGATTGCAAAAAGCACCAAACTGATAAGGATCGCTCCACGTAATTGATCTTTTTCATTTTTGTACAGGCCTGGACTGATAAAGCGCCAAATATGGTATAAAGCAAACGGAGCACTGAGCAGCATTGCGGTATCAGCAGCAAGCTTAAGTGGGGTAAAAACAGAAGAGGTAATTTGAGTTGCGATTAACCCTTCCTGGTTAGGCAGGGATTTGAGCAACGGGGTCACTAACAAGTGAAACAGATCCGCTGCCATGAAAAAACAGATAAAAAATAGAGCGCTAAACCAGATTAAGGTATTAAGTGCCCTGCGTCTTAATTCCATCAAATGAATTAGCATAGATTCTGTTGACCTGGATAAATAGGTAATAGAATAAACTATAAATCTTTATCTTCCTATTGCGCGAATTAAACGGGCAACAGAATAAAAAGCCTGTTATACGATAGCGCAAGAGTCTCTATTTTTAACTCCTACGATTTCAGGTCTTATTTCTTTTAAACGATTAAACTGATCGACAAAAACTACGGTCGGTACCATGGAGGCGCAATCCTCTTCCAGCACTTGTGTGAATGAGGCAATAATGATCAAATCTCCAGGGGTAACCAAGTGAGCTGCGGCACCATTAACACAAATATCGGTAGACCCTTTTTCCCCGGTAATGGCATAGGTTTCAAATCGGGTTCCAGCAGTGATATTCCAGACATTGACTGCCTCGTAAGGAAGAATGTTCGCCGCTTTGAGTAATTCCGGAGAAATGGTGATACTGCCTTCGTAATCCAAATCGGCCTGGGTCACATAAGCGCGGTGAATTTTAGATTTCAGCATTTTTCTGTATGTCATATAGCAATTGCCTAAAAATAAGTGGAAATAAAAGGATGAGCACATCAGCCTTGCTCAGTTTGGCCGATTTTACATCATTGTGTGTGGCCTAGGCCAGATATATTTTATTGCTTTACAAATTTATTGATCCGTATAACTCCATGCTAAAACAGGTGATCAAAAAATTGGCATGCAAAAGAATATTAAGAGGCATTTTTTGCCGGTTTAAGGCTTTTCAACATGCATAATAGTATTCATAGCCCGTCTGGCATTAGTAATCATTCCTTAAGCGCGTTATAATTTCTTTTTAACTTTTGAGGTGATAAAAGTGAGGCATAGCCCACGTAAGCGTTTTGGTCAGAATTTTCTGCAAAACAAGCATATTATTGATGAATTATTGCGCGCTATTAATCCTCAAGCTGATGACAATGTGTTAGAAATTGGACCGGGTCTTGGGGCATTAACTCAGCCTTTGTTGCGCCACTTGAAGCAACTGACTGCAGTAGAAATTGATACGGATTTACACCACTTTCTGGTCAATCTTCCCATAGCTCAGGGCAAATTAAATGTGATTTCTGCTGATGCGTTAACGGTTGATTACAGTCTGTTCGGTTCACATTTAAGAGTGGTAGGAAATTTGCCTTATAATATTTCCACGCCCTTATTGATTCATTTGTTAGGTTATGCCTCTTATATAGAGGATATGCATTTTATGTTACAAAAAGAAGTTGTCGATCGAATGGCCGCAGGTCCCGGAACTAAAGCTTATGGCCGCCTGAGCGTCATGTTACAGTATCACTGCGAGGTCGAGCATTTATTTGATGTACCCCCAGAAGCGTTTGACCCACAGCCTAAAGTGGATTCTGCTGTAGTGAGGCTTACACCCTATCGCGACTCTCCTTTTGAGCCTGTTGATGTAGAACAATTAGAGCAAATTGTTGCCAGTTCCTTTGCCATGCGTCGCAAAACACTCACTAATAATTTGAAGGGAATCATTTCTGTAGATGAATTAAGTGCTTTAGGTATTGATGGTAGTAGAAGACCGGAACAAATTTCTGTTGCTGAATATGTTCAACTAGCGAAATTTATTTCCAAATAGTGTAAAATAAATAATATAGCATATTGGAGGTTGTTTTGTTTCATCGTCAACGAAAAAGCCCTTTGTCTGCGCAATCCAAATCAATTAAGGATTTGACGCGCAATGTATCCGCTACTCAATTTCTGCTCGATAATAAGCGTCAGGTATTATTACAAAAAATGAGGGAGTTGAGTGGTCTGGAAGAATCTCGATATGCGAGTTTATGCGAGGTTCTTATTGAGAATCTGGTCAACTATTGCCAATTTCTTCCTGAAACGACAAACAGCTATTACTCTCAACCTGGCGGCTTGGTCGATTACGCGCTGAATCGCACAGAAGCAGCATTGAGTTTATTTAAGGACTTTATGGTCCTTGACAAGACCGGGATTTTATCTGAAGAACAGGTACTTTGGCAGTATGCCTTATATTCTGCGGCTGTTTTGCAAGGGATAGGTAAACTCTTTGTTGATTACAGCATTAATTTATTCGATGCAAACGGCCAATTATTAAAACAATGGAATCCCTTGCTTGAGAGTTTGGTCAATACGGGAACTTACTATGATTATGAATTCCAGAAAGAATCGGATCAGGATTTTCGTCGTCGATTGAATTTGCTGCTGGCAAGAGCTTTAATGCCGGTGAGTGGATTTACCTGGATTGCCTCAAATCCCCAGGTTCTGGCGGTATGGTTAGCTTTGCTGAATGAGGACATGCGTTCTGCAGGTACCTTGGGAGCTATTTTAATACGTGCAGATGCTATAGCCATTCAGCGATACATTAGTGAATTTATGGTGAAGGCTGGGGTTGGCCGCGTTGGACGTTATGGACGAGCGGGAACATTTGCAGGGGGAGTTCCTGCGTCTGTTGCAGAAAAAGAACAGGCAATAGGTGTCGAATTTATTCAATGGCTTACCAATGCATTGGCTGAGGGCAAAATTTTGATTAATAAGGCACCTTTATTTATGGTGCCCGGTGGAATGTTAATGTCGCAGGAAATGTTTCAATTATTTGTGAGAGAACATCCTGAGTATAAAAATTGGCAAGCCGTTCAAAATGGATTTTTATCTTTAGGTTTACACGGTCGTGGAATTGCAGGAAATGTTATTGGCCGATTTGAACAGGCTCATACTCAACATATGCAAACAGGGGTGGTTTTTACTGAGTTTGCGGTAGCCCTGCCATCAAACGTAGAAGTTCATCACTTGAACACTGGCAAGATCGAGTCCATGTCTGCAACGGAATTAATTCACAAAGCGCAATTTACCAGTCAGTTTACCCAGCAACAGAATGCTATAGTAGTTAGCCCCTTGCAAAAATTACCTGCATCAGGGCAATGGCAGAACATTGAGAATGACGTGTCTACTTTAATACCGGGAGCTAAGCGCGGTGTCTGATTATGCCATTGGAGATGTGCAAGGATGCTATGAACCATTGCAGCGATTGCTTGAATTGATTCAATTTAATGAGCGAGTCGACCGCTTATGGTTTGTCGGTGATCTGGTTAATCGTGGCCCGGCCTCTTTAGCGGTATTGCGGTTTATCAGCAGGTTGCCAATTACCCCGATGATTACCTTGGGAAATCATGATTTGCATTTATTAGGCTCCTTATTTGGAGGACGACCCTGGAAAGGGCATGATGATACGATTCAGGAAGTTGTCAATGCTCCAGATGGTGAAGAGTTGGGACATTGGCTGAGAAAGCAGTCGATGCTGTGTTATTCACCGGAACTCAATGTCGTTATGTGCCATGCTGGAATTTCCCCATTATGGGATTTACCTAAGGCTATGTCTTTGGCAAAAGAATTGGAAGCAGTGCTTTCTGGTGCTCTTTATAGAGAGTTTTTGGCACAGATGTACGGTAATAAACCCAATATATGGTCAGATGATTTAACGGGGATGGACAGACTACGAGTCATTACCAATTATTTTACCCGGATGAGATTTTGTGATGACCTGGGGCGTTTGGAGCTGAACTATAAGGGCGCAATTTCCAAAGCGCCAGCTCATGTGCATCCCTGGTATGAAGTTCCTGGACGTAAAGAAATTGAGGCAGACATCGTGTTTGGTCACTGGGCTGCTCTAATGGGCTTATGTCCCAATCCCAGAATCCATGCGATAGATACCGGATGCCTTTGGGGCGGTGAATTAACCGCATTAAGACTGCAGGATAAACAAAGATTTTCTGTTTCAGGTTAAATTTTAAAAACAACGGGCGATGAGATTGGTGAACTTTTTAATAAAAAAAATAGGGTTATTACAGATATTCCTGTTGTTTTTCCTGTTAGGTTCAGTGACATACTCTGCAAGCGCCTCGAAGTCATCGCAATCTTTATATAAATGGGTCGATGATCCCTCTGCAGAAGCACAGCGTGTTGAGCAGGCGGGGGCTCGGTTGCGAGAAGCGATCAACAATCCTGAATTGATGTTAAAAAACTGGATTGAGTTACCTACATCACCTGCCGCACGTAAAAAAACCATTCTGCGCTTGAGTATCAGAGAGGCCATTCTTTTGGCTTTACGATACAACCCCAATATCCAAAATGCTGAATTGGATCGCATTATTCAACGTTATCAATTACGTTTGGCACATAATGAATTTGAGTTGCAATATGCGCTTGGCGCTCAGGGAATGATCCAGAAAAGTACTTTTGATGGCGTTGGCACTTCCTCAACCAATACTTTTTTGGCAAGCCCTGAATTAGGCTTGAAAACCAAGTTAGGTACCAAAGGCTCTTTAGCTATAGATAACAATGTCGGAGTGAACAACAGTTATAATCCGGTGTTAAATTTTTCAGTAACTCAGCCGCTTTTACGTGGTTTTGGCTCATCTGTAAATGAAGCCGGACTCTTGGATGCCATGGATAATGAGTGGATTAATAAACTCAGCTTACAGCAATCAGTGGTGGATCAAATCACTCAGGTCATTATTGCCTATCGAGCGCTTATTTTAAGTGGTAATAACTTGCAAAATCAGCGTTTACAATTAGAAGAAGCAAAAAAATCGTATCAAATTAATGAAAAAAAAATAGAGGCCGGCCAGTTGGAACCTACTGGAAATATTCAACAATCCTATCAAATTGAATCGTTGAGTTTATTAGTGGAACAAGGTGAAAATGATTTTAAAACAGCTGCCCAGGATTTATTGCAAACCATAGGCCTTGATCCTGAAATGCATTTGTCAGTACCTAGCGATGTCACGTTGAACGAACTCGTGGTTCCTGATTTGCAACAATCTATTGATCTTGCTCTGAATCATAATGTTCAATACCTGGCTCACAAAATGGCTTTACGTGCCGATGAACGAGCGTATAAGGTTGCAAAAAATCAACAATTATGGCAATTGGATTTATCAGCTAATGTACAAAGTGGCACTGTAAATGATGTTACTGGTACCAACACAGGGGTACGTGGTATTTATAATGGGAATAATATTACCGAATCAGCTCGAGTAACGCTTACTGTTCCACTGAATGATATAGGGCGTCGAAGTCAATTAATCAGCGCGAAATTAAAATTGGAAAAAGATCGAATCAATTTGATTGCCGCAAAACGTGCTTTGGTTACCCATATAACGAACACAATAAATAGCATACAAAGCTTGGCAAAACGCTATGAATTAGCTAAAAAACAGGTACAACTGGCGGAAAAATCATACGCATTGGAAAAGAAAAAGCAGCAGGCTGGCATTTCCAGTGCCTTGGATGTAAATAATACACAGAATCAGTTAATACAGGCGCAATCTGGTTTAATCGGTGCAAAGATTGCGTATCTTAATCAGTTATCAGCCCTGCAAAGGACTTTAGGAACCACGCTGGACTATTGGCAAATTAAACTAAGGTATGGCGGATGAATAAATACGTACAAATTATTATGAGCTTGGTGGTAACCGGCATTCTGTCAGCATGCGGCAGCCAGGATAAGCCTAAGGCCAGCACGTTGAATGCTTATACGGTAAAGCCTCAACCCTTACATAAAACTTTGCATTTCACTGGAACCATTCAGCCTTTGCATGAAAGTACACTGACCAGTCCAATGGACGCAGTAGTTGAATCAATGAATTTTCATTACGGTCAGATGGTCAGGAAAGGCGATGTCGTGTTAACGCTGAATTCCACTGAATTGCAGAAGCAGTACAATGATACCTTAACTGACTATCTTAAAGCCAAAGACAGCTACTCCATTGCCAAGGCCAAATTTATTGGGACTCAAGAGTTATGGGATGCTGGCCTGTTGTCTAAAAATAATTTTTTGAGTGAAAAATCCGGTGTCGATACTGCTAGGGTTACCTTGATGCAAGCCACCCGTAAGCTTACTGAGTTGCTGGAAAAAATGGATGAGAATAAATCCCAGAATTTTTCTGATTTGAGTCTGGCGGACTTTGAAAAGGTACGAACAATATTAACCTCAAACCATAATATTATTCGATTAAAAGCCCCCAGTGACGGGGTCATGTTGTATCCTCCAAAATCTGGGGAAGATAAATCGGCACGAGTAACGGTAGGTTCTTCAGTGAAATCAGGGCAAGTTATTGCTTTAATTGGTGATTTGAAAGGAATTAGTATTGAAATCGACGTTCCTGAAATAGATATAGACAAGATCCGCCCCGGGATGAATGCAACGATAAGTGGTGTTGCTTTTGGTAAACATCAATTAAAAGGCACCTTGGTCGCCGTCAATGCACAAGCCTCAAATACCAGTGGTGGCGGATTGCCGTCATTTACTGCAGTAGTCGAGGTAAAGTCTTTGACACCGGAACAACAACCCTGGATCAAAGTGGGTATGAGTGCAGCTATTGAGCTCAATGTAGCGAGTGATAATCAATTATTGGTTCCTATTGCTGCAGTAAAGCGTGAGAAGGGAAACAGCATTGTTAACTTAAGATTGGCTCAAGGCTCTATTGAAAAACGCATTATTACCACCGGCCCGGCGCAGGCGGATTCGGTTGTGATTGAGTCGGGGCTTAAAGATGGCGATGTGGTGGTTTATGACTAATGAACCCTTGATTACGCTCAGGGATTTGGTAAAAACCTATCAGCTTGAAGGGATTAGCAGTACTGTTTTAAAAGAGGTTTCCTTGACGGTAAATCAGGGGGATTTGCTTGCCATCGTGGGTGCTTCAGGTTCTGGAAAATCAACTTTGATGAATATTATTGGTTTACTGGATAAGCCGGATTCAGGATCTTATATTTTAAAGAACAGGAATGTGGCAGGTTTAAGTGATGATGAATCTGCCGAGCTACGCAATCAAAGCATTGGTTTTGTCTTTCAGCAGTTTAATTTGCTCCCTCGATTTACGGCAATGCAAAATGTTGCTTTGCCTTTGACTTATAGAGGTACGCCTGCTACGGAAATCAAAGACAAAGTGATGCAGGTACTCGAAAAAGTAGGGATGGCGCAATTCGCATCTCATCGGCCAATGCAATTATCGGGTGGTCAACAACAACGAATTGCAATCGCCAGGGCTTTGGTTACGGAACCTCAAGTGATCCTTGCTGATGAACCGACAGGCGCCTTGGATTCGCGTACAGGCTCCGAAGTAATGAATCTGTTTTTAGCACTGCATGATGAAGGCCGTACTATTATCATGGTAACCCATGATGAACATGTCGCGGCACAATGTCGGCGTAGAATTACTTTAGCTGATGGAGTCGTCGTGGCGGAGTCTGGCCAATGAATTTTGTAAACCATTGTCAGCAAGCTCTAGTTAATTTAACCGCTTCAAAATTACGCTCCATTTTAGCGGTGCTTGGAATTTTGGTGGGTACTGCTGCGGTTGTTGCTTTAATTAGTTGCGGCCAGTTGGCTACAGAAAAAGCTCTGGCGCAATTCAAGGCATTGGGAACTGATTTATTAGCCGTTTCAGTGTATCAAAAAGTGCCAAGTAAATCGCGCAGTGGTGAGGATTCCCTATCCGTTGATCAATGGCAAAAATTGGCAGAGCAAATTCCGTATATAGTAAAAATTGCCCCATACAGTACGGCCTATCAACAGCTTAGTTTTCAAGGGAAACTGATGCAGGGGGTTGTTATTGGCGCAGATGAACATTTAGCTGAGATTGTGCATGTTGATTTGGCTCAGGGACATTTTGTCTCTTTTGTTGAGTCGTTTGAACATTTTTGTGTGATTGGTGATGGATTGGCACAGCAAATAAAAGAAATCAGTATGGACGATCCGATTGGGAAACAGCTCCGCATCGGTCAGTCTTTATACACCATTATCGGTATTGCACGTCATTGGAAAGAAAGCGGATTTTTTAATGAAGACATTAATCAGGCGGCAATAATTCCTATTGCAGGCATCAGTCTGGTGAGCAAAGATGCAAAAATAAATAATGCGGTAGTTCTTCTAAAACCCGACAGTCCTATAGATGAAGTCATTGATCAAATAAAACAAATGATCAGTTCATTCGCACCAAAATTAAGTATATTCCCACGTAGTGCCAAACAAATCATTGCTAGTATGGAAAGTCAGGGGCGTATATTCACCTTGTTACTTGCGGTTATTGGCGGTATCTCTTTGCTTGTTGGAGGCATTGGGGTGATGAATGTGATGCTGGTTTCAGTCAGTGAGCGAAAAAAGGAAATAGGTATTAGAAAAGCAGTTGGAGCAAAAAACAGCGAGATTCAAGCCCTCTTTTTGGTGGAGTCTGTGATGCTCTCTTTGTTGGGTGGAATTCTTGGCGTGATCCTGGGGCTCATCTTTACCCGCATAGTGGCATATTTTAGTGACTGGTCTTTCTCAATTTATTTACTTCCTCCTATAGCCGGTTTTTTAGTCTCTGCGGCAACGGGAATTTTCTTTGGTTTTTATCCAGCTCGTCGGGCAGCAAAGCTTGAACCTATGGTCTCATTACGAAGTGAATAAGCGAAACAACCCATGGCTATTAAAGCTGAGTTTGAGTTTTATTTAAGCTCGGGATGGATTGTTCATTATGCCTGAAAAAGCCCTATTTGCTGCTCACCATTGTTGTTATAATTTCAATCAGTTAAAATCAGCCTTTTAATTGATTTGGTACAGCATGTTATACGGGGATACAATTCAGGACACCAGACAGATGTTTTTTACCAGTTGGAATAAATACCAACAAAAGCAACTGCTGAGTCCTTTGGAAAATGAAATCGTTCAGGTGATACTGGTTCATCCTGAATATCATAAAATTCTTGAGCAAAGCTCTAAATTTCAAGAGCATGCTTATTACCCTGAATTAGGTGAAACCAATCCCTTTCTTCATATGGGGTTACATTTGGCGGTACGAGAACAAATCAGCACAGATCGCCCTGAAGGAATTCGTGCTGTTTATCATGCTCTGGTCAAGAAATATAAAGACACTTTAGCTGTTGAACATTTAATCATGGAACAATTAGCGGAGTGTTTATGGAGTTCTCAAAAAAATAATATGCCGCCTGATGAACAGCATTATTTGAATGCATTGTCTGGGTATATTGATGATAATCAGTTAAGATAAGTTTTTTAACTATTCAACCAGGTTATTTATGAATAATCAGGAAAAATCGACTCATTTTGGCTTCAAATCCGTAGCCTGGGATGAAAAAGAAAAAAAAGTTGCGGATGTTTTTCATTCGGTCGCTAAAAGCTACGATTTAATGAATAATTTAATGTCGCTTGGAATCCATCACCTCTGGAAACGATTTACGATAGAATTAAGTCAGGTTCGACCAGGACAAACGGTTCTGGATTTGGCTGGGGGAAGTGGCGATTTAACTCGTTTGCTATCCAGGAAAGTTGGTGATAGTGGCCAGGTAGTTCTTGCTGATATTAATTCAGCAATGCTTAATGTCGGACGCGACCGATTACTTGATGAAGGTTTATTTAGAAACATTAATTTTGTTCAAGGGAATGCGCAATGCCTGCCTTTTGCGGATAATACCTTTCATTGCATCACTATGGGGTTTGGTTTGCGAAATGTTACGGATAAAGAGGAAGCCCTGCGCTCCATGTACCGTGTCTGTAAACCTGGAGGCAAGCTTATGGTACTTGAATTTTCAACTCCAACTCTACCCGGGTTAAAGCCAGTTTATGACTGGTATTCGTTTAATATCCTGCCTAAAGTAGGCAAATTTATTGCCCAGGATGAAGAAAGCTATCAATATCTTGCTGAGTCAATACGCATGCATCCAAATCAGGATGATTTAAAAGAGATGATAGAAAAAGCCGGTTTTGAAGATTGCCAATATCATAATCTGAGTGGAGGCATTGTTGCCTTGCACGTTGCCTATAAATATTGAGTTTAATATGCTAAAAAAATACACTTTAAAAGCATTACAAAAAGCAATTAATCAGGCAATGAGCCTCGATGATTCAATGCGTGACAAACAGATTGCCCTGCATGGAAAAGTGCTGGAAATGGTTGTTGCTCCATTAAATGTCCGTTTTTTTATTCAATTCATTGATGGGGAAATGCAACTTCTGGATCAGTATGACGGCCATGCGGATACGGTAATTCATAGCAACCCTATCGGTTTAATACGCCTTAGTTTATTGCCCCCATCAAAAGCACGCTCTTTATTCAATGATAAAATCAGGATGTCTGGTGATATCGAGTTTGGGCAGCAGGTAAAACATTTATTCGATGAGATGGACATTGATTGGGAAGGCCATTTAGCTCATTTTACTGGCGATGTGGTTGCCCACCAAATTGGTTCTTTTATACGCAAGGGTATGGAGTTTAAAAATCAATTTAGTGAATCCATGCGTCATAATGTCACCGAATTTCTTCAGGAAGAATTACGTGTTCTTCCATCGAGAAATGAACTTGAAGATTTTTATAATGATGTCGATGAATTATCATTAAGTGTTGAAAGATTGCAGGCGCATGTGAACCAATTGTTGAACGATAATGAAACTCATTAATCGAATGAAGCAGTTATTTGATAGTCACTTGACTTTATCTATTAAAGTCACAGAAGCACTTTTAGCAATCTCCAAGCGAATCTCCAGATTACATTGTATCTACGGTGTACAATGGAAACCAACATCACGATTATTAACTGATGAGTTGTCATGAAATCAATGAAGCAAATAATTCGCCTTATCCATATTAATTTTATTCTTGCCCGCAATGGATTGGATAACGTGGTCGTATCTCTTAGACTTTTCGCGCCCCTGCGCTTTATTGTTTATTTAAATCCATGGAATTGGTTGCGAAAGGAAAAGCTCACTCGAGGGCAAGCCCTGCGGAAGACTCTGGAAGAATTGGGTCCTATTTTTATAAAATTTGGTCAGGCTCTGTCAACCCGACCCGATATACTTCCTGAGGATATAGCTAAAGAGTTAAGTAAATTACAGGATAAAGTTCCTCCATTCGCCAGTGATATTGCAATTTCCATGCTTGAACAAGCCTATGGGAAATCTCCTTATGAACTTTTTGCTCAGTTTGATTCTGATGCTCTGGCATCTGCTTCTATGGCTCAAGTTCATGCAGCCACTTTGAAATCAGGTGAAGACGTTGTTGTCAAAATTCTCAGACCGAACATGCGACGAATTATCGAACAAGATATCAGTATTATGTATACCATCGCCAGATTGGCCGATCGATACTGGCCCGAAAGTCGACGATTGAAACCTAAAGAAATAGTCAAAGAGTTTGAACATACATTACTAGATGAGCTGGATTTGCTGAGAGAAGCAGCAAATGGGGCTCAATTACGACGTAATTTCAATAACTCACCGCTGTTATATATTCCAGAAATCTATTGGGATTATTCGCGTGACAATATTTTGGTTATGGAACGTATTCATGGCATACCCGTCTCTGATGTGGCCAGTTTGCGTGATAACCAGATTAATATCAAAAAACTTGCTGAACGCGGTGTAGAAATTTTCTTTACCCAGGTCTTTCGTGACTGTTTTTTCCACGCGGACATGCATCCGGGAAATATTTTTGTTTCTTATAAACATCCTCAGGAACCCCAGTATATTTGTATTGATTTTGGCATCATTGGTACTTTAAATGAAAACGACAAACGGTACCTGGCGGAAAATTTATTGGCTTTCTTTAACCGTGATTATCGACGAGTAGCCGAACTGCATGTTGAGTCTGGTTGGGTTTCTCGAGATACGCGCGTTGACGAATTTGAGAGTGCTATTCGAACTGTATGTGAGCCCATATTTGAAAAACCTTTAAAAGATATTTCATTTGCCCAGGTCGTACTACGATTGTTCCAGGTGGCGCGACGGTTTCAAATGGAGGTTCAACCTCAGTTAGTCTTGTTACAAAAAACATTATTAGCTGTTGAGGGGTTAGGAAGACAGCTTTATCCCGATCTGGATCTGTGGGTCACTGCAAAGCCTTTTTTGGAAAAATGGCTACGCCAGCAGATTGGTCCAAAGAATTTCTTCAATCAATTAAAAGAAAATTTGCCATTTTTTACCGAGCAATTACCAAATATGCCGAAATTAATTTTCGATGTGTTGGAGTTGAAAAAAGCCGAATTAGTCGCAAAAAAGAATCATAACTATTCAGATGTGAACAATCAGGAAGGTATGATTCAATGGAACAGCATTGGTATAGGCGTGTTTATTTCATTCTTGTCGCTGGCGGCAGTCGATTATCTTGATTTAATTGACTATCAGCAGATGACTCCTATAGCCTTAGTAGGGGCTGCTGTAGCGGGACTATTTGTTCTCATAAACCGTAAATTAAGGAGCTAAAATGGGATTAAGCGGCATCAGCCCTTTATCATTATTATTAATATTGGGAATTATAGTAGCATTATTTGGGACTTCCAAATTGAAAACGATTGGCACCGATCTGGGGGAAGCCATAAAAAATTTTCGTAAAGCCATGAGCGATGACCACTCTACTGAATCAAAAAAGGATGATCAATCACTATGAGCAGTGGCGAGTTTTTAGTCACGTTTATTGTAGCAATCATTGTGTTCGGGCCATCAAAACTCCCTATGCTGGCCAATCATCTTGGTCTGTTCCTGCGAAAACTAAATCAATTAAAAGAACAAGCCGAAATCTTTTGGCAACAACAACTCAATGAGATTCAATTGCAGGAAAATAAGCGTAAAGCAGAAATTGGAGATGAAGAGTATAAGAATATTGAATCCAAATCTGAATCGTGAATCCTATAGAGGTTTATGAGTTGTGAATTTAAATGAATCAAATTTAGCGCTTAACACGATCATCCCTTGAACTCCTTTCCAAATACCTAAAAAATCGAATAAATTTACATTTTTGTAACATACATTTAACAATTCCTTAACATTCGTCTGACATAATTCTTCCAACTCAATGACAATTAAGACAGTACAGAAGGAGAGAACCAGCCCAAACAGCTGAACATTGGAATGGGCCAGGACTTTCGATATAGGTTAGGTGCCTGAAAGCTACATAATTCCAAACGTGTTTAAGACATACCAATTAGTTAATAATTTATTTACCTGAGGAGTCACGAATCATGGCGTTATCAGAAATCATTATCAACGATGTAGTGAAATATCAAACCAATCTTGTTATTAGCGAAGCCAATTTTCCTACTCTGCGTCAATACCTCCTGGAGCGGAAACCTTTATCGAGCGTTACAAACGAAATTGACACATTTTTAAATGAACACTTCATTGCCGATAAGCAAATGGTACTCGAGCAGCTTACCTATGCTGCATGTGAGTCTCAAAAAAAGAGTGATGCTGAAGAGGTCATACATGATGAACAGGAAAAAAACAGTGACGGCCTGTTAAGAACGAATTATGTCCAGGAAGTATCTGCAGTACAAAACAGGCTGGCCCAGCTTGGAACTATGATCTATCAGCAAAACAAGTACAGCGCTCAACTGCAAAGCCAGCTTTCCGAATATCAAATAAACCTTAATCAGGTTGAACGGTCTATAGAGCGACTAAAAACTGAGCGTAGAGCGATTCAAGTCCGATACGTGGTAAGCCCCGCGCTTCCTCAACCCAATGTCCATGGGCATCCTCAAAATGGCATACAAGTGCCTAATTTATATCCCGTTGTTTATTCCATTCAAGATCAACTTGCTCTGGATGGTTTGGCTCGTGAGGAAAACAGACTGAATGACGAGCTTCACCGATTGAAAGAGGTCATTCGATTAAAGAGATCGGATTCTTTTCATGAAGGGCAGCAATTGGGCGGTCTTCGCAATGAACAGAATCAGGCAGAAGCGCGTTTAAAATATTTAAGGCAACAATTGGACGTTGAACTTCCAAAACGTGAACAACAAAGGCACATTAGAAATCAGGAACGGCTGGCAAGAGAACAAGCGCGAACGACGGATGATCCTGATTTGATGCAACTGTCACAGAAAAACCGTGAAGCACTAACTCAGAAAATTACTCTTAAAATTGATGAATTAAATAGATTAAAAGCTAAATTAGTACAAAGTGCCGTGAACAATAGCTACTCATTGTTTGTGTCTCAACTTGACGAAGCATTACAAGGCGCAACTCAGCTTAAGCTAGGTTATTATGAGCGCGATACATTAAAAACAATCACAGGGATGATGAAAATTTACCTTGAGATGAGCGGTCAAGAACAAACACTGATTAAGTCCCTGGGTGAGGCGAGAAGTACGTTACAACAACAGCAAAAATGGCTCCGCGAATGCACAGCAAAGTTGCAGCATTATGAGCGCTCTAACCCGCAATTAAGGCAGAGCAATAAGAAGCTTGCAGAGGAAAATGAACGGTTGAAACTAAATAGTGAATCAGCAGGCTCTTCGAGAAGTAATGCACTGTATGTTTCTCTTTTTGTTGGCGCCAGTGCATTAGTCAGCGCTTCAATCATTGGATCGCTTGTGGTAAGTCCCTTGTATTTTGCGCTATCAGGAGTGTTGGCTTTAGCTACTGTAATTTCTTTAACTGTAGCAGTTGTGTATCACTTTCAAAAATCCTCTGCGGACAATCAGATGGCACGAAACGCAAAAACCATAAGCACGAATCAAGATCTTATTTTAAAACATACCAGAGAAGCTGATGAATTACGCGAGCACACTCTCCCTGATCTCAATCTGAGTATTGCAGAATCCGGACGGCTTATTGCCGAAAAAGAGAGTGAGCTAAATGAACACCAGGTTGCGATGCAGCACTTGTTGGCTAAAGCGCAAAATGTAAATGAGTTTAATGGTGCTGCATTCCCGTTCTTTAGTGGTACTTCCTCTGTTCACTCGATGCCTGTAACACCATCGGCTCCTGTTCTTGATATGCCTGAGAATGAAGTGGCTTCAGCTCCTTTATATCCCTACATTCCCGGGTATTTTAATCAACAACAGTAACTGGTTTATTGAAATCCATTGAGCAGAAATCTCTGTTCAATGGATGTTCCATTCAGCATTCATAATGATTCATCGTCAAAACGATTGATCGGTTTATGGCAGTAAGGTGCTTTTTGATGTTTCAGATAATAATCCTGATGATAATCTTCCGCCGGCCAAAAAGTTTGAGCCTCCAGTAATTTCGTTGCAACCTGAAATCCCTTATTTTGTAATTTTTGTATTAAAGACTTAGCTTGCTGTTGCTGTTCGGGATTGTAATAAAAGACAGCGCTTTGATATTGTTGACCCAAATCTGGCCCTTGACCTGTTCTCTGAGTGGGGTCGTGTATTTCAAAAAAGCGTTTAATAACCTGATAATAATCCACTCTGGCAGGATCATAAATTACTCGTACCGTTTCATAATGCCCAGTGTTTCCTCGGCAGATTTCATCGTAACTGGGATTCAGGATATGACCTCCGCTATAGCCTGATTCAACTTTTAATACACCAGGAATTTGCTTTAAAAAATGATCTACTCCCCAAAAGCACCCTCCAGCTACCAGAGCTTCTTCACTATCCATGACCTGCCTGTCATTTACAAAATCCAACGACGCTGAATTGACGCAATGGCGTAGGTTTTTATGAGTAAAGGACTCTCCTGTAAATACGTGTCCTAAATGAGCAGCACAACGTGAACAGACTATTTCAGTACGCATGCCGTCTCTGTCTGGCACCTGTTTCACTGCATGAGCTATGTTATCGTCAAAACTTGGCCAACCACATCCTGAACTGAATTGACTGATTCCTCGAAATAATGCCAATCCGCAACGCCGACACAAATAAGTCCCATGGCTATTCACTTTATTGTATTGACCGGTATGCGGGTATTCCGTTGCTTTGTTGCATACAATGCGTTGTACCTCAGGGGGCAGGCTGGCCGTTTTATCAAGATATTCATTCACTTTATGCATCCTTAAAAAATTTATCTGATATTGAGGTAATGCCTCAAAAAAACCAGAAGTTTCGTCATCACTCAATGCAGTGAGAGATCTTCAAATGCAGGTACAATATTTCATTCTGGAGGCGTTCATTTCATTCGGGATGATGTACGCCGATGCTCTTGAGCCCCCTCATTTAATATAGATCAGATGGTGACAGATACAATGATTTAGTTTCAAAAAAAACCGGGTTAAGACGTCGTCCATACCCGGTTTTTTGAACGTTTTTCACGTTTTGGGACTGAGCAGAATTATTGAGCCTGACAGATTTTATCTGCCATATATCCTATAGCACCTGCATAATAGATTGAATTGTTATAACGCAATATCATCTTATAATTGGAAAATGCTAAAAATGTCGGTCCGCCATAGGGCTGAACGATACTGGCTTGCAATTCTTGATACGGTAATGGATGCCCACTTTCAGTACGAACGCCTAATTCATTCCATTCACTCACGGGTTTGACTATTGTTTTTCCTTCCATTTTCATATCAAATTTAGCGGGCAATTTAACTTGTATTGCCCAGGGCTCACCCGTTTGCCATCCATTTTGTTTCATATAGTTCGCAATGGATGCAAATACATCAGGCTTGCTTTTCCAAATATCCTTGCGTCCGTCGCCATCGTAGTCAACCGCATATTTTACCCAACTGGATGGCAGGAATTGGGGTTGGCCAGAGGCACCCGCCCATTCGCCTTTAAAATCAGCCAGACTGACATGACCATCATTAAGAATGTGCAAGGCCAGCATAAGCTCTTTGCGGAAAAAATCTTTGCGTTTTGAATCATAAGCCAAAGTAGCCAAAGCCTTGATGACAGGGAAATTTCCCATATACGTGCCATAGCTGGTTTCCATCCCCCAGAATGACACAATAAAGCAAGGATTGACGCCATACTGTTTGGCAACTTCGTCCAATACCTCTTTATTTTTTTTATATTCTTTGCGTCCTATCGCAATTCTGTAATTATCAGCGCGAGTATTTAGGTATTTTGTAAACGTTAATCGATGTTCCGGTTGTGAATGCATAAATCCTTTAATTTGACGGCTGGGTTCTTTAATACCAGCAAACGCTTCATCAAAGACTTTGGGAGCGATACCCTGTTGTAAGGCTTCCTCTCTAACCCCCGCAACCCAATCATTCCAATTTTGATTTGCAAAAGCAACTTGATTGAATAGCATCACTGCTATTATCGTGAGCCCCCACTTTTTCATAGCTCTTCCCCTGGTTTATAATTGTTGTTTATTGGTTTTAAATTTCGACCTGTTTTTGTTTATCTTTAAATTTTAAATAAATCACTCTTTTAAATTAATAACTTATATGTGTATTCTAATAAGATAGACCATTAATCAAAAAATAGCAGCTATGGAAATTCATCATCTTGATGCAAAAACCATCCATTCAGCATTTTTAACGGCATGTGACTCTATAATTTCCAATCGAGAGAATCTTAATGCCATTAATCTGTTTCCTGTAGCTGATGGAGATACTGGCGATAATATGTCTGCTACCGCATTATCAGTCATCACGCATTCCTCCTCTCAACACACGCTGCAGGAAACGTTTAAATCCTTGGCAGACTCCGCCCTTATTGGCGCTCGCGGTAATTCAGGGATGATCTTCTCTCAGTTTTTTAATGGGCTTACTGAAACTCAATTAAACTCGGAACATATTGATACGATAACGTTCTCCAGATTAATTACACAAGCTAGTCAAAGCGTCCGATCGGCTATTCTTCATCCAGTAGAAGGTACCATTATTACTGTAATCGATGCCTGGTCGACCAGCATCAGTAAAGTAGCACAGGATTTCATTTGCTTCAAAAAGTTAATGCAACACAGCTTATCCGATGTGAGTCAAGCGCTTCAAAGCACAGCAAATACGCTACCTGTTTTAAAAGATGCTCAAGTTGTAGATGCTGGAGCTTTAGGATTTTACCATTTTATTCATGGTTTTGCAGATTATCTAAGCAATCCTCGCGAGATAAATCGTACTCATCATCAGGAAGACTGTTTAAAAGCTAATCATGAACTGCCAGACAAAGGCAGTATCCCAGAACAACGATATTGTACTGAAATTACCCTTTCAGGGGAATTCATTGATAGAACTTCAATCGCAAATCAATTAGAACAATTTGGCGATAGCGTTGTAAGCAGCGGAAATGCTAATTTATGCCGATTTCATGTCCATTGCACAAAACCGGCAGTGGTTTTTGAATCCCTCTTTAATTCGGGTACGATTACTCATGCTAAAGCTCAGGATATGTTACGCCAATTTCAAATGATACATCAACGTAAATACCCGATAGCTTTAGTGACGGATTCAAGCGCTGATATCCCTCAATCCGTACTGGACGAGAATCAAATTCATATTATCCAGTTAAACATACATCTGGATGGTCATAATTTATTGGATAGAATCTGCCTCAACCAGGAAACGTTCTATGATCATTTAAGCAATCTTAAAACCTATCCAAAAACATCGTTTCCATCGCCAGCACTCATCGAAGAGCAACTGGTGCATTTATCTAACCAATACGAGCATGTACTTGTTTTGCCTATTTCACAAGGTTTAAGTGGTACACACGATGCAATAATCAAGGCGACTGACCGTTTAAATAATGTGCATGTGGTGAACTCTTGTCAGACATCCGGTGGGTTAGGATTACTGGTCAGCTTTGCCGCTCAATTAGTTGCTTCTGGATTACCTATCGAAGCAATAAAAAAGGAATTGATTCTAAAAATACCTAAAATAGAACAGGTAGTGTATGTGTCGCAGTTTGAATCACTAATTCGTAGTGGAAGAATTGGCAGGCTAAGTGGTCGTATCGCTCAACTAGCCCAAATAAAACCCATTATTCGCCTGAATAGCTCTGGAAAGGCAGCAATGTTTGATAAGGCTTTTAGTGAAACTAAAGCATTAACTAAATTGATTCGTCATGTAGATTCTCTGCGCGAAGATCAGCAATTGGAGTCCTATGGTTTGGTGCATGCAGGAGTACCTGACAAAGCTAAATCATTTGCTCAGTTAACCACAGAAGCTTTTGGACAACCCCCTGCATTTATCGAATCCGCTTCAACTGCTTTGGGGCTTCATGCTGGAAAAGGAAGTGTCGCTCTGGCATTCATGATGAAATAAATCGGGAATTAATTTTATGAAACTGCTTCTCCTTGTCTATTGTATTGTGTTTCTTCATATGTGTCTGATTTGGTGTTTGTATCGATATTTGAAAAATCCTTCAATAGTAGATGTTGGTTGGGCTACAGGCTTAACTATAAGCGGTCTTGTCTATTTGTTTGCCAATCCCTTTTCGACTCGTGCCCTGATATTAGGAGCAGTACTTGCTTTGTGGGGAGGGCGTTTGGGGTTCTATCTTTGGTACACACGAATCAGGATAGGGCATGTTGACCCACGTTACATTCGATTAAGTAATCATTGGAAAATAGCCAAGCCACTGGGCTTTTTCCTTAATTTTCAGATACAAGGTTTATTGATTACTCTAATTGCTATCCCATGGTATTTCTGTGGTATTGCAGGCGTGGCTAGTCTGAGTATTTTTGATTATTTAGGGTTCCTGCTCGCTATTACAGGTTTGGTTGGCGAGACTATAGCGGATTTGCAACTGCAACAATATAAAAGAGCACCTTCAGGAGCCTTATGTAATATAGGCCTTTGGTATTATTCCAGACATCCGAATTACTTTTTTGAATGGTTGGTGTGGTGTGGATTTTCATTGTTTGGATTGGCATACAGCAGCGGCTTTATTGGATTGCTCTCACCATTAACCCTATATTTGATCATGACCCAAATCACAGGCCCAATGACTGAAAAGGGATCGATAGAATCAAGAGGGCAGGCTTATATTGATTACCAGAAAACGACGCCGATGTTTTTTCCGCGTTTAAAATAATCAGTAAATGGTACAACGGATTGATATGGTGAGCGGAGAGTCTTCGGCCTCTTTGTAAAAGGACTTTTTAAATTGACCCATCAACCAAATTCGGCAAATAACGTAAAAATATTGACATTATTGGGTATAATATGAGATATTCAGTTTGCGAGGTTGGACTTGCTATGTGTCATTCCACTGGGTCAATTGGCGACACACTGATTGGCCCTTTCTATTTTCCCCTTTAAAAACTACTTAATGCCAGTTTAATTCCAATAAAGGTCATTAATACCCCACTGAACAATTCAATTGCTTGCCATACAGTAGTCTTGGTCAATATATTGGAAAAATAACGCGTTGTAACGGTTAGTGAACTGAACCACAATAAGCTTGAAGAGATGACTCCCAATAAAAAGGCCATCTTATTATGGGGAAATTGGCTGCTGCCACTGCCGATAATGACCAGCGTATCGATAATGGCATGGGGATTCAATAAACTGAAGCCCAAGGCAAAAAGGACAATCTGAACTCTGTTATGAGGTTGATGTGCCTTGTCTGATTCTTTTTTATGATGGGTGAACGCACTTCGAAAGGCTTTTATTGCATAATAAAGTAGAAATGCAGTACCAAACCAAACCAGCCAAATTTTCAGAGTAGGGTGAGCTAATAGTATTTGATGCAGGCCCGCAACACTGGCACAGGCTAGAATAATATCACAGATAAAACATACGGCAGCGGATAATGTGGCATGATTCCGGCGCGCACCTTGTTTGATCAGAAAAACATTCTGAGGTCCCAGAGCCATGATCAACGATAAGCCCAAAAGCAAGCCATTAAAATATACAAACATAATATAAAGCAAGAACAGGATTAAAAGGCTGACGATTATATCATAAATTTATCAATTGCACTCGCTTGAGTGAATTAATTTTGAACTATAAGTTTATTAATGTGGCACAGTCAATTATTGGAACTCAATAGCGAGTATGAGGTATTTGGAGTAATCTACGTGCATAATTCCCTAAGATTCCCTATTGGTGACCAAGAGTCAGATGCCTCACTTAGAGTAACTTTTATGGTAGTTTCGGCACACAGATTCTAATACATTATGGAGTATGGGAGCTACGATGCTGTTGGAATAGTGTTGTACACGTTGATAGGCATTATATGCCAGCTGCCTTGCCAGATGCTTCTCGGTGATTACGCGTTCCAACGCATCGGCCATGCTGATGGGATCTTCAGGTGGCACCATGAGCGCACTTTGCGAATCCCCCACAATTTCTAAGGGGCCAGATAACCTGCTTAGCACCATGGGCAAAGAATGCATCATGCTTTCCAATACGACCAGCCCAAATGCTTCTTCGCGAGAGGGAAGACAAAAAATATCGAGGCTCTTGTAAAAAGAGTGCCTGTCTTCTATCCAGCCTAATAATTCAATGTCATCAGTTAATCCATGATGGTTTATTAATTGAATGCATTGCTCTTTGTCTTTGCCATCACCTGCAATTTTAGCCTTGAAGGCAACGTTTCGTTTTTTTAACTCAGCCAGAGCTTCGATAAAAATATCGACTCCTTTAATTTTTGCTAGTCGAGCACAAACTCCAATAGTGGGTATGGTGAATTCTTTGGGTTCTTTGAAGGTTAGTTCCTCAGGAATATGAACCATGTTAGGCACTGTATAAACGGTATTTGCCGGTACTCCTGAATTGATAATCTCTTGCCGCATGTGCTCGGTAATTGCGATGATCGCATCCGTTCCAAAATCGTAGTGACCTCGAACATGGCACACTGCAATTTTTGGAACTTTTGTCCTGGTTTTTTTGAGTAAATAAGCAGCTCGATAGCTGTGAGTAATGATACAGTCCGGATGTTCACGTTTAATGAGTTGTCTTAGTCTATAGACAGCAACAAAGTCATGCTGATTGAAGTTGTGAATTGTTGTTAAATGCTCTGGGGGGCAATTGTTTTTAATTTCAGCTTTAGGGTGAATCACGGGAATGACTGTGTTGCCCTGCATGGTAAGAGCGGGGGTATAGTTTAAAAATGCTTGTTCAAGTCCTCCGTTTGCTTTGGAAAACATCACATTCAAAATTCTCATCCCGCGCTCCTCAATGGACTTTTATAGTCGATGCAATAAATTGTACTGATTAGTCATGACATGTTGATCATTATTTGCCCGTTTTCGATCCGAGTAGGATATACTTTCAAATTTTTTTCTTTTGAAATTTTTCCTAACAACGAGCCCACGACAGGGGGCCATGGAGACCAACATTTGGCTTCACCAGTATTTAAATCAAATTCGCTCTTGTGAAATGGACAGATTATGGCACAATCTTCAGTAATGGTGCCTTTGGTTAAAGGCAGTTTCAGATGAGGACATTGTGACTGGATTGCATGAACTTGTTCATTGTGCCAGATTAATAGTATTTTTTGGCCATCAATTGTAGCCACGTGTCGATTTTCTTGCTGTAACTTCGCCAGTTCCATTGCTGGTTTGAATGCCATGATGAGATTCCTTGTTTTAAAAAAATGGTCATTATAACAGTGAAGTAGGTATTCTGTTAGCAGTTATTTGCCGGGGCTGATTCATTGCGTGGCTTGTTTTTGCTCATCTTGGTTAAGTGGTGATATGCAGGTCAATTTACACCTTAGCCTTAACTGAATAAAAGGGCCATTTAACAACCTGAATACATTGCATCTTGGCTACAGAGAAGTATAAAATGCGACATTTATTCTGTCTCCTCAAGAGAAGCATGCAAAATAAGAACAAATAGGAGGGAGCGTGGGCTCTTTGTTTAGAAAAAAGTTTATAGTTGCTGTATCATTCGCAATGCTCAGCGTTATGGGCCAAACAGTACAAGCTGAAGATGCTTCTAATAAACCCATCGAACCATTAATTGATGGTTTTTATCCGAGCTATCCTCCTACTGCTCCTGCAACTGGCGCACAGCAGGAATTGATAAAACGCGGTGAATATTTGGCAAAGATGGGTGATTGCATCGCTTGCCATACTGATGTTAAAGGCGGAACTGGTGCTTATGCAGGCGGACTTCCTTTAGAAACACCTTTTGGAACTTTTTATAGTCCTAATATAACACCAGACAAAGAGACTGGAATTGGTAACTGGACTGAGCAAGATTTCATCCGAGCCCTTAAAGATGGCAGGGATCCAAAGGGAAGAAACTATTTTCCTGTATTTCCCTACATTTATTTTTCCAAAATGACGGATGATGATGCTCGCGCTTTATATGCTTATTTTATGAGTATTCCCGCCATAAATCAGAAAAATAAAGATTTGCCTTTTCCATTTGGAGTGCCCGGTGCACGATTCTCTTTGTGGGGGTGGAATATTCTGTTTTTCTTCCCGGAAGAGAACTCTATCGAGTACCAGGCAGATAAGTCACCTGAATGGAATCGCGGGAAATATATAGTGGATACACTGGGTCATTGCAGCATGTGTCATACCCCACTTAATGTATTTGGAGCACCCAAAAACAGATATTATCTGACAGGTAGTTTCATTGACGGCTACTGGGCTCCTAATATTACCAAGTACGGATTGGAGTCCGCCACACATGATCAGGTTGCTGATGTGTTTAAAAACAATGAGCTGATTAATAACGCAGGACCCGTTGCCGGGCCAATGGCTGAAGTAAACCACAACAGCTTAAGTCATTTGACAGATGCAGACCGGTTGGCTATTGCGACTTATCTGAAGACTGTAGAAAGTGAAGAGCTTTACGGAGTATCCCCTTCAGATATGCCTCCAACTCTGGCGCGAGGAAAACAGGTTTACCTGAAAGCGTGCATTATATGTCATCAGGATAGCAAGATGAGTGCGCCAGTAATTGGTGATTCCGCAAACTGGTATATGAGGTTGAAAAGCAGTGGATTAACAGGCTTGTATCGGCATGTGATCCATGGTTTTAACTCGATGCCTGTTAAAGGAGCCTGTGTCACCTGTTCTGACAACGATATAATCTCCTCTGTGGATTATATATTAAATGAATCCCTGACTCGTGCTCAATGGATTGATTTGAAAGCGGGTGGTGCCGAAAAGTATCCTGCAAGCGGTGAGAATATATACAATGAAAATTGTGCCGTTTGTCATAATGACGGTAAATTGGGTGCTCCTAAAATTGGTGATAAACAGGCCTGGGCACCTTTAATTGCCAAAAATATGGATGTTTTAATAGAAAATACGGTTAAGGGCAAAGACCATGTTAAAAATGGTGGTTGCGATCAATGCACTACAGATGAAGTGATAGAGGCAATCAAGTATATGGTCAGTCAATCCAAAACCGATGGAAATTATTCCTTGTGGTAGGTTGATAGGTTTTTGTACTGGTTAAATCGATTTAAATGAGTCGGGTTTTCCCGACTACTTGACGAGATGAGGGATTGGGATGTTAAACAGGTTAAAGATCTGTAGATTCGTAATAATGCTTTGTGGCTTTGCATCGGGTCAATCAGTTTGGGCAGCTGCAGATAACTGGCAGCTAAATATGTATAAAGGGGTTACTCCGCTAAGCCATGATATGTATTATTTGCATATGGTGTGTATGGCTGTATGTGCCGTAATTGGTGTAGTTGTCTTCGGGGTAATGATATATTCCCTGATTCACCACAGAAAATCCAAAGGTTATAAGCCTGCATCATTTCATGACAACCCTCGTCTTGAAATCGTATGGTCAATAATACCCTTTTTAATACTGGTGGGTTTGGCAATTCCTGCTACCCAGGTATTGATAAGAATGGATGATTCCTCAGAGTCTGACGTTACAATTAAGGTTGTTGGCTATCAATGGCGGTGGCAATATCAATACCTCGATCAAGGCATAAGTTACTTCAGTAATTTATCAACACCCTATGATCAAATTCAAAATAAACAGAAAAAAGGCCAATGGTATTTGCTGGAAGTAGATAAACCGCTTGTACTGCCAGTCAATAAAAAAATTCGTTTTCTGGTTACTTCAAACGATGTAATCCATTCCTGGTGGGTACCTGAACTTGGAATTAAACGAGATGCAATTCCCGGATTCATGTACGAAGCATGGGCGAGAATAGAAAAGCCTGGAGTTTACAGGGGGCAATGTGCTGAATTGTGCGGTATCAATCACGGTTTTATGCCGATTGTAGTTCAGGCTGTAAGTGAAAATGAGTTCAATGATTGGGTTGCCAAGCAGGATAAAATTGAAGATCAGTATGCCAGAACAGAAACTCAGGCAGCCGATCAAAAAACAATGTCCCGCAATGAATTAATGACCTTGGGTAAACAAAAATACGAACAGTTCTGTTCCGCCTGCCATAAAGCTGATGGAACCGGTCTTCCGCCTATGTACCCTGCTTTGAAAGGCAGTTCAGTTGCAGTAGGCAAGCCTATTTCACGTCATATTGATCTGATTCTTAATGGTATTCCGGGATCTGCTGGAATGATGCCTTATAAAGATCAGTTGACTGATGAAGAGATTGCAGCAATAACAACTTATGAGCGAAATGCTTGGGGTAACAATACTGACGACGAAATTCAACCATCAGATGTTGCGAAGTTGCGAGAAAGTAATAATAAAAAACCTACCATGGTTAATAAAGCTAAAGCAGGAGGTTTACAATGAGCAAGGCATTAGCGCATGCAGAAGCGTCTCATGATGAGCACGGTCCAGAACAGGGTAAAGGAATTATGGGATTTGTGAAACGCTGGTTGTTTACCACAAACCATAAAGACATCGGCAGCCTATATTTATGGTTAGCCATGATTAGTTTTTTTGTTGCTGGTGGTATGGCTCTTGTTATTCGGGCTGAACTGTTTCAACCTGGACATCGTTTTGTAGATCCTAACTTTTTTAATCAAATGACCACCATGCATGGTCTGATCATGCTTTTTGGGGTAGTCATGCCCGCGTTTACAGGTATGGCGAATTGGCAGATTCCTATGATGATAGGCGCCCCTGATATGGCTTTGCCTCGACTTAATAACTGGAGTTTTTGGATACTGCCATTCGCATTCTGTCTTTTATTTTCTACAATGTTTCATGCGGGCGGTGGTCCTAATTTTGGATGGACAATGTATGCGCCACTATCAACAAAATATGCGCCTCCCAGTACCGATTTTATGATTTTTTCCATTCATATGATGGGACTTTCATCGATTATGGGTTCGATCAATATTATCGCAACAATTTTGAATCTGCGTGCTCCAGGCATGACTTTGATGAAAATGCCCATGTTTGTATGGACCTGGTTAATTACCGCATTTTTATTGATCGCGATTATGCCTGTTTTGGCAGGTGCTGTTACGATGATGTTGGCTGACAGACATTTCGGAACCAGTTTCTTTAATGCTGCAGGCGGTGGTGATCCGATTCTGTTTCAACACATATTCTGGTTTTTTGGACATCCAGAAGTGTATGTATTGGTTCTGCCCGCATTTGGAGTAATTTCTGAAATTATTCCCACCTTCAGTCGCAAACCTTTATTCGGCTATCATTTTATGGTTTATGCTACTGTAAGTATTGCCCTCCTATCCTTTATTGTTTGGGTGCATCACATGTTTACCACTGGCGTTCCCTTGGGCGCTGAATTGTTTTTCATGTATACCACCATGCTTATTGCGGTTCCTACGGGCATCAAAGTGTTTAACTGGGTCAGTACCATGTTTAAAGGGGCGATGACATTTGAAACGCCTATGCTTTTTGCCTTGGCATTTGTATTTCTGTTTACTATAGGCGGATTTACCGGTTTGATGTTGGCATTAGTACCTGCTGATTACCAGTATCAGGATAGTTATTTTGTTGTGGCACATTTTCATTATGTGTTGGTACCCGGGGTTATATTTGCTCTCCTTGCTGCTACCTATTACTGGCTGCCGAAATGGACCGGGCATATGTATAACGAGCGTATGGGAAAATGGCATTTCTGGCTGTCCGTTATTTCCGTAAACTTGACATTTTTCCCCATGCATTTTCTTGGACTTGCAGGCATGCCAAGAAGGATACCGGATTATGCTTTGCAATTCGCTAATTTTAATATGATTGCTACTATTGGGGCATTCATCTTTGGTTTCTCCCAGTTACTGTTTTTATTTAACATTATAGGAACTGTAAGAAAACGAGGTACTAAAAAGGATGTAGCTACAGCTAGAGTTTGGGAAGGGTCACATGGTTTGGAATGGACATTGCCATCTCCACCACCTTACCATACTTTTACAACTCCACCTGAGATTCACTAAAGGTGGGGTTTAATGAATAATGTAAAAAAGCAACAAAAACTACTCATCATATTAACTCTTGTTGTTTTGGGAATGTTTGCTTTTGGTTTCGCCTTGGTACCTATCTATAATAGCTTATGCAAAACCTTAGGTATCAATGGCAAAACAAATCCAGAGGCAGTTGCTTATGATGTGAGCAAAGCAAAAATTAATAAAGAAAGGGAAGTATTGGTTGAATTTGTTGCAACAAATAATAGCGGTGTGCCTTGGGAATTTTATCCTAAAATTTCTAAAATACGGGTACACCCTGGTGAAATTGCCCGGCTTGCTTTTTATGCTGAAAACAAAACAGATCATAGAATGACGGTTCAAGCAATACCCAGCGTAACTCCAGGAATTGCCGCTAAATATTTGAAAAAAACAGAATGCTTTTGTTTCACTCAGCAGACCTTGAACGGACATGAGGCAATGAACATGCCGTTGTTATTTCATCTGGATGCAGAGTTACCAGAGAACGTTAAGACGGTTACTTTGTCTTATACCTTGTTTGATGTGTCAGGAAGAATTATGAATTAGAACGTGGGGATCTTATCTGGTTCCAATACAGATAAAACATCTCCGTAAATCAAATCTTCCCGATGAACAAGTTATTAAATATAAATCTTGCACTATAAACAGACCATAAATCAGCTTTTGCAGCCTGATTTATTGATACAGGAGAATAAAATAGAATGGGAGCACACGGTACTTATTATGTCCCCAAGCCTAGTCATTGGCCTTTGGTGGGCTCGATTGGATTGACTACAACTCTGGTAGGAGCTGCTTCCTGGCTTCATCTTGATTGGTATGGTCCGTATATATTCACTGCGGGACTGTGTATCCTTATCTTTATGATGTTTGGCTGGTTTGGTCAGGTTATTTATGAAAATGGTAAAGGTCTTTACGACATGCAAGTCGATAGATCATTTCGTTGGGGAATGTGTTGGTTTATCTTTTCCGAAGTGTGCTTCTTTGGGGCTTTTTTTGGTGCTCTGTTTTTTGCCCGCTTTTGGGTTGTTCCCCTTTTAGGTGGTGAAATACACCCGATAACTCATTATACCTTGTGGTCTGATTTTAAAGCAGCATGGCCATTACTGGATAACCCGAATAATCAAATTTTCTCTGGTGCCCATGAAGCTATGGGTGCTTGGGGCCTTGCTGCAATCAACACTCTGATACTTTTAACTTCAGGGGTTACGATTACGTGGGCTCATTGGGCTTTAAAATTGAACAAGCGTACTCAATTATTAGTTGGAATGTCCCTGACTATTGCATTGGGTATATTATTCCTGTTGCTCCAGGCCTATGAATATCATGAAGCCTATACTGAAATGAACTTAACTTTAGCTGCTGGTATTTACGGAACAACGTTCTTTATGCTTACAGGCTTTCATGGATTGCACGTAACGCTCGGTACCATTATGCTGATTGTTATTTTAATACGCTGCAAACGTGGTCATTTTACTCCAGAGCGGCATTTTGCATTTGAGGGTGTTGCTTGGTATTGGCATTTTGTAGACGTTGTGTGGTTGTTTTTATTCTTATTTGTTTATTGGCTATAAATATAATTCTTTATATCCAAGTTATAACCGGGTGTTGATTAATAAGCCCGGTTGAAATTGTATGTTTTCGATCTCCAATTTATACGTGAAATGGAATTTTATAAAGTCTATTTCACGTATAATCGCCGCTCCACGAAAATAGCGGGCAATAAACAATACCTGGCTGTCCTTGTCTAAATAATCGTTACAGTTTAAAACCAGCTCGGTGTCAGATAGGCTGATCATTTGGCATTCGTGTATATTATCGCCAATTTTAACGGTAACATTTACAGGTTGAACGGGTTGTATTAACACCGCAATCTCCGCCAGATAATATAAAGGATGCTCTATAAATCATTTTTCATAATTGAGCCATATAAAGTATCATCCTTTTAAGCACTTATTATAAAAATAACAAGATGTCCAAAAGCCTATCATTATTATAATTCTAGCTTAAATTTACTATTTTAGCTTGGCAGGAAAATGGCGAGAAAGGGTGCAAAATAGTTAGGATAGTCTGCAGAATTGGTTTTACGCTATAGGCTTAATTGTATAAATCAAATAGCGCAGATACAAAATAATAGATGAGTATCAAAAAGAATAAACAAATTGAAAATATGGGCAAGAGAATAGTAAATATACGTATCAATATAAAGCTATAAAAATGAGTTGTTTGATATGCAGACCCCCAAAATGCTTTTAACAGCCATATATAGAAACCTATCGAATACAGTAATAATGGATACAGCCAAATGTTATTGATATTCCATGGATGGTTTACTAAGGCGCATATCAGTAGAATGTAAAAACCGATATATACAACTCCTCCATCAAAAAGATAAGAACTAGAGTATCTCCCAAAAATAATTTGGAAAAAGGTCAACTCTCCATTCCAACCTTTTTTTAAGTAAGTCAACATACAAGGTTCACCTGATGTACCTTAAATAAATATAGAATATAAAAATTAAAAATACAGCTCTCATAATATTACGAGAGCTGCATCGATATTAGCTTATTTTGATTTTGTTAGTTGCTGTTTTGTTTAGCTGCAAGCTTGTTTTTGAGATCAAATCGATCGGCATTCATGATCTTAACCCATGCCTTTATGAAATCATTTACGAACTGTTCTTTGGCTTCATTAGTCGCGTAGAACTCTGCAACAGCTCTTAATTCAGAGTTGGCTCCAAAGATAAGATCTACTGAGGTAGCTTTCCACTTTAATTGGCCTGTTTTCCTATCAAAACCTTCATAGACGCCTTCTTCATCCTTGGACTTTCTCCACTCGGTGGCCATATCTAACAAATTGATAAAAAAATCATTACTTAAGGCATCAGGTTTATCAGTTAAGACCCCATACTGATTGTTCCCCGAATTAGCATTGAGCACCCTCATTCCTCCAACCAGAACAGTCATTTCAGGAACACTTAAATTCAACAAGCTTGCCTTGCTGACGAGCATTTCAGGGGGGGATTTTTGATTACTCTTATCAAAGTAATTACGAAAACCATCCGCGGTTGGTTTGAGTACTTCAAAAGAATTCACATCGGTCATTTCTTGTGAAGCATCCGTGCGTCCAGGTGCAAATGGAACCTTAATGGTGTAGCCAGATTTCTTTGCTGCCTGTTCAATGGCAACATTACCTCCAAGGACAATCAAGTCAGCAAGCGATACTTTCTTGCCATCTGTTTGCGTTTTATTAAAATTATCTTGAATGCTTTCGAGGGCTTTTAAAACTTTAGCTAAAGTTGCTGGCTCGTTTACCTCCCAATTTTTCTGTGGCTCAAGCCGAATTCTTGCGCCATTGGCACCCCCACGCATGTCTGTACCACGGAATGTAGACGCTGAAGCCCAGGCTGTCTTTATAAGCTCAGCATTATTTAGTCCAGAATTAACGATTTGTGTTTTCAGCAGATCAATATCCTTTTCATCAACCATCTTATAATCAACTGCTGGTACGGGATCTTGCCAAATCATCGTTTCTTTGGGGACTAATGGGCCAAGATAACGCGATTTTGGCCCCATGTCTCTATGAATTAGTTTGAACCAAGCTCTCGCGAAGGCTTCATTGAATTCATCGGGATTATCGAGAAATCGTTTGGCTATTTTGCTGTAAACAGGATCAAATTTAAGCGCCAGATCCGTTGTTAACATCACAGGGGCATGACGTGCATTCGTGTCAAAAGCATCCGGCACCATATTGGACGCATTTTTATTATCAGGAATCCACTGAGTGGCTCCAGCAGGACTTTTTGTTTGCACCCAGTTAAATGCAAACAGATTTTGCAGATAATTATGGCTCCATTTGGTCGGTGTGACTGTCCAAGCTCCTTCCAGGCCACTCGTAATAGCATCTTTGCCGTTACCAGTGCCGTAGCTGTTCTTCCAACCAAAACCTTGTTGTTCAATGTCGGCACCTGCAGGAGCTGGCCCAAGATTTTGGGTAGATGCTGCGCCATGAGTTTTACCGAATGCATGCCCACCAGCTATCAATGCAACAGTTTCTTCATCATTCATTGCCATGCGACCAAAAGTTTCTCGAATATCTTTTGCTGCTGCAAGAGGATCAGGAACTCCGTTTGGACCTTCCGGATTAACATAAATTAAGCCCATAACTGAAGCGGCAAGTGGTTTTTGAAGAGTACCATCCGGAGTATGGCGATTGCTTTCCAACCATTTTCCTTCAGAACCCCAGTTTATATTAAGAGCTTCCCATGCATCTTCTCGACCACCAGCAAATCCCAGGGTTTTGAAGCCCATGGATTCCATAGCAACATTTCCAGTCAGAACAAGCAAATCTGCCCAAGATATTTTATTGCCATATTTTTGTTTAATTGGCCACAACAAACGTCGGGCTTTATCGAGGTTTGCATTGTCTGGCCAGCTGTTTTGCGGAACTAATCGTTGAAACCCACCATTGGCTCCGCCTCGACCATCGTAAATTCGGTAAGTACCTGCTGCGTGCCATGACATCCGAATAAATAAAGGGCCATAATTGCCATAGTCAGCAGGCCACCACGGCTGAGAACTTGTCATTAGTTTTTTGAGATCATCAATCAATGCATTCAAATCAAGGCTATTGAATGCTTGTGCGTAATTAAAATCTGTACCCATTGGATTAGAAGTGGCATTTGGCTGGCGAAGAGGGCTAAGATCCAGCAAATTGGGCCACCAATATTGATTTGTTCTGGCAACATCCTCTGCGTATACAGGATGCAAAAAACAAAAAGGCGATAGAAATAAAGTGCAGACAGAAATAAATAAAATGATTCGTTTGAGCATAATTAAAATTCCCTTTTCAACCAAGCATTCAACTATAAACCATTTGTATTGAAAATTTAAGTGACTAACAAGGATTTAAAGGGGTATGTTAACCTCATTTAAAAAAGAATGGGTTTCAACATGGAAGTGAAGTTCAACCTTTTAAGTAATCGCTAATTGTTTCCATCGTATGATCTATAACAACAGATGCTTGCTGATAAAGAGGCTCTAATAATGTTCTTTGTCCGACTTTATAATAACGTTCAAGATATTGACATGCCATTTTCATTCGGACGGCTCCTACATAAATGGCTCCGCTTTTCATTTTATGGGCTATTTGCTGTACTTTTTCCCAATCAGATTCAGCATACGCCTGAGTCATAAGTTTTAAATCATCCGGAACGGACTGATCTTTCATTACCGTCAAAACCTCGGTTAGCATCGCTTCCGTCCCTACAAATTTTAACGCTTCAGAAATATCAAAAATTGGAAATTTGTTTAAATCAAAAAAATCTTTTTCATTTTTAGGGATTTCGCCTTCAATAAGTGATTTTTGCTGCATACGCGCTTCTTTTTCTTCTCCTTGCAATTGCCGCAAATCAGGTATATTAAAATGATTGATGATTTGTTTTAAAGCGTCTTTATTCATTGGTTTTCGATAGACTTCATTCATTCCTGCTTTTATGCAGTCATCCATAATATCATTTAAAGCATGACCTGTTAGCCCGACAATATAACAAGGTCGTCGTTGATGCTCTTTTTCAAAGGCTCGAATAGTGCTGGCAAGTTCATCGCCATTTATATTGGGCAGCCCAATATCGGAAATAATCAAATCAAACGGGGATTCTCTAACGAATAACATCGCGCTTTCTGCATCGCCCGCGGTACGGATGTGAGTGCTATAGGGTTCTATCATCATCTTTAATACTTTTAATGCTGATTCATTATCTTCAATCAAAAGTACATGAAGTTGCTGTGCATGCAGTGGTTCTATTAAGGCAGACTGAACTGTTTGCGTCTCTTCCAATACAGCAGTATTTTGATGTTTAGAAGAACATATTAAGTCTTTATTAGCTAATTTCATTTTTAGGGAAAAGAAAAAGGATGTTCCAATCCCTTCAGTACTTTCAAGCTTTAAGTCACCACCTAACAGTTCGGCATATTTCTGAGCAATGTGCAAACCAATGCCATTTCCTGTATAGGCTCCTTTGTGCGAGGGGCTAATTTTAAAAAAACTTTCGAAGACCTTAGCGTGTAAATGCAACGGGATTCCAATTCCGGTATCACTTACTTTGAATTGGATGGTGATGGTTTCATGTTCTTGTTCAATAAAAGTTGCACTGATTTCAATTTGGCCTTTGGGAGTAAATTTGATAGCATTTCCAACTAAATTAAGCAATATTCGGTGTAATTTCATCCTATCGCCAATAAGATAATGAGGGATCCGTTCATCGATTTGTGTTTTTATAGCCAAATGATGTTCCTGAACTGCTGGAACTTCCAGCTCAAGGACATCGTTTATAAGGCGATGTACATCAAAAACTTCGCTAATTAAACTGTTTTCATTCAGGTTATCTGCCGTTATCATGTCCAGGACTGAATTAAGCAACCCTAGTAATTGCTCCCCACTGTCATGAATTTGTTTGGCGCACTCTTTGAATTGAATGTCCTTAATATGGTTTTTTAAGTGGTTTGAAAACCCAATGATTCCTGTCAGCGGGGTACGTATATCATGCCCCATATTAGCGATAAATTCCGTTTTGACTCGATTCGCAGCCTCGGCGTTTTCTATGGCTATTTGCAGTGCGGCTTGAGTATTTTTAAGTTCTGTAATCTCCAGTGAATTACCTAAAATACCAATAGTGTTGCCCCTATCATCTAATAAAGGCATTTTAATGACTGTAAAGTACCGATCTTGGCCGTTCATCGTTACTTTTTCTTCTAAAAATAATGTTTTTCCTGTCTGAATGACTTGCTGATCGTTCTGTTTCAGCGTTTGTGCCTGCTCAGGCCATAAATCTTTGTCTGTTTTACCAATAATGTCTTTGATGGAGGTAAGTCCTAAGGTTTTAAGTAAAGTATCATTACATCCCAAATATTCAGCATCGGTGTTTTTCCAATAAAAATTACCGGGAACACAAGCTGATATTTTTTCTAATTGGGAATAAAGTGTATGGTGAACAACATCATGCTTGTCGCTGTCTGAAACATCACGACCTATAAGCAGCCAGCCCAAGCTATTGGCTAGCGGAACAACTGACCAGGACAGATAAATTTTAAGATTTTTGTGGTTTATAATGGTTACAATAGATGCCCCATTATCACGAATGGCAACAAAATCTGAGAATGAAAATGGGCTCCCTTCTGATAATAAAGTGGAGAATTGGGTCCCTTTTATGTTCGTTATGTTCCAGGAATAATACTCTTCTGCTATTGGACTTAATTCTTCAATAATGCCATCGGATGACAAAAATATAACCACGTCTTTTAAATTCTTGAGTAGGGATTCAAGATATACATTTTGTGATGTGTTCATGATCAATGTCTGCTCTCCATTTCATTGGCTATCCCCAAACAGATTAATGAGTTAAAGGGGGCTTTATAAAGCCTTCATTTTCCAGATAATTAAAATAAACATCCAATAGTTCTTTATTTAAAGAGGGCATTATTTGCCCTACCTCATTAAATGCATTATGTGTATTATAGTTATTGGCACGAGAGATAGTGGCTAACCCCTTCATCCAATCATCATTTTGACTGTTAATGTACAGGGAGTAAAGGCTATACAGCGCGTTATCTTCTTTAATGAATTGAACATGTTCTTGCTTCCACTGTTGAGGATCAATTAATGCGACCGGATAGCCGCGTTGGTTTATATAATGAATTAATTGCCTCCAGGGCAGTTTGTTGGGATTAATCAGATTAAAGACACGGTTGGTTTGTGGCCCAAGAAGAATCCTTTTTGCAATAACGTTGCTAATAGTATCTACAGGTAACATATCCAACATGAGATCCCAGTCGGGAGCGACTTGAAGTTGAATGCATCCTTTAAGTAATAGGAATAAGTGATTGCTTTGAGCGTTAAATGCGCCTGTTTGACTGTGACCTACAATCCATCCCGGGCGATAAATATTAATTAATAAGCCTTGATGTGCTGCCTCTGAAAGAAGCTGCTCTGCTACCCATTTAGTTTGACTGTATCCATCTTGAGGGGGAGGGATGTCATTGTCTACTCTCATAAAGTCTTCCACGATAGAATGCGACTCATCCAGAAAATGACTTACAGCCGATAGAGTAGAAATAAAGTGGATGGGTTTCGCTTTGTTTTTTGCGGCAAAGGCGATGAGGTCACGAGTGCTTCTTACATTGGCTTCTCTTAGTTGCTCATAAGGGTAAAGATGATTGACCGAAGCGCCATTATGCACAATGACATCAATTGTTTTAGATAGTTGTGATAAATTAGAAGAAGACAGTCCTAAATTGGGACTTGCTAAATCACCAACCAAGGGAATAATTCGTTCGTTACAGTATAAATCAAAATCGTATTTAGCCATGGTTGTATTGAGCCGCTCTATAGCCTCGTCTTCATTTTGGGCACGAATTAAACAATAAATTGTTGCTTGAGAGTGGTGATAGAGCGTATAGAGTAAATGAGCTCCAAGAAATCCTGATGCCCCGGTCAGTAATACCTGATTTATATCCTGAGGATGCGACAACGGGGTCGCCAGGGATAGTTCCCTATGTAAAAACCGGTCGCGCAGCATGAGCTGATTCACGGCACGTGTTGACAAGGTATTTCCTTCAATCAATTGGCTTAAATGCTTAATGGTTGGGTGTTCAAGAAATTCAGGCAGAGGTAAATCGATGTGATATAAATTTTTAATTTTCAAGATTAATTGAGTCAGCAATAAGGAATGACCTCCTAAATCAAAAAAACTATCTTCCACGCCAATTTTTGTTATACCCAGTAACGTACTCCAAAGTTCAGCTAATGCGTGTTCTGTGGCAGTTACAGGAGCACAATAATTACTCCCTACAGCGAATTGGGTGATATCCGGTGTGGGCAGTTTTTTATAATTCACTTTGCCATTAGGGGTTAATGGCATTTTATCGAGGCGAACAAAGTAGCTTGGAATCATATATACAGGAAGTTGATTTTTTAAGAAGAGACGAATTTCTTCGTCGCTCACCTCTTCAGTACAGACCATATAGGCAACCAATACCTTGGTGTTATTGGCACTGTTTGAGGTAATCACCGCACATTGACTGATGGCATGGTGATGGAGTAAATGAGCCTGTATGGCCTCAGGTTCTACTCGAAAGCCTCTTATTTTGACTTGATTGTCTTGACGCCCAAAATAGTCAATAGTTCCATTAGGCATCCAACGAACATTGTCTCCTGTTTTGTAGAGGACTGAATTAGTGCTGGTTTGAAAAGGATTTTGAATAAATTTTTGCTCGTTTAATTCAGGTCGATTTAAGTAGCCTTGTGCTAATCCATCACCACTGATATACAGCTCTCCAAGAGCACCTACTGGGGTCGGTTGAAGTTGCTCATCAAGAACATAAACCTCTGTGTTGGCAATGGGGGTTCCGATCGGGATGGTCTCATGTGATTCATCGAGTTTTGTGATGTGGTAAGTCGTCGTGAACGTGGTGTTTTCTGTTGGTCCATAGCCATTTAAAACGTATTCGGGAGTACCTTGTTCGCATTGGATCACGCTCATAATACGTTCTTTATTCAGTACATCGCCACCAACAAGAAGATAGGTCAGATGACGAAACATGGATGCATCCTGAGCTGAGAGTTGATTAAATAAAGCAGATGTAAGCCACAGGATGGTAATGCGTTTTTTTTCTAAAAAAGAACTGAATTTGTTGGCATCCAGTAAGACAGCATGAGGCACGGCAATAAGTTCTGAACCATTTAAAAGGGCTCCCCATATTTCAAACGTTGCAGCATCAAAGCTAATACTCGCTGCTTGTGCCACTTTATCGTGTTCCTTAAACTCAATGTAATTTGTGTTTTTTACCAGCCGCGTGATGCCTCTGTGTGGAATCATTACTCCTTTGGGGTTGCCTGTGGTGCCCGAGGTGTACATGATGTAGGCGAGGCTTGAAGAAGAAATGTCTGTTAGATCCAAATTGGCTGAGGATTGTTGTTTCATCAATAATGCCAGTTCATCGAAAAGAACGATAGGAACGCCCAGTTCCGCACAGTCGTCTTCAACTCGTTGACTCAGATGATGAGAAGCTAATAAAAGACTGGGTTTACTGTCGTTAAGAATTGAATAAATATGCTTTTTGGGATAATTAGGATCGATGGGAATGTAGGCAGCCCCTGCTTTTAAGATGGCTAATAAACCGATAATTAAATGCAGTTCCTGGGTAGTACAAATGGCAGCATAGGTATTAGGCATGACTCCGTTATTTTGCAGGCAACGTGCTAATTGATTCGCTTGATGATTCAGTGATTCATAGGTTAGTGATTTTGCTCCATACACGACCGCTGTGTGATTTGGGGTTGCTTGAGCCTGAGCCTCAAATATTTGGACTATTGTTTTATCTTTGGGATATACAAAGCATTTAGGTATTCCCATATTCAGCATGAGGTGACGTTCAGCCTCATCCATCAATGAAAGTGTCTCAATGGGTTGATGCTGCGTTGTATTTAAGTGCTGTATCAGATGATTTAAATGCCGTTGAGCATTTTTTATCACTGAAATAAGTGCCTTATTATGATCCACCATCGATTCTTTAATCCACCAGGTGATGGTGTTCGTATCGGATGAAATCGTAATAAGCACAGAGGCATTAACGAGGTTTTTGGGCGTGGCGCATTGCTTTTCTGTGCCTACATAAAGGGCCAAAGGGGCCTGATGATGTTCTGTTTGAGAAAGTTCTGGGTATCGATAAAAGACATCACGTAGAAAAGTCCCCATTTTTTTACGCGTTGTACGCATCATGTGAATTTGCTGAATGGCTTTAGCATAGGTGAAGCGGTTATCAAGGAGAAGCGAACAGGGGAGGAATGATGCAAAAAATAAAGTGAGATCATCCGGCACCATGGCGTCTTGTGAGTCGTATAACCAAAGAGCGCACGATTCTTTATTTCCCAATCGATACAAATAAATAAATAAAGTTGCTAAGAGCACATCCATCGTTTCAACATTTTCAGGCAACTTTGTCCATTGTGCCTTCAACGTGTTATCGACAGTAAGCTGCGAGACAGAGATTAAAGCATCATCAATGCACTGCTCGCTGTGTTTTGGTTGAAAAGGCAAATAGGCGGGTTGGAACGTACTTAATTCCTGAACCCAAAACAACTCTTTGGGGGCGTGGTGTTCACTAAAATAATGAAAATGGTTGCGTTGGGTTTGGGTAGGCGAGGCAAGATGCATCCCCTTTTTAAGCTGATGCTTTACCGCTAAATCAGAAAGAGTGCACGGCGTTCCATCGAGTAGCATCAGTTGTTCTAAGCTAACAAGATCAGTTTTGGTGCTGATATGCCAGGCATGAGGATGAAGTGCCACAAGTGTTCCTGGACGATCTTCTGAGCCCCTACCAAGCTGATGCATTCGCGCCACAAGATATACGGTGTTGTCAATTTGAATTTTGGGTGTGGCCAGGCGGTTATGATGATAGTGACCTAAATCCAAGGCATGGACCGTACGCACGATGTCACATGCGGGTTGCTCCCAACTAAGCCACCCGTTACCTGGTGGCTTTTGCTTAAAACTGTAATAACTACTTTGCGTGATGTCTTGCGGGATTGACGTAATGGATGTGTTTTGTAGATCCTCAATCAGTTCGTTAAATAAAGACAAGGCATGGGTATAACATTTTAAACTCAAGCTTAAGGCGGTTTCCTGAGCATCAATAGGAAATCGGGCTTGTTTCAGTATGTTTCCCTCATCAATACGTTCGTTCATTACATGCCAGGTGACGCCGTGTTCTGGTTCGTTGTTTAAAATAGCCCATGACAGTGCATGTACCCCAGCGTATCGGGGCAGAGGCGCATTATGAAAATTAATGGCTAAATGGCGTGCTCGTTCAATAATTATTGGGGGTACAATAGTCCCGTTGATAATACTGAACAAATAATCAAAATCGGTGACGAGTAACGATTCAGTTGCCTCATCTAAAGAAGTGTAGTGCTTAATATGATGTGCTTCAGCCAGTTTTCGTGCTGCATCAAGTGCTGATATGATTCCTAAAATGCGGTACTTTTTCTTCAAAAGAAGTTCAGCGCACTGAATCATTAAGTGATCATCACCTATCAGATAACAGGAACAATTTTGCATTATGGATTCCATTATTTACTACGGTTAGTGCCTTGCAGTACGTATTGTACCACATGTCCCATGTAATAAATATTAGTGCATTATGGTTTGTGGTGCATTAATCGGTTCAATATTGGATCTGATTTTTTGTTAAAAATGATAAAGGGCATCATGTATTTGCCCTAAATTTTTATTTGCTTTGTTTTTCCATTTAACTCGACATATATGGAACGCTGTTTCATGAAACGACTGTATAAATGAACTAATGAAGTTACCTTTTTATTTATGTTGATGGACTTACGGGATCGTTAAAGAGCAGGTCTTGCCTTTTGCGTTAAGAAATTATGGTTTAAAATGAAAAATATCTGGCCTTTGATGTACGTGTGACCGAGCAAGATTAAATGAAAGAACATTTTGAGCAGTATAATATGATCCACTTATCTTGCAAAACAGCGCTCAATAAAGCCGGCACTTTAAAAACAGAAGGGCTGCTTGAACAGCGTGATGACTATTGCTATTTAAAAATAGATGATGATTACATCCATTTAATTCACCCGATACTGAGTGCCCATTATGATATAGATAAGCCTGATTATTTTAGGCTACCTGAAGATGTTGGCGCACATATTTCTGTTATTTATCCTGAAGAAAATGTTACTTTGAATCGAGCACACATTGGTCAAAAGCACTTTTTTAGAGTTGATGGATTGATAAAGGCCAAGTTTGGATTAAAAGAGTATTTTGCATTATCCGTTACCTCGCCAACTTTAACTGTTTTTCGTCAAAAATATTACCTTGATCCAAAGCCTAACTTTAAAGGGCAACAAGTTGTATTCCATATTACTGTTGGTGTTAGGACTGAACCGGACAACATTATCATCGAGTAATTTTTTTTACCAAGTGAGTATATATTGCCTGGTCTTGCTTTTTGTTTGGTGAGGTTATTTATTTAAAGGGCAAAAACAAGATCGGACCTGAATGGCCCTTTTATCTAAGATCTTGAGTTGAAATTTGCACCAAATTGACTAAAATATAGGTGTCTGCCAGTATTCACGGAGCAAATGATGGGAACCACTCGCCATTTTAAATCAGTTGCTGAGATTCATGGAAAATTCAGTGCTATAGAAAGTACTTTTAAAGACGTAATGGCAAGAGAACTCCTTATTCTGAATACGCATGAAAATCCAACGCTCGACAAAGAGTTTTCAATGCGAATTATTGATGATTTTGAACGTAAAACAGATACCTTAAAACAGTTGAGAGAAGATCTGCGTGAAATAAAAACCGAAGTTGCTAACCGTGGGAAAGGTTTTTTTAAACATGGAAATATTAAAAACAAACTGGATCAAATTATTACTGGGCAAATGATTCAGGAGCTAAGGACCGAAATGAAGAAATGCGTCCGAGCTTTAAGAGATGCGAATTATAGAAATGATCATAAAGTATGGTCTGGTTATATCAAGGAGTATAACGATAAATACCCAGAACTGCCAAGGTTAACAGTCTGGGAAGATGAACAAACCACCCTGGGAAAACCTGGTTAAACTTATTTTATATTTATAAGTTGAGTTGTGAATCTGTTCAGCTGGCGTAGCCTGGGAGTAGGCCCAAAGGGCCGTATCCCAGGGTTACTTTTAAGTTGAAAATGGATTATTGCCATAAAATTAGTGAAAGAGGTTGGTCTAAGTGAGTTTGGAGAGTAAATGAGTGGTGAACTTAAGCTGGCATAACAATGAAAACCTGGGATACGGCCCTTTGGGCCTACTCCCAGGCTTGTATCTTTAAATTGTAAGCAAGAAAGCTTAATCTCAAGGGCACTTGGGATGGGAGAAGAGATCTTGAATCCAGGCAAGGCATAAAGCCTGTGGCGTAGAATAGGACCTTCTCCCCAATTATCTATCGACCGAACAGTATCTTAGGCCACCCTTCAAAGTAAGCCTGCATGAACAAGCATGGTCATTGATAAATAATCGCCAAGTATTTAACGCTATCGGAGATTAACATGGATCAGACTGAATATGTAGGTGTAGATGTTGCCAAGGATAAATTTGATGTAGCTACTTTTATTAATAATCGTTACAAACATTCAGTCTACCCTAATGATGCCAAAGGTCATGCTGAATTTGCTGCATGGCTTACCAAAAATTCCACGTCACCTTGGGTTTGCATGGAAGCTACCGGACATTATAGTGAGGGCATTGCTGATTTTTTATTAAAAAAATCCATCAAGGTTAGTGTGGTTAATCCATATCAAATCAAAAACTTTGCAAAAGCTTCCTTAGCGCGAAATAAAAACGATATCATCGATGGAAGGGTGATTCGCGAATTTTGTAAATGTATGCAACCCCGAGTGTATGTAACTACTTCTGAGGCTCAAAAGCAGTTAAAAGGATTAATGAAATTATTAGATATGCTTAAAGGCCAATTGGTACAACTAAATAACCAATTACATAGCTTACATGAAGGCATGGCAACCGACCTGTTAATTAAATGGATTAAAAATCTAGAAAAAGAAGTAAGTTTAGTGGAACAAAAGATGACTGCATTAATTAATGAGGAGCCCATGTTAAACAGGAACATGAGGTTAATAACGAGTATTAAAGGCATTGGAAAACTCACAGCCTTTCGTGTGCTAGCACTCATGCCTGATGTCAGCTCCTTTCAAACCACCAAACAATTCGCTGCATACATTGGGATCACTCCGAAGCAACACCAATCCGGGAAATTGTTTGGAAAAACAACTATTTCGAGATTAGGTGATAGTCGTCTCAGGAAAGCTCTTTATATGGCCGCATTAGTAGCTAAAAGACATAACAAAGGACTATCTGCCTTCGTTACCAGACTTCAGAACAATGGAAAAACTCCTAAAACTATTGTTTGTGCTGTAATGCGCAAATTAGCTCATATCATCTTTGGAGTGTTAAAAAGTAAACTGCCTTTTAATGAAAATTTATCTTGCGTTTAAAGACAGTATCTACGCCTGATAGCCGATCAGGAAATCTGGCAGGACAAGCTGGTCTTAGGTTTAAACAGCTCGGGGTTATTGGTTTTAATCTTAAGCGCTTCGTCTGCCGGTAGTTGCACGCCAAGAAACTGGATATCAACATGACAAGTTCGCCTTTCGCCTCCATCTGTGGAAGGTATTCTCATCACAAAATTAAGTGTTAAATCGACGGGATAGAAGTATTCCTTAAAAAATTCGTCTTTTTTTGGGGCGACCTTTTTTTCTCCAATGGCGGAGTTCCAGAGTAATTGAAGTTCATTTTCCAACGATCCAACGCCATCATTCTGTATGTGATGCTTAATACGCTCCATAGGCAGTCCATCAAAGTTGGTGATTCTTATATTACCATTTATTCCCGGAAAAATTTCATAAAGCATCTCTGACTCGGCAAAAGCCAAGGCGCCTCGCAATATACGCACCTGAGCATCGCGAGTATCCAGTTCCTTGGCAAAATCCTGACGTTTGACCTTTGAGATTGATGATTGCACTTCATGAGCACTGGCTGACATATCACACTCCCTATTTATATGATTCGGTCTGATGGTAACGAGATATGCTTATTGAAAATAAAAGATAAATAGTTTGGGATAAAATAAATATCTTATCAATTTGAACTGGTTACTGACAGCAAGGTGCTAGAAAAACAAAATAGAGTGATTAGTGAAGGGATACGCCGATACAATGAATCATTCGCAGGTGGGCAACCACAGAGATTTTCCATCTATGCAAAAAATGAGAACAATGAGATAGTTGCAGGTGCCACTGTCTACTCATTTCCCACATCAGTATATGTAGATGTGCTTTGGGTTGATGAACGTCACAGGGGGGCGGGTCTAGGTTCTATGTTGCTTAAACAAGTAGAAATAGAGGCGGTTAAACATAACATCTATGAATCCACCTTAGATACTTTTAGCTTTCAAGCTGAACAGTTTTATATTAAGCAAGGTTATAAACCTATCGGGACTATAAAAAATTATTTAAACGGTCATGATAGAATTTTTTTAAGAAAACATCTTGATCCTGTAAATTGTTCTGTGTAACTGTCCTGTTGGATTTTTTTATAGGGTATCTAAAAAAAGGAATTAATAAACGGGTTATTTCTAAACTGGGCGAGTGTGCTTCATCAACACTGTAGCATTGATTAAAATGACGACATATTGTTATTAAATAACGGAACACAATCTGTATAATGGAGTATTAATGAGAAAAATCTTTTTTATCATACAACAAAAATCTGCTTTATCTTTGGTTGATTGGGATAATCTAATAAACGAACAAGACCCCGAGATGATTTTAGTGCTTATTAGTGAACAAGGTAGTATTGATTCACTAGGCACGCAGGCTAAAAAAAGCTTCACTGCCATTATTGAGTTAGAACAATTTGAGTTTGTGCAAGCAAAACAGGAAATGGATAAAATATTTGCTCAATATTATCAAATGGGCGATCAATCCAACATAGCTACCTTACATGAATTTCAATTAGAGCTCGTTGCTCAATTAAGAGATCATTATAGAGAGGCCTTTAATATACAAGGACCGGGTATAGACGTTATTCAAAATTTTCGTAATAAATTATTGATGAAAAAACATCTGGGGCCTAAGGGCGTTAAACTACCAAATTACACTGAATTTGATTCTGAAGCCTATAAACATAATCCTGAAGCCTATCTTCAATCAATTGAACAATTACTGGGATTTCCTATGTTTGCTAAGCCTGTTGATAGCGCCGGCAGTCTTAATACAGCGTTTATTCAGGATACTGAAGCATTAAGAGCGTGGAGTAACAAAGCATCGGAGAGTAGTCACGTTTATGAAATTGATGAATACATCGATGGAATTTTATTTCACTGTGATTCAGTGGTTCAAAATGGTCAGGTACAGTTTACCTTGGTTAGTCAGTACTTACATCCCAATGCGGATGCTCTTTCAGGAAAAGCATTGGCAACAATGACCCTGAATCCAGGTGCAGAAGACTATAAGCGTTTAAAACAATTTGCTGAGGAAGCATTAAGCCATTTTCCAATACTTCCTGATGGAGTGACGCATTTAGAGGTATTTAAAAAAACGTCGAATAATGAACTGGTTTTTCTGGAAGTCGCAGCACGAGCTCCAGGGGGCGTTGCGCCGGAAATGTATCAAATTCGAACTGGAGTGGATATACGCCAGCTCCATCTGCGTTTACATTTAGGTTTGAGTATTGAAGACCCCATTAAACAGCTCCATGACCAAAGTAAATGGGGACCTTTTGCAAGTATGTATCAGTTAGTAGCCCCTTATCATGGAGGGACTATTTCTAAACTAAAGCCGCCTGTATTTCATGGTGGCGGTTATAAAATCGAATGGCGATGTCGTGAAAACGACATCATTAAACCAGCCTCTTCAATAGCAAACGTGATTGTCTCCACGGTTTTTTGGAATGATGACTATGACGCTCTCGAGCAAGATTTTAGGTTGCTCGATCAACAACAAATAGTAGAAATCATCCCAACTCAAGTGTATTTGTTACAAGAACATTTTAATCGTTTAGAAACCTTAGGTTGCACCTCAACTTCTTATCCTCCAACATTTTTTAGTAAAAGAAATTTGGCAATTGGTGCTGCGTCAATGTTTTCTCAAATAAGTGCTCAAGCTGCTAACACTTTGGGACCAAATTCATCTGTTACAACAGAAGTTGATCCCGTAATGTTTTTGGGATTATTAGTGAGTTCAGTTGCTATTCTTGTTTTAATTGTATATGCGTTATATAAAGTTTCACCAACCCCAAAAGATGTGAATAAAGATGAGGAATATCTGGTTCCGGCACAAAGTTTTTTATAGTTGACTGATGAATCATTTAGAATGAAGCTGCTTTTAATTCGGCCCTTAGTCTACGTTCAGCGCATAAAACAATGAACGTGGGCTTAGGGCGCTATTGTCAATAGACCCCAATATTTGTACTAATTTTTTACACAAAGTAATAACATTAATAATTTCTTAATATGCATTTGATAATCTATCAATATAAAGCCCAATAAATATATAAATAAACCAATAACCACAAAAATAGACCATAATTATATTTGGGAATAGTTGTTTATCCTTTTTCGGGTGGTCCTTATGAAAATTACAGTATTTCAAGCCCTAACAATCTTGGCCCAAAAATATCGTAAAGACAAAAGCAACACAGAAACTTACGATAAGATTAAATCCCTATATTTATCTGGTGTTCGATCTCCCCAGGATGCTGAGATACTGGAGCAGTTGCTTCAAGACGACACTTTATCAAAATATGAGATTACTGAGGACAGAGCGGCTATTAATGATGATCCTGTTCGTCGTTATTTTGAAAGTCAATTAAGTCACGAAACCTTATCAGATTCTCTTGATTCCTTAGATAGCAGAAGATTAAAGAGACATTTTGAGAGTATGTTTATTAGATTGGGTGAATCCACAAAACAATATCTTTTGCAACATGTCTATGGTGGTACCAAATGGAGCATCGAGGACTTGTCCGGGACACAAAAGGAATATGGAGAAGGAATTCTTGCTTTAAAAGATCCAACCAGTTTTCAATCTCTAAAACCTGAAACAGGTAAAGGTAAAAAATCACCAGAAGAGATATTGCAAGAAAGAAAAGATAAAATGACGCTGTTGGCCCAGTGTTCTCAGGTAGCCATGTCAGTAGTTAATAATAAAAAGAATAATAGTCGTTATCCTCTTAATTTGTATTCTAAAAAAGATTATGTTTTTGACCCGCCAAACCGCGGTAGAGTAGCCAGAAAAGACACTGTTACTGGTCATGTGCAAACGGTTCGTTCCAACAATCTGGGCATTATGAGATCCTACATGCCACTCAGACGCGATGATGAATTGCATTCTGAAATGCCAGCCCGCTATGGTAGGCCAGCAGATAACAGTACTTATATGGATGATGGGGAAGAACATCTGATCCCTGATAGAACATTTGCTACGAAAGTAGCTCCTTTTGTTAACTCCATTTCTGGAACTATGTTGATACAAGTAAGAGCCATGGCTCAATTGTTTAGAGACAAAAAATACGTGTATGAAGCAAAAGGTAAAGATGCTAATGAGATTGAAGAACAATTAAGAAATTATTTCAAATCCTTTATATCTTATTTGACGTACTATTATGGAGGCCATAGTTTAAATGAATTTATCAGTGTTTTAGAACTACCAGAAGTGCAAGATGAATTTAAAAACTTACCAGGGTTTAATTCTCTTACATTGGAACAATTGTTCAAGATTGAAAATGATGATGCTTTTGAACGCGCTGTAGCGAAGACGATTGACTATAATACAGCGATTTTACAAAGAAAAGAATTGCATGAGGAATTAGTCGAACCTAATTTAGTTCGGGAACTCAAAGAAGGGGAGGATGAGTTAACTGTACGCGCAAGAAGTCGCTTGAAATCCTTTCAAAATCGCTTGGGTAAAGCAACGAGCCTTGATCGAAGAAATAAGGTGATTGACGAAGCTTATATTCGATACATTACACCGAGAAATGAAGATACTGAAAGTCAAGAAGAGGCTAACGACCGAGTAAAAAAAGCAGAAGGTATTTTAGTAGAAAAATTCAACATAAAATTGGATCACATCACTGATAAGCAAGCCAGAAGTTGTCAAGCCTTCATCCATATAATGTCAAAAATGACTGAACGTCAAGATCAGTTAAGACAAGATTTATACAATGGGAGGGGGACACTTGCACACCGGTTGGATCACGCCTGGGAAATTTACAAGGACGATAAACGCACTGAGGAAGACAGACTTATCGCACAAAACTACATGATTTTTGTGCTCGATTTAAAAGATCAGGATATCCTGGAAAGTTTAAACGAAACCTTGGAAAGGTTAATGTTGGAGAGAGAATTACGTAAAGATGATAATCCTGATTTTATTCCTGGCAAATCTCCAATTGTTCTTAGTGAAAAAATTAAATCAGATCTAAAACAAACTGAAAAAACAGGCGTTACTCATATTGAAGAAGTCGATAAATTAATTCAAAAGAAAGATATTTTGGATGTTAATCCAAATTCAAAATTAAAGGATAAAGGTCAATTAAAATTGAAACATGGAAGAGTAAACCTTCAAAAAACGGAATTTTTCAATCCTGAAGAACGTGACATGCTGAGGGCTGTAATTAGACAAGGCGCGTTCTATAACGCTGGCGGTGAGGTATTTGATACTCAAAACAGTATCTCCCATGACAAGGAAGGATTTGCTGCATTTACACTAAATGTGAATGGTGAGTTAACTATCTTTCAACATATTGACCATGATAAAACAGGTATTGCTCATTCATCAATGAACGCAGGGGTACCTGTGGTTTCAGCCGGTGAAATTGAAATTAAAAATGGCAAGTTAATTTCCATAACGGAGCATAGTGGGCACTATAGACCAAGTCTTTATAGCATGTATAAAACGTTAGATTATTTCAGAAAACAAGGCGTGGATATCTCTGATGTTAAAGTATTAACCTTTTCTTCCAGTAACATTATTGAAAGACATTTAAAAATAGATGTATCACAAAGCAAACAGTTTGGTCGCTTTCGTGAGATCAATGCGGGTGATTTGTGTAACTCATATCTTGCTCGCCTGAAATTAATAGTCAAGTCAGCTAAAATGGATCTTGAGGCTTATCAATCCTCTTCATTTATGAAGTTTTTATATAAATTAAAAGATTATATTACAGGTTCAACACTGACTAAGGATCGAGAGGAGATAGCTAAAAAATTATCTGAAGGTTTGGTTGATTTAACACAAGAGATCAACTCGGCAAATACTTTAGAGAGTATGAAAGCGGTGAATGAGAAAATCAATAAACTCATCGATGCGGCATATCAAGAAAATGTGACATTGAATTCTAAGCACGGAAAAGAAAAGTCTCACGGTAATTTTGCTCAGCGTATCAATTTCTTCCGCCAACAATTAGGAGAAATGAGTGGTCGAGTTGAATCCGCCATTAAAGACATAGAGCAGGGCTCCGAATTAAGCGAAGAAGAAATTCTATCTGCTAGTGACACACTAAAGGGTATGGGCAGAAAATAATCATATTACTAGATTTGGTAACAAAAATTTAATGTTCAAGTTACCCCATTCTATTGCTCAATAGAATGGGGTATTGGGTATTAATACCAGTGCTCTTGCAAAAAAAGAATGGAGCACTAATTATTTCTGGATATGACTCAAAAGATTATGCTTTAAACAAATACCTTATCTAAAGGATTTGCCAATAAGCGCGTCTTCATTATGAAAACGGTCTTCATCTTGCTCAGCGTATCCAGATAAAGCGGTTACTAAAGGCCGTGTGATTAAACTTATCGCAGATTTAACAAAGCTGGCTATAGCGATAATAATTGCTGCAGCTGAGAGAATTAGATAGCCAGCAGCAATATCCAGATGGTCTTCACGATCATTGCGTTTAATCCCCATTTCAATGGCTAATGCTTGAGCACTTTCCCATATTGCGGTTCCTAAACTGGCAATTGAGGCAATGATGCCAAGGGCTGGAAGGCCTGTAGCTCCAACGACTTCATCAAAATAGTCATGTCCATCACGAAGGGGATCAAACATCTTAAGGCGTTTGATGGCCTCGTCACCTATATAGTCCAAAGCAACGTCCAGATCGTTTATATTCTTTAATTTATTAAATTTTTGTTGAAAATGAATGATCATAAAATCGAGATGATCGGAATAATTTTCAAAGAAATTCTTTTTCGGATCGGGTGTTTTTTGGTTAACAAAAATTTTAGTGTTTGAGAAAAAATTATGAATTTTAGGCATTAAGTACTCCTGCAAGAACCTTGGTTTTACTACCCAGACAAGTTTAATCTTAAATCATTAAGGCAATATTAAGACTCTTTCGGTTTGAACGAATTCAGTTGGAAAGTCGGGAACAAAAATGATTTTCCATCAGGAATACTCCGTTATTTGAACTATGAGCGATTGAGCAATGCCATTAACTCATCAATTGCTCAAATATTTTTTGTAAGGTTGTGGCGTTTTCATAGTGAATGACCAATGAGCCTTTTCCTGCTTTACCAGGTTTTAACTTGACTTGAGTCTGCAGGTGTTGTGCCAAATCACTTATTTTTTCTTTGTAGAGCGGAGCCGGTTCTTCATCTGTTTTTTGCTCTATTGTTCCTGCTTTAACTCGCTCGACCAGTTTTTCAGTTTCTCGCACAGATAGATTTTTCGCGATGATTAATTGCGCAACCTGGCTTTGCTGCTCTTCATCCAGCATGAGTAAGGCACGAGCGTGTCCCATGTCGATATCACCATGCTCCAGTAGTTTTTTTACCGAGGATGAAAGAGAGAGCAGGCGGAGAAAATTACTGACTGCGGTTCTCGATTTACACAGTAAATCGGCAACTTGTTGGTGGGTCAGCGCAAACTCACTGGTAAGCCGGTGCATGGCTCTTGCTTGATCCATGGCATTTAAATCTTCACGTTGCAGGTTTTCCACCAAAGCCATCGCCATAGCAGTTTCATCATCAACCTGCTTTAGTAAGACAGGTACTTCGGTAAGTCCAGCAATTTGGCTGGCGCGCCAGCGCCGTTCTCCAGCAATGATTTCATAGCGGCCATTACTTAATTCACGCACCAATAAAGGTTGTAATAAGCCCTGCTTTTTTATCGATTCAGCCAACTCAAGCAGTGGTGCTTGTTCCATTTCCCCACGAGGTTGATATTTTCCAGGCTGTAGACAGTTAACTGCTAATTTAAGGTTATCAGTTTGTGGTTTATCATTAAGCAGAGTCGTGCCAGATTGACTTAATAAGGCGGATAAGTTACGTCCTAAGCTGCTGCGTTTTACTGTCATAAATTACCCCAAATTAGCCTGCTACGGTTTGTTTGCTAATCACTTCAGAGGCAAGCACCATATATGCTGCCGCGCCTGGTGATGATTTATCATAGTGTAAAGCCGGTAATCCGTGACTGGGTGCTTCAGCCAGCCGAACATTACGCGGAATTACTGTCCTATAGATTTTTGCCGGGAAGTGCTCTAATAATTGCTTGGAAACTTCAGCGCACAAGCGGTTTCGAGCGTCGTACATCGTACGAAGAACCCCTTCAAGATGTAAACGAGGATTTACTGAAGATTTTACCTGTTCAATAGTCGATAATAACGCGGCCAAACCTTCCAGGGCATAATATTCACATTGCATGGGAATTAACACGGAATCCGCAGCGACAAAAGCATTTATTGTTAATGTATTTAAAGCGGGTGGGCAATCAATCAGTATAAAATCGTAATTGCTTTTTATTGGTTGCAGGGCTTTATATAAAAAAGTTTCTCGATGGTTGCGTTCCATCAGGCTGACTTCAGCTACGGTTAAATCGCCATTGCCCGGGATTAAGTCATAGCCACAGACCGTTGAAAGACTGGCTTGTTCTGCAAGGCAGTCATGTAACAATACATCATTTGTGGTATGAACCAACTGATTTTTATCAACACCGCTACCCATAGTGGCGTTACCCTGAGGGTCTAAATCAATAAGCAATATTTGCTGACGATTTGCAGCTAAAGATGCTGCTAAATTAATGGCAGTAGTGGTTTTACCCACTCCACCTTTTTGATTGGCAATGGCTATGACTTTCGCCATAATTATTCCTTGGTTGTGTTATCTATAATGACACAGCAGCGTTCACCATCAACACCGTCAACGGTATACTTCTCGACTTGGTATGTTTGGTGAATCATGTTTAATTCAGTATCTGGATATCGTCCTTTCATTGCCAGCCAAATTCCATTATTGGCAATAAGGTGCTTCGTCCAGTAAATCATTTGTTCCAGGCTGCTGAATGCTCTACTTGTTACTGTATCAAAACCTTGAGCTGGGTGGTAGTTTTCGACTCGAAATTGTACAACTTCCAGATTTTTTAAGTCAAGTTGCCGTTTCACTTCAGTTAAAAACCGGATTTTTTTTCCATTGCTGTCCAGAAGGACAAAATGCTTATCCGGATTGGCTATAGCTAAAGGAATACCGGGTAATCCTGCGCCAGTTCCGACATCCAGAATACGGTTGCCTTTTAGCCAGGGGAAAATCGCCAGGCTATCTAGCAAATGTTTGCTGATCATCGCCTCAGGCTCGCGAACCGCAGTCAGATTATATGCTGTATTCCACTTTTGTAACAAAAGCAAATAATGCCATAATGGGTCACAAAGTGTATTTAGACCAAATTGGTTCAGTCCATTATCCAGTATGTCTTTAAGAATTAAATCATCATTCATGCGCTTAGCCGATTTTTTTTCAAATGTACTAATAAGAGCGACAAAGCAGCAGGAGTAACTCCTGAAATACGACCTGCCTGGGCTAACGAAGTGGGTTTTATTTTAGCCAATTTTTGCATTACTTCGCTTGATAGTCCGGTAACCGTAGTGTAATCGAGATGCTCAGGTAACGCTGTGTGTTCGTATTTACGTAATTTTTCAATATCCTGTTCTTGCCTTTCAATGTATCCGGCGTACTTGTTTTGAATTTCAATTTGCTCAGTAACATCAGCAGGTAATTGAGGCAAGTTCAAATCTTGAAGCATTAATAAATGCTGGTAATTGATTTCGGGGCGTTTTAAAAATTCGGACGCTCGATTATCATGCTGCATGGGTTTATCAAGAATATCTTTTAATGCGTCATAATGACCGACACGAACCCAGGTTTCATGCAATAACGACTGAGTCGTTTCAATTGACTCTCTTTTGCTAGAAAAGCGTTCCCAACGGGCGTCACCGACCAATCCCAACTCACGACCTTTGGCTGTTAAACGCAAATCTGCATTATCTTCACGAAGAAGCAAGCGATATTCTGCTCGGGAGGTAAACATTCTGTAGGGTTCTTGAGTTCCGCAAGTAACCAGGTCGTCAATCAGCACGCCAATATAAGCTTCATCACGGCGTGGACACCACAAATCTTTCCCTTGTACTTGCAGGGCCGCGTTCATCCCGGCAATGATTCCTTGAGCTGCTGCTTCCTCATAACCGGTAGTGCCATTAATTTGTCCTGCAAAAAATAAATTGGGTACTGCTTTGGTTTGCAGAAACGAAGTCAGTCCACGGGGATCAAAATAATCATATTCTATGGCATATCCTGGCCGGGTAATGTGCGCGTTTTCAAATCCTTTTATCGTTCTTACAAATTGAACCTGGACTTCAAAAGGCAAACTGGTTGAAATGCCATTCGGATAGATTTCTTCAGTAGTCAATCCTTCTGGTTCGACAAAAATCTGATGCGATAGTTTATCAGCAAAACGCACTACTTTGTCTTCGATTGAAGGGCAATACCGTGGCCCAACTCCTTCAATAACCCCCGCATACATCGGTGATTGATGCAGGTTGTTACGAATGATGTCATGAGTGGCTTCTGTAGTATGTGTTATATGGCAAGGTACTTGCTCTGGATGATCACTGACTGAGCCCAGGTAGGAAAATACGGGCAATGGGCTGTCACCAGGCTGCACGGTCATCTGGCTGAAATCAAGTGAACGCCGGTCTATTCGCGGAGGAGTTCCCGTTTTCAAACGACCAACAGGAAGCTCCAGGTCACGCAGGCTGTTTGCTAACTCAATGGATGGAGGATCGCCTGCACGGCCACCTGCGTATTGACTCATTCCAACATGAATTTTTCCGCCTAAAAAGGTCCCTACGGTGAGTACCACTGCACGAGCGCGTAGGGTAAAACCCATTTGGGTTACTACACCGGCAACTTTCCCGCTTTCAATTAATAAATCGTCAACAGCCTGTTGAAACAGGGTCAGATTGGGTTGGTTTTGTAATTGTTCTCGAATTGCTTGTCTGTAAAGTACCCGATCAGCCTGAGCTCGTGTGGCACGAACGGCTGGTCCCTTGGACGCATTGAGTATCCGGAATTGAATTCCTGCCTTGTCGGCAGCCTTGGCCATTGCTCCATCCAGTGCATCAATCTCTTTAACCAGATGCCCTTTACCAATTCCGCCAATGGCTGGATTACACGACATCTGACCGAGCAAGTCCATATTATGTGTGAGTAACAAGGTTTGCATGCCCATACGAGCTGCTGCAAGAGCTGCCTCTGTTCCCGCATGTCCGCCACCGACTACAATGACATCATATAACTGTTGAAGATTCATGTCTGACCATTTATTGTGTAACAAAAAGAGCAATTATACACTTTTTTAGCAATTGTCCCAACCAAATTCATTTTTTAAGTGGGACAATTGTTATTTAGTCAAGGCCATTACAGGGGGCTGGTTTAGGTTCCAGAAGAGGTTGTTGTTCGTCAGTAAGGTCATCCTCTGTCTCATCAGAAACTTGCTTTACAGGAGGGGATGGATGTTCCTCTGGTTTAAAGAAACCCTGTGATCCTTTTGAGGGTTTCGTACCCCAATGGTCGGGATCGGCACAAAAGGCTTTGTATTCAAGTTCATCAAACTCTTTAAGCGCCATTTTTTCAGGTGTAAACAGTTTATTGATCAATAAATTAGTGCATATCGCCAGAACAAATGCCGCGCCCAAAAAGGCTAGCCCAATTCCCATAGGTAAAAAAACCAGATTAACAAAAATAAAGGCCGGAATAAATGTTTCCATGATCAGTGATCGAACAAGATGCATGGTTTGAAAAACGATCATTTGCTTTTGATATTCTGTTTCCGCCAGAGTTTTTTTGATTTCCAGGAACATTAATTTCTTTTCATTGTCATCCAAATCAGGATTCTTTAATAACAATTCATGGAATTCTGCTAATTTATTTTTGTAATCCTGTTGCGCCTCTTTTTTGGATTCATAGGCTTTGTAAATTTCTATGCCTCCTTTGACGGCGTTATTAATCACCGTAAATGCAAAACAAAGCACGGTTCCCGTGACGCTTAGGGCGATTAATAGCGGGCCTGTTATCGGCAGGAAGGGTAATGCTACCAATGTGAAGGCCAGCATTAAACCAACAGCATAACCGATATTGGCAGCCAGGTTTATATTTTGATAATTCCAGTCTTTCTGGCACTGTCTTCTAGCTTTCTCCAAACCCTGCAATTGCAGATAATACTCTTTAAGCCTTTTTTGCTCGGTCTCATCAGCCTCAGGATCCTCGTTAATTTTTTTGATTAATTCCTTTATTTCCCCGATTTCTCGATCATATTCCTGCATTTCTTTGAGGAACTGAGTTCTGTTTTCTTCAAAGTCCCATACAGCAAGTGCAATATCAAAAGCCAGGAGCGCTATAGTTAAAAAATCCCCCCAAGTCCCTAATGTTCCTTTTCCAGTCAGAACAAAGTAGCAAAGACAGTTTCCTGTTGCCCAGACAAAATCGTTGAGAAGAGTAAATTTTCTCTGATTCCATTGGGTAAGAAATCGTTGTGTCCATGGAGTGCTACTCTCTTCTTCACTCATCCAGGGACCTTTAATGGTGTGTTTAAGAAGTAAAAATAAATTGAGTGAGCCACGAAAATAATACAAACCCCAACTCAGTGCGCCCGTATAAGGATCGGGTGATTTGGCTACGGTTGTAGCATCTGAAACATTAAAGAAATCAGGCGGCAATAATTCAAGCACCGTTTTTAAAAATCCGCCTCCCCATACCCAGTAGAGACGTTTTTCATTAAACCAGCCCATCGCTTCCTTGATGGTTTTGGTTGCACGGCTGGAGACTTCATCCATTTTTTCACCAAACCATTGTCCTAAATCAATAAATGAATAGGTTACTGGATAGCCATCGGTGGCATAGCCGTGTTCGGGCGCTGGATCAATTTGTTGCTCCTCGCACACTTTTTGATAGTTGAGGGCATCAATTAATTGTTGACATCGTGTAATACTGGCCTTATAGGATTTGACATTTTCTGTTTTCTGATGAGTTGTTTCATGTCTTTTTTGAGCAAGCAACAATAAATAAGTGACTTGTAAATCGCGCAGAAGAATATCTTTTTTTTCCTGACTCATGTAAGAAAACATGACTTCGTCAGTATCTTCCAACATAGACAGGTAATAACTCAGTGGGGTTAAAAAATCCACGCCACTCTGTGTTTTATTATAGGCAATGAGATTCTCAACCATTATGTTACGGCGTCGCTTATCCATCTTATCCATATCAACAGTTTGACGGTAAGATTCGAGAATTAAGCTGCTTGTTGCCATAACATCACCTCTAGGATTAAGTGTTTTTTGGTGACTACCTGTTAATTATACTAAAAATAGAACAGAAGTGTATTTTTTTATAACATAGCATTTAATTTAAAAACAAGGTGATTATTTGCAGATTTACAGTATTGATACTAAATTTTGCGTAAAATAGAGTGATTGAGTGCAACTGTTCAATTGAAGGCAGTAATTAGTTGAATTGAATTATTTTCCAGTGCATTAGGGTTGCAGCGATTTACTGAATTGGTGCGAGTGCTTGTTTTGTGAGTGTGATTAGGGCAACCTACTGGTCTGCTAAGTCCCTTCAGTCAGCAGGATGCGCCAATCATGTTCATTCAAGTTAAGAATGTTATCAAGCCGGTAATGGTTCAACGCCTCTTCTTAAATAAACATCATCAAAACGTTTTATATCATCTTCACCAAGATAGGCTCCGCTTTGTACTTCGATTACATACAGTGGAGCATTTCCCGGATTACTCAGACGATGCAGCGTATTTTGCGGGATGTAAGTGGATTGATTTACAGACAATTGAATTTTTTGTTTCCCGTTAATCACTTCCGCTTCTCCACCGACTACGACCCAATGTTCTGCTCGATGCTGATGCATTTGTAAGGATATTTTTGCTCCTGGTTTTAGCATGAGGCGTTTTACTTTAAAGGCAACACCTTCGGCTAAAATTTCGTAGTAACCCCAAGGGCGATTTACCCGTTGGTGATCCTGGGTCAGGTGGTGATGTTCTTTGCGCAATGAATTAACCAATTCTTTGACTTGTTGCGAGTATTGTTTATCGGCAACCAGAACAGCATCACTGGTGGCTACAATGATTTGGTTGTTAATTCCTACGGTTGTTACGAGTAAGTGTTCACTGTTAATTAAACAATTGTGACTGTCTTGTGCGATGACTTTGCCGGTTATTGTATTTCCGTGCTCATCTGGCTGATTTGCATCAGCAACAGCAGCCCAACAGCCCAGATCACTCCATTGCATGCTTACTGGAATAACAACCGCTTTGTTTGTTTTTTCCATGATCGCATAATCAATCGATTCATCTTTACATTGGGAAAATAGTTCCAAATCCAGTCGTACAAAATCATGATGGTGCTGAGCGTGAATCAAGGCTTGTTCACTGTATTGATGGATGCTGTGTTCCAATTTATTCAATTCTTCCAGATAAACGCCAGCCGTACAGACGAACATCCCGCTGTTCCAAAAATAATTGCCGTCAGCAATAAATTCAGCAGCAGTTTGAGCATCGGGTTTTTCTCGGAAGCTTAGTACTTGTTTCACATTTTCGCTTAATTCCAATCCTGACTCAATGTATCCATAACCTGTCTTTGGGCTATCAGGTTCGATGCCAAATGTGACAATTGCCTTATGTTCAAGGGCATATTGTGCACCATCGAGCATCGCTTTTTTCCAGGCACGATCATCAGCTATCCAGTGATCTGAGGGCAAGACCAGCATGATCGCATCATGTCCTGCTGTACGCACTAAATGATGAGCAGCGCAGGCAATTGCAGGCGCGGTATTGCGTACACAAGGTTCCAGTAAATAAGTGGTCTGTGTATCAAAATCCTGCAGTTGCTCCTGGCAGAGAAAGTAATGAGCATCATTACTCACTATGGTGATGCGCTCGTAATGTAAACTGGTCGCTCTTCTCATGGTTTGTTGCAAGAGAGAATATTCACCATTTAATGTGAGAAATTGTTTTGGGAAGTTCTGGCGGGACAGTGGCCATAACCGCGTACCTGAACCTCCAGCAAGAATTACAGGAAAAAGAGTAGTCGTCATCACATTCCAAGTTGTGGCATAATTGGCCAGCATTTTAACAGGAAATTTTAAGAGCAGGCAATGCTCAAAGTAGACGAGGTGTTATTTTATGAATAAAGCAGTTGTGTTGCTATCTGGTGGGCTGGATTCAACCACTTGTCTGGCTCTGGCAAAATCCAGGGGCTTTGCCTGTTACGCAATCAGTTTTTCATACGGTCAAAGGCATTCTGCTGAGTTACTTGCGGCTGCGAGGATAGCGCAGCATTATGGTGTGGTCGAGCACAAGATAGTTAATCTGGATACCCAATTATTTAGTGGTTCTGCGTTAACAGATCAATCCATTGATGTTCCTGATTATCTGGACAGTCCAAAAATACCGGTTACTTATGTTCCTGCTCGAAATACGATATTTTTATCAATGGCATTGGGTTTAGCTGAATCCATCGGTGCCAGAGATATTTTTATAGGTGCCAGTTCAGTCGATTTTTCCCATTACCCGGATTGTCGGCCTGAATTTATTCAGGCTTTTCAAAATATGGCAAATTTGGCGACCAAGGCGGGTATTGAAGGGGACTCATTTCGTATTAACACCCCCTTGCAGCATTTAAGTAAAATTGAAACCATTCAGTTGGGGATACAATTAGGTGTTGATTACGGAATGACGGTTTCGTGTTACCAGGCAAATAACAAGGGCGAGGCCTGTGGTTCTTGCGATAGTTGTACTTTCAGAAAACGGGGTTTTTCTGGATCTGGAATAGACGATCCGACGATTTACCAAATCGCTGGTCATAATTAATTCATTTAGATGCAAGAAATGATACAATCACCCATTTTTTGTGCTGAGGTCATGCTATGTGGTCGATAATAAACGAATGGTTTAAAAGAAATAAATCTTATTTGACGATGCTGTTTCTCTCATCATTGACCGTCGGTTTACTCGCCGGCATTTTAAGTGTCATCTTTCCACCGGTTCTGTTTGCCTTTTCCACTATAACTCTCTTCGGCATCACTCCATTGGCATTTTTGACGACTTTGCCTTCCCCACTCGCTGCGCTTGCTTTAAGCGCCATCATGGTCGGGATCAGCGCTGGCGTGCTTGCCCCAGGCATAATGGTCGTGAAACAATTGACTACTATTGGAATTCATCTGTACGCTTTATTTACACATGAGGAACAGCACGAAACAGACATCCTTACGACGGGAACCTATAATTATTTTAATCAGTATTTTCAACCTGATTCGTATGATTATGTTGAAAAAGATGATGACGAGGAGTTTTATGAATTGAGCTCCGATAATTCTTCTGATGATGCAGACGACAGTGTTTTACTAGTTGAACATTCTATCGATTCTACAGAATCAAACAGCCGTCCGACTCTGGGTTGAATGTTAGTGCGGTGCATTGATAATTCATCAATGCATTCCCAACGTTTTGCGCTTTATGCTTGTGAGAATGGTCACAAAAATTGGCCATAGCTTTAGGATGTGAGCGCAACAGAGCATTTATTGGCATAAAATGTACTATTGTAAAATTATTTAATCAATTATGATTAATTGCGATCAATTAATTTTGCCTTTTAGGTAAATATATTTAATATTCGATCAAAGAAGAACCAGTTCAATTTACACTTTTGTTACAACATCTTGCACGTTTTGGATTCTCAACCCGGAACATGGTTGCTACAATCCGTTTGGTTTTATAACTTTGGAGTAACAAAATGACATTTAAGGATATTGCAACAGGTGTTTTTTATCTTCCTGCCAGGACTTTTTCTGGTATGACCAATTTATTACTAGGATCTACTTATATAGACGCTGACGGTGAAGAAGCAATACGCCCTGGCTTATTTAGTGTGATCGTTGATGTATCCAAAATGGTTGGTAATTTCATTCTTGATGCGACCAAAGCTGTTGCAAGAGGCATTTCTGCTTTTATCGGTAATCATCAAAAAGCGATAGCTGTTGCATTTTGGGCTTCATTGGTTACTGCTGGTCTTGCTGTCCTCTCTGTTGCATTTTGGCCTGCCGCCCTTTCTGCCGTTGCTAATTTTGCAATTGGTGGGGTCTCTATTGCTTCACTTGTGGGTGCTGGTTATGTTGCTCAATTGTGCGCTATTGGTGGTCTTGCTACTGCAGCAACCAGCGCTGTTGTTTATGTCAGTGCTGCTGTTATTAACACAATCACTGGCATTAGAGATTTCTTTTTTAAACCTAAAGGGTCAAATGGTTTTCAAGACAATTCGGCTTACCAAGGACTTGGTGATGTGGATTCAATAAGTACAAAAAACAATCCCATGTCCAGTTTGATGTCTACTCAAACTAATGCTGATTCAAGTTTATTGAAACTAGACTCTTCTGATGAAGCGCCAATATTTACTCCAGCAATTTTCGCAAAAGAAACTTCGTCTGCACAACCAACTGAACCTCTAAATGGTGAGCATACAGTCGAAAATCCATCCAATGCAGCAGGATGCTAATCATTACATCGTGCAGTTATTAAGAAGCGCGGCTGATGCCGCGTTTTTTATTCTTCGCCCCAACGTTTGAGCAAACCACTTTCCAGATCAAACAAATCCAATACTCTGCCTACTGTTTCATCCACCAAATCGGCTATGCTTTGCGGTTTGGTATAAAAAGCTGGAACGGGCGGGTATATGATGCCTCCCATTTGTGTAATGCTGACCATATTGTTAAGGTGACCAAGATGCAACGGAGCTTCTCGAGGAATCAAAACCAATTTTCTGCGTTCTTTCAAAACAACATCAGCAGCGCGGGTGAGCAAGGTACTGCTAACTCCAGAAGCAATTTCCCCCAGGGTTTTCATTGAGCATGGGGCGATAATCATCCCCATGGTTTTAAATGATCCGCTGGCAATACTGGCACTCACATCGGCACAAGGATGATATACGTCAGCCAGGGCTTTAAGCTCAGCAGAGCTGAGTTCTGTTTCATAGGCTCGTGTTAACTGTCCGGCTTTACTGACTACCAGATGGGTTTCTACAGATAATTGCCTTAATACCTGCAGTAGCCTGATGCCATAGATTATCCCGGAAGAGCCGCTGATGCCTATAATAAGGCGTGGTTTATTGGTCATGGTAATTCGCTTTACAAAAAGAATTAGTTTGATATTAGCAAATTATTGAAAATAAAACTTGATCCTGGTTGTTATACTGAACGAAATACATTCTTTTATACTCGTGAAGCGGTGAACATGACTTATTTTTTTAGAAGAAATTGATGGGAAGTCCAGAATTGTCGAGCCACGGCTGTCCCATTAAAAATATGACGTCTTTCCGAGCGTAGCGAGGAATCTCCTGCAAGGTTGCACGATCCCGTTACAATGCGGCCATTAAAATCATATCAAGAGTTGAGTCTCCCCTGCCAGCCTTTTTCTGCAGGCGCCTAATGCTCATATCCTTAAATTTCTTTAGCGTGTCGAAATGATATAAAAATCCAGGTACATCTTCTGATGACAACATTAAATTCCTTGTAAAAACAAAGAGTTTAAAAGGAAATGATAATTAATGCATTAATTCAGATTGTGCCAATTTGCAGGAGATTCCTCGCTACGCTCGGAAAGACGTCACATTTTTAATGGGACAGCCGTGATTGTCGAGTATTTGCATGCAGCATTTAATCTGTCTTTGCGTTATAATTACCCGTTTTTCTACTGATGAGTATTCGAGATCTATGTTAACACAACGCAAAATGCTGGTGACCAGCGCTCTTCCTTATGCTAATGGACATTTACATCTGGGACATTTGGTAGAACATATCCAGACGGATATTTGGGTCCGTACTCATAAAATGCTGGGTATTCAATGCATTAGTGTCTGTGGTGATGATGCACACGGGACTCCTATTATGCTTAAAGCGGAGCAAATGGGCATTACCCCCGAGGAGTTGACTGCCCAGATCAAGTTAAGTCATGAGAGTGACTTTAAAGCATTTGCTATTGATTACGATTGTTATCACACGACTCACTCCCCTGAAAATCAGATGTTGGCTTCAGCTATTTATGAAAAGTTACAGGCCGGTGGCGATATTATTAAAAAAACGATTCGTCAAGCTTTTGATCCTGAGAAAAAAATGTTTCTGCCTGATCGTTATGTTAAAGGCACTTGTCCTAAATGCGGTGCTCTGGATCAATATGGGGATAATTGTGAGGTTTGTGGCGCAACATACTCTCCAACTGATTTAATAGATGCGGTATCGGCAATTTCAGGTGCAAAACCAATAGAAAAGGATTCAGAGCATTATTTTTTTGATTTGCCAAAATATGAAACATTATTAAAACGATGGACTGCTAATGGACATTTGCAAACAGAGGTGGCCAATAAGCTGGAAGAATGGTTTGCGGCTGGATTAAAACAATGGGACATCTCCCGTGATGCGCCCTATTTTGGATTCCCAATCCCTGGTACAAAGGATAAATATTTTTATGTTTGGCTGGATGCACCTATAGGGTACATGGCAAGTTTTAAAAAATACTGTGATGAGCAGGGTGTTTCCTTTGACGAGTTCTGGGATAAAGATTCAAAAACTGAATTATACCATTTTGTTGGTAAGGACATTGTCTATTTTCATGCCCTGTTCTGGCCTGCCATGTTGGCAGCAAGCGGTCACCGCACACCTACAGCGGTTTATACGCACGGATTTTTAACAGTGGATGGGCAGAAAATGTCCAAATCACGGGGTACATTCCTCGAGGCTCGAACCTATCTTGCGCATTTGCATCCCGAATATTTACGCTACTATTTTGCTGCTAAATTGAACGGACGGGTTGACGACATTGATTTGAATTTTGATGATTTTACTAACCGAGTGAATGCGGATCTGGTTGGCAAAGTAGTTAATATAGCAAGCCGTTGTGCAGGATTTATTAACAAACGCTTTGATAATTATTTGAGCCATTCTTTGGCTGAGCCCCAATTATACGCTCAATTGCTTGCGGCTAAAGAAACAGTAATTGAGTCTTTTGTATCCAGAGATTATGCTCGCGCCATCAGGCAGATTATGGATTGTGCTGATAAAGTCAATCAGTACATCGATGCCAATAAACCCTGGGTTCTGGCTAAAGAGGAACATCGTTTGGCCGATGTTCATGCGATTTGCACCATGGGGATTAATTTATTTCGCATCTTGATAACCTACCTGAAACCAGTATTACCTATGATGGCTCAGGCCGCAGAGCAGTTTTTGAATTGTGACGCGTTAACTTGGGATTCCATTAATCAGCCGTTGCTGGATCATCAAATCAATACCTTCCAGCCTTTGATGGTTCGAGTAGAAAAAGAAAAAATTGATGCCATGTTTGCTCAAACCAAGGAGTCTTTGATGACTGCACCAGTAGTTGAACAAAAAACGACGACCGAAGAGAATACGATCAGTATTGATGATTTTGCTAAAATTGATCTGCGGATTGCAAAAATTATATCAGCGTCACCTGTTGAAGGCGCAGATAAATTATTGTGCTTGAAACTGGATTTAGGCGATTGCCAGAAACAGGTTTTTGCAGGAATAAAAAGTGCTTATGAACCGGAAGATTTAGTCGGCCGATTGACGGTGATGGTTGCTAATTTAGCACCGCGGACCATGAGGTTTGGTGTTTCAGAAGGGATGGTTTTGGCTGCAGGTGATGGTAAAGGAATTTTCTTATTACAACCCGATTCCGGAGCGCTTCCAGGCATGAAGGTGAAATAATGACAACAGTCAAGGAGGTTGATGCGCTTTTACCGCAAACGCAATGCGGCGAGTGTAATTATCCTGGATGCATGCCTTATGCGGAAGCTTTGGTTCAAGGTACCGCTCTGATTAACCAGTGTCCTCCGGGAGGAGCTGAAACGGTCAAGGCTTTGGGTGCTCTGTTGCATGTTGATCCTGCGCCTTATTTAGATGAGGTCGCTGAACGTACACGCCAACCTTCTGTTGCGGTGATTCGTGAGGCAGAGTGTATTGGCTGCACTAAATGCATCAAGGCCTGTCCAGTTGATGCAATTATTGGTAGTGGTAAATTAATGCATGCGATTATTGCTCATGAATGTACAGGATGCGGATTATGCGTTGAACCCTGCCCGGTGGACTGTATTGAAATGAAGACGCTTGAAGAGCCGGCATACAACAAGGATAGAGCTCGTGACCGCTATCATGCCCGGCAAGCACGTTTGTTGCGAGAGGAGCATGAAAAGCAACAAATTTATCGAGAAAAGCGCCAATTAGCACTGCAATCAAAGGATCATCTGGATGATAAAAAGGCGAAACAGGATTACATTCAACAGGCCCTGGCTCGCGTTAAAGCGAAAAAAATGTGATGAATAAGCAAAAACGACGCGAGATCTTTGAACGTTTTCGTAACCTGAATCCTCATCCAACAACGGAACTGAAGTATCAATCCCCCTTTGAATTGTTAATCGCGGTTATTCTTTCTGCGCAAGCGACTGATGTGAGTGTGAATAAAGCAACAGAACATCTGTATGCTGTGGCCAATACACCGCAAAGTATTCTTGATTTGGGGCTGGAAGGATTGAAAGGCTATATCAAATCCATTGGCTTGTATAACAGTAAAGCGCAAAATATTATTAAAACCTGCGACATCCTGATGAACCAATATCATGGTGAAGTGCCGAATCAACGAGATGCTTTGGAATCATTACCAGGAGTAGGTCGTAAAACTGCCAATGTGGTTCTTAATACCGCTTTTGGACAACCGACTATGGCTGTTGATACGCATATATTCCGAGTAGCCAATCGTATTGGTTTGGCAAAGGGCAAAACTCCTCTAGCCGTAGAGCAGGGGCTTTTAAAAAATGTTGAACCTGAATTTTTACATGATGCACACCATTGGTTAATTTTACATGGTCGCTATGTATGTACCGCACGTAATCCTCAATGCAGTACTTGTCCTATTAAAGATTTATGTGAATATAAAGATAAAAATACTAGAGGCTGTTGATATTTCATTATATTCAAGCCTACTTTCCGCGACTTGTTCGCGGAATCGATAGATCGTGCGCAAAACAAGAATATATTGCGCCTATAAAGAGTGAATTGGATCCCGCGAACAAGTCGCGGGACGTCGAAGCTTGAATTGTCAACAGACCCTAAAACACTCTAAAATGGGTTCTAATGAGTTCATGTTACGAAATGAGGTGTTTTGATAAACGATAAATGAAGTTGTTATTCCATATTGGTAACTGCCCCATTTATTCCGATCACCGAGAAGGATTGCCAAAGACATACGAAGCCGAATTAAAAATATCTTTTCAATGCCTTACTTGAGCTTGAGCATTTTATCTATATGAAAAGGATTTTTATAGAGTGCTTTTTCTCAGGGCAAAATTTTTTTTTCAATTTTCAGCAAAATGACCTTTTAAAAAACTGGTATTTCTAATTTATTAGCCCTAGAATGAAGTTCTGCTGTAGCAAGGAGAGCGTTATGAGCTGGTGGTCATCAGTAGTTGATGGAGTTAAGGCTGTAGGCACTAAATTGAAAGATGGAGCCCAATGGCTTTGGAATAATACTTCAATATCAAAAATTACAACAAGTGTGTTTACCTATACAACAAACACAACTTTTCAGATATTGGAACAAGGCTTGGCCTGGCGAAAAGCTGTTCCAACATTAATCAATAATCCCGCAGCAAGAAACATTGTCAATGGTATGGCTTACATTGCTGTACATGATGTGTTACGCATTGTTGCTCTGAATTGTGTTAATAACTCAGTTCAAAATTATTTCCGTGAAGGTCATGATGCAGATCCCTGGTTTACGCCTTACTCGGCTTTTTTAGCGGGATTATCATTAGTCCATTATGGCGTTAAAGCATATACTTACCGGGAAGGGACACAATCTTTGATGCGCATTACCATCCTGGATTCAGTCGGTCCTTCTGCATTTAATTCAAACAAAGTAATAACTCCTCCCACTTTATGTAAAGATTTGGATTGTAATTTCAAGAGAAAAACAAAAGGGATACTAAGAGAGCCTTTTATCCTGGCAGCCAATGACTTAATCACCTGGGCTATAAGTTGTATTCCTTACGTTGGGGAAACAACGTCTCAAGGGATTAGAATCTTTTTTAACGGGCGTTATATTACACGATTGGTAACGCCTGAGCGTTGTGAACGGCACAAGGCGATGATGCAGGAATCTGTTTTAGCTTTAGGCTTGACCTATGAAGCATCAACGATGATCATGGATTACATACTGGAATCCACGGTTGGAGTTCCCCCGTTTCTGTTTCATCGCACAATGAAGCATTTATTGCTTTTATTGCATGTTAATCTCGCAGCGCATATGGCTATTCCTTTAGTAGAAGATAAAGATGCGACTTTGATGTTCGATCCATTGAATATTTATGAGCGAGTGTGTCGTTTTATAGCGGATGTGATCTTTGCTGGCTTAATGAAAAGAATACCAATTGATTTTAAACCGGTAAAAGGTGCCCCTCCTTTAATACCGTTATCTCCCGCTTTGAAATACGGTACTTCATTATTAAACAGCGATAAGGAGCGGGAAATTAAAACGGCTCCAGGATTTTTTAGTAAATCATTTAATTCAGTACGTGCCTTGGCTGCGCCAACTATTTTTCAAAGTTGGCGTGATTTTATAAACGATCCCATCATTTCGAAATATTGGCATGGAATACAACAAGGCAGTTTAAATACCGTTAAAATAATATTGAGCTATAAGGAAAGTAAAACCAAAACAACCTTAGGATGGGTTCCTCCCAAAGCAGTGGCTGTAGCGATAAATCTTAAATTCGGAATACCTAAAAGATTAACGCAGTTTTTGATCATGCTGAGTAAAGAGGAAGATTTTTGGGATTTTATGGATGCTTTAAAATCCTGGCTGGAGCGGAACAATATTAAGGGCGAAGTGCAATTGGTTCCTCATGGCGGCATTGATTTGCCAGGTGAGAGAAGACTGGAGCCTGTTCCAATAGAAGAGAAAAAACAACCAAGCGAGCCTCCAGATCAATTGATTTCGACTCGGACTCAACAGCAGGAAGTAATTTCTGCCGAGCTATTAGTACCCAATCAGCAATTAAAGCAACGCGCCAGCGTACCGTTTTCTGCTGAAAGTTTATTTACCAGGAGAGGTCGTGAGGAGTCTGCAAAAATCGAGAGACAACCTGTTGGGTATTATATGTAGGTCCCGGTTGAATTGTTTGAGGCAGCATGCAATGGGCAGCTGCTTCAAAATAATTTTTTACGTTTGAAGTAAAATAACATTGAAATAGCTAAAATGGTCATCAAGGTCAGGACTACAGGATAACCATAACGCCATCCCAGTTCTGGCATGAATTCGAAATTCATTCCATAAACCCCAACGATAAAAGTTAATGGAATAAAGATACTGGCAAACATAGTGAGGATTTTCATAGTCTCATTCATTCGATTATTCAAAGTTGAGAGGTATATATCCAGCATGCTGGATGACATTTCACGATGCAGATCGATAGATTCTACAAGGCGAATACAGTGATCATAGAGATCGCGAAAATAAAGATTGTAGCGATTGTTTATAAATCCTTCATCATTGGTTAACAAGAGATGCACTATATCCCGTAATGGAGCTATTGTTTTTCTTAGTGTGATGGTGCGTCTTTTGGTCATATAAAGTGATTGAAGTTCTATGGTTTCCGGTTTTTTTATTAATTGATCCTCTATTTTTTCAAGCAGAGTGGACGTTTCTTCAACAAAATTAAAAAAATCATCAACTATATAATCCATGATAAGATAAGTCAGATAATCGCTCCCATGCTCGCGAACCAGAGAGTGTTCTGCACTGAGTCGTTTGTAAAGAGGGGATAAGTCATAATTTTGCGATTCTCTGAATGTGATTAACAAATTTTGTTTGATAATTAAACTGAACTGTTCTGTAGAATAGGTTAATTGGTCTTTTGGTGTTTCCAATAATTTAAAAACAATGAACAAATAATCTTCGATAATATCGATTTTAGGTCTTTGTCGAGTGTTCAGTAAATCCTCAATCACAAGGGGATGAATTTTGTATTCACTGCATATTTTGGTAATTTCTTTGCTGTTTTCCAATCCTGCTACATCGATCCAGACATGTTTTCCTTCATTCAGCGCAGAATTTATTTTATCAGCATGAAAAGTACTGAGCATTTTATAACTTTGGGTATCATAAATATGAACATTGATCTGAGTTGGTTTGGGTGGGTGCTCGCCTACATACACGGCAGTGCCTGGCAATAATCCTGTTTTGGAGGACGCATGTTTTTTGTGATTGCTCATTTAATGCTCGCTTTTGATGAATTTTGGAAAATAACAGCATCTACGTACCTTCTCAGTAGGTCCTGGAAGTGTCATCTCGAACGAAGTGAACCATCTGAACAGTGGCTTTATTTTGAGAGCCTTCACTGATTGCAGGATGACAAAACTCCCTGAGTTATTGAGTAGTTACCATTGTATTGTTTAGCTTAACAGGATTTCCGGGGTGTAGTCGACCTGTCATGAATGGATAGGAGGTTACTTAATTTGCTCTGCTTGCTATATCAAAGACTATGGTGTTATATTGACGAACTGCTTAGCTTAATAAAAAGCACTTGTTTGATAGTACATAATCAAGCTTATCCTTCCTGGATTGGTCAATGCAGCGGCTTGTTAAATACTGTATGGCTGCTTGAGTTCGTGAAGATAGGGGCGCGTGTTATATAATGGAAAAAATCTGAGTATGAAGCAATCCTTGTCCTTACACCACACCCCAGGGTTTCTTTTTCTGTCGGTTAGTGTAATTACCTGCCTGATTTTATTAATTAACGTATCGTTTAAAATTATTATTCTTCAGGGCTTAGTATGTTCCATGAGCAGTTTGCTTTGTCCCTTAATTGCAGGGGTGTATTTATTCACATTAAGGCATTGCACGTTTAAAGAGCAGCGCCATGTGCTGAATATCTCTTTAATGACCCTGTATATTTATTGCATTGGTGTTTATGTGCTGGTTAACCTGCCTGCAGCTGAGTTCATGCACGACAATCCTGTATATCAGATTGTATTTGAAGACATCCCCAAAAAATTTTTCGCAACTACGATCTCTTTTGCTTTAAGTTTTTATTTACCCCATTTATTATTCTGCACCAAATCAAGCTCCATCCTGTCTTCACCAAAACAGTGCGTTATTCTTGCACTATTTGGAGGAATTGGTTTTTTTACCATGGATTTTTATTTACTTTTTTCAGCACCTCATGCTCATAGTTTCAAACAGATTTTTATTGATTCATTCATGGTCGCCTCACTGGTATTGTTGATTATTGGAATAAGTTATTTGTCTTTTATCTTGGATGAAAACCAACTCAATTCCGAGCGGATTGATGATAATTCAAATGAGCCCTCGCCTGTTTATCATTATCTTCTTTGTTCTGCTGTTGTCGTTATGTTGATGTGTCTTGCGTGTGAATACCGTATCGTGTCATTTACCAAAGACGGTATCCTTGCGGCAAGTTGTATTTTTTTTCCGATTACTATGATAGTAAGCACAGTAATCGGTGAAATATGGGGGTATAAAGCGAATTTAAAATTTGCTATGGCATTAATCGCGACTCAGTTGGCTTTTGATACTTTGTTAATGGGAATAGTAGCTCTTCCATCGCCAACTTTTTATAATTTGAATCCATTTTATTACTATATTTTACCCAGAAGATTACCTGCAGATTCTTTATCGTTATTTGTCACGTTTATTAGCAACGCTATGTTGATGCACTACTTAAAAATTCTGAAATGGGAACTCAGTCGTCCTGTAAGGGTTTTAATAGCTAATGTTTGTGCCAGTTCTTTGTTATGTCTTGTTGATTACAGCGTGCTGTTTGGAGGTATCTATTCCTATGAACAGATTTTGAATTTAGCAATAAACGTTTGGCAATATAAATTATTGATGACTTTGATCTCATTACCACTTATTTTTTGGTTGTGTAATATGTTGAAAAAAAATTTCACGCCGATGTACCGTGTCATGGATAACCGGTTTAATTGCCCTCGGTAATTTTATTTCTCTTCTCAACCTATATTCTCATGAAGGTGATTCTAGTGAGATCTCGATAACATTTGCGAGGATTTCCCACTAAAAAAAGGATCGTTCATGCTTGAAGTCCAGATGTCAGTTTTTTTTCGTGATTCAGTTAATGTCAATTCATCTGGGGGCACATTAATATAATGTGCCATATTCCCGCGTAGGGGGAACAGAGCAATGAGCCTCAAGTTTTTCTTGATAAAATGCTAAATGTACAGTTTCAAATGTTATCTAGATCTCACTAGAATCGCCTTCTCCCTTCGGGAGAAGGTGCCGACAGGCGGATGAGGGGATCATAAACCTATTCAAGCCGACTTTCCCCGACTTGTTCTGGTAATCGAGAGATCTCGCTGGGTTCGCGAGGAGTTCAGGCATTTATATCCAGAGGGTCATGTCTTGTTAGTCGCGGAAGTGTAGATTTCGTTTGTATTGAAAAAGAGTGAGTGATGTTTAATCCCCTCATCCGCCTGTCGGCACCTTCTCCCGGAGGGAGAAGGAGATTCTATTGAGATCTAGATAACATTCGTGAGGATTTCTCACTAAAAAAGAGGATCGTTCAGGCTTGAAGTCCAGATGTCAGGTTTTTTTCGTAGGTCTTTGCCATCCATACAATGTTTTTTGTCGCGATTCAGTTAATGTCAATTCATCTGGCGGCACATTTTTGCGAATCGTGCTTCCGGCTCCGATAGTGGCATTTTTGCCAACGGTAACAGGGGCAACCAATTGCGTATCCGAGCCAACAAAAACTCCATCTTCAATAATGGTCTGGTGTTTGTTTACCCCATCGTAATTACACGTAATGGTTCCTGCACCAATATTGACTTTTTTTCCTATGTTCACGTCACCAAGGTAACTTAAATGACTGGCTTTGCTGCCCTCATCAAATACTGCTTTTTTGGTTTCAACAAAATTGCCAATTTTACATTCCGCTGCCAATTGAGTGCCTGTTCTAAGCCGTGCAAAGGGACCAATATCGCAATTATTCGCTATCTGACATCCTTCCAGCACGCTGTTTGCGTAGACGGTGCATCCCGCTCCCAGGGTTACATCTTTTAAGCTGCAGTTAGGGCCTATAATGCAACCATCCCCTAGAACGACGGTGCCAGAGAAGACACAATTAATGTCAATGTAAACGTCTTTACCGCAAACCAGATCGCCACGCAGATCAAAGCGGTTTGCGTCTGCCAACCCAACACCTTGCTCCAGAAATTGATCCGCAACACGCTTTTGCCATATTCTTTCCAGCTGCTGTAATTGCAAACGATTATTAACTCCCTGGATCTCAAAATTATTTCGGGCAGTTAATGAGGTTATCGGCGTTTGATTCTCAACTGCTAAAGCAATAATTTCGGTCAAATAATACTCGCCTTGCGCATTATTATTGCCTAATTTGGGTAGCCATACTTCCAAATCAGCTGCTTTAGCGCAACATATGCCCGTATATATTTCTTTTATTTTCTTTTCTTGCTCATTTGCATCCTTTTCTTCTACAATGGCATAAATTTCATCTTGGTTGTTTCTAATAATGCGTCCAAGACCACTTGGGTCTTCGAGATTGGCAACCAGGAGTGCGAGAACGGATTGATGTGAGTGTGTTGATTTACTGCATTCAAGCAGTGCTCGAAGGGTATCCACCTGAATGAGCGGAACATCAGCAGACAACACAATGACTTGTGCTTGAGGCGGTATATGAGGTAGCGCTTGCATTACGGCATGCCCAGTGCCCAGTTGCTCTGCCTGATGTACCCAATGCACAGGTAAATCAGGGAGTGAATTCTTTATTAGTTCACCACCATGGCCATAAATAACGTGGATTGCATCAGGATTGAGTTGCTGTGCGGTTTCAACTACGCGGGCAAGCATTGCTTTTCCGGCTAGTTGATGAAGGACTTTAGGTGTATCGGAATACATTCTTTTGCCTTGACCTGCAGCTAAAATAATAATTTGTAAATTCATGAGATTTGTGATTTCCTAGGTTAGGTTGCATAAATAGGAGTTGAATTAAGCAGTCTGTTTCAAAGTTATTGTTGTAAGGATTAGTATAATAAATAAGTTGCCGTTAAAGGAGTAGAGCAATGACAATATTTCTAACTGTTTTAATAAAATTGATTAAAGAACAATTAAATGCAATGTCGAGTACATTGGAATATCAAGCGAACTATCCGAAAATTTACAATCAGTTATTGTCGTTACAGAAAAAAAATATAGTTGATGCTTTGGAAAGGAGGATAGTCAGCTTTATTGGTACTGGAGACGATGAGGCTGATTCTAAAACCATTACTAAATGGATAGAGGATGCTCGTGTTCAGGTCCAAGATAAACAAGAGGCGCATAATAAACCGCGGGATATCGGTGAAACGCTTACAATGATGAGCGATTTAATTTTTCACACCAATGCCCTTTTTAGTAAACTGGATAAATATAACAAATCGGAGGCTTCATCTTCAGCTGGTTCGGGTAAGCTGAGGTTAATTAATCATCAGTTTTATAATACCCCTGAACACATCATTTATTACACTGCTGCGGGTTATTTGGGGGAGGAAATTTTTAAGCCCTCTAACAAAGATGCGGAAATTCGAGCGAGAAAGGAAGAGGCCGTTTTATCAAGAATTCAATCTTTATATGAACGAATTCGTCCAGAGCATGGACTTGTTGATAGAAAGCAAAGAGCGACTGATGCACTTAAAGATTTATCAATGGATAATAAAGCCATTATCACTCCTGAGTCGAGTTCCAGTTTCGGTATTCCATTCCTTTCTTTAGGCGGGATGTTCTCAGTTAAAGTACCTACTACATTATTTAACCCCAGTGAAGGACGGTTTGGGAAATTATTCAATTTCGCTGAAAGCGAGGTACATGATATGTCAGAACTTGAATTTAAACCCTCAGAGGAAGAGCAATTATCCATTAGTAGAGCAATGCAATAATTCAATTTTATTTAAGGTATTGGGGCTTATCCTAATACCTTGATTCGTTATATCGTTGCTTTAATCGTTATGTGTGATGCAGTTCACCACATAAATCAGTTTCCATCAGAGCTTTAACTTGAGTGCTCTCCAAATTTTTACTTAATAAATACAGAAGCTTGCAATGAGCTGCTTCAGGGGTCATGTCGTGGCCGCTGATTAACCCTGCCTGTTTTAAAGTATGTCCTGTTGCGTAGTGACTCATTTCAACATGACCGTGTTGGCATTGGGTACAATTAATGATGATTACACCTCGATTACAGGCCTCTGTAAGAAGATTTAAAAATCGGGGATCGTTGTTTTGAGCATTCCCGGCACCATAAGTTTCGAGAATTAACCCTTTTAAGGGTTGATTTAAGATATAGGCCAAAACATCGGTTGCAAAACCTGGGAACAAACGAAAATTGGCTATAAATTGGGGGGTGATGGTTTGCAAGCGAAACGGTTTTTGTGGTGGTTTTTGCAATAGATGCTGGTGAAGCTCAATGTCTATACCAATAGTCGCAAGATGCGGAAAATTGGGTGAGTCAAAGGCATTAAAACGCTGGGCGCTTATTTTTTGTGACCGGTTGCCGCGTAACAAGTGCTGATTAAAATAAATACATACTTCGTTGATTGGTTGATGAGCGCACAACCAAAGTGAGGTAATGACATTATCTATGGCATCGTTACGTACTTCGGATAAAGGAATTTGTGAGCCGGTTACGATGACAGGCTTGCTTAAATGTTCCAGCATGAACGACAAAGCGGAGGCAGTGTAAGCCATGGTATCGGTGCCATGAAAAACGACAAAACCATCGAAATGATCATATTCATGAGCAATATCGCTAGCAATCCGATTCCACTCATGGACCGTCATATTCGAGGAGTCCAGCAACGGTTGGTATTCTTTTATGACGTAAGCGGGCATGTCCCTATGTTTCAATGTGGGGATTTGGGCTATGGCTTTTTCTACATAACCCGGTGAAGGTTCATACCCATTGGGTGTTTTGACACTGCTGATGGTTCCACCCGTATTGATGATTAATATGCGTTTGTTCATGGGAATTGATTTAAGTTATTTGTTTCAATTATATCGCCCTTTCTTCGAGATAGCGAAAAAACAATTCTTCACCTTTTACCCTGAGAATACTTGACAGCTCTAGAGCTGCAATGTAGAAATTAAAGCCAGGAAGGATGTCAGGGAGAGGATGATGCTGAGCAGATGGGATTCAACAAGTGTGGTCGATTTGCAACAACAAATAAAAGCAGTTGCAGATCCGGTTGTGGCCAGGTACGAACACTACAAGAACGCTACTGCAATGATGTTAGCCAGTGTAGTCAGCCATTTCTTTAATGAAATGAATAAAGACAAAATCCTGGAAGTCACTCAGCACGTTGCTAAAAATATAGATCAGGTGCCGGTGAATGAGCAATTTCTTCAGAAAAAATTTGATACTCTGGCCCAATTTACCCAAACCATCCAGGAGTCCGGTTTAGGCCTTATATTAGAAGAAGACAGCGATTTTTTTGAATTCAAGTATTCAGAGGGTTTAAAGCCAGATACAGTCGAATTCATGAATAAACTGGCCATTGCCTTGAACGCGTGTAGAATTTGTATTGGCATCGAGCAGATATATTCCACTATACTGAACAATCCTCATATTAAGACCGAAGAATATGAACATTTTCGGCATGAGGTGAATGAGTTAACCAAAAAATATTATTCGGGACCTTCGTCTGATTCTGATTACGGTATTTATTTAAGAGCTTATTATCAGCGTGCTTTGTCCATTCAAGTTCGACTGAAAGAACAACACATCAAGGTGAATGCCTGGAAAGAGCCGTTTGCAGAACAAATGCAACGCGCATTGGCTGCAATTTGTCAGGCGATTAATGGTACCGGATTAAAATTAATTGATGCAACAACGGCCTATCCCGACAAGACCTGGCTTGGAGACGGTTGGCGTCCTTTTGTGATTGGTTTGCTCAGTGAACTGGTTGCCCGATATTACAGCTATGCTTATGTGATCGGAGGGGCATTGTCGTTGAATCCAGAATATTGTGTTGTTTTATCCACGGAACTGTCCCAATTTTCATTAATCATGCAGGATCAAATGGAGCATCTGAAGCTCGCGATGTTAAAGGACGCTGATATAGCCCTAGGGGATTTGATTCGTCATATTCAAGGAGAAGCTGCTGTACACCAAATCATTTTAGTCCCGGAGGAGCGATCGAGCTATTACAGTAGCGGAAATTTATATTTGTTATATCCGAAATCGAATGGTTTAGCCGCACTAAACAGGTATTCAGAGGCACAATATGTGTGTTCTGACCATGGATTTCAATAATATTTTCAGAATTAATTGCCAAGGTCTTGTACTTTGTGGAAAAATCAGGATATTAACGGTTTAGTCTAAGCAGTGACATCATGGTGATTGATCGTGCCGGTTACAGGTTGAATGTAGGAATTATCCTGGTCAACAGTTCGGATAGAGTATTTTGGGGTAGACGCAGTGGACATGATGCCTGGCAATTTCCACAAGGTGGATTGGCTGCAGGTGAAACGTCTTTACAGGCGATGTTTCGGGAGCTGCATGAAGAAGTCGGTTTGGATAGGCATGATGTAGAGGTTATTGGTTCAACCAAACGTTGGCTTAAGTATCGACTTCCAAAACAATATTTACGTCATGGCAGTGAACCCTTGGTCATTGGCCAGAAACAAAAATGGTATTTATTAAAGCTCATTTCCAGTGAGCAGAAAGTTAGATTGGATTTAAGCGATTCTCCAGAGTTTGATAGTTGGCGCTGGATTGATTTTCATGAGCCAGAGCAACAGGTTATCTTTTTTAAGAGACAAGTGTACATACAAGCTTTAAAGGAATTGGAACCCTTATTAAAAATTCGCCGTACTCCCTACGGTATGAAACGGAAAAGAGGTAATCATAGGCCATAGATGCTAAAAGTACTTAAACGGATAGTTCAAGACGTCACCACTGCCGATCATTTAACAGAGGCACTTGGTATATTGGTGCAACGGATTCATAAAGCCATTAATGCTGAGGCCGTTTCCGTTTACCTTATCGATAATAAACATGCGGAATACGTGTTAATTGCCACTGAAGGACTCAACAAACAAGCCGAATTTCGTGTACGTATTGCTCTTGATAGTGGCCTTATTGGTTTAATAGGTCGACGTGAAGAGCCCATTAATATGAAAGATGCGCCAACGCATCCTGACTTTTACCATAATCCATTGTTAGGTGAGGAACATCTGAATGCCTTTTTGGGCGTGCCTATTATTCAGCACAGGAAGCTTTATGGTGTTTTGATTGTTCAGCAGGTAGAACAGCGCTGTTTTGATGATGCAGAAGAATCTTTTTTAATTACCTTGGCTGCACAGCTTGGCGGAATCATTGCTCACGCTGAGGCAACCGGTGAATTAGCAGAATTGACCCAGCCTAGACCACTAGGAACGGTAACCAAGGTCGAAGTAAGCCAGACCGCACTCACCGGAATAGGTAGTGTGCCCGGCATTGGTATTGGCACGGCAGTAGTGGTATACCCTCAGGCAGATATTGATGCGGTACCTCGTAATCCTGTAGAGGAATTGGATGATGAAGTCAGTACTTTTTATGAGGCTTTAGAGTCAGCCAGAGAAGACATGAGGCGTTTAAGCAAGCGCATGAAGGCTACTGTGGCTGAGGAAGAGCATGCCTTATTTGACGTTTATTTGCGAATTTTGGATAAAGACAGCCTGGGTGCAGAAGTAGAGCATGTGATTCGTGAGGAGAAAATCAGCGCTCAAGCAGCTTTGGCGACCGTTATTAAAAAGCATGTATCTCAGTTTGAGAGTATGGAAGACGATTACCTTCGCGAGCGTGCCAGTGATTTTCGTGATTTGGGTCGACGGGTTCTGGCTGAATTACAATGGTCTCAACGAGAGGAAATTGTTTATCCCAAACGCACTATCCTAATCGGTGAAGAAGTGACTGCAGCGGCTCTTGCCGAAGTTCCTGAGGGGCAATTGGCTGGTGTTGTCTCTGCAAAAGGTTCTAATAATTCACACGTCGCCATTTTAGCTCGGGCTTTGGGCGTTCCAACTGTAATGGGGCTTCGTGGATTAAAAGTTGAACTGGTTTCTCGCCGGGCGTTAATTGTAGATGGTTATTATGGTCATGTTTATGTCTCCCCGTCCAAAGCAATATTGGCTGAATTTAAACAGTTAGCGCAGGAAGAACATGAATTAAATCAGAGTCTGGTCAGCTTGAGAGACAAGCCTGCAGAAACTACAGACAGTTATCGCGTTTCACTCCAGGTCAATACAGGATTGGCAATGGATGCTGGTTTATCCATGAGCGTTGGCGCAGAAGGAGTCGGTTTGTATCGATCCGAAGTGCCGTTCATGAGCCGAGATCGTTTTCCCTCAGAAGATGAACAAACCATTATTTACAGACAGACTCTAAAAGCCTTTGCTCCTCGCGCGGTAACCATGCGAACCCTGGACATTGGTGGCGATAAAGTGCTCCCTTATTTTCCTGTGGAAGAAGAGAACCCATATCTGGGATGGCGAGGCATACGCATTACTCTGGATCATCCGGATGTCTTTCTGGTTCAGGTCCGTGCCATGATGCGTGCCAGTGAAGAATTGAATAATTTGCGAATTATGCTGCCTATGGTCACCAACTTAAGTGAGGTGGAGGAGGCGACTTATCTTATCGAACAGGCATTTGAAGAGTTGCTAGAGGAAGGTTGTGTTATAGAAAAACCGAAACTGGGAGTCATGATTGAAGTGCCAGCTGCTGCTTATCTGGCGAGAGAGATGGCCAAGCGCGTTGATTTTATTTCAGTGGGCAGTAACGACTTGACTCAATACCTGTTGGCTGTAGACCGTAATAATGCTCGGGTCGCAGGACTCTATGATGCTTTGCATCCTGCCATGTTGCGTGTTTTGCTCAAAGTGGTAGAAGGCGGACATGCCGCCGGGGTTGAAGTTAGCATTTGCGGTGAAATGGCCAGTGATCCTCTGGCCGTAATTATATTAATTGCCATGGGCTTTGATACGTTGAGTATGAACTCTGCCAGCTTACCACGGGTAAAGTGGGTGATTCGTAATTTTGCCATTGCAAATGCTCGTAAGATACTGGCAGAAGTACTGGAGTTTGAGCATCCCGCTGAAATTCGATTCCATTTGCAAAAGGCTTTGGAGGATGAGGGTTTAGGCGGACTAATCAGAGCTGGAAAATCATGATTTTATCACACGCTGTTATTGGTAACTTGGTCTATGTTCTAATCGGTGCTTTTGCTGGTGTAATGTCCGGAGCAATAGGTATCGGTGGGGGGATCATTGTCGTTCCAGGACTCGTTTTTGTATTTCAATACAATCAATTGATCCCTGAACTCAGTATTATGCACGTTGCCGCCAGTACCTCTTTGGCTGTTATGATATTTACTTCCTTATCGTCACTCAGGGTTCATTACAAAATTGGAGAAATCCTTTGGCCTCTGTTTAACAAAATATGGCCCTGGCTTGTTTTTGGAGTTATTTGCGGAGTCATTACATCCGATTTTTTGCCAACTCACTGGCTGAAAATGGTGTTTGGTCTTTTTTTAATTCTGGTTACATTAAGAATGCTCTTTATGAAGCATTTTCCAAGTTTAGGCCACTTTCCTGTTTATTGGGTTAATGGATGTATCAGTTCCGTTATTGGTGTGATTTCCGGATTACTTGGTGTGGGAGGCGGCGTTTTAATTGTCCCCTATCTAGAATACAGCGGTGTAGCTATTCGAAAAATATCCCCTGTTTCCAATTTATGTACTTTGATTGTTGGTTTGATCGGGTCTTTGATATCAATGATCACCGGTCAGAATGAAATGGCTGCAATTCCTTATACAACCGGATATATTTATTGGCCTGCCGTTCTTTTGGTCGGGTTAAGCAGTAGCTTGATTGCACCCTTTGGTGCTAAATTAAATTATGTTTTGCCGGTGCATCAATTAAGATACGGTTTCATTGTGATATTAATTATAACGGCTATCAAAATGTTATTTTACTAGGAATATAATTCAAAATGTTCACCTTTCCAAATATTGACCCTGTTGCTTTTACTCTGGGTCCCATCAAAGTGCATTGGTATGGCCTGATGTATCTGATCGGTTTTCTTAGTGCCTGGTTACTGGGTTATTGGCGAATAAAGCACTATAAGCTGAATTGGACCTCCGAGCAGCTCAGTGATTTGATATTTTATGCTGCGCTGGGTGTCATTCTGGGGGGGCGCATAGGCTATATGCTTTTTTATAATACCCAGGAATTAATTCATCAACCCTGGATATTATTCAAAATTTGGGAAGGAGGTATGTCCTTTCATGGAGGTTTAATAGGCGTACTGATTGCGGTCTGGATGTTTGCTCGTAAATACAAGAAAACATTTCTGGAGGTTGGTGATTTCGTTGCCCCTCTGGTTCCTGTCGGATTAGCAGCAGGAAGAATTGGCAATTTTATAAACGGTGAACTATGGGGGCGGGTAACTGAGGTACCTTGGGCCATTGTGTACAGTCACGTAGACAACCAGCCTCGCCACCCTTCAGAGCTCTATGAATTTGGGCTAGAGGGTATAGGGTTATTTATTTTAGTCTGGTGCTATGCCTCAAAGCCGCGTCTTACTGGCAGGGTATCTGCGGTGTTTTTAATGGGGTATGCCCTGTGCCGCTTGATTGCAGAGTGCTTTCGCGAACCTGATCCTCAATTGGGTTTTGTAGCCTTCGGCTGGTTGACTATGGGGCAAATATTATCCATTCCCATGCTATTATTAGGATTTTGGATATGGTGGCGGGCTAAACGATGAAAACTTATTTGCAGTTGTTAGAGCATATTTTGCAAAATGGTCATGAAAAAACGGACAGGACAGGTACTGGTACGTTGTCTGTTTTTGGGTATCAAATGCGTTTTGATTTGCAACAAGGGTTCCCATTAGTTACTACAAAAAAACTTCATACGCGCAGCATAGTGCACGAATTATTATGGTTTTTACAAGGCGATACCAATATTGCTTATTTAAATGAGCATGGTGTGACCATCTGGGATGAATGGGCGGATGCTCATGGTGACTTGGGACCTGTATATGGCAGACAATGGCGAAGTTGGCCTACTGCGGATGGTCGGACTATCGATCAATTGAGTGAAGTCCTGCAGCAGATAAAAACCAATCCAGATTCTCGACGTTTAATCGTCAGTGCCTGGAATGTAAGTGAACTGGATAAAATGGCACTAATGCCTTGTCATGCTTTATTTCAGTTTTATGTGGCGGATAATAAGTTATCTTGCCAATTGTATCAGCGTTCCGCAGATGTATTTTTAGGCGTTCCTTTTAATATCGCTTCATATGCCTTGTTAACTCATATGGTCGCGCAGCAGTGTGAACTTGACGTCGGCGATTTTGTATGGACAGGAGGGGACTGTCATTTATATCTGAATCATTTGGAACAAGCACGAACTCAAATAGCCAGAGAGCCATTTCCTCTCCCTTCTTTAACTATTAAGCGGAAACCAGAGTCGTTATTCGACTATCAATTTGAAGATTTTGAGTTTGAAAATTATCAATTTCATCCTGCGATAAAAGCACCCATTGCTGTTTGAACGTTTTTTAGATGGTTTGAATTGAGCCCCTTGGCTCAAGGATCTGGTTAATAATGTGCTTATTTTGCCCAAATAGATGGATTTTAATTGCCATATGTGATTTAATCTTGTCTTTATTGATCATATGCGAGTCAATGACATGAAGAGTGTTTTGCTATTCCTTTTTCTGTTTACTTCTTTGTGTTGTGCTCCTGGGTACACCAGTAAGTTGAGTAAATTTTTAAATAAAATGGATGACGAGCAAAAACAGAGAGATGCTCAAGAGTGGCAGCAGGATATGAATTTTGGTGATTTTGTCTTTCGATTGCAACAACGCTATACCGATAATCATGGTCAACGATGCCGTGATTATGAATTTCGTGGACGTTCCAATCCATATAAGCATGGCCATTACACCGTTTGTGATGATCGCTAATATCATTTAGCGATGCACTAAGCGGTATGGATATAAATGGTTTCTATTGTTTTTTGTGCTAATTAACTCTATCTAAAAATGTGTAGATTCTTCTTTTCCAGGACCTGATGACAATTCAGGTTTCGACTTTCTACGATTTCCCCGGGAAGTAGGCCAGAAAAGAATGAAATGCCAACAGTCCCTAATATTCGCTATGAATTTTCGTCTTTGTCCCTTTACGATCTCAAAGGCGGCATTTAATGTGTTCAGCAGTCCAAAATAAAGAGACAGATAAATTATCATTGCGATTTAATCATGATCAAGATAAATAAAATTTGACTTATCCTGGTCGTTGTATTAAAGTTGTACATTTTATGCTGATTAAGTTCTTTGATGTTATGCAAAAAATGCTGTTATGCTCTGGAGTTATAGATGATGCTCAGTCCGCTACGCTTTAAAAATGCCCAATCTTTTTATGACTTTCTAAATCGTTTGCACCATTCAGATTTGATCAAGTTGGTCACAAATAATGGCAAAATCATATGCCCTTCTGTTTCGCAATTAGCAAGTAAATTTATACAGGCGAATGACAATAACATTTATTTTAGGGATGACATTCAGAGCTTTCTTGAACAGGCTAGCGCTGATGAAATTAATAGCACGAGCGTTCGATTTTTTGACGCACAAAACAGAGAAATATCTCTGGCTCAAATCAAGTCTGATTTAACGTTAATGAATGAATTGCAGTGGTCTAAAGAACCCGTGCTTTTAATGCAGCGCATGAATTCGATTTTCTATTCTTCAACTCCAATGCCATCGCTGGGTTCCAGAAAGGATGTTCTTAAAGCGAAACTGATGTATTGGAATGAACAATTTCGTGGCACAGTACAGGCTGCAAAGAGTCATTTGGAGTTTATACTTGATTTGTCTTCTATCTCTAAATCTCTTATGACGATCACGGGTGATGAGATTATCACCGTTCCAGCCCCATATCAGGGTGCCGATTTAATAACTCCTCTTGTTAAAGACTTGTTAAAAATTACCGCTATTGAAGAGATTAAATTAAAATCGAAGCTAGTAACAGAAATTCAACAATCAACAAATCAGCAAAAAAACTCCGAGTTAACAGGCTGGGTGAGTGAGCTTGATGTAAATATTGCAAATGTTAAGGCAGTACAACATTATTTGCTTCAAATATTAACAGAGCAGCGTGAAAAAATACAAAAAGCTAAAAATAAATTTCATCAATTGGTTCAGCATGATGGTAATGGGGACGCTATTGTTAAAAAAATAGCATATTTAAAGGAAAAAATAAACGAACAAGTGCAGGCACTTAATCGTCTTGAAAGCAATTACAAAACATTAAAACCTTTGGCTGTGTTTGCTGCAGTAGCAGGGCTGCCCATTTTAGCGATTACAGGAGTTATCATTGTTTCTGGATTATTACTTCCTACCATGTATTTTGGCGCTGCATTAGCTTTTATCAGCCTTGCACTGATTACTTTCGCTTTCATTACACAGACTCGGCTAGCTACTAACAAAATTACGGATGGATTAACGCAATTGCAAAAGGGTATAGAAGCTACATTCGATAACACTTTAGACCAAAAGCGAACAGAACTGAAGCAATTCAAAAGACAGGTGAGTACTTTGGAGCTTGATGTACAGTTTGTTTCTGATTTTGGTAAGGCTGAAGAGTCACTGAACTGGTCTCTAGGTAATATAACCCTTCAAATCAGTGATATTGAAAAAGACTTGCTGGAAATTGAATTGGTTGAAAAACTGGATGAGGCGCAGAGCAAGAAAAAATCATCGGCCAAATTATTTACTACTGATGCTGGAGATGTAACCCTGTTCAGTAGATCGCTACCTTTACCTGAGCGACAACACATTCATGATCATCAGCTACGACGTTCAAATTCCACTGATGGATTGAGTATGTAAGCTCCTTCCTGGGTAGCGCTGGTATGGTGTATTCAAGCGAAATCTGCTGATTAGGCACAAAGCCTGGAGTATTCCTATTTTGTAAAGGTGCGAAATAAATCGGGCAATGGTATCGATTTATTTTTTAAATAATCGACCCAGACAATTTTACTCACGCCTTGCGCCATGAGAACGTCCCCCTGATACAGATCATGATCCATGATCATACTGGAATTACCGAGGCTGTGTATCTTGCTAATGATGGAGACTGTAGCAGGATAAATTACGGGCTTTAAAAAGGTACAGGCTACATGAATGACCACTGGCCCGGTTTGTTCCGTCATTTTTATATTAAGTTCTCTTAACCATTCAATACGTGCTTCCTGAAAATAATCAAAATATCGGGCATTATTCACGTGTCCTAATGCATCCATATCGCCCCAAGCGATATTAAAGGTTTTTTGATGAACGGTAATTTTAGGGTCTGTCATGATAGGTCCATAGGATCAACGTCCACATTCCAGCGAACGCCATTGCTCAGTTTATTTATTGTTAACCACTCGCGTAATTGCGTCAATGAACTTTTTAAAGCTTTTCTTGAGGGAGACTTAATCAATAATTGCATACGATGCTGATTGGCTTTACGGGGGAGCGGCGCTGGTGCCGGGCCCATTACCGTGACAGGGCTCATTTGAATGTGATCTTTAGTGGCGTGTAAAAATTTTAATACAGTACTGATGGTTTTACTTTGGGCTCTGATGACTGCTAAATAGTGAAAAGGTGGTAGTTCTGCTTCTTTACGGGAAGTAAGTAAGGCTTCAGCGAAGTGATCGTAGCCTTGTTTAATAAGTAAATTAAGCAAAGGATGATTGGGCAAATGAGTTTGAATCACTACTTGTCCAGGGTGTTCTGCTCGTCCTGCCCGTCCTGAAACCTGGGTTAATAATTGCCCTAAATGTTCCATGGCTCTGAAATCCTGATTATATAATCCTGCATCTGCATCGAGAACGACAACCAACGATAAGCGTGGGAAGTGATGCCCTTTGGCTAACATTTGGGTACCCACAATTAATTGAACCTCACCGTTGGATATTTTATCAAGTTGCTCATCTAATGCGTTTTTCTTACGAATGACGTCGCGATCAATACGTATCATATTGATTTTGGGGAAACAGGTACTTAAAAATTCGTGAATTCTTTGTGTGCCAGCTCCAATCGGAATCAATTCTTTGCTATGACATTTTTTGCAATGAACAGGCATTCTCTGTGTTAATCCACAATGATGGCAAAGCAATTGTCCAGACTGTTTATGAAGAGTTAAATGACTGTCACAGGCTTTACAATCTGCCATCCATCCACATTCATGGCACAGTAATACTGGAGCGAATCCCCGGCGATTAATAAACACCAACACCTGATTATTGTTCTTTAAATGTTCTTCAATGATTTTTAATGTTGGAGTCGCCAATCCATGTTGCAGGGCCTGAGCGCGCAGATCGATTAATTGATAATGTAAGGGCGTGGTCGATAAGGCTTTATGATTCAAACGCAGTAAGGTGTATTTATTCTGTTTGCAATTGTGCATGCTTTCCAGACTGGGAGTGGCGGAACCCAGAATAATAGGAATATTGGCTAAATGGGCGCGCATTAATGCAGTATCCCGGGCTGAATAGCGTACCCCTTCCATTTGTTTTAATGAACTGTCGTGTTCTTCATCAATAATAATTAATCCCAATTCGGGCATGGGTGTAAATACGGCGGCTCTGGTTCCGATAATCATTTTAGCGTGATTTTCTTTAGCCAGTTGCCAAGCTATTTGTCGTTCCGTTTCATTCAAATTAGAATGTATCACGGCAATGGGTTCTTTAAATCGCGCGGTAAACCGTGATAATAATTGCGGCGTTAATCCGATTTCGGGAACCAGGACGAGAACCTGTTTACCTTGCGCCAGAACTTTCTCTATTACCTGTAAATAAACTTCCGTCTTCCCGCTTCCCGTTATTCCCTGCAGTAAAAAACACTGAAAAGAATGCAGATGCTCTACAAGTGTTGATACGGCAACGGCTTGTTCCGGATTCAGAGTTAATGGTGGGGAACAGATCTGTTCGGACTGCTCGGGTAGAATAACCTGTTGCGATAATGCAACCAATTCGGCTGCGACCAAAGCTAATAGCTGGTTTGAATTAAAGCCTTTTTTGGTTAAATAGTGTTTGGAAACAGGTTCTTGATGCTTATTGAGCAACTCAATCAATTCCAGTTGTTTGCGAGAGCGGGTTGAAATTTTACTTCGTGCATGTTCAATTGGAACAGTTAATTGATAGTAATCCCCCGTAGGTAGTTGACAGGCTTGACCCAATCGATATTTTTTAGGTAAAGCCAAAGGGAGTACCTCTGAAAGTGGCGATTGATAGTAATTGCCTATCCATCGGCACAGTTCCAGAAGGTCCTGTTCAAGTATCGGGTGTTCATCAATTAGGGCACTGATACTCTTTAAAGACGTTGGCGGCTGTTGAGAGGAGTTGATGCCAACAACAATCCCTAACTTTGTCTGATTGCGGAATGGTACCCAAACCCTTGCGCCTATACACGGGCTAATATTCTCTGCTGCATAGTCAAAAAAATCACGACTGGTATGTGGGATACAGACTTGATAAACGGCCTTCATCTAATCTCTGTGCCATTCATGACTGGCAGATTGTCCTGGAGCAGAAAATACTTTGACAACCACTTTATCAATACGATGTTTGTCCAGTTCTTCATGCTCTTTTATTAATTCATTAACAAACCAGCGTGACAGTTCCTCGACGGTAATATTAGTTAATGGCATCAGGGTAACATCTTCTTTCAGGAAGGGAATTTTTTTACCGTTAAAAGTAAAATAATAATATTCTGCATCCTCTGCATACTCCAGAAATGGAGAGAATTGCGGCATTAAAAAAGTCTGATTCAATTGACGGCATAATTTATGGATGCGTTCTTTATAATAGCGATAATCAAAGGTCATCCCATTTTCTTCAACCCAGGTCGACAAGGCCAGATAAACCCCATACATATGGCCATGCAAGGGTTCTCGTTCCGTTGCCGAGAAAATCGTGGTGTGTCCTGCGGAAAATTTCATGGATTCTTTTTGTAATTCCACAGTAGTCAGGTATTTTTTCATTTTATAAATTCACTCGTTTATCGATTAGAAGAAATCCATTCAAATCAATGTCCAGATTTTTGGTTAAGGCAATGACTTTAAATAACTCGCCCATCTCACTGGGATCAGTCAATTGCTTTATGGCTTGTTTTGCTCGGAATTGTTCCCGTTCATCTTCCAGCGAATTAATAAAGCTTAGCAGACCATTAGCCAGCAAAAAAGAGGCTTGATTAGTATACCCGGCAATATGAAATCCAGCCTGCTGTCCGGCTTCGGCAACATGAGTAAAATCAACATGAGCAGTAATATCTTGCTCACCAGGATGAAGTAAGGGATCTGGGTGAGCATGATGCTGGTAGTGACACATCAATGTCCCCTGATTTCGGTCGGGGTGATAGTATTCGTGTCGAGGAAAACCATAATCGATTAAAAAGACAGCGCCATGGTTGAGCATGTTATAAATATTGGCCAACCAATCTTCTATAAACAGATTTACTTCGGATACGTATTCTGTGGTTTGTTGCGGTAGATTATTTTTAACGTAATGATATAACCGCTCGTTTTGGCAGGGTTTAAAGTGCTCTATTAACTCATTGTTTCTATCCAGGGCAATATAACTCTCCAACACCTCATTGCCCTTGAGCATGAATCGGTTTACCGGCATGGCATCCAGTACTTCATTGGCCAATACAACGCCATTAAATGGAGTCTCAGGCCAGCGATCAAGCCAGGAAACCCTGTGAGCCAGATGAGGGATTTTTTGTTGAACCAATTCTTGCTGACGTTGCCTTAAATCAGCGCTGACTTCCAGAATATAATAAGCTTCGGGTAAGCAATTCAGGTGTTCAAGATGAGTTAAAATATCACTACACAGCGCTCCGGTACCAGCACCAAATTCAAAGAGTATAGGCTGTTCTATTGATGTGAGAATTTGTTTGCATTGATTGGCCAGTGTTTTTCCGAATAAGGGGGTTAATTCAGGGGCCGTAATAAAATCACCTTGCTTTCCCAATTTGGGTAATCCTGAACTGTAGTAACCTTCTCCCGGAGCATACAAAGCCAGTTGCATGAATTCTATAAAAGGCAATTCATTTTGTTCCTTAAGCTGAGTATGCAGTGTATGTATTAAGCTCATAATCGATTAAACTATTTAAAAAAAGGGGAACCATACCGTGAATCAGAACAACAAACAAGAAGCAAAGGTGGCATTGATCACTGGAAGCGCAAGGCGAATAGGTGCTGCCATTGTTAAAAAAATTCATGGAGCCGGATATAAGGTTGTGATTCATTGTCGTTTTTCTCTAAAGGATGCCAACGCATTGGCTGCTGATTTAAATCATATACGAGCTAATAGCGCCATCGTTATTCAAAGAGAACTCACTGAAGAAGGGGCTGCATCAGAGATCATCACTACAGTATCCGAGTGGGCTGGCCGATTGGATTTATTAGTCAACAACGCATCGGTTTTTATCAGAAATAATTCAGATTTATTCAATGAAGACGATTGGCGACAATTGTTTGACATTCATGTAAAAGCTCCTTTTTTATTGAGTCTTGCAGCGCGTCCTTTACTAAGCAAACACTCAGGAACTATCATTAACGTGACGGATATTCATGCCCAAAAACCCCTTAAAGGTTATTCAGTTTATTGCCAAAGTAAAGCCGCGCTTGAAATGCAAACCAGAAGTCTGGCTCGCGAATTCGCACCCTCAATCAGAGTGAATGCAGTAGCGCCCGGAGCTATTGCCTGGCCAGAAGAAGCAAACAGTTTAAGTACAAAGGAACAACAAAATATCGTTGATAAAACGCCTTTAAAACGTCATGGTGATCCTGAGTACATTGCTCAGGCAATACTGGCTCTGGTTGAAAATCCATTTATAACCGGGCAGGTTTTAAACGTGGATGGAGGACGAAGCCTAATCGGGTAAAAAATGAGCTAACTATTTTTAGTTTCGAGTGACGTTTTCAAGCAAAAATTCATTAATTTCTGTTAATGAATTCAATTGGTAAAATCGATTCAATTGTGTGATATCCAGCAAGTTTTTGAAGTAGTAGCGTACCAGCGATTTACTTTGCAGAACCGACTTATACTCATCTTCAAGTGTTTTGAGACCATGTAAATGGGTCATAAAGATCTGAATGATCTCAGTGCTGTTGATAGGCACAGTACGTTGTTCCAGTAACTCCTGATACAACCATGGGCGTCCGCTGCCTGCGCGAGAGATCATAAAGCCATCACAGCCACTGATTCTTAATGCTTCATACAAGTTGCTTTGCGTACTGATGTCTCCATTGGCAATCACCGGAATATTGATGTTTTGTTTTATTTGTGCAATCTGGTGTAGATTGCATTGAATGTCATAATCATCAATCCAGCGTCTTCCGTGTACGATGAGGGCGTCAGCGCCTGCTTTTTCAATCTGTTGGGCCAAAAGTACATCGTTTTTATTACCTTGAATGCGAATTTTTATTGTAAGAGGAATGGATAGCAACTCACGTACTTTCTGGATGATTTTAATGAGCTTCTCCGGAGTATCCAGTAAAGCGCTGCCTGCCCCTTTTTTGCGGATTTTAGTTTTGGGACATCCGCAATTTATATCAATTAAGTCAGCACCACAGGATTGTAGTTTAATCGCAGCCTGGGCCAATACATCGGGATCAGTTCCAGAGATTTGATAAGCCAGTACGGTTTCATTCGGTGACCGATAAATGTAACGAGAGCGATCGTCATGTTTGTGTAAGACATCAAGAGCAGAGCTCATTTCTGATACGCAATACGCCGGCGGGGTGTATTGATGAAACAACTCTCTGAATGGCGCGCAACTGTAGCCAGCTAATGGGCCTTGAATGAGTCGATGAGGGAGTTTAAGGGAACCTATTTGAAATGGGCTATTAATAATTGTGTGCATGTAATAAATTAAAGGATATAATCAGTCCCATTTTATCACATATCTAATATTAAGAAGTAGTCATCATCGGCGTAATAGGGATTTGATTACTCCGTACCTTTTGGAACAGGAGAGACTCCAGATGGACAAGCGTTATTTATCGCCTTTGGAATTAGTCAGCATAGCGACTCAACATGCCTATTCTGCCGATTATTTGCTCCAACAGATTTCACAAGGAATCATCAGGAATGGGGATTCTCTGGATTCATTTACCCCTATAACTTCGCTGATGTATCAGGCGTTTCAACTGACTTTGAAAGCTTATTGCCTGCATGAACATCGACCCATCAAGGAATATAAAAATCTGATGGAGCTGGTTGAGTTAAATATCCATCTGGGATTCTCTACCCAAGAGATTTTTCTGCTCAAAACTTTATCAAGACAACAGGTGTTCAATAAAGGAATTGGCTATGATTTATGGGAAAATACGCAACAGCTTCATGTGTTTTGCGAAAAAATAATTTCTTTATACGAGCGGGTTCAGGCGATGATGCCCCTTGAGCTTCATAGTGATTATCAGTGATCGTTCATCCATCTACCCCATGTAAAATAAACGTCTGAGCTTGTCGAGAGTGATCTTGGTTCGGGGTCTATTATTGTTAATCAACCCTAATGACAGCCCATTTTTTGGACGACTGAATAGTGATTGTTCCATGTTGCTTTTATATAATGCCATTAGAATAGGTTAGCTGATGCCATGGTTGGGATAGCTACTTGGCATCTGGATTGAATCACGTTAGGATAAGCTTTTTTTCGAAAGGTAATTGTAATGGAGCAACTGGACGATAAACGTGTAGACACGGTGCAGAATCAGATATTGCGGTTAAGCGATCACCTTAATTCGCGGATTTTGGGTCAAAAAGGCCTGATCTCCCGGCTTTTAATTGCTTTGCTAGCTGATGGACACTTATTGGTTGAAGGTGCACCTGGTCTGGCTAAAACAAGGGCGGTAAAAGAGTTGTCTGATGGGGTTGAAGGTGATTTTCATCGTATTCAGTTTACTCCTGATCTTTTGCCCGGTGATTTAACAGGAACGGATGTCTATCATCCGCAAAATGGTTCTTTTGTATTTCAACCCGGCCCTATTTTCCATCATCTTATTTTGGCAGATGAAATTAACCGTGCCCCTGCAAAAGTCCAATCCGCCTTGCTTGAGGCAATGGCTGAGCGGCAGGTTACCATTGGTGGTAAAACTTATCCACTTCCTGAGTTGTTTTTAGTCATGGCGACGCAGAATCCAATTGAGCAGGAGGGTACCTATCCTTTGCCGGAAGCTCAGCTGGATCGATTTTTAATGTACGTTAAAATTGGGTATCCTGATGCTCAGGTAGAGCATGATATTCTTGCTTTGACTCGCAAAGAAGCATTGGGGGCGGCTGTAGTGAAACACGAACAATTTCCCAAATTGCAGCAAAGCACTTTATTTGAAGCCCGAAAGCAGGTATTAAAAGTACATACCAGCGAGGCATTGGAAAATTATCTGGTGCAGTTGGTGATTGCAACGCGAAATCCTGGCGTCTATAGTGACGAACTGGGTCGTTGGTTGCGCTATGGCGCCAGTCCTCGTGCTACTATCGCTTTAGATAGGTGTTCGAAAGCACACGCATGGCTTGCGGGGCGAGATTATGTGGTTCCAGATGACATTCATGTCGTCGCCCATGATGTGTTGCGGCATAGAATACTTTTGAGTTATGAAGCCGAGGCTGAGGGAGTGAGCAGCGATGATTTTATTGACTCGCTATTACGCTTGGTTGCTATTCCTTAGAGGTTTTTATGGCAGATGGTGTTGTTGCTGAGTTAAATGAATTAATCGATCTGAGACGCTATGCTCAATCGATTCAATATCAACCTGAAGGCAGGGCTTTGCGTTCTGGTTCTCATTTGTCCAAATTGCGTGGTCGTGGAATGGATTTTGCCGAGGTGAGAAATTATCAGGCAGGTGATGAAATTCGTCATATGGAATGGCGAGTTACTGCTCGTACAGGCAGGCCTCATGTAAAAATTTATCAGGAAGAACGTGAGAGGCCAGTCGTTCTTCTTGTTGATTTTAATCCATCCATGATTTTTGGTACTCGTGTCGCTTTTAAATCAGTAGTTGCTGCACGATTGGCAGCGATTCTGGCATGGACTGTCATTAAACAAGGAGACAGGGTAGGCGGTTTCTTTTTTTCAGCTTCAGAACATAGTGAATTTATTCCGCGTGGCCGTGATTCAGGCGTTTTGCCTTTGTTGGCATCACTGAGCCAATACACTGCACAGACAGAAGCACAACGGGAAGAAAAACCCAGACTGCTCAGTGATGCGCTTGTGAGATTGCGTCGGGTAATCAGACCGGGAAGTATTTTGGTATTAATCAGTGATTTTTATACTATGGATGCAGAATGTGAAAAGCATCTGAATCGATTGCGTGGCCATAATGATATCCTGGCGTACCATATTTGTGACCGTCTAGAGTTAGTGCCACCCAAGCCAGAGCAGTATGCGATGACTAATGGTCAGCATGAAATAATACTGGATACCAGCCTATCTGCCGTACGTTCTGCTTATGAACTGTATTGTCAGCAGAGAGTTGAATACTTAAGAGAACAATTCAAGCGCTTGCAAATTCAATACGTACAGGCTACCTCCGAGACAAATCTGACTCAATTGGTGCGCCAGACTTTTCCGAGGAGGTCTCGTGGCTAAAACCGATCCCTTGGCTCAATTAAAGGACATCCATTTACCAGATCCCATAGGATGGTGGCCCTTGGCTCCAGGATGGTATGTGGTGATGAGCATGATGTTTTTGCTTATCATCGGTATCGCGTATTGGTCTTATAAACAACACATTAACGGTTTGGCAAAACGCAAGGCTCTTGGTTTATTACATATTTATAAAGAAAATTACCTCAAGGATCGAAATGTCCAAATCGCCAGTGCGCGAATTTCAGAGTTATTACGACGAGTTGCTTTAGTGTATTTTCCGAGAGCTGAAGTGGCCAGTATTCATGGTGACGATTGGATCGATTTTTTAAATAAAACCAGTAAAAACATTGATTTTAAACAAGTTAAGGCCATGCTTCTGGAGTCGCCATTTAAAACGGCGGAGTCTGTGAATCTGGATCCTTTATTTACTTGTGCAGAGCAATGGATTAAACAACGGGGGGCTCCATGTTTGAACTCGTGAATCCCTGGGTGCTTGTTGCATTGCCTTTACCTGTGGTGATCTGGTATCTGTTACCCAGAGTCACCGTTACCTTGCCTACTGCATTGAAAGTCCCCTTTTTTGAAGCAATGGCAGGAATCGTGGAACAGGAAAAGCGATCTGTTTCAGCCCAGAAATTATTAATCATCCCTGCTGTAGTTTGGTTATTGCTTGTATTGGCTCTTTCTGGTCCGCGTTGGGTTGGTGAGCCTAAACCAGTAGCCAGAGAGGGCTACAACATCATGATGGTACTTGATTTGTCAGGAAGCATGGAAATTAATGACATGATCTTGCATGGTCGTCCAGCCAGCCGTTTATTGGTTGTGAAACGAGCTGCAGAGCAATTTGTACAGGATCGAAAGGGTGATCGAATTGGCTTGATTCTTTTTGGAACTCGCGCCTATTTGCAAACTCCTCTTACATATGACAAGCACAGTGTGCTAATGCGCATTGAGGATGCAACTGCAGGTTTAGCAGGAAAAACAACGTCAATCGGAGATGCTGTGGGCCTGGCTGTAAAACGATTGGATGAAGTGCCCAAAGAGGGTCGGGTGATCATTCTTTTAACAGATGGTGCAAATAATTCGGGAGTTTTAGCTCCATTAAAAGCCGCTGAGTTAGCCCGTGATGATGGAATTAAAATTTATACTATCGGATTAGGTTCTGAGGCAGATCCCAGAGCGTTAAGCATGGATTTCTTTAATCAGAACGTGACTGCTGATCTTGATGAAGACACTTTAAAGAAAATGGCCGATATGACGGGTGGACGTTATTTTAGAGCAACAGATACAGAGTCTCTACAAGCTATCTATCAGACTATTAACCAACTGGAAACCGTCAAGCAGGAGCAGGCTACAGTCCGTCCACAAAAAGAATATTATCCCTGGTTTGTTGGATTGGCTTTATTATTAAGTTTTTATTGGATGGGTAGAAAAGCCGAATGGGTTCTTAACATGAAGGCACTATTTAGATCCAGGGAGGAACTGAAGTCATGATAGCTGATTTTCATTTTTTAAGGCCATGGTGGCTATTATTGGTAATCCCTTTGGTAGGTCTAGCCCTTGCTCTATGGCGGCAAACTCCCCGGTTACATGCCTGGGGGGAGGTATGCGACAGCCATTTGCTGGGTCATTTAATTCAAAGTAAACGTCAGGGAACGCGAAAATTCTCGGTGATTTTACTATTGTTGAGTGTTTTTTTCATGATTATCAGTAGTGCTGGACCCAGTTGGGTTAAATTACCGGTTCCCACTTACAGACCTATAGAACCCCGAGTTCTGGTATTGGATATGTCAGATAATATGATGGCAGATGATTTGACCCCCAATCGACTCAGCAGAGCTAAATTCAAATTGCACGATGTATTGACACGTAAGGATGTTGGGCAATTTGGATTGATTGTTTTTACAGGAGAACCTTTTGTCGTTTCTCCGTTAACTGATGATGGGCAAACCATATCTTCTCTATTATCTTCTTTGACACAGGACGTAATGCCAGTAGGAGGACAAAATTTGGTTAGTGCCCTAAATGAAGCCAGTCAATTGATTAGTCAGGCTGGGTATCAACACGGTCAAATTTTAGTCTTAACTGCCGACACGCCTTCATCTGATGCCATTAATAAAGCAAAAAAAATGGCTCAATCCGGTATTCATTCTTCGATTTTACCTGTTAGGGCAGACAGTAAATTAAATCCCTTGTTTCAAAATTTTGCCAATGCGGGTAATGGTCAATTATTAAGATACTCCTCTGATTCGCGTGATTTGGACCTATGGCTTAATAGCACTGGAAATGAGGAGTATGCATTAAGCAAAGAGGATGACATCCCGCTTTGGCGAGATGAGGGACGATGGTTTTTAATTCCTGCCTTAATGTTCTTGTTACCTGTATTTCGACGAGGCTGGTTGCAGAGGGTGGCCGTATGATCCGCTGTTTGATATTCTTAATGATTCTACTCTCTTCCTTGCAAGCCAAAGCATTTAGCTGGTCTGATTTGTGGTATACACCCGATCAACAGGCCCAACATTTGATGGAAAAGGGGCAGTTTAAGAAAGCAAAAGAGACATTTGAACGAAATGATTGGATCGGGTCAGCCGCATATCGTGCCGGTGATTATGAGCAGGCCGCTGAATTGTTTAAAGAATTAAATAATGAGCAGGGCTATTACAATCAAGGCAATGCGTTAGCACATATGGGGCAATACGAACAGGCTATAGATGCGTATAATAAAGCGTTAAAAATTAATCCTGATAATCAGGATGCATTGTATAACCGTAAATTGTTAGAAGAATTGTTAAAGAAAGATAAAGAGCAAAAACAAAATAAAGATAAGGACGATAAGAACCAAAATAACAAAGATCAGCAAAATAAAGATCAACAAAACAAAGATCAACAAAACAAAGATCAACAAAACAAAGATCAACAAAACAAAGATCAACAAAACAAAGATCAGCAAAACAAAGATCAGCAAAACAAAGATCAACAAAACAAAGATCAACAAAATAAAGATCAACAAAATAAAGATCAACAAAATAAAGATCAACAAAATAAAGATCAGCAAAACAAAGATCAGCAGAATAACAAACAAGATCAAAGTAAAAAAAATGAGGATCAGCAGGAAGGTGATGCTCAGTCTGAAGCGGAGCAGGAAAAGCAACAAGCAAAACAGCAATGGTTACGGCTGATTCCTGACGATCCAGGTGGTTTGCTGAGAGAAAAGTTTTTACGAGATCATTTACGAAGAGAACGTGGGTGGTACCAATGAAAAAAATAATAGTATCGGTATTGTTAAGTTGTTATGCGCTGTTTGCTTTTGCGGAAATTCAGGTGCAAGTTGAACCATCCCAGGTAGCCTTGGGTGATGTTTTTAAATTAATCATAACTGATGACAGTGCCCAAAATGGAGGGGTTCCAGATTTGACCGTGTTGCAAAAGGACTTCACCATTTACGGTACGGAACGTCATGTTAATTACATACTTATTAATGGTCAGGCTCAAACGGCCAGTCAATGGATTATTTCGTTAAAAGCTTTAAAGCCAGGCATATTAACTATTCCTGCAATAAAACTGGGCTTGGATAAAAGCAATCCTATTACTATTAATGTAGATGGCAGTCAGACTAATCAGGATTTTCAAAACAATTCCGCGCAGCAACAAGATGTTGTTTTGACGGCAGATGTGAATGAAAAGAAACCTTATGTGAATCAACAGATCATTTATACCGTTAAGTTATACAACAGCAAAAGACTTCTGGATGCCGAATATCAGGGGCCACAAGTAGATAATGCCCTGTTAATTCCGCTAGGGGATGCCAAGCGCTATCAAACCGTACAAAATAATGTTAACTATGTTGTAGAAGAACAAAATTATGCGATTTTCCCGCAAAAAAGCGGTACTTTGGATATCATTTCTCCAAAGTTTACAGCTTTGATTTATGATATTAATTCTCAGCGAATCAAAGTTGAAGATAAAACAATCAAGCTAAACGTACAGCCTATTCCCTCTCAATATAAGGGAACATTATGGTTACCTGCAAAACAGGTTAAATTAAGTGAGCAGTATGAAAACTCGAGCCAGACCCTTGGACAAGGAAGTACATTAACCCGCACAGTAACGCTTGAAGGGGTATCCATTCCCGCACAACTATTGCCTACCCTTGATTTTGAAGAAACGGATGCGTTTAGCGTGTACCCTGAAAAAGGTGCTGATAAAAATCAGGTAAAACAGGGTGAGTTGGTAGGCAGTACCCAGTTTAAAGTAACTTATTTGTTTAATAAAGCAGGAAAAATTACCATCCCTGAATTACGCCTCCACTGGTTTAATACAGAAACGGGTAAGGATGAAGTTGCGGTTCTGGCGCCTCGAAGTCTTGATATTACTCCTTCTTTAGCGACCAGCAATGAAAAAACTGAATCCCAAAACAGTTCCGTAATGCCAACGACAGAAAACCAAGGCCGAGAAATTGATTCATATCCACATGCTTCATTTAACTGGGGGTGGATTGTCGCCATTCTCTTTGCTTTTGCATGGGTCATCACTTTAGGATTGTGGGGATGGCAAAAACACAACCGTCATTCCTCTAAAAAACAAGTCAGGAAGGCTTTTACGGAATTAAATAAAGCATGTACGGAATGCAATCCGAAAAAAGCACGTGATGCATTATTAAAATGGGGTAAGGTGCAATGGCCTGATGCTCCGTTACTGAATCTTTCTGATTTGACCAAGCTGGTTAGAGATGCTCAATTAAAAAAACAGATTCATCTACTGTCACAGGTTTTATATAAAAGTGATGAGAAAATTTTATGGCGAGGCGATGAGTTATTGCGAGCCGTAATAGCTCTTAAACGATCAAATGCCGATAAAAAACAGAGTTCTAATGTATTACCACCTATCAATCCATTTTAGGGCAAGAGGGCTTATAGTGCATTTCGGGTGATGTTTCTCCGGAGTATTCAATAGCCCCTGGTTTTAACTCCCTAATTCCTATGTTAATTTAATTTGTGCTTCATATTGATTGGATGTATATGGAGCAGGGCGCCGTTTATCCTTTTTTATGATAAACCGGTAGCGAAATGATTCCACTTCAACGATGAATGGATGTTTTAATTAAGTTAAATGAACAAGGATTGTCATGAAAAAACTTCCCTCTAAAGTGATTTTTATTGGTGCAGGGCCTAGCGCTTTATTTGGTGCTCGCAAGCTTCGACAAATAGCCGACGAACACCATGTGAGCATAGAAATGCTCTTTTTGGAGCGCGACGGTGAAGTGGGTGGAAAGTGTCGTACCTATTCCGACCCTAATCATCCGGAGCTGAAAACTGAACTGGGAGCCGGGGCTGTAGCACCTAACTATGGGGTAGTGATTGATGCGTTAATCGAGCATGGCCTCACTTACGAAACCATGGTGCCAATGGAACAGGAAACAGTTGAAATACAAAAAAAATATAATGGATTATCTTTTGCTGAGAAAATAGTCTTTGTTAAAGAACTTATTAGTGAGATGTCAACTTTTAATGAAGATTATGATATTTATCAAGACGCAAAACAAAATAAAAAACAACTTCCAGATGAGTTACAACGTCCATTTACTGAGTATTGCACGTTAAGAGAAATGAAACATATTCCTCTTTTGACCAAGCCTTTCGTGCCTGGTTTTGGTTATGGTGCTATAACTCATTGCCCTACTTATAGTGTTCTTGAGTATTTCGGTAAAATGACACTGCCTGAGCTTGCTTTGGTGGAACACATCGTTCAACAACCCGCATTATTGGCAATACACGGGGGATTTCAGCTGCTGATGCAACAGATTGCCCGGAATTTTGATGTTCGCCTGAATGCACATGTCACTCATATTGAGCGGAATTCGGATCAAGTTACCGTTAATTATGTACAAAATGGTATTGAATATACAGAAATTGCGGATACTTTGGTTTTAGCTACTTCTCCTAAAAATTGGCCTTCCCTGGGGATGGAGTTAACCGAAACTGAAACAAACTGTGTGAAACAATTGGAATTTTATAGATATCCTGTTGCTGTATATAAGATCAAGGGCTTACCTCCGCATCAATATTATTTCCCACAAGGACTTGATGAAGCCGGTTTTGGTCATTTGGCTCTCATTACTACCCGAGATAATCGCACAGGACCAGATGATGGCCGATTATGTACTGTTTATGTAAATTTGCCTCCAAATCATAATGATTTTACTTTTGATCATGCTGCGTTGATAGAGGAACTAAAGTCTATTGAAGGCGTAACTGAAGTAGAGGTTATTAAAGAAAAAATTTGGGAAGACTATATGTCTACTCTGCCGTGGGAGGTTCGTTTGGATCTGGATAAAGAACAGCAAACCGGGAATACTATTTACTTGGGATCCTACGTTTTAGGTGGCTTTGAGGACGTAGTCAGCGTCGGCAATAAAGCAACCGATACAATGAGCGAATTATTTACCCCTACGCCCACATATGAAGAGAATTTCTCGTTTAAAAATATAATGAGGGGAATTCAGTTTTTTACGGCTCCGGTGTTTTCACCATTCAATAACCTTGATAAAGAAATGAGTGAAAAAAAGCGCTGCAGTATTCTTTAAGTTACGTCATGATCACACCAGACCTTTGTAGTTTAAAGGCCTGGTATCCTTAGTTTCAATCACAATTGAAACTGGTAATTCTGCACCATTTATAAAGAAGTTGTACATATTCCTCGCTATTTGTAGAACATCATATTATAATTTTAATTACTTGTGAGCTAATGATTTTCAGTTAACATGTTGGTTTTCGCGGGATTCAATCTTGGGCTGTTCTGAGCAATTCGAATTAATTACGCTAAAAGCTTCTCCTTGTTACCTGAATTTGATCACAGGTTTGTGTTTAATTTTAATTGGAATGTAGAAATGTCTGTTAAAGAAACTGGTCACGTTAAGTGGTTCAATGATGATAAAGGGTATGGCTTCATTAGTCGGGATAATGGTCAGGATGATGTTTTTGTTCATTTTAGATCCATTATCAGCAGTGCAGGGCGTAAAACTTTAGTGGAAGGTCAACGAGTTGAGTTCCTGGTGACTAAAGGTGCGAAAGGGCTGCAAGCTGAGGAAGTAACTGCTTTATAAAAGCGCTTTTTCTTAAATTGTCTCACTCGAGCTGTTTGCGTCCGTGCTGCGGCAAGAGTGAGAAATTTTACAAGATCTGAATCGTGTGAAATAGATAGAAAAGTGACACTGTTTCATCGTTTTGGTATCGGTAAACTGTTTTTTTGATAAAATTTTAATACAGAATTTCGCCCACTCGTAAATTTTTTTAACCTCATTAACGATTCAATTGGTTTAGATTTGCTTGGTTACGTCACTGAAGAAGATGGAAAAAAATCCTTATTTATCAAATTTGATTACAGAATAGTTTAAAGCTGGCTTTCGAAAAGGACTTAGGTATAATGTGCGTACCAAACTATGGTCGGGATGCATAATGATAAAGTTTCTCACCCTGTTGTTCCTTGCTTTTTCTGTTAATGTAAACGCCTTAAATGCAGTAAGTGGTACTTTCCAAGCAACGAAAACATGCCCCGCATACCTGTCTAAGAATAATAAAACAAATCCCGACAATTTAATGGTACAAATCCATCAGCAGTATCCACTAAAAGAAATTAATAAAAGCCCACCGGATTGGTTGCGCGTCGTTATTCCCGAGCATCATAATACGTTACGCTGGGTCAGTGCTGATTGTGGCCTTACAGAGTATACCGAGCGCAATACCGAAAAATGTGATTCTAGATCCGGTATGGCCGACTCACATGTTTTAGCTCTCAGTTCACAACCTGGATTTTGTCAAACTTATGGCTATGAAGCCGGTAAGCCTGAATGCAGGAAATTAACGGTAAACTCCTATCAGGCCAATCATTTGACCTTGCATGGATTATGGCCAAATCAGGATAATTGTGGTCAAAGATATGGCTTTTGTGATGTGAAACCACGCGCCAATCATTGTGATTACACTCCCTTGAATTTATCTTCATCAGTTGATGAACAACTAAAAATATTCATGCCAAGTTATAAATACGGTAGTTGTTTGGAGCGACATGAATGGAACAAACACGGTAGTTGCCAGGCGTTAAAACCGGATGATTATTTTTCATTGGCAATGAAGTTAGCGCGCGAAGTGGATGAATCTGCTTTTGGTCAATTTTTAACGAGACATAAAGGTAAGACGGTACAGTTGTCGTTGTTACGTGAGAACATCAGCCAGGCTTTTGGCTCAAACAACGCCGGAAAAATTTATTTGGGGTGTAAGGACGGTTATCTGGTCGATGTATTTATTCAATTACCGTCATTAATTCCTTTTAATGAGCCTGTGGCATCCTTAATTAATAAGGCTCCTGATCATCAATATCATGATTCGTGCTCCAGCAATGTCACTATCTCAGATTTTAGTAAAGACAGCTGGTATTAGTTTTTTGGAGGCCAAATGATCATTTGGCCTGTGCCTAATCAGGGATACTGCCTTGCACATTACTATAACTTACTCTAATGTAGAGAGATTATTGAAATAGGAATGAAGATTATGCTTAAGCGGTATTATTCATTGATTTTAATGGCCTTTTTATTGGCTGGTTGCATTCATAATGGGCAAAAGACGCCTGTTCCAGTATCTCACTATCCAAGCAGCAGTATGAACCAGCATCGGCAGGTTCCTGCTTTTAACCAAGTGGACGTTCAAGGACAAATGAACATTCATTTGCATACTGGCTATAAAAAGCCTCAGGTTCTGTTAACGGGTGATCCCAGAGATTTGGCTCAGGTCACTTCAGTAGTATCCAACGGAACATTATATTTAGCTTTAGGTAAAGGATTTCCACGTTTTGGGGCGGTTAATGCAGACATTCGCGGTAAATTTTTAAACGGTGTTCGATATATTGGTGCTGGCTCTATACGCGGTAGCCGATTGCATACCAGTTACTTAAATCTGTACATTTCAAATCCGGGTACAACCCGATTGGCAGGAACTATAGGGTTGCAGCGCCTGGAAGTAGTTGGTGGTGGGCTAACACAAATTAATGGTCTAACAAGCCGTAATTTGCACGTTTATTTAAAAGGAAATCCCAAAGTTCAATTAACGGGATTTGTTAATCTTGCCAAGCTTGATATTGATGGTGATGCCTGGTTAAGCCTGTATTGGGTAAAAAGCAACGATTTGATCATTCGGGCAAAAAGTGCTGCTAGAGTACAATTGGCTGGAATAGTCAATAAACTTGATGTCGAGCTGTGGGGTGTTGCGCAGTTTAAAGGGCGCTATTTACGCGCTCAACGAAGTTTTGTGAAGACCCATGATAAATCGGTTGCGGAAATTTCTGCAGTGAATCATCAAAGCAATCTGGCGACAGATGCCAGTGATATCTACTATTTTAATATTCCAACAACTCGAGCTGATTTTATGGCTTATAATGGTTCTGTACTTGATTTGCGTGAATGGAGTCAGTTTGATAGAGAGGACTTTAATCGATATAACAAACAATTTCCTTAGCGCAGCCGGATGAGTACGGCAATTTTTTCGGATTGTCGTACTGAATATCCCGTGTCATCATGTGCAGCAAAGTCCTGACGCTCTATCTGATCAGTGAACCAATCTAATCCCTGTTAATGCATTTTATTATTTCTTGAAGATCACTGTCTAATGGTAATACATGCGCAGAATTTCTTAACCAGTGTATGGTGACATTGGGAAGTGATGAAAACAATTGCTCCACTTCTTTTGATGCAACGACTTCATCAAAGGCACCTAGAAACAGGTCGACAGGACAGGTAGGTGGAACCCATTCATATTGTTGGGCCAGAGTCAGCATTTCTATTATAGAATTTATCGGAAGTTTTCTATAAGCAATTTCAGCATGTTCGTTGGTTTTGAGGTTTCCTGCTGCATTACGAAGATGACGAAATCCAAAATATTTTAGTATTTGGGCTAGCTTGAGCATGGAGTTTATTTTCATGTGTAGTTTTAAAGCCGGCGCCAAGAGAAAGAGATGATTCAGGTTAAAACGCTGGCTGAGTTCACAGGCTAATAAACCTCCCAAAGATAGGCCTAATACATCGACTTTCTTGTATTCTTTGGTTAGTGTTTCGCAGGCATGGTGTGCTGTTAACAACCATTCAGATGCTTTGGCGTGAGAAAATGCTTCAATACTCTCAGCATGACCGGGAAGAACCGGACACACAATAGCATCGTAGTGCTTTATTTCTGGAATAATATAGCGATAAACTGCCGGAGAAGATGAAAAACCATGCAGTACAAGTAAAGCACGCTCGAACTCCACCCCTCGTTGGTTGATGGGCTTAAGAAGGGTTAGTTCTTCCTTCGTTAACCCTGAGAGTTGTTTACCGCGTCTCATGTAGCGAAAGTCGTTATCGTTCATGGCTTACCTGCTTTTAAGATGGTGAAACAGCATTATTTTTATTGAGCCTTTAATTTATTATAGAACTTATTTTGATATAATTGCTTTATAATACATAATTTTAGTGAGTGATTTAGATGAATTTAACTCCAATGACTGCGGATAGTGCAAATGAGCCTTTAGAATCTTCTACTGTTTTCGATCTTTATGATGCAAAAGCTAAAGCATACAATCATAAAATCAGCGGATCGCAGCATGAGTTAAATACCGCTCAATTAATACAGCAAGCGGCACAGGTTATAGCTCAGAATCCTGAACTGGTTATGGCCTTATAGACTCTTATTTGTTATAGAGCGAGTTAGCCAGTCATCTTGATCCAATCTCTTGGTTATTTTGAGATTTTCGACCTCCTCACCAAAATACAGAATCTCCGAATACAGACCAATCCTACCTTAAGCTGTTCGTCCATTTCAGCCGAGCTATGTAACATGAGTTACCTCTGAGACCGATTCAATGCAATGCCCATTAAAAAGTTCAGAATGGTGAAAATCAAATTTAATTGTTAAATAAAAGTTAATTTCGTGTTTAAAAAATGCAAATCACTGTTTAGCTACTATAATTTATTTAAATAAGTTTTAAATAGGTAATTTGATATGGCAGAGAATACTCCACAAAGCTCCGAACCAACATCTACAACGAGTACAGCAGGTGCTTCCAAAACATCTTCCCCAACACCAGCCCCTGATTCAGGCCCAAGTTTTTTAGATAAAGCGGTTGATTTTGCCAAAAAAGGCGCAGCTCTTGCTTCAAAAGCGAAAGAAGGATTGAGCAAGTTGGCACAAGCCCCTGCAGATCAGTTCGCTGAAAATCAAAGAAAGAAGAAAAAGCAAGAAGAAGAAGAGCAAGCGGAAAAATCAGATGATCCCATGATGCAATTGTTTAATCAGCTTTATGGCACTGTTTCCAAAATTAATAGCGCATTATACGATCCCATTAGAAACATTGCGGGAAATCTGGCTCAAAAAGGAGCCGATGCTGCTGTTGATAAAATTAAGAGTGCTTTTTCCAAGTCAGGAAACGAGCCAGCAAATCAACAACCCTCTCCTTCATCTGAACAGTCGTCAACAGCATCTCAGAGTCGTAGTAATGAGAATAATCCCCCTATTGTAGAAAAGGTAAGTATCGAACAATCTGATTCAGTCAGTGTCAAACCGAATGATGAGGTCAGCCCCAAAGTTACTGAAGCGATCAGTGATAAACCTACTGATGAGGTTAGTGTCAACCCTTCTGGCGATGTCCCCACTTCTGAACAGGAGCAAAGTGCCGATGTATCGGCAGAGAATGAGTCTGTGTCTGCAATGACCCCATTTCCAGATTCCCCTTCACCGAAGGGAGAAGAACCTTTAAAATTGGCAGATACCTCTGCTTATGATCAAAAAAGTCAAGAATCATCGAAGGCTAATAAAACACAGCCCGATATGGAACCTACAGAAGATTTGGGCAATGCAATGAATATTTAATTTGGATTATGAGTTCCCTGCATGTTTTAAACAGAGCATTTTATGTTATGGAGATTTGCAATAAAACAGCAAGCTAACCTGAGCATGAATGATCCGATTAGCTTGATCTCATATACTGTTAACGCTCAAGCAATTTATGAGGCAAGCTTTCGATACGACCTGCCTGGGTTACCACCAGATAATTTAACTTTCGCTGTAATTCACTGATTGTATCTGCTCCAGCATAGGTTAGACCCGATCTTAAGCCACCTACGATATCAGCAATTATTCCATCAGGATTTTCTTTGAATGGAACTTCTGTTGCGACTCCTTCAGCAGTTTTCCATTCGTGCATTTGACCTAAAAATGCTTCCTGCGCCTCTCTGGATGCCATACCGCGGTAGCGTTTGACTTTTGAGCCATCTTCTTTTTGAATGACATCACCAGGTGTTGGTGTGGTTCCTGCTAACATTCCACCAATCATGACAAAATCAGCTCCAAAGGCCAGTGCCTTGACTATATCCCCGGAGGTTTTAATCCCTCCATCCGCGACAATAGAGCGATCGGCACGTGAACAATCCTGGATGCAGGTGAGCATCGGAACTCCAAATCCCGTTTTAATTCGCGTACTGCAAACTGAACCGCCTCCAATACCTGCCTTAATAATATCTGCGCCACAGGAAGCAAGATAATCGGCACCTGCATAGGTGGCAACATTTCCTGCCATGATGCAGCGGTCGCCCAGCAATTTGCGCAAACTTTTCAGCGTCTTACCGACGTATTTTGCATGGGCATGAGCTACATCAACGCAAAAATAATCAGCACCTGCATCACGTAATGCTTCGGCTCTTTGTAATTCCGCATCAGTGCAGCCTACGGAAACAAAAACGTTGCCATGACATTTTTTGAAGTCTTGAATGTTTTCTTCAATAGACATAAAGCGATGTAACGCTCCCATAGCTCCTTTGCTGTGCATGAAATTTGCCATGGTACTTTCAGTAATGGTATCCATGTTGGAACTGATCACCGGGAGATTTAAGCTCAGTTTACCCAATCGGTCCGTGTTAGACGTGTCAACGACACGTCTCGATTCATGGTGGTTGTATGAGGGAACAAGTAAAACATCATCAAAAGTGATGGCTTGATCGGTCATGATTAATCCTCGTAAAACACGTACTATAAATGCTCCGCGGCATAAAATGCAAGCCTTGATCGTTCTCCACGGGTTAAAGTCATATGTGCGCTGTGTTCCCAGTGCTTGAAACGATCCACCGCAAAAGTTAATCCCGAAGTAGTTTCCGATAAGTACGGCGTATCTATCTGTTTGATATCCCCCAGACAAATGATCTTACTGCCCGGACCTGCACGAGTTACCAGAGTTTTAATTTGCTTTGAGGTCAGGTTTTGTGCCTCGTCTATGATGATGTAGCGATTTAAAAAAGTACGTCCTCTCATGAAATTTAAAGAACGAATTTTTATTTTATTTTGTAATAAATCTTGTGTTGCTCCACGGCCAAAACTGCCTCCCACCTGAGAACCATGAAGTACTTCAAGGTTATCCATTAATGCCCCCATCCAGGGGGTCATTTTTTCTTCCTCGGTTCCTGGTAAAAAGCCAATATCCTCACCCACAGGGATGGTTACCCGAGTCATTAAAATTTCGTTGTAACGATTTTGATCCATGACTTGAGTCAGTCCGGCAGCAATGGTCAGTAATGTTTTCCCTGTACCGGCAGAGCCTTGCAATGTTACGAAATCGATGTCCGGATCGAGCAGTAAATTTAAAGAAAAATTTTGTTCACGATTACGTGCGGTAATACCCCAAACTGAATTTTTTGCTTGGGTGTAATCACGTACCAGCTGAACTACGGCATGTTCACCGTCTATTTTTTTTACCAAGGCCTGAAATTCATCGTCTTGTGTACTGATGCAATCATTAGGATTCCACTCCTTGACCAAGGGGCCACTGACCCGGTAAAAGGTTTTTCCGCTTTCTTGCCAGGATGCCATGTCTTTGGCGTGAGTATCCCAAAAATCGTTGTCCAGAATATGCAGTCCTCGATGCAGAAGATTTACATCATCCAGCACTTGATCATTGTAATAATCTTCAGCTGGTATTCCCAGAATTCCTGCTTTAATGCGCAAGTTAATGTCTTTGGAAATAATAACTACCTGTCTCTTGCCAGCGTATTTTTTTTGTAAGCCTAATGCTGTTGCCAGGATGGTATTATCTACTTTGTGCCCCGGCAGAGTGGATGGTACTACCTGATCAAATTCATCCGTTTGAAAAAATAATCTGCCGCTTACGCTTCCTTTATTGGAGCGGATGAAACTGGGGATAGGGAGACCGGATACAATTTGTTCATGTGATGCGTTACTCATCAATTCCACCAGCATGCGGTTTGTTTGACGAACGTTGCGTGCTAATTCTGAAGTACCTGTTTTGTGGCTATCCAGTTCTTCCAGAACCACCATTGGTAAATAAATATCGTGCTCGTCAAATTGATAAATTGCAGTGGGATCATGCATTAATATATTTGTATCAAGCACGAACAGCTTTAGTCCAATATTGGTATTATCCATAGGGTCACCCTGTCAGCTAAAATAGTATTTCTTATAATTCAAGTTGTACCATACCACCTGAGAGATCAATTAAGGCGTCTGGATTCATATTGTGTCGCTTGAACTATTGGCCTATCTTCATTGTGAGGAGGTAAGTTAAAGACGTCAAGAACTATATTTTTTTGTTTAGGAACAATTATTTAAGATTTTTCAGCTATAATTAATAGACCACTTCAGTGCTAAGCCGTTCTGCTTTTAGTTCTTTACTATGAAACACAAATAAGGCACACAAGGCTAAAATCAAGAGAACAATTCCCGTTGGAAGTAAACTTTCATGATTGAGCACTCTTCCTGAATAGGTGCCGAACGCGGAGAAACATAACAGGATTAGGCTTCGAACCGCTGAAGCGGAACCACGAAATTCATCAAAACACTGTAATGCTCTCGACGTTGATCCACCCCACAGAAGTGCGGAACTAAATATATACATGCTGATATCAATGGCATTAAATATCTGATAGTCACACCATCCGAGGTAGTTGCCCACAAGAAGTAGGGCGCTGCTTGCTAATGCGATGTGTATTCCTAATGAAAAGGTTTTGTCTACCCCCAGCCGGCTGAATAACCTGGATGCCAGCATGGAACCAAAAAGAAATCCCATTGAGGTAAGCATCAGTAAAATACCCATCTTATCCGGAGAGATATGAATGTGATCGTAATAAAAAGGAGCCACAGTAAGAAAACACCATTCGCCACAGTTCAACAAACCAAAAAGAGCAATGTAGGAAATAAAGGTTTTGTTTTTTAATATCTTGCTGTAAATAAGCAATGTTTCTTTTAATTCATGGGCTGCACTATTGCTATTATTGGCTGAGCGTTTTAGTAAAATAAGCATCAAAATGCACAAAATTGTAGAATATAGGGCAATCCCATACAAATTCATTTGCCAGCCGTAAAGTACATCTATTTTACCACCGATTGCCGGTGCAAAAAGAGGAAGCATTGCGACAAGGGTGCCAATCCAGGACATAATCCGTGCCCCTTCATCTTTGGGGTATAGATCCTGGATTAAAGCCCAGCCTGCAACAGGAACCACTACAGCCCCTGTTCCTTGCAGGAATCGACAGGCCAAGAGGAAGTTTATTGAATGAGCATAAAGGCTCAGTATTGAAGCGATAAGAAAAATCAGCATGCCTGTTAATAAGGTTTGCCTACGTCCTATTAGATCGGCAATGATTCCCCAAACAAGCACTGTTGCAAATTGGCCTAGCATAAAAATTGAAATGATTAATTTTGCCTCGCTAGAGGGGACAGCAAATGATTGGGCAATCTGAGGCAGACTGGGTAGTAAAATATCAGTGGCGACCAAGGTCAGTATTGAAGAGGCAATAACAACAAACAGCTGAATAGAGCGAGTTAGCATGATGTTACATAGTTCAGCACTTCTTCGACATGTCCATTGACCTTAACTTTTCGCCATTCGTGGATTAAAACACCAGTTTTATCTATGATAAAGGTACTGCGCTCTATACCGCGAACTTGTTTTCCATACATAGATTTCATTTTGATGACATCAAACAGTTGGCATAAATGTTCTTCGGGATCACTGATCAATTCAAAGGGAAAATTGTATTTGCTTTTAAAATTTTCATGAGATTTCAGGCTGTCTCGTGATATACCAAACAGAACAGCATCCATCGCCTGGAACTTCGAATGAGCGTCTCTAAAGTCTTGGCCTTCGGTAGTGCAGCCTGGGGTTGCATCTTTAGGATAGAAATAGAGAATCACCGTTCTACCTTTATAGTCATGAATATGAGCGTTTAATTGATTCGTTGCATGGAATTCAAAATTTGGTATTTCTTGACCTATTTGCATCAACGTTCTCCTTAATGATTCTTTTTCATGAGGCGCGATTTATCTCTTTGCCACTCTCTGTTTTTGATGGTATCCCTTTTGTCGTGTTCTTTTTTACCTTTAGCCAGAGCTATTTTTACTTTGATTTTATTTTTTTTCCAATAGAGAGACAGGGGCACGATGGTATAGCCTTGACGTTCAACGCTGCCAATCAAATGGTTTAATTCTTTGCGGTTTAATAATAATTTGCGAGTGCGTATTGGATCGGGGATTGAGTGAGTCGATGCTGTTTTCAATGGTTGAATCTGCGCCCCTAATAAATAAGCTTCGCCGTATTTAATGATGACATGGGCATCCGAGAGATTGATTTTTCCTGCGCGCAGACTTTTAACCTCCCAACCTTCTAGGACGAGGCCTGCCTCGTATTGATCTTCTATGAAGAAATCAAAACCGGCTTTTCTATTCAGCGCGATGCTGGAGTCGGATTGTTTTTTGGTTGTCATAAGACGCCTGAACTGTAAAAAGAATCTATTATAACTGAAAGGTATGATGAGATACATGCAGGTTGCATTAATGCTATGGATTATCGAGCCATATTATCTAAATGCCATTTTAACCTTGAAAAAACGATCGTCCTGAATGAATGCTGTTTCTTGGGCTCATCTTAAACGAGTTCCCAAGCTCATGTGTTGGGAATTCGCAGAGTAAGTCTGAACAGGATTGTATCGAACGGTCCGAATTTATTTGGGGTATCTCTCATCCTTGTAATCTTGTGGCAGCTGCGGATAGACACGTTCTAATTTTTGATCTACCGCAACGCGATCATCAAAAACAAAGCACTTTCCTTCCCACAATGAGTCCGTTTCGGGGATTTTTTCAATGTAGTTAAGAATTCCGTCATGCAGCTGGTATACATGCTGGAAGCCTTGTTCTTTCATAAATGCCGTTGTTTTTTCGCAACGAATACCGCCAGTGCAGTACATTGCAATTTTTTTATCTTTTTTGTCACTCAAATGGCGTTCTACGTACTCAGGAAATTCACGGAAGTTTTCAATATCAGGGTTAATTGCATTTTTGAATGCGCCCAGTTCAAACTCATAATCATTACGAGTGTCCAACAAAATGACTTCGGGATCCTGAATCAATTCATGCCATTGTTGCGGATCAAGATAGGTGCCTTCATTTGCAACAGGATTCACGTTTTGAACGCCCATGGTAACGATTTCTTTACGGAGTTTAACCTTGGCTTTATCGAACGGATTTTCATTATCAAATGTCTCTTTGAAATTCAGGTCGGCAAAACGAGCATCACTGTGCATGTATTGATAAAAAACATCCATTTGTTCCCTGGTACCTGCAAAGCCGCCATTAATGCCTTCATGAGCAAGTATAATGGTACCCTTAATGCCCGTCTCACGCATTTTAGCCAACATGGGTTCTCTCAGGGTTTCAAAATCAATCAGAGGTATAAATTTATAAAATGAAGCGATGACTATTTCTTTCACGGGACTACCTAAAAATGACAAAAAAATTTGGTAAAAATTAACATTTACTCACAATTTAATCAATAGGAATGATTTAAATGCACTATTAGAAACCAGTTGTTCTAAAAATTTCATAATGCGTTGACAACAATTTCATACCGATCGTACTCTTAGGATCAAGCTAACGTTAAATTGGGTTTGCTAGCTTTTATAAGGAGATTGGTATGTATCATCACAAGAGAATGTGTCGCTGGCTGTGTATTTTGCTATTTTTTATTCCATTAGTTAGTACTGCATCCATCCCTGTTAAATCTATAGTTGTCTTTGGGGACAGTTTATCTGATACCGGGAATACTACTCATCTGCTTAAAAGTTTACGCAACGAAGAAAACCCCGCTTATATTGTGGCTCCTTTTAAAATCTTTGTTATCAATAAAATGATCGAGTTTGCGAATGATTATTATGTCCCGCAAGTAGTCCTGGATGCCGGAATTCTTGCTGTGACCGATTTTTTTGATCATGATTTGGCTCCTTATATCGTTAATTTAATTGCCCAGGTTAAATTAGTACCCATATTACCAGGTAAACCTTATTGGAAATCCAGATTTTCTAATGGTCGTGTCTGGAATGAATATCTGGCCGACATGTTGTCCATTCAAAAAGATGATGACGATGTTTATTTAAACCGGGCTTTTGGCGGAAGTTGGGCTGCGACCTATGACACTCAGCTCACCGTTTGGAATGTGATACGTCATCCTTTGGGAATTATTAAAACATTAATTGTAGGAAAATTGATTCCCCCCAGCCTTGGATTAACCGTACAAGCCTATTTATTAGAACATCAAAAATTAAGTCATGAGACGGTGTATTTTGTGTTTTCAGGTGGTAATGATTATATCAATGCCTTGCAGTATGAGGATAAATACGATTCCGCTGTGATGAGTGCCTATATAGATAACATTGTTGACGGTGTTAGTTCTGCTGTATTGAAGCTGGCGCAAGCTGGAGCAAGACGCATTATTGTGTTGGGTGTTCCTCATGCGGGAGATACTCCAAAATTTGTTAAAACAGCGGACAGGGAATTATTAAATTTTGCTTCTGACACACATAATGAGCGATTGGCGGCTCGTGTTGATGAGTGGAAACAACTTTATCCTGATGCCGACATTTTCTTCATCAATACCCAGGAATATCTGGAAAGAGCAGTCAATAATCCAGAGAACTATGGGTTTGCCAACGTAACCGACGCATGCATCGATGTTAAATTTCCTATGTTCCAGGGGCTTGAACGTTCGGCCTTTGCTAATAACTTTGTTCTAAGATACGCTCAGGTACTTCAGCATAAAGAGAATAATTTTGCACCTGGCGAAACCAATTATCACGTGTGTGATGTGCCTGAAGATTATTTATTCTGGGATGAGATCCATCCAAGCACGCGGGCTCATCAATATTTTGCTTTTGAAGTCTGTACCGCAATGAAAGAGCATGGTTACGCTGTAACGTGTAAGCAGCCAGAATCCCCTCGAGCATAGAGCAAAATAGTGCCTGAACAAAAATTGTAGTATTGTTCAGGCAATTGCTTTAGTGATTTACTCATCTTTATGGCATAATTCCTCTTTTTAATTGACTGCCTCATCTTTGATGAGGAATGTTTTTTCGCAATCTAAATTGAGTATGACCTGTCATTGAAAATGAATCATAAGCTGAATTTAGGTACTATAAATAAATACATAGATAGAACATCTATAAAGCAGTTTCCGGAATGAGGAGCGGGTTATGTGTGGGATTATGGGAGTTGTTTCAGAAAGGGATATCAGTAAAGTCTTGCTGGAAGGATTAAGACGTTTGGAATACAGAGGATATGATTCTGCTGGTATTGCAGTAATCGATAATAACTCTCGATTAAAGCGAGTTAGAATTCAAGGTAAAGTACAAAATTTGGCTGATGCCATGCAAGAAACGGCAATTGCTGGTAATACTGGAATCGCCCATACGCGTTGGGCTACCCATGGAAAGCCTTCTGAGCAAAATGCACATCCTCATTTGTCTCATGGGCAAATTGCTTTGGTACATAATGGGATTATTGAAAATCACGATCAGTTGAGACAACGTCTTATCGCAAGTGGGTATCAATTTACCTCTGAGACAGATACTGAAGTTGCTGCTCATTTAATCCATTACTATTATATACAGCATGAAAACTTATTATTAGCGGTACAAACTGCAGCATCAGAAATGCATGGAGCATTCGCTCTTGGAGTTATTCATCAACAAAGACCACACGAGCTGGTCGCAATTCGCAAGGGAAGTCCCCTGGTTGTTGGCCTTGGGATCGGCGAGAATTTTATCGCCTCCGATGCCTTGGCTTTAAGGTCTTTCGCACAATCGGTCATTTATTTGGAAGAAGGGGACAGCGCGTGCATAACTGCCCATCAGGTGCAAATTTATAATGCCGGACGAGAGTTGGTTGAACGAACAACCCATCCCCTGACCAGTGATTCAGAAATAGTCAGTAAAGGGCCTTATCGACATTTCATGCTTAAGGAGATCTTTGAGCAGACTAAAGTACTCACTGACACTATCGAAGGGCGTATTAACAGTCCAGAAGTACTTAAAGCAAGTTTTGGAGAGCGTGCTTCCCACGTATTTCCTCAAGTCAAACAAATTCATATAGTCGCATGCGGTACCAGTTATCATGCGGGGTTGATTGCTAAATATTGGCTCGAATCCCTGGCCGGTATTCCTACTCAGGTTGAGATTGCCAGTGAGTATCGGTATCGGGATGTGGTTGTTTCGGAAAATACCTTATTCATCACGGTGTCACAATCGGGTGAAACAGCGGATACTCTGGCGGCGTTGTATAAAGCAAAGAAAATGAATTACTTAGCCAGTCTGGCCATATGCAACGTTGCCACCAGTACCTTGGTACGAGAAGCTGATTGTGTCTTTTTAACTCGTGCGGGAACTGAAATTGGTGTTGCTTCGACTAAAGCCTTTACTACACAGCTGGCAGCCTTTTTGATGTTGGCTGCTGCGCTTTGTCATGATGATCGAGCACAGGACGTGTTAAATCAGTTACAGGAATTACCCGCATGCTGTGAGCGAATTTTAAAGATGAATGAAGAAATTGAAGCCTTATCTTCTTTATTTGTGAATAAAGCTCATGCCTTATTTTTAGGTCGGGGAGTACAGTATCCTGTTGCCCTGGAAGGTGCCTTAAAACTTAAGGAAATTTCATACATTCATGCTGAAGCATATCCTGCTGGAGAGTTAAAGCACGGGCCTCTTGCCTTGGTCGATAAAGACATGCCAGTAGTTGCGGTTGCTCCAAATGATGAGCTTTTGGATAAATTAAAATCTAATTTGCATGAGGTGAGTGCGCGAGGCGGACAATTGTTTGTCTTTGTGGATGATTCTCAGGATTGGAAAGGAAACGGTGCACGATTGATTAAAGTTCCATCATGCGGTTCCTGGATTGCTCCCATAGCGTATACATTGCCTTTACAGCTATTGGCCTACCACGTAGCTGTAGCAAAAGGTACTGACGTTGATCAGCCACGTAACCTGGCTAAATCGGTGACTGTAGAGTGAGTAACGGAAGGGAATTCTGGATTGAATTATGGGAGCAGGGACGCACTGCTTTTCATGAAGAAGAGGTCAATCCAGGTCTTATCAAGCACTGGCCCGAATTAAAGCTTTCAACACCTGTTACTGTGCTAGTCCCTTTATGTGGCAAGAGCCTCGATATGCTTTGGTTAGCTCAGCAAGGGTATCAGGTCGTTGGTATTGAATTGTGTGAACAGGCAGTACAACAATTCGCTGATGAGCAGGGTTTATTGTTTCATAAAAAGGAATTCGGCCAGATTGTTCAGTATTTTAATGAACAATTCAGTATTTGGGTTGCGGATATATTTAAACTACCTTCTTCTTTTATACCTCCTGTAGATGCCATTTATGACAGAGCGGCATTGATTGCATTGCCTGCCAAATTACGAGCTACATATGTCAATGTGTGTTTAAATTGGTTAAAGCCTGAGGGGAAGATTTTGCTGAAAACTATGGGATATAATCAAGAGGAGATGCAAGGACCTCCCTACAGCGTTACAGATGAAGAGGTACAAGCGCTTTATAAAAACTGTGAAGAAATTCGCAGTCTAAGCAGCATATCACGCGTATTGGATGCTTCGGATCATTTTTTTGTACGAGGATTAAAAAAAGTAAAGGATACGGTTTGGTGTATTAAAAAAGCGCCCGTTTATCCGGAAAGAGGATGAGTGGGGTTTTTAAGATTAATATTGGATGCTTTATATATCGCAACAATACCTGTTGAGTATATAATGTGTCGATTTTTTACCATGTTTTACGGGGATGTGAATGGCTCAAGAGATGTTAGCGTCAGCTGCGATTATAGCGCAAGAACTTAAGGTAAAGGTGTCGCAGGTTGAGACTGCTATTCGTTTGCTGGATGAGGGAGCAACAGTTCCTTTCATTGCTCGCTATAGAAAAGAAGCGACTGAAGGACTTGACGATGTGCAATTGCGCTATCTGGAAGAACGGTTACTCTATTTACGTGAGTTGGATGAACGACGTACGGTGGTTCTGCAGTCCATACGGGAGCAAGAAAAATTAACTCCTGAATTAGAGCAGAGTATCCTGGCCGCGGACACTAAAACGCGCCTTGAAGATTTGTATTTGCCTTTTAGACCGAAAAGACGCACCAAAGCTCAGATCGCTGTCGAGGCAGGATTAGAGCCATTGGCTCTTGCGTTGTGGAAGGATCCCACTCTTGATCCCGAAGAGCAGGCTGTTCAGTATATTAATGTCGAACTGGGTGTTGAAGATGTTAAAGCAGCACTTGAAGGCGCTCGACACATATTGATGGAGCATTTTGCTGAAGATGCGGATTTGATCAATGAGTTGCGTGAGTATTTATGGCAACATGCGATCGTTAAATCCGTAGGCAGCTCCAAGAAGAAAGAAACGGTAAATAAATTTTCCGATTATTTTGATTATTCTGAAGCCATTAAGAAAATTCCGTCTCATCGTGCACTTGCTTTGTTCCGTGGGCGGCGTGAAAGTGTTTTGCAGGTAAGTCTCACTCTTCCAGAACAGGATTTGAACTACGGAGAGAATCGGGTTGCAGCACATTTTAACATTGCAGATCAGCAGAGAAAAGCCGATAGCTGGTTATTTGAAACAGTACGCATGACCTGGAAAGTTAAATTATTTACTAAACTGGAATTGGAGCTGTTAACTCGTTTGCGTGAAATGGCTGATGAGGAAGCGATCAAAGTATTCTCCAGAAATTTACGCGATTTATTGCTTGCTGCTCCAGCAGGACCTCAAATTACTATAGGTTTGGACCCAGGCATTAGAACTGGAGTAAAAGTGGTTGTAGTGGATACTACAGGCAAGTTACTCGATTACACCGTCATCTTTCCCTTTGCCCCACAAAATGAATGGCATCAATCCATTGCTGATTTAGCGAAATTAGCGGCAAAACACCATGTTAACTTAATCAGTATTGGTAATGGTACCGGTTCAAGGGAAACTGAACGCCTGGTTGCTGATCTGATTAAAATGTACCCTGATTTGCAATTAACTAAAATCATCGTCAGTGAAGCGGGTGCTTCCGTTTATTCGGCTTCCGAGATTGCGGCCCGTGAATTTCCAGATTTGGATGTAACGTTGAGAGGCGCCGTTTCAATTGCTCGGCGTGTACAGGATCCTTTGGCCGAGTTGGTAAAAATTGAAGCGAAATCCATTGGAGTTGGACAATATCAGCATGATGTAAACCAGGCAAGGCTTGCTCGCTGTCTTGATGGCGTGGTTGAAGACTGTGTGAATGCTGTTGGGGTTGATGTAAATACCGCATCAGCCGCGTTGCTGGCCCATGTTTCAGGACTCAATGAGACTTTAGCCAAGAATATAGTCCAGTATCGCGATGAACATGGAGCATTTGTCAATCGGGAGCAATTAAAAAATATTAATCGCATGGGGGAAAAAGCGTTTCAACAAGCAGCTGGTTTCCTGCGTATTATGAAGGGTGAGAATCCCCTTGATGCATCCTGTGTGCATCCCGAAGCTTATCCTCTTGTTGAGCGAATCATTGCTGATCAGAAACTGGATATTCCTCAAATCATCGGTAATCGCGAAGTTCTGCAAAGTGTAAATGCGGATAAATACGTTGATGATACTTATGGCTTACCCACAATTCGAGATGTTTTACGTGAGCTGGAAAAACCAGGGCGTGATCCGCGGCCAGAATTTAAAACGGCACAGTTCAAAGAAGGTGTTGAAGACATTAATCATCTTCATGAGGGGATGATTCTGGAAGGAGTGGTCAGCAATGTGACTAATTTTGGTGCCTTTGTCGATATTGGGGTGCACCAGGATGGATTGGTACACATTTCTGCAATGACCAATAGGTTCATCACTGATCCCAGGGTTGTGGTTAAAGCTGGCGATATTGTCACCGTCAAAGTTGTTGAAGTAGATAAAGAACGCAGACGTATCGGTTTAAGCATGAAACTAGGGGATGATAGTTCACAGCCTGCTGCTAAAAAGACTGCAAAAACAGCACCACCCAAGAAGCAACCAGAAATGAAAAAGGTGGAGCATAAGAAAAAAACCGAACCGGCTAAAAAATCAGAACCAGTGAAGAAAACCGTATTTAATACTGCAATGGCTGATGCATTAGCCAAATTAAAGCGTGGTGGAGAATAATGACACGGTTACCCAAAGGTGAACTGACCATTCAGACCTTGGCTATGCCTATGAGTACAAACGCCAATGGCGATATATTTGGCGGATGGATTGTTTCGCAAATGGACTTGGCTGCCGGGGTTCTGGCCAAAAACATAGCTCAGGGACGAGTTGCTACGGTGGCTATAAATTCGATGTCATTTTTGAAACCGGTGCATGTGGGGGATGTGGTCAGCTGTCATGTTGAGCTGATAAAGCAAGGCACTACTTCAATGACTATAGGCGTTGAAGTATGGGCACTTCCAGCGACTCAGAGTGAGAAATATCAAGTAACAGAAGGTACTTTTGTTTTTGTCGCCATTGATGAACAGGGAAAACCAAGACAGGTACCAAAACATATATGACGAATCAACCTGAACTTTTGCATCGTTTGATAGCGGAAATGGCGGAATTAATTGAACATAATGACGATCCTGATCCGCAGCTATATGCCTTGTTTTTTCAGCATCCTGAGTATGCACTGAAACTTATCGATTTATTAAATGATTTGGATGAAGATCTGATACATGAGGGCCCCCCTGTTTACTCTGCGTGTGTATTTGCCTTGGATATCTGTGTGGCTCAATTACAAGCAGCTGTCGATGCACATAATAAAGTCACTTCAAAATCATTAAATCAGTTAATGAATCATCTGGCTGATGTGATTCAAACCAAAAAACACAGTTTAAGTTTCTGGTTGCCGGTTTTAAATGCATTCTATGAGGTTCATGTAGAATTGACTCAGAACTTAAAAGACGCATACTTTGATTTGGCCAACCAGGAAGATGACCATATAGACGAGATTGATCCGGTGTCTCATTTAGATTCCATTCGGGATTTAATTAATGAGTTATCCGATCTGTCAACTTTTGATATTGCTGAAAATTTTTTTGCGCAAAGTTACGCAATGCCAGCAGACTTTTTTGCTGATTTGATCATTGATTTGTACAGTATCGATGAAGGGCATGATATTGCTTTATTGACTTTATTGCATCCAAAATCAGAAGTACGCGAAGTTGCTGTAGCGACCCTGGATCAGGTGATGGATAAAGTGACTTTGACCTCTATATCCCTTTCACGTTTACAGGTTATAAAATATTGGTATCCAGAGAGTTACCACACTATGTTTGATCGTTGGATTAAAATACAACGTAAAAAAGGCGTGGTATTTGAAGTGGAGCCTAAACCCGTCTGGATGGAGATCAAGGCAACTGAAGTCGATGGAACCGGTTCCCAGGGCATTTTCATCCATATCCGCAAAAACCGGAAAAATCGGCTTTGTGGTTTATTATTAAAGTTCGAGATGGGCTTAAAGGATGCCTGGATTACACCAATCATTCCAGCCAACGAAGTAACCGAATATTACAAGCAGGCGTTTGCCGAAAGTGTCACTCTACGAGAAGTAGACACATCCTATTTTCAACAAATGGTTGAGCATTTTCTTGCTATAACGATAGAAAAGGGTGACATTCCTTATTTGCATTTTCTGGAAATTCAGGAATTGTCAGGAATTCGGTTGAGACCAAAGAAACTGGATTTGGAATACCTGTTTGAGCAGCTTAGTGTACAAATCACTCCGTTCACACAAGAGGCCATACAAGAATCATTGCAACGCTCAAAATCCTGGCTTAAAAACAAACAATTTACTGAGTCCTGGTATATAGAAAATCCGCTTATTGATAAAATAGTGAATCATAACAGCAGTTTTGTCGACGGAGTTAAGGTGTGTCGATTAGCCGATGCCATGGATGCTGTGTTTATCGAAGAAATGGAATTGCATCGGGATAAATGGCAATTTCATTTTCTCTGGATTGCTTTATGGGTTAAGGCCAAGGCGAGAAAAAATGAAAAGGTATGGCAGGACAGTTTTCTAATTGCCTACACCATACACGAAGGCATACCGCTAAAGGACATTCCCGTTATGAAAGAAATTTGTCATCAGACGGTAATCAACAGTGTTGAAACCATGCAGGAAAGAAAAACTCATTTAAGTCAGGAATAGTGAGCAAATCCCAATGAATATATTGGGACCTGATTTTTATACCGTTACTGGAATTATGAAAAACTCCAGGACAATAATATGGAACTCTTGTGTTCACTTTAAGTTTCTGATGAGCACCTTATTGCTTATTGAGTAGCCGTTAAAAGCGGTTGATCGTGATTCGAAAGATCTACCCTATTTGTACATTTGTATGCATATACCGAGTATATGTCTTTGGGCGTTATTTGTGTTTGTGTAGGTAACTGTTCGCATCGTTCAAAGTATTTTTTTAAACATTCACTTCTGTCCCTTAAATCAATAAATAAAATTTCTTGAACAGTTTTATTTGCTATTTTTTGGTTGATGTCTTTACTCCAAATTGAGTATTGGTTCTGTAATGATCCACAATCCAAAGTATAGATAATGGGTTTATTTTTAATAAAAAACAACATTCGTGCCTCAAACCATCCAGAAGAAAATATGGATGATGGAATGTTCTTGAGTTGCTCATTGACTTGTTGAATCAGTCGATAATAAATTAATTTTTTTGTTGGAATAATGCGATAAAGAGTACTGTTATTTATGACTATCAGTACGCAAAGCAGAGTATATACGACGAGAACAATAGCTACAGATTTACGATAGAAATATTCTTGATAACAATATCCCCCTAACAAAGCACTGGCAATCAGATATGGAGTAAGCCAATTATCCCTGATAATTGCTTTATATGCAGTAAATAGATAAAAGCCTATAAACGTGATGCAGATAATTTGACATAGCAGTATGATGTGTTCGATGTAATTGTATTTAGCTTTGGAGTATTTTGTTGAATCCTTATGTATCCAACATAACAGAGCTGGGAGTAACATGATATTTAGTGAAGGTAAAATAACCCAAAAAAAGGAGTGAAATATCGCTTTCAGGTGATTGGTATTCTCCTTGAGTTGATGAATTTTTAACTGATATAAAAATGATTGCCACTCATGTTGATAATTCCAAATGATAACTGGGCTAAAACAAATAACTGCGATCAGGAGGGCAAGATAGAAGTGATTGGTTTTGAATAAACAACGATATTTAGTGGAAATCAGAAAGATAAGTAATGCTAAAACTAAAACAATTCCTGAGTATTTTGATAATAACATTAAGCCAATACTGATACCGATAAAATATATTGTACGGCTTTCATGATTTTTTAAATAGTGAATAACGTAATAAAGTGTTAACGCCCAAAATAAGCATAATGGTGTATCATAGGTTGTTTGTTGTAACAGATCTAACGTCATTAACGGCGAAAATAACCACAATGATGTAGCGACATAACTGGCTGTTTGCGACAAAAATTGCCTCGCTGTAATGTATATAATCCAACTGGTTAGGGCAGTGACTGCTATGCCTAAAAAAGTTAATGAAAAAACTGTATCGCCAAAAAACAACGTCGATAATTTGATCAAATAAGCAATCATTGGTGAACCATCATAATAGGATAAATCTAAATGACGGCTCCAGTCCCAATAATAATAAGTATCAAAAGAAGGTAGACTAAACGGGGCCAGGATTAGCAAAATTGAAAAATAAATAAAAAAACACAATTTGGATTTTTTTATCACGAATTATCCTTTGGCACGTTAAGGTGAAAACAGGTTGCTTGCTAAAACTGCACTTTGCGCTCCATCGATATTTATGATGGAATTCGTTCAGCCCAAATATGGCGAGTATAGGTAAAATAATTTAATAAAGAACCAAGCCCTATCCCTGTCGCTAATAATATATTCTCTTGCAAGGTACCGGTACCCAAATAACTGATTCCTAATTTAATCCAATGACTTTGTAGATATATCATGACTAGTGAGTAAATGACAAAGCCTGCCAGGCGCTTCATTTTAAATGACCAGCCAACAAAAGAGTGGCTTCTAAACGTAAATCGGTTATTCAGTATAAAGTTATTGATAATAGCCGCTATTACCGCAATTTGTGATGCGTTGTATGGAGTAAGATATTCGCGCAATACGTTATAGACCATGAATTGAATGAGCATACCCATGGAGCCAACCAGGCACATACTTAAAAACCGCTTTAGCTCATAAAATCGAAGTGTAAAAACTACCTTAAGCGAATCAATGATGCAGTTTTTAGGCAATTTGCTGACTCCTTTTTCCCTATCTATAAATTCAATAGGGTATTCGCAAATTTTGGCGTTATTTTTGTGCAGCAACCAGAGGAGTTCCAATTTATACGCATATTGGTTCGATAGGAAGCTTTTAGGTAATACTTTTTGGAGTATGTGACGCCTTGTTGCACGAAAACCACTTGTGAAATCTTTATACTTGTGGGTGAGCACTGAACGGGCGATGTAGTTGCCCAATATTGAGAACAGTTTACGATGAAACGCCCAGTTCTTGGGTATGCTTCCGCCTTTAACGTAGCGACTACCTACGACACAATCACAGTTTTTAATCAGTTCCAGCATACCGATAATGTATTTAGGCTGGTGTGACAAATCAGCATCAAACTCAAAGATTATGTCTGCATCGAGTGCTGTCAGTGCATATTTCATCGCTTGTAAATACGCGGAACCTAATCCGGATTTTGTTGATTCACTTTTCAAATGAAGTTTTGGGTATGTGCATTGTAAGTTTTGGACGATGTGTTGCGTGCTATCTTTAGAAGCACTATCAAAAATTAACACATGAATATCATGGCTTTTCAGTGGCTCTACGCAATCAAATACCTGATGAATTGTTTCTGCTATAACTGCGGCTTCATTATAAGTTGGGATAATGATAACGACTTTTTCAATTATTGTTTGGCGGGGGTCAGGTAAATGAGTCGTGACGAATTTATTTGAAACAAGAGTCAAATTATTTATCTCGAATGTTATGAGCCAGGATGCGGAGATATTATCAGCTGGGTTATGAAAAATAAAGAGGATATTTTATACAGATCAGGGTTGTCCCATCTTAATTGTATTTGGAGTTAATCAGCAAGACTCCCTTCTCCCTTGAGGGAGAAGGGTTGGGGATGAGGGTGATGATTTGGCACAGTTTCAAGTAGTTGTAAAAACCATCCCTCCCTTCCGGTATATTCTTCTGCATCCCCGTTCATTTTCGATAAAACCAGAGAAATAAATCAATTGTGTTTTTTATGTCAATGGTTCAATAAAGAGTGTGCCAAATCTCCACCCTCATCCCCAGCCCTTCTCCCTCAGGGGAGAAGGGAGTTGATCGTGCCGTCTGATAAACTCCAAATACAACTAAGATGGAGAACCCTGTTATATCGAATATTTTTGTTGCCCATGTTCATCAATTGGATAAAAGAATAAATTTTTAAGAATGTATCCTTGGATTTAGGTTACTTTTCAGATTTGGAACGTTAATGATTGTTTGACTGATATTAGAAGATGCAATTAACCACTCTTTATGATAGACCATAAGATCCAAACATAAAGAGCCTGGTTGAGCATTTACGCTATCGTTTCTTTTTGATGTGATAACCAGAAATTAAACAGCCCATCAATATCAGTGGAGCATAAATACTTCATGGCTGAGGCCAACAGACTCTCTGGCCAATTCCACCATTCCATTGTCAGTAATTGTTTGATTTGTACTTCAGAAAAGCGTTTTCGAATGGGTTTTGCAGGGTTACCAGCAACAATTGTATACGGTTCAACATCTTTTGTTACAACCGAGCGTGCACCGATTAGAGCTCCATGGCCAATTTTGATGCCCGGCATAATCATCGCTTCTGCACCTATCCAAACGTCGTGACCTATTTCTGTATTCCCAACATTTTTAAATCCATCAATGGCATTTTGCGCGTATTCATCGCCTGTGTAAAAAAACGGGAAGGTACTAACCCACTCCATTCGATGTCCTTGATTCCCTGCCATTATAAAGGAAACGCCGGTACCTATTGAGCAAAAACTGCCAATTATCAGCTTATCTACACCGGGCTCATCAGGCAGCAAATATCGTGCACATTCATTAAAGGAATGACCGTGATAATACCCCGAATAGTAACTGTGTCGTCCAACAATAATGTTGGGATTTGTAACTTGCTCTGATAAGGGTATTCCTTTAAAGGGACTATCGAAATAATTGTTATTCATCATGAAAATATTCTCACTTTGATTATTATTGGAGAAAATTAAGTAAGTTCCTCATAAGATTGGTAACGCTCTTCACTGAGTAGATTGCAGAGTGTTCACTGAATTTGGGATTGTAGAGGTTCGATATTTCTTTGACAAGAATGTTATTCCAGATATTCTTCGCGCTGAATTAATTAGTAAACAATTTCCGCCATCATGCATCGGGCACTTCCACCGCCAATAGTTTCAATAGTTTCAATATCAACCGGCACTAACTCTGAAAAGTGCTGCAGGGTTTCCAATTGCTTTTTGTTAAAATGATTCATTGCTTGATTGGATAAGACTAAAATGCTCTTTCCCTTGTTGTTAATAAGCTCCAGTACATTTCCGCACATATGCCGAGTTTGATCATACGATAGTTCAATTACGTGCTTTTGGGTTATTTTAAAACTGTGCAACAGAGCAGATTTTTGAAGGGAATCTTTTATCGATTCCCAACAGACGATAGCGTAATTTTGAGTAATACTTAGAATGACATTAGTATGGTACACAGGATGAGCATGTTCATCAACGCTGCTAAAAACAATCGGTTTATAATTCAAAATCTCGGCAACTTTATTGACCATGACGGGCGATGTCCTCGGAGATAGAGCTGCATAAATCAGTTGATTATTGCGATCCAAGACCAGACTTCCAGTTCCCTCCAGAATGTTATTGTCATGATTTCTCAGATCAATGATCTTATCCACCGTGTACTGAGCCTCATTGAATACTTTAGTTAATCCAGCGATGTTAACTTCTGCCTGCCGATTCGGGGTAAGCATGGGATAAATTATCAGGATATTATGGCCTTCGGCATCAACATGAGTGGAAAACCAGTTATTGGGAAAAACAGCATCGGGTAATAGTTTATTTTGTTTCAGGATTAATACCTGAACCCCTTGCTCTCTTAAATTGAGTACCATGGCATTAAATTCATCCATGGCCTTTATTTCGCTATCATCAATATGCGTTGCTGATTGGAACGTATTGCTTGTGGCTGTTTCATGATTAAACTGAAAACTTGCCGGAGGCACCATGAGTACGGTTGAACTATTTAACGCCATACAATTTCCTGAAAGTGAATCGTTAGTGATATTGATAGGGGCAGGGCTGAAAGAACGCTGCTCTGATCACCTGACAGAATCAATAGTTTGAAGCTTTTTGTAGTAAAAGGCTCGCATATTGTTGCAGATTAAAATATATCAGAATATTGTGGATTTGGGGAGCTATGAAATTTAGAGCAAAAAAAACGCCTTGTTCATTAGTAGATAAGAATATCTAGACACGAACAAGGCGTAAAATAAATGAATTAGACTACTTCAACTTCTTCAGCTTGAGGACCTTTTTGTCCGTTGCTAGCTTTGAACATTACAGTTGCACCTTCAGCAAGAGTTTTGAAACCGCTGCTTTGGATTGCGCTGAAATGCACAAAATAATCTTTACCGCCACTTTCTAGAAAACCGAAACCTTTGGACTCATTAAACCATTTTACTGTACCGCGAATTTTATCTGACATGTTATTTTCCTAAATTGTTACCCAACCATTGTAGCATTATTTTATTATTTGTGCTGTTTTTTTATGAAATATTTTTAATATTTTTTAAAATTAAGGTGATTTGGCACAAAAATAAAGTAAAAGCACAATGATTAATCAACAAAATCAGTCATTGCTCTGAATTAAAAGTTCCTTTGCATGCGAACGAGTTTGCTCGGTGATGGTTAATCCCCCTAACATTCGGGCAATTTCGTCAACTTTATCATCTGATTTCAGAAGTGTAATTTGAGTTACTGTTTGTTTGTTGTCACTTTGCTTCTCTACCCTGAAGTGATTGTGAGCCGATGCTGCAACCTGTGGTTGATGAGTCACACAGAAAACCTGTAATCGCTCTCCAAGCTTCCGGAGCATCTTTCCTACCAGTGCAGCAGTAGCTCCGCCAATACCGACATCCACTTCGTCAAATAACAGGGTTGGCGTCGATCCTCTTTGCGCGGTGATCATTTGAATGGCCAGACCAATACGGGACAGCTCTCCACCAGAAGCAACCTTGCCCAGCACATCAGGCTCCATGCCGGGATTAGTACATACTTTATATTCAACTTTATCACGGCCATGAGACTGCATCTTTTCCAGTGGTGAAATGTCAATTTCTATCCAGCCCTTTGGCATACCCAATTGTTGAATGCTGGCAGTGATTTCCTGAGCTAATTTTTTAGCATGGAGCTGTCGTGATTCGGTAAGATTTTGTGCTGCCCTATCATAGGATTTAGTCAATTGGCTCAGCTGCAATTGCAAATGAGCTAATTGGCATTCCGCATTTTGTAACTGTTCCAGTTCATTGTGTAGTAAACGTTCATGTTCAGGAATTGCATGGCTGTCAATATGGTATTTTCGAGCCAGGTGATGGATGGCACTCATCCGCTCTTCTACTTCGTGAAGGCGCTGGGGATCCAATTGGACGCGTTCGCTAAATTGGTGCATTTCATTCAATGCTTCTTCGCATTGAATCAGGGCGCCGTTAATCAGTTCAAGTGAATTCTTAATCTGAGTTTGTTCCTGAGGAAGTTGATTGATTAATTGAATAACTTGATTTAATCCTGAGCAGATATTCATCTGATCGTCGCCATTAAGCAGGGTATTTATATGATGGCTGTGCTCCAGGTATTCTCTGGCATGATGCAGCATTTGATGTTCTTGATGCAATGCCACAATTTCACCTTCCTGTAGATTCAGGGCTGCAAATTCCTCGATTTGGAATTGCAATAATTTGATTCTGTCTGCTTGTTGTTCCTGGTTTTTTAACTGATCTATTTCCAGCTTAATATGCTGACACTGTTTGTACAAGCGAGAAACTTCATCCAATAAATTGGGGTGATTGGCGTATTGATCCAATTGCTGTCTGTGTGTTGGATGTTGCATCAGTGTCTGGTGCTGGTGTTGTCCGTGAATATGAACCAGTTTTTCGCTGAGTTCTTTTACCTTTTGCAGTGGAACAGGTTGGCCATTAATATAGGATTTTGATCGTCCTTCAGCGTAAATAATGCGCCTTAAAAATAGTTCGCCTTCATCACAGGAAATATCGTGTTCTGCCAACCACTGGGCAGGCTCTGATAATTGATCAAAAATAAAACCAGCGGTAATATCACATTTCTCCTGACCAGGGCGAATAACTGAGACATCACCACGACCACCCAATGCCAGCATTAAGGCATCTATCATGATGGATTTGCCTGCTCCGGTCTCACCTGTGAAGGCGGTCATGCCTTTTGAAAAATCCAGTTCCAGTTGTTTAACAATAGCGAAATGTTCAATGCGCAAGGTTGTGAGCATGATTTATCCCTGATGTTTTGATTCCCAGCCAAGTTTACTACGTAATGTATCATAATAATGGTAATCCAGTGGATGTAACAAGCGGAGTTGATTGCCATTTTTGTATATTGACACACGTTGACCTGGTTTAACCATTCGTGATTCATGGCCATCACAACTGACCCGTAATTCAGTTTCATTAAACTCGCTGATGTGCAGTTCAATTTTAGCTTCCCCGTCAACCACGAGAGGCCGGGAACTAAGGCTATGCGAAAACATGGGTACTAGCACAATCGCATTCAGTTGGGGGTGCATAATAGGGCCTCCGGCTGATAGAGCATAAGCAGTAGAGCCAGTAGGTGTGGATAAGATCATACCATCGGAGCGATAATGACTAACCAGTTGTTGATTAACGTACACATCAAACTCGATCAGATGGGTTTCTTTTCCCCTGCCTAAAACCACATCGTTAAGCGCATCGCCTTCAAAATAGGTTTTATCCTGATCGTAAATTCGGGTATGCAGCAAGAACCGTTGTTCTTCTTCATAAGAACCGTTCAATACAGCACCCAGTTGAGTTTCTATATCCTGAGGCAGTATGTCCGTCAAAAAGCCCAGACGACCTCGGTTAATTCCAATTACAGGTGTATTTACTTGGATTGCCATTCGTGCTGCAGAAAGCAGGCTGCCATCACCACCTACAACGATGATTAAATCCTCTTTTTCTCCCATATCTTCTCGAGCTAATATGGGGATGTTCATCATGAAACCGGCAGTAGTATCTTGATCCTGATAGATTTTGATGTTCTGATTTGTTAAAAATTCAACCAGTCGGTGTAAGCTTTCGCTTACACCTTGATTGGCTCTATGCTGACGAGCATAGAGTATGACTCGCTTAAATTTTTGTTTCATTTCGTTATTATTCTTCACTATTAGCAATACGTGATGCTTTTTTCCTGTCGTGCTCTTTTAAGGATTTCTTACGCAACCGAATTGAATTTGGTGTTACTTCAACCAGTTCGTCATCATCAATAAACTCCAAAGCCTGTTCCAGAGTTAACTTGATTGGCGGAGTAAGGATGATGTTCTCGTCAGTACCGGAAGCACGCATATTGGTTAATTGCTTTTCTTTGGTCACATTCACTACCAGGTCATTATCTCTGGCATGAATCCCTACAATCATTCCTTCATAGCAAGTAGCTTGAGGATCGAGAAACAAGCGTCCACGCTCTTGCAGGTTGAACAGAGCGAAGCCACGTGCGGTACCTTGGCAATTTGCGATCATCACGCCGTTGGTGCGTTTGCCGATTCGGCCTTTAATCGCGGGGCCATAATGATCGTAAACGTGGTACATTAATCCAGTACCAGAGGTGCATGACAAAAATTCATTGTGGAATCCAATCAAGCCTCGAGTCGGTATAATATAATCCAATCGGACTCGACCTTTTCCATCCGGAACCATGTTTTGCATGTCGCCACGACGTTCACCCAGTTTCTCCATGATGGTGCCCTGGTGACTTTCTTCAACGTCTACTGTCAGGCGTTCATAAGGCTCTTGCAGTTCTCCATCTACTTCCCGAATAATGACTTCCGGCTTACTGATGGCTAACTCATAACCTTCACGGCGCATGTTTTCAATCAGAATGGATAAATGCAATTCCCCTCGACCAGACACTCTGAATTTATCGGGATCTTCGCAATCCTCAACACGTAAAGCCACATTGTGCAATAATTCAGTATCCAGACGTTCGCGAATTTTACGGGAGGTGACAAATTTACCTTCCTGGCCAGCAAATGGAGAATCATTAACCTGGAACGTCATGCTGATGGTGGGTTCATCGACCATTAATGCAGGCAACGCTTCTACTGTATTGGGATCGCATATGGTATCGGAGATATTCAGGTTTTCAATTCCCGTTATCGCGATAATATTACCCGCTCCAGCCTCTTCGATTTCAACTCGCTCCAGCCCTTTAAAACCAAGTAATTGCAATAAGCGGCCACTACGCATGTTGCCGTCTTTATCTATGATTTTTACAGGCGATTTTGCTTTAATTTGACCTCTGGTGATTCGTCCGATGCCTATGGTGCCTACATAAGTAGAGTAGGCTAATGAGCTGATTTGCATTTGGAAGGGACCATTCGGGTCCACATCTGGAGGCGCAACTTTATCAATAATAGTTTGCAGTAACGCTGACATATCCGTTGCTTCGTCTTCCAGATTGAGTTTGGCAAAACCATTGAGGGCGGAAGCATAGACCACAGGAAAATCCAATTGGGTGTCGTTGGCCCCAAGATTATCAAACAAATCAAACACCTGATCCATGACCCAGTCAGGTCTTGCTCCAGGTCTGTCTATTTTGTTAATGACAACAATAGGATTTAAGCCTCTGGCAAAGGCTTTCTGAGTTACAAATCGAGTTTGAGGCATAGGGCCGTCAACAGCGTCGACTAATAGAAGAACGCAGTCAACCATAGAGAGTATACGCTCTACTTCTCCACCAAAATCCGCATGCCCCGGGGTATCAACGATATTAATTTGATATCCATTCCAATAAACACACGTATTTTTGGCAAGAATGGTGATTCCCCGTTCTTTTTCAAGTGCATTAGAGTCCATGACTCGCTCAACCTTGGGCGCACGTTCATTTAAAGTACCAGTTTGCTGAAGTAGTTTGTCTACAAGAGTTGTTTTGCCATGGTCAACGTGTGCGATAATGGCAATATTGCGAATCTGTTCAATCATAAATAACCTTTAGTTGGGAATTGCTGGAATTAATGTTAAGGAATAGCTGGGTATTTGTTCATAGTTTCAACATTATACACGAATTGCTGACTAAATCCTATCCGATACTGGGTGTTAATTCTATCAGGACTTACGAAAAACGCCCAATCCCTTCGTTAAAAGAAATTTTTTATTAAGTCATTAAATTGTTGTAACTCCTTCATTAACAATTTTTTTTGTCTCAACCTTGGATTTTTTTCAATTGAGTGGCTAAAAATTATGTTGAAGATGAAAAAACATTTAAATAGAATGAATTGAGTTTTTTTGTAGTAATCTCTCAGTACCTTTGAGAATCCTGTCCATTCTGAGCTCAGTGAAGGATCTCCAAAAAAAGCACTGTGTCACTGTCCGGAAGAACGCTATGCGTTATGGATGATGGTTTCATGGATATTGAGAAGTTGCATTTTTTTAAGGCTTTAATATGAATGACTTTAAAGGATTTAAAGTTGTATTAATGATGTTTTTTTTAATACAAGGACGTGTTTTTTCTGCCCCATTACCCGCTGTCTGTGAATCCACTGTAGATAATCCTTGCATTGTGCAGGACAGTAAAACCCAATTTTCCTCCGTTGAATGGATGCGTGATGTCGCAACAATTGCTGATGCTTATAACGGCAATATTCAGGGTATTCATGACCTTTATTTATCCGGAAGTGAAGAACCGAGCGAAAAGGGATGGCGGACTATCGCTGAATATATTGCGATGCGCCGGCCTAAAAATGGCAAACCGGTCATCGTACTGGATTTAAGACAGGAAAGTCATGGTTATTTAAACGGAAGGGCGATTACTCTTGTTAGCGATTATAACTGGCTCAATCTTGGCAAAACCAATGCCCAAAGCGCGCAGGATCAAGAAAATTGGCTGGCGACTTTACGCTTTAGAAAAACCATACCCGGAATTTTAACAGTGCCTCAATATCGACAAAAACAGTATTTCAATGGGAAATCCATGGCTGTCGGAACCGTTAGAAATGAAGAGTATTATGTTTCAAAATGGGGTTTTGAATACCATCGCCTGTTTATTACCGATCACCGTGCTCCCCGGGATTCGGAGGTCGATGCATTTTTGAATTTGGTCCGTAGCAAGCCTAAAAAAACCTGGTTCCATGTTCATTGTCGTGGTGGCAAAGGACGTACTTCAACTATCCTGGCGATGTTTGATATGCTCAATAACGCAGACAAGGTTAGTTTTGAGGAAATAATAGAACGTCAGGCCTCCATTTCTCCATATTATAACCTTTTGGAAATTTATCGTGGGGATCCAGAGCTAACTCCTTATTATATTAAGAGAATTGCATTCCTGAAGAAATTCTATGAGTTTTCTCGTCAGTCCTTGATGGGATATTCTGGAACCTGGACTGAATGGAAGGCATTGCATCAATCCATTTGAATTTGGAATTCTTGTCATTCTATCCTCTGCGGGTTCGCTTCAACCGAGCAACCCGCTTCTGTCAAAATGATGACAAAGTCCCGTCATTTTTTTATCGCAGATAAAATATTGATGCGTTAAACATAGTTACAGCATATTAACCATTTATTCCATGATCTCTCTGATATTTTGGTACAAGCTTTGCTAGACTAATATTAGGAAGTAAAAAAAGGGGGAAGTTTATGAAGCAACTAATTTTACATCCCACCGATATTAGTCAATGGCATGCTTTGGTTAATGAAGCTCAAGCGTCTACACGATTAATTTTGAACGAAAACACGGAAAGTTATCTCGTTTTTTTATTAATGCGTTTTTCCCAAGGCCCCAAATTGATTGAATCGGTTGTGGCTCTTGATTTCCTTGATTCCATGCGTAAACCACGACAGCTGCAATTAGAATTATTGCGCGATGTAGGGGATAAGAGTCTTCTGTTCTGTGGACTTTTTCCCGGGATTGCGAAAAAGCGTCATGTGAGCCTGAGTTATTTTTCTGATATGGGGCAAGCTGCCTATTTAACAGCAGGTGAATTGCAGGAAAGTGAGTCAGCCGATTTGTATTTTCAGTTAAGCGCGCAATTCATTACATTACAACAAATATTACAGGCTATGCGCGGGGAGTACGTGCAATTTAGTCCAAAAGACAAAGGTATTTTATCTTCAATTGACTTAACACTACAGTAATCATCTGATTGAAGCAATTTATAGTCTCAGTGTTGATTCCGACTGAAGTCACTACTGAGACTAATGGTGGTTATCTTAGATGACTTTTATGTAAATATGCTGGTTTTGCATGTAATTTGATACCAGTCTATTGATGAAACAACAGGGCAACGTCTATGGAGTCAAAGGTATATTTCTGATTGCAGAAATCACAGTTTATCTCAATCGCACCTTGTTCTTGCAATAAGGCTTCGGCGTCCTCTTTGCCCAGAGTAGTAATCACCTGCCTCATCTTTTCATTCGTACACCGACATTGAAAGCGAGTAGATCGAGATTCAAATATTCTGAGATCAGTTTCGTTATAAAGCCGATAGAGCAGGGTTTGATTGTCCAGGATTAATAATTCTTCTTCGCTAACCGTTTGTCCCAGTTGTACGGCATATTCCCAAAACTGTTCTCTTTGCAACGTGTCTTGTCCTGGCATCAACTGAAGCAGCATGCCTGCAGCCATCTCATTATTTACTGCCAACCAGACGCGTGTCGCTACTTGTTCCGAATGCGCAAAATAGCCCATCAGATTTTCACTCATCGATGTCGATTGAAGCGGTACCATACTTTGGTATACCTGGGTTTGATTATTTTGACTGATGGTGAGTACCATTTGACCTTGAAGAAATGCTGTTGCGTAATCGATAATTTCCAGATCTTCGGCGCACTTGGCAAAAGCCCTTATGTTTAATTCGTGATCACATTGCACAATCAGCAATGGTAATCGATGGTCCCCCTGAAACTGTAAACTCAAACCTCCTTCAAATTTAATACTGCTGGCTAACAAGAGGCAGGAAACAATAGCCTCACCTAATAAGTTTTTAACCATAGGTGGATAGGTACGTTGATTCATTATGGTTTGAAATGTTTTTTCAATATGGACAATTTCGCCACGGATGTTGGCATGTTCAAAAATGAATCGTTGTAATGTATCTGATTCTTTCATTGGAAAAGCTCGTTACACAAATTTGCCTATTATAACATAATATGGTCAGAGTATTCATAGCCAATCCTGTGATTAAAAACACCCGTGCAGCGAGCTTTAAGGAGCGGAATAGTCTGAGATTTAATTTATTTGCAGGCCAGGACGTTATATGGCTACTTAGGTTCTTTTTAAGATACATTTTGAAACTATTTTTTGAGTATTTCCTGGAAATTCGGTGGTCTTGATCTATTCTTAAAAAACCCCCTAAATACACCTGAGGAATTATTATGAAAAATAATAGCATGCTTATGCCACTGTTTAAGACCATAGATAAACTATTGTTTGGGATTACCGAGATCAATGAAATCGAAAAAAAGGATGAATTTATTGACTCGGATAATGAAGAAGAGTTTGACGTGGAGCGATCCAGCAATTAACAGTTGATTCGAAAAGTCAGGGTAAGCGATAATGCCCTCTTTTTGCACGAGATTAAAGTATGTTGAATAGCCAACAAATGGCAGCAGTACATTATATTGATGGGCCTTTGTTGGTTCTTGCTGGCGCTGGAAGTGGTAAGACACGAGTTATCACTCAAAAAATTGGCTATTTAATCAATACCTGTGGCTACTCCGCCAAATCAGTTTGTGCCGTAACGTTTACTAACAAAGCGGCAAATGAAATGCGCGCCCGGGTTGCTACAGTCCTGCCGTCATCAAGCCGTCGTGGGTTGAAAGTTGCTACGTTTCATACTTTAGGTTTAAGTATGATCAAACGTGATGCCGCTTTATGTGAGTTAAGAAAAGGTTTTTCTATTTTTGACAGTGAGGATTGTTTGCAGGTTTTACGCCATTTTCTCACTGCTAATAAAGCGAATGAACGCGAGTACATGCTGCAAATTCAGCAGCAAATTTCTCGATGGAAAAATGATTTGTTAAGCCCTGAATCGGTTTTAAATTGTCCCCTGGATACACCTGTTCAGGTAGAAGCATCATTGATATATCCTCGCTATCAACAGGCATTAAAATCGTATAATGCCGTAGATTTTGATGATTTGATTCGATTGCCGGTGAGTCTGCTAACAGAGCATCCGGATGTATTGGAGTATTGGCAAAATAAAATACGTCATTTATTGGTTGATGAATATCAGGATTCAAATACCAGTCAGTATTTATTAGTAAAAAAACTGGTTGGCGTTCGAGCCCATTTTACGGTAGTTGGAGATGATGATCAGTCTATTTACGCCTGGCGTGGTGCCAAGCCTGAAAATCTGGAGCAATTACAACGCGATTACCCTCAACTTAAAATCATTAAACTGGAGCAAAATTATCGTTCGACCAGTCGAATTTTGCATACAGCAAATCATTTAATCGCTAATAATCAACACTTGTTTGAAAAGAAATTGTGGAGTGATCTGGGGCATGGAGAATTACTCAGAGTCATCAGTTGCAGGGATGATCAAGATGAAGCGGAGCATGTAGTTGCTGACTTAATCAGTCATAAAATGCGTTCCCGGACTAATTACGGTGATTATGCCATTTTATATCGGGGAAACCACCAATCCAGAATTTTTGAAAAAGTATTACGCAATTATGGAATTCCGTATCGCATTAGCGGCGGACAATCCTGGTTTGCCAAGGCTGAGGTAAAAGATGTATTTGCTTATTTAAAATTACTCTGTAATGAAGCGGACGATGCTGCTTTTGTGCGTGTGATCAATACCCCCAAACGAGGTATTGGCGACACCACTCTTGATGCGTTGGGTCGCTATGCTCAATCAAGAGGATTGAGTCTGTATGCAGGGGCGGATCATCTGGCATTAAGTGAACATCTTTCAGATAAACCTAGGGCGGCTTTGCAGACTTTTAAGGCCTGGATCGAACAGGTTAAAGGACGATTGTCTTCCGGAGCGGTTCTTGAGCATTTAAGGCAAATGGTTGAGGACAGTGGATATGAAGCGCATATTTACGAACAAAGTGATACTCCTGCCAAAGCACAAAAGAGAATGGATAATGTATGGGAATTGCTTGAATGGGTCGACAGGTTATTGAAAAAGAATCCTGAGCACACTTTAGCTGATGTAGTGAATAAATTAATATTGATCGATATTTTGGAACAGTCAGATGAACAAGATAACGATACCCTTCAATTAATGACCTTGCATGCGTCAAAAGGTCTCGAATTTCCCTATGTTTATCTGGTGGGAATGGAAGAGGAATTGTTACCCCATCGAGTCAGTATCGATGATGATCAGATTGAGGAAGAACGACGATTAGCTTATGTTGGTATTACACGAGCGCAAAAAGGCCTTTGTTTTACTCTGGCCAAACAACGGCGTCGAGCTGGTGAGCTTCAGGATTGCATTCCCAGCCGCTTTTTGGATGAATTGCCTCAAGATAATCTTGAGTGGTTTGGTAAAGGTGGTGAGCGTTGTGAAGAGAAATCTAAACATATTGCCAAATCTCATTTAGCCGGTTTAAAAAGCCTGCTGACTTGATGGGGATAGTGGTCATTAAGTGAAGAATGACTACAAGACTATTATCCTGAGCATCGCGAGTGTTTTTGCTTTGCTCGGGATATATGACTTAAGATTGTTATAATGCATTGACTCTTTTTGGCAGTTCTTCAATAAATTCCTGGGTTCTTGTTTTTTCATCTTTTTGAGCAAACATTCGGTGTTGGTTATACGCCGATTGGTTTTTGGCTTCTTTTAGTATTTCAGCCAGAGACTCACCATTTTGGGGATGACGAATAGCATCTTTTAATTTATCCAGTTCAATGATTTTGGCATTCGCTTTATCATGACCAATAAGAACATTTTTGAGATGATTTGTTTTAAACCGTTCAATTCGTTCAATGGCATGTTCTTCTTGCCATTGTTTTGAAGGGCGTTTGGCTTGAGGATCAATTTCAACGTGGTGTTCTTTGGCAATGCCTCGCTGCTTGTTCCAGGCTTGCTGGAAGGATAAAACTTGTGGTGTTTGACTGGTAACCTCATTGTCGGATGGTTCATTCTGCTTTGATTGATTTAGTCTACTGGCTTGTGAGTCCCATAGAGCGGCCAGAGCATAGAGTGGTGATGCAATAGTATTGAGAAGCCAGGTCGGAATATCCATATTATGATCGTGTCCGCCATGTTCATCCATTCGTTCTTGAAGCAGTTCATTAATGTCTTTGTGCCCATGTTCATCCTTTTCATCATCAGGATCATGATGCTGGGGAAGAAAATAATGTGCGTCTTCAAAACCTTCGCTGATTATGGCGATCAGCATGGATACTATTTGAGGGACCCCAGGCATACGATCCGATGTCAAGGCAATACTCACCAGATGACCTAGAAAAAACAGGATACGTAATGGCGTGACCGTTAATTTAAGTAAGATCCTAAATGGGTTAATGATTTGTAACCAATTTTCGGTCTTGATAAGATTTTGAAATCCTTTGACAAAATAATCGTAAAGTCCTGCAAAAAAATGCGATTTACTCTGTGATGCTTCGTCAACCATTTCCAGGGATTCAGCAGAATTTTGTATGTTGAAAAATATAGCGGATAAGCCGGTAATTACTGGATTAATAACCCCCATGATGAAGCTGGGCATTTTTTTCATCCAGTCAAACAGTGGGCGTGCGTTAGTTGCTATCGTCCACCAGGTTCCGGCCGTACATATTGTAAGCGCTAGAGCCAACCCAACAAGAAATACTGCGGTTGAAGCAATGAATACGTTTCGTAGAGTTAAGCCCTGGCTTAAATCCTGGCTGATTTTGTTATACCATTTGGCAACAGTATTATTATTGATCATGTCGGTAATGGCATTAAAAGTCAGCATAGCGTAGGCGGCACCAGCGATAGCTGCCATGGGAAGGACCATTATTGGCCATAAAGCGAAGGGAATCACAGCAAAAAACGGAATAATAGTGAATGCTTCAACAATGAGGTACGTACTGCCTAAACCCATGAATAAACCAGACAGGAGGCTAAACGCTTTTACAATATTATAGTGAAAGCGGCGTTGTTCCAGTCGTTGTTGATACTCATTTTGATGGTGGTTCGCGAGCCAAAGCCGTAATTTTAAAGCATATTCGGATTCGGCTGTATTGTGTTTTTCTTTACTTGAGAACAACTGCCGTGCAAACCATTGTTCCATGTCGGCAAGTGTTTTTTCAATGTGCTTTTTGCTTTTTTTACTTTCTTCATCCAATTCTTTGTGGCCAAAGGCGCGAAGAAGTTTGAGCTGCGTTTTATAGTCTTTGAAGAATTGAGGATAGTCTTCATCATGGGCATCTTCATTTAGGTGATTGAGCAAGTATTCTTTTGCCAGCTTGTTCTCAAGATAATTATTTTTTAATAATTTGTTGAAGGCGCCTTTGATATTTTGGAGATATATTTCCCCTTCGTAGAGTACAGACAGCCCGAATGTTGCAATTGCTAATGACAAAACTGGTATAAGGGCGTACATGCCACTAAAGCTTAAAAAGCCAAGAATTAAGCTGGCACCAAGTGTCAGTAGTATCAAGGCCAGGTTAAGTGGAATTTTTTGGGGATCAATAAATGATTTTTTTAGTTTCATTGCGATATCTTTGCTCATAATTGTTTGAAGTTGAACTGTATATCAAATGAAAATGATTATCAATAGCATTAAGTGCAAAAATAGAGCACAAAGAGCCAGGTGAATTGTACGATTTTGAAAAGTTTGCTTGCATCATTTTGTTCATCATGTAGTATCGTCTCTGAAACAGGACTTAGGAAAAATGCCCAATCTCTTGGATATTTGTAATTTTTAATTAGGTCACTTAATTAATTTAAACTTCATTATTAAAAATTCCTTTTGCCTTGATCTTGGATTTTTTCTTAAGTCTTGTGAAATTAAATTAGGAGAGCATATGCGTTTAAACCAATGGATGACCTGTATAACAACAGGCTTAGTATTTGCCGGAAACTCACTTTTTGCTGCAGGCATTCCAGCACATGAGCAATTACAAGTACCTCAATGCCTGGCTGCAAAAATTGCGGTACCTTATGATGTATTAGCAGAAGACAAACAATTTAAAATTATTGATATCCAATCCAGTGATGTTGAGAAACTGGTCTTATTAGCAGATCAAGTTAAATGCGGTCACTTTGTGAACGTCAGCCATAAAATCACCGGAACACAATTCGCTGTTCAAAAGCAGTCCGCACAAAATCTGCTGGAGCAGGACGCTTTAAAATCCCTTTCTCTGGGTAAGTTAAATAAAGATGTATATGAAATCAAACATCAGGAAGAGGTTAACGCGGCTTTGAAGGAAGTCGTCGCAGATAACATCTGGCAAACACTAACCCATTTAACTTCCTATCACAATCGTTCCGCAACAAAGGATACGGGTGTTGAAGTGGCCAATTGGCTTAAGGCTACTTTTGAAGCGATGGCTGTTGAATACGGTCGTACTGACACAGAAACCTATTTTGTGAAAACAGGCTGGTATAAACAACCTTCTTTAGTAACGGTTATAGGTAAAGACATTAAGGCACCCGGTATTGTTATTGGTGCGCACATGGATACTCTGGATGGTCGTATGCCAGGAGCTGGTGATGATGGTAGCGGCTCTTCAAGTGTTATGGAAGCAGCGCGTGTTTTGTTGGCCTCTAAAACAACATTCAAGCGTCCTGTTTATATCATTTGGTATGCTGCTGAAGAAAGAGGATTGGTTGGTTCGCAGCATGTAGTGGAATACTTCCAGGACCATTCTATTCCGGTTAAAGCAGCCGTTCAATTTGATATGACCGGTTATCGTGTGAAAGCAGATGATCCTACCATGTGGGTATTCACCGACTATACTGATCGGGGTTTAAGTAATTATGTTGCAAAACTAATTGATACCTACGTACAGGTTCCTGTTGATTATTCACGCTGTGGCTACGGTTGCAGTGATCATGCATCCTGGACAGATATAGGAGTTCCCGCTGCATTCCCATGTGAATCTAATTTTGAAGAACACAACCCCTATATTCATAGTTCTTCTGACACCATGTCTTTATTGAGCCTTGAGCACATGACTAATTTCTCTAAATTAGCTTTGGCGTTTGTGATCGAACTGGCTTCAGAATAATCAGAACATCCTAAATTACTTTAATGTTATCCCCGTTAAGCGGGGATAACCGATCTACAGGCCCAATAGGGTCATCCTCTTATCTCAAAATATCTCCCGTTGGCTGTTTAAGCCATTGTTTTTGACCTCGAAAATAGTATGTAACTATTTTAGGGTATCAGGTATATTTTTTGAGTTTGTTGTAGTATATTTGCTCACGTAATTGTAAAATCAAACGAAATAACCGGGATCATGGTTGTTAATAGCCATTGAGAACACATATAAGTCCTTGATGGTAGACGTTTTTCTTGAAAGGATTTTTGGGTGAGTTCATTTATTTTGCGGCACAATGGGTTTAACAATTAAATGGGAGAGGAAATGCGTCAATTCATATTATCGATCGCTGCAAGTTTAGTATTTGTCAGTAATCCAATTTTTGCAGAGTTTCAATCATCTCAGGAAGAGTCAGTAGTAACTCAGTCTCGCGAAGCGGATAAAACACAACACAATCATTTCGAAATTAATCATACAAAAGAAGTGAATACGGCTTTGAAAGCAGTCGTGCCAGATAATATTTGGCTTACATTAAATCATCTGACCTCATATACTAATCGTTCAGCAACCAAAGATACTGGAGTTGAAGCGGCAAATTGGTTAAAAGCTACTTTTAACGCCATGGCACTTGAGTACGGTCGTACCGATACCGAAACATACTTTGTTAAAGCCGGCTGGTACAAGCAACCTTCATTGGTAACAGTCATTGGGAAGAATATCAAGGCTCCCGCAATAATCATCGGTGCTCATATGGATACCCCAGATGGTCGTATGCCTGGCGCTGATGATGGCAGTGGTTCTGCAACGATTATGGAAGCCGCTCGTGTTTTACTTGCTTCCAAGTTGACCTTTAAACGTCCAATTTACATTATTTGGTACGCTGCGGGAACTCGTAATTTAGCTGGATCGCGCTATGTAGTAGAGTATTTTCAGGAAAAATCCATTCCAGTGCATGCGGCAATTCAATTTGATATGACCGGTTATCGCGCCAATCCAGACGATCCGACAATGTGGGTTTACACTGATTACACCGACAAAAATTTATCTCGGTATATTGCTCAATTAATTAGTACGTACATTCACGTGCCGGTAGATTATTCTAGCTGCGGTTATGAGTGTAGTGATCATGCCTCTTGGAATGAAGAGGGGATTTCTACTGCATTTTCATCGGAGTCTGATTTTGAGGCACGTAATCCTCATATCCACAGCTCTTCCGATACTATGGATTTTTTAAACCTGAATCATATGACTAACTTTGCCAAACTGGCTGTTGCGTTGGCACTTGAATTGGCATCTTAAGGCTGTATTTTTGTGGTCTCCCGGAAATTTTTTAACTCCGGGAGGCTCATTCCTTCCGTTAAATTAAAGGTGGTATCCGTTGGATTAAACAGTTCATGCACGAGTCACTTTATAAGATTTATTGGTCTTATAGCTGACTTGGGTTTGATAATATAAAAATTTTTATTTTAAGAGTTGTACTTTATGAAACTAACCCCCAGGCAGAAATATCAAATTATACTAGCTGTGATCGAAGAAGCGCATCGTTTAGCGATCAAATTTGGATTAAATAACGGAGCCTTCTCACTGGAAGAATTCAAAAACTCCATTCAACTGTCAACGGGAACGAAAAGCTTGCTTGAGCTGGTGGTACTTTCCGAGAATGAGCTTTCTATGAAAAAGAAGAAGCCGGTGAGCGGAAGTCAATTTAAGCAAATTTATAAAAAAAATACAGCTCATTTAATTCAATTGTTAGGCAGTGTTTTTTCTAACGAGCCGGACGTTTTTTATCAAACCAAAGAGTTTGGCAAAATACTCACTGATAAGGAATTTAAAAACATATCCAGGCTCTCGGATGGATCGATTGATATCAATCAAGTTTTGGAATCGGTGAGAGCCAGAGTTAATACACAGATTAAACTCATTTTTGGGGTGACCAGAAAGGACATTATGAACTCTCGTGCTTTATTGGCAGAGCAGTTATCCGTTGATTCTGGAAGTGCTGAATCGACAATAGTCAGTTGTTCTAAATTACCTCAAGTATTATTAAACAGTCCTTCGTTACAAAATTTTAATTATCATGGCATTTATATTAACGGCTTGTATAAATTTATAAAAATCATTAATGGCATTCAGGATGAACGATTGGCCAGTGCATTGTTACACTTTTTTATTGAAGATAATCAGGACAACCGTCAGGTAATGACTGCATTTTTTGCAAATGAACAAACACAGTTGTATTGTCGTAATTCGACCATGCTGGTTCAAATATTATCATTGATGGTTAAAAAAGATAAAAAATGTAATGACATCAGTGATCAGTTTGTTTCGAAGCTAATCGAGGACACCAGTATTACCAGTATTGATTTCTTAAAGTCGGAGGCCAAAGTAAATCCCGCTATGCCTCACTTTCAAGCGCTTTTTGAATCGGCTCTGGATCTGGCCGTTCAATTCAGACATATACTTTCAGTGGCCAGGAACAATATCGCGGCCAGAGAGGATAAGATTAACGAATTAAATTCAAGCCCGGATTTGTACTTGAGATCTGCATTTTATTTTTGTTTTATTTCACCTTTGTTAGAAATTATCGATATAGAATTAAAATTATCTCGCACATGGCCGGATTTGGAGTTACAAAAATTAAGACTTGAGTTATCACGTGCATTTCATATTTTACTTGGAATGAGTCTTGCAGTACCTCGAGCGAATAGTACAGCTCAACCCTCAGTATTTCTCGATCTTGTGATTGGCAGTGACATCCAGGCAAAAGTAACACAGATTTTTGCAGGTTTTGGAGCATCCGATAGTGATCATCAATGCAGTGTCAAATTAAAACACATTGAGTTAGGGGATGAATTAGAAGACACTTCAAGTCAACCTCGTAGGGTACGGATAGAACGAGACGGTTCTGAACGAACAAGGAATGCATCTGAGAGTTCAGTTGAAAGTGGGCCTAAAAAATCAGATGATTTAATATCGTCCAAGAGACGTCTTTATTCTACATCACGAACAATCAGTTTTTATAGTTCAAATAAAATCGGCAGCACCAGTAGTTCTGCTTCCTCTTCAAAAGCCTCCTTGCTTGAGCCTGCTTCAATAAATCAACCGGATCTCAGCTCAGAGGATAATAAAGTTGTGAAACGCAGAGTAAGTCATGCTGTTATTTCCAAGTTACCCTTGAGCAGAACGTCGCAGAATGATGTCTCATTAGCAGATTATTTTAATGAGCTTTTTTCTTGCGATTTTGAAAAGGCAACTCATTTTGTACTGTCACTGGTTAAGACTAAAGACAAAAAGAAATTAATCTGGGGAGTGCGCGTGCTTAACGAGGCCTGCCATAAATCCAATAAACAGATCGCTGCTCTTTTAACGGCTCATCTTTCAGAGGCAGAACTTCTTACAGTATTTGCTGAATTATTAAAGGAAGAAACGGATGAAAGCTGGTGTCGGGGTAATAAATTATTATCCATGTTGATACAACAGTTCTTAGCCCATGAGGAGAGTAACGAATTTAAGAAAAAGATTTGGGAATCTGTTTTGTCTCTTTCTTCCTCCTTCTCCCAAATAAAAGTAAAACAACGAGAGTCTATGCTCCTGACTCCTGAAGGTTTTGATGCAGAACCCATGGATGTTGAGACGGTTCAGAGTAAATTTGCAAGTGTAGTCAGTGCAATTTTATCACCCAAAATGTTTCCTTCATTGATTCAGAAAGTTTTATCTTTAAGTTATTTCGATTTATTACGAAGAGAAGAACCGTCTAATGCAGATGAGCCTCGGTTACGTAAACTGTTGGCTTTAATTTTATTGCGGTTCATTAATCCAATCATTTATGAACAAGCGCAGCTTTTGACTGATTCCACTATGAAGATGTGGTATCTAAAAATTCTTCCTACTGCGATACAATCTCTGTCTTCGCCCCTTTCTATAAAAAGCAGGACAGACGATGAGTCACAATCGTTGCAGGATATGATTTTTGCTCCAGTTACCAAGGATCATCGAATAAGAGAAACAATTGGCCAGATGATTTTAACTGAGCTTTGCCTTGACAGCATTGCTGCAAAATCAAAAGATACAACGACACAAAGCAAGAGTGTTCTTGATATTACAGAATGCTTAAAAGAACTCAATGATCTGTTGCAGCAGGAGCAGTTTTCAGGGTTGAGTTTTAAAGCAAAAGGAAATGTAACTCCCCGAAAAGATGTTCAAAAGCCTTTAATTCAGACCTTTTTTGGCGAGCATTCTGATGAAGATAACGATTCCCCTGCGAACATTCATTCCTTTGGATTACCAGGGGTGAATTAAAGTCCTGGATGCATCATTTGAACTGCTGACTGGTACTGAGTAACATCGTCTTAATATGAGTTCACTCTGAATTCAGGACTTTTTAAACCGGTCGTTCCCCCAATAGCATGGTCAGGAAAAACCGGTTTGATGCGGTGGTGTTTGCTAATTTGGCACTTTGGCGGTTGTTGGTGGACAGGTATATTCAGCGGTTACTTTGTTTTCTGCATCTACAGCCTGTAATATGACAGGAAACTTCCATAAACTATGGAGATGTTTTAGAACATCCGCTGTTGTCTCTCCCAGCGGTACTCGATTTTGCTGGGTGTACCTTAAGGTTAGGGAACGATCTCCTTGCAGATCTACGGAATAAACCTGGATATCCGGTTCTAAATAACCCAAATTATATTGTCTGGATAAGGCTTCGCGTATTTGTTGATAGCCTGGCTCGTTGTGAATTGCATGTACATAGAGCTCTGGGCTGCGGTCATCATCGACTATGTGGAATAATTTTAAGTCTCGTATCAGTTTTGGTGACAGATATTGAGCAATAAAACTTTCATCTTTATAATTTCTCATTGCGGTATCCAGACTGGTAAGCCAATCAGTATTGGCCAGGTAAGGAAACCATTTTTTATCCTCTTCAGTCGGATTCTCACAAATTCGTTTAATATCCTGCATCATGTGGTAGCCTAAGGTATAGGGATTAATGCCATTGTAATAGGGGCTGTTATAGGCAGGTTGCATGATGACGTTGGTATGACTTTGCAGGATTTCCAGCATAAACTCATCAGTCACTAATCCTTCATCGTATAAGGCATGTAAAATGGTATAGTGCCAAAAACAGGCCCAACCCTCATTCATCACTTTGGTTTGCCCTTGAGGGTAAAAATATTGGGCTAGTTTTCTTACTATCCTCACAATTTCTCTTTGCCAGGGTTCTAAAAGGGGTGCATTTTTTTCAATGAAATATAAAATATTTTCCTGGGGCTCCTCCGGGAAGCGTTTTTTTTGCCCATTTTCATCAATTTGTTTACTCTGAGGAATTGTTCGCCATAGCTCATTAACCTGGGATTGCATGTAACTTTCCCGGTTTTGCTGGCGAATTTTTTCTTCCTGAATGGATAATGCAGTCGGATGTTTGTAGCGATCCACACCATAGTTCATTAAGGCATGGCAGGCATCAATGACCGCTTCAACCTCATCGATACCATGTCGTTCTTCGCAGTCACTGATGTATTTTTTAGCAAAGACCAAATAATCAATGATGGCATCAGCAGAGGTCCACATTTTAAATAAATAATTACTTTTAAAAAATGAATTATGTCCATAACATGCATGGGCAATTACCAGTGCCTGCATTGCCATGGTATTTTCTTCCATCAGGTAGGAAATACACGGATTTGAGTTAATTACCAGTTCGTAGGCAAGCCCCATTTGTCCGCGTTTGTAACTTTTTTCGACCCCGACAAAATGTTTGCCAAAGGACCAGTGATGATAGCCTATAGGCATACCTACTGAAGCGTAAGCATCCATCATTTGTTCTGCGGTAATGATCTCAATCTGGTTTGGATAAGTATCCAGATTAAAACTTTTGGCGATTCGAGCAATTTCACGGTCGTAAGCCTGTATTAACTCAAAAGTCCATTCTGCACCAGTTGATAAAGGCTTTTTTTTCATGCCGTTTTCCTCTTAAATAATTCGCGAAATACTGGATAAATATCGGCTACGTTATCAATATTTTCCATTGCAAAGTTAGGATATCGCTCTTTTACCTGTTGGTATACTTCCCACAGACTTTGATGATGGCGAGGCATAATTTCGATGTAAGCAAAGTACTGGAGTAAGGGCATAATCTTTTCTTGAAGTAATTCCTGGCAATAAGGTGAATCCGCATTCCAGTTATCGCCATCGGAAGCTTGCGCCACATAGATATTCCATGCTTGGGGGGGGTAGCGTGCTTCTATTATGGTGTTTAATAATTCCAGGGCACTGGAAACTACCGTTCCTCCGGTTTCGCGAGAGTAAAAGAATTCTTCTTCATTGACTTCTTTTGCCGAGGTATGGTGACGAATAAATACCAATTCAATTTTGTCGTAATTTTTGGTGAGAAACATATACAACAAGATAAAGAACCGTTTGGCTATATCTTTTTTTGCTTCATCCATTGAACCTGAAACGTCCATCACGCAAAACATGACCGCTTGTGTTGAGGGGGCTGCTATGCGTACGCGGTGGTTGTATCGAAGATCAATTGTGTCTATAAAAGGAACCTTTAGTATTTTTTTCTTATAAAACTCAATGTCTCTTTCCAGTCTGGATACCTCAACTTTATCGGGATTGGAAAGTGATTTTAAGTGCGCTAATTCTTTTTCTGCTTCTCGCAATTGTCTTTTATAGGGTGAGGCCAGAGCGACTCGTCGCCCAGTCGCCTGCTTCATGGAACGCAGTATGTTGATATTGTTAGGAATCCCACTGGTAGTGACTCCTGCTCTGACGGTTTTATAGGTGCTGATCCGGGCTAATTCTTTTTTAATTAGGTCAGGTAATTCCAAATCTTCGAAATAGAGTTCTAAAAATTCTTCACGGGAGAGCTCAAAGACGAAATTGTCTTCGCCTTCACCGCTATCACTGGCATTGCCGCCATCTCCTCCAGCACCGCCTCCATTAGGTCGTTTTATGCGGTCTCCGGTAATAAAATTGTCATTTCCGGGCAGTACGCGTTCAACATGCCCACCCTGACCACGATGGAACATGGGTTCAGAGATATCCTTGGCCGGAATGGTAATTTGTTCGCCTTGGTCGATTTCAGTAATACTGCGTTTGCCAACGGCGTCAGATACGGCTCGCTTAATTTGGTTTTTGTAACGGCGTAAAAAACGTTGGCGGTTCACCGTGCTTTTTTTGCCGGCATTTTGTCGTCTATCAATCAGTTGCGACATAATAGTTGCTCCACACCTTGCACAGGGTAAGGTTTATTTTGGTCAAGGCTGAGAGAGATAGTGCTCTCTTGTCGTCTGAGTCTGTTTCTTTCTCAGACCTCCAACCTTGACTGGTTTCATAACATTTGAGTTATGGATTAGACCCTTATTGCGATTTACGTACTCGTAAATACCACTCACAAAGTAACCGAACTTGTTTTCGTGTGTAGCCTTTTTCTACCATGCGAGATATAAACTCTTCATGTTTTTTCTTATCGTCTTCAGAGGCTTTTGCATTGAACGAAATAACGGGTAACAAATCCTCGGTATTCGTAAACATTTTTTTCTCGATGACCGATTTTAATTTCTCATAACTGTTCCATACAGGATTTTTGCCCCTATTATTGGCTCTTGCTCTCAATACGAAATTCACTACTTCATTACGGAAATCTTTAGGATTTGAAATGCCTGCCGGCTTTTCAATTTTTTCCAACTCAAGATTTAATAATCCGCGATCGAAAATCTCACCAGTATCCGGATCTCTGTAATCCTGATCTTGTATCCAGAAGTCAGCATAGGTAATGTAACGGTCGAAAATGTTTTGTCCGTATTCAGAATAAGATTCGAGATAAGCTGTTTGTATTTCTTTACCGATGAATTCAACGTATTTACTGGCTAAATATTCTTTAATGTAGCTCAGGTAGGTTTCGTGAACCTCTTGAGGAAATTGTTCTTGCTCGATTTGTCTTTCCAGGACGTACATCAAATGCACGGGGTTTGCTGCAATTTCAGTGTGATCAAAATTAAATACTTTAGACAGTATTTTAAATGCAAACCGAGTTGAAATTCCGTTCATGCCTTCATCGACACCGGCAAAGTCACGATATTCCTGATAGGATTTTGCTTTGGGATCCGTGTCTTTTAAACTTTCTCCATTATAAACGCGCATTTTAGAGTAAATGCTTGAGTTTTGAGGCTCTTTTAATCGAGTTAATACAGAAAATTGAGCCAGCATGTCCAGAGTGCCGGGGGCGCAATGGGCTTTAGCCAAAGAGCTGTTGTCTATGAGTTTTTGGTATATTTTGATTTCTTCTGAAACGCGAAGACAATAGGGAACTTTGACTATATTGATTCTATCGATAAACGCTTCATTATTTTTATTGTTCCTGAAGGTTTGCCATTCCGATTCGTTTGAGTGAGCCAAAATTATTCCTTCAAATGGTATGGCGGATAAACCCTCGGTTGCATTGTAATTGCCTTCCTGAGTTGCCGTTAACAAAGGATGGAGTACCTTGATGGGCGCTTTAAACATTTCAACGAACTCTAATAAGCCGCGGTTCGCTCGGCAAAGTCCGCCAGAATAACTGTAAGCATCCGGGTCATCCTGAGAGAATTCTTCCAATTTTCGGATGTCTACTTTACCCACCAGAGAAGAAATATCCTGGTTGTTTTCATCACCTGGTTCTGTTTTGGCAACAGCAATTTGTTTCAGACGGGAGGGTTTGACTTTAATTACCCGGAATTTACTAATGTCTCCATTAAATTCCTGTAATCGTTTGACTGCCCATGGCGACATTAAATAGCGTAAATATCGTGTCGGGATGCCAAATCTCTCTCTAAGTAATTCTCCATCTTCCTGTGGGTTAAACAATGAGAGGGGGGATTCAAATACAGGGGAACCTTTGATGGCATAGAACGGAGTTTTTTCCATTAAATCCTTTAATTTCTCCGCAATAGAGGATTTACCGCCACCGACAGGGCCGAGCAAATAAAGAACCTGTTTGGTTTCTTCAAGCCCTTGAGCCGCATGCTTTAAAAAACCCACGATTTGTTCTATGGGTTCTTCCATTCCATAAAATTCTTTGAATACAGAGTAATGGTGAATTATTTTATTGGAAAATATACGTGATAATACCGGATCATGGCGTGTATCAATCAATTCGGGTTCGCCAATGGCCATAAGTAAACGTTCTGCCGGGTTGGCATATGCTGAAGGATCTGTTTTGCATAGTTCCAGGTATTCGTCCAGACTCATGTCCTCTTCTTTGTTCTCAACAAAGCGTTTGGTATAGCCGGCTAAAAAATCTTGTGTATTCATGTGCCATCCCCTTTTACTTATCCTTGTTTAGGATATAACGTGATTCTTTATTATTATTTTTTGCATTTTGTTCTTATCGCTGGTAAAACCAACAAATAACTTCTTTTATTTCTTAGTATAGTAGACTAAACAAATTAATTTGATACATAAATCAATAAACTATATGTTATTTTTATAGGAATGCAATGACTATGCCAGACACTACCATTTACTTGAAAAATTACCAAGCCCCTGTATTTTCAGTTGATACTGTAGATTTAAATGTAGACTTATATGACGACCATGCTTTAGTTAAAAGCATCATCACATTAAACCGTCAACATGAAGGCGCTTTGGTCTTGTATGGTGATGAATTAGAACTTGTTCAGATACAGATGAATGGCCGTTTGCTTGAATCTTCTGATTACACCCTGGATGATGAGGCATTGATTATTGATCAGTGTCCAAATGAAGCAAGTCTTGAGATAGTGACACGAATTCAACCTCAAAATAACACTCAGCTATCCGGTCTTTATCGTTCCAATCATTTATTCTGTACTCAATGTGAAGCGGAAGGTTTTAGACGCATTACCTTTTTTCCAGATCGGCCAGATGTTTTAGCAACTTACACGACCAGGATAACTGCTGATAAAACACATTATCCCGTTCTATTATCCAATGGAAATCTGGTGGATTCAGGCTCAACGCCCGATGGCCGTCATTGGGTGGTTTGGCAGGATCCTTTTAAGAAGCCATCTTATTTGTTTGCTTTGGTAGCTGGTAATTTGGCAAGTATTCGTGATGAGTTCATCACCTGTTCTGGTCGAACAGTGGATTTGCGCATTTACGTTGAACCAGGCAATGAAGATAAATGTTTTCATGCCATGGAATCGTTGAAAAAATCAATGAAATGGGATGAAGAGGTCTATGGCCGAGAATACGATCTGGATATTTTTATGATAGTCGCAGTAAGCGACTTTAATATGGGTGCTATGGAAAATAAGGGATTAAATATCTTTAACTCAAAATACATTCTTGCCCGCCCTGATACTGCAACGGATCAGGATTTTGCTGATGTAGAGGGAGTCGTTGCCCATGAATATTTTCATAATTGGACAGGAAACAGGGTCACGTGCAGAGACTGGTTTCAATTAAGTTTAAAAGAAGGATTAACGGTATTTCGTGATCAGGAATTTTCCCGAGATATGAATTCGAGGGATGTTAATCGAATTATGGATGTAAAAGCATTACGAAGCCAACAATTTCCTGAAGATGCGGGTAGCATGGCACATCCAGTAAGACCGGAGTCGTATCAGGAAATCAACAATTTTTATACCGCTACCATATACAATAAAGGAGCGGAAGTCATTCGCATGCAGCACACTTTGCTAGGAAAGGAAGGGTACAGACGCGGCATGGATCTTTATTTTAAACGGCATGATGGCCAGGCGGTCACTATTGATGATTTTGTTGCGGCCATGGAAGATGCAAATGGCGTCAATCTGACTCAATTTAAATATTGGTACAGCCAGGCTGGCACTCCTGAAGTACGGGTTAAATCGGATTACTCTAATGGACGTTTAACATTGACTATGCAGCAAAGCTGCCAACCTACGCCCGATAGTCATGATAAAAAACCATTCCATATTCCTATTCGGATTGCATTATTTGATTCAAAAGGGCACATGATGCCTGTTGAAAAGGATATTTTAGAACTGAAAGAACATGAGCAAAGCTTTGTGTTCGCTGGATTAAGTGAACAACCAGTGGTTTCACTATTACGTGAATTTTCCGCGCCTATTCGTTTAAAGGATGAATTAACTCAGGATGATTTAATCTTTTTACTGCGGTACGAAACTGACGGTTATGCCAAATGGGATGCCGCGCAGCGTTTGGTATTGAATTGTATTGATGACTGTTTAAACCGGCCCTCAACTCAATGGCATATTCCTGAGCCGTTAATCTCTGCATTTGAGCATGTATTGCTTGATGAATCACTGGATGCCGATTTGCGTGCTGAATTATTAACTCCTCCTGGATTCGAAGAGGTTGCCGCCTCTTTAAAAGAAGTCGATGTCAGTCTGGTTGAAACAGTACGTGATTATTTTCGAAAACAGTTAGGTATTCGTTTGTATGATTCTTTGACACAGGCTTACAACCAATTATGGCAAGCAGAAGATCATCAAATGCATGGCCAGGCTTATGGACGAAGAAAATTACGAAATGTCTGTTTGTGGCTGTTGATGAAAGCGAATGAAAAGGACAATCTGTCGCTCTGCAAACAGCAATTTGCATCAGCGAAAACAATGACGGATCAAATTGCTGGGTTTGCTTTACTGGTGAATTCAGCTGATGAGGGGAGTCGGATCAAGGCTATTGATGAGTTTTATCAGCAATGGTCTCAGGATGATTTAGTGCTGGATAAGTGGTTTGCTCTCCAGGCTGCCTCAGAATTACCTGAAGCACTAAATCATGTTAAACAATTACTGAATCATCCTGAATTCAGTATTAAAAATCCCAATAAAGTGCGCTCAGTTATAGGTGCATTCTGTATGGCCAATCCTCGTAATTTTCATGCGATTGATGGAAGTGGTTATCAATTTTTGAGCGATATGTTATTGATTGTTGATAAATTAAATCCTCAAATCGCCGCTCGATTGGCAACGCCTTTCACACGATGGAAACGTTATGATAAATCAAGACAAATATTAATGAGCGATCAATTAAAGCAGTTAGCAAAACAAGATTTGTCTCGTGACTTGCGCGAAGTGGTCGACAAGAGTTTGGTAATCAGTTAAAGCGCTGATTATTAACGGGTAAAAAGTTGTAGATATACGGCTCAACGGTACAATATTCGTTGAGCCATTTTAGGGTCTGTTGACAATTCAAGTTTCGACGTCCCGCGACTTCTTCGTGGGATCCAATTCACTCTTTATAGGCGCAATATATTCTTGCTTTGCGCCCCATCTATCGATTCCGCGAACAACTCGCGGAAAGTAGGTTGAACATAATGAAAAGTCAACAGCCCCTAATATCTATTACACGGCTGTCCCATTAAAAATGTGACGTCTTTCCGAGCGTAGCGAGGAATCTCCTGCAAATTGGCACAATCTGAATTAATGCATTAATTATCATTACCTTATCAGCAGCTTGGTTGCAAATGCTAAACAAATTGCTCAGACTATTCGTAGTTACTAGGCTGTCGAGAACAGTCTACATTGGGTCTTGGACGTTATATTACGTGAAGATGATTCTCGCGTACGCAAAGATCATGCTCCTGAAAATATGGCGATGGTTCGGCATATTTTCAGGAGCATGTTATAAAATACCAAAAAGAAATTTAAGGATATGAGCATTAGGCGCCTGCAGAAAAAGGCTGGCTGGGGAGACTCAACTCTTGATATGATTTTAATGGCCGCATTGTAATGGGATCGTGCAACCTTGCAGGAGATTCCTCGCTACGCTCGGAAAGACGTCATATTTTTAATGGGACAGCCGTGATATCTATTACTTTGGGCCATTTGGACTGTTTTCTACCGTGTTGTCTGCGTCCCTGGGTGTTTGGGGGGATGAGGGTTGAAACAGAGGGGGGCTAATTATCGGTTCTTGATCCGCAGCGAGTTCCTGTTTGGGGAGATCTCTCATTGCACAAGAGTTGGATTTGGAAGCTGCTGCCTCGTTATTATCTGATTTTAATGAGGATTTTTGATGGTTGCCTGCATCATTACTCCATAAAAGGCGGCCTAAACCGGCTGCTGCAGTTGACAACAATAGACCAATCCCGGCACCTACCAATGAACCTACGAGAGCGCCCACTATTGGTAAGGCAAAAAAACCAATCAATCCACCAATCAATGCTCCGATTCCAGTGGCTCCGGCTACGCTGCCTGCCTCAATGCCAATACGGGCACCAGAAGACAGATTAGTGATTTCAGTTGTTATACCATCTGAACTCGATTTAATAGCTGGTTTGATTTTGGCTGTATGTGTTCCCTGATCCATTTCAGGTTTTACTGCATCATCTCTTAAATGAGGCAATATTGGAACTATGGGCGATTCAGGCTGCTCCGGATTTTTTATCGTTTCATCAGAAGAACCAACAGACTCTACCGGTGATGGATTAACACGTCGACCTTCAAGTATTAGTTGAATCTCTGCACGGGTTGCCATTCGGAGTGCATCATATTGATTACCTAAGTTATCAAGAGTTGCAATGAGATTATTATTGTACGAGCCTTTTGGTGCTCCTAATTCTTGCATTTTTTTGTGACTGTACGCGCAGGTAAAATCACCACAGGAATAAGCATCTCCCTGTGGGTGTGCAGGACCTGAATAGTTTATGCGGATTAATTCTCTGTTTATCCCACATTGCTCTAACAAATTTAGTGTGTAGTCTTTGATTGCAGATCCACCGGAGCGGCCATAAGGGTCAAATAGCTCAAGGTCGTATATAACCCCATCTTTTGATGGTTTGGTTAAATACGCTCCACGCCAGTGCCCTGGACCAATCGGGATGATAACGTGTTGAATTACCTCATTGAATAATTCGCTGGCCAGAACATCCTGGATCGCCAATGCTGAACTGTGATCAAAGCGATTAAGTACTGCCATAACTGAAATATTGCCAGTCGATTTGGGCATCAGTAAGGTCATGTCATGATCTTGCATTTGATCTCTGGGAGAACGCGTATGAAGCCCTGACAGATCAAACCTCCCTTGGTTGCTGTGCCTGCTTCTATTTGATTTTGAGAGAGAATCCATGTGCTCAAGAACTAATCCATAGATCAGATTGGCCGTTCCAGGTAAATCTTCATTATGTTCTGATTTCGCCAGTTTGATTTGATTGACTAAATAATCAGTAATAGCCTTTCCCTGGAGATGTAAAGGTATATCATTATCTGCAGCATAATTATTTATATGATTCAGTATCTCCTTGTCTGTTTCATTCAATCTGCTCTGGTATAAATGAACCAGAGTATTATAACTTTCGAGTTTTATTTTCTCACTTAAAGCCATTAGGCAACCCCATTTAAATGCTTGACTAGATCAATAATTGGATTATATGCATAAAATACTTAAGAAAAAATGAAGTCCTCCTGTACTTACATCCTCTGTTGATGATGAGCTAAATCAGTTCTATCTGTAACAAAGCTTGTGAATTATGTCTACATAAAATGATCATTATTTTCAATTATTGATAAAACTGCTCCATGGATTAAGACATTTTCCATTATTAGGGGCTGTTTATATTTCATTATGTTCAAGCCTACTTTCCGCGACTTGTTCGCGGAATCGATAGATCTTGCGCAAAACAAGAATATATTGCGCCTATAAAGATTGGATTGGATCCCGCGAAGAAGTCGCGGGACGTCGAAACTTGAATGGTCAACAGACCCTAGTATCCGGTTGATTCTTATAGTTAATGGATTAAACTCGTTTGTTTTTTGACCAGTGTTCAATTGCAGGACAGGAAATTGGCCCAATAATCTCTGAAAAGCATTATTTCGAATTCTTTTTCTTTGGTACTTCTTCGATGACAATTAAATATTGAATAATTTGGTTATTTGTTTCATCACGTAATGGTGAAAAAACTCCTGTGAACTGAAGATGCTCACCTTTTTTATTTTTGATTAATAAATCTCCATGCCATTCGTTCTTTTTTGTTAAATGTTCTAAAATGGATTGATACGTGTCCAGGGGCGCATTTTCTGATTTTAAAATCAGGAAATTTTTGCCGACAATTTCGTGATTATTATAACCTGTTCTCTTGATAACTTGCTGGTTAACGTAGTCGATAGTACCTGCTTTGTCGGTAATAACAATTAATAATGGGCTTTGGTCCAGTGCACGGGTTAATTTTTTTATCGTCGCTTCTGCTCGTTTTTGCTCTGATATATCTCTAACGATAGCTAATACAAATTGGTTCCCCATAGTGCTAAACATACTTAATCGCACATCAACAGGAAAAGTAGAACCATCTTTTCTTCTGTGCAGACCTTCTAGATTAAAAGGTCCATAAGTTAGTTTTATAATATTTTGTTTGATTGTTTCTTGTGTAATAGCAATCTCTATTTCCCAAGCATAAGAATTGATGAGTTGTTGACGAGAATATCCTAAAGAGATGCACGCTTCATTGTTAACATCCAGTATAACGCCATTTAAGTCATGCACAAAAATGGCGTCTGAAGATGCATTCATGAAGTTTTGATAACGCTCTTCACTTGTGATCAACTGGTATAGTAATGCATGTTGGGTCAGCTGGCTCATTTTACTGGGCATGGTTTAAATCAGCCTTTTTTTCTATGGTATTATTAATAATAGGCTTTGGTATGGAATTGTTCAAATTTAGAACAGTCGTTGGTTCAAGGTCTTAATGGCGCTCTAGAGCGTAAGTGACCCTGACTACAGGGCATCTGGTAGTAGATACCTAAAGTAGATGCAATAAAAAATTGATGGATTCAAGTTTAATGATGCAACAATGAATTAGTCATGGGTTAATGAGATTGAACAGTATGAGCAGGCCAAATAATGTTACAACGATTTGCAGTTATAGGAAATCCGATCGGACACAGTTTGTCACCTGTGATCCATCAGCAATTTGCTCGACAAATGAAGATATCTTTGACTTATGAACAAATTAAAGGAGAGGATTTTTCATTGGAGCAACAGGTCATTGAGTTCTTTGCCCTCGGAGGCAAAGGACTTAATGTGACGCTGCCTTATAAACAACGAGCATTTGAATTGGCAAAAGTACGCACCCCTCGTTGTTCATTAGCTGGTGCAGCGAATACATTGTGGATGAAGGATGACATTCTGCATTCAGATAATACGGATGGAATTGGTTTGGTTTGTGATTTAACCCGCATGTTTGAACTGCAAAATACAAATATATTAATTTTAGGAGCAGGTGGGGCGACTCGAGGCATTCTTTATCCTTTATTGGAAATGAACCCCAATTCAATAACAGTTGCCAATCGGACTGTTGAAAAAGCGGAAGAGCTGCAGAAGGCCTTCCCGCAAATCAGAGTGAACCACCTGGATAAAGTGAGCGGGATTTTCGATTTGATAATTAATGCAACTTCAGCCAGCCTCGAGGGACATGGGTTGGTTTTGCCAGAAGAAGTCATGAGAAACAGTCCGTTGTGTTATGATCTGGCTTACACTCAACAGGGCATCACTCCCTTTGTTAAGTACGCAAAAGCGATGGGATGTCAGGCTGTTGATGGTTTGGGCATGTTAGTCGAACAAGCTGCAGAAGCCTTTTATATTTGGAATGGAGTTAGGCCATCCTCAGAGCCGGTTATAAAATTTTTGCGTCCTGATAGGGGGATGTGATCACAATTTGTTTATTGCATAAAGGAACGTCATTACGAGCGTTAGCAAAGCAATCCAGATCGAGCCTTTGCTAACATGTTGTACTGCTTCACTTCGATCGCAACGACGACTTGTTTACAACGAATTAAAAATAGTGGGTTTTAGCTATTTCGACACTATATGAATTTCTTTTAAATTCCCTTTATTTGATAGTATTTTAAGGCTTATTTCGTTATAACTCCTAGCATTTTTAAAATGCCATCTCCGACTTCTTTCAAATGGTTATCCACTCTAGCTTGTATAGTTTTGTAGACATATGTTAATTCTGTAATTATATTTAATTCAAATGTAGTTAAACATCACTACAATCGCAAATATTGAACAAATATTTTACATCGATTAATTAACGTAACTACCAACTCCCGAAGGCAGTGAGGGATCTCCAGCAAAAGGCACGTAATCAATAAGTTCAAAACACTTGAAAAATTATTTGCTCATGACCAAATAACTGAATGAGAACTTCTGCTGTGCTAAAAAAGCTGGAAGCCCATATTCACGAAAATTCCAGCATTTTATTCCTGAAAACAGGTTTCAGCCGATATTTTCTGATTTATATGGTATTCAGATTTCCAGTGCAACACTGGTAAGATTTAACCAAATTGCATTTGGCACATTAGCCCCATTTGATTCTTTAAAATTGTGCCACCAGACAGGAGATCCCTCACTGCGAACGGGATGACGTGGGTAGTTACTAACTAACTAAAAAAAGCGGTCACTTCATCAGCAGATGCAATCGTGTCCTGATAGCCTAGATCAAGCAGCACACGAGTAAATTCTTTTTCAAAAAGCAAAAAGCTTAAAAGGTCACCTGAGTGGCTCTTTGCTCCCAGAATGTTGAGCAGATAACGGAGTAAAGCCGGCATACTTTGAAAGTGTTCTTGTGCTACAGAAGCCATGTCTCTGCTTGGGCGAAGGTGTAGGGTTGTTATTGGTCGCCATGGCGAACGGCGCTTTTTCCACATGGACAGAAGAGTAGCTATTTCATTCATCCGGTTGACCATCTCAATATCTCTATCAAGATTGTCCAGGAACAACCCATTCATCATATTTCCCAATATATGAGCAAATGCAATGTCACCGTTTCGTAAGGTTTCAGGGTCCGTGAATTCAGGAAGTTCTCTTGTACCCAGGATCATGATTTTATCGACATGAGATCGTATTGCCCCTCTTAGCGGAGTACCAAGTCCCACGCTTCCATCACCGTAATGAAATCCATCAAGATGAATTGGCGGAAAGAATAAAGGTAAGGCGCTGGATGCTAAAATATGCTCAGCGTTAATCGTTGCTCGTTGACTGCTATGACGAGGGTAATTCCAATCTTCAAATTCAGGTTGGCAATGATCATAAAACGAAATGGTTTGGTGTGTTTCATAGCGTGCAGTTAAAACTTCGAAGGTATCCAGATTACCTGCTGCAATATTTTGCTCAATACGAGTGAAATCTATGGTTTCTTCAAGAAATTGGCGCAAAGGGGAGGTATCCAGAAGATGACCCGCCTGACGTTGTTTTATTATCAAGGTACTCAGGTTTCGCATCACGGATTTGCCTAGTTCATAATTACTGGCTTTATATATTTGTTGGCAATGAATTTCGCCCCATATAGATTCCAGTTTATCCAGTCCAGCAGGAAAATCATCGGCGTTTTCTACGAGTACGGCAGCGTTGATACTGCCGACACTCACTCCACTCACCATATCGAAGGGAAGTTTTTTGGTTTGCAGTATATGACCGATTGCTTTCAGAACGCCTGCTTGATAGGCGCCTCGGGCACCACCACCTGCTAGATAAAGGGCTTTTTTAACCATCGTGATTTTTTTTTAATTATTATATTGGAAAATATAGCTGATTTTAATGAAAATTTCCAAGGAAGAAATGACACGTCATTTTATCTTAAGAATTAATTGGTATATTATTTATACAGATATTTCACTGATGCGTGACACTATGGTACTCGATAGTGGTGTAAAAGAAGATGAGCAGGATAAAACAGGGCAGATTGAGGTTTTGAAGGCTATTCAAGCTCCTGTCAATTACACATTGGTTCCTTTAACCAAAAAATCATTATTAAGATCGGCCTTAGCCCGAATTCCCTGGGTATCAAAATTTTCTCTAAAGTTTGATGATGCAGCAGATACCGCTATCAACATAGGCGAACGCGTCACTGAAGTGAATGATTCTTTTGGAAACGAATCGATAGCCCATGGATTTCATTACGCAGTGCTTGCCATGGCTATTCTTGATTTTGTCCGTATCCCTTTGATTTATTTTGCAGCCTATCTCTTTAATGAAAAAATTCCTATTAAAATGAGTACTAACTTAAGATGGGCTTATTCCGCATTTTTATTAGGTCTTACAATAACCGCTCTCGTTAGTCCAGTGACTGCTCCAGTGATTGCTTTTGTTAGCGCGGGGACTGGTTTGGTTTTTGGTATCTTTTTATTGGCTCGAACCCTTATCAATCAATACAAACTGGGTAGAGAGCGAAAGTTGCTCCATGAAGAAATTATCAAGGCAGAGGAGGAGATGAAAACTCTCCAGGAAGAGGCTAAAGATTTAGAACAACAATTGACTGCATCGACCGGGGATGAATTGCTGGCATTGAACATTAAGGATTTAGAAGAGCGCTATAATTCACAAAAATCGCTACTTTCTGATTTGAAAAATCAAGAGCTCCATATAGAACAAAAAATAGCGCGTGTCGGTATGATGCGTGTACTGGATAAAAGCATTGGTATTGGTTTAACGTCACTATCCATTATTGGCCTTGTGGTGACCTTATTTGTTCCTCCTGTAGGTGGATGGATACTCGCTGGTGCTGCGATAGCCGGTGGGGTTTATCTTTTCGCAAGGTTAATGACCCCGGTATTTAAATTCCTTGGTAATTGGTTAATCAATCAATTTAAACCCACTGAAGAGCCAGTTCAAAACGAGTCAAAAGAGCATTTGGAGAACGATCATCAGCTGGAGGATAGTCATAAGGCCGTTTTAGAGAATATTTTAGAGTCCAATAACCCTGTATCCAGTCCAATATCACCTGATGATCAATTGCTCAATAGTGCGGTCACTAATAGTGAGATTCCTGATGATGAGTTTCCTGAGAGCAAAGTCATTGCCCCAACTGTTTCTCAAGATTTTGTACCCGAGCATGGATTAATGGTTCACGAAGTCGATTCTACTGCCGTTGTATTGGCTAGTTTAATGAGCAAGGAGGCTATTAAAGAATACTCGGAGCATCAGCATGAACAGTCTGATGAATCAGACAATGTTTCTGAACTGGATGGGGATGGTTTAAAACCGAAACGAACTTTATTATTTAAGCCAGAGCCAACTCCTGATGCGAACATGGATTCAGAAGTTGTCGATACTGAAGATGAAGGGGAAAATGAAGCGGTTAGTGAGCATCCCTGACTCCATAATATTTATCTTTGAAAGTCCGTTGCAAAAAGCAAAAAATTCCTATAATTTAAAATTTTACCCTCCTTAAGGAATAAGGACTCATGCTGAATTTATTACGTGAACAACCGCGCGCATTTCACATGATTTTTATGTTGGAATTGTGGGAGAGATTCGGTTTTTATACAGTCCAGGGTATTCTCACTCTCTATTTTATCCGATATTTAGGATACAGTGATATGGTATCCTACTATACCTTCGGAGCCTTTTCTGCTTTGGTTTATGGTATGGTGGTCATTGGCGGATATATGGGCGATCGGGTTCTAGGTACCAAGAGGACTATTGTGTTGGGTTTGGTGGTCTTGGTCGCAGGCTATTTTTCCCTTGCTTTTGTTGATAAGGAGCATGTTTTTCTGGCCTTGGGATTGATATGTGTGGGTAATGGTTTGTTTAAAGCAAACCCATCTAATTTACTTTCAAAATGTTATGAAGAAAATGATCCTCGGTTGCATGGCGGGTTTACTCTTTATTATATGGCTATTAATTTAGGCAGTATGGTTGCTTTGATTGTTGGGCCTTCTATCTCCAGTCAATACGGCTATTCGTATGCATACTTAATCAGTGCAATAGGACTTGTTCTGGGGCTTGCCAATTACTGGTTTCAACATCACCATGTTGCTCATATAAATACTGAAGCAGACATGCGCAAGATGACGCTTTGGCATTGGTCTTTAATCTTTGTTGGCATTGTATTCTTCACTGAACTGTCCGCTTATTTACTCCAACACGTGATGATTGCTAAAAATTTGTTGTGGTGTATCACCATATTGGTCCTTGTAGCATATGGGTTGATGATGAGGAAAGAAAAAAGAGCTGCATTTATGAAAATGCTCGTGGCTCTTGTTTTAATGGTGGAGGCGGTCATTTTCTTTACTCTTTACCAACAAATGCCTACGTCACTTAATTTGTTCGCGGTAAACAATGTGATTCCCAATGTCATGGGGATAACTTTTGATGCACAAAGTTTTCAGGCACTTAATCCCATCTGGATCGTGTTGATGAGTCCAGTATTAGCTTATATTTACGGGGCCTTAAATCGCAAAGGAATTTTGTTTTCAATCCCTTACAAATTTGCTCTGGGAATGACGATGTGTGCGGTGAGCTTCTTGATGCTTTATTTTGCCCGCTATTTTTATACCGATAATGGCATGGTCTCTTCCTGGTGGCTTATATTCAGTTACTTATTTCAAAGTCTCGGAGAACTCCTGGTTTCCGCTCTCGGGGTTGCTATGGTTGCCGAATTGGTTCCAACCCGGATTGTTGGCTTTGTAATGGGTATGTGGTTTTTGACTTCTTCAGTGGCTGGATTTATAGGGGCTTATGTGGCTTCATATACAGCGCTTCCCGAGAACATAAAACCTGGCGTTGAGTCTCTCTTTATTTACACTAATGTGTTTGCCTGTATCGGTCTTGTAACGTTGATGATTGCTTTGATTATGTGGATTTTATCACCGCGCTTAAGCCGATATATTGCTACAAACAACAAAAGTTCGAATAATGAAATCGAATCAGTTGAGTTTTCAACCACGTATATTCCCAGCCATTAAGGGCAGTGATATCTCTTTGATTTGCCGCGGCCTTGTCCCTGGCTCTTGTGCACAACTCATTGAAAAGCCATATTTGGTGCATCTTGAGCGAAAACCATTCTGAAAAATGCTCACATAGTCATCTATGCTGCGCTTTTTCAGAATGGTTTTCGCTCAACCTGCACGCAAATCTGACTTTTCTCCAAGATACCATATTTTTGAAATCGGCGTATAATAGTGCTTTATGCCTATGTACTGCGCTTTTAATGATTCAGAAAACTAACTCCTAACTGCAATTCTGTTCCAGGATCCTTTATTTCAGCATATCAAATTCAAATTACGCCCATAAGTTGTTATTATACTGATCACTTAATGTTTATTTAATTATAATTGGTTAAAATGTCGTCACTGGCGAGGTATTACCGGAACAATTTAAAAATAAATACTGCCTCATATTAAAATTTCAAATTCAAAAGAGTAAGGAGCGGGCATGGGAGTGCAGGTTGAATTAAGTGAAACTTCTCAGAAATTAATGAACGAATTGATCACTGCTTATGGACCTGAAGCTGTAATTCCTGAATTTTTGGTTTCCCCAGTAGACTCAGTACGATTGATTGATTGGCTGGCTGATGAACTCAAAATTCCAGAGACTTCTTCCAAAACCTATAAAGAAAAAATTGAGTTCATTATTGCTTCGTTGCGTGCTGAATTATTAAAAGATCTTTTGACCGCCATGCCAGGCACTAATGCCTATGTTAGAAAAGCAGAGCCACCAGCCTCATCAAGTAATCAAAATAAATTTATTCTTTTGGCAATTGCCGGGACGTTATTAGCTGCTTGCGAAGGCTTTGACAGCATTGCCTCTTTATTATCGGTTTTGCCATTTCCCCCTTTAGCCATATTCGCAGTTGGTGTTGTATTTTCAGCCTTGTCCATTGTGGTTTTTTATGGATTTGATCTCGTCCAGGTGTCTCAGAATTTAGGAGTGAAATTAAGAGATACTCCTAAATTACTAGACATTTATCTAACTCAGCTGGATGAAATTAAAGCAATTAGAAGAACACTGGAATCTTATGACCTGACTCAATTGACAGGGCAAAAATTGGAACTCTATGAGCATACAATTGTAATGCTGCAATTTCGCCTTAAAGCCGTAGCACAAGCGAGTAAGCAATTTGAAATGGCACTGAATAGCGAGAACATGAAATTAGCCGAGACCGTTGTTTCCTGGGTGGCTGGGTTGTTATTTTTTGGTAGTGGATATTTTGCAGGCCAGTCTGTTGCTGTATTTGTTTTGAGTTTGTTTATGACCGCAGTGTCGCCTGTTTTTTTTCCAATAGTTTTGTTTGGATTAGGCATAGGTTTTGCGGCATTCGGTCTTTACTGGAATGTAGAGCGGATTGGTGTAAAACAACTGATTAGTACCTGGTTTGGGCTTGACGAAGAAAAAATAGATAAACTCTGTGATTCTGAAAATTTGGCAAATCAAGAAAGCAAATTGGACATTTTATTGGAGCGTGTTTCAAATACCAAGGCATTAATCAACAAGATCTCTGAATGGCAACAAGTCAGTAGTAGTGCAACACTTAAGGAAACTCATAGTCCAGAAGAATCCTCAAGTGCCAATAAGGATAAGAATCCAGTTATTAATACCAGTAACAATATCTACTCATTTCATCTTAATTCTTCAAGGCAGGAGAGTAGCCAAAGTGAGATGGGCTATGAAAAGGCTGCTGGCTGTACTCACAATTAGAGTCTAGATGATCCAGTCCATAATTGATGTTTGCTAAATGAAGCGGCATGTAGACTAACAATGAATTACCTTGTAAATAATCCGGGTTTGTTGATAAGTAAAATTCATGCAATTCATCTCCCTCATCAATTGTAAAATTGCTTTGACTTCTTAGCGGCACCAACGGTGAATTAATCACAAGAGGATGGGAATTGGTTGTAATCCATCCATATTGCCTTTTAAAAGCATTAATGAGCGTCAGTATTTGCTCAGGAACTCTTTGAGAAGGTTTAGGATAAATGGAATCACTAAGCTGATAAATATAATCATAAGTCAGTGGGTTGTTTGCAAATGCGAGATAGATAATCTCTTCATGAGGGTTTGTCAGTTTTTCTTTTATTGCTTGCGTCAACCCTGAGCTTTCTATTGTTGGACGCACTTTATAAAGCGGATTCAGATAAATATAAGCAGAGTACACAATCACCTGTTTTTTATTCAGATCAACCTGGTGCCTGTAGATACGTGAAAATCCGGCTATTTCCTTATTCATTCCATACAGTACTGTTAATTCACCCTCTGTTTCCGGTTGCAGGATCAAACGTTCAAATTCATCATGATCTGCCAGGTGATAGGATTTTGAAAGAAAACGATATAAATCTTTGCTTAATTGCCCTGAAAAAGAAGTCTGAGTTGCAATGACAAACGAATCAATTGCTATAACATCTTGAGTTTTCATAGTTCTCTCCATTGAACATCTCCGCTTATTCGTTCGTCTCAATTTATCCATAAAATGTATTGGGCGAAGAGCGGATAAAAACTAACCAACTCTAATATTTATAGACCGAATTTGAGCATTGTCAAACGTTTTGAATTGTCTTTCAAATTTTTAAAATATCTTTAACAAAGGGGATGGTGATTTTACGATGGGCTGCCAGGGATGCATCGTCCAGACGATTAAGCAGCTGATGTAAATCATGCATATTACGTGAACAACGGTTCAACAAGAATTGCCCTACGCTCTCGGGCAAATCAATTCCTCGTTTAAACGCATGTAATTTAAGCGTTTTGATTTTTTCTTCATCGCTTAACTCATTGAGTTGAATAACTAATCCCCAGGCAAGGCGTGAGCGAAGATCTGCCAGGTTTATAGTGCTTTTAGCTGGGGGCAGATTTCCGGAAATGATTAGTAATCCTTTTTCCATATCTTTTATTCTATTATAAAGATGAAATAAGGCCTCTTCCCAGGCAGGGTTATTCGCAATGGCATCTATATCATCGATACAAATTAAATCTTGCTCTTCCAGCCCCTCTATCGTTTGCGGTCCCCAGTCCTTAAGAAGCGTCAAGGGAAGATAAATTGCCGATTGTTTTAAATTGACGGATTGGCAACAGGCTTGCAGCAGATGTGATTTTCCACTGCCTTTGGGACCCCAGAGATAAAGTAACCTGTCTTCCTGCAAGGTCAGCATCTTTGCTAGCTGTTGTTGTAATAGACCGTTATTCTCCCAATTAAAATCAGCGAGAGTAGCTTCATCGTTGAGTTTTATTGCTAAAGCCAATTGCTTGTTCATTGCGTTTGTTCTTTTTTGGGCCAGGCCTTCTTACCCCAGGTCCAGATATAATCAAGATACGTGGTTGCTGTAGTGAATGCCGTTAAGTAAATGAGAGAGTCTACTAAGTAGACAGAAAATTTAAAGTATGCCAGTTCAAACAAGCATAGGGTAACCAGAATGAGTTGAAATGTGGTATTGAATTTACTTAATAAAGTGGGTTCAAAATCAAGTTTACGTTGAATAAACCAAAACCAGGCCAGTACTCCCATTGAGATGGTAAAATCTCTAAGGAATACCAGAATAACTAGCCACCAGGGTAGCGAGCCAATGAGAGCTAATGAAATAAAGCTTGAGGCTACTAACAGTTTATCAGCCAGAGGATCAACAAAAGAACCAAAAAAACTTTGCCAATTAAAATGACGGGCTAACCAACCATCAAGTCCATCAGTAATTCCGGCCAGGATAAAGGTATAAAAAGCATTAACGTACTCATGATGATATAAATACATCAAAAATGGAACAATTAGCCCTAACCGAAACAATGTTAACGCATTGGGTATATGTTTTAGTATCATGTGTCATACGATAATTTTATTTACTCTCATTGATTAGCATGTTGAGAGTAGGTATTGCGCCAAATGTACATCCGCAAGTATGGATCACACCTGGCAGTGGTATGAGCTAGTTTATACAATACGGCTGCCTCTGTCACGTGATTGAGGGATGTATCGTGCATTCTCTGTTGTTCTTGAAGACTTAAGTACTATTGGGATATTGGCGGTTTACTTTCTCATTGAATATATAAATGATCATTTTGATTCAATTCAAACTGATCTTTTCGACAGATTCCCTGCCTGTATTTCTATCGTGATAGAAAATCAGGGCAAGGGAGAATGTGCCAGGACTTTTTACGAATTCCATCCTGGTTGAACTGTATATTCTTGATTGGGATCCAATTCGCTATCATCTATTTTGATAGACAGTGTTTGAGACACTTGGTCTGATGTAATTTGGCCATGTGATTTCCAAAAGGCCAGGCTATTTTTTGTCATTAAAGAAATCAATAATCCACTACCGCATAACAGAATAGATAGTGCATATCCGATATTTTTTAAAAATTGGATTGAACACGGATCCCTATGTTGTGACAGTTCACCTTTAACAGCAATAAATTTACTTTTAAATTGTTCGACGAATTGACTGCGTTCCTGATTTTTCATGCTATATAAATTATCTCCCAAAGACTCAAGTAATGAGTCAATAATTTCTAATTTTCTTTTGATGACCGGATCTGCCAGATTAGGCTGTGAAACCAGGTGCGTTTTATAATTGCTGCAGATTTGAAGAAGTTGTTGATGTTGATCCAGGCTATTTTTAATGGTCATTAGTACGTTCATCGTTAGTAAAGGAAAACGGATTATACTCATAATAAATTAAGAAAAAATTAATCGGGGTAATTTACTCATCATATAATTCGCGCGACGATGGAAATCATTTGATGAGCGGGGCAATACGCACTCATTGAATAGGGTAAATAGTTGTGAACATCGATTCAGAGTTCTTAAAAAGAGTTATCGCAAATCACTGAATAAGAGAAATTTAATTTTATCGATTGGGTTGAAGATGATAAAATCATCCGGTTTTTATTCCCAAGAGTTATTTTCATGAAATACAGGCCGGATATTGATGGGTTAAGGGCTATTGCGATTTTGCTGGTCTTGATTTACCACGGAGGCCTGGCATTTCTCCCTTCCGGGTTTGTGGGGGTGGATGTATTTTTTGTTATTTCCGGATTTCTCATTACTCGCATAATCAGCGAGTCCCTGAATAGTCAAAGTTTTTCGTTTATTGAATTTTATAATCGTAGACTATGGCGTCTTCAGCCCGTATTCTTTTGTCTAATCGTGTGTACTACGATTTTATCTTTTTTGCTTTTTTTACCTGAGGATTTAATCCAGTTCAGTCGCAGCGCACGTAAAACGTCTTTATTTATCTCCAATTTATTTTTTAATCATACGACGACAGGATATTTTTCTCCTGACACTCATCAACTGCCACTCTTGCACACCTGGTCACTGTCAATTGAATGGCAATGTTATTTGATTTTACCTATAGCGATGTTCATTTTGCATCGTATGGTAAGCAAAAAAAATGTGATTCGAGTTGTTTTGGTTCTGACCATTATTTGTTTTTTGATGACACTGCGACAGTCTCATGATATTCCAGCGCAAACCTATTACCTGTTCTCCAGTAGAATTTTTGAATTTTTATTAGGTTCTTGTATTGCGTTAATGCCTTTGTATCGTGCCAATTTAAACAGTTATGTTCTGTCAATAGCAGGACTAATCTCTTTGAGTACCATTTTTTATGTGGCCAGACTTGACCAGATACTTCTTGGATATCCTAATGGTTATGCCTTTTTGGTCTGTCTGGCAACTGGCTTCTTGATTGCTTTGGGCCAGTATAATTCGGAGCATTTTTTAGTAAAAATTCTATCAGCAAAGCCTTTGGTTTTTCTAGGTGTATTGTCCTATTCCTTGTATCTTTGGCACTGGGTTGTGTTTTCATTTTTAAGATATCAAGGTAATGTCGAGACGCCTCTGGTATTGCTTTTAGCCTACCTGCTTACCTTTGCTCTAGGTTATATATCATGGCGTTATATTGAAAAACCTGCCAGGCGTTATCATCAGATTCCGTTTCACTATACTGTTATTATTTTATTGTTGTTGCCTATTGCGTTTACTCATTTAAACTCAGCAGTCATTAGGTATCAATCGGGATTTCCGCAGCGTTTTAATCAGGAGTTGGTACATATTTATAAGCAATTGGAACATTATAACAGTGCGCAAAGACCCTTATGTATTAGTAACAAATACACGGATTATGATCGTGTGTGCAAATTGGGCGCTAAAAAAGCAGAGAGCAAATCAGCTTTGATGATTGGGGATTCTTTTTCCAACCACTATTGGGGATTAATGGATACATTGGGAAAAGATGCGGGGATAGCCATTCAGGCCGAAGGCACATCCTCGTGCCTCACATTACCAGGTATTTTTCTTTATGATTGGTGGACATTTAAAAACAGTGTCTATCAGGAATGTTTTGATCAGACCCAAAAATATTTTCGTAAAATTCACAACAATCATTATGATTACGTCATAATTGGACAAGTCTGGAGTAATTACCTGACTGAAAGCATCATTAATCAGATTGGTGACCCGCGTTCTAAGTCGTTGGCGAAGCAACGGTTTAAAGTTGCTTTAGACAAAGCTTTGGATGTAATAACGAATTCTGGGGCCAAACCTGTTTTAATCAAATCGACAGCAATCATGAAAAATAATGCCTTGGCTTGTTTTTACAAGCACATAAAATTTCATCAATCTTATAATCCTGAACAATGTAAATTTAATTTTTACAGCTCAGAGAAAGATCAGTGGATTAATGCGGTTTTTGATGAGATGAAAATGAAATATCCTCAGTTAATTATTATTGATCCCAAAAAAGTTCAATGCCCCAATAATCGCTGTACAGCAGATCTTGAGGGGATTCCAGTTTATCGTGACGCAGGACACATTACCGATTACGCGTCGTATCGGTTAGGGGCATTATATCTTCAGGAGTTTGGCAATCCACTAAACTGATTTATTTGCGCTTTTCTTCATTTTTACGGTAGAGAATGACCGTATTGCCAATCATCTGTACTAATTCAGCTTGCAATTGTTGGCATAATTCGTGCGCCATTTCCAATCGGTCTTCCTTTTCTGCACCATTAATTTTAACTTTAATTAATTCATGGGATAGTAAGGCAATATTGGTTTCAGCAATAACTGCTTCGGTTAATCCTTTGGCACCCAGAAGTATTACAGGTTTCAAATGATGGGCCTGTGCTTTAAGTGATTGTTTGAACGAAGTATCCACTATGTTGTTCCTGATCGATAAAATGGCAAATTATTGCACGTTTTGCTGGGAAAAGGTAGTAAAATTCAGTATCATAGGATAATCCAGTATAATATTTGAAATTTATGAGTCGTACTAAAAGCAGTAAACGTTGGTTGCAAGAGCATTTTGATGACGTTTATGTTAAAAAAGCACAGGCAGAAGGCTACAGAAGCCGCGCTGTTTATAAACTTAAAGAAGTGGATGAAAAGGAACTGCTGCTGAAGCCAGGAATGACCGTTGTTGATTTAGGTGCGGCACCAGGTGGCTGGACGCAGTACGTATCTGAACGATTAAATGGTAAAGGTCATATTGTTGCTTTAGATATACTCCCTATGGATTCATTGCCCGACGTAACTTTTATTCAGGGAGATTTTAGGGAAGATATCGTATTACAGGAATTAATTAATTTAATTCCAGAACGTAGTGTGGACTTGTTATTATCAGATATGGCCCCAAATATGAGCGGAAGTTCGGCTATAGATATACCTCGCGCCATGTATTTAGTAGAGCTGGCTTTTGATTTTGCAGAAAAAATGTTAAAACCGGGGGGCTCTATGTTAGTTAAAATTTTTCATGGTTCTGGGTTTGATGAATTAGTGAAACAAGCGCGAGCATCTTTTGAGCGAGTGGTTATTCGTAAACCATCAGCTTCAAGATCTCGTTCAAAAGAAACCTATTTGCTGGCAAAGGGCTATAATTTATAGTAGCTTTATATATATCTCTTGAAGGATAAAGATGCACCATTACAAGCAACTTCATTTACAAGGGTTATATTATCGTTCTCATAACAAAGCTGTAAGTAACTAATGAGGTTAATACTTTGAACGACATGGTTAAGAATTTATTTTTATGGCTGATTATAGCGATTGTGCTAGTCTCTGTTTTCAGTAATTTTGGTCCTCGAAACTCTGTTGCTGAGAAAGTTTCTTACAGCCAGTTTTTGAAAGAAGTCGATCAAGGCATGGTGAACTCAGTTACTATTGAAGATAACAAGATCATCAAAGGGATGACAAAAAATAATAAACGCTTTGTCACTTATATGCCAATGCAGGATAACGCACTTTTAGGTGAACTGTTAAAAGGCAAAGTGGATGTTAGCGGCCAGGAAAAGCAACAAGAGAGTTTTCTCTTGCATCTGTTTATCAACTGGTTCCCCATGCTGCTTTTAATTGGTGTCTGGATATTTTTTATGCGACAAATGCAAGGCGGCGGTGGTCGTGGTGCTATGTCGTTTGGTCGGTCACGAGCACGATTGCTCGGTGAAGACCAGGTCAAAGTTACCTTTGCTGATGTGGCAGGTGTCGATGAAGCAAAGGAAGAGGTTAAAGAGTTGGTTGACTTCTTACGTGACCCTACCAAATTTCAAAGCCTGGGGGGACGAATTCCTCGAGGCGTTCTCCTGGTTGGCTCTCCTGGTACTGGTAAAACCTTGCTTGCCAGGGCTGTAGCAGGGGAAGCAAAAGTTCCTTTCTTTACTATTTCCGGATCCGATTTCGTGGAAATGTTTGTGGGTGTAGGCGCATCTCGTGTCCGAGATATGTTTGAACAAGCCAAAAAGCATGCTCCATGTATTATCTTCATCGACGAAATTGATGCAGTGGGTCGGCATAGGGGGGCGGGCCTTGGTGGTGGACATGATGAACGCGAGCAAACGCTTAACCAGCTTTTAGTTGAAATGGATGGTTTTGAAGGCAGTGAAGGAGTTATTGTTGTTGCCGCGACTAACCGTCCGGATGTCCTGGATCCTGCTCTGTTGCGTCCCGGACGTTTTGACCGACAAGTTGTTGTGCCTTTGCCTGATATCAGGGGTCGTGAACAAATATTAAGAGTTCATTTGCAAAAAGTACCTGTAGATAACAGTGTTGAAGTCATGGATATTGCCAGAGGGACTCCAGGTTTCTCCGGTGCTGATTTATCCAACCTGGTGAATGAAGCCGCTCTCTTTGCTGCTCGTGCGAACAAGCGTAAAGTGGGTATGATCGAGCTTGAAAAAGCAAAAGATAAAATCATGATGGGTACTGAAAGGCGGTCCATGGTGATGGATGACAATGAGAAAAAGCTTACTGCTTATCATGAAGCCGGACATGCCATAGTAGGTTTGTCAGTGCCTGAGCATGATCCCGTGTATAAGGTCTCTATCATTCCTCGCGGAAGAGCCCTGGGGGTAACGATGTTCTTGCCAGAACAAGACAGATACAGTCATAGTAAACGTCGTTTGGAAAGTCAGTTATCCAGTTTATTTGGCGGACGAATTGCTGAAGAGCTTATTTTTGGTCTCGAAAGTGTAACCACTGGTGCCTCAAATGATATTATGCGTTCAACTGAAATAGCTCGTAAAATGGTTACTACCTGGGGGCTGTCAACCTTAGGGCCTCTAACTTTTGGAGAAGAAGAGGAAGAAGTATTTTTAGGTCGATCAATGAACAAACATAAAGAAATGTCAGATCGAACCGCACAGCAAATTGATGATGAAGTTCGAGCTATTATTGATAGAAATTATCAAAGAGCGAAAGAAATCCTGGTTGCTAATATGGATAAATTGCATCTGATGGCTGAGAGTTTAATTAAGTATGAGACTATTGATGCGGATCAGATTAAAGAAATCATGTCTGGAAAAGAACCTTCGCCACCAGCTGGCTGGGGTGCATCAAAACCTCTAGAAAAAACAGAAGCATCCAACGACACAACTGCAAAACCAGTTAATGGTGAAACCATAGAAAATCCAGCTGAAGAGCATTGATTTGTTATGTTCAAGCTGTTAACAGAGGTACTCGGGTGACACCAGAACAATTTATAGGCTGGCTTGAAGAAAGAAGCCAGCCGGATTTTCCCACCAGTTTCCAAAAGCCACTCATTATGGGGATATTGAATGTTACTTCAGACTCATTTTCTGATGGCGGAAACTTTTTATCTACGGATAGAGCCTGCGAGCATGCTTTTAATTTAATTGCCCAAGGCGCAGATATAATTGACATTGGTGGTGAGTCAACAAAACCTGGCGCAACTTACGTTTCTCTTGATGAAGAATTATCAAGAGTTCTGCCCGTGATTGACCAAATTAGAAAAAACTCGGATGTTTGTATATCGATTGATACCTATAAGCCTCCGGTAATGAATGCTGCAGTGGGCGCTGGAGCGAATATCATTAATGATATCTATGCGTTAAGAAAAGAGGGTGCACTTGAGATGGCAGCTCAACTGAACGTCCCTGTTTGTTTGATGCATATGCAGGGTGACCCTCAAAACATGCAAGATAATCCGCGATATCCTCTCGGAGTGATGTCTGAGTTAACACAATTTTTTTTAGAACGTATTAATGCCTGTGAGAAAGCAGGAATTAATAGAAAACAGTTAATTATTGACCCAGGATTTGGTTTTGGTAAGCGAGTAGAAAATAACCTTCATCTGATGAAACGGATCAATGAGTTTACTTACTTAAATAGACCTGTACTTTTAGGTGTCTCGCGTAAAAGCACAATAGGGGCGGTTCTTGGAAAAGAAGTAAATCAGAGATTGATTGGCAGTCTCTCCCTTTCTGTTTATGCTGCACTGAACGGTGTCGGGATTTTAAGAACACATGATGTTAATGAAACACAGCAAGCCTTACACATGATTGATGCAGTATGTCAGGCTGGCTGAATAAATTTATATTGTGTACAACGTGTGTAGATGATTCAGATTTGACTATCCAGTGAATGCAATACAGGATTCGGTTCGAAAGAAATGAACACATTTTGTTCATTATTACTATTGGATTTTAGTACGATGATGAATGGTCTAAACACTGTTTTGGTTGAATTAATTAAAAGGTAGGTAAGGATGAGTCAACGTAAATATTTTGGTACTGATGGCATACGAGGGCACGTGGGCTTATCAAGTATTAATCCGGAGTTCGTTTTAAAGCTGGGGTGGGCGGTTGGCCGGGTGCTTGGCAATGGACATCGCAAGAAAGTGGTTATAGGTAAAGATACGCGTGTATCGGGATACATGCTCGAGTCCGCTCTGGAAGCAGGACTGTCTGCCGCTGGTGTCGATGTAGCACTATTGGGACCTATGCCAACTCCAGGAATTGCTTATTTGACGCAGACTCTAAGAGCGAATGCAGGAATTGTTATTAGTGCCTCACATAATTTATTTGAAGATAATGGAATTAAGTTTTTCTCTGCTGATGGTGGAAAACTTCCGGACAGTGTTGAGCTTCTGATCGAGGCCGAACTTGAGAAGCAGTTGCAGACAGTGCCTTCGGTTAACCTGGGTAAAGCAACTAGAATTAATGATGCTGCAGGCCGATACATTGAATTCTGCAAATCAACGATACCTTCTATGTCACGATTATCCGGGTTAAAAATTGTTGTCGATTGTGCTAATGGAGCGACTTATCACATCGCGCCCAACGTTTTTTCTGAATTGGGTGCTTCTGTTGTTGCTATTGGGGATAGGCCAGATGGTTTTAATATTAACGAGAAATGTGGTTCTACTTCACCTGAATTATTGCAAAACAAGGTTCTAAGTACTGGTGCTGATATTGGTATTGCGTTAGATGGCGATGGTGACAGGCTGATTTTAGTGGACGCCAAAGGTAATTTAATCAATGGAGATCAAATTCTTTATATTATTGCTAAAGATCGACAGCAAAGAAATGTTTTGCATGGAGGAGTTGTCGGTACTTTGATGAGTAATTATGGCTTGGAATTGGCTCTGTCAGCACTAAATATCCCTTTTGTTCGCTCTAAAGTTGGTGATCGATACGTATTAGAAGCACTACGTGAAAATGAATGGAAGATTGGCGGCGAAACATCGGGGCATATTGTGTGCCTCGACAAGACGACAACTGGTGATGGAATAGTTGCTGCACTCCAGGTTTTATCCATTATGATGAAACAAGATAAAACTTTAGAGGAGTTGACTCAGGGAATTACTTTGCTGCCTCAATCTCTGGTTAATTTGAAAACAGATCGCGCTGCAATGTTGGCATCAAATCCGCAGGTTATAAAAGCGGTTCAGTCACTTGAAGGTACGTTGAAAGGTCAAGGCCGTGTTTTACTGAGGCCTTCAGGCACTGAACCATTGCTCAGAGTCATGGTTGAAGGAGCTGATGAGTCAATTGTAAAGCAGTACGCTCAACAATTATGTGACGACATCAGCCTCATTGATCGAGAAGCGAATAGCTCACAAGCTCCTGTTTAAGGTGTGTTTAATGGAAGCAGATCATGCATCATTTCATCTGCTTCCTTAATTAATCGATGTGATTTAGTATTAAATAAACACGGTTTTTTAGAATATTCATATACTGGTTGATTTTGAATTTTGCCCAAAATAAATCTGTAAAGATCTTCTAAAAACTCCCAGAGTTTCATAAACCCCCTATGGCGTTTTAAGGGGTCGTAACGAGGATCTGTTGCTAGCGAAGGGATCTGATCCGCTGTAATAGTTCGATTGGGTAATTTTACATAGAGTTGCATCATATGTACCGAACGTACTGCCTGTAGGAATAATTCAGCTTCAATGGGGTATTCTTTCTTTAATCTGGAATAATGATCATAATGTTTTTTTAATTCTTTTGGACAATCCATCATAATGTCTGATTCATTATAGGGTTCATCTGTTATGAATAATGAAGGTTTTATTGCAAGTAAGGCTTCAATGCCTTGTGAGGGTTGAGGACACAGACGCATATAGGCATTCAGTACATCGGTGTTATTCATATGTTCCACTTCAAATAAAATATCGCGCACAATATGTGCCGCTTTGTAACAATTTAATTCATTATTAAGCTGAAATTTTATTTCGAGGTAGAGTTCTTTATACCATTTTTGCAACACATTAGGTAATCTGTTCAGATAACCCAGAATCTCATGATGCCATTTGATGGTATTAAGAAGATTATGATTCTGCAGAGAATAATCTTCACGATCTTCAGAAGTTAAATCCTCAGCTGAGCAACTGGAATTGTCAGGTGTACTGGCGGTGCTGCATTCATTTTCCGATATTGGACTTAGTGGGGCAGCTAAGGCAATGTGATGATCTAACGATTGCTGACAGTCTTGTCTTGAGCTTTGTTGATCTGAATTTTCAGCAAGATTTACAACCAGAAAGCTAGGTTTAGGAGCAATAATCTGGCTTCGAGGTGAAACTACATGTTCCACTAAATCCGTTTCATTGTCAGGTGAATCCTTATCAGAGCTAACTGAACCAGAATGGTCTTCATCAGAAGGAGCATCCAGGTAATAATCTACTGGATTTGGAGGGGACTGTGGTGGTGATAAATTTGAAAATGCAGGGAAGCGTTCATCAAGGAGATCAGAATTATTATTTTCATAATCGCTGGATGAATCAGTGTATTCTTGAGCTTCATCAGAGTTAGATGGTGAGTCGAGTTCAGATGTCCAATCAGAATCTGCATCTTCAGATGAACACGACAACGACTCATCAGATGACTCTTCTGGAAATAGTCCCAATTCAGGAGATTTTGTGTCTGATTGGCTAGGTTCTGGAAGTGTTATCGTTGAAGGTTCAGATTCCTCGCTCAACTTCTGCTTTGGTTCCAATTGCTCTTGAGCAGTAGTCGAAAATACATTAATTGAAATAGTTGGCTGTGGTGAGTCGCTATAAACAGGATCTTCTTGCGATATTGTCGAATTATCAGAGCGGTTTGAATCCCAATGGGTTTCTTTGGATTCTTCAGCTTTGAGGTTTATGGTTGCTGGTGCTGGTAATTCAATCAATTGGTTTAATTTTAGGGAAATCACATCTTTTAAGGTAGTTAGATGATTTGATATGGACTCCAGTACACCCTCTTTCGGTGGTCTTTTTAAATGGGATTTTAGTTGCTTCTGCAATTCGACAGTTTGGGTGAGTTGTTGAGCCAGTTTGTCATAAGTCAGGGCGTCCTGAAGATAAGAATCGCATAGTCCTATGAGCTTTGTATATTCATCTTTTTGTTCTTCTAGAGCTGGAAAAGTCTTCTCTTCATTTTTTGCATCTTGGATGGTGGGTAATAGAATATCGTGATCAGAGATTAAATTAAAGTCTGCTCTTAATCGATTAATCTCATTTAATATAAGAAATAATTCATTAAGCTTAGTTAACGCGGTACCTTTTCTTTCAAGAGTATACGATATAGCAGGAATATTCAGGATGATGGTCTCTAAAAAATGCATGTCCGGTGAATTTTCATTGAGGACCATAGTTGCCGTATAGGATGAGGGTGGCAGGTCATATAATAACTGCAATGCTTCAGAAACTAACTCAGAACGCTCCAGGGTGTTGATCGAATTGGTTGGAGTATCATGAATTTGGGGTGGATCAACAAGTTGTGCTTTATTTTTTTCAGCTTGAAGTGCAATAATACTTTTTGTAATGTTAAGCTGCTTGTTTTCTGTTTCACTTTTCTTGGTTAGTAATTCAAGGAATTTAACTGAAAGAGAGATAGTGCGTTGTTCCTCATCATGTTTTCTATTACCATCTTGTAGTGTAACAAGGTTTATTCCCCACAAAGTCCATGCTACGGGATCCAAATAAGTTAAGAACGAGTCCATTTTTTTTCGATATGAACATATCAAGGCGTCTCTATCAGCGCTGGAGGTAAACTCTTGAATTAATTGAATTTTTACATCTTCATCTAAAGAATTATTAGCTAATTGAGTTTCAATATCATGTTTGTGTTCAGTCAGCTCTTCTTGTTCCTGTTCAAGCTCTCTAATACGTATCGGCAGGTTCTCATTGGAAAGCCGCTCAGAAAATTTCTTTTGAAGAAAGAGAGCGGTTTTCTGCATGGTTGAAAAAAATTCTGTTTCAGAGGAAACCTTGCTGATGATGTTTTGAATGTGTTGAGCCGATTGATTGTGTGAGCAAGTGATATCGAGTTCGTTCAGTTCAGCTGCGAGTGTATCAAATTTGGATTTGTTGATGACTAGCTTGGCTTTGCCGATACGATTATCAATTTCAGTGCGTATATTGACCAATTTCGACGAAAATTCAGCTACTTTTGTTTTCTTTTCAACAAAAGATGTTTTTGTTTTGATTACGGCTAATGGATCAGAGGCTAAAGTAAACTCATTGGCTTTGATTTCAATATCCTTATAAATTGGCAATAAAGTACTTTTAAGTTGGTGAATACGTTCTTGTAAATCAGTTATTTGACTTTGTGTCAGTTCAATTTGCTGACATAATTCAGCATGGGTTTGGATTGTATGCTCCAGATCAGCTAATTGGTTGTTGTATTTGTTGTACTCAACAGCCAGTTCATGCAACCGTTTAAGTACATTGAAATGTTCTATATATTCAGCGGATGGTTCCTCTGTTAAAAACAGAGTTTTGTCGAAGAGGTTTTTTAAAATCAGCGGATCAATTGGGTGTTTTAAAGCAGAAATTTCATTCAATAATTGCAGTATGATCTCATTCATTGGTATACCCTCCTTGTACAGTCATTAGGATTCTAACGAAATAACGGGACTAAGCAAGTAGGATATTCACATTTTATGTAAAAATTGTAGATAAACAATACTAAAAAAAACACAGAATAATGCTACACATCTGAGCGAAGTTTGGGTATAGTCCGAACCTGAAATAGGGAGGGGCTATGAGACGTAAAATAGTTGCTGGAAATTGGAAAATGAATGGTCGCCTGGAGCTGGTGGTTCAATTGACTAACCAGTTGAAAGATCAGATTACATCGGATTCCTGTGTAGAGACGGTGATTATGCCTCCAAGCATCTACCTTTCCTTGATTAAAGAGATATTAGGTGAATCACCTATTAAAACAGGCGCACAAAATGTTTACCCAAAGGATGCCGGCGCTTATACTGGTGAACTGTCAGCGCCGATGATAAAAGAGTTTGGCTGTCGTTACGTTTTGGTGGGACACTCTGAACGAAGACAATATTTTCATGAAGATGAAAATTTTGTCGCACAAAAATTCCACCATGTAAAAGATCATGGTATGATACCTGTTCTTTGTGTAGGTGAAACGCTTATTGAGCGTGAAAAAGGACAAACAGAGCAAGTAATTGCCAGACAATTGCATGCTGTAAGCGAAAATAATAAACAATGTTTTTCAGATTGTGTAATTGCTTACGAACCTGTTTGGGCTATAGGCACGGGTAACACGGCAACGCCAGAACAGGCACAAGAGGTACATCAGTTCATAAGAGAAGTGGTTGCCGATGTAAATAATAGTGATGCTGAGCGTTTAACACTTCTCTATGGAGGCAGTGTGAACGAAAATAATGCCAAGGCATTATTTGCCATGCCAGATATCGATGGTGGTTTGGTAGGGGGCGCATCGTTGAACGCGAAACAGTTTGTGGAAATTGTCAAATGTATCAATTGATATTAATGATTCATGTAGTGGTTGCTGTAGTCTTGATAGGCTTAGTGCTCATACAACATGGTAAAGGCGCTGATATTGGCGCAGCTTTTGGTTCTGGGGCGTCAAATACTTTATTTGGAAGTCAGGGTACCGGAGGCTTTTTATTTAAATTAACCGGTGGTTTGGCGATGGCATTTTTTGTCACTAGCTTAATGTTATCCTATTTGGTTTCTACGCAATACCAAAAAGCAGAGCAGCAAGCTATCCCTCAACAGACAACTGTACCAGTAAGCTCAGTACCAGTTCCGGTTGATAGTAGTACAGATGTAAAAAAATAATAAATATAATGTTCCATTATGAAGTCCTGAACGGATTGTGGAAATTTTCATCCTGAGACAACCCTCAGTGTTTATATTGAGTCTTGCGTCTAAAGTGATGGTTTTTTCATAAAATCGAGGGTAACATAACGGAAAGTTTGACAAGACATGCCGAAGTGGTGGAATTGGTAGACACGCCGTCTTGAGGGGGCGGTGGCGTAAGCCGTGCCGGTTCGAGTCCGGCCTTCGGCACCATTTATAATCCGAGCAAGGTGAACTGATGCTATCTCAATATTTACCCGTTCTCGTTTTTATTATCGTTGGCTTAGGATTAGGCCTGGCGATGATAGGCGCTGGCTCTTTATTTTCAAAGAGAAGCCCCGACGATGCCAAGAACGCTCCTTACGAATGCGGCTTTGGCGCATTTGAAAGTTCGCATATTCCCTTCGATGTGCGTTTTTATCTGGTTGCTATATTGTTCATCATATTTGACTTGGAAACCGCCTTCTTTTTTCCATGGGCTTTAGCTCTGCGCAAGATTGGCTGGTTTGGGTTTGCAGGTATGATGCTATTTCTTGGCTTATTAGTTATTGGATTTATTTACGAGTGGAAACGGGGTGCTTTAGAGTGGGAGTAACTTTATCTCGTAAATGTTCAAACAATTATTGAGTTTATTATTAATTAACTGCTTAGAGGCTAGCTATGGCGGTTGCAGAATTGCAAAAAAATGGCTTTATAACGACTTCGGTCGATAAACTTGTTGGATGGGCTCGTAGTGGTTCAATGTGGCCTATGACTTTTGGTTTGGCATGTTGTGCTGTGGAAATGATGCATGTTGGTGCTGCGCGTTACGATCTTGACCGATTTGGGATAATCTTTCGCCCAAGTCCACGTCAATCGGATGTAATGATTGTAGCGGGTACTTTGTGCAACAAAATGGCTCCTGCTTTACGTAAAGTGTACGACCAAATGCCTGAACCACGCTGGGTCATTTCAATGGGTTCCTGCGCTAATGGCGGCGGATACTATCATTACTCTTACTCTGTAGTGCGAGGATGTGATCGTATCGTTCCGGTAGATGTTTATGTGCCTGGTTGTCCACCAACTGCCGAAGCACTTCTCTATGGCATCATTCAATTACAGAATAAAATCAGACGTAAACAAATAATAGAAGCTTAAGAGCATCAAAGGTGCAAATTAGATGACTAAAAACGATTTTTTGGTTGAACAGCTCAATGCTGAATTAGCGGGTCACATAAGCAATATAAATATTGCTCATAATGAAGTGACCATTGAATGTAATGAAAGCAATTTATTACCCATAATGCTTGAACTGCGAGATAGAGAATCCTTTTCTTTTGATCAGCTTATAGATATTTGTGGTGTTGATTATTTACTCTACGGTGAGTATGACTGGGAGACCGATTCTGCTACCGAAAATGGATTTTCAAGAGGTGTAGAGCGTCAAGAGGCGAGAGCATATGCACTCGATAAACCCAGATTTGCGGTTGTATACCATCTTCTTTCAACAACAAAAAATCACCGTTTACGAGTCAGGCTGTTTATAGACGAAGCACATTTAATAGTCCCATCAGTACATCACCTTTGGAAAAGTGCCAACTGGTTTGAACGTGAAGCATATGATTTGTTTGGTATTCTTTTTGAAGGCCATCCAGATCTTAGACGTATATTGACTGACTATGGCTTTATTGGTCATCCGTTTCGTAAAGATTTTCCTCTTAGTGGTCATGTTGAGATGCGCTATGATGCAAAGTTGCAAAAGGTCATCTATGCTCCCGTCGATATTGTGCCCAGAATTGGGGTGCCTAAAGTAATTCGTAATGATAATCGTTACACAGGTAATGAGGGTGATGGCAAATGATTGAATTAAAGAATTATACTTTAAATTTTGGCCCTCAACACCCTGCAGCGCATGGTGTTTTGCGTTTGGTACTTGAACTGGAGGGTGAAACTATAGTTCGTGCTGATCCTCATATTGGCCTACTTCATAGGGCAACAGAGAAATTAGCTGAAACAAAACCCTATTTGCAGAGCATCGGCTATATGGATCGCCTGGACTATGTGTCCATGATGTGTAATGAACACGCTTACGTCAGATCAATTGAAAAATTATTGGGTATAGAAGCCCCGATCCGCGCGCAATACATTCGTACCATGTTTGATGAGGTCACTCGAATACTCAACCATTTGCTTTGGGTAGGAGCAATTGCAATTGACCTGGGTGCAATGACTGTGTTCTTGTACTGTTTCAGAGAGCGTGAAGATCTGTTCGATTGTTATGAGGCGGTTTCAGGAGCCCGTATGCACGCGACCTATTATCGTCCTGGTGGTGTAGCAAGAGATCTACCTGATTCAATGCCTAAATATAAGCCTTCACGTTGGCATAATGAACGTGAAGTAGAAAAAATGAATCAAAACAGGGAAGGTAGTCTTTTGGATTTTCTCTGGGCATTCACAGAGCGATTCCCTCATTGCGTCGATGAATACGAAACACTTTTAACCGATAACCGAATATGGAAACAACGTACAGTTGATATTGGTGTAGTCTCGCCAGAAGATGCTTTGCAATGGGGTTTTACCGGTCCAATGCTAAGGGGTTCAGGTGTGGCTTGGGATTTACGTAAAAAGCAGAGTTATGCTGCGTACGATAAAGTTGACTTTGATATTCCCGTGGGTAAGAAGGGGGATTGTTACGATCGTTATCTGGTACGTATTGAAGAACTACGGCAATCAAACCGTATTATCAGGCAATGTATTGAATGGCTTAGAAAGCATCCAGGTCCAGTGAAAATTGATGACCATAAAATCACCCCACCTCGTCGTGTTGAAATGAAGCACGATATGGAGTCCTTAATTCACCACTTCAAATTATTTACTGAAGGTTTTTGTCTGCCACGTGGCGAAGTCTACTCTGCAGTGGAAGCGCCAAAAGGTGAGTTTGGTATTTATATGATCTCTGATGGTGCAAATAAACCGTACCGTATGAAAATTCGTGCACCGGGTTTTGCTCATTTATCCAGTTTTGATGAGATGGTAAGAGGTCATATGCTTGCAGATGGTGTGGCTGTTCTGGCAAGCCAGGATATAGTATTTGGTGAGATAGATCGCTAATTGAGATCCAGTACTTGCCTGAAAAGGCAGTGTAAAAACAAACAAGATAAAGGTTTAGATATGTCTGATACTTCAGAAAAAATATTACACCAATTTATGCCGGCAAAACGTATGCATGAAATTAATGAATGGATTGAGAAATACCCAGCTGATCAGAAGCAATCTGCAGTAATGAGTGCTTTGCGTATAGTTCAGGAAGAACATGGGCATTTGACACCAGAGTTAATGGATGCAGTAGCAGAGTATCTTGATATGGCTCCAATTGCTGTGTATGAAGTTGCCAGTTTTTACACGATGTATGAACATAAACCAGTAGGAAAGCATTTGGTTAATGTCTGCACCAATATTTCCTGTTTATTAAGAGACTCTGCGGGTGTGGTAGAGCATTTAGAGAAAAAACTGGGTATTAAACTGGGTGAAACAACCGATGATGGGCGTTTTACCTTAAGGTCAGTAGAGTGTTTGGGAGCCTGTGTTAATGCACCAATGATGCAGGTCGATAAAGATTATCATGAAAATCTCACTGCGGAATCAATTGATGCGGTGTTGGAACAATACCAATAAGAGATAGAGGTGCTAGACATGGTTGAATTAAATCAGGTTTGTTATCGAACAGTTCATTTACCAGAGCCATGGACTCTATCTACTTATGAAAGTGTTGGTGGATATAGTGCGTGGCGTAAGATATTAAAAGAACAAACCTCTCCTCAATTAATCATAGATGAGTTAAAAACGTCTGCACTGCGCGGACGAGGTGGAGCAGGTTTCCCTACAGGACTAAAATGGAGTTTTATGAACCGTAATTCTCCCGTTCAAAAATACGTCGTGTGTAATTCGGACGAAGGGGAACCGGGTACTTGTAAAGATAGAGAAATTTTAAGTTTAAATCCGCACCAACTTATTGAAGGTATGGCCATTGCGGGATACGTTATGGGCGCAACTGTTGGATATAACTATATTCGAGGTGAATTTTGGTTACCCTATGAGCGCACCGAGCAGGCATTAAAAGAAGCATATGCTGCTGGATTACTTGGCAAAAATATTATGGGCTCTGGGGTCGATTTTGATCTGTTCAACCATTTAGGTGCTGGCGCTTATATATGTGGTGAAGAAACAGCGCTTCTAAATTCATTAGAAGGTAAAAAAGGTCAACCACGATTTAAACCCCCATTTCCAGCTAATTATGGTTTGTATGGTAAACCCACTACGATTAATAACACCGAAACATTTGCCTCCGTCCCGGTTATCATGGAAAAAGGTGGCGAGTGGTTCCTTAAACTGGGCAAGCCGAACAATGGCGGAACAAAATGCTTTAGTGTGAGTGGGCATATAAACAAACCAGGAAATTTTGAGATCCCGTTGGGTACACCATTTAAGACTCTTCTTGATTTGGCCGGTGGGGTTTTGGAAAATCGTAAAATTAAAGCCGTTATTCCTGGCGGAACTTCCATGCCAGTTTTACCTGGTGATGTAATGCTTGGACTGGATATGGATTACGACAGCATCCAGAAAGCAGGTTCAGGACTTGGTTCTGGAGCCGTAATTGTTATGGATGAAACAACGTGCATGGTGGATGCTTTATATCGCATTTCAGAATTTTATATGGAAGAATCTTGCGGTCAGTGTACACCTTGTCGCGAAGGTACAGGCTGGTTGGTTCGATTATTACATCGAATCAGACACGGCCATGGTGAGCCGGGGGATATTGAAAAACTGGTCAATGTTGCTAATAACATTGAAGGACGAACCATATGTGCTTTGGGCGAGGCTGCTGCCTGGCCAGTGCAAAGTTTCATTAAACATTTTTATAATGAATTTGATTATTTCATTAAGCATAAACGCTCGATCGTTGCAGCATAATTGAGAAGGTTAGACCATGGCTACTATTGAAATTGACGGTAAAACATTTGAAGTCGAAAACGGTAAAATGATCATTGAAGTAGCAGATGAAGCGGGTATTCATATTCCTCGTTTTTGCTATCATAAAAAACTGTCAGTGGCGGCTAACTGCCGTATGTGTTTGGTTGAAGTTGAAAATGGAAGAAAGCCGGTACCTGCTTGCGCCACTCCGATAACGAACGGAATGAAAGTATATACTAAATCCGAACAAGCCTTGCATTCACAGAAAGTAGTTATGGAGTTTTTATTAATAAATCACCCGCTGGATTGCCCGATTTGCGATCAGGGTGGCGAGTGCGAATTACAAGATGTTTCCATGGGCTTTGGTGATGACCACTCTGAATATACTGAGAGTAAGCGTTCAGTTGAGGATGATGATTTAGGTACGTTGATCTCTACTGAAATGACTCGTTGTATACATTGCACGCGTTGTGTTCGATTTGGTGATGAAGTTGCAGGTGTAAGAGAACTGGGCGCTACTGGCCGTGGTGAACACATGCAAATCGGTACCTATGTAAAGCATAGCATGACCTCAGAGGTCTCTGGAAACATTATCGATTTATGTCCTGTAGGTGCATTAACGTCTAAACCATATCGATTTACTGCACGGTCATGGGAATTAACTCAGCATGATAGCATTGCTCCTCATGATTGCCTGGGTTCTAATATATATCTGCATACTCGAAACAATGTTTTGATGCGCGCAGTACCCAAAGAAAATGAAGGCATTAATGAAACATGGTTATCCGATAGAGACAGATTCAGCTATCTGGGATTAAAAAGCACATCACGTGCAGGAAAGCCCCAAATTAAGCGTAACGGTCAATGGGAAACAGTTGATTGGGAAACCGCTCTGAAATTTACTGCCGATGGTATCAGCCGCGTAATTAAACAAAATGGTGCTGAACAAATGGCTGCCTTCGCATCCAGTTCGTCAACATTAGAAGAAATGTATCTTTTACAAAAATTAATGCGTGAAATTGGTGTGCATAATATTGATCACAGACTTCAACAAATTGATTTCCGAGATCAGGATAACCAAAGCACAACTCCAGGCAGTTCTATTCCTTATGCTGATATAGAACATCAAAATGCAATATTACTTGTCGGATGTAATATCGACAGAGAAGTTCCGCTGGCAGGAGTACGCGTAAGAAAGGCTTATCGAAATGGAGCAAAAATCCATGCTATTAATCCTGTTGATTATGATTATCGTTTCGAGTTGGATGGCAAAACAGTTATTTCTCCATTAGAAATGCCAATGCAACTGGCCAGACTGGCTCTTGCATTGACACCAAATGTTAAAAACTTGCCAGAGGAAGTACAAAAACTCTTAATTGGCCTTGAAGCAGATCAATTTTCCAACACTGTAGCGGCTTTATTAAAAGAAGAGAATGCATGTATTGTCACTGGAGCGATTTGTGAAAATCATCCTGATGCATCAATAATACGTACCTTGATTGCAGTGATTAAACAATTAAGTGGCGCTAATGTTCTTAGGTTAACCACTGGCGCTAATTCTGCTGGTGCCTGCATGGCGGGAATGTTGCCACACAGAACAGTAGCAGGGAAGTCTGTTGCCGAGCCAGGCATGAATGTACACGAAGCATTAAATGCCAAATTGAAGGGATATTTTTTAATGGCTGTGGAGCCTGGATTTGATTTTGCCAATCCCTATGGTGCCAGACAATCCATGCTCGCTGCTGAGTTTGTAGTGATGTTATCGGCGTATCAGCATGATTCAATGCTCGATTATGCTGATGTAATTCTACCAATAGCCCCATTTGCAGAAACATCCGGGACTTACATTAATGTAGATAATACATGGCAAACCGTAAAGGGCGCTTTATTACCTTTTGAAGAATCACGCCCAGCCTGGAAGGTTTTAAGAGTGCTGGGTAACTTATTGCATTGCAAGGATTTTGAATATACTTCAACAGAGGAAATTTTATCTGAAGTAAAAGAGTGCGCTGCAATGACGATGGAGCATGATTACACGCCATATTATCCAGAGTCCCTTCCTGTTATAAACCAATCGCTTGTTCGCGTAGGTGAATGGCCTCTATATCGGATTGATGCAATTGTACGAAACGCAAAAGAACTGCAGTTATGTGCTGCTTCTGAATCAGCCTGTATAAGGATTAACCCTGCAACAGCAGATAGATTGAAATTAGACGATATTGCTACTGTATCTCAGGGAGATATTGAGATAACATTGCCGCTTAAACGTGACGAGCGCATTGCGGCGGATGTTGTATGGGTAGCAAACGCGATGCCTGAGACTGTAGATTTAGGTCATTCATTTGCTGCAATAACTATTAAGCGCTAGATAGGTACTAAAATGCTTCAAAATATTAGCATATTAATTTGGATCATCATTAAAATACTGGTAATAGTAGTGCCGCTACTGCTATGTGTTGCTTATCTTACTTATGCAGAACGCAAGGTTATAGGATATATTCAAGTACGGATAGGCCCAAATAGAGTTGGATTAAAAGGCTTACTCCAACCCTTTGCCGACTTGATTAAGTTGATAACGAAGGAAATTATCGTTCCAACAAAATCAAATAAATATTTATTTGTGATTGCTCCACTTTTTGCTCTCGCACCGTCACTTGCTGGCTGGGCCGTAATTCCCTTTGAGGAAGGCGTAGTATTGGCCAATATTAATGCCGGGGTGTTGTACCTTTTCGCAATGAGTTCGCTGGGTGTCTACGGGGTGCTTATAGCCGGTTGGGGATCTAATTCCAAATACGCCATGTTCGGAGCTTTAAGAAGTACTGCTCAAACAGTGTCCTATGAAATCGCAATGGGATTTGCCTTTGTGGGTGTTTTACTGGCTGCAGGCAGTATGAATATCACTGATATCGTACTCTCTCAGAAAGGAGGCATACTGCATTGGTGGTTTATTCCTCTACTACCTCTATTTTTGGTTTTTTGGATTGCAGGTATTGCAGAAACCAACAGAGCACCATTTGACTTGGCGGAAGGTGAATCTGAAATTGTGGCTGGATTCCATGTTGAATATTCGGGAATCGGTTTCGCAATCTTTTTCCTTTCTGAATACGCCAGTATGATTTTAATTTCTACTGTAATGGCGCTTTTGTTCATGGGTGGATGGATGTCCCCTTTTGAAGGTGTTTCTTTTCTGGATGACTTATTTTATGTAGTTCCTGGCTTTGTCTGGTTATTACTCAAAATAAGCTTCTTCCTATTTGTATATTTATGGATTAGAGCAACGTTTCCTCGATATCGGTACGATCAGCTCATGCGTTTAGGATGGAAAGTACTCATCCCTGTCACCATAGTTTGGGTAATAGTTACAGCATTAATGGTTGTCACTCACTTCAAACCCTGGTTTTAATGGTTAATAGAGAAGCCGATGAAAAAAGCATATCAATATATTCGACATTATGTACGCAGTTTTCTTCTGTGGGAACTTTTATCTGGTTTAAAGTTAACAGGGAAATATTTCTTTAAGAAGAAAACGACTATTCAGTTTCCTGAAGAATTCACACCAATTTCCCCTCGTTTTAGAGGTGTTTTGGCATTGCGTCGCTATCCCAACGGTGAAGAACGCTGTATCGCATGCAAATTGTGTGAAGCGGTATGCCCTGCGTTAGCCATTACAATTGAGTCAGAACAACGCGAGGACGGATCACGGCGCACCACTCGTTATGACATTGATATGTTCAAATGCATTAATTGTGGATTGTGTGAGGAGTCATGCCCGGTTGATTCTATAGTAGTGACCCCTGTTCATCACTACCATATCAGTGAACGTGGCCAGAACATCATGACCAAAGAAAAGTTATTGGCATTGGGTGATTTAATGGAACCGAAACTTGCAGCAGATCGTACTGCTGATGAAAAGTACCGATAACGGGGTGATCTATGAATGAATTATTACTGCAGGTAATTTTTTATATTTTTGCTGCTCTAGCTGTAGGTTCTGCACTTATGGTTATTAGTCAGAATAATCCGGTTCGATGTGTTTTATTTCTGGTATTAACATTTTTTGCCAGCTCGGTGCTATGGATATTGATGGAGGCTGAGTTTCTTGCACTCATCCTGGTGCTTGTTTATGTTGGCGCAGTAATGACCTTGTTTTTATTCGTAGTAATGATGCTTAACATTGACGTTGAAAGTATGACCAGTCATTTTCTACGATACTTGCCATTTGGGTTAATAGTCGTTGCACTGTTAGTTGGAATTCTACTGGTAGCTGTACCAACAGATTCATTTAAATCGACAACTCAGATTCAACAGGAAGTAACAGTTGATGGCTCTCAACTCATTGTTGCTCCTGGTGATGAAAATACAATAAAGCCGCAAAGTAACGTATCGAATACTGAAGCCCTGGGCTTGGTTTTGTATACAGATTATTTTCTGGCGTTTGAATTGGCAGCTGTACTACTGCTAGTGGCCATAATCTCAGCGATAACGTTAGTACATAGAACAACAGTTCGATCAAAAAAACAAAATATTACACAGCAGATTATGACTCGCAGAAATGATCGAGTTCAGTTAATCAGTATGAAATCAGAGAAATGAAATTGGGGAATCCTTTATGATACCGGTTATTAATTATCTGATATTAGGTGCGATTTTATTTGGTTTAAGCCTTGTTGGCATCATGTTGAATCGCAAAAATATCATTTTGCTTCTTGTATGCGTTGAATTAATGTTATTGTCAGTTAACACCAATTTTGTTGCATTTTCCCATTATTACAATGAATTGGGCGGTCAGGTTTTTGTCTTCTTTATTTTAACAGTAGCTGCAGCAGAAGCAGCTATTGGTTTGGCCATAGTTATGTTGCTGTATAGAAATCGTGGCAATATAGACGTAGATAAGATGAATCATTTAAAAGGTTAACATTGTGAGTATACAACAACTTTGTCTAATAATTGTTTTAGCTCCTCTGGCAGGATCAGCAATTGCCGGTTTCTTTCGTAATCAGATTGGAAGAGTGGGTGCCCAGAGTGTAACAATCCTGGGTGTTTCAATATCGCTTTTGCTATCCATTTACATAGCTTGGGGTATCTTTTCAGGGTTTATCCCAACTACAAATTCAGTGCTTTACAATTGGGCTAGCGGTGGTTTGTTAATCCCTTATGAATTCAGCATAGGATTTTTAATTGATCCACTAAGTGTTGTGATGTTGGTTATCGTCAATTTTGTTTCTTTGCTGGTGCATATCTATAGTATTGGTTATATGGCGGATGACGATGGTTACCAACGCTTTTTTAGCTATATTTCATTATTTACCTTTATGATGTTAATGTTGGTTTCTTCAAACAATTTTCTTCAGTTGTTCTTTGGTTGGGAAGGCGTCGGATTAGTATCTTATTTGCTGATTGGGTTCTGGTATCAAAAAGAATCTGCTCTCGAAGGCAGTCTTAAAGCGTTTTTAGTCAACAGAGTAGGCGATTTTGGATTTGTCCTGGGTATTGCACTGGTATTTGCCTATACAGGAAGTTTGGATTACGAGACAGTATTTAAAAGTGCCAGCTATCTCGCTAGTCAGAATATTCAACTATTTAGTGGTCATGACTGGTCATTGATTACGGTGATTTGCATATTGCTTTATGTCGGTGCTATGGGTAAATCTGCTCAAGTCCCTCTTCACGTATGGTTGCCTGAATCAATGGAGGGCCCAACGCCAATTTCAGCTCTAATCCATGCTGCAACGATGGTTACTGCAGGCGTGTTTATGGTAGCAAGAGTTTCTCCGTTAATGGAACTGTCGACAACTGCGTTGAGTGTGATACTGGTCATAGGAGCTACAGGAGCCTTATTTACTGGAATTCTCGCATTGGTAATGAATGATATAAAAAGAGTGGTTGCATATTCTACTTTGTCTCAGTTGGGTTATATGATGGTTGCTATGGGCGTGTCTGCTTATAGTGCCGGGATGTTTCACCTCCTCACTCACGCTTGTTTTAAAGCATTACTCTTTCTCGGTGCTGGTTCTGTAATTATTGGAATGCATCACGAGCAAGACATGCGTAAAATGGGTGGTTTATGGAATAAAATGCCTATAACTTATATTACTTTTGTAATAGGCAGCTTGGCACTTTGTGCTTTTCCACCATTTTCAGGCTTTTACTCCAAAGATACAATTATCGAAGCGGCACAGCTATCACAAATCCCCGGTAGCAGTTATGCCTATTTTTGTGTAACCGTTGGAGCTATGGTTACAGCGCTTTATACCTTTAGATCTCTCTTTATGACCTTCCACGGAAAACCAAGAATGGATGCTCATACTTTGAGTCATGTGCATGAATCACCTTGGGTAGTATGGGTTCCTCTAGTTCTGTTGGCTATACCATCCATTATATTAGGTTATGTATTATATATGCCTATGCTGTTTGATAATCCCACTTTATTAAGCTCCTCAATATTTACACTGCCGGAACATGATGTGTTACTGGAATTAGGAAGAGAAGTGACATCACCATTTGAAAGTGCACTTCATTCAGTTCATTCTTTAACACTTTGGATTTCCTTGGCTGGTGCACTAATCGCCTGGATTTGCTATATCGCTGTTCCTTCTATTCCGGGATATTGTTCACGCCATTTATCCTTCCTGTACACTATATTGGTAAATAAATACGGATTTGATCGATTTAACGATTTCTTTATTGTTAAAGGATCAAAAGGGCTGGGACGCGTACTTTACGCTGTTGGCGATCAGAAATTGATTGATGGCCTGGTTGTAAATGGTAGTAGTCGTTTTGTTCGATGGTGTTCAGCTAAAGGGCGTGCGATTCAAAGTGGTTATCTATATCATTACGCAACAGTTATGGTATTTGGGTTATTGGGTTTTTTGTGCTGGTTGATACTCGGCTAATATGAAATCAAACGTTCCTGGATTAGCTTATAAAACTATCCAGGTGAAGTTTGCTTCGAAAGCGCTTAAACATGATTAAACCAGCTCAAAGGAAATACTTAATGTATCTCCTAGGCCATATGTGATTATGTTTCTTAGCTAAATGACAGTGAAGATAAGGTGAAGGTATGCATCATTTGCTTAATTTATTAATTTGGTTGCCTATATTAGGCGGAGTTTTTGTTCTCCTTACTGGCGACGATAGCAATCCGAATGTAGCGCGTTATTTATCATTATTTACAGTGATATTATGTCTCATATTATGCGTTCCGCTGATTAATGGATTTGATCTTCAATCCTTCAGCATGCAATTTACTGAAGAAATTACCTGGATGCCTTCACTGGGTATTAATTACAGTCTCGGTGTCGACGGTTTATCCTTATTATTGATTGTCTTAAGCATATTTACTAATCTGATTGTTATTTTGGCAACTTGGGACAGCATCACAAAAAGAGTAGCTCAGTACATGTCTGCATTCTTAATCATGCAGGGACTTCTGGTTGGTGTCTTTTCAGCTATGGATTCAATACTTTTTTACATATTCTGGGAAGCAACTTTAATTCCAATGTATTTAATCATTGGTATATGGGGTTCAGAAAATCGCGTTTATGCAGCAATCAAGTTTTTCCTGTATACGTTCCTTGGGTCTGTTTTAATGTTGGCCAGTTTTTTATATATGGGTTACATAGCCGGGTCGTTCAAAATCGAAACCTTTTATGCAATCAAATTATCAATGACTGCGCAAACTTTAATTTTCATTGCATTTTTTCTTGGTTTTGCCATCAAAATACCGATGTTCCCTGTTCATACCTGGTTGCCCGATGCACATACCGAGGCACCGGCAGGAGGTTCAGTAATTCTTGCGGCAATTCTTTTAAAGCTTGGTGCCTATGGATTCATCAGATTCTCTTTGCCTATAGTTCCAGATGCATGCGGTAAATATGCAACTTTAATGGTTGTATTGTCATTGATTGCAGTCGTCTACATTGGATTAATAGCAATCATTCAAAAAGACATGAAGCGACTCATTGCCTATTCGTCAATATCCCATATGGGCTTTGTAACTTTAGGTTGCTTCGCCATATTTGCCATAGCAAACAGCTCTGGATTAAGTAGTGCCGGTTTGGTTCTTGAAGGCGCTATAGTGGTAATGATTTCTCATGCTTTTGTTTCAAGTGCTATGTTTGCTGGTGTAGGGTATATTTACGAGCGAATGCACACAAGAAAACTGGCTGATTTAGGTGGAATAGTGAATACCATGCCAATTTTTGCATCATTTTTTATGCTCTTTGCTATGGCAAATGCCGGATTACCAGGAACTTCCGGCTTTGTTGGCGAGTTTATGGTTATCTTAGGCAGTATAAAAGCAGGTTTTTGGGTTGCGTTTTGGGCTGCTTTAACGCTCATCATAGGAGCTGCTTATACTTTGTGGATGTATAAACGAGTAATTTTCGGTCCTGTAGCCAATGAAAAGGTTGCTGCCTTAAAAGATATATCAGGTTTCGAGTTAAGCGCTTATGTTCTACTTGCTTTGATGGTTATTGCGATGGGGGTTTATCCTAAACCCATGTTGGAATATGTCCATCAAACAGTCAGTCATACATTGGCATTAGCCGATAAATCAAAATTGTAACAACGCAAGGTTAAACAATATGATAGCAATACTTGAAAATCTCCATGTAGCACTCCCTGAAATGATCGTGTTGGTCACCGCATGCCTTGCTTTGCTTGCTGATTTATTTGTTCGCCACAAACATTCAGACATCGCATTTTACATTGCATGTGCTGGTTTAATTTTATCTGCCAGTGTGAGCTATCTGTATCTGGGAAGTTTTAAATTATTAATTTTCAATAATTTATTTATCAGTGATGATGTGGGTCACCTGATGAAGTTATTTATTTATATAACGGTTCTATTAAGTTTTATTTATTCCAGAAATTACATCGACGAGCGCAAAATCCCTTCGGGTGATTATTATATATTGGGTTTATTTTCTACTCTGGGTATGATGATTCTCGTTTCAGCTCACTCATTGTTGACCATATATCTTGGACTTGAATTAATGTCCTTGCCGCTTTATGCAATGACAGCCATCAGAAGAACCAACAGTGATGCATCCGAAGCTGCAATGAAATATTTCGTTATGGGCGCTATTGCATCTGGAATGCTGCTTTATGGTATTTCTTTAGTTTATGGTGCAACAGGTAAATTGGATTTGTTAGATGTAGCCAATGCTGTGGCGGCCAATTGGCAACAACAAAATACAATAATGGCTTTTGCTGTGGTTTTCATCCTGGCTGGTGTTGGATTTAAATTGGCAGCAGTTCCCTTTCACATGTGGGCTCCAGATGTGTATCAAGGCGCACCTAGTTCTGTAACACTATTCATTAGTACCGCTCCTAAAATTGCTGCATTGGGAATGGCGTTCAGATTGTTAACAATTGGTCTGGTTGATATAACCGTTCAATGGCAACAAATTATTCTGGTTATGTCCTTGCTCTCAGCTGGCCTAGGTAATTTATTTGCAGTCATACAAACAAGTATCAAACGCTTGTTCGCCTATTCTGCAATTTCGCATATTGGCTATGCTTTATTTGGTGTTTTGGCAGCTAATGCAGCAGGTTACTCTGCAGCGTTGTACTACATCCTTATATATTCGTTAATGTCAGCTGGCGCATTCGGAATAATTGTATTGATGTCCAGGCAAGGCATGGAAATTGATAGTATTGATGATCTAAAGGGGTTAAATAAACGTAATCCATGGTTGGCATTTATGATGTTGCTTGTTATGTTCTCTATGGCGGGTGTACCCCCAACAGTTGGATTTTTTACAAAATTACTCGTTTTAAAAGCCCTGGTCGATGTTCAGTTAACCTGGGTGGCAGTACTTGGCTTGCTGTTTACAGTAATCGGTGCCTATTATTATCTGCGCATTGTTAAAATCATGTATTTTGATCAACCTGTTCACAACGATCAAATTACTATAAGCAAAGGAAACACATTTATATTTTCTATAAATTGTCTTTCTTTGTTGTATTTGGGAATATTTCCTGGCGCATTAATTGCTGCGTGCATTAATGCTTTTGTTAATTAATTTGATTTCTTTAGCGAAAGTACTTGCTAAGAATGCCAAGTCACAGTATACTTGGCCTCAGTTGACGCGGGGTGGAGCAGCCTGGTAGCTCGTCGGGCTCATAACCCGAAGGTCGTAGGTTCAAATCCTGCCCCCGCTACCACTTTATTAGAACCCCATTTATGGGGTTTTTTATTATGTTTCATAGGGTACCGTGCGAATCTGAGTCGTTATACAGACTTGGGCGTGTGCGCCCTTTTTTTGTTTGTAAATACTATGATGCAAGATGAATTGGTACACTTATTAGCACCTACTGTTCGTGCTATGGGATATGAACTTTGGGGATGTGAATATCTATCTCAGGGTAAACATTCTTTATTAAGAATTTACATAGATAAGCCAGATGGAATTGGAATTGAGGATTGTCAGGAAGTGAGCAAACACATTAGTGCGCTGCTCGATGTTGAAGATCCTATACCTGGAAATTATAGTTTGGAAATCTCATCTCCAGGTATTCCGAGACCTTTATTTAGTGCTTGGCAGTATGAGCGTTATGCAGGACAACCTGTACAGTTGAAGACGTTTAAGCCGGTAAATGGTAAGCGCAAGTTGTTAGGAACTATTGTCTCCGCTTCAGAGAGTTCAGTAGTACTGGATATTAACAATGAACATCATGAAATACTATTTTCAAATATTGTGAAAGCAAATTTGACAGTCTAGAGAGGCGAACAATGAGCAAAGAATTGTTATTAGTTGCTGAGGCGTTATCAAACGAAAGAGGCGTTAGTAAAGAAGTTATTATACTTGCCATTCAGGCCGCATTGGAGTCTGCTACTCGGAAAATTTTTGGATTGGATATTGGCGTTCGTATTAAGCTGGATCCAAGAACAGGTGAGTATGAAACATTCAGATATTGGGATGTTGTTGAAGAAAGCGAACTAGAATATCCAGACCATCAATTAACACTGGAACAAGCCAAAGAACGAAATCCTGCTGCTGAGATTGGAACACGGATTGAGGAGTTGATTCCTTCTATAGAGTTTGGACGTATTGAAGCACAGACAGCTCGTCAAGTCATAATGCAGAAGGTTAGAGAAGCTGAACGTGAGTTGGTGATTGATCAATTTCGTAGTAAATTGGGTCAATTAGTATATGGAACGGTTAAAAAAGTCACTCGTGATAATATCATTATCGATTTAGGCGGTAAGGCTGAAGCCTTCTTGCCACGATCTGAAATGCTACCTCACGAAATGTTTAGACCCAATGATCGTGTTCGAGCTTATTTATATGAAATTACACCTCAGGCTCGAGGACCACAATTATTTGTGAGTCGTACACGTAATGAAATGTTAGTCGAATTATTTCGCATCGAAGTACCCGAGATTGGTGAGAACATTATTGACGTTAAAGCTGCTGCTCGTGATCCAGGAAATAGGGCTAAAATTGCAGTTAAAACGAATGACGGTCGTATCGATCCGATTGGTGCCTGTGTTGGCATGCGGGGTGCCAGAGTTCAAGCCGTATCTAGTGAGTTAGGTGGCGAGCGTGTTGATATTATATTATGGGATGATAATCCTGCGCAGCTCGTAATCAATGCCATGGCACCAGCTGATATTACTTCTATCGTTGTTGATGAAGACAGCCACACTATGGATTTGGCAGTAGAGAAAGATCAACTGTCTCAAGCGATTGGTCGAAATGGGCAAAACGTTCGATTAGCTAGCCAATTGACTGGTTGGACTCTCAATGTAATGACAACAGATGAGTTTGAAAATAAAAATCAGGAAGAGTCCAGCAAAATTGTTAAACTCTTTACTTCAGCATTGGAAATCGATGAAGAAATTGCGGCCCTTTTGGTTGCTCACGGATTTTCTTCACTCGAAGAAGTGGCTTATGTTCCTAAAGATGAGTTGTTAGCAATTGAAGAATTTGATGAGGAAATAGTTGAGGAGCTAAGAAACCGAGCGAATGATACGTTACTTGCTATGGCTCTTACTTCCGGCAAAGGTCTTTCTGGATCACCTGATGATTCCTTGCTCTCTATGGACGGTATGACGGACGAATTAGCGAATAAATTAGCCAGTAAAGGTATTACTTCAATGGAAGAACTTGCGGAGCAATCGGTCGATGAGTTGTTAGAAATTGAAGGAATTAGTGAAGAACAAGCTGGTGCATTAATAATGAAAGCCAGAGAACCATGGTTTCAATAGATAAATGGTTTCTGAAAGTAAATACACCAATTTGGTGAAAGTAGTATTAGAATATTTGCAGTTATATTAAAACTGCTGAAAGGGGATTAAAATATGGCGGATGTGACGGTTAAACAATTAGCTCAAGTCGTTGGTATCCCGGTTGAGCGCTTATTGAACCAGTTACAGGAAGCAGGGTTATCTTTTAATGATGATCAACAGACTGTGAATGAAGATCAAAAGCGAATTTTACTGAATCATTTAAAGGGTAGCTCTGCACGTGATACAAGTGCTGCACCTGAGCGAATAACCTTAAGACGTAAAAGTTTGACCCAAGTGACTGTTGGCCATGATGCTCACAGTGGGAAAACAGTGAATATCGAAGTTCGCAAAAAGAAGACCTTTGTAAAACGCAGCAGTATTGTTGAACAACCTGAGGTTGAAGAGGCAATTCATGAGCCTGAGGTTCATAAGCTTGAGGAAGAGCAGGTTACTGCCACTGAAATTACAGAAAATACAATAGTGGATACAGAAGAAATTATTGAATCGAGTGAAACCACGGCTGCAGTTCAATCCGAAACTTCTGAATCAGAGCATGAACCTACAGAAGAATCGTTACCTGAAACTATAACTGAATCTAATGCCACTGAAGATCAGCTTCCTTCTGAAACGCTTGATGTTGAACCAATTATTGAAGAAGTTCAGATAGCATCTAAAAAGGAAGAGCCCAAAGTAGACAAAGCTGGTAAAAAGAAACATCCTGAAATTGCAAGTACAGAATCAGAATCTGCCGAATTCAAGAAAGCGAAAAAGAAACCTAAATATCAGACATTTGATCGTGAAGATGATGAGCAAGATGCACATCGACGCGGTGGTCGCAATAAATTTAAAAAGCGTAAAGGCTCAGAAAAATCTGAAAAATACCGAGAAGCTGAAGAATCTCTAACTCACGGATTTGCTCTTCCCACTGCTCCCATTATTAGAGAAGTCCTTATCCCTGAGACAATTACTGTTGGCGAATTGGCTAAACGTATGTCAGTCAAAGTAGCTGAAGTAATTAAAATCATGATGACCCTGGGTGCAATGGCAACAATTAATCAGGTTATTGACCAGGAAACTGCAGTGATCGTGGTTGAGGAAATGGGGCATAAAGCTATCGTAATAAAAGAAGACGCAATTGAAGTTGGTCTTGGTGAAGCAATATCCAAAGGTAGTACAACAGAGTCCAGAGCTCCTGTTGTAACCATTATGGGTCACGTGGATCATGGTAAAACATCATTGCTTGATTATATTCGACGTACAAAAGTTGCTGCCGGAGAAGCTGGAGGTATTACTCAGCACATTGGTGCATACCACGTAAGTACACCTAAAGGTGATATTACCTTCCTGGATACACCTGGCCATGCCGCGTTTACCGCAATGCGGGCTCGTGGTGCTCAGGCAACAGATATTGTTGTACTGATAGTCGCTGCTGATGATGGTGCGAAACCACAGACTATAGAAGCTATTCAACATGCGAAAGCGGCAAAAGTTCCAATTATTGTTGCAATCAATAAAATGGATAAGCCAGATGCCGATCCTGAGAAAGTGATGAATGAACTGGCCGTGCATGAAGTCATTCCTGAAGCATGGGGTGGCGACACCATGTTTGTGAGTATCTCTGCAAAAACAGGTATGGGTGTTGATGATTTACTTGATGCAATTCTTTTACAATCAGAGGTACTGGAACTGACCGCACTAACCGATGGTGCCGCTAAAGGCGTTGTTATTGAATCTCGCCTTGATAAGGGAAGAGGGCCTGTTGCGACTGTATTGGTTCAAAGTGGTACCTTGCACAAAGGCGATATTTTATTAGCAGGTTTTCAATACGGTCGCGTGCGTGCTTTGGTTGGCGACAATGGTGATATGGTGGATAGTGCTGGTCCTTCAATACCGGTAGAAGTTTTAGGTTTATCAGCAATTCCACATGCTGGAGATGAAGCTGTTGTAGTTCCTGATGAGAAAAAGGCTCGAGAAGTAGCACTATTCCGCCAAGGAAAATTCCGTGATGTCAAATTGGCTAGACGCCAAAAATCTTCTATAGAAGGCATTATGGAGAATATGACAGCTACTGAGTCAAAAGTTCTGAACATTGTGTTAAAAGCGGATGTCCAGGGTTCTATTGAAGCGATTTCTGATGCTCTGGTGAAGCTGTCGAATGACGAAGTTAAAGTAGAAGTGATTTCCAACGGTGTGGGTGGGATTACAGAATCTGATGTTCATTTGGCTATTGCTTCAAATGCTATTCTTATTGGGTTTAACGTAAGAGCAGATGCCAGCGCCAAGAGGTTGGCTGAGCAAGAGTCAGTTTCACTGCATTATTATAGTGTTATTTATGACATTGTTGATCAAATCAAAGGTGCTCTGACCGGAATGCTTGCACCTCAATTTAAAGAGGAAATAATTGGTATCGCTGAAGTAAGGGATGTGTTCAAATCACCTAAAATTGGCGCAATTGCTGGTTGTATGGTTATTGAAGGTTCTATCAAGCGAAACAATCCAATTCGTGTGTTAAGGTCAAACGTTGTGATCTATGAAGGTACACTAGAATCTCTCAGACGATTTAAAGATGATGTCGTAGAAGTACGTCAAGGATTTGAATGTGGAATCGGCGTGAAAAATTACAATGATGTCAAACCTGGTGACCTGATAGAGGTATATGAAACAGTTGAAATAAAGCGTGATCTATAAATGAGTAATAATTTTAAACGAACTGATAGAATATCTGAGATGATCCAGCGTAAGTTGGCTCAAATTATTCCTATGGAAGTTCGAGACCCACGTTTGAAAGGCTTTATAACCATTTCAGCAGTTAAAGTTACTGCTGATTTGGGGCATGCTAAAGTATACTTTACTATTTTTGATGTCGATAAAGATCTAGCTACTACTATTTTGAACGCTGCGGCTAGCTATTTACGTAGTGCCTTGGCTCGTAGCATTACTTTACGTACTGTTCCGCAACTTCATTTTATCTATGATGAATCAATTGAATATGGTGAACGATTAAGCCGTTTAATTGATGAAGTTAATCCTTCGGTTTCAGATGAAGATGAAAACCACTGAGGGGCCAACTACAATAAATGGAATTTTCTTATTAAATAAGCCTGAAGGAATTACCTCAAATAGCGCTCTTCAAAAAGTGAAGCGTATATTTGGAGCTAAAAAAGCCGGTCATACAGGGAGTCTGGACCCACTAGCTACAGGCATGTTACCCATCTGTTTTGGCGAAGCAACTAAAATTTGTCAATATCTGCTTGATGCAGATAAGTGTTATGAAACAACTGGTGTATTAGGAATAAAGACTAATACTTCCGACTCTACCGGGCAAGTGATTGCTCAGGTAGACGATTTTTGTATTACTGAAGACCAGTTGTCAGCAATACTTGCCCAGTATAAAGGAGTTATTCGGCAGACTCCTTCAATGTTTTCTGCCCTAAAACACAATGGGACGCCTTTATATCGATTCGCCAGAGAAGGGATAGAAATAGAGCGTCAACCACGAGAAATTGTCATCAGCCAACTGCATTTAAACAACTTTGACGGAACACACTTTTCATTAACTGTTCAATGCAGTAAAGGAACTTATATTCGCAATCTTGTTGAAGATATTGGTGACAGCCTCGAAGTAGGTGCGCATGTAACTCGTTTGCATCGACTGTACACATCAGGGTTTGAAAATATGCCCATGTATTCTATCGATGAAATACTGACCATGTCTCATGACGAGTTACACGATTGCTTAATTTCTATGGATAAAGCGATTGATTATTTGAAGTCAATAACTCTTTCTGATGATGAAGTCATTACGATTCGTCAAGGACGAGTTATACAGAATAAAATAGAGGATAATAGGGGGGATTGCGTACGTCTTTATGATGAGCGGGCGCAATTTTTAGGCTTGGGCGAACAACTTGCTAATGGTGATTTAAAAGCAAAACGATTACTTTCCTTTCCATAAAACGTTCAATTAGAACATTAATTGATGTTTGTTTTGGAATAAACTTGAAATTATTTGCACAATTTAATTTCTAACACTTGTTTCGTTTTGTTTGCCTTGGTAGAATGTCCGCCTTTAAATGAATACTTAGCAGTTCCAGGAGTGTATAATGTCGCTAAATAGCGCGGAAAAAGCAGAAATTGTTAATCAATATAAGCGTGCCGATAAAGATACCGGTTCGCCTGAAGTACAGGTTTCTTTAATAACTGGCAGAATCAAATATTTGACTGATCATTTTAAAGAAAATAAAAAAGATTTTCATTCCAGACGCGGACTGCAAGAGTTGGTAAATAAGCGCCGTAAACTTTTGAAATATTTGAAGCGAAATGATCAATCTCGTTATCAAACATTGATTCAAAGTTTGGGATTGAGAGATTCTTATTGATTGATAGGATCGTTGTCTCTTATGAGACATATCAAATAAATACAATCGTTTAAAAAGGCGCAGTTTTCTGCGCCTTTTTTTTCGTTATTATTACTTAATGGGGACATTACGTGGCTAAAATTACAAAAGAGATCGCATTTGGTGAACATACCTTAGTGCTGGAAACCGGTGAAGTAGCACGACAAGCTGATGGTGCTGTACTGGCAAGCATGAACGGAACGCAGGTATTGGTTACTGTGGTTGGCAAGAAGGATGGAGCTGAAAACAATGGATTTTTTCCTTTGACAGTGAACTATCAAGAAAAATTTTATGCAGTTGGAAAAATACCGGGAGGCTTCCAAAAACGTGAAGGCAGACCCAGTGATAATGAAACTTTAATTTCACGATTAATCGACAGACCAATCCGACCTTTGTTTCCAGATAACTTCCGCAATGAAATACAGATTATTGCTACTGTTCTATCTCTGAATCCAGAAGTATCTTCCGATATTATTGCAATGATTGGTGCTTCTGCAGCTCTTGCATTATCAGGCGTACCTTTTAATGGGCCAATTGGTGCCGCGCGAGTGGGATATAAAGATGGTATTTATTTATTAAATCCAAGCAGAAAATCTCTTGAACAATCGCAACTTGACCTGGTTGTCGCCGGAACTAAAGACGCCATCCTTATGGTTGAATCAGAAGCTAAAGAACTAAGTGAAGACATCATGCGTGGTGCAATTATGTACGGTCATGAGATGATGAAAAATGTTATCAAGGCGATTGAAGAACTGGCTGGCGAAGCAGGTAAAGCTCGTTGGGATTGGAAGCCTGCAGAAATTGACACCGCATTGCAGGCACGTGTTGCCGATATGGCACGAAATGAAGTTGAGGCTGCCTATTTACTGAGAGATAAGCAACAGCGCTACCAACGGCTTGCTGAACTTAAAGAGCAAACAGTTACCGCTTTGATGGCGGGTAATGAAGAGTTGTCAGTCTCTGTTATCGAAGAGATGTTTGGCGATTTGGAACGCACTATAGTACGTAATCGTATCCTTGATGGTGAACCACGTATTGATGGCCGTGATCATAAAACAGTTCGTCCTATTTCTGTGCGCACAAAATTCCTGGATCGAACTCATGGTTCCTGTCTATTTACTCGTGGTGAAACACAGGCAATTGTTGTTGCAACTTTAGGCAATGATCGGGATGCGCAAATTCTTGATGGAATAACAGGCGAAACCAGAGATCGATTTATGCTGCATTACAATTTCCCTCCTTACTCTGTAGGGGAAACAGGTCAGGTCGGTAGTCCCAAGCGCCGTGAAATTGGGCATGGACGTCTGGCTAAACGTGCTTTAATGGCTGTATTGCCAGACCCAGCAGATTTTCCTTATGTTCTGCGTATCGTTTCTGAAATTACTGAATCGAATGGTTCCAGTTCTATGGCTACAGTTTGTGGTACCAGCTTGGCGTTAATGGATGCTGGTGTGCCTTTAAAAGCTCCCGTCGCTGGTGTTGCAATGGGCTTGATTAAAGAAGGCGATCGTTTTGCTGTTTTGACCGATATCTTGGGTGATGAAGATCATTTAGGCGATATGGATTTTAAAGTGGCTGGAACTGATAAAGGTATTACCGCATTGCAAATGGATATCAAGATTACCGGGATTACCAATGAAATAATGGAGCAAGCTCTGGATCAGGCACTTGCAGGCCGTACCCATATTTTAGGTGTAATGAACAATGCTTTGTCAGAGCACAGAGATGAATTATCGCAACATGCTCCAAGAATTACCACAATGAAAGTAGCTGAAGATAAAATTCGTACTATTATTGGTAAAGGCGGCGCAACCATCAAGGGTTTGATTGAAAGCACAGGTGTTTCTATTGATATTGATGACAGTGGCGTGGTGCAACTGTTTTCACCTGATATGATGGCATTAGAAGAGGCCCAACGCCAAATTAAGGCGCTAATCGCCGAAGTAGAGGTTGGACAAACCTATCAGGGGAAAGTAAGCAAAATCGTTGATTTTGGAGCCTTTATTAATCTGCTTCCTGGTAAAGATGGATTGCTGCATATTTCTCAAATATGTAATGACAGATCACAAAAAGTTGAGGATGTTCTTAAAGAAGGACAGGATATTGAAGTTTTTGTTGCCGGAGTTGATAAACAAGGCCGTGTAAAACTGGAATGGAAAGATAAGCCTCAATCAGAAGTAAAAACTGAAGCAGCTACTCCGGCTCCTGTTGTTGCTGAAGAGCAGGATGAAGTAGCCGATGTAAACGGTAATTCAGAAGAAGAGTAATTATGGGCTATCGCCTCAGTTTGATGTGTTGAGGCGATAGAAACATTCCCTGTTCGAATAATAAACACCGATTAAAGCACTGATTAAATATAATAAAAGCCCGCAATTCGATTGTTTTGCGGGCTTTTTTGTTGAGGCCTGTCGATGTACTTGTATAACGTATTTAATTTAATTGAGGTAGTGGTATCTACCTCAGAAAAGGGTTCAACCGATGTATCAAGCTAAGAGAACCATTATCGAACCAGATTCAAAAATTCCAGACGACAGTTTGAGTTATGATGCATTTCACCGAGCATCACGGATGTGGTCATGACTGAGTTTTGTTTTTCTACACCACGCATCATCATACAAAGATGTTTGGCTTCGATTACAACAGCTACCCCACGAGCTCCAGTGATGTCTTCAATACAATGGGCTATTTCACCTGTCATTCGTTCCTGAATTTGTAAGCGTCGCGCATAAAAGTCAACGATACGGGCAATTTTGGACAGGCCAATAACTTTTCCGCTGGGTAGATATCCAACATGACATTTACCAATGAACGGTAATAAGTGGTGTTCGCATAACGAATAGAGCTCAATATCCTTTACTATGACCATTTCACTCATGTCTGAGTCAAACAGCGCATTATTTATTATGTCGTCCAAGCTTTCATGATAGCCTTTGGTTAAATAACGCATCGCATTAGCTGCGCGCGCGGGAGTATCTACCAATCCTTCCCGTTGTACGTCTTCACCAACTTCTTCTATTAGTTTTTTATACAGTTGTTCCATAGCAAGAACTCCTAACCTGGCGGCCAAGTCATTTGACGTCCGCCCAGTAAATGTAAATGAATGTGGTAAACCTCCTGCCCGCCACCAGAATTTATATTAAATACTAATCGGTAACCCACTTCGCTAAGCCCTTCACTTTCAGCCAATTTTTTTGCCTTTAACACCATTTTTCCAAGCAGTTGCTCATCGTCATCGCTGGTGTCATTAATAGTGGCAATATGTTTTTTGGGTATAATTAATATATGAGTGGGTGCTTGTGGTCTAATATCCCTAAAAGCGATAATTTCATTGTCTTCAAATAAAACTGTGGCCGGGATTTCTCCTTTAGCAATTTTACAAAACAAGCAATTCATAGGTAATCAATCAAACGAATAAAAATGATATTATACATTTCCTTTATTAGATTGCGACAGCTTGTCTTTGCCTTTTGATGCGATTTTTCGCATAATAGCGGTTTTTCTTAGTATAAGGGTCCATAAATGAGTTTAATGGAGATTAAAAGCGGCCGTGATGTGCCAAATGAAATTAATGTAATTATTGAAATTCCTATGCACGGTGAACCAGTTAAATATGAAGTGGATAAGGAGACTGGAGCTCTTTTTGTTGATCGATTTATGTCTACAGCCATGTTTTATCCAACAAATTATGGATATATTCCGAATACTCTCTCTGAGGATGGGGATCCAGTAGACGTTCTGGTGGTGACACCGGTTCCATTAATCAGTGGAGCGGTAATTCCATGTCGTGTTGTTGGAATGTTAAAGATGACCGATGAATCGGGCGTTGATGCTAAATTACTGGCTGTGCCAACAACCAAGCTGAGTAAAATGTATCAATCCATAGAGACCTATAATGATTTACCCAAGCATTTGCTCTTGTCATTGGAGCATTTTTTCAATCACTATAAAGATTTGGAAGAAGGTAAATGGGTTAAAATCGATGGCTGGGTTGGACCAGAGGATGCTCGCAAAGAAATAATATCCAGTGTAGAGCGTTTTAATCAGGCTAAAAAATAAAACCAGCCAATCCTGTTATATTATCCTGGACAAACAGGTTGACTTTCGTGCTTCGATGCGCAATTTATATTTGTGCTTCGTTTTTGTGAGCGGCAGTCGACCTGTTTGTTAAATCCATTTAAAGAATGCACACTCAACATCTAACTGCTGATTTATTATTAATGACGCCTTCTGTTTCGTTTGTTTATATTCCTTGGACTATACCTGCAAATCGCCTAAAATAATCTTACGATTTTTTATGTGAATTCTTAATTCAGCGCTATAGCTTAAGGAAACCCAGTGCAAATCCATATATCCTCTTTATTAATCATGCTGGTTTCATTGATTATTCTTTCTGCTTTTTTTTCTGGTTCAGAAATAGGGATGATGTCCATTAACCGGTATAAATTGAGGCATTTGGTAAAAAAGAGAAATAAGCAAGCCATTCGAGTCAATCAAATGCTGGCCAGGCCTGACAAATTATTGAGTGTCGTATTGATTGGCAATACTCTGGCGAACATCGTCGCATCGACAATCGCCACTCTTATTGGACAGCGTTATTACGGTGATGCTGGTGTAGCTGCCGCTACCATTCTCCTGACTTTAATCATTCTGGTATTTTCGGAAATGACACCGAAAACTTTAGCAGCGATATATCCCCAGCAAGTCGCTTTTTCTTCTTCATTGTTTTTATACATTTTGCAGTGGCTTTTTGCTCCTTTGGTACAGGTGATTAGTTTTTTTTCAAATGGAATATTGCGAATTTTTGGAATATCAATAAATCGCATTCAAAAGGAAGCGTTAACTGGTGAAGAGTTGCGTTCAGTAGTGCATGAAGCAGGAGGGCTATTGCCTGTAGAGCATAAAAGTATGTTGATTAGTCTACTCGATCTTGAACAGGCGACTGTTGAAGACATTATGGTACCCAAAGCTGATATTGTTGGAATTGATCTGGATCAACCCTGGTTGCAACTTTTGGAACAACTAGAAACGGCACAACACACTCGATTACCTATATATCGTGGTTCCATCGATAATCTTGTTGGGATGATCCATGCGAGAAATGTATTGAATCTGGCGTTAGAAGATAAATTGGATCTGGATAGCTTATTAAATTCAGCGGATGCTCCTTATTATATTCCCGAAGCGACTCCGTTGAATGTGCAAATTTTAAATTTCAGGAAAATGAAACGAAGAAGTTGTTTTGTCGTTGATGAGTATGGTGACATCCTGGGGCTGGTTACCATGGAGGACATCCTTGAAGAAATTGTTGGCGAATTTACAACGGATATTGCTGCATTGAGCCGGGATATTATTCCTCAGGATGATGGAACAGTGATTGTAGATGCGAGTTTAACGCTTAGACATTTAAACAGGATGATGAGTTGGAGTTTGCCTTCTATAGGTCCAAGAACTTTAAGTGGCTTAATTATAGAATATTTGGGATATATCCCGCCTTCAGAGTCCTGCTTAACCATAGAAAATTATCGGATCGAAATTTTGCGAGTCAGTGATAATACAATTAAAACAGTGAAAATGGTTAAAATTAGTAAAAAGCGAAAATAGTTATGGCATTAGTCAGCTCCTCCGATGACGCAATTGGATTTGATAAATCATCATGGATTTACAAGTGAAATGTCGGGTAATCTTGAAACAGTTCTTGATGCTGTGAATGATTTAAATCAGTAATTTTTTCATTGCATTAACCCTTCGGGGACAATTCACGAAAATCAGAAACGCGTTAAACATTCATTGCATTGAACATTATTTTAGACTTATAGTGTTCCCTTGGATACTAAATTGAATGGGTTATAAGGGAATAAAGGATGAAAAAAATACTGGTTACACTGATGCTTCTATTTGCGGGGCAAATTAATGCATCACCCTACTGTCCTGGCATTCATACCTGGCATAATGTGACCTCCAAAGACGGGCAATGGAAACTTACTCTACAATCTATAAGCCAGGAAGGTTCTTTTTCTGATTCCTTATGCAATTCAATTCACAGCACAGAACTGGGTCCAGAGTCTGTATTTATCTATGGATTTGGGTTTCCCAAAGATGCTGATTTTGACATTGCTTACACGCTTACTGCTGTAAAACAGGCTCCATCTTTTGAATCCAGAGCTTGTGTCTTTGTGATCACTGCAAAAGGCCCTGCGCAACCGGATATTACTGCTTTAAGTTATTATGGTGCTGTTTGTGAATGGACAAGAATCCCGGGCGTAGGCGAGGATTTTGTTGTTGGATAATTCGCTTCAGGTTTAAAAATTATATTCTGTTGTATGGGGAGAATGATTTATTTACTATAGGTCAACTTCTCCTATTGATTATGCTCGATAAAATGCATCCCCAACTTACAAAATATTTTCTGGATTACCCACAATTAACGGCCCCTTTTATGCATGAATAACTGGGGCTTTGGGCGAGCACCCGTCCCTTGAATGGATTGAGAGTGGTTCATCATGTTCCTCTTGTTTCTAATACGGTATTAAAGATAGTCTGTTTGCTTGTTGCTGGTGCTGAAGTTACAGTGACTAATCCTTTTTCTTTTATGTCGGCGGATCCTAATGTTGTTTCTTCTTTGGGTTTAGCCGGTGTCCGTTATGTCGAAGACATCAACGAGCTGCAAGGAGAGCATTTTGATATCTATTTTGATTGTGGAGCCGAGCTTTACCAGGCCTTGGGGAAGCCTGATATAGGGGCTGTTGAGTTAACTGGATCAGGTGATCAGTTTTATCGCAGTCAACCACTTGATTTTCCCGTTATCAGTATTGACCCAACCTTAACGAAGCAGCTGGAGACAGTGTTTGGGTGTGCGGAAAGCATTAGTTTGGCTATTGCTCAGGAAAAGAATATTGATCCTGCAAAATTGTCTTGGCTCATTTTTGGGTTTGGGAAAATAGGCAGAGGCCTGGCCTATTTTTGTGTTCGAAATCACACACCAGTCTCGGTAGTTGATTTGTGTGCCGATCAAAGAAATGCGGCTCATGAATTGAATATCCCTGCAATTGATCCGACTAATATTATGAGTTTGAAAGAAGCGATTAACTTGGCAGATATTATCGTTACTGCAACTGGACGAAAGTCGATTATGAGTGGCTTTCCACGTGAATGGTTTTCAGGAAAAATATTAGCCAATATGGGGGTATATGATGAGTTCGGAGAGCAATTTAGCACAGAAGATGTATTGAATAATAAAAAACCGGTGAATTTTATTCTCCAGGATCCAACTCCTATGAAATACATAGATCCTGAGTTTTATATCCACAATTTGGCTTCATTAATGCTCTTGCAAAATAAAATGGCAAATGGGATTCATGGGATTCCACAAGAATTGGATTGTCATATCATTCAACGCTGGTGCGAGTTTCATTCATTCCCATTAAAGACTATCATGAAATGGTTTATTACACGTTAAGGTAAGCGAGATCACTGTTATTAAGTGAGCATAACCGCGTCAATTACTGGTGGCAATGTTCCTTAATAAAGTGAATTATTTCTTTTGAAAACCCTGGGCTACTCCATAAATTATTATGATTATAGCCCTGAAGGGAGATCATTTTTTTAGGTTCAATCGCCTCATTGTAGAGCTTTAAACCCTCAGAATAAGGCACTATCTGATCTCGGGTGCCGTGTACAATGAGTAATGGAGCTTTAATTTTTGAAATGCGTTTTATAGAGTCGTATTTATCCCAGGGGCTAATAAACAACCATGGGTAATGATAACGAGATAAGTTTACAAGAGAAGTAAACGGTGACTGGAGGATGATGGCGCAAAATTGATGATCATAGGCTAATTTAGTGGCAACCCCGGTACCTAAGGATTCTCCAAACAAGATGATTTTTTGAGAAGAAATCCCTTGTTGGAGTAAATAATTTAATGCGGCTTCTCCATCCTTATAAAACCCCTGTTCCGAAGGGCTTCCTATATTGCCGCCATAGCCTCGATACTCCAATAAAAGCAGTCCTATGCCTGAATCAAGAAATTGTCGAGCAAGAGGCATTCTGTAGCCAATATGACCTGCATTGCCATGTAAATAAAGGATAGTTGGTTGCTTGTTTTCTGCAGGCTTATACCAGGATTTTAATTTTAAATTATCTGCAGTTTGTAAGGTGACTAAAGTCATGTCCTGGGCATGAAATTTCTTTAAATTGGGTGTGTGTCTATCAGGAAAGTAAATTAAATGCCTTTGAAAGACGTACATTAACAGAAGTACGCATCCTAATATAACCACTGCGATAAAGAGTATTTGTTTGACCATACCGTATCTCGCTCATCATATGCTTAGGGCATTATCTACTTCCGGGCTATCCCTATAAATTCGGGATATTAATTCAAGTTTAGGCGTAATCTCGCGTAATGTGAGATTTTTATTTTTTTCCATCAACACTACTAACTCGCTTGCCATAGTGTGGCGTTGTTTTTCTTCTAACTGACAGGGTAATTTATTTTCAATGATCATCTCGAAATCTTTGACTGTTGGCTCGGGCATGGTTAACTGAGTTAAGCGCCCTCTAAAGGCAGGCCCAATTAAGCTGCGTCCTTCCATGCCAATGCTATTTGCTGTTACCAGAAGCATGAATCCTGGAACTTGGGCTTTGAGGTGGGTATCTGGATCAAATCCAGAAAGAAAAGCATTCATCCAATGTTCAAATCCTTCATCAAGGATGCTGTTTACTTCATCAAGCCAAACGATTTGACCTTGATTGAATGCTTTACGGATAAAATCCTTTTTTGATTCATCTGAGAGGCTGGCATCAATTTTGATGTAGGTTAACGTGTTTTCAGGCGCATCCTCTCCAGGTTTTGTTTGTATATATCCTGATTTGGCAAGACGAAATCTGATTAATTCTGATTTTCCCATACCAGGACGGCCTTCTATTAAACATCCGTTTAAACCCCAAATACTGCCTCTACGCTCAAGATATCTTTGTTTTCGTATTTCAATACTACGACGTAAGATTTTATGTAAGGAATTCATTGAGTCCGTAATAATAATATCGGTCACATGCGCATCAATATGAATTTTCCTTTTCTTAAGAAAGGTTTCAGGTTGATGTTTCAATAATTCCATAGCAAAAGAAATGACCCATTCCTGTAAATTTCGAATGCAGAGTTTATTTTCTTTATTGAGCTGGCTTTGTTTGTATTGAGCTAAAAAATGCAGGCATTTGGTTTTAAAATCCTGCTCATTCATATAGGGTGCAACAGTATGATATATCGGTTTTAAAAGGTACTCATAAATAGAATAAGTGGGCATTTCTGCCAAATGAAGTTCGGGTACATCCTGTCCTGTAAACAGTTTTTGCTTTACTCTCCCACCGCCATAATGAAGAGGATTGGCGGCGCATACAATCCGGTGTTTTTCTGTGAGTTCATAAATACGCCCTTGATACAGGATGCGGGCATTTCCTCCTTCCTTCAAAGGTTCAAACATGGTTAAGTGTTTGTTGGCAATATTGACTTCATCTAAAAACAGTACTTTAACTTTATCACTGCCATCTAAAGCAAAGTCTTCAAAATGTTCCAGCTCATGATAGACTTGGTATTGCTCTGGATAACGTTTTTTAATTTCTCTAATTAAAAATGTTTTCCCTACTCCGGTTTTTCCTATCATAGTACATATGGGGTAATTACTTATTGCATCAGTTAGAACAATCAATCGATCCACCAGATAACGCTCTGCTTTTTGTTCTGAATCACTTAAGTCCGTACTGTCATCGGCTAATTCTTTATAGATGATTTTGGGTTTAATTTCATTTGAGGCTATAAATTCTATTGACTGAACACATTGTTGCGGTAAAAAGCGCAGATCAGGATGACATTTTTTATCAATTGATAAAATCAACCGACCCAGCCATGGTTTATCATTTTGAGACGTTTGGGATAAGATAAGCGGTTGTAATGCATACAGTAATGAAGAGGAGAATTCACCATAAAGTACTACGGTTCTTCCTTGTTTCAGGGCACTGAAGACATCACTTGTCTGTTCATTAAAATCAGTAAACTGGTTATTTTGATATAGATAATTAACCCAGGTTATCAGATCTTGATAATTATAATCCTCAATTGCAAAACACAAGGCCTGTTCTTCTTTTGTCACGCATTTTTTGGGTTGGTTGCTTAAATAAATTAACGGCTCATCAAAGGAGATGGCTCTGTTAACTTCTGGTTCCGCTCCCTGATTTACATTTATTTTATGAGGGATACTCACTCCCTTGGCGCAAAGCAATGTTAATTCAACCCGATAAAGTTGAGCATGCTCTAATAAACAATACCATTGATGGTCAGATAACTCAGAAGTGATAAACAGAGTAAGTCTGTTATCTTTGGCTTGTTCTAACCAGCCGGGCATTATTTGGTATTGGCCTTGATCTACTTTTTTATTGGTTAATAAAAAATCAAAGAGTTCGGTATTGATGACCTGATAATCTGGTGGTAATTGTGAGCTTTCTATGTTTTTTATTAAATGCACCGGCTGAAATTTTGTAATATTAAATTCAGTACAGTCTAATTTAAACTGAACTTGTTCTGTTAGGGGTATTTGGGCGTGGTGATACTCCAGGTAACCTTGTGCCTTGGCTCTTTGTAATAAAGTATTCAGTTGCTTCCTGGCGTGTGTGGGAATATTACTCAGAATCATGAATAATGGCTGAAGATCATTTTCTTCCAAGGCTAAAACAAATTCAGATCTCTGCCATTCTAATTGATTGTTATTTAATACTATGGGGCCAAATAAGGTTTCTTGCCAATCTCCTAAGCCTTTTAAATCAATGGTACATTCTCGAGCAGCCTGAAGTGTATGCACTGCAGGTATGGGCAGTATTGGTTTGATTAAATGTGGGTGCCTTGATACAAAGGAGCTGTCTTTTGGTAATTCAGGACACAGACTGTAAATTTTGAATTTTAATTTTTTGTTATATAAACTGTGTTTTTTATCAATAATACTATTAAGCGCTACTCGTTGTTGTGGACTAAATGCAGCCCAGTCTATCAGTATCATTGCGTCGGGATTTCCACGATTTCGTTTATTGAATAAATCAAGAGCATCTTCTGTCGATATGGTGGGCGAATCGGATTCAAGATGGATTTGCTCTTTTCCCACTTTTACTTGATTCGGGTCATGTAAAAAAAAGACCGGTCGATTGTGTAATTTTGCCTGATGTAAAAATTGTTGTGCACACACCTCTCGGTTTTGATGAATTAATAGTACCGGGAACTGTTCGTAGTCAAATACTTGATCCAAATGACTCACTATCTTGGGGATTTGATGGTTGCTTATTAGCGTTTCCAGCTGAACAAAAGTCTCAGTACAATTCCATTTCTCTTTCTGTTCGTAAAAGTGGGATTGACTTGGCGCACAGGAAGTGGAGCTCGATGAGCTAGCCTGAACATTGGGTATGTGATTCTTATTCAAGGCATGACGGTTCTGAATATCTTGGGCAGATGAAAGAGTATGTGCCTTATAGGAATGGCGATTGTCATAACAGTGATTTGCCCTGATTCCGCCTAAATCCACTTGTATCCATTGCCCTTCAAGATCCTTGATTTCCAGTCGTACGTGGTTATTTTCAATATTCACCAGTCGAGCTCGATCCTTGATAATTGGATTTTTAGCTATTTGAAACCATACTGCACAACAACGTTCCTGGCAACTTCCTTGTCCAATAGTATAGAGACGTTCAAACCATTCAGGGAAGGTTTCGCAAACTCGCTTGGATTCGAATCGTGTACTTTCAGGTGTATAGTTTGGCAGATTTAAGTATCTATCCAAAATCTCTTTAATAGGATCATCCGCTTTGAGATGTCTATAACTTCTTAGCGATTTTTGCGGTTCAGGAGCTTTTATGACGTAACTCAGGGTACATTCTTTATCCAATAGTACATAGTAAAAATCGTCAGAACCCCTCATGAGTTTTGTTTCGACACCTTGAGAATCAAGGGCGATTAACTCTTCTTGTGCGTCTGCCGAGAGTAAGCGAACAGTTTGATTGGCAGATGTCTTTAGCGTCAGAAGATAGTAAAAACCATCATCTCCCAATCGGCATACATTAATTAATTCAGGTGTTAATTTTTGAGGTAGAGGGCGTAAAATAAACTCAGGGATTTGAGTGTGTTGCCTACTCAAATCGTCATTAAGCTCAATAATCCCTGTTCGTAAACGATGCGGTTCTTTTCCTTGCCCATTAAGTAACTCACCGGTTTTTACCATTATAAACGAATGACTTGTATTGGGCGACAGGGTTGAATGAGATAGAGTATTATTTGCCACAAATATTGATGATGAGGATTTGGCTGTTGAATTATCAGTTCGTTGAAATAAATTAATAGCTTGTTTATCAACAGGAGGTAAGTCATGGGATGATGAAGCGCCATCTTGCAATGAGTATGCTTTAATTTCCCTCATTATTGTATTGACCATATTGATGCTGGACGTTATTGATTCTTTCAACTTTTTTTCTTTTTGGTAGTTAATCTTATAAGGGAGGTGACATGATTTTGGGGCTAGGGATTCAGGCACGTTTAAATGACTTAATTTAGGACAATATTGGTTGAGTTCATCAAAGAATTGTTGGATTTTAAAAGGACTGGCAGTACAAAGATTAATTTTTAAAGAAATTAAATTAGGGAACTTTCTCAAATCAACTTCAAGGGCATCTTCCAGCATTCCAATGGTTAATGCGGTACACTCGTTGTATTGAGGGGGGTGTTCAGGATGTGAAAATGAAGGGGTATAAACAAGCATTTGCATACCAGAGTATGTCACTTGAGCCATTATTTCTATTATGGGGCTTGTTTCAAAGAGAGTTATATTCCCTTTGGTTTTTCTGGAATCAAGAGCCGGGAGCGAGAATTTTTCTGTACTTATAGGAATCTGCTCCGCAATAATCTGCTCTGCCAAATCTCGACCTAGAAAGGCAAGTTGGTCGTAATATGAGATTAATGAATTTATATCAATATTCTTTCTGCTTATTTGATTTAGTATGTGATTAATAAATGGAGGCTTTTGCCATAAGGGATTGATGGATGGTGTATTAACTTCATTAATTTGAGCTTTATCAGGAAAAAGTTGGATTAATGTTAATGCGAGTTTTGGGGGCAAGTGATCAACCCTAAATGAGCCTGAGTTTTCTAATAAGAATTGATATTCATCTATGAGACGATCGAATTGTTCCGGATACAGTGACAATAAAATTATCAAATCTTTGATTGATCTCACCTGGGGTTGGTCTCTTTCATAAAGGCTTAGTTTTAAGTCTTTATTGGTTACACATTCTAGATCAATAAAAGTTAATGGGGTGCTTAGATATTTAAAAAGATAAGCAGCCATTTGGGGATTTTTATTAGCAAGACTTATAATGAAGTGCTTGGATAATCCAGTGAACCGGTTGTTCTTTTTAAGGAAAGCCTCAACTTCCGGTGGCTCGCTAGCAAGATAGTCAACGATTATACTCATGGAGTCTAGATGAGGTTGAATTAGATCATTTAATAGAGCTTTAGTTGTTTTTGCATTTTTAAAGACAGTCCAAAAATACCTTATTTGTATTAGGAAAAACTTCGAGTTTGTTGCATTTACCAGAAGCGATTGATGAGATTGAATAATACTGTCAGCATCTTCTGGCACTGCTGTAATATAATCCTTTAAGTCATAAAGATCTTTTGGAGGGAAATGGCTGAAAATTTCATGCGCCCTATGTGGAAAAACTTTAAGCAATGATTTTGCGTTAAAACCAGTATGCAGCAGGGCATCGAATCGCTCTTCAAGATTTGGACAAGCCCATTTGAACAGAGAGTAATTTAATTTGAAGTGTTCAAGAGGTATTTGGTGCAGATCGAGTTTATCCTTTAAAAGGATATAATAATCAATATCTATTATAGGTGATTGACCTATCAGATCATAACAGTAGGGAATAATAACCGCTCTTAACTCAGGCAGTTTGTGATAGAACGCCGAAACCAGTTCATGGGTGATCAGATCTTTATTCTGTTCAAGCAGTTTATGGGTAAGATAGGGATATTGGGTTATTAAATGGATTAAATCATTACCATCGGCACAGTCCGCCGGTGGATTCAGACAAATGGGATAATCTGCGGCTTTCATTGCTTTGTTTTGTGCGAGAATCGCATAGGGTATATGAATGGCATAAGCTGATTCATCGTAAAATCTGTATTCTGGAGTGGAGGTCGCCGAACCGTCATCGGAGCCGCGGTGATTTGAGACAATGTGTCTTTTTTGCTGATTCATGCACGCAAACATTTGTTGACTGCGCTCAACATTGAGTACCGCTGTTGTATCTCGGACAAGATTGTTGCTGGCCGTCAGTTGCTCATAATCTGTTGTTTCATCGAATTGGCCAAGGAACTCAATATAGGCTTCAAAATTCTGATTTGGTTCATTGCATGAAACCAGTGATTTTAATCCATCTCGTTCTATGCATAAATAAACCGTTATCTCTTGGAGTTTGAACCATTCAATTTGGGCAATTAAATCGTGTTCTTGCAACCCGTTTATATAAAAATGGGTATCAAGGATAAGCGTCTTTGCCCGTTCCTGTTGCTTGGGAGTGGTGGTCGTTTGCCAGGGCGATCCATTAAGTGCTGCCACGGGCTTGAATTGGGCGGCAGGAGATATAAAAGTGTCTTTTGCCTTAGGTATGTAAAACAACCAATCAGGTAAAGAATGTCCATTCCAGTTAATAACAGAACAATTAATGTCGTATTTTGTGTGACTCATGATAATGTGGCCAATAAAAAAGTATAGGGATTCAAGTAGCTGACTTAAATACTTGCTGAATATCTACACATACTTACAGACGAGGAGGGCTAATGACCCTCAATGTAAGGAATGTAAATTAACAGGAGCTTTGGTGAAAGAGGGTCTTTATGGCAGTAAATTCAACGTCATGTATGATCACTTCAAGAAGGTTAGGCATCGTTGTTCTCTTGTTTTATTTTGTACCAGTTGGGCGCATTATATCACAAACAGATGAATTTACTCGGCATCACTTTCTTTTAGCGTTACGACTCGTGGAGTGAACATATAACCACCGTTGCGAATGGTTTTAATCAAAGCCGGTTTTTTCGCGTCAACCTCGATTTTTTGGCGTAATCGACTGATCTGTACATCAATTCTTCTGTCAAAAGGCGTCAAATCGGTATTTTTGGTGATTTGGAGTAAGAACTCTCGATCCAAAACTCTTTGTGGTTGCTGAACGAACGTCAGGAGCAAATCATACTCGCCAGCGCTTAATTGTAATTCCTGATTATTCTCACCAAACACTTGCCTGGAGGCTGGATAAAGGCGCCAGTTTGTAAACATCAATACATCTTTTCCATGTGCCATTTTTTGTTGAGCGCGAATGACACGACGGGCTATAGCTGTTATTCGTGCATGAAGTTCGCGAGGATACAGCGGTTTGGTCATGACATCATCAGCACCTGCTTCAAGCATGGCAATGCTAACCTCCTCATCTGGGGAGTCGTTTATAATAATGAGTGGTACAGGATAATTGTTATAAAATTGCCTAATGGTTTCTGGCTCATTTTTTAAAATAGACCAATGAATCAAAATGGCAGCAGGCATTCCCTGCTCAATATGAATCGGATAAAGGCTTTTTTGTTGTACAACGTCCAGATTAAACTTTGCAAAATAATCCTTCAGCTCATCACTGACTGGTGTAGTGTCAATAACGAGCAAACAGTGGCTCTGGGACATCAATTTGCTCCTGAAGGTTAAAAAAAATATGCTCTAATTTTGGCAAGATTATCTTCATCTTGCAATTATTTTTGTGCATTTAATAAGAATAGTTCATTTTAATTCAGTCATTTGCATTTTTTAAAGGAAATGAGCTAAAAAGCCATTCTGGCGATGCCGGGAGTTACATATTTCTTATTTCGGTGCTATTGTTAAAGTTCGAGCTTCAGAATGATGCTTGAGGAGAAATGGATGACTCAAAATACACCTGGTTTGTCGCATTGGTTTCTAACGGACGATTATCGAGCCAAAGCTCAACTCAAATATGAACTAAAACATTTGGAAAGTCGTCTCCATAAATATCTGGATGTTCCTAATCAGCAGGATTATTGTCATGAAGAAGTGCGGATAATATGTGCCCAACTGGCTCAAAAATACCTTGATTATTTAAAACTGCGTGATCCGCAATCCCATTACACGTTCAATACCGCCAGTGATGAAATTAAACCAATAAATTGGGTCGAATACATGTCGATTATTTCTCAGTTAAAGGCACGATTATCCAAAATGGCTGCTCAGGAAGAAGAATCGAGACTCATAATTGAAATCGCCTCTTTATATCATCAGTGTACTGTTTCAATGACTCTCTCATCTACACTCAATCGTAGTACTGTGATTGACCCCAAAGGCTGTTCTGACGAATTGAACCAATTGTTTCTCTGTACTCATTTTAAGTCATGGTTGTCTTCATTAGTTGAATATTGGAATCACAGTACCCAGCACGGTGCTGAACAGTCTGTTTTGTTTCGTGATTGGAATCATGATGAGTTACAACGGGCACTTGATTTTTTCTCTGATCCGCAATTAGTGAATCTGGTTAATGCGATATTTTTCTATAAGTTGTTTCCAGATAAGTTATTTAATCAGTTGATTCACCCGGAAAAGCTGGTATCGGTTCGTATGCGATTAGGTTTTTTACATGAATTTATTGAGCGATTACAACAACAATTATATCAAGTATCACTCCAGAAAGGGTTAAAATCTGGAGTAGATTATTTATTTCATGGCGATGATCTTCCCCAAGGCATTCTTATTGAAGTGGATGAAGATTATAGAGAAATCATTCAATTGGCTGTTAAAAATCTAAAGGTAAAATGTTCTCCAGAAAATGAAGAGCAGGTAACCAGTGAGCGATTACACGATTTGGGTAGGGCTTATAAATTCTGGTTTAATCCAAATCGATTAATTGATGCTGTAATGGTATTGCAACAGCGTTTAGTGAGCGATTCAGTAGCGGATGATGAACAATTTTCTGTTTTTCATCAAGAAATGCTTCATTTGTATCGTCAGTTAACCACAACCGATTGTCTTGATTTGTATGGGTATTTTGCAAACAAGGACAGTAGATACTTACTTTATACTTTGTTTACCATAATCCAGGATAAGAAACTGGATTGGCTTCCGCCTTTGACCAAATCGGAAAAAAATGCGGTTGCATCTGTATTTAATGCCTTGCAATGCGTCATGGAAGCCTTACGAGTAGAATTAAAAAACAGGCATGTGACAACAGAGCCCTATGTTTATGATTTGGAGAAACAATACGTACAGGCACGTCGTCGTAATCGAGATGCTGTGTTCAGGATTATTGCAATTTATGGGCGAGAGCCTGTTACCATTAGTGATTCGGTAGAAAAATTATTTGATTCTATTGAAGACAATAATTAAATATTCAATTTATTAAGACAGGAGTTTATCGCATAAGCACTTGACTCTGCGTTCATCGGTTTATATGGACGATTTTTTTAAGGGATAGGAAAAGCGAGCTTTTTTCCGTAAAAGGTTTGCATCTCTTTCGCTAATTGTGCTGCAGGTGTTGTTTTAGCAAAATCACTATCTAAATTATCAATCCATTGTCCTGTCTTCAAATTTTGAATTACTGGTATATATGATTGCTCATCGGGATATAACGCCAAAATCCAATCGCCTTTGATCACCCCATACAGTTTGGCCCTGTTTATTTTGATTAACTCATCAGGCTTTAGTTCGAGTTCTCCTGTTTGAGGATTTATTGTATAAATTTGATGTCCAATTTGAATTGCTTTTTCTTTGGAAAAATCCTGATTGGGGTACATACCGCTTTCAATAAAAAATGTACGTTGAGGTAATGGTGACTGAGGGTTTAACATTGATTTCAGCAGTGAAATTCCATCTACAGCGGGTTTATGGCTTACCTTCAAAAAGGAGAGTATGGTTGGAGCCAGGTCAATTAATGCCACTCGAGTTTTGATTTTATCAGTACCCGTTATCTGTTTGCCCTGTTTAAATATCTTGAATGCCAATATGCTGTGATATTGTTTGGGGCTTAATATATCCGAGCCATGGCCCGCGCTTTTATCCAGTTCTGTTGCTGTTTTATTTTTAAAATACTCTGCCAGCCGGCTGCTCAACGAACTTTGATAGTTCTGGTAATTGGTTTGTCTTGAATTAGGATAATATAAGGCTTCACCATGATCGCTCAGGATAATGACAAGACTGTTCGTGAAATAATGATTGTGCTCCAGATAGGTATAAAAAGAATGAAATTGTTTGTCTACTCGTTTGAGTGCACTTTGGTAGAGGGAGTTACGTTTGTTAAGACTGAATTCATTGTTTACTTCATCCGGTAATGATTTGGCCCAGGCATAAGGCCAATGCGGAAGAGCAAAGTGAACTGCCAGAAAGACTGGTTTATTCCTTGGCATGATCGCCAATTCTCTCTCCAGTTTGGCACTAAAGGTACTGGGGTAATATGAAAAAAAACTGGCTCTATTCGAATGATTGTAGGGAAATAACCAAGAACTGATTCGAAAATTAATGAGCAAATTTCCCAGAGGAAAATCGTTGAACGATCCTAAAATAATGTCGTTGACTCCTAATTTGGGGCCTATTAATTTTTGAAATCCAAAGTCTTTATCGAGGCTATTAAATCTTCGATCATCCGTTGCATAAACTGTGCTATACCCCAGCTGATTCAGTTTCCATACTATGCTCGCCTGATTGTTAACGGAGGTCTTTGCAACCAGATTCTCATCTGCGTGATGATGTTCTGAGTATAAACCAGTCAGAATGGAACACCATGCGGGATAGGTTCGGGCGAGGGGACTGATTGCATTGGTGAACTGAGTGCTGGAGTTGAGCAATTGATACAGAAAAGGCATGTTTTTTTTCTTTACGCTTTCCGGACTTAAAGAATCTATTCCCAGAATAATGATGTTGGGTTGAGTAATAACCTCAGGAGCAGGCATTGTTTTGAAATAAAAAAAACTGTTATAAACAAGGATCGGAATCGGCAGCACTAACAAGAAGGAACTACTACGGTAAAACAGACGGTTCAGCAATAACAAACCTAAACAAAACAAAGAAAGAGTATACAGAATCTTGAAGCACGATTCAGGTATAGGGGGTGAAAATAATTTGCTGAATATACTTAAAGGAAAATAGTAGGCATTAGCACTGATAATGAAACAAGCACATAAGGACCATATGCCAATTAGCCACTGTTCTGCTGAAAAATGATGCCAGGAGCGATTTAAAATCCCTACTAATAACCAGGTTTGAATTAACGATACAATAATATAAAGTGCAACATGAATACAAAGAGTTCCAGCGAATTCAAGGTATATAGCTATAGGAAGCTTAATAGAACTGACCAGGCTTTCTGATTGTGAGTAAATAAGAACGAGTTGTAAACCCAAAAAGCAGAGATTATATAAAACAAAATGTCCGAAGTATGAGAGTGCTGAGCGTTCTCGCTTCATGACGTCTGTAGTGCTGGGTAGTTCAGGTGCCAATTATAAACATAACTATCAATTGAATTGATGTGTTTTAACTGACTGAGCAATGGCTCCTGAGCAAACTGAAGTAAATGTCTTATTACGTCCTGTTTAGTGCCACCATAATCCTCCTCATACCAATCATAGAGTTTGGAAAGGATCAGTTTTCCCTCAATTACCTGAACTCCTCTCAGTGAGTTGATATAGGTTATCGCGGCTTCATTTAATTGTTCTTCCAGCTGTGCTCCCTGGTATGCTTTTTTGCTTAAATTGGGTGCGCCAATGGTCGCGTTATTGAGTGCATAATGAGTGCGTGGGTCATTCCAAATCGGTCGAATAATGCGATTATTAATATCGTCCAGGGTCAATGGTGTGTTATTAATGGTCAGTAGGTTGGCTCCCCAGGGGCCTACACTGAATAACCCGGGCGAAATATTAATCTCCTGAATATTCGCTATGGGATAATAGTTTGCAACTGTTTGTACCGTTAGGGCGTTATACACATTGATCCAATAAGCCAGTTGCTCTTGACGGTTGTAATTAGCGATGTCAATCATCGACATGGCTTTGACATATTCTTTGAGTAAATTTAAATCCTGTTGACTCAGATGAGCATAATCAATCAAATTAATATGCTCTTCGTTTGTAACAACGTGTTTGTCCAGAAAATTTTGCCAGGCTTGGTGAGAGATGGTTTCAGTTGAGAGCGGGTTATTAACTTCCCATTTGGGCCATAAACTTTTATGGAATGATGCATGAGCTAATCCCGCCAGGATGAACATGATGACCATCATGGCACATTGTTTTAGGATAGTATGGGGTTTGTTCGCACTAAACATTAATCGTTGCTCGATTTCTTAAGGCGCTGCCTATGGTATTTCCATCCAGGAATTCCAACTCCCCACCTGAGGGAATGCCATGTGCCAGCTGGCTGATATTAACTGGTTCATTTCTCAATAATTGATGTATAAAATGCACCGTTGTTTGGCCTTCAACACTTGGGCTTAAAGCAATAATTACTTCTTTAATTCCTTCTTGTATGATCAGATTTTTAAGTCTGGGCAATCCGATATCATCAGGGCCAAGACCATCAAGAGGCGATATTTTTCCCATCAGGACAAAATACGTACCTTGAAAAGCATTACTTTGTTCAATGGCAGAAACATCAGCAGGGCTTTCTACTACACACAGTAAGGCCGGGTCTCTGTTCGTATTTTGACATAAAGAGCATAAAGTGTGTTCGGTGTAATTATTACAGCGCTGACAATGGTTGATATGGTTCATGGCGTGCTCTAGACAGGAAGCGAGGTGCAAACCCCGCTGTCTTTGGTTTTGGAGCAGGTGAAACACCATGCGTTGTGCTGATTTGGGACCTACACCTGGTAAACAGCGGAGCGCCTCTACCAGGCGAGCGAGAGTATCCATATTCAGGCTTATTCCTCTTTACCGCCTTTATCTCCACCCATTAAATCAGTAGGAATATTAAGACCAGCAGTTAATTGACTGATTTTTTCTTTCGATGCTTTTTCAATTTTACGCACGGCATCATTTATTGCTGCGGCAACTAAATCTTCCAACATTTCAACATCTTCATCCATCAATGTTGGCTTGATTTTAACTTCTGTTACATCATGTCGACCATTCATTTTAACCAGAACCATGCCACCACCAGACTCACCGCTGACGACCAGTTGACTTAGCTGTTGTTGCGCTTCTTGCATGCGTTGTTGCATTTTTTGCGCTTCTTTCATCAGATTACCAAGATTTTGATTAATATCCATCACTGCCTCGTTTATTTATGGTTAGGTATACTATTATAAGTCATCTTTGAGTGGGACAATAGAATTTTTGACCAATTCAGCGGAAAATTCTTGCTGAATTTGCTGAAATAGAGGGTCATTGTGTAATGCCGCCTCTGCTTTTTGCTGCTTTTGTTGCGCTGCCCTCTCTTTTTGCTGTGCTGGCGTAGCCTGAACAGCTTCGTTGCTATTCAGAATAATTTTAACCGGGCTTTGATAATAATCCGACAATGCAGCTTCAATTCGGCTGGTTGTTGATGGAGTAAACAAGGACTCATGACCTTTAGCTACTCTCAAAATAATGTCTCGATCATCTTTTGTAATAAATTCAGCATTTTCGATTGCATTAAGTGCAAAACCAGATAATTTGAGTCTGGGAATGATGCTGGCCCAGTTTTGGGCTTCAATAGGAATCATTGGTTGTATTTCTTCAGTTGGCTTTGTAAGAGCTTCACTGCATTTTACAGTGGGTAATGAGTTTTCCATCAAAGAGCTTTTATCTTCAATTGGTTCTATTGTTTTTATTGGTTCTGCTGATTCTGCTCTTTCTATTGTTTCTACTGGTTCGTCCATTGATGCCTGATTCGCTAGAGCAGGCTGTGCTACCAAATTACTGTAGTGAATAGCCATAGGTGGAACTGTTGCAGCAGGAGCCGGCCTGAAGGTTAGCATGCGTAACATGGTCATGTTAAATCCGATTGCCAATGTTGGAGCAAGATGAATTTCTTCGCGTCCTTTCAGGGTAATCTGATAGAACAATTGAGTGTCTTCCTTTGAAAATTGTTTTGCCAGATTCTTGATTTCATCTGCTGGACTAATTAACGGATTCATATCCCCTATGCTTTGGTATACGGCAATCTGATGGAGGTAATTTAGTAGTTCATCAATAACATATTGAAAGTGCCCTCCTTCAGTAGCGATCTGCTGACTTAACGTCAGCATGGTCGGGCCATCCTGTTTTGCCAGAGCATCCAATAGTTTGACCGCGTAGTCCTGTTGTGTATATCCGAGGATGAGCTTGACATCATGAGCCAGTAGTTTCTCATTACAACTGGTTATTGCTTGATCCAGAAGACTCAATGCATCACGCATACTCCCGTGTGCCGCCTGAGCAAGAATATTCAGGGCTTGAACTTCATAATTGATATGTTCATCGTTCAGGATGAGCTGCAGATGCTTGCTGATCAAATCAGCAGGCAAATGTTTCAAATTAAATTGTAAACAGCGGGATAAAACGGTAACCGGTAACTTTTGTGGGTCAGTTGTTGCCAGAATAAATTTCACATGAGCGGGTGGTTCTTCTAGTGTTTTTAGAAGTGCATTGAAACTGTGTTGAGATAACATATGCACTTCATCAATCAAGTAAATTTTAAAACGGCCATTAGTTGGAGCATACTGCACATTGTCCAGTACATCACGAGTGTCTTCGACTCGGGTTTTGGACGCGCCATCAATTTCTATAAGATCGATGAACCGACCTTGTTCAATCGCGTTGCAAGCATCACATTGAAGGCAGGGTGTTGAACTGATTCCCGTTTCACAGTTAAGTGCTTTAGCCAGAATACGGGCAACACTGGTTTTACCCACACCGCGGGTACCAGTAAATAGATAAGCATGATGCAATCGCTGTTGATTCAGCGCATTAATCAGCGCTTTATTAATATGTTCCTGGCCAACCAGTTGGGAAAATGTGCGTGGTCGCCATTTACGGGCAAGTGCCAGATAGCTCATACAGGTTTTCACAATTTGGGTGGCAGCTCTAAGAGCCACACCTCGGCGCCCGAATCAATCGTTACCGCTGCTCCCTTCCGGGCCTGACGGGGTTCACAATCTATCGTCGCGAGGGGACCAATAGAGCCACCATAGTTGAATTGCGAAGAGTAACAAAAAAAGAAGTAGAGCGCCAGATCTCGGATAAATATTTATTTTAAACAGGTTGAAAAAATACAATAGTCCAAGGTTAGGGGTGGGATGCTAGTGTTGAGGCATCAAATAGGCTGATACTCTAAACTGGATTAGTTCTTCTTGAATTATTCATTGTAAAAACGTAATGTGATTATTAAATAAAAAAACATGGTAGTTGAATGAATGGATTCAAAAATACGATATTTCATTATGCTCTTAGGCGTGTTTCTATCATTGAACACATACTCCATATGTATTAAAAACATCACTCATTTTTCTTTGTACTATGAAATTGAAAATCGAAATACACAACATCCAGTGCCAAAAGTACAATTCCATAGCGGAACAGTGAACACCCACGAAAAAAAATGCCATGCGCATACCAATCAATCGGGTGATGACTGGAAAATTTATCGGTTTGACTTGGTGAAGATATTCAAAATTGAAGACAATAGCCAAAAAGTACTGGTATGTCAAAAAATGGTTGAAGGAATTGCCAACAGACTGGATGTACGATTTCATAGGCAAGATAATTCTTGGTGGTGTTTGGATAAAGATGACTATGATGATTGATGTATCCACTTCATCGCAGGGGAAGTTAATGAGGTAATGAGGCCTTTACATTAAAAAATTCAGAGTGTTCGACTTCTGTTATACCCTGTTAACGAGTAGGACTAATAAGCTAGAAATACAACCGGGTTGCATAATGGAGTCGGTAAATCACGTAACAACTGTTTTTATCCTACTAAATTTTGAAAATTTATACCTTATATATGTGAAAGAAAATAAAAACAGAAATTTTGAAAAAAATGCAAAAAGTGTTTGACACTGGAGCTGAAATCAGTAGAATACGCAGCACGCCTTCGGGGCAGGTTCATTAAGAATTGAGAAGACAAACTGTGTGGGCGCTTTGAAGAATTTGAGTGCTTAATAAAGAAACAAAGAAGTAAAGAGACGCTAGATAAAGCTAGCTCAGGAATTGAACTGAAGAGTTTGATCCTGGCTCAGATTGAACGCTGGCGGCATGCTTAACACATGCAAGTCGAACGGCAGCATGACCTAGCTTGCTAGGTTGATGGCGAGTGGCGAACGGGTGAGTAACGCGTAGGAATATACCTTAAAGAGGGGG
>NZ_KE383999.1:179666-428321 GCF_000423305.1 Legionella moravica DSM 19234 | reverse complement strand
TGAAAATTACAGATTAAGGGTTAAAGTTTTGTGTTCTTGATTAATGCCCCCGGAAATGGGGATGAGCCGAGTGCCCCCGTAATTGGGAAAGACCCTCTTATTCTTATTTGGTGGTTTTTCGATTGGGATTTGAGTTTCTAACTTTGAAAGTACGGAGTGCCACTTGATGAGCAAGGATGGATTCGTCATTCGCTTTTGCTCATTCCTCACCGCTTTGCGGCGCGCTGAAGCGCGTCCAAAATGCTTCGCCGCGCTACGCGCTGTTCGCTGCGCATTTTGTCGAACCTCATCGGTTCGAACCCTTCCGGGAAACGAAGTCTTATTCTTGTTTGGTGGTTTTTCGATTTGGGTTTTGTTTTTTTTATTGATAATGGCGCGCCCGGAAGGATTCGAACCTCCGACCCTTTGGTTCGTAGCCAAATACTCTATCCAACTGAGCTACGGGCGCGTTGATTGGCGGAGAGAGAGGGATTCGAACCCTCGATGGGATTTCTCCCATACTCCCTTAGCAGGGGAGCGCCTTCGACCACTCGGCCATCTCTCCAATCAATGGTTGCGGAGTATATCAGGTATTTGGACTTCGTCAATAATTCTTTAGATTTTAGTGAAGAAATTTATAGTGAAGCGTGCAAAATATTCTTTATGTTCAACAAAATTACATGTCATATGATTTTGCGAGAATCTATGTTATTACATATCAATCACTCATTATTGTGACATGAAATCATGTGGTATTTTAAATTTCTTGAACATCTCGCCGCGTCTATTTGTGTGTCCGAGGCTCGTAATGCCGTCTTATTTATTAAGCAACTAATCACTTTGGTTAAAAGAGAAATTTATGCAGATAATGAGTTTGAACCTTTGTTTATATTGGGTCTGGTAAAGGATATTTTTAATTTTTTACAATCCAGTAAAAATAAAGACATCACTTTAAGTCAGTTTGCCCAAAGATGTATGGGGCTTGTTATTCTTCATGCCAAGAGCTCCGATGAGGAGGCGATATTCAGCATTGATTTTATAGATGTTTTAAAGGATAAAACTATTTTCAATGCCCTGAATATCAGTAAAGAACTGGCTGTGTTAAGGGAAGAATATCTTGATGGAACATGCGAAAGTGACTCTGTTTTATCCTCTTCCGAACTGAGATCGATTAATGAATATATTGCCAATAGATCACTGCTTATAGATTACACTTTGAATAACCTGCTAAGGCAGATTGAGAAAAAAACGTTTGCCGATTTGAACTATGTTGTTAGTGTCGATCTTAAATACTTGCAATACGTATTATTTGCTCTGAGTAATCAACAAAAACATCCCATACCAGTATTAAAAAGCCTTCATTCTTTTTTATTGATTTTAGAGCATAAAGACTCGCAATTAGATGAATTAATTCATTCAGTTGAGAATGAAATTAAAATAAAAGAGCAGTCAGAGAAAGGTTTATTAAGTGCTTTTTTATCTACTTTATTCTACAGGCCTTCTCAAGATTACTGTTCTAGAACTTTTAAGTCAGAAAGCGAAAATAAAGACAACTGTTTAGCTAAGGTCATCGGACTAAATTAAGAGAATACTCATCAGGTAAGGCTCGAACATAAATACATCCCAATGAACAAAATCACTCAAAAACTAATGGCAGGATCGGACTTAAATTAAATTGATGGTGTTAGACCAATGATTTATTTTCTTATAAAAATCAATGAAAAATTTCCAAATTTAAAGGATTACTGCTAATCTTTGTGTCTATTAATATTATGTTAATACCTGTTATTCAGGCCCGAATAAGGAGGACTAATGAAACAGCAGTCGAATTTAAGTGGTCGAGATGTATACGTGGTTGATGGGAGTCGAACACCGTTTCTCAAAGCCAAAGGAATTGGTCCCTTTACGGGTTCTGACCTGGCTGTTGCTGCAGGAATGACCTTATTGAACAGACAACCTTTTTCTCCATCAGACTTGGATGAAGTCATCATTGGTAGTGCCATGCCAGGCCCCGATGAAGCGAATATAGCTCGTGTCGTTGCTTTACGTTTGGGATGTGGTGATAAAGTACCTGCATTTACCGTTATGAGAAACTGTGCCTCCGGAATGCAGGCTCTCGATAATGCAGCAATGCAAATCGCCAACGGCCGTAGCAATTTGGTTTTGGCTGGGGGCACAGATGCCATGAGTCATGCTCCATTACTTTTTAATCAAAAAATGGCAGGCTGGCTTGCAAATTGGTTCTCAGCAAAAAGTATGGGGCAAAAAGTTGGATTGATTTCTCAATTCAGACCATCTTATCTGACTCCTGTAATTGCATTGCTCAGGGGATTAACGGATCCTATAGTTGGTCTCAATATGGGGCAAACCGCTGAAAAAGTTGCCTACAGATTTAATCTCACTCGAGAGCAAATGGATGAGTTCGCTGTGCAGAGCCATTTAAAACTCGCAGCGGCTTATAACGAAAACAGAATGACCGAGGTTGCGCCTATTATCGATTCTAAAGGTAAAGTCTACCCTCAGGACGATGGTGTTCGCGCTGATTCGACTGTTGAAAAATTAGCTAAGTTAAAGCCTTTCTTTGATAAAAAATACGGTATGGTGACCGCTGGGAACAGTTCTCAAATAACCGATGGTGCCTGTTTACTGTTACTGGCCAGTGCGGATGCTGTAAAAAAATATAATTTAAAGGTTCTTGGTAAAATTGTAGATTCTCAATGGTCTGCTCTGGATCCGTCGCAAATGGGTTTGGGTCCTGTTCATGCAGTTACCCCAATATTGTTACGACACAAATTAAAACCACAGGATATCGATTGCTGGGAAATAAATGAGGCCTTTGCAGCACAGGTTTTAGGATGTGTAGCAGCATGGAATGATGAAGAATATTGCAAAACTCAACTGGGATTATCTGAAGCTATGGGTGGCCCATCAATGGATAGATTGAATAGAGAGGGTGGGGCCATAGCGGCTGGTCATCCCATTGGAGCCAGTGGCGCACGTATTGTCCTGCATACACTAAAATCAATGGAACAAAGAAATGAGTCCCGGGGTATGGCTTCCATATGCATTGGCGGTGGCCAAGGTGGTGCTATGTATCTTGAACGAGTGACTGAGGTGAAAGGACATGAATAATTACAAACATTGGGATCTTCAACGAGATAAAGATGCAATTTTATGGTTAGGCATTAACAGAAAAGATGCTGCCATTAATAGCATTAATGAAGAAGTACTGGATGAATTAAATAGCCTCTTACAAGAAATCGCTCAGGATAAAAAGGCTATTGGATTAGTTATTTATTCACTAAAAGATAAAGGCTTTATCGCTGGTGCTGATGTTAATGCATTCTCTCAATTTGAAAATGCAGCCCAGGCAGTAGATTTTTTACAGAAAGGTCAAGCTGTATTTTCTCGATTACAAAATTTATCGATTCCAACGGTAGCAATGATTAATGGTTTTTGCATGGGTGGTGGTTTTGAGTTAGCCCTTGCGTGTACCTACCGTATTGCAACGGATGAACAAGATACTCGTATCGGTTTGCCTGAAGTGATGTTAGGTATTCATCCTGGCTGGGGAGGAACCGTTCGATTACCTCAATTGATCGGTGGTTTTAAAGCCTTATCACAAGTAATTCTTACTGGCAGTGGAATCTCTGCTTCGCGAGCAAAAAGTCTTGGTATGATTGATGAAGTAGTTCCAGTAAGACAATTGAAAAGATCGGCTGAGTATTTTATCAAGAATAAACCACCCAAGCATAAGCCATCTTTTATTGATGGATTAACAAACAGTACCTGGTTGAGAAAACCTATTGCTTATCTGCTCCGTTACAATGTCGCGAAACGTGTTCGTAAAGAACATTATCCAGCGCCTTATGCTGTAATTGATCTTTGGGAGAAAGAGGGTGGTTTTGGTGACAGAGCTTATTTGAAAGAAGCAGATTCAGTAGAACAACTTGTTTCTAACGGAGATACTTCTAAAAATCTGATTCGTGCCTTTCATTTGCGTGAGCGGTTAAAAGGTTTTGCGAAAGACAGTACGTTCAAGGCTAAGCATGTCCATGTTATTGGTGCTGGTGTTATGGGTGGTGATATTGCTGCCTGGTGTGCATTACGCGGCATTCATGTTACCTTGCAAGATAAAACTCATGCTCAAATAGCGCCTGCTATTGGAAGAGCTTATGCGCTTTATAAGAAAAAATTGCGCAAACCTCGTTTAATACAAGCAGCAATGGATAATCTGGTTCCTGATCCTGAGGGATATGGTATTGCTAAAGCAGATGTCATTATCGAGGCAGTATTTGAGAATCTGGTAGTCAAACAAGATATTATGAAATCTGTTGAAAAGGCAGCCAAGAAAGATGCCATTATTGCTACGAATACGTCCAGCATTCCCTTGAATGAAATTAGCTCTGTCATGGCGGATCCGAAACGTTTGGTAGGAATACATTTTTTTAATCCTGTTGCTAAAATGGATCTGGTTGAAATCGTAAGCAGTTCAACCACTGCCAAGAAAGTTCAGCACAACTCGTGTGCTTTTGTTGGTCAAATTGGGAAGCTCCCATTACCTGTGAAATCCAGTCCTGGATTTTTGGTAAACCGAGTGTTGATGCCTTATTTAATGGAGTGTGTTCAGCTCCTGGATGAAGGCTATAGCGGGGAAACCATTGATGAAGCAGCCCTTGAATTTGGGATGTTCATGGGGCCTGTTGAGTTAGCGGATACCGTTGGCATGGATGTATGTCTTGCAGTAGCTGAAAATCTCACCAGCCATTTTGGTGGAACTGTTCCTCAGAAATTACGCGATATGGTTAAAGCAGGAAAACTGGGTCGTAAAACAGGAGAAGGGTTTTACCAGTATAAGAAAGGCAAAGCAGTTAAAAAACGTCCTGCCGCGACAATTGATAAAACAATTGCAGATCGATTAATCCTTAGAATGGTTAACGAGTCTGCGGCTTGTTTGCGTGAGGGAGTTGTAGCTGACTCTGATTTGCTTGATGCTGGGATGATATTCGCAACCGGCTTTGCTCCATTTCGTGGTGGCCCAATGAACTATGCCAATGATTTCGGTAAAGACAAGCTGGAAACTTTATTTAAAACATTTGAATCGAAATATGGTGAACGTTTTAAAGTGGATACCAGTTTATAACCCTATTTGAACAAGGCAACGCTCGTGTGCGTTGCCTTGTTAATTCACAGTAATTTGCGCATTAATCCTGGTTATGAGCTGCTAATGCTAAACAATAAATTATTGCTATTCTTTTTTTCACTTCTTTCTCTATTCGTGAAATGTTCTTACACCGCAACTTTTGTTTTACCTGCTTCAGGTGATGTTGTGGGAGAAATTCACTATTCTTATTCAAAGGCTGATGAGTCTATCGATGAGGTAGGGCGCAGATTTGGCCTAGGTTATTATGAAATGGTTAGAGCGAACCCACAAGCTGATCCCGTTCACTCTCTGCCAGCTCATACTCATTTAATTATTCCTTCTCAATACATCATTCCCGATGTGCCCAGAACAGGTATTGTTATTAATCTTGCTGAATATCGCTTGTATTATTTTCCTGACGATGAGAATGTTGTTCTTACTTTTCCTGTAGGGATAGGTAAAGAAGGGTGGAATACTCCGGTAGGACTTACCCGAGTTACTCACAAAGTGATTAATCCAGTCTGGAGGCCTACGGAAAAAGTACGTGCTGCCGCGGAAGAGATTGGTGCACCATTGCCTGAAGTATTTCCTCCCGGACCGGATAATCCTCTTGGAACGCATGCGTTACGTCTGGGGTGGCCTACTTTTCTTATTCATGGTACTAACAGAGCCGATGGAGTGGGCGCGCGAGTAAGTGCGGGATGTATTCGTATGCTGCCAGAAGATATTGAGCATCTTTATGAGTTGGTATCAATAGGTACACCAGTGCGAGTTATTAATGAACCTGTAAAGATTGGAACCCAAGATGGCATTAGCTACATTCAAGTCCAACCTCCATTAAAAGGCCAATCAAATTCAAATCTTGAGAATTTAACGAAAATCTTGCTAGCTAAAAAGAATCAACACCAATTGAGTTCTAATAAAGTAATTAAGAATGAGCTGGCAAATCCGACAGGAATTGTGAGGCAATTCAGCAAAGGCTAATTCGTTCCCTGGCCAGCTTTAGTAAATAAAATCCTGCTGCTGCCAGTATTAATCCACCAAAAATATCTATGGGATAATGCCAGCCCAATAGCACACATGAGATAATGAGCAATGCATTAATTATGAGCAAAATAGCACAGGGTATCATCCATTCTTTTAGTAAATAGACACAATATATGGCCCATACCGTATGGAATGAAGGTAAAGCGATTAATCCTCCTTCATTTGTAGTCGGATTAATGTGATGATGAATTTGATTGAATTTATACCCTGTAGCAATTTGTTCCGGTGAAAATAGTGGGCTAGACAGGATGCTGGCAGGAGCTGTTGTTGGAAAAAAATAATAAAATGTAAAACCTATAATTACTGTAACCAGCAATAGAAAATAATATTCTCTCAGAAGATAAAATTTGCCTGCAGCAATGATGAGCAGCGGGATAATGCTCATCTGATAGTGTATGGAACTGTAAATGATGGTGAGCATTAACTTAAACCATTGATAGTTATTTGTCCATTCCAATATACTAACCATGTTAATATTCAGTTTGGATTCGAACTGGACTATGTAGATATCTATAGGAGAAAATGGGGTCAGCTGTACGGCATTTGTAGCCAGTGCAATAAGACACATCACGAAAAAAAAATACAGTAATTCTTTACCAGAACGACTGGCTTTCGAATGCGCACCGAAGTATACAAATAATCCCAAATAATTGATGCATAGAATTAAGGCAAGAACAGGGGTGCCTTCCGGGAAAAAGTTATTTCCCGGAAATTTAAATAAAATGTGGTTGATGAGCAATGCACAAAAAGATAAGCCAATTATCAAACATACGAGCAAGGGAAGGTATCGATTGATATTATTTTGCATTGGAAAAATGTTAGTCTACTGCATTTAAAAGTTCTTTTTGTTTGATGGCATGGAAGATCTCTTCTCTATGTATATTGATAGTTCTGGGAGCTTCAACCCCAAACTTTATATTGCCATGCTCCTGAGTTTTGAAAGCAAGAATTTTTACAACAGTATCTCCAATGCGTATTATTAGTGGATCTTCAAATTGAAGAGATATGATATCCATTAAAAAACCTCATTATTTAATAATTAGTTATGTATTAAGGTTAACTGTAAATCTTTGCCATTTAATATGTGGACGGTAACCTAATTCAGTGATGCTTGTCACTATAAATTCAGCCAAAATTAAAGAAATAATTTTACTTTTGATTTAATAGAAAACAAGTGCGTCCTTAATGAGCACAGAAGTCAGTTAATGAACAGCAGGTTCGCGCACAAGATAGAGAGAGTAAGCAATTTATTAGGGTCTGTTGATATGATATCTCTTTCCCTTCTTTCCCGCGCTTTATGCATGAGAGCTCCTTACTTTTTACCTTAGATTGGGTCTTGGCCCGAAAATTTATTGATTCGAATTTATAATTGATTTATGAGGCATTAGACTTGCTCTGGTGTCTTAAATACATCAACCCGCTATTCTACTCAAAGCTATTCAAACGTTTTAACCTCTAACAACCAATCAAATTTTATTATATATCAGCCGTGAATTAATTTAAAAATAGAACTATTCATGTTTTCATTTGTATCTAGTTTATAAACCAGTTATAATTGGCAGCTTTTTAAACCTTGCCTTACTGGCTCAATGTAGAATCAGAAGGCTTTATCCACAAGGAGAAATCATGAGACATTACGAAATTATGTTTCTTGTGCACCCAGATCAAAGCGAACAAGTACCTGCAATGGTTGAACGCTACGAAGGGATCATAAGTAAACACAATGGCATTATTCACCGTAAAGAAGATCTGGGTCGTCGCCAGTTAGCATATCCAATAAACGATGTACATAAAGCGCATTACATTTTGCTAAACATCGAGTGTAATCTTGAAGCCCTGGAAGAAATTAAAAATGCATTTAAATTTAATGATGCAATTTTAAGAAATTTAATTACTGTTCAAAAACAAGCGATTACAAGTGAATCCGTGTTGATGAAGAAAGAAAAAGAAACCAGAACTGCTTAAGAGGAGAACATTGATGTCAGCTTATTTCCGTAGAAAAAAAATGTGCCGCTTCAGTGCTGAAGGTGGTAATGAAATTGATTATAAAGATATTAATTTATTAAAAAATTACATATCCGAAACAGGAAAGATAGTACCTAGCAGAATCACCGGTACTCAAACTCGTTTTCAAAGACAATTAGCCAAAGCAATCAAGCATGCTCGTTTCATTGGTTTATTGCCCTATTGTGACAGCCATAGATAATAATAATGATGCGTGCAGGCAATTTTATAACGAGACAAAGTAAAATAGTGCTTGAAAATAAACAGCAGGCGATAATGTTTGCTGTTATCTTTTCCATATTGCCTTTTGCTTCCTGGCTATCTGTTGCTCTTGTTTCTTTAGTTACCTTGAGAAAAGGGGCAAAACCTGGCTTTGAAGTAATGTTACCTGCACTTGTGGTTCATTCTGTTCCGTTGTTGATGCTGGTGCCAGTAGAAAGTGCGCTAATAAATACTCTGATAACTTATGTCCCCTGTTTTATAGCTGCGGTAACATTACGCGCGACAACCAGTTGGCAATCTGTTTTCGGTATCTTTTTTATACAAGCATTTATTGGATTTATCAGCCTTCAGTTTATTGCTCCGGATTTTGTTATTAGCCAGTTTGAACAGTTCAAACATCTGCTGGTTCAATTTCAGGAATACAATCAAATCCTAAACAGCAATACAGATGGCTTAAGTTCTTTTATTTTGGCTCAGCTCTTTTTTGGCTTGCAAATTTTAAGCGTGATTTTTTCTGCAATGATCTCCTTACTTTTTGCACGATTAATTCAGTCAAAGTTATTTTTGCCTGAGGGCTTTAAAACAGAAATATTGGAATTTCGTAGCGGTAGATTGGCCTTTTTAATTTTGGTCATGGTATCGATTGCATCGTATTTTGAAGTATCTTATGCGATTAATTTATTACCGCTTATTCTTGGTTATTTTTTGTTATCAGGTTTTTCTTTGGCATACTTTGCTTTAGCACGCAAACGACAGGTAAGAGTAGTAATTTTATTATTTCTGATAATTTTATTAAAACCTGCTTTTGTCCTGTTTGCATATATTGTTTTTGGCGTATTGGATAGTTTATTTAATTTTAGATTATATCTCCCGGCTAGGGTGAGAGAATCAACTTAAGGGGTTATTAAGATGGAAGTAATCTTATTAGAGAAAGTACGAAACCTGGGAAATCTGGGTGATAAAGTGAACGTAAAGTCAGGTTATGGTCGTAATTATTTGATTCCACAAAATAAAGCAGTTTTTGCTACAGAGAAAAGTATCGAGTTATTTGAAAAACGACGTGCAGAACTTGAGAAAAAAGCACAACAAGCTTTAGCTCTGGCGGAGCAACGTGCTTCAAAAATAAACGATATTACTTTAGTGATTAGCGCTATGGCTAGTGATGAGGGTAAATTATACGGTTCTGTTGGCGTTAATGAAATTAAAGATGCCTTGGTAGAAAAAGCTATTGAAATCAGCAAGCGTGAAATTGTAATGCCAGAAGGTCCCTTGCATTCGATTGGTAACTATACTGTTGAAGTACATGTTCATAGCGATGTTATTGCTAATTTACAACTTGAAATTATTCCTGCTAAATAATCATTTATTAAATTAATGCGTAAAAACGCTTAATTTTTTATCTTTTCGATTTGAACTTGTGTGGTTAATACCGCACAAGTTCATCTTTTTTATAGTACTACTTTGATTATCATTTTATTTAATAAGTAAATTTACTTATCTATAATATCTTTTTTCAAATATCTTGGTGTGACTTTTTGGATTAATGTGTTTATAATTAGGACATATTAACTTCGAGCGCTGATATCATGCCAAAATTGAATGATAAAAAATTTAATCAAAAACTAAATGAGTTACGAACTGTAATCTCTGACATAAACAGAGAGAGATATACGGTAGGTACTCACAATGTTGAGAGACTCTCGATTTTAACGAATAAATTCACTCAGTTATCACAATATTTTGATCAATATCAACTCACTCAAGAACAAACACGACAATTACGTGATGTGAAAACATCATATCCAAAAGAAGAGCGCAGTCCTTTGAATCAAAAAATTCGTAATCTTATGAAATTAAAAGAAGAGGCTGAACAAAAAGTTAAAGTTGAAGCAGAAGCACGTGAAATTAAAGAGCATGCAGCAAGAGAAAAGGTCCAATCGATTTTCCCAGCCTTACGCCAGGCAGCAGAACAAGTGTTAAAGGCTAATACTACGACCATCGATCAATCGCTAGAAAGCTACAGACTCTTGTCTGCTGACTTACGAAGGGCTTTAGATTTACTACCTGTTAGAGAACGTGCAACGCAACACAGAGAGCTTTCCTCTATTGCAGAACAAGTCAATCGGCATATAGAGCAAATTGATGAGCAGGATCGCCAGGTACGTAATCAAATCGCCTTGGCTGTTACAAAAGCACGAGAAACTGTTTCAAAAATGACAATTCAAGATATGGTTGTTAGCCTTATCGGAGGAAGTTCCAAAGAAGAGCTAAGCGGTTTACTGGATAATACACGGATGAAAGCAATTACAGGTGCTGGAAGCAATGCAGGTACTCTTGTTGTAGCGGATTTGCCTAAGACATCGCAAAATGAATTGATTCGAGTTCTTATGAATCAGTTAGCAAATACCAAATCAAGCAAGGCTGGTGTTTTAGGTCAAATTGTTAAAGCTATGGAAAAGGACGTGAACGCTTTGATGAATGGCGAGAAAACTCACTTATCCATTCTGTATGGTAATGGTAAAGGCAATGTTGGAAGCGTTCATATTGATATTCGTGACTTCATCAGATCGCCTCAATCAACTCTTGATGGCATTTTTTTCCATTTATACAAACAAGGCTTAAGTGGAGAAGCAGGGCTGGTTATGTCATTAACTTCACCTGAAGAGGTAGGTGCTTTGCTGCAACTTCAGAGTTTCGATATGAACAGTGTTCCTGCTATTGAACATTTGGAAGATCTGACTGGTCTTGTGATGCAAAATGCGAAAAATCCACAATCTTTATCTAAATTGATGAACAGAACGATAACTGAGCGTGCATTATCCACTGCTTTAAGTCAAACATTAGATGCTTCTAAAGGAAGACCTGGCTTCAAAGCTGAAGAAGTCATCAGTTTTATAGGTACTATGGCTGTGATGTTAGAGGCCGGTCGATTACTTGTTAGTACTCCTACAAAACAACAAAGGGAGTTAGGATTGGAAGGACTTACTGGAAGTATGCAAGGCGCTATTCAGTATGTTCATGTTCCTTTATCAGGTACTCCAGCTGTCACAACTTCAATTGCTCCAATGATTGAGCCTTCAATACAAGGTTCGGCTGATTTGAGGATTCCACCAGTGCTCAATGAACAGAAACAGCCAGTTGAACCAAAAATTGATTTGTCAAAAGAACAGACTCAATTTAATCAATTGATGAAAGACTTATTGGCGATTCATGCTCATTTGGACAAAAAATTCAAAAATGGTGATAAAAAATACAAAAGTGCAGCTGAATTGGTTCAATTCGCTCATAGAGATTTGACATACTTTGGTGATCAATTCTTCGTTGAACCCAGCAAAGAGAGGCTTGTGCAGTTAACTAATACGATTAATCACTATACTTATTCCCTTGATCCCGTGTTAAAAATGCATCGTGGAAACTCCTTTGTAAGAGGGCTTGTTGCCACTTTAAAAGGTATATTGGGGGTTATTGCAGCACTGACTATTGTGCCCGCCTTGGTAGTTGAAGCGACAACCAGAAAAGGATATGCAGGAACTTTCTTCACCACTCCAGATACTGCTTCTGCAAAAGCATTTAAACCAGTTCAAGAAGGTTTATTAGAGCAGGAAAAAGAGATAGAGGCAAAAATAAAAGGTCCTCAATAAGGTTGAATATGCTTAAAAAGCTCGATTTTAAATTACCTCAAATCGAGCTTTTTAGGGCCTCTTTATTATGGACGTGTTTAATCGTTCGCAAACACCTCTTTAGCATAGCGTGTCTTTGAATCAGAAAAAGCTAGAGGCTGGGCTTTGGCTCGACAAAATCCATATCATGCTCCAAAGAGATTTGATGTACTTGATGCACCAGGGCAAGCCCAATCAGATTATTAGTTAGAATCAAAGAATTGTCGGGCCAAGGCACAACGTTTAGACAAGTGAGGATCTCTCAGACACAAGCCATGTCCATACGGCAGAGTTGTCATTTAGATGAATGACTTGTGCGCAACATTCAAAGATCTTCTGGATGGCTTAAGCAATTCATACCAAGTATCGATAATAGCGCAATTGTGACCATTTTTGGTTTTGAATCGATGTCAGTATTGATGTATTTTAATTTCGTCTCTAAATTGACTTCCACTTGATATTGCATCCGAGGCTGGGTTTTTGGACAAAATTTAAAGGCTTGTCTGCGAGCAGACAGTCCAGAGCCATTCGAATAGAATCTCCAGTTACTGGAATAGAATTACCTGGCCTTGAATCATCCAATTGTCCTCTGTATATGAGAGACAAACTCTGATCAAATACAAAAAAGTCGGGTGTGCATGCTGCGTGATACGCAGTCGCTACTTCCTGAGTTTCATCATAAAGATAAGGAAAAGGAAAGTGATGAGCTTGGGCGGTAGTAATCATATTTTCAGGTGAATCATCGGGATAGTTTTCGACATCATTTGAATTAATCGCTAAAAACTGTATTCCTTTCGGTAAATAATCGTTAGCCAAGCGGGTAAGCTCAGCATTAATGTGTTTTACATAAGGACAATGATTGCAGATGAACATAATCACAGTGGCTTTGTAATCAGAAGACTGTCTCAATGTAACATCCTGCCCTGATAATACATCCAATAGCTTAAAAGCAGGTGCTTTTGTTCCCAATTCCAACATAGTTGATTCAGTTCGACTCATAATAATTCCAAATTAATAAAAAATTAATTTATACAAGGCTATAAATGAAAATAAAGTATTCAGTACAGCCCAAATATAAGAAGCATATTGCCCGCCAATCGCGTTGTAATATGCATAAATTGCGACAAATGAACTACCAGAAAAAAATATCCATTGATTATTGTAAGCAAATCCAAATGAAAGAAGGGCAATTCCAGTAATTCCAATAAGTAATAAAAAAATGTTTTCTTTACCAATCATTAAATAAAAAATGAAGAGTTGGACGCATAGAAAGATGGGAAGAGCAAATTGGGTGTTAGGTCCAATATCCAATAAAATAGCCGAATGTCCTGCGGCCAGTATTAACTCTAGAGCAATAAAATAAATGAGCTTGAAATGTATTGCAGTGAATAACAAGGCCAGAGAGCCGAAAATATAGAAGGGCTGGGGGTAAATCTGATTGTGCCCATACAATATGATCAGCGCTCCAACAATACCAAAAATAATGAAGTGAAAATCGTAGTTATTTTTAGACACTGATCACCATTTTAAATAGATTCCTTTAGCTACAGAATCCTGAATCACATCATTTTGAGTTTTATTTGAAGAAATCCAGTAGTTGCCCATATTACTCAATGCAAATCTGACTCTTGGATACTGGCATACTTCAAGCACATCACGACAATCAACGGTTGTAGTATTTTCTTCTATATGTTTATAGCACTTGAAATTTAAATTTTTAACATCAGAAGCAAAAGCTGCCCAATTCATTGGATCCAGCGTTGCTTGCAACGGAGGGCTCATAAATACATCACCAGTTTCATGACGCTCCAATTCAATTTTAGCGTCAGATCGGTTTTGAATTAAATAATAGGATTGCTGACCGGTTTCATTTAAAATTAAAAAGTTTTGTTGGTATCCGAAACCTGATACTTCACACCCTCTTGGAAATACAGAAACAGAGTGAGCAGAATTGATAATTAATAGGGACAATAATAATATTTTATTAATTTGGTTAAATAATGTCATAATTTCCTCTAGAAAAACACTTTAGTTGCTATTTTAATCATAATAGGAGCAAAGTCTATCCTGGAATGAAAAAATAGAACTATAAATCTCTATTTGCAGATATTTTTGCTTTTATCATAGGTGAATAAGTTCTATAAAAACTTAAAAATAAATACATGGCTATGTAACCCAGAGACAATGTCAGCCAGATAGTACTGGTGTCAGGATAATAAATAAGCAGACATGCTGAACTGACGCCGTAAATTGCCGAGCAGCAATGCATCAGGATTTTAAGTACTCTTGAGTCAGTGAGATAATCAAGTCTTGATGGGTAGACGTATTTGACAGGTACAAAGATTAACACACAAAATATTGATAAAAGAATGGCGTTTAATGTCATTGATGTATTAAAAATAAACATGTAAAAAACGGCAATATTCCAGTAACAAGGGAACCCTTTAAAAAAGTGATCAGGGGTTTTTGCATCATCCTGGCAAAACTGGTACGCGGAAGTGATGGTGATCGCTCCAATGATGAATGCGGCATAGTCAGTAGGCAGCATACCAGGTTTCACGAATAAGAAAAAACAAGGTGTTATGACATAATTTAGATAATCTACAATATTATCCAGCAAAGCCCCATCAATTTTGGGTAATACTGTTTTTACATGAGATAAACGGGCAAACGTACCATCGACAGCGTCGATAAACACCGTTAACGCCATGAGCCACAATGCAATCACATATTCCTGTTGATAGATTTTTGCTAAGGTAAAAACCCCAATAAACGCGCCACTGGCAGTAAATAGATGCACAGCCCATGCTGCCATATATTGCATTGGACTAAATGGTGGTTTGATCTGATTCATTAATTATCCCGGGGTTAATTAATTAAATTAACTTATTGAACTATAATGCTCTTCAATACAGTAAAACAGCATAGAATATAAAAATAGTATCAACAATCAAAAGTAAAGTGCAAGGAGTGTTGCTCACTTTAGCTAAAATAGTATGTAGTGGATGATGTAAAACTTTAATAATGTTTCTTACACATGGTGACTAAATGAAAATTCAGACTATTAATCCAGCAACAGAGCACATTTTAGCAGAATATGAATGTCTTGATGATGATGCAATTAACTCTAAATTAGAAGCTGGGCATAATGCGTATTTATCCTGGAAAAAGACTCCATTTAGTTTGAGACGAAAATTAATGCTCCAGTTGGCAGAACGACTGAAAATCAATAAGGAGGAGTTGGCTCATTTGATGAGCTTGGAAATGGGGAAGCCAATTACTGCGGGTATAGCTGAAATAGAGAAATGTGCCTGGGTATGTTCACATTATGCAGAACAAGCTGAATCCTACCTCGCACCGAGAATCATTGGCACTGAACGGTGTACGGCAAAAGTCTGTTATAAACCTTTAGGTATTGTTTTTGGAATAATGCCATGGAATTTTCCCTTTTGGCAGGTATTTCGTTTTTCAGTCCCAACGATAATGGCTGGCAATGCTGCGCTGCTAAAACATGCACCCATATCGTCCGGTACAGGTGAACGAATTGAACGTCTTTTTAAAGAAGCTGATTTTCCCTTGAATCTTTTTCAACATCTTATTATTGACAATGAGGGTGCGGCAAAAGTCATTCAAAATTCATACGTTTCGGGGATAACTCTTACTGGAAGTGAGCTTGCAGGGAGTGCTGTTGCATCGGAGGCGGGTAAATATTTAAAAAAATCAGTGTTGGAACTGGGGGGATCGGATCCGTATCTGATCCTTGAGGATGCTGATACTGATTTGGCCGCTCGAGCTGTAGTGTCTTCAAGGTTAAATAATTCCGGTCAGGTGTGTATAGCAGCAAAGCGTGTTATTGTAGTGAAGACAATTGAAAATGAATTAATCCATAAGATTATGGAACATATACCCTCATACAAAATGGGCAATCCTCTGGAGGCAGAAACCAATCTTGGTCCCCTCGCTCGCAAGGATTTGCGTGATAATCTTCATAATCAAGTAGAAAAATCGATTAAACAAGGTGCTAAATTATTGCTAGGTGGTATAATTCCCAATGGTAAGGGTTTTTATTATCCTCCTACAGTATTAACAGGTATTAAACCAGGTATGACTGCTTTCGATGAGGAACTGTTTGGCCCGGTAATTTCAGTCTGTGCTGTTGAAGATGAGGAAGAAGCCATTTCTTTTGCAAACAGGGGTAAGTACGGCTTAGGGGCTGCTGTATTTACACGAGATGTAAGCAAAGGTGAATGGATTGCTGCAAATGAGATTGAAGCAGGCGTCTGTTTTGTAAACAGTTTTGTTGCATCTGACCCTCGATTACCGTTTGGAGGAATAAAACACTCCGGTTATGGTAGAGAGTTGTCGCGTGAAGGGATTTTAGAATTCGTTAATACAAAAACAATTGCGATCAGTGATGCATAAGATAAAAAAAAACGGAAAAACTATTTATATTTCTATTGCTCAACAGGAAATGAATGGTTTTGAAAATAAAAACCTGACTTTTACTTACCCAGTGTCTACTGGAAAGAATGGCGCAGGAGAAATAAAAAATAGCGAGTGCACTCCGAGAGGATGGCACAGAGTCTATTCTATTATTGGATTGGAACAACAGGTTAATAGTGTATTGGTTGCAAGAAAGTGGACGGGGGAAATGTACTCAGAGCAATTAGCTGAACAATTTCCTGGCAGAGACTGGATATTAACGCGAATAATACAACTGGAAGGCTTGGAGCCAGGACGAAATAAAGGTGGCAATGTAGATACTCTGGAGCGATATATCTACATTCATGGTACTCCTGATTCAACGCGATTGGGCATACCAGGCTCTCATGGCTGCATCCGTTTAAATAACAATGCGGTGATTGAGCTGGCAAACTGGGTTACAACGGATACATTGGTATATATTCAATAATTTAAACAATAATTAATGCTGCAGAGCATATAAAAATCTGACGGGGTGAACTAATGTCCTATAAATTTGAAGAGGGTAAAGACGTAATAATTGACGCTGTTGTAGAAAAAATAAAACATTCTATGACCGGAGAGCAGGCAGGATTTTGTGCCGAGTTTGCCAAACAATTATATGGAACCGTTGCCCTGGAAGATCTTCGTGAATGGGATATCGATGATCTGTATGGTGCGGTAGTCAATTTTTGGTCGTTAATCGTTGAACGTTCCCCAAGGGAAACCAAGATTAAAATTTATAATCCGGATTTTGAGCGCCACGGTTGGCAGACAACGCATACTGTTGTGGAAATTATTTGCGATGACATGCCCTTTATTGTTGATTCATTGCGTATGGTAATAAACAGAATGGGGCTTACTTCTCATCTTATCATTCATATGGGCGGCATCCGGGTTAAAAGAGACACCCACAATCACGTGTGCGATATTTTACCGCGCAATGGACTGGCTGCTGAAGAAAAAAACGTGCTGCATGAAGCGCCAATATTTATGGAAATTGACCGTCAGACAGATCCTTTAGTACTTGAGGAATTGCATAAAAATTTTGAACGAGTTCTAGACGATAATAGGGCTGTGTTTGAAGATTGGGAAAAAATGAGAGCTGAAGTCAGGGAAGCAATCAAAGAACTGGATCACGTATCCAAGGTGGTCGATCCAGACGAGCTCGAAGAAACCAAAGCTTTTCTGACCTGGATAGAAGATCATCATTTTACTTTCCTCGGAATTCGAGATTACGAATTAATCCAGAAAGGTAAAGAAACCATATTGCAAGCTATTCCTGAAACCGGTCTGGGCGTATTACGGGAATCTACAAATAAAGCTTCAACTCGCAGTATCTCTGCAATGACTCCGGAGGCCAGAGAATTAACCTTATCTCCTCGAATCTTAGTCATGTCAAAAACAAATACTTTGGCTAGCGTTCATAGAGATGCCTATACGGATTATATCGGTATTAAACGATTTAACTCTAAAGGGCAGGTCATTGGAGAGCGGCGAATTATTGGTTTATATACTTCTGCGGCCTATCATACCAATCCCAGACATATCCCATTTTTGCGTCATAAAGTGGCGTTAATTATGGAGAACTCTAAATTAAATCCACGCAGTCATGCAGGAAAAGTCTTACTGAATATTCTAGAAACCTTACCCAGGGATGATTTGATTCAGGGTTCAGAAGATGAACTTCTTGAAATTGCTATGGGTATTTTTTACATGCAGGACAGAAAAAGAATTCGACTGTTTGCGCGCAAGGATGTATACAGACGATTTATTTCGTGTCTGGTTTATGTACCCAAAGATCGCTTTAATACCGAGTTAAGACATGCCATGCAAAACATATTGGCAGAGAGTTTTCATGCTGAAGAAATTACATTCTCTACGTTATTCGGGGAATCAGTTCTGGCTCGTATTCATTTCATTGTTAAGGTGAACCCACAGGAATGCCCAGAATATGATTTGAAGGAAATCGAACAGAAATTGATTGATGTAGGACGTTCATGGACCGACGATCTGCAATATTATTTACATGAAGCATATGGTGAGGAACAGGCAAACGCCTATTTTGCTTTATACAAAAACGCTTTTCCTATTTCGTATCGTGATAATTTTTCTCCACGGACTGCTGTATATGATATTAAGCATATCGATGGTCTTAGTGCCGAACATCCTTTAGGGATTAATTTTTATCGCCCTCTGGATGAATCCGAGAATAATTTCAGATTAAAGGTCTATCAACATGACAGTACCATAGCATTATCTGATGTATTGCCTATATTGGAAAACCTGGGATTAAGGGCGATTAGTGAACGGCCTTACGTACTTAAATTTGAAAATGGCAAAGTGACATGGATTAACGATTTTGCCATGCAGTATAATAAAGAGTTTGAATTTAATGTCGATGAAATCAAGGAGTTATTCCAGAATGCATTTGCCCGTGTTTGGTTTGGTGATGCAGAAAATGATGGATTTAATCAACTCGTTTTAGCAGCTGGACTTAATTGGCGTGAAGTGGCCATCTTAAGAACTTATGCGAAATACTTTAAGCAAATAGGTTTTACATTCAGCCAGGACTATATGGAAATGGCGTTAAACAACAATGTAAACATTGCGAAGAAACTGGTGAGACTCTTCGAAATCAGATGTAATCCTCTTGAAAATAATAAAAGAGAATCTCGCTTTAATGATCTGACCGCTGAAATTTTAAATGATCTTGATAACGTCTCGAATCTTGATGAAGACAAAATTATCAGACAATACGTTCAGGCAATTAATGCCACTCTTCGTACCAACTTTTATCAAGTAGATTCGAATGGAAATTCCAAGAGTTATATATCCATTAAATTAAACAGCAAGATTATTCCAGGTGTTCCTAAACCTCATCCAATGTTTGAGATATTTGTCTATTCTCCACGTTTTGAAGGGGTACACTTACGTTGTGGAAAAGTTGCTCGCGGGGGACTTCGTTGGTCGGATCGCAGAGAAGATTTTCGTACTGAAATTCTTGGCTTGATGAAAGCGCAACAGGTTAAAAATTCCGTTATTGTCCCTAGTGGTGCTAAAGGCGGATTTGTTCCCAAACATTTACCAGTTAATGGAACCCGTGAAGAAATCATGGCCGAAGGCATTAGCTGCTATCAATTGTTTATCCGAGGTTTACTGGATATTACCGATAATTATAAAGACGGTCATATTGTTAAACCTCAAAATGTTGTGTTCTATGATGAAGATGATCCCTATCTGGTCGTTGCGGCGGATAAGGGAACTGCAACATTTTCAGATATTGCCAATTCTATTTCATTGGAATATGGTTTCTGGCTCGGAGATGCTTTTGCTTCAGGCGGGTCAGTTGGATACGACCATAAAAAAATGGGTATCACAGCCAAGGGAGCCTGGGAATCTGTTAAACGCCATTTCTATGAACTGGATATTGATATTCACAATAACGATTTTACTGTTGTTGGAATTGGCGATATGGCAGGAGATGTATTTGGTAATGGTATGCTGTTATCCAACCACATCAAGTTAGTTGGTGCATTCAACCATCTTCATATTTTTATCGATCCTAATCCAGATGCGGCTATCAGTTATAATGAGCGAAAGAGATTATTTAACTTACCACGCTCGAATTGGACCGATTACGATAAAAAATTGATTTCAAAGGGAGGCGGTGTATTCAATCGCAGCGCAAAATCAATTCCTGTCAGCCCAGAAATGCAAAAAGTGTTTGGCATAAAGCAAACAGAAATTGAGCCTAATGAATTGATTAAAACAATTTTAAAAGCCAAGGTTGATTTGCTCTGGAGTGGTGGTATTGGTACTTATGTCAAATCAAGTCTGGAATCAAATGCCAGTGTTGGCGATAGAACCAATGATTCAACCCGTGTGAATGCCAAACAATTGCGTTGTAAAGTAATTGGTGAGGGCGGTAATTTGGGTTTGACTCAATTAGCTCGAGTAGAATATACCTTGCATGGCGGAATGGTTTATACCGATTTTATTGATAACTCAGGTGGGGTGAACTGTTCTGATAAAGAAGTGAATATTAAAATTTTACTGAATACCATTGTTGCTTCAGGAGATCTGACTCCCAAACAGCGAAATGAGTTATTAGGTGAAATGACTGATGAAGTGTCAAAATTAGTACTTCGAGATAATTTTTTACAAACTCGAGCTATTAGCTTGTCTGCATCACAGGCACTTCGTTCGCTTGAGCTTCAGTCACGTTATATGAATGAACTCGAAAGGACCGGTAAATTAGATCGTAATCTTGAGTTTTTACCTGATGATAAAGCATTAACGGAACGCAAATTAATGGGGCAGGGTCTGGGTAGACCCGGTATTGCTGTTTTGATGTGTTACAGTAAGACTCTCTTGAAGGAGCAAATTCTAGCATCTGATGTTCCTGAAGAAAGTTACATGAATGAAATTTTGATTAATTCATTTCCCAAGCCATTACAGGAACGATTCAGCAAGCAAATGCAAGATCACCCATTGAGACGGGAAATTATTGCTACTCGTTTAAGCAATATTATCGTCAATGAAATGGGCTTTACTTATGTGTACAGACTTCAGGATGAGACAGGTGCTCCCGTATCTGCTATCGTCAGAGCCTATATGATTGCACGTACAGTTCTTGATTTGGAATCCATCTGGAAACAAATTGAGGAGTTGGGAACAAAAATTAGCGCGCAACAACAGATTGATATGATGATGCTTTATGTACGTCTTTCAAGAAGAGTCACGCGGTGGTTTTTACGTAATCAACGCAGATCTTTAGATGTAAGTCATACGATCAAACTGTATTCCAAAGGAGTTGTTGAATTCAAAAAATCAATGCCTGCTGTATTTGGTGAGCATGGTCGAGCCCAATATCAAGAACATTATGAAGAGCGGATTAAGGATGGAGTACCTCCTTCTTTGGCTCATGAACTAACAGTTACTCGTGGATTATTTGCTGCCACAGATATTATTGAACTCGCTCATACAAACAATGTGAGTATTGAAAAAGTTGCAGAAATATACTTCGGAATCGGTGAGTACCTGGATTTATCCTGGATTAGAACGCAAGTTATCATTCATCCAACTGAAAATCATTGGGAGTCATTATCCAGAGAGGCTTTACGTGATGACCTGGATTGGCAACAGCGTCAATTAACCTCAGGAATTATGTGTTTTGATGCTAAAAATAAGGATTTTGCAGCCCGGTTGGAATCCTGGGGAACTGTTCATGCTGCTTTAATCGAGCGCTGGCGTTTTATCCTCACTGATTTAAAATCCAGTACGGTTCTAAATTACACGATGTTCTTTGTTGCGATAAGGGAGTTGCTGGATTTAACGCAGACCACATTGCAAGCATATGTAAAGCCAGAAAAAGCGTCTTAAATCATTATTATCCCATGTCATAGACATTTAATTATGACATGGGATTTTTAAGATTCATTTAGTTGATTTAACTTATAATTCAAGGAGTGATTTAGTGGAAAGCAAAATTGATACAGGATATTCGGCAACCTCCAAATGGTTTCATTGGGTTATTGCTCTCATCGTTATTGGGATGTTGTGTATGGGTTTTTTTCTAGATGAAATTCCAGAACAATACCAGGGTTCTGCATATATGCTCCATAAATCTACTGGTATTACCGTATTATTTTTGATGCTCATTCGTTTTGTTTGGGTTCATGCTAAAGGAAAACCTTCTTTACCTGAATCAGTTAAACCTTGGGAAAAAGTATTGTCACGTTTTGTGCAATACGGTTTTTATGTTCTTTTATTTATTATGCCTATGAGTGGCTGGATCATGTCCGTTGCTGCTGATCGTATTCCCACTTATTTTGGTCTTTTTAAAATGCCCTTACCCTGGATAACACCAGACAAATCCCTTGCTGAATTTATGAATGAATCACATGAGGTTATTGCCTGGATTTTAATTGTTTTTATTGGCCTGCATGTTCTTGGCGCTTTGAAACATCATTTTATTGATAAAAACAATATATTAAAACGAATGTTACCGGGACAAAAACAGTAAATTTTGTGGTTTTAAGATATAGAAGCATAAGACGAATCAGACGCTGATATTCTCTTGGTTACGTCGCAGTGTTTGAATCACAAAATCCAGAAAAACAGTGCTAGAACAGTGGAACCCGCGGTCTAAGCCGCGGCATCTTATCAATTTACTTTGGTATTCTGGATTCCGTGAGTAAGCCGCAGTACTTCGGCGGGTATCGCTCGCACTTTTTTTTAATGCCACAATTTTTCGATGTCTTCTCTATATCTATTTATAAAACTGGTATTTCAAGCCTAACCTCTTTGTTTTGGCCTTCAAACCGAACTGAGACGAAGGGTTCTTTAAGCATGCTTGCTGCGATCAAATAGCGATTGTTGCCTAAATTGGAATAATCGATTAACTCCCCAATTTCAATTTCATCAGTGAAATGAAATAATTTTTGGCCTGAGTAAATCGTGTGATCTGTATTGATAATAAAGATTTTTAATTCATGTTTTATAGTTGCACGGTATTGTGTTCTGGCTATAATTTCTTGTCCTTTATAGCATCCTTTGTTAAAGCTGATGTATTTTGTTTCATGTAAACCCAGTCTATGAGGCAGAAATAGTCCTCTGGACTCAGGATATATATCGATTTGTTTGTGCATTAATCTCAGGGTATGCCAAGTCATTGAGCCTAGATATTGATCTCGTTCTTTAAATAATTCAGATATATTGATGAATTCATTTTGTGGCACTATGAAAATATAAAACCCATCACCTAAGTGGTAATAGCAATAATTGGAAGTGTAAGAAAGAGTGTATAATTCAGATGGGAAAAAATCGGAATCAGGTACAAAGTCCTGAGAATTTTGTAAATAAAATCCAGCAATTTTGAATTCATTACATTCTTTTAGAGTTACTCTGGACAGTTGAGCCGTTTTATTCAATGAAATGGCTGTAGCCTCAATCATATCCTGGGGAAGAATTAATTTAATTCCATTCCAATTGATAACATCCATAAGTGAAAGGATGCGGCCTTTTAGGTTGCATTGTGCACCTTGTATCATTTGTATGTCTGATACTGCATTTAAATCACAGGTTAATTGGCCTTGAAGAAAATCTACTGCTTTTTCTCCATCCAATTGGATTAAACCAAGATAAGATAAATCAAAAAAGTAGTTTTTAAGTGGCTCAATAGTGCAATTAATGGTGTTTGTTGTCAAAATTCGATTATTTATAGTGTGATTTTGGAATAAGCTCATGGTTATATCAAAGTTTCCGTTTATTATTCGAGTAGTGTATCATCAGCACGGATAATTTTAGAGTCATTTTAGAATTTATGATTCAATAATGATAACAATACAATCAACTACTATTTTTGAGATATTTCATGCTAGATTCACGAGAAAGGGCGAGGATTACCTGGCATTGCCGACGCGGTATGCTGGAGCTGGATCTTATTTTGCAGCGTTTTTTGGAACATGGTTTGGATTTGTTGAGTGAGCATGAACTCAAGTTGTTTGATCGGTTATTGAGTTGTACGGATCCTGAACTTTTTTCGTGGTTAATGGGACATACCGATCCACAAGATACTGAGCTAAATGAAATTGTCACCATCATCAGAAATAATACTTAAACCCACTAAATCAAAAGTCTATTTTCGTTTGATTTCAATTTTATATTTTCTTACCGTGGCTTTAATTGTATATTCTTCTTTATTCAGTCTTATTAAGCTGGCTTTAATCGCAGTTCTTTCTGTATACATGATACCGGAGTTCATTAATAAAAATCCAAGTAATTTCATTATTGAGATGATTTACCGCAACAAAGAATGGTATATCACAACAAAAAATGGAATTACAGAGGATTGTGATGAGCTTCGCATTATCATCCACAATACCTTATTTCAACTGATTCAAATATCCATTCTGGATAAAAGGAAATTATTCATATTATTTAATGATCAGATTTCAGAACATCAATTACGGCAACTTCATCATATATCTTCAAACGAATAGTATATAATTATACATAATGTATAATTATAATACTAGCCTCCAATCATACTGTTATCTTATGTGCATGATAAGCATTGTATGAAGGATTAAAGAGGATTTTATGAATAGAGACAGCCCTTATACTGATGAGTATTTAGTTGAACTGGCTAGAGATGGAAGTTCTGTTGCGTACAATCAACTCCTTGAGCGATATGATCATAAAGTGCAACGGGTTATTTATTTTTATATTAATGATCAGGCGTATGCTAAAGATTTGGCTCAGGAAGTATTACTTAAAGTGTACCGAAATTTGCATTTTTTTAAAGATAAGAGCCAGTTCTCTACCTGGCTTTATAAAATTACTCAAAATACGATAAAAAATTATTACCGTTCAGCCAGTTTACGTCTGGATTCTGAAGCTCATTTTGTTGATGAACAATATTCCTCATTTTATAATTCACCTGAGCATCATCTAATGACGACTGAGATCACAGATCAAATCGAGTCTGCTATCTCTCAATTATCAGAGGACTTACGGCTTTGCTATGGAATGCATGTCTTTGAGGGGTGCACCTATGAACATATTGCGCAAGAGTTAAACTGTCCGATTGGAACAGTGCGATCTCGAATTCATAGAGCAAGGAAGCTGGTGACTAATTTTGTGGATAGGCGAAATAAGAATGTAGCCGGATAAAAAGATTCAATGTTGGAACAATTGGACTATTCAGGCTTAATAAAGACCCAACCAAATAGCCCAATAGAAACTGAAATCAATTTAATTTAGCGATGATTTTATGCATCCGAATCCAGGTCATGGTGTTTCCTGTTTGAGCTAAATTGATTAGTTCGTTGGATAAGGCATCAATCTCTTCTTGTGATGCAATCTGCATATCGATGAGTTGAGGCTTGAGATCGTTTAATGCCATGGAGTAAATCAATTTTTCTTGAGCTGTTCTAAGTAAGGGCTGGTAAAGTGAATGATGTGTGACTGAAAGATGACATGATTCAAACTCCTGTTCGAGACGGTGCGCCACTTCAAAATCACGATTGTTCTTTGCGAAACACGCTCTGACCCACTGAGTAAACTGCTCGTATGCTTTAGAAGGCGGATAACAAAAAGTTGAGTCAAATATAGACGGTTCCTCGCAAATGATTATACCGCCTGGCTTCAGGCATTGCCCCATATGATCTATTACTGAATGAGCATCAGCAACATGATGAAGTACCATGCGGCAATATATAAAGTCAAATTGTTCGCCCAGATCTGAAAGGTGATTTACGTCCCATAACTTGAATCGTACTGTAGAGTAATCACGGGTTATATTCTGGACATAGTCCAGTTGTGATTGACTTAAATCAATCGCGAGAAGAGATCCAGTGCGTCCAATCAGTTTGGCTAATTCAAGAGTCATCGCTCCTGAACCACAGCCAATTTCAAGTCCGCTCATTCCTTGTTTGATTCCAGCCTCCTGAATCAGGTTTTTACTGCTTTGTGCATAGAGTTGATGTTGTAACGAAAGGCGATCCCTTGCTTTATCGTTAGTGTTTAGAATATAAGTTGTGGTCATAATAGTCCTTTATTATTGAGTCGATGTTACATTAAAGTTAAACGGGGCTCTCTATTGCGATTCTTTGAGAAGAAGCACTCTCCATGTAGTGATTTAACTGCTGTGCCTGTAATTGAAACATGCTATTCAAATTCTCTCGAGTCGAACTACCCATATGGGGTGATAAAATCACATTATCCAATTGACGCAATTTCAGGGGTACTTCAGGTTCATTGCTGAATACGTCCAGTCCAGCCCCGGCGATGATATTATTGGTCAGCGCGTCAATAAGAGCATCTTGATCAACTATGCTTCCTCTGGCAACATTAATAAGATAACCAAGCGGGCCTAAATGTTCCAAAACCGCTTTATCGATCAGATGATGTGAATCCGCATTGGCCGAACAGCAGAGTATGAGAATGTCACTGTTACTGGCGAGGGCTTTGACATCAGGATAGTAATAATACGCACATTCTTTCTTATTTCGCGCAGTATAGGCAATATTCATGTTCAGAGCATCAGCAAATTTAGCTATTGTTAGCCCAATTTGGCCTAAACCAACCAGCCCCAATCGTTTTCCAGAGACATGGTTTCCCAGAAATCGAGGCTTCCCATCAATCCAATGGTTTGCACGAGTATAGCGATCATTCGCAATAATTTTTCTGGACAAAGATAACATTAATGTGATTGCCAGCTCTGCGGTATCGTGAACGCCTGCATGGGGTTGTGATACAAGGGTAATTTGGTTTTTTTTTAAATAGTTTTTGTCTATATTATCAGTGCCTATACCCAGGTGGCTGATGAATTGTAAATTTGGGAATTGAGACAAGAACGATTCATCGATGCGATCCCAGACGGTGGTTGCCAAGGCTGTAACCTTTATTTTATCTAGGTGAGATTTTTCCTCCCAACCTGATATAACCTGCCATTCGGGGAGTAGAAGGGGTAAAATTGGTTGAATAAATTGATTGCTTAGATAAACAGTAGGGGTCATTAAATATCCTATAATCATGAAATTTTTAAATTAAGTCAGGAGTTACAGAACTTTTGTAACAGACATTAATATGAACTAAAAATACGGAACAGGCAATTTATAATTAATTGTTGATAAACTGAATCAGGATTATAAGTCATTGTTCTGCGGTTGAGCTATAAATGCAGGTAACGCTCTCCATTTGTGAGAGTAATTATCATTAGGTAAAAGGACATATCATGCATCGAATGTTTCATTTTTTTCTAATTTCATTATTGATGGTTAGCACAATACAGTGTGTGAATGCCACATCAGAGCCATCGACTCCCCACAGTATTCTGCGTGAGCTGAATGAGTTTTCTTCGCTTTTGAACACGAGTGATTGGAAAAGTCAAAAGATCAATCAAGAACATTTGCCAGCACCTTATAATGACCTATTGACGCAGCAATTATTAACCCCGGCTCTTGAGAACTATTATAAAAGAAAGGCAATTATTCGTGTCATACAAGCTCATCAAAATCCGGGTAGCCATACCTACTCTCGTATGATTACGATGCTATTGGATTCGAATAAACAGCGTAATGACCCACAAATGGCTCAGGAACTAAATGAGTCGCTCATTGCGGAACTGGCGTTTATCACAATCTATTTTAAGGAATTACCTCAGGAACTTGTTGGCGAAATCACGAGATCAAATATTCCATTTGGAACGCTTTTAAAAAAGTATGGCATCATTGCCACATCGACAAACCGATACTATTTTAAATCGCAATGTAATCCTGAGTTGGCAAGAACGATTCAATGCAGTGTCAACTCAACAATCTATGGCCGCATCAATACCCTTGTCAGGGTAGATAATCACCGTGTGATTGCACGAGTCATTGAACTTTTGTCAGGCATTAGGTGTCAAAACAGAGGATGTGATGTTATTTTAAAAGATAATCGGCAATAACCTCGCTTAATCCTGATTGGTGGCTGATTACGAAATAATTAATAAAAGAAAGCTGATATTAAAAAAACCTATGTTAAAATGTTTTCAATTCGGGTGAATCTAATAAGACTCTTATGCTGGAAAGTGATCGCTTAATCAGTACCCAGAGTATTGCCTCTGAAGAAGCAATAGATCGGGCAATTCGTCCTTTAAGTCTAAAGGAATACATTGGGCAGGATGCAGTAAGCTCTCAGATGCAGATATTCATTGATGCAGCTAAAAGAAGAAAAGATGCATTGGATCATGTGCTAATCTTTGGGCCGCCGGGCTTGGGTAAAACAACTTTGGCCAATATTATTGCTCATGAAATGGGTGTCAATATTCGTCAGACATCAGGTCCTGTTATAGAACGCGCTGGAGATATTGCAGCGATATTAACCAATCTTCAACAGAATGATATTCTTTTTATTGATGAAATTCATCGACTTAGTCCTGTAATAGAGGAAATTCTCTACCCTGCAATGGAGGATTATAAGCTCGATATTATGATTGGAGAGGGACCGGCTGCGCGCTCAATAAAACTGGAGCTGCCACCTTTTACTTTGATCGGAGCTACAACCCGGGCAGGATTGCTTACTTCCCCATTAAGAGACAGGTTTGGTATTGTCCAGAGACTTGAATATTACTCTATAGATTCGCTAACCCAAATTGTCACGCGATCTGCAGAATTATTGAATGTGGTGACAGAACCCGAGGGTGCCAGAGAAATTGCCATGCGCTCAAGGGGGACTCCACGAATTGCCAATAGATTATTAAGGCGGGTTCGGGATTATGCAGAAGTTAAAGGGCGTGGCATAATTAGCCTTGATATTGCCCAAAAAGCATTGGAAATGCTGGAGGTAGATCAACATGGGTTTGATCTGATGGACAGAAAATTACTGTTAGCAGTTATTGAGCGTTTTAATGGTGGTCCGGTGGGCGTTGACAGCATTGCAGCAGCTATTGGAGAAGAAAAAGGGACTATTGAAGATGTTTTAGAGCCTTTTTTAATACAACAAGGATTCCTAATGCGCACTCCACGCGGTAGAATGGCGACTCCCAGAGCGTATCAGCATTTTGGCCTGGAAGTAATACAACAACAGGAAGTATGAATGAAACATATAACGAAACATCAAAGCAGTGTAAGAGTCTATGCTGAAGACGTGGATTATATGGGAATTGTTTATCATCCAAATTATTTGCGTTATTTTGAACGGGCCAGAACAGAAATGTTGCGGCATAACGGATTATTGTTAAGTGAACTGATGAATGAGAATGTTCTTTTTGCTATTAGTGAGTTGAATATAAAATATCTGTACCCGGCACGATTGGATGATTTATTGACTCTATCAACACAAATTAGTGAGCAAAATAAATGCAGTTTTGTGTTTAATCAAACGATACACAATGAAGACAACAATTTAATTTGTGAGGCAAATATTAAAGTAGTCTGTGTTGATGGTCTTTTAAAACCAAGACGACTTCCCGACTTATTTGCAACACCAAATGAATAACAAAAAACTTCGATACTGGAGATAAAAAGTGGGAAATCAAGCAAATGTATTGATGTATTTCATGCAGGCGGGTCTGGTCGTTAAATCAGTAATGCTCATCTTACTCACTGCATCGATCGTATCATGGACGTTAATATTTCAAAGAGCATGGTTTTTTAACCGAAAGAAACAACTGACTGATGCATTTAACAGAAGGTTCTGGGACAGCAGTGATTTAAGCAAACTCTATGCTGATGTGGACAGCAACTCTGAAGAAAATCAGGGAATGGCCGCAATATTTCATGCAGGATTTAAAGAGTTTGTTCGGGCTCGAAAACAGGGAACTGTCGCTATTGAACCGATTCAGCGGGTTATGCAAATCAGCCATGCAAAAGAAGCCGAAAAATTAGAGCAGCATTTACCCTTTTTTGCTTCTGTCGGTTCTATTTCCCCCTATGTCGGATTATTTGGCACTGTATGGGGGATAATGACCTCGTTCCAGGCTTTGGGACATGCACAACAGGCTACCATTGCCATGGTGGCTCCTGGTATTTCTGAGGCACTGGTTGCCACTGCACTTGGATTATTTACGGCGATTCCCGCTGTAATTGCATACAATCGCTACACTACTCGAGCAAATATTTTGTTAAACCGCTTCGATTTATTCCAGGAAGAGCTTATTTCCCTGATTGAGCAACAAACATCGGGTACATCAAGAGGATAATTCTCAAATGATTAAAGCAAAAACCAAACGTGACCGTCCTATTTCAGAAATCAATGTTGTACCTTATATTGATGTTATGTTGGTTTTGTTAGTTATCTTTATGATTACTGCGCCTATGTTGACTCAAGGAGTGACAGTTGACTTACCCAAGGCTGCCAGCCAAAATCTGCAACCAACTGACAGAGAACCTATTATTGTATCTGTAAATCAGCAAGGTACCTATTTCCTGAATATTAGCAGTACTCCTGCGGATCCGATAGAGGCTCAAGCGTTGGTGGTGCGGGTTGCTGCAGAATTAGAGTTGGCGAAACAATCGGGTCAAAAGCTCAATGTATTAGTCAAGGGAGATCAAGGGGTCGCTTACGGTAAAGTTGTTCAGGCAATGGCATTACTGAAGCAGGCGGGTGCAGAACAAGTTGGATTATTAACTGACTCATCGGATGAACCTTCAGAGGGTCAAGCATGATAGGCACAAACAGTTATCGTAACGCATTCATTTCAGCAATAACACTTCATCTTTTTTTAGTGATTTTATTATTGACTGATTCATCAACTCAGCGCCCCGTGTTAACTGCTGAACATAAAACCACTCCCGGTATGCAGCTTCCTGTGGCAAATGTTCCGCAACAGGAAGCGGTTAAAGCAGTGAGTGTTGATAATAAAGAAATAATGGATACCGTGAATCGATTAAAACAGGAACGTGAACAAAAGCAAAGAGCTGAAATAAAACACCAAAATGAGCTTAAACGTCAGGCTGAAGCCGCAAAACAACAACGAATCAAAGAACAACAGCACCTTGCCAAGCTAAAGGAAGAGGCTAATAAAATTGCAATTGCACGTAAAAAGCAAGCAGAGGAAGAAAAGAAGCGTTTAAAAGAACTTGCTGAACAAAAGGCTCTTGAAGCAAAACGAATCGAAGAACTAAAAAAACAGCAAGAAGCTTTGGTAAAGCAGCAAGCACTGGAAGCAAAAAAACTCGCAGAGTTGAATAAGAAAAAACTGGAAGAAAAGGCCAAGGCAGAGCAATTAAAATCAGAACAAGCAAAAGCAGAGAAACTTCGAGCCGATCAGGCACGTGCTGCACAAGCAAAAGCGGATATGGAGCGAAAAAAACAAGCGGAGGCAGCAGCTGCGCAACAAGCTGCTCAAAATGCAGAAAATCAGGCGCGTATCGCCGGAGAAGTTGATAAATATAAGGCGCTCATTGTTAATGCGATTGGTAAAAACTGGATTTTACCAGAAAATGCTGACAGCAGGATGTCAAGCCAATTCCGAATTCGGCTTGCTCCTGATGGAACAGTGTTAGAAGTCACTTTAACTCGTGGCAGTGGCGATCCGCTTTTGGATCGATCCGCACAAACAGCAATATATAAAGCATCACCGCTTCCTGTACCAACAGACGCAGAAACATTTAATTTGTTTCGTGAAATCAGTTTAACCGTTCGACCAGAACAAGTTAGGGGATAAAACTCGTGATTAACCGATTGATACCACTTATTTTCATGTTATGTACCAGTCAGATTTATGCTCTGGATTTGGAGCTTACTCAGGGTATTAACTCAGCCTTGCCCATTGCTATTAATTCATTTGGCTCAGATGCTGGCGCAGAAGAAATATCCCATGTAATTGAAAACGATTTGACGCTGTCGGGGCAATTTAAAATTGTTTCCGGCCCACAAGGTGCCAATTCTCAATCCTCTATTGGTGTATTGCGCCAACTTGGTGCTGATAGTGTTGTTACAGGTCGAGTGAATAGAGTGGGTAACCGTTATGAAGTCAGCTTTACTCTTGCTGATGCGGTTGCAAATGGGAATGTCCTTCTTACCAAAACATACCAGATAGGCGCTAACGAGATCCGGCCATTGGCCCATCACATAAGTGATGAAGTGTATCAGAAATTAACCGGTGAGCGTGGAATATTTTCTACTCGTATTGCTTACATTTCCGTTCAAAGAGGCGGACAAAGAAGTCGTTATTCACTTGAGGTAGCAGATGCAGATGGACATAATCCTCAGAGTTTGCTGGTGTCCTCCGAACCGATAATGTCTCCTTCGTGGTCTCCTGATGGCCGATCAATATCCTATGTCTCTTTTGAAAAGAAACGCGCACAGATATTTACTGTTTCTGTTGAATCAGGTCAGCGCCGTCTAATTACCAGTTTCCCTGGAATTAATGGTGCACCTGCCTGGTCTCCCGATGGACGCCAATTAGCAGTTGTTTTATCCAAGACCGGCACGCCCAAAATTTACAGCATTGATTTAAGTTCTGGTTCAATGAAACAACTCACGTTTGGTGATGCCATCGATACAGAGCCTCGATTTGCACCGGATGGACGCAGTTTACTGTTTACGTCTGGAAGAGGGGGATCACCTCAGGTTTATCGTTTATCACTTGCTGATGGACAGGTAAGCCGAGTAACCTTTGAAGGAAATTATAATGCTCGTGCATCATTTACACCGGATATGAAAAACATTGTGATGTTGCATCGAGACGATCGTAATTTTAATATTGGTTTGCAAAATGCTTCAGGTGGTCCAATTGCGAGCCTGACATTCTCTGGCCTGGATGAATCTCCCTCAGTGTCTCCAAACAGTAGATTGGTTCTTTATGCGACACGAATCCAGGACAAAGGGGTATTAGGTATTGTATCTATAGACGGTAGAATACGAATGAAGCTTCCTGCACGTGAGGGTGATGTTCAAGAGCCGGCATGGTCCCCTTATCTGAGTTAATTATATAATGCGAATAATTATCACATTTGTTCTGGTGTTCAATAGCTGTCTTACCTTTGCATGGAATGCTATTGGGCATCAATTGGTCGCTCAAATTGCTTACGACAATTTATCCCCTGCGGCAAAAAAAATGTGTAATCAATACAATAGTGCTTATAATAATTTAAGCGGATCAGCATCCAGTTTTATTCAGGCAGCCACCTGGCTGGATGCGATACGAGCAAATGATGTTCATTGGTTTGATTCATTGCATTATATGGATATACCCTTTTCATTTGATGAAACACCGCTTCCTCCTGTACAGGAAATGAATGCGTTATGGGGTATCAAGCAGGCAATAAAAATTTTGTCTTCCGATAAATCAAGTCTGGCCGACAAAGGCCTAAGCCTTCGTATACTGACTCATTTAATTGGTGATGTGCACCAACCCTTACACACCGTTACCAAAGTAAGTAAGCGTTTTCCAAAAGGAGATTTGGGAGGAAACCTGTTTCCATTAGCCCATAATTCTATTGGTGATAATTTACATAAGTATTGGGACAATGGAGCAGGAAGTTTGACCGGACAAAGCAAGCACTTCCAGATAAAAAATAAAGCCCGTCAATTGGAACAGAACTGGGCCTGTTCTAATGCAGATAAAAAAATTAATCCCAGAAAATGGATCAATCAATCGCATCAACTTGCCTTAAGCAAGGTCTACAAGACCGCTCAGAATAGAGTTCCTGGTAAACGATATCAATTGGAAGCTAAGAACGTATCTCAAAAGCAAATAGTGTTGGCGGGATGTCGCCTTGCCACAGTACTTAATAGTATTGCGGCACAGCAGATTAATGATTTACTCTAACGGAAGTGTCCCTTATTTCAGCTGGTTCTGTACCCTGATGACAGGGTATGTCGAAAGTTTGTTCAATTCTGTCGCATAATGCGGTTTTTTGTACTTCATCTTTAGCACAATCAATAAGCTTTAAGGCATTTTCTTTGGTTAAGAGATCCTCTGACACCAATGCATTTAATCCGTAAAAAATATTGCCACCCAAAGACACCATCTGTTTTACATGATCAAAATGTAAACCGGACGTGTACCCTTCAAGTGCATTATTAAGCAAAGCCAGTTGGCCAATACTCATGCTGACTACATTGTATGGATCAAAGTTTAACTGTTTAAATAGTTTGTTTACAAGCAGGGTATGATTAAATTTAGCTGCCTCTTTGATGGCATCATAATAAAAGCGAGTACCTACCAGTAATTCCAACAAGGTAGATTCATTCCCATCTTGTGCTAATTTTATGATTGTTTCTTTCATAGAAAAGTCCTGTTATTTAGGTACATAAAGTGTTAAGCCTTATTTGCTCATTATAACCAAGCACTCATTTTATTCAATGTGTTAACGATCTCTGTGATTCTGGTTCATGTTCATGCACTGGTGGTATATCAGTTGGTTCTGTTATGGACCTTACTGATGTTTTAGCCACAGCAGCAGTGGATGACAGTTCGCTCTGAACGTCGTTGTCCAGGTCAGTAGTCTTCGTAGTCGGTACCGCTTTTACTCCAAGACCGGCAACCAGTGCAGAAGGTCCACCATTATTGGTCATCTTAGGCGGAGCTTGTTCTGCTCTTATCTCCCGGCCTTTATCAGAGATAATTACGCTGTCTTTCGTTGCACCACCGAATAAAAGCTGTCCAAAGGTCATATGTCCATTCCACCAGGCACGAAGATTCGGAAATAATATTCCGCGATTATCCATCCAGGCGTTAAAATCAGCAAACAGGGAACGCTCTCCTCGGAAGACAGCACGGAGTTTTTCAAAGGGTCTAGTATATAATACTGCCTTACCATCGTGTGCTGGATCGTATTTTTCATACACAGCCGTTTTTAATGGAGCAATTCGTTCAGGACTGAATCCAGCCAATATGGTTTTTGATTTTTCTGACAAAGCCAAGGGGCCAATATCAGATTTCAACACATCGGCAGGGGAGTCCATTGTTTTGCCTGTAACATTCAATAATTTGGTTTCATCTCTTAAGTCATTCCATTTTGCCTGAACTACCTTTTGATAGTTATCAAGATGTTTATTAACGACATGGACATCAGGATTCACATTATCCATTTCGCCTTTAATAGCTTGCCATGTTTCAGTCCATTTCTTATCCGTTTCATCAAAGAATTTTTTCCATGGAGCACTAAGCTGTGGTTGTTGATGGGGAACCACTTCATTAAAAAATTGGTCAAAATAATTATTGGTTAAATCGCGTCTGAAATCAGCAACCGTAAATTTTATTATACGTTCAACCTGCGCTTTTCTATCCATAATGGCATGTTGTTGCTTGATGTAAGCTTCAGTAGCTGTATAAAAACCATCATTGAGACTTGATTTTCCGAATAGCTTTTTCAAATCTACTTTATTGAGAATTATACGGGTATCTCCTTCTGCACCAAATCGACCGGCACGGCCTATTATTTGATTCAGCTCACGTTCGCGTGGTAAATAATTCACAAGTACTTTTAATCCATGTTCGGAAGCCTGACCTTTTAAGGGGATGTCTGTTCCTCGACCTATCATGCCTGTAGATACAGTAACCATTCCAGGAAGCCCGGCATGGTTTTCTATATGCTCTGCTTCATCAGTTGAGCTTGTTTGTGAGCTGATACGAACCAAAGCGGGATCATTTGGGAAAATTGATTGTAAATAGTCCATCATTGCCTGACTTTCTATATCATTTTCGCAAATAATCGCGACAGGTTGATTGGCTGCTCGTGCTTCACGTATTTGTTGAGCAAACAACTCTTGTTGCGATTTTTTATCAGCAGCGAGGTAAAGAGGGTAATCCATTCGATTTAATCCTCTATGCCTTGGAACCGAAATAAAACGCATTTCTTCATTGGCTTTACTGTTTCCGTATAAGGCTGTTCCTTCTTCTTGTTCCCTTATTGAACCTACTGTTCCTGAAACAGCACAGACCGTACCTTCTTCGTATTCATCCATCATGGATTTACTGGTAGATGAATAGATGATTTGCTTTTCATTATCAATAAAAAAGTCGTTTTCACACTCACTCAAGCGTGCTATTAATTGCTCATCACCAGGTTGAGCCGCATCCGGTTTGTTTTTTAGCATATTCAAACGCGCATGTAAGCATTGATGTACACCAAAAGAAAACTTCGAGCTGCGATCTTCACGATTACCGATTAACAAGCGTGCCTCACTGACCATCAGCGGGCCTTTCGCTGTTTCAATTTCTATATCCGGTTTAATCACAAAGTCTTTATCCAGCTCCAGTACTAATGCTGTCAAGGCTGATTGTTGCCAGGATTCCAGTTGCGATTGAGCCACTGACTCCAGACGTTTTGCTTTTTCTGGTCCCACTTCTTTATAGGCATACTGTATTAACAAACGATTACATGCGTCTATATCTTCCTGGTATAACCTCATAATTTCAGGATTATCCTGCGAGAAAAATCCGACCAGTACCTCATAAGCCCATGGCATGTCCCGAATGGTTTCATCTGCCATTGCTGAGTAATTAAACCGGGTATCGGACATATCGAAGTAAGTTCGATCTGCTTCGTCCAGCGTCATGGCTCTGTCTTTAGGATTTTCAGCAATAACGAGGTGTGCTTTACCTTCACTTCGTGCTTTATTACGGAATAAACTTAAGTTGGCCGCGTCAGAGAAATTAATACCGTCAAGGGCATATTCATTTGCCGGAGTATTTTGATAAATCAGGTTTGTTTTGGCGCCCAGAGCTTGAAACAGTGATCTGAAGGACAAGTAATCTCGTGTTGCCAGTTGCACATCAGCTGTGACGAAGTCGACTGTCTTTCCTTGCGCATATAGACATAAATTCGTGAGCATCATAATGCGTGACTTGCCTTCACCTGTACCTATTTCGCTCGTCACGTGTGTACCGGTTTTTAGCATGGAGTGAATTGCCAAATATTGGGTTGTATGAATTTCAAAAGAGCGTCCCAGTTTTTGCCTTCCTTTCTCATCAAAAAGGGCTGGCATACCTTTAGTGCGATGCATCAGCTCAGCAGATAATGCAACAAGACGTTCTGTGCTTAATTCTTTAGTCTTATTCCTTAGACCCAGCAGTTCATTTTTGATCTCATCAGTAGATAGTTTCTTTACTGCCGTAACTTCTTGATCAATTGCTTCTAATTCTTCATTGCTGTAGGTTACCCCACCCATTTTAGCTGCCTGAGCTTTGGCATATTCCAGGTCAAATCCGTTAACACTTTCTCGTGCACAAGGCGCTTTATCAAACCGTGCATAGCATTCAGCCAGATGTTGAGCTAATTCAACATTCTCAGGGCACCTGTCTTCCCATTCTTGAAACTGTTCAAGAGTAGGGTATGGTGCTGATTGATAGATGTTTTTTAAAGTTTGAAGAAGAACTGGACCTTTATCCTTATCGGTACAGCGAGCCATTAAACTGTTAAGTTCATCAAGAGTGCAGGGTTTATCGTTGTTAATTAATGAGGTTAACAGATTTAAAAATAATTTTTTATCTTCTTTGGGAAATGCTGAATATTCTCTAGATGACAATAATTTTAAGAGTGATTCATGAGTAAATTCTCCATCCTCATTACTGAAGTGATTGCATAGAGAGCGAACAATATCAGGATCGTCCAGAGCAATGAACTCATCTTTGAGTAAGTTAATGTTATTCCATGAAAAAACGATTTGATCCTGTTCTGAGTAATTATTAGAAAGAAAATGTCTCAGATAGTTAATAATCGTGGTTTTATCACCAGGATAATGTTCGGCTGCCTGATTGATGCTTTTAAATAAATCAGCAAAAACCTGATCGAATTGTTTTCGTTTTTCAATAATTGTTGTGAGTTCAGAACTGGCTTTAGTTAACAAATCAGTGTCAAATTCTTTAGGTTTTTTGACAACAGCTGTTACAGGTTGAATTTGTTGTTCTTGACTGTCTTCAACTGGGGTCTCCTCAGATTTGGCACCAGCTATTGTTTTATACATAAAGCCAAACAGTCCACCAACTGCCCGACTAAAAGCTCCACCAACTGCCTTCACCGTTCTTATGACAGGATTGCTTTGCTCAACTGGTTGTATTTGCTCCGGTTGGGCGTCAATTGGTTCGGGTTTGTTGAATTCTTGCAAATGGTCGCGTAAATTCTTGAGCGCAATAAGATTGTTTGCCCCAGGGTTCTTATCAATAAATGTTTGAATTTGTGTTTCAAGAAGTTTGGGATCTGCGCTGTCAGGTGACACAGCAAGTTGCCTTTGAAAATCAAGATAATCGTTATCATCAGGGCGCGTAACTTCAGGCGCAGAGCCTAATTTTGCAGGATCTGTTGTTAAAAGCAGATCGATAACGAGATTCAGAGAGTCCATTTTGGATACTACTTTGCTCTTCGTTTGTTCCATTGAAGGCAGAATTGTATTCAAATAAACTTGAGACTTTTGCATTAAACCATGCACATTCCCCTGGAAATGCTCTGCCTTGTTAAGGAAGAACAAAAAGTCATTTGGTGCGCCGCTTTTTTTAATACCCTCTAATAGCTGAGTCAAATCATCTATAGTAGTTTGTTCCAGAAGTACTGGAGTATTTAATTTTTGTAAAAAGGTTTCACGCTCTGATTTTGATAAATCCCGGGTAATGGCTATAAGCTTTTTGATGACATCCAAATACTGTAATGAGTCACCGGGTTCAGTATAATGAGAGAGTAGTTGTTCAATTGATTTACGCTCATTTTCATTCTCACTGAATTTGGAATTGAGTAGCTGTTGTGCCTCTTCAGGTATTCCTTCTGCTTGCAGTAATTTAAAATAGTTATCCGGAAAGTAGCCTTCAAAATGTTGTTTTACCACATTTTGAATTTGGGCAGTGTCTCTGGAACTAATGTACTTCTCAGCAAATGCACTCAGAAACAGATATAAATTATCTGGCGTTAATGGTGGAGGACCATTTTTATCCATAGATTGAAGCATATCCAGTGCTTTATTAACAGCCCCATTACTGGTTGCTAACGCAGCATCGAAGATCATTCTAATTTTATATGCATTGGCTTGGTTTTGTTCTTTGTCACCATTTGCCAACCCGAAAGTACTAATAAGCGCCAGTATTTTTTTACCGTATTCGTTGTTATCGAAACCTATGTTCATAGGCCCGTTAATAAGTGCTACTGCTGTATCCAAGTGCCGATAAAATATTGATTCGCCGGGTTCTTTATAGGTGGTGTCTGTGTAGAATCTCATACCGGAATAGATTGAATCCCCGAAAAGAGCGGTTATTCTCTCAAGAATAAAGCACGTTTTATCAAGGCGCTTAGCTTTTGTTTCTAATTCGGTTTTTGCCTGGAGGTAGCTGCCTTCAATCTTTAAGGCTGAACTGATTAAATCCAGTAGTTTTTTTAACACAGGTAATGCAGGTGCGTTGGCTAAATCATATAACCGCTCGACAAGTTCTTTTCTGATTTTATTTTCAAGTACTTTTAAAATAAGAGGCAAAGGAATATCGTTCAAGCTATTAACAATATGATTCCAATCTTCTTTTGCTTGCTCGATGTTACTGGTTAATTCTGTATTGGTTAAACCCGTTGTGCTGTCTGCCAGTAAAGCAAATAATTGTGCTTTTTCTGTATCAGTACATTTTGATGATACAATTTTGGCGTCCATCTCTTGATAAAATTTCAAAGGCAAACGATCTTTCTGGTGAGCGATATAGCGATAAAATTCTTTTCGTGTTTCAGCCAGATTGTCTTGTTCCGCAATTGTTTTCCATTTGCCTTTTGTTGAATAATCAGTAGCAGAGTATTCAAGGGGAGTAACTCTCATTTCAGGGATAACAAATGGCTGGAGTTTTCCCTGTTTACCCAGTTGCTCCGGTTGAGTAAATTCTCGGACTGCGCCATTAGGTTCTAGGGAAATGGATGACATTTCTTTCCATTGTTCCGCCCTGTCTGCTGGAGCTGTATTTTTTAGTATGGTAAGTATTCGACCCAATACAGTCGGCATACTTTTAACATCATTGAAAGATACCTCTGGATAAAAGGTTAAGTGCATTTCATCAATTTGCTTTGCGAATGAATTAAAAGCAGTAACGAGTTCTGGCAAACTATCATAACCTACAGCAGAAGCATGTTGTTCCATCAATCTGGACCACCACGCATATTTGTTTTTATCTTGACTAATTCCACTAAGAATTTTTAATGCTTCCTGCATTTTTTCTTTATTAATCATGGGAGCAAATGAATCTGCTTTTTTAAATACGGTATTGTTTAATTCTTTTAGTAAACCTAAATCTATATCCTTCCATACCGTGAATAATTTTGATAACCCTGCTCCTGAGTACTCGGTATATACCTGGAGGAGTGCATTCATCTGTTGGTTATCAAAGGACAGTTGTTTGGCCCAGCTTTCTACTTGACCTTTTAATTCAGGATTATCTGCTAAAAGTGTCAAAAGAATATGTGGGGTTTTATCTGGAACAGCAGTTGAGATATCATGAGATAACTCAATATAGTTTTTGGCTAATTCCTCTGAGCCGTGAAATTGTTTCATCATACTGTCCAGGGCAACAGAGTTGTCCTCTGTTCTGTTCACGTTTCCTTTAAACAGTGATTCTGTACGTTGGGTGTTCTCGATTACGTAGTGCAGTATTTTGGCATTGAATGTCCCATCTGCATTACATAGATTGAAGACCTGATCCAGTTGAGCTGTATTCAACAATAACAATTTTGGAAATTGACTTCGAAACTCAAAAATAGCTTCTCTTGCATAAGTGGAACTATTAAGTGCATTCCACTGCTTTAATAAAAGCTCATCACGTGGATTTTCATTTGGTTTTAATGTAAGGATCATTTCAGCAAAAACATCTGCTGAGGGTGGTTTAAGCGAAGTATGTTCTTGCAGTTGAGGTGCTATGACACTAACTGCTTTAGCAGCGTTACGATCAAAATGCAATACCAAACTCTCGGAATCACTCGGATCCGGTACCAGTGCAAATCCAGGGGGAAGATAATCTGAGTTCAGACCGTATTGGAACAATTCTCTATGATTCATGAGCTGTTCAGCAGCTTCTATACTTATTTTACCAAATTGTGTTCCGGGGATGATTACTTCCTTTCCCTCTGGAACGTTGTCTGATGTATGCGGATCGTAGCGGACACCATCGTGCTCCACATAAACGATGTCCCCCATCCATGCATGCCAGTTTTTCTTTAACTCACTGTTGGAGATCAATTGGGCTTCAGGGCTTAGACTTAATCCACTTTTTTTCAAGAATAGGTCCATTAAGCCTTTAAAATCCAGAGCATGGATTTCACCAAAACCTACTACTTCCTCTTCTGTCGCACGCGTTTTTTGAACAGCTACTGGCGGTTCAGCTTGTTGTTCTTGTTGAAGCTCTATATCTATATTGATTCCAGCACGCGCATCTTTTAGTTTTGGCCTTTTGCGAATCCCTTTATTTTCTAAATCCAACGCTATTCGTTCTCTTTGTTCTAAATTTAGTGCCTTCTCATTTTTTATACGTTGGTTTATAGAAACAACATCATCAATTTGATGTTGTAATGTTGAATTGATGAACTTATCAGGCAGAGTAATTGCAATTGGAATGTGTTTCTTTTCAATAAAATCGTAAATTTGCAGCCAGTGCTCTTCATTAAGAACATTCCCTTTGTCCGAGATCACGAGTTCTGCCAAATTATTCTCTGAAAGATTATTCAGTGCTAATTTTAATTTGGCAACAAAGACGCCAGGGTTAATGGATGGATCGAGATCTATTTTTAGCTTATTGGCTCTTATCCCCGCATTTAACCCACAATAGGCATTTAACCCATCCAACATTTCGGAATTACAGGGTGTCAAGGTCAAAATGCCCAGATTAATATTTAATTTATCCAGTTTTACCTGAAGCTGGGTGAATAAATGCTCATAGTCTGTTGCGCTTAATGAGGGATCGCTTGTACCAGGGAATGAAAAAACTTTTGAAAATCCATTTAATTTGTTTACCGCCTCACTAACCGCCGGATTGACTAAAAATCCAGAATCTTCTGTAGTTATGGGTTGTTGTGGCGATAATATGTCCTGTAATGCCGCCTTTTTTATGCGTTTTTTATCCTGATCTGGTTCAAATAGTCCTTTTTGTTTGTGATTAATTGCATCAAAGACGGATTCATCGATTGTTAAATTTTCCAGTTGAGCTTCATAAAATGCCTGTACTAAAGCACTGCTGTTTTCTGGTGCTATGCCATCTTTGCCTTTGATTTGTTTGTATCTGCCTGCAACTTCATTATCACCAACAAGTCCGTCAATCTGAAATAGATTGTGTAAGGCTCTGTATCCACAAGAAAATCCATCATTTTGATTTTGACTTACTACGTCTTTGTCGGTTCTTTTAATGGTCCATCCCTCGTTTGCGGGAAAACCTTTGAATGAAATAAGATCCGGCTGGTTATTTTCCTGATAATTAATGGCCTCTTCGATCAAATCTTTATAGGCTTTTTCTTGTTCTTTGGATAGCTTCATACTGTCTGTAATCTTATATGATACTGTACGAGCTGTTGGATCTACTGTAATCTGTGCTGCAAGCCAATGTACTCCCTGATTGGTGCCGCTACTTCCTTTATTAAGCAAAATAGGAATAGTATAGGGTAAACCGTCGGTATGTTGTTCACGTTCAAAATGCAGCGCTGTACCAATTGAAGGGGCATTAAAGCTCAGGATATGAACTTTATCCTGTGTTTGAGTCAACTCGAGCATTCGTTGCAAATCAATATCTGTTAGCCATTCTGATTGTGTTAAGTTCCCTTTGATTAATTTTTCCCTTAAACCCAGGTTGCTGGTCATCCCGTGGATTGATATCAGGGAGGTACGAACAATTTTTTGATCTACTTTGATTTTTTCTAATTCTGCTCTGTTTGAATCAAATTTAAAGTTGTTTTGAGCTGGTAAACTGGCGTCCAGCATTTGGCATGCTAAATCCCAATCTAACTTATGGTCGGCAAAAGTTTGCTCGTTAGCACTGCTTAGGCCAGCCAAGTGTATAAATTCAGATTGAAATTTTTTTTCGAGAAATTCAATGGCAAGTTTAAATTGCTTTCTCGAAGCATCATTGTTTGGATAATTGGTATTTTTATTCCTGTAACGACCAAATAAAATATCAAACTGCTCTTTATTTAGATTCATATGAGAAAACCAATTAATTAACTTATATGTTGATTATAGACTTCAATTATTAAAGAAATATTAACCGATCTGCGTAATAGTTTTCTCTAAATCAATTCTCACTTAAATGATAGGGAAGGGATGGTGGTGAGAGGGGTAGTATTTGAATTATTCAGTAGCAGGAATATAGATTATGGCTTAATTTAATGTGGACAGTTGCTCTCAGTACCAAACGGTATTGAGAGCATTTTCTAATCAAGCATTTTGTAATGATTCGATGACCGCACCGAGGAATCGAGTCGCCTCGCCTCCTGTGACGGCTCTGTGATCAAAACTGAGTGAGAGAGGGAGCATGTTATGTGCTTCTATTGAACCCTCAGGGGTCACAACTGCACTTTTATAAAGTCGTCCAACAGCCAGAATTGATACCATCGGAGGAACAATAATTGGGCTGGCAAAACGTCCTGCAAATTTGCCAAAATTAGATAAAGTAATCGTTGCACCTTTCAACTTATCCGCAGTTACGGCTCGATTCCTGACCGATTCTTTGAAGTCATTTATTATTTGGCGTAATTCACTATCAGAATGTTTGCCGGCGTTGTGGATAACTGGAACAAATAAACCTTCGTCATTATCCATTGCCAGTCCCAGATGAACTTCTTCAAAACATTGACGGGCACCATGTCGAGTATCAAACCACGCATTAAGGGCTGGTTCCAGTTTAGATGCGTGGATTATTGCTCTTATCAATCGAACAGTGATGTCGGTTCCAGAGTTCCAGCTGTTAATGTCTGCTTCATCAAAAATACTGACGGGTACTATTTCAGCATGCGATTGAACCATACTGTTTAACATGGCTCTTCTGACCCCTCGCAATGGTTCAAACCCAACAGGGGGTTGTGAGTCTTTATCTGCCTGACTCTGTACATCATGCCGGGTAATGACACCATGTTCACCAGTTCCCTTTAAGGTGGTTAAATCCACGCCCAGTTTTTTCGCCAACATACGAACTGCTGGAGTTGTCTTGACTTGCGTTCTGCTTGAGTTTTGTGTGCCAATAACAAAATTATCCTCACTGACTTCTGTGCTTTCTTCAAGATTACCCACTACAGTGCCTTTATCAGCAGGTTTGGCACTTGTCGACACGAAGGCAACCAAAGGTTCGCCAGTTTTAATTACATCACCAGGTTTACCATATAATTTACCAATTGTACCACTCTGAGGGCAGGGCACATCGACTACAGCTTTGGCTGTTTCCATAGAGACTAGGGGTTGATCCGCTTTTACTGTGTCTCCTTCTTTAACAAACCACTCATGAATTTCAGCATCAGGTAATCCTTCACCTAAATCAGGTAGATTAAAAATATTCATTATCACTCCATTATGCTCATAACACTGTTTTTAATGCGTGTAACACTTGGTATGTACTGTTTTTCAAGCTGGAAATAAGGCATAACGGTATCATAACCAGTGACTCTCTGAACCGGTGCAAGAAGATCAGCCATACACTGTTCCATAATTTGAGCGGATATCTCTGCTCCAACGCCACATGTTTTTGCTCCTTCATGAACAATGACACAGCGGCCTGTTTTTTCTACTGAAGCAATTATGGTTTGAATATCCAATGGCTTGATAGTCGCGACATCAATCACATCACAGGAAATGCCTTCATCACTTAATTGTTTCGCGGCTTGCAAGGTTTCGTGCATGCTCGCTCCCCAACTAATCAGCGTCAGATCATCACCTTGTTGCAATGTAAAACATTTACCTATGGGTAATGCCTGTCCATCGTCAGCAACGGGTTGTTTTACCAGGCGATAAATGCGTTTAGGCTCCAGAAAAATAACAGGATCAGGATTTCGCATTGCGGCAAGTAATAAACCATACGCACGTTTGGGAGATGACGGAATAACCACTTGCAACCCTGGAATATGAGCGAATAACGCCTCTGTACTTTCTGAATGATGCTCCGGTGCTCTGATACCACCTCCAAAGGGGGCTCTATAAACCAGTGGGCAATGTAATCGTCCACGAGTTCTGTTTCGCATACGAGCAGCATGAGAAATTATCTGATTCATCGCAGGATAGATAAATCCCATAAACTGGAATTCAGCGACAGGTTTTAAACCCTGGAGTGACATTCCTATTGCCAAACCGGCTATCATGGATTCTGCAAGGGGAGTATCAAAAACACGTTTCTCACCAAAACGTTCCTGCAATCCGGCTGTGGCACGGAACACCCCACCGTTTTTTCCTACGTCCTCTCCAAATACGACGACGTTTTCATCATGCGCTAGCTCGTAAGCCAGAGCCTGAGTTACTGCTTCAATTAAGGTAATATCAGGCATGACCCGCTTCCTCCATGGCTATTGCACGTTGTTCCACAAGATACTCAGGCAACTCAGCATAGTGATAATCGAATATACTGCTTGTAGGTTGAGGGGCAGTACTTAAATACTCATCAACTGCCTGCTCTACTTTTTCGGAACATTCCATAACCAACTGTTCTTCTTCATCGGAAGTCCATAGCTTCTGACCCATCAGAAATTTTTTGAATCGGGCTATTGGTTCTTTGGGTTTTGCGCATTCAACTTCTTCAGACGGTTGGTATCGTGTCGCATCATCGGCAGTCGTGTGATCACAGAGACGGTATGTTAACGCTTCTATTAAAGTAGGTCCCTCGCCTCGACGTGCTTTGTCTATAGCATCACCAATAATTTGACGTGTTGCGAGCATGTCATTGCCATCGATTTGTAGTCCCTTAAATCCTGCTGCAATCGCTTTTTGTGCAATAGTTTGAGTGCCTGTTTGCTTGTCTCGGGGAACGGAAATGGCCCACTGATTATTATTAACAACAAAGACTATAGGTAAATTCCAGGTTCCTGCCACATTCATTGCTTCATAAAAATCGCCTTCAGATGTTCCTCCTTCACCAATACAGACAACTGCAACACGATTTTGATTTCTGTATTTAAATGCAAAGGCAACACCTGCTGCATGAAGGCATTGAGAGGCTATAGGCACGCAGATAGGCAGATCCTGAGAGTTGCTGGAAAAATTGCTTCCACGCTCATCGCCACCCCAAAATGCAAGAATTTCAGACATTTTTACGCCACGCTGCAATTGAGCGGCATAATCACGGTAATAGGGTACGAAGACATCATCGGGTTTCATTGCGTGGCCAATTGCCGTAGAAATTGCTTCCTGGCCATTAATAGGAGCATAGGTTCCCATTTTGCCAGTTCTTTGCAAGGCAATTGCTTTCTTGTCAAAGGTACGAGTAAGTACCATTGTTTTGTATAAATCTTTTAAGGCTGAATGATCTTCTGCAAAGGAGGGTAGTTTACCTACTAACTCGCCTTGCTCATTTAAAAACTGTGTGAAAGTAATATCAAATTGAGCAACTGTTGTCATTACATGGCTCCTTGTCAACAACGCGTTGCCATAGAATACTCACAAATTAATTTAAAAACCAGTGAATTAGAATGAAATTAAGTAACTTGAGGATGTGAACTTGGAACACGACGTGGAGGACGTGTATCTCTCTCAAAAGAGATACACTATTTATTGTTTTGTTCTAAGCAGGCTCTTTTGGCTCACATCGAATTACATTGAGTATGAAAACGAATTGGACGATGATGCATGAGTTTGAGACGGTGTGGCTTCTTTGCGCTGTTTGTCTTCAGTACACATTAAAGCCAATTGTTCGACTAATACCTCTTTAATTACCCTGCAAATTTCCATTTTTAATTTTTTAGGTTTCGTCTTGTCTTTTCTATTTCTATTCAAGTATTGGGTTTTATCTGTAAATTTGTCATCCAATGCCTTTTTCCATGGGGGACTAATATAAAGTTCATTGTCACCAGGACGAATGGTATGGGAAATATACTTTGCAGAAGCCGAGTGAGCGTCTCCTTGAGTCGTCTTAAAAAATAAAGGCATAACTGATTTCATCGTATCAACAATCAACTCAGTAATACCGTGTTCTTTTACTTTTACTTTATGCTCTGGGGATAATGCTGTTTGGTACCAGTGAAACATAATTGTCGACAGTGGTGTTAAAACAGGTGGAAGGCTTAATTCGCTGGTTTCAGGTAGTTTATAATCTCCATCTAACTTGCTCAGTGCGTAATTGAGTGTTGTTTTTCCTTCATGAATCGATTTAATTGCGGCAACAAGCAAGCTGAAGTGTACTTGTCCGCTATGAAGTATAGAACTGAATTGAAGAGGTTTGTAGCCATGATCCATTAAACCAGAGCAAGTTATGGATTGTTCTAGAAAGGCAAGAATCGAATGAATTAGCCCCCAATTCTTGGTACGAAGTGAGCGTTCCCTGATGGATTCTTCATCCAGATGAAGGTGAGCTTTAAACTCTTTAAGCCACATGTCTAACTCAGGATTGTTCGTGTCTGGAAGAGGATAGCCTTTAGTTAAAGATAATAAATAAGATAACATTGATCTTGCATAAGCGGCGCGAACTTCATAGTTGGAATGTATCGGAATCGGCTCATGTTCCTGAATGAAATACTCTTCAAAAAGAGTATCTTTACAATTGTATTTACTATTAACCATGATTTTTCGTACGGCCTGAGCAAAATAATCCAAAACATACTTGGGTATTGGCTGGCCTTTCTGAAATTCCTGAATCGCTGGTATTAGTTCCTGATCGAACAACTTTTTCGCCATGCTGATTTGATGTTGGCGAAGAAAATATAGTGTTACATTTTTAATAACGTGTATGGCTGTATTGATCGAAAGAGCAGAATGAACTTGAAGAGTTGATAATTTTCTTAGATTAATCTCGTTATTACTGAGGATATTCAATTCAGCATCAGCATCATAGACCAGTGTTTCTCCGTGAAATGGTGCTAGCAGAGAGCTAAATGTCAATGCAAAATGAACCCTGGGTGATCGGGGTGTTCCGGGAGTTCTGGGTGGTGGCGCTACATCTGATCTGGGTGAAGTGCTGGATGAAGCAGGCATTTGTAGACTATGATCGGCTTCGCTTCTAAAAAAAGAAGGGCCTCTGACCAGGTTCAAATTGAGCTGCAAAGGTTTTTGATCTTCCAATGGAAGAAGTATATTAAATGGGTGTTGAAGTCGAAACACTTCGACATCAGTAACTGTTGCGATACCGTCTTTAATTTCTATTCCGCTAATTCCAGCTAAAGCATCATTGATGAGTAGGTGATCGAGAGGTCCTTTTTCGCCCGCCAATTTATAACAGCATTCAGCAGAGGGAGAGGCTTCGGGGAATGACCAGACGATGTGTTTGGATTGATAGGTTATACCTTGGAAAAAAATGTGCATGAGGCTTATAGAATCTGGGTTTGAGGAAAACAGCACTGTACAATTTATTAACTTTTATGTAAAGATATATTCAAAAAAATAGTATTATTAGGGGGTATTTTGAGCAAATATATGACACTAGAACTAAATTACCAACCTTGTTTGCAGGATTTGTATCAAAAGCTCTGTGATTTACCAGGTTTTGTTCTGCTCGAAAGTAAGGACAGAGTGCGTGGACGCTATGATATTTTAAGCGCTTACCCTTATGATCGCGTTGTTATCAGCTCTTATCCAGAGCCAGAATGTTTTGCTTTAGATAGAATTCGCGAACTCCTGTCAGAACCTCAGTCAGTTAATGAACTTCCTTTTCAGGGTGGTGCTATAGGTTATGTTTCTTATGATTTTGGTGCTCAGTTATACGGTTTAAAAACTAAACCACAATACTCTCTATCTGAAGTACCACTATTAGATATGGGATTATATGATTGGGCGATCATTGCGGATCATCACTTAAGGACAGTGACGCTATTCGCAGCCAATCGTCATCCCGAAACCAAAGATATTGCGGATAAAATGATTCATTTATGGAATGAGCCTCAAAATGAACCACAACCATTTAAACTAGATGGCGAGTTTCGTCCTCTTATTTCAAAACAGCAATATCTCGATTCATTCACAGCAATAAATCAGTATTTAAAGGAAGGAAGAACCTATCAGGTTAATTTGACTCAGCCATTTCATGCCGGTTTTTCGGGGGACTCCTGGTCTATTTACAGAACAATTACCGCTAAAAATCCAGTCCCATTTTCTGCATTTATAAGACATAATGATACGGATATCCTCAGCTTTTCACCGGAGCGATTCCTTCAATACGATCAGGGATCTATCCTGGCATCTCCAATTAAAGGGACAATCGGACGATCAGCGGATCCCGCTAAAGACGAGCAATTGAAAAATCAATTGATGTCTTGTGAAAAAAATCGCGCGGAAAATGTGATGATTGTTGATTTGATGCGTAATGATTTAGGTAAAATTGCGACACCTGGCTCGGTGAGAGTGAGCAATCTTTGCGAAGTACAAAGTTATAATTCAGTACATCATCTGGTGAGCGATATCAATGCCCTCTGCCAGGATCATTTGAATCCATTTGATATTTTTCTCTCCTGTTTTCCTGGTGGTTCAATAACAGGCGCTCCAAAATTGGAAGCTATGAACATTATTAATGAGCAAGAACAGTACGCTCGCGGTATCTATTGTGGCAGCATAGGCTATTTTTCAAGCCATGGCCGATTTGATACCAACATTGCTATACGTACCATCACTGCCAAAAATAATATTTTGCATTTGGCAGCAGGTGGTGGAATTCTTATTGACTCGGATTGCGAAGATGAATATCGTGAATGTTATACAAAAATTGCAGCGATAATTAATGGACTTAAATAACTTATCACAAAATGAAACAACACATTCAGCAGTCCTTGTTTTACATGAACTCGCCACGGATTCATTAATTTTAACAAAACGAAGCGAGCAATTAAGAAATCATCCGGGAGAAATCAGTTTTCCTGGAGGCAAATGGGAAGAGAGTGATCTATCATACGCTAATACGGCCTTAAGAGAGCTTTATGAAGAATTAGGGATAAGAAAAGAAAGGGTGACTTTGATAAAGGAGCTGAGAGAAGAGCGCACTTTATCAGGTATTATTATCCATCCATGGTTCGGTCAAATAGAGTCTTTAGATCCCTATGAGTTAAATCTTGATGAAGTTACGGGCCTTATCACCATTCCTATGCCCTTAGTTCATGCGGCTCGAAACTATCGCGATATCACTGTTAAACGCTATGGAATCCACATAAGAACATGTGAATTTATTACAAATAAAGAATTTATATGGGGTGCTACAGCTCGAATTATGAAACAAATGGTTTCTGATTGAATAGTTTCAGGCGCGACCTGGATTCTGATAAAAATGACTGCTATATGAGCAAACTTATATACAAACTTATGAACATTATAACTACCTCGAATCACAGAATCCGATTTTACATACAACAATAGCTACATCGGCTTCTCTTGGTGAATTCGCGGCAATGTTTAGTTATTGATCAGGCATCTCTGTGTGCGCAGGACCTTACCTGACTACGCTTGGTCTTCATGGTTGCATCGAGGACTACGCTAGTGCTGTTCTCTTTCGGCACACCATGCAGCTATGCATGAATATCAGGAGAGAATCGGTAAAATTTTAGCGCAGAGGAAGTATCTCAAAATCTTGCTTTGTACGGTTCGCCTTTTGGAACGGGCGACGATGAGAGCCTCCAATCTGGATTTGCTTCCAGTGACGACGAAAGATTCCATTTCGCCCCTCCAAAACACAGGGTTAAAGAATATCAAATTGATCCTCTTAAAGTGGGTAAAGCGCTGCGTATCCAAACGCCTATTTCACCAAAATTTGATTTGTCTTTTCATTTCTCACCAGATAGTTTTCAGGTTGGCGTAACAACCTCATTCGGTTATCACTTGCCTCGCGGGAATTTTAAACCGGATTTCAATCAAACACCCGTGACGCAGTCCTGGTTTAATGGGAGTAAAACACTTTCAGATTTATTTGGAGCAATTGCCATACTCGTTATTGAACAAGTCATGGCTTGGGAAGGAACAAGGTATCTGGATCGAGAAGCCCATGGGGCCGAGAAACAGGGAAAACTATAACAAGGGATTGTGATGAAAACTTTTTTGGAAAATATAATAGAATTTTAAGTTATATAATGCATACGCCGAAGAAAGCGACAAAAACAAGCAAGATGTATCTCGGGATAAACCCATTACCTTGCATGCTCTCTACACATTGCCTAATTCTTCCGCAAGATTGAGTAGACTAACTTTATGTTAAATGATTTTAACTGTATCATCTATCATGAGAGTTCTTCTATTGGTTTTGTTTAAAGTTCGCTATTCTAGCTAAACTGGAAACTCTTACTTTTTCAAGTGATTGTGTCAGATTAAGTCAAAACTCATTCAACTAATTGCCTTTACTTATTTTTAATTGGGCTAATTAGCTTGTCACTTAATTTTGTCAATCAAAACGGACTATTGATTTGAATCTTGCAAGGAGCGCTATGAAAGGTATTAAGACCATAAATCATTTATTTTTAGCGGGTATATGGTTATTTCTCTGTTGTTGGATACTGATGGCAGGAATAGGTCATACAGCAGGCAAACCCATGTGGACTTTTGAATCCTTGACGGAGACTACCTTAACCGTGCCATCTGATAGAACCGCTACTGTTCAGTATCGTATTACCAATCAATCCAGAAAGCCAAAAAATCTGATATTGGATCCCAAACTCAGTAATACGCCAGCTGGTTTAAGGGCTTCACCTTGTTGGCTTGCAACAGAAGGAAGTACCTGCATTTTGACTTTGACTATTATCGGAAGTGAGATAGCTGAAACGGGAATATTCTCTGGGCCGGTTTTGTGTGATCGAGCAAATATCAATCAATGTTATCGCCCATATCCAGCTGATAATTTACGCATTACTCGAGGTAGTCCCACTTCCCCAACTGCATCACTTTCAATAACGGGATCTCCGTTAATGCTGTTTCCAGCTTTTCCGGCATTCTCAGGTATAACTAAAAGGTTAACCGTGACTAACAACTCATCTACTACAACAGCGACCAATGTCTCTGCTTTATTGCCGTCTGATTGGGGTGATGTTACGCAAGATGCTTCTAACTGTCTGAGTATTGCTCCTGGTGCCAGCTGTCAATTGGCATTTACCCCGAGTACCGAGGCACATAACGCCATTATAGTTCCTGTTTCGGGAACCAACACAAATAGTATCAATGCAACGCTTTCTGTTGACGCTCCCTGGGTAACAGACTCTACTGTAGAGGTAATGATGCCAGATTATGCCAATAATCTCATGTATCTTGGCGGTTCCTTCACTTATGTAGGTCCCAACACGGGATATGGTGCTGCAGTGGATGAAATGAGTGCGGAAATAATAAGCAATTTTCCTCGAGTAAACGCTGATATTTCTGCCATTATTTCCGATGGGGCAGGGGGATGGTTCATAGGTGGAGGATTTAGTCAGGTGGGTGCGGTTACACGCAACCGAATTGCTCATATTTTACCGGATTATAGTGTTGATCCGACATTTAATCCCAATGCGAATGGCGTAGTTAATGCTATGGCTTTGAGTGGAAGTACTCTTTATGTTGCCGGTACTTTCAATACTATAGGGGGACAAGCTCGAAGCCGTATTGCTGCCCTGGATGCCAGCACCGGATTAGCTACCGCATGGAATCCCAGCGCTAATAATACGATTCGTACTTTGGCGGTTAATGGTAATACAGTTTATGCAGGTGGTGTTTTTAGCAGCATAGGAGGTCAGGCACGCAACTACATAGGCGCACTCGATGCAAATACCGGACAGGCAACAGCCTGGAATCCTTCTGCTGACGACTACGTCAGTGTTCTCGCGATTAGCGGTAATACAGTCTATGCAGCAGGTGATTTTACCACTATAGGTGGTCAGGCTCGCCGTGGCATTGCAGTACTGGATCCAGCCACCGGATTGGCAACGGCTTGGAACCCTGATGTTTTGGGGACTGTTTCTGATTTTGCTATTAGTGGCGGCACTGTCTACATCGCAGGCATTTTTAGCACCGTAGGAGGTCAAACTCGTAATAACGTTGCTGCTGTGGATGCAGTTACAGGCCTGCCTACTCCATGGGATCCTGATGCAGATTATTTTGTTCAATCTGTGGCCGTTAATGGCAATACTGTTTACGTTGGTGGTGACTTTACTTTTATTGGTGGTCAAAGCCGCTATAATTTAGCGGCATTAGATGCAAGTACTGGACTGGCAACGGCATGGAATCTTTATTCAAATGGAAGACCTAGGGCTTTTGCTTTTAAGGACGGTTTAGTCTATATAGTTGGTCAATTTATGAGCATAGGTGGGCAGGAACGATCCCGTATTGCTGCCATTGATCTAACTACGGGCAAAGTTACTGCATGGAACCCGAACATCAATGGTACTGTTTATGCCTTGGCTCGCAATAATAATATCATCTATGCGGGAGGACAATTTTTAACTGCAGGGGGCCAAGCTCGCAGGAATATTGCGGCTATAGATTCTGCAACAGGAACGGTTACCGCATGGAATCCAAATGCAAACAGCTTGGTTTACGCTTTGGTTTATCATGCTGGCACTGTTTATGCGGGAGGAGAATTTTCCAGTATAGGCGGGCAAGCTCGCATCGGTTTTACGGGTTTGGATCCAAACACAGGCCTTGCGACTGTTTGGAACCCTAATTCAGATGGTTCTGTATATGATTTGGGGATAAATGGCACTACACTTTATGTGGGAGGTTTTTTTACTAATATGGGCGGTCAACCCCGTAACCATATCGCAGCCTTTGATCTGCTTACAGGCCTTGTTACTGCATGGAATCCTAATGCTAATGAACGTATCTATGCTCTGGCATTGAATAACAGCACTGCTTATCTTGGGGGAGTCTTCACCAGTATCGGCGGTCAACCCCGTAACTATCTTGCTGCGGTGGATTTAAATACTGGACTTCCTTCCTCCTGGAATCCCGATCCAAATAATGCAGTTTTTTCTTTGGCTGTTAATAGTAGGGCGGTTTATATTGGAGGGCAATTTACTGCTGTAGGCGGTCAGCCCCGTAGCACCCTTGCGGCATTAGATTTGAGTACAGGCTTACCTACTGCATGGAACCCAAATCCAGATGGTTATCGGTTAAACACTATTGTTCTTAATGGAAGCTCGGTCTATGTAGGCGGAGGGTTCGAAAATATTGGCGGGATTTATACTGCCGCATTTGCTATATTGCCTGAGTAAAATTTTACTATGGAAGCAAAAGAAATTATAAAATGTTGGTTTCTTTTGCTTCCAGTATTTCTGCTTGTTGTTTATCTTAAGAAGAACTGTCAAAATTCTCATGCGTCAACATAACTGGACAAAGAGCATCTTCCAGATTTGTATTATCTCAAGCTCAATGAACAGGAAACTAATTCGCATCCTCAATTCCTTCTTATCTTTTCATGCAATGCAACCTGTATTTGAGCGGACTGTTACTGAGAAACTCACTTCTAAAATAATTAATTTCATATTTGTTTCTCAATGAGTTAAAAAAATCAGGAGACTCTGGCTATCTCTTTAGACCTTTCCGTATGGCCTCACATCATCAGAGGTTTGGGTATGCTCCGATGCCCTTGAGACAGAATTGGCCGTGTCTGAGTGGAAAAACCGTGGTGAGTAGCTGCTCGAAGATGTCTGTGAAGAATCAATACCTGACGAGGCGCTCCTATCTATGGGCTCGTCACGACTCTCGATAGGAGGTGACGAAACAGGTATGACGTCCAAAGCAAGCTCTTCTGAAGGTTGCAAAGAAACATCCGTATGTTTATTAGCCGTCTTGTTCTTCATTACATAGATCATGCTCTGATTAATGAGAAAAGCAGAGCGTTTCTTATAATTCTGCTTAGACATATCCATCGAGTTTAAATGCTCAAATTCGGTTTTTTGATGTAAAATTGTATACCATGTACCGAAGGCATTCGAATGAATGCAATGACGTTTAATAGATCAATTTACTCTTGTTGCGAACAAGTATAATTGACAATAGACGAGTAAAATTGAGTGGAAATTAAGTATTAATGCATGTTTTATATAATGACTATTTAATTTTTTAATAATCCATAGTTATAATAGGATTAATATTAAAAATATAAAAACAACCGATTTAAATCCTAACTTAGTAGGATTACAGTAACGATTATTAACATTTCCAACGAGATCCATAACACCAACTATCTGCCGATTCAACAACACGTTAGCGGTTCGCCCAAGTATTTATAGTATTAAATTTATTTGCTAACAGGATTAGACAAACAAATGCACAAAGTGGCTTATAATTACTCATATAATTTTTATTTTTTCATAAAAAGGAGTAATGTATGCCAATTAAAGACCGAGATCATTTTATGTCCTTAGTGGCCGCTTCATTCGGCGAACAATTTAGAGAACCAGTTTTTGCTCCGCATGTAACAACCACAGATCAGTATTTAGGCAGAGCACTTCTTGGGTTAAATAGAATTCATGAACGTGAACTTAAAGGTGAAGAATATGATCTAAAATTAAAATTAAATTACCAAGCTTCTGTGATTGGTTATCTTGAGAAAGAGGCAGAGGCTTGGTATCAACGCTATAAAACTGACCCTCATAAAGATAGTGACACATATCTGGATTTTGTGATGCAAGTAGATGCAAACAGAAGTCAGTATTATGAATTAGGCATTATTGATTATGTAAAAAAATGTAACGAATGTAAGGATAATGACGTATTTATTAATGTGGTGAAAGGTATTTTAAGAACAGCAGACACATCGCTTAGTAAGCGAGATGATCCTGCTCTTGAAGAAAAATTGGACTCCTTATGTTCACCCACTGAATCGCAAGAACACATTATCAGCTCACGCATGACTCCATGAGGTAACGAACCAGGTTCGACCATGGCCATAGGGATTAATGACAGAGCCTGTAAATAATTCTGTGTAACTGACATGTGTTCAACAAACTCACTCAACCGCTCTTTGAATCGATTAAGAGCGGGTCTCCAATTTCTAATGGGCATTGTCCATTTTTTAGAGGCGTAGATTATAACAAGATAAACTACCTTTTTTGCAGACTCATCTGAAGGAAATAGCTTGGTAATCTCCCGAAAAATAACTGATGTCAAAAGTAGAATTTTCGGGGGAATTACCATAAGTTAAATTAGCACAGTCCAAGCCCTGACCCTACATGTCTTTAGACACTCTTGAAATTTTAAAGATTTTGTGGTTTATATTTTTTTCAACTAAAATTTTAGTATTTAAAGTTAATAAATGGACTTATTTATGACTAAAATTAAAGAACAGATCGCATATAAATCTATAGCCGAATTAAACCCTGAAATTGAAGAGGCAATTTGTAAATCTACATTTAAACGAAATTCTTTAGGTATTGAAATACTGCAGGCTTTAAATTAGAAGCAACTGTTAAACCATCTAAAATTGACTTCCTTAAGAGTATAATTTCAGAAAATCCTGTTAGAGATTTTGTATTTTCTGAAATGTATTACGCTGTGAGTGGAATTAGGAAATTATTCAAATGTTAAATCTCTGGGTAATGGGGTTTATGAATATAAAATTGATTTTGGCCCTGGATACCGTATTTATTTTGGTCAAGACGGTGAGGAGTTAGTAATTCTAGTTGGTGGCGGCTCTAAAAAGCATCAGGACACTGACATCAAAATGGCCAAATTTTATTGGCAAGAGTATAAATTAGCAAAAAAGCGAGGGTAAAATTATGGCCTTAACAAGAGATTTTAAAAATACAATTCGTGATCGAGCTCAAAAAGATTCTGAATTTAGAAAAGCGTTATTAACAGAAGCTGTAAATTCATTATTAGCAGATGAAATTGATGTGGCTAAATCTTTATTAAAAGATTATATAAATGCTTCAATACTATTTGAATCTTTAGCAAAAAAGGTTGATTAAAATAGTAAAAGCTTGCAGCGAATGTTTAGTGCAAGGGGAAATCCAACAGCCCAATCATTATTTTCAGTAATTCATGCTTTACAAGAAGCAGAAGGAATAAAACATACAGTAAACGAAGTTCATTAAGAGTAGGGGATAAGCCTGACCCAATAATATCTGATAAGTCTGATTAATTCTAAAATTAGACATAACATGTGTGTCTTAAATTACTTGTTCTCGAACGTAAAAAGAGCGTTTTTTTGATACACGGCAAAACGGATATTTAACCAATCCATTATATTGACTCAGTCTTGATTGAGCTGAAATTATACAACAAACGGTCCTTTTCGTCAGAATCCCGGCCGGCCTTCTATTACGGTTCGTAATAAAAATATGACGGTGGATTTAGAGCTCGATAGAGTGTTGATTGATCCCTTGCAAAAGGAAGATTTTGTGGCTTAATCAACAGATAGATCTGACTCGCCTTGCCTGCGTTATTCTAAATTTGTTAATCTGAGATTGTTTGATGCGAGATCAGGTGATGCTGTATCGGGCGGATGCTAGAACATGTCGAGCTAAGTGCCCGACATGCGTTTACTTCAGCTCATGGACATGCCCGGGCTGTCATGCTCTGGTTCGGGGAGAATATGTTCAATGTATTCTTTAACGATATTCCAGGCATCCTGCGTTTGGTATCCCGTAATTTTAAGTTGTGACAGTTCATTAAGACTCTGGTTCAATGTTTTTATAATATGTAACAGCAGCTGTTCACGCTCGGCGCTTAGCTTCTGTTCACGAATCCGAGCTTCAGGTATTACAGTTATTTGTCTGTTCTGTATCATCTTTAGGATTATCCCTGATGCCAGAACCCACTCATCGGTCAATGGTACTGGAATTAGATTTGATAGGCTCTGAATAATATGGCTTCTAAAAAAATGGCATGCCTTTGACTGATATTCATTGTAGATGATCAAATTACATGCCCATCCTTTGGATACAGCATGTTCGTGAATACAATAAAATGCCTGATAAATGAAGATCTGCGAGTTCATCCAGACTTGATAGGCCTGTTGATTTTGCGATGTCCCGTCATAAGGTATGAGCGAATCTTTATATGTATCCAACAGTATGAAACTTTTTTCTAAATAATCAGTATTTACAAGCATCATCCTGAACTTATCCAGATTATGATCCTCGATGGTTTTGTTCAAACGTGACTCCAGAGCCTGAGTCATCAACTCCTTCAGCTCTGGAGAGCAGGGGGTTAAAAAAATCGAGCGTCCATCCGTTTTTTGAAGAGGATCTGCTCCTGCCTCAAGGAGCAGGCGAACAAACTCTACGTAGTCCTGGTTATCAGGATAAGTACTGGCCAGCTCAAGAGCCGTCGCTAAGGGGGTAGATCCAGAGGTATGCATGGAATAAGAGCTTTTGTTTATAATTGCCTTGGCTTGATCGTTTTTCAAGTATTCTTCTAACAAGGAACGATTTTTCCGGCCAATGATTGTAATTATCGGATTTCTGTAATTCACGGAGGAAGAAGATGCGGAAGGGATGGTAATCTGTGCATTGTGTTGAAACAACAGCCGCAGTATTTCCGCACTTTTGACATAATCTATGGCAGCTGTTCTACAGTTTGTTCTCAGATTCACATCTGCCCCAGCACGAATAAGTTTTTCAACAAGTGGGCAGTCATCAGCTTCGACGGCTTTTATAAGCGGGGACCTGTGGTTTTTAATTTCATTAATATCTTTCGGCAGAGGTTTATTGAAACGTTCATGATATAGCAAGGGAAGCATTTCCATCTCATAGCGCCCTTCAATGCCTGGAGCGTAATTACAAAGCATGGTAAAAATATTTCCCCGACAACGTCGCAGCGCATAGTGAGGCGCAGTTTGATTATCCTTATCGCAGATATCGATTGAACTGTTATGAGTAAGCAACAAGGAAATCGTGTCAAGTTGTTCAATCTCAATAGCCAGCATCAATGCAGTCTGACCTTCGCTGTTCTGTAAATCCGGTTTTGCCCCGTGCTGTAACAGACATTCGACAATCAGGGGATTACCAACATTCTTCATTAAACAGGTCATCTTCTCGGAATCCTGATGATCAGGATCGGCACGATATTCCAGCAGCAGTTTTATCAGTTCAAGATTATCTGTTACTAACAAGGGTGATTGACCATCCTCAGTATACAAATCCGGGTTTGCGCCATGGTCGAGCAACAGCCGTATACAACCTGGGTCATATTGATAATGCCATGCTTCCGATGTTGCTTTAATTAAAGGGGTTCGATTGTATTCACCTGTGAAATTAACATCAGCTTTTCCGTATACAATCAGCCATCTTATAAATTCGATACGATGATAGGAGGCTGCGATCAATAAACATTCGTTGGCATTGGCACCTTCATCCATTAATTCCTTCGCCCGTTCTTCCGCTGGAAGCTGGTTATCTCGAGAGGTGTCCATAATAAGTTTTTTAAGTTGATTGGTAGGCATTATATTCCTTATAAAAGATGCTGGTTAAACGCTTATCGCATAAAACCAGCATGAGAGAGCCGTTTTAAAACATATAACCCAGAGCGCTGTCACTGCGAAATTGATTGAACCACGCATGCATTTATCCGGATTATGAAAACGATTAAAGAAGACTACTTCAAAATAGATGTTATCTAGTACCGTATTTTATACGGTAACCACCCTTGTGCTGCTCAATATATAATCTATTGGTTTTAATTAAAGACATTAATTTTGTTCGCAGGTTTAGCACCTGAGCTCACAAAAAAATTATTGAGGAACAACATGCCAAATCATATCGACTTGCTCAATTTATCTGAAAACCAGTTCAATAATAATGTTCAATTAAATCATGAGGCACTTGCGTTGCTCGTGTTGCATGACTTACGCAATCATAATACGCAATCGTTTATGCTTGCTGGATCAGAGGATTTGGCTGCTTTGTTGCCAAAACTTCATCTGCAGGATGAGGGCGCCGAGGCATTGATTTTATTCAGGCCGCTCGTTCACTGCATTGCTATCTATATGCGGGTGGTGAATAACCAGGTCCATGTGTATATGTTTGATCCCCAGGGTTTAGGTATGAGGTATTCCCCGGTACCTCCGGCCCTAGCCTGTCTCAGGGCCTTTTTTCCTGACGCCAGAATTATTCTGTCAACGGATGAGTTGCAGACTCGGAGCCACAACCAGGGATGTGCTCAATACAGTTATTTTTTTCTGAGCTATTGTGCCGAACAGGGGTCGCATTTGTTTACAGATTATGCCAGTCCGGATAACTGTCAAGCGGCCGAGGATAGCAACCGTGTGGAGTATCACGTGCGTGATAATCTGCCTGAACAATTGAAACAAATTGCGATGTCGGTTAATCCACACTGGTATGTTGAATACAGGAAAGAGCAATTACTGATGCTGGATCAACTGATTCATGCTTATATAGACGAGCATCAACAAATCGATAAACAACGTGTTATTTCAGTCGTAAAAACCCTGCAGGGCATTGATTTACCTATCGTAAAGTTTATTCCAGAGCATAGGGAATCTACTACCAGAATTGTCAACAAAGAGGGCGGTCGTCTTGAAGTGCATCTTGATGTCATTCCTCATAGCAACTGTTTGTTGTATAGCAGGGAACGACTGCCAGTCGAAAGCGCAGAGAGGTTGTTTTGTTTGTTTGACGGGATACCAGGTATTCTTGTCTCGCGTGACCCGGCAGGCGTCAGGCTCGTTATTGAGGCGGCATCCAGGTCTGATCTGATGGATGCCCTTGCTGATTTGCAGCATCATGAAGAAAGGCTCTGGAATGCACACATGCGGCAATTGGGAGGATTGCAGGCAGTGATCAATGATCTTCGCTTTGAACTGGAATTGCAGGAAATCTGCCAGAATGCCGAGGGTGGCTTCACCCAACACCAGGTGCAATTGGCCTTGCAGGCAGCACTTGAATCGAAACAATCGGTTTATGTTCCCGGTATCGAGATGATGTCAGGCGAAAAGGCTGTATTCTCATTAGACTCATTGCGAGAGGATGGTTACCTTCATGTTGCTTTTTCATTTCAGTCATCCAGCCATCATCAGATTGCCGTATGGATTACCTTAGGCGAGGCCGCTCATGCGGTTGCTCTTTATGACTCGAATGGTGATGCCTCAATAACCGCGGAAGCAAAGCAGCGACTGCAGGAGATGTTGTGTCTGGAAACCAGTGACAGCTTCCAGTCTGTTGCATTCCCGTTTCCACATCAAAGCGATAACTGGTCATGCGGTGTGCATGTGTTTGACCTGTTGACTCATCTGGCAGAGGTGAATGATTTGTCTCATCTCAGCATCCGCCAGAAGGCTAAATGCCTTTATACCTTGTATTATCAGGAAGCCAATCGAATCCAGGCATTAGAATCGGCCAGAGCCAAAAATCAGCAACGCATTCAAACCCTGTTGGACCGTATTGAACAGTATCGCCAGAACCATATACTAAGTGCGTCATCTAACGGCGGTGATTTTCTGACACCGGTGTCAGATTATTTAAAAAAGGCCTATCAATCCAGTTTGTCGTTTAGTGAATTGTTGAATGGCTATGACGGCAGTGACAGACAGATGCTCAGTCTGATTCTGAAGATAGCTGATAAGCGTCACAATATGTCTTCCTCTGGCTGGAGAGTCGTATTTAATCTGGTCGAGGGAAGGCAACTGCCTCCTGCCATGCATAGACGCATATTGCCAGTCTTCCAGAAAGAAATATCAGAAGACTTGTCGCATGAACAACAGGCAAGCCTCATTGATATCATAACCAATAGCGCTCAACCGTCTTTCACTGATGTTTTGGCCGAGGTGATCAACAACGTCTTTCAAGAAGCGAAAGAGGCGGCCAAATACCAGCAGTGGATAAAAAATGAAGGCGGTTTTGATGCCAGCAATGCCCGGGCACTCTGTTATCATTTGCTCTTCTGGCTGATACAGCAGGACGACCAAACGGAACGCCTTGAGTTATCGAGGATAAGGCGTATTCAATCAGAGCGGAAAGCATTAAACGCTGCCATTAAAAACAGTATTCAATCCATTCTGCAAAAAAATGATATACCGCAGGAAGAAATTAGGATCCTGATCAATGGTAACCTGACACATCGTTTTCTTGTCCAAATCGCCCATTTATCTCAAAACGGTTTAGAAACGCTCGCCCAGGACGTTCGGGTTGCGTTTTTATTGTTTCTGTCGCACGATCTTTCTCTGCAATTAGCGCTGGCAGGCAAACTGCCATGGCATGATGAATCGTTTCGTAAGCTGTTTCTATCCTGGCTGATTGCCTCCGATAAACGTGAGTTATTGACTCATTTTGATAAACAGGCTCTGGAGGACAGCATTTATCATAACCAGGTTTTCTCAGGTGCAATCAGGATCAAGCCTGACGCATTTGACGAGTCTACTGTATTTGAACAAGTGTGTATAAATCATCTCATTGAATGCTTATGTGCTGATAATGTGAATTTGACACGAATGATTAAATCCTCTGAGCATCTGATAAGACTGGTTAAGGCATTTCCGCTTCTCAAAGAAAATATATACACCTCACTTTGTGATAACTACGCTGATTTCAGGCGGCTGGTGTTGAGAGATAATCACATCTGGCTCGACATCGTCGGTCTGTTTCCGCAATATGCCGAACAGCTGTTTGAACAAGTTTGGATCAATGCGGACGATTTTTACCGACTGATAGCCAACAGCAGCTGTGCCTTTTTCAGGACTGTCGAGACGTTTCCGGAGCAGGCGGATAAACTGTATAAAGGACTTCGAGGCAACCTTCCCGTTTTTAATAACTTGTTAAAATCTCGAAACAGCAACTGGCTCAAGACAATCCTGTACTTTAAGGAGCATGCGGAACCACTGTTCAGAGAGGTTGAACAAAACCCCAGAGATTTTCAACGCCTGGTGATGCACAGTCATGAAACCTGGATCAATACGGCCATTCAATTGCCTGAATTTGCTGACGATCTGGTGGATCAGCTGTTGCAACAGCCGGACACATTCAGACGACTGGTGGATACGCATTATCTATTGGTCCTTACCGCCAGAAAACTGCCATCGCAATCAAATCGATTGATCGAGTATGTTTTGAACAGCGAGGAAGATTTCCGGCACCTGGTGATGCAGGATGCCAATACCTGGCTTGGTACTGTCAACCAGTTTCCACAGCATGAAGAACTACTGGTTCAACGCCTGCTGGATGATCCGGACAATTTCAGGCGTCTGGTGAGCAGTCATTATATCTTGATCCAGATAGTCAGGCAGGCTCGCAATTATAAGCATTGCGTGATGCGATATATATTAAACAGCGAGCGGGAGTTCGCACGATTGGTCATTCAGGATATTCATACCCTGCGCAGCATAGCAGACCATGTTCCAGATGTTGCGAATGAGATATTCATACGTCTTTGCAATAGCCCGGTAGAATTTAAGCGTGTGGTAATGCGCGACAAAAATACCTTTCTGAGCGCCGCCCAACAGTTTCCGGAACATTCACAATGGCTTTTTGAGCAGGTCTGGCGTAACCCTGACGATTTCAATCGTCTCATGTCGCCAGATGGGAATGCCCTGCTTAAAACAATCAGACACTATTCTGAACAACGCGAACAACTGTTTGAACGAGTCTGGAACAGTCCAGAAGCTTATGAACGGACAGTGCATGGCAGCCTCGATTCCTTGATCAATATGGCCAGGGCGTTTCCTGCTCATGAAGTCAGGTTGATTGACAGGCTTTTGAGTAATCAGGATGCCTGGAATCGTTTACAGGGTGCAGGCTATCAATGGATCAAAGCCATCACCCAATTACCTAAATCAGCGGACAGGTTGTTTGATTATGGTCTAAATTGCCCTGAACGGTTCAAACGACTGATCGCAGACAATTACCAGTTCATTGAGGCTATCAAATCATTGCCCCATTTTGCCACTAAACTGATTTGTTTCGTTTTAAGCAGGCCTGATGATGTAAGGCGGTTGATAACCTGTGACAACAGAGCCTGGATCAACACTGTTCGGCAATTGCCTCGGCAGGTGGAGTTAATGCCGGAGTGTATTTTCAACAACCCGGATGATTTCAGGCGTCTGGTACAGCAGAGCAATCACACCTGGCTCAGCACCATTCAGCAATTCCCCGAACAGACTGATTTCCTGGTGAGCTGTGTTTTCGATGAGCCGGAATCGTTCAGGCGATTGGTATTAGAAAACAAACACACCTGGCTCAATACCATCCGTCAATTACCCAAACAGCTTGAATTACTCGTTAAACGGGTTATGGAAAATCCGGAGGATTTCAACCGTATGGTGATGCACGATGCCGACACCTTGCGGATTGCAATACAGCATCTGCCGCAATACAAGAAAACATTGATTAAAATGGCATTAAGTTCCCCGCATGGCATAAAGCTTCTCTTTGACCGCGGGTTTCAGTTGAATGACCTGATCGAGCATTACCCCAAATATGCTGACAGTCTTTTGAATTGGGTTTTGTGTAGGCCGGATTATTTTAAGACCCAGTTAAGGTATCCTTCTTGCCTACGTCAATTAGCCCGACAGTGTCCTAAGCACGCAGACCGACTGCTGGGATGGGTTTTGAGCAGGCATGATGAAGCCCAGCGCCTGTTGTTTTGCGATAACGACGAATGGGTAAGTACGGGTGCATGTTTTCCCGACCATGCGGAACGTCTGTTTAATCAAGTCTGGCGTGTACCGGATCTCACACGGCGTCTCGTGTTTGAAAGTAATCTTGACTGGCGCAACACGGCCAAAGCTTTTCCACAGCACCAGAAGAAATTGTTTGAACAGGTCTGGAATAATCCGACTGAGTTCAAACGGCTGGTCATGTATGATTTAGAAACATGGTCAAATACAGTCAAAGCTTTCCCAATGCATAAGGACAGACTGATTGAGCGGTTATGGAGTAATCAGGATGATTTAAATCAAGTGGTGTTGAGTAACATGTATGGCTGGATGTATATGGCCACTGTTGTTCCAGAGAAAAGGGAGCAACTGTTCGAACTGGTCTGGAGTAATCAGGCCCTTTTCACTCGCATCCTGAATAACAATGATGCCTTGTTGACTACGGTGAAAAAATTCCCAGAGTATAGGGACAGGTTACTTGAGCGGCTTTTGAATAACGACAAGGATTTCCATCGGCTGATACACAATATTGAGGCGTGGTTTAGAGCAATTACCGAGTACCCTGATTTTTCAGAGCGACTCATAGGTAGGGTATTGAATAATCGAAACGAATTCAATCGGCTGGTAAGCAACACGAAGGACTTACTCAAGGTAGCGGCACAACCTCTTCCACTGGTAAAGGGGATAATGGAGCAGGTTTTAGAGAGCAATGAGGAGGAGTTCAAAAAACTGGTATCCAGTTCTACAGATTTTATTAAGATACTGGAGCGCTTCCCAGAATACAGGCTTGCCTTGTATCAACGTGTTCAGAAAAGCCCATATCAATTCGAACGGCTGGTTATGGAAAACGCCAGGGGCTGGAAGCGTTTATCTATAATGATTCCGGAGCATTCGGACAGTCTGTTTCGGTCGTTTTGGAATAATCCCATTTATTTTTCGCATTTGATTATCAGCGGAAATGATTATGGTTTCAACCCCACCAATATGCTGATTCACACGGCTGAAATATTTCCAATGTATGCGGACATGCTGATTGAACGTGTTTTGAATGATGAAGAAATCTTCCGCCGCGTGATAGCCTGGAACTGCCATGTCTTCTGGCAAACAGTCGATAAATTTCCGCATTACGCTGATGAATTGTTTGAGCGGATATGGAACAGACAGGAATATTATCAAGTGCTGATTACAAACAACACCCATCACTGGGGTACTGCGGCCCAACGCTTTCCGCTGCGCGCACAGGAGATCTTCGAGCGGGTCTGGGACAGCCCAAAAGACTGCGAGCGATTGATATTGAACAATCTCGACAATTTTCTTCTGACAACCCATTACTTCCCGGAGCACGCCGAGAAACTGTTCGAGCGAGTGTGGCGCAATAATACACAGTTCATAAAACTTGTTTCTAGTAGCGCTTCTAATTTTATTCGATTTGTCAAAAAATTCCCAAATCATGCCCAGGCCTTGTTTGACCGGTGTTGGAACAGTGATGAGGGATTTCTAGCTGGTTTATTCTATTTTGAAATTTTCAAGATAGTTCGTGAATTTCCAGACTATAGCAGAGAGAGCTTTGAACGGGTTTTAGATGATCCGGCTGATTTCAGTAAACTGATAGCAGCTACCCTGGATAGCTGGATTTACGCCATTAAAACATTACCTCATCATGCGTATGAATTGATAGAGCGGGTTTTAAATAATCCGATTGATTTTGCTCGAGTCGTGACCTGTGAACGGGATTGGATAAAGCTAATCGAACAATTACCAGAGTATGCGGGCATTCTGTTTGAATCGATCTTCAGAAATCAGCCTGCCTTCTGCAGGAGAATGGTTTCATACGCCTCCTCGCTGGTGCGTATCGCCAGTAAAATTCCCCAGTCTGCGGATTTATTGCTTGAATGTGTGTTGAAGCAACCGGAGGAGTTCAGACGTTTGATAAAAAGTTCTGATGATTTGAATGTCATTATTGCTCAATATCCTCACTATGCGGCTGGTTTGAGGGAACAGTTTGCCGAGAGTCAGCGCCAGGATGCAAAAGCTGTTACTGATAGTCAACCCAGACCGTCAGGTACAGCGCAGCAAAGCCAAATTTTAGATATCAATAAGCTTATGCTGTTTTTTGGCAGCAATCTGCAAGGGGAGCGGAGTGCTCCAGGGGTGGAGCATCATCCATATGATCAGTGCAGGCTATCATGAATGTTGCAGAACAGGTTAGGCGTAGCCTGGGAGTAGGCCCCAAGGGCCGTATCCCAGGTTTTCATTGTTATGCCAGCTTAAGTTCACCACTCATTTACTCTCCAAACTCACTTAGACCAATCTCTTTCACTAATTTTATGGTAATAATCCATTTTTAACTTAAAAGAAACCCTGGGATACGGCCCTTTGGGCCTGCTCCCAGGCTACGCCAGCTAGTAAAAATGGATAAAAATCAGGGAGGATTACGACGTTCCTCAGATATTTTTATGTTTAGAGAGTAGGGTATTTTGTTGCAAGCTACCATTCCAATGCCCTTAGTCCATACTGCACTAAATTATCGTGATATCACTGTTTCATGTTATGGGATACAAATAAGATCATGTGAATTTATTACAAAAAATGAATTTATATGGGAGGATACTGGCGTATTATGAAACAAATGATTATAGATTCATCAGTTTATAAATGACGAAATTCATTTTTTAAGGATTGTACAAAAATAAAAATATAGACCATGCTTATGGTGTTATTAATGCAGATTATTCAGGGCAGAACTTATGAAATCATTTGTATTATTTATCTTGTGCATCTCGTCAGTGTTCTGTTATTCCAAAACCTTGACTATTGGCTCTTCCAAATTTAATCCACCTTTTGAGACATGGGCCAGTCAAGAGTCAACCTATTATGGTTATGATATTGATTTGATGATGGAAATTTGCAAAAGATTAAATGTTGCTTGTAAATTTAAAGCCTACACTTTTAATGATCTCTTTGAGGCAACCAAAAGTAACGAAGTTGACCTTGTCATTTCATCCGTAATTATCACAAAAACAAGACAAAAACAGTTCTTGTTCAGCATTCCTTATTTGGAAAGTTACTCGCAATATATTACCTCTGCTGATAATGCCTCAATAAACACTCCAGATGATCTTTATGGAAAAAAAATTGGGGTAAGAAAGGGAACTCCCTATGGGAATCAGGTGCGTGCTGACTTTAGAAACAATACTATTGTAGTGTATCCGTTGATAAATGACATGTTTGTAGGGCTACAGAATAAAGAAATTGATGCCTTTGTATTGGACTATGAATCTGCTAAATACTGGATTGCTACTAATCCAGGAATTTACAAACTTATAGGTAATAAAATTCCTATAGGAGAAGGTTATGCTGTTATGACTCATTTAGAAAATGCTGAACTGATTAATCGTATTAATCAGATTATCTTGCAAATGGAGGATGATGGTACCTTTATTCATCTTTACTCAAAGTATTTTGAATGGAGATAAAGCGATTTGCTCAATCGAGGCTTGACTAGCCCCCGATTGATTAGCTCAATTAACACCGTTAAGGTTTAAGCGGTTACTTTAGGTGTTTTACTCTGTGATGCATCAGCTCCAGTTGCCCCTTCTTTTAATGAACGTCGCAATATTTTGCCTACGTTTGTTTTAGGAAGTTCATTAAAAAACTCAACGATTTTGGGTACTTTATAAGCCGTTAGGTGCTCTCTGCAGTGAGCGATTATTTGTTCTGCTGTCAAATTCGGATCCTTTTTGACAATACAGGCTTTTACCCGCTCTCCAGATTCCTCATCAATAACACCAACAACACCTACTTCCAATACTCCAGGATGCATTCCAATAACTTGTTCTACTTCATTAGGATATACATTAAAGCCGGACACTACGATCATATCTTTTTTTCTGTCAACCAGATAAATAAAACCTTCTTCATCCATTCGTGCGATATCGCCTGTTTTTAAGAAGCCATCTTTGGTGAATACCAGCGCTGTTTCATCCGGGCGTTTCCAATAACCTGACATAACCTGTGGCCCTTTAATGCACAATTCGCCACTTGTTCCTATAGGTACTTCGTTGTCATTGTCATCGCGGATTGAAACATCAGTAGAGGGTAATGGCAATCCTATGCTGCCATTGTATCCTTCCAGATACATCGGATTCATTGTTGCAGCAGGGCTGGTTTCCGTTAAACCATAAGCTTCTAAAACACGGGACTTCGTCATTTCAGACCATCGAAGCGATACACTTTTTTGCAGCGCCATTCCGCCAGACAATGCCAGTTTCAGTTTTGAAAAATCGATTTCTTTAAATTTGGGGTGATTCAGGAGGGCATTATATAAAGTGTTCACTCCTGTAAAAGCGGTAAAACCGGAATTTTTAATTTCATCAATAAAATGACTAATGTCTCTGGGGTTGGTAATCAGAATATTTTTAGCACCAACTTTCATAAAGGTCAGACAGTTCGCTGTTAATGAAAATATATGATACAGAGGGAGGGCTGTAACAATGATGTCATCCTCCGAAATTCCTAGTGGTGCAATCCATGAGTATGCTTGTAATACGTTGGAGACCATGTTTCCGTGTGTCAGCATCGCCCCTTTTGCAACACCTGTTGTACCTCCTGTATATTGCAGGAAGGCAATACTTTCATGATTTAAATCAACATGGTGTAATGTTGATTGCTTGCCTTCGAGCAGGGCATAGTTAAACGCAACTGCATGAGGGATAGTGTAAGCAGGAACCATTTTTTTTATGTGTTTGACTACAAAATTAACGATTAAACGCTTAAAAGTCGGGAACAGATCACCAATCTGAGTCACAATCACGTGCTTTACTGTCTTCAATGACGGTAAGGATTTTTCTATAGTGTTGGCAAAATTGGCAAGGACAATAATTGCTTCGGCTCCAGAATCATTCATCTGGTGAATTACTTCATCCGTTGTATAAAGCGGATTGGTATTTACAACGACAAAACCCGCTCGCATTATACCAAATAACGCTACAGGGTATTGAAGCACGTTCGGCATCATGATGGCGACTCGGGCTCCTTTTTGTAAACCGAGCTGTTGCAGATAGGCTGCAAAATCCCTGGTTAAATGATCTAACTGGGAATAAGTAATGCTACTGCCCAGATTTGTATAAGCTATACGCTTGGCATAAAGGCTACATGATTCTTTAAATAAAGATACTAGGGATAAATATTGACTGGGGTCAATTTCATGTGGCACGCCATTTTGATATTGTTCAAACCATCGTTTATCCACTTTGATATCCTTCTGTTATTGGTTCCCACATGATAGTATAAACAAAAATATCAGTTATGGATATCATAGAGATGGGTGAAAATATAACTAAAACTCAAGCATTTAAATTAAAAGGCAGACTTTATACCTTTACAGTTTTACAAGTTTTAAATACGAATCTTGATTTTTTTTCACAACAATTTGCAGAAACAGTTGTTAAAGCCCCTAAATTATTTGAAAAGACACCGGTTGTATTTGATCTGTCATCAGTAAATCAGTCGGAATTTGATTTGAATGCATTACTTCAAATTGCTCGAGATCATGGGATGATTCCTGTTGCAATCCAGGGAGGCAATGCCTTGCAAGAAACTCTTGCTCAATGTAATGGATTAGCTGTTTTAAACGCATCAACTTCACAGGATAAACCATTAATTGAACAACCAATGGAGCATACTGTCGCTGAAACGATTAGAACCAAATTATTGACTACACCCGTTCGCTCTGGGCAACAGGTTGTTGCCAAAGGTGCTGATTTAATTATTGCCTCCTCAGTAAGTCATGGCGCTGAATTATTATCCGACGGTAATATTCATGTGTATGGCGCTTTGCGAGGAAGGGCTTTAGCCGGTATCTCCGGTGATGTTGATGCAAGAATATTTTGCCAATCGCTTGAAGCAGAATTAGTTTCAATTGCCGGTTTTTATCGATTAAGTGATGCTATAGAGCCTATTAACGGACCTTGTCAGATCTATTTATCGAATCAACACATTGTTATTGAGTCTTTATGCTAGAGGCAGTTTTTATTTCAGATCTTCATTTACATCCGCAAGACGTTGCTATTCAAGAGCGCTTTAATCATTTTCTAGACTGGGCTCGAACATCAGTAAAAAAAATATACATTCTTGGTGATTTTTTCCATGCTTGGGCTGGAGATGATTCAGTGAATGAATGGAGCAAGGGGATTGCGAGCCAGCTCTTCGAGTTAACCCAGCGGGGGATATCCATAGATTATATGTGCGGAAATCGTGATTTTTTGCTGGGTAAACAATTTGCTAGATTGACTGGCTGGACTATTCTACACGAGCCAACCGTCATTGAATTGGGTGGTGAGAGGATATTATTATCCCATGGGGATCGATATTGTACCAATGATGTAGGACATCAAAGGTTACGACGTCTAACTCGTAATCGGTTTTTTACTTTGTTTTTTCTGAGCCTTTCTTTAAAATTTCGTGAGCGTATTGTTTCTAAAGTTCGGACCATCAGCTCCAGGAAACAATATAAACCAATGGATGAAATGGATGTAGTCACCGAAGCAGTTCTGAAGCATATGAAACAGCATCAAGTACGTATTTTAATTCATGGCCATACTCATAAGCCAGGACTTACCCAATATCAGAATCAGTTGCTTGAAATGCAGCGATTTGTTCTTAGTGATTGGGATGACACGCCACAAGTATTGTGTTATGATAATACAAAAGGATTCTATTTTACCCAAACCCTTTTGCACGAGGAGTACAGTAATGTCTAAATCAGAAGATAAAATGCGCGAGGAACTCGCCAGAATACGTAGAGAAGAAGAGCAGAAGAATTTGATTCGGGAACTAGAAGAACGTGAAAGAAAAAGAGCCGATGCGCGTGCTGCAGCAATGGACAAATTACATCAAGGCAGCAAAACTACCGATCCTCAAACTGGTCGGGAGTCAACTCTTTGGGACGTAGCCTTGAAAGAAGCAGAAAGAGCATTGAACGCAGACGTAAACGCGTACAATGACTGGCGTTCTGCAATGATGAAATTATGGAACATTAATGGTTATTTGGCGAGAGCGCTGCATCAATCCGTTAAAGAAACGGTAGCTGCTCCAGTCGGTAATTTTGTTACTGATAAGTTATTAATGGCCTCTGATTTTGTTACTGAAATGTTTAGAAAAAATCCGGATGTTGAGCTGCCCGCACTTCAGCACGCAGTCAGCTTTACAAAAGATGGCCATTTAAAAATCGAACCGCTTACCCGTTCTGATAATCACAACCAAACCAGTTCAAAGCTCGATGATTTTTTCGCTAAGGGAGTACGGATGTGGCTTGAGGAGCAGGGCTATAAGCCAGTAGCTGGTGATAAATCAACGTTTGTTAATGAAGATGGTAAGGTTTTAGATAAAGAGACGTTCGATAATTTAAAAAATGATCCTGATGTGGGATTAGGCAGTTTCCTGGAAGGTCACACAGAGCTTGAATTAAGGCCTCGTGGTCCTTAGAGAGTTTTGACATATGGGCTGTATCCTTGTTTAGCAAGCTGGAGCGAATCACTTCACACCACTGAAATGTGCCTGTATCAAGACTTTGTCTAATACAGGCTGTTTAGACTGTGCTTTATCATCATTGCATGACGATTCCCAAATCAGCTTAACTGGCTTCTCTATCGAAAGGATAAATAGCCGTTTCTGGCAACTTCCGCTATTTACCGTATACAATTCCTACTGAACAGCCTGAGGTTCAGTTAAATCGCTTTTCTCGTACTCAGGAGTGCCACTGTGAAACCGAAAGACGGTATCTTTATCCATAATAAATTTATTCTCAATGTTTAAAAATCGTTCCAGACGTTCATCAATGTCACCCCCATAAAGTTTGGCAAGGGATAAATAATCCTGAAAATGACGCGCTTCTGATTTAATCAAAGTCTTGTAAAATTTTGCAAGATCCGGATCATCTAAAAAAGGAATGATGGCATTGAACCGTTCACATGAGCGAGCCTCTATAATCGCTCCAATAATAAGCTGATCACATAAGCGTTCATTTCCATCACGCCTGGTGATCAGCTTATGGAGGTTTGTTGCGTAATTTGAAGGCTGGAGCGGACCAAAAGAAATATCCTTTTGCTTCATAATATGCATTACTTTTTCAAAGTGCAGCAATTCTTCTCTGGCCAGGGGCGACATAATGGCGACTAATTCTGCTTTTTCAGGATATTTACTGATGAAATTAATTGCAGTGGCGGCTGCTTTTCGCTCGCAATGAGCATGATCAATTAATAATAAGGGAATATGCTGTGATGCATATTGTAGCCATGAGTCGGGGGTCGAAACTCTGAGAAATTCGCATAAAATTTGTAAATCAGCATCTAATCGTTTTAACATCATTGAAATACACTATAATTTCAGTTAATAAGCCTTATATCACAGACGCTAGATAATTTAAATTGGATGAATTATGGACGAGATAATACAAGACGAACAATTGAGCAAATGGTTTTCAACTTATGGTCTAATCACTGCCGAGCGATTACTCGGATCGTATCACATTTCCTTGCCACAAAATGAGTTAGTCACCGCAATTAAAAGCCCCTTTAGTTTCTACCACAAGTTATTACAAATTCCATTAAAAAATGTTCTGAATGGAATCGTACTCCAACAAGCAGGTGATTATCATGTTTATGCTCAGAAATTGTTTATTGATTATTTATTATCTGGAGAAAGTGGTAAAAGCGAGACATCCCCTGGTGCATTAACACGTGAATCGTTAGAAGCAGAGCGACAAAAATTAGTAACCCTGGGAGAAGAGTTTCATCAACTGGAACTGGAACAAAACAAATTAATTGCTACGGCGCAGGCACAATTGATCCGCATTGCTGACGACTGGAGAAAAAAATTTGAATCAGTTTTATCTCTTATAAACAACACGTTAAAAACTGGCGGATTTGAAGTCAAAAAAAGCGCCATACGTACTGCGATTAATTATGCAATTATTCACTGTGATTATGTAAAGGCGGCCTCTCTTGGCAATAAACTTCTGATTGTTGAGGAGTTTACCAAAAGCATCCAGCTAAAATTAAGTGATGATTTAAAAAATAAAATTTTAAACAATATGTCGGATATACTTGAGATATTATCTCATTTTGATTCGCAAATGAGCGAATACAATCAGGAGAATAAGATATTGGGAGAACAGGCAAAATCTTATCGTTCTCAATTTTACGACACCATTCTTCGCGTTACTGAGTTAATCAAATTATTACCTGAATACAAAATTGATCCGAATCAGGATGCGATTAACAAAGAATCACTATACTTTGACAAAACAATAGGTGAAAACTAACCAAAATAAAACGATCCTGGGTTGCAGAGTGAATTTATATTAGCCAGAACACTTCATCTTCATGTATAATAATGCACTTTAAAAACTAACCTCTTGGAGTGCATGATGGCGATAGAACAAACACTGTCTATTATTAAACCAGACGCTGTAGCTAAATCGGTAATCGGTCAAATCTACAGTCGTTTTGAAAATGCTGGCTTAAAGATTGTTGCAGCAAAAATGATGCAATTATCCCGTTCTCAGGCTGAAGCATTTTATGAAATCCACAAAGACCGTCCTTTTTTTAATGCTCTTGTTGAATTTATGATTTCTGGTCCGGTGATGATCCAGGCACTGAAAGGTGAAAACGCGGTTATTAAAAACCGTGACCTTATGGGCGCTACGAATCCTAAAGAGGCAGCACCAGGAACTATCCGCGCTGATTTTGCTGATAGCATTGATGCAAATGCAGTTCATGGTTCAGACAGTGCTGAAAATGCTGCTCGTGAAATAGCATTTTTCTTTGAACCTCATGAACTGTGTGATAGATAAGGTTGTTTAGGAGTCACTATGGCCGATCAAAAAGTTAATTTATTGGATTATAATTATCAGCAGTTACGAGAGTTACTGACTCAATGGGGTGAAAAACCATTTAGAGCGCAGCAATTAATTCAATGGATTCATCAGGCCGGCCTGACTGACTTCACTCAAATGACCAATATAGGGAAAGCCTTGATGGAGAAACTTTCACGGATTTCCCATATTAAATTACCTGAAATTGTTGCTTGTCAAAAATCAAGCGATGGTACCCATAAATGGTTGTTAAAGCTGGATTGTGGCAATTGTATCGAAACGGTCTACATTCCTGAGGCTAATAGAGGTACTCTGTGTGTCTCATCTCAAGTGGGATGTGCACTAAATTGTTCTTTTTGCTCTACAGCCAAACAGGGATTCAATCGCAATTTGAGCACTGCTGAAATAATAGGACAGGTTTGGTTGGCTGCCAGAGAATTATCAAAAGCACAAGGAGCTCATGATCAAAGCATTACGAATGTTGTCATGATGGGTATGGGAGAGCCTTTACTTAACTTTGATAACGTTGTGTCTGCCATGAATATCATGATGGATGATTTTGCCTATGGTTTATCTAAACGACGAGTTACACTAAGCACTTCTGGTGTTCTTCCTGAGTTAGAACGACTAAGAGAAGTGAGTCCAGTTGCCTTGGCTGTTTCATTGCACGCTCCCAACGATGCCCTACGAAATGAATTGGTACCCATCAACAAAAAATATCCTTTGGTTCAGCTCATGGCTTTATGTAAACGATATTTTAAAGACGAACCAAGAAGAAAAGTTACTTTTGAATACGTGATGTTAAAAGATGTCAATGATCAGCCCGAACATGCAAATCAACTGATCAAATTACTACGTGATGTGCCTGCCAAAGTCAATCTGATTCCATTTAATCCATTTCCGATGACTCAATATCAACGTTCTTCACAGGCCACTATAGATGCATTCAGAGACCGGTTAATTAAAAACGGTATTAATACGATTACTCGTAAAACGCGTGGCGATGATATTGATGCAGCATGTGGCCAGCTTGCTGGTGAAGTAAAAGACAGAACCAGTCGATCTCAACGATGGCAAAAACTGCATTTTATTCCCAAGGGCACCAAAACAGATGAGATTAATCACTCAGCGAATTAATTAATTTGAAATGAGATGACAAAACATTTTTAATTTTCCAGTAAGTGGTTATAATGCCACATCATTTCTAACGTTAAGTGGTTGTTGTGCAGATAGTATTACGGTGCTTATTAATCAGTATGTTCGTATTTGTCCAGGCGTGTAAACCTTCGGACGAACCAGCTGTGCCAGAAACTAAAAAAACTGACCTGAGCAAAGCTGCAAGCTATAATACACAACTCGGTCTAGGTTACTTGAAGCAGGGGGACAGACCTCGTGCTAAAAAAAAATTGCTTATGGCTATGGAACAAGAACCCAATTCTGCTGACGTAAATGCCGCTATGGCTTATTATTTTGAACAGACGAATGAACTCGATGAAGCTAAAAAGTATTATTTAAAAGCCATATCATTATCCTCTGGAGGCGGTGCTCAATTAAATAATTATGGAACATTTTTATGCCGGCAGGGTGATTATAAAAAAGCGGAACAATATTTCATAAAAGCGGTTAAGGATGTTCAATACATTAATACCTCAGCGGCCTACGAAAACGCAGGGCTATGTGCTCTGGCTATTCCTGATAATGATAAAGCAAAATTATATTTTACGAATGCATTGGATCAGGATCCCTCCAGAAAGGTATCCTTATATGAGCTTGTAAAATTGGAAGGCAAAATGGGACATGAGGCAGAAGCCTATTCTCTCTTACAAAAGCATCCCGATTTAGTATTAAACGATCGATATTTTTTAGTTTTAGCTAAAGATATAGCCATTAAAACTGGTCATTATGCTGTAGCTGCAGAATATGAAAATAATTTCAGGAAAATGGAATCAACTACTGATAATAGTGGAGCAAATGATGAATACAACAGCCACAATGGATGATACGACTCAAAATGAGATTGACAACCCAGGAAAGCAACTTGCAACTCTTCGCCAACAAAAAGGGTACACAATAGAGTATGTTGCCAGTAAATTGCATTTAAGAGTGCGGATCATTGAGTTAATTGAAACAGGCGATTTTCAATTATTACCCGAGCCAGTTTTTGTTAAGGGCTATTTGCGTGCGTACTCAAAATTATTAGGAGTATCACCTGAGCCTTTTTTAGCAGTATTTAATAATCAATATACATTTGAAAAGAAGCCAGAGCGTGCATTATGGCAAAGCAAACGAGAATCTCATAAAGCGGAACATATAATCAGATTGGTTACTATTCTATTCGCAGTTGGAGTGATGGTTGCGGTAGGTGTATGGTGGCAGAAAAATCGAGATGCTCAACCAGTATTTTCCAGTAAACAAAGTCCTACAAATTTGTCATTAAATGATAATAATTCAGAGCTTAAATTAACTGATTTATCCAAAATGCAATCATTGTTGAACCCCAGCATGCAAATGACTCCTCTGGAGAAAGAAGGTGGCTGAAAAAATACAAGCAATTCGTGGTATGAATGATGTACTCCCTGATGTAACCAATATTTGGCGTTACATTGAGAAGGTATTTGTACGTTGTCTTTCTCGCTATGGTTATCAGGAAATTCGCTTTCCCATAATCGAAAGTACACAATTATTTAAAAGAACCATTGGTGAAGTTACGGATATCGTTGAAAAGGAAATGTACACCTTCAATGATCTTAATGGTGATAGCTTGACTTTAAGGCCTGAAGGCACTGCTGGATGCGTTCGTGCATGTCTGGAATATGGATTATTACATAATCAACAGCAAAAACTCTGGTACATGGGACCGATGTTTCGCCATGAACGTCCTCAAAAAGGGCGTTACAGACAATTTACCCAATTTGGTGTGGAAGCTTTTGGGATGTCCAGTTCTCTAATTGAGGTTGAACTGATTGCCTTGTCTCATCGCATTTGGAAAGAACTTGGGTTTGCTCAACAAGTTGAATTGCAAATCAATACATTAGGTGAATTGGCAGAGCGCCAGGCTTATAAAAATGTACTGGTTGCATATTTACGTGATCATTTTGATCAATTGGATGAGGACAGCAAAAAAAGACTTGATAGAAATCCATTACGCATTTTGGACAGCAAGAATCCTGAACTACGTAATCTGATCGCAAATGCACCAAAATTGATCGATGTACTCGGAGAGCAAAGCAAGGATCACTTCAATTCATTTTGTGAGGGTTTGCAGACTCTGGATATACCCTATACCATAAATCCATTTTTAGTGAGAGGCCTTGATTATTATGGGCATACAGTATTTGAATGGGTAACTGATAAACTGGGCAGTCAAGCTACAATTTGTGCTGGAGGACGATACGATTTACTGGTCGAACAACTGGGTGGTGCTTCAACGCCAGCTGCTGGATTTGCACTCGGTATTGAGCGAATCGTATTGCTAATGGAAACATTGAATCTGTTGGATCGGCATGATCCAAAACAATCTTTATATATCATTACAACGAATCATGAGGCATCGTTAAAAGGTCTTGCGATAGCGGAAGCAATTAGAGATGTTTATTCAAATGTTGAAATAATTACGAACACAACAAGTGGTTCGTTTAAAAGCCAGTTTAAAAAAGCAGACAAGAGCGGCGCTCGTCTGGCATTGATTTTAGGCGATGATGAAATAGCAAATAACCGAGTTGGTATCAAAGATCTGCGTGTTGAAACAGAGCAGATAACAATTAGTCAAAATGCTATTATTGAATTCTTGAATAACTATCTTGGATGAGTGCGGGAGAACAAAATGTCAGTGTATATGACTGAAGATGAACAGTTAGAAGTAATTAAAAAATGGTGGAAACGATACGGTAATTTGGTCACTGTATTTTTGTCCGTCATTCTTCTTTGTATAGCTGGGTATAGATACATGCACTGGCATCAGGATAAATTAAAACAGCAAGCATCAATAACTTATGAGAATATGATGGTTGCCTTTTCAAATCAGAATATTAAATCCGTTCGTTCTTTCGCGAACGAGCTAATAAAAGATTACGACAACACAGTATATGCTGATGTTGCACATATGACTCTGGCAAAAATTTACGTCAGTAAAAATAAACTGGATAAAGCGCGAAGCGAATTACAAAAGGTAGCTGCTGGCAGTGAAATGAATTCCTTAAAGCAGATCGCCAAAATTCGAATTGCACGTTTAATGGCTGCGGAAAAATCATACACAGACGCATTAAACGAACTCAGTTCCATTGTTGATGAAACCTATTTACCGGTTATTAATGAACTAAAAGGTGATATTTACGGAGCAACTGGACAATATCAAGAAGCTATGGATGCTTATCGCTTGGCAATAGATGAAGTTAAAACAAATGGAATGGGTAACTTGTTTTTAGAAATGAAAACGAATGAATTGGCAATTAAAAATCAATCCATGAATGGTAATGAGAAAAAAGTCCAATCGGCTTAATGCTTTTGAACATAGGATTAAAGGTTTATGAAAATTAGAATATTAATGTTGTTACTCTGTGGAATTATGCAGGGATGTTCTCAAGTTGATGATTATCTGCTGGGTAAGGATAATACTCCCAAACCTAAAGAGCTGGAGGAAATTCAACCCAAGATTAAAGTATCCCAAAACTGGACTGCTCCAGTAGGAAAATCACGCAAGTACAGTGAGTATCTTAAGCTCAAGCCCGTCATTCGTGGCGATCTTGTTTATACTGCTGATACTAGCGGGATCGTACAAGCGGTAAATAAAAAAGACGGGCAGGTCAAATGGTCTACTCAATTGAATCACGGGATCCTGAGTGGCCCAACTGTTGCTGATGGTTTTGTAGTTGTCAGCACGAATGCGTCTACTTTAGCTTTGTTAAATCAGGCTGATGGGAAAGAAGTGTGGCAGACAAAAGTATCAGGGGAAATTTTATCTCCGGTCGCCTTATCACATCAAAAAATTGTAGCAAAAACTATTGATGGCAAAGTATTTGCCTTTGATGCTATTAATGGTAAGCAATTATGGTCTGCAGAACATGGTTCGCCAAGCCTTGTCTTAAAAGCAAGCTCATCTCCAATAATTATGGATAATTTGGTGTTGATAGGTTTCTCAGATGGCAAACTGGATGCTTTGGAACTGGATACAGGTCGTCTTGTATGGCAAAGAAGCATTGCTTATGCTACAGGAGCTAGCGATGTTGAGCGATTAATTGACATCGATTCTGATCCAATTATAAAAGATAAAGTAGCCTATTTAGGTAGCTATCAAGGGTATATTGGTGCTTTATCTTTGACTGATGGCCAGTTTATCTGGAGGAAACCAGGATCTGTATTTAAAAATATGGTCTTAAGTGCCAATACCTTATATTTGACTGACAGCCATGATGTGGTCTGGTCCTTGGACAGGTCTACAGGGCATGTTAATTGGAAACAAACTGCGCTTAAAGCCAGAGGGCTAACGGAGCCAGTTATTGTAGGTGAAGATATTGTTGTTGGTGATAAAACTGGCTACCTACACTTCCTGGATTCCCAAACGGGCGAGTTAATGGCGCGCTCTCAATTATCTGCGGGAGTTAGTATTTCGCCAACTGTGGCTGGAAGGAATCTGTATGTATTAACAGACAATGGACTGCTTAATCAACTGTCTGTGAGTTAAAATAATGATTCCAGTAATTGCTCTTGTTGGGCGTCCTAATGTTGGCAAATCAACGTTATTTAATCGATTAACTAAAACGCAGGATGCTCTTGTTGCTGATTTTCCTGGCCTTACCCGTGACAGGCAGTACGGACAGGCCTTGTATAATAATAAGCCGTATATCGTAGTCGATACTGGCGGGATTGGGGTAGATGATATCGCTGTTGACAGTTTGATGTCCAAACAATCCGCCATTGCATTAAATGAAGCTGACGCTGTTCTTTTTTTGGTAGATGGTCGGTCTGGTTTAACGGGGATTGATGAACAAATTGCGATTAATTTGCGAAAACTGAACAAAAAAGTTCATTTGGTCGTTAATAAAACAGAAGGTTTGGATGATGATATTGCCTGCTCTGATTTTCAATCGTTAGGCATTAGCGATGTTCACTCGATTTCAGCTGCTCATGGAAGTGGTATTAGCTCACTATTAGAGACCATTCTTCTTCCATTTGCGATTCCTGAAGCGAGTGATACGGTACAGGACAATACTATTAAAATAGCTTTTGCCGGAAGACCCAATGTTGGAAAATCTACTCTAATTAACAGAATATTAGGCGAAGAACGAGTTGTTGTGTTCGATATGCCAGGAACGACACGAGACAGTATCTCTATTCCTTTTGAACGTGATGAGCAGAAATATGTCCTTATCGATACTGCAGGTGTTCGCAGAAAATCGCGTGTGGATGAAAAAATTGAAAAATTCTCTGTAATTAAGACACTACAGGCCATTAAAGAATCTAACGTTTGCTTACAATTATTGGATGCAAAAGAAGGGATTACCGATCAGGATATGAATTTACTTGGTTTTATTATTGAATCGGGTAAAGCTTTGGTCATAGCCTTTAATAAATGGGATGGTCTGGACGAGGAGCATAAAGAAAGAGTTAAAGAAGAATTAGCTCGTCGCCTGCATTTCGCAAATTTTGCTAAAGTCCGATTTATTTCAGCATTGCATGGTAGCGGAGTAGGCGGGTTGTTTAAAGACATCAATGAAGCCTATGAGTCAGCTACGCAATCCTTCTCAACACCCCGATTAACCCGCTTATTACAGGACATCAGTACTAAGCATACACCACCGTGTGTGAGTGGACGAAGAATCAAATTACGTTATGCACATATTGGTGGGCATAATCCACCAGTCATAGTAATTCATGGCAACCAGCTTGATGCATTACCGGATAGTTATAAGCGTTATTTAAACAATGAATTTATTAAACATCTTGGCTTGGTAGGAACTCCTTTAAAAATTGAATTTAGGGGTGGAGCAAATCCCTTTGCCGAGAAAAAAAATAAATTATCACAACGGCAGGTCAATAAAAAGCGAAGACTTATGAAGCGAGTTAAAAGCAAAAAATAGAGATGCTGAAGCTTTTTTATCTTTTGGCTTGATGTTGAACTCCGTATACACTGTGTCCAATTATTTTGACTAGCACTTTCTATTCATTGTTTTGGCCAAAATGATGGGCTAGATAGGTGCTAAGTTTTGGTAAAATAAATTCAGGTTTAAGCTCTTTAAAAAGTTCAAGAGCATTCTCCTTTTGTTCCGTATCTTGAGTATTCACATATAAATCTGGTTTAAAATCAGATAGGTGTACTGCAACGTGATTTGTGTCATCTTCAAAAGTCGACCATTCCATTTTACAAATCCAGGGAGAAAAAATTGTAAATGAAGATTTATCAAGCGCTTTAGCAATGTGGATTGCGCCACCTTCATTACCAATAATCGCATCACATTCATTCATGATGGCAATAAATGTTCTTAAATCATAATTGGATAAATTTAAAAAAATATTTCTTTTAGCATTATCATTACATAAATCATAAAGTTTTTGTGCTTCAACTTTTTGATCAGGTATAAAATTAAATAAAATATTCACGTCGACTTGACTGGCTATTTGATTCACTAAAATAGCCATATACTCAAGAGGATATGTTTTTAATGGGCTGCTTCCCAAAACGTTAAGCATTACGTTCCTTTTAAATGGGATATGGTGTTTTTTTAATAATCGTAAACCCCTTTGTTTTTCATCTTCAGAAAGATAAATTTTAGGATGGCGATCAGGAACGTTTTTGTTTAAAAAGGGTTTTATTAAGAGAAGTTTTAAATCAATTATACGCCCAGGAGAAGAGTTCGTTACTAATTCTCGTGAAAAGTTATCTGTGTACAGAAATGTTCTAAACTTTTTCCTATATGAGATCCTGCGTTTTGCATTACTAAGCCAAACAATAATCCAACTTTCCAACTTACTATAGGCATCAATCACAATGTCATAATGTTCTCGCCTGATTTGCAAAGCAAATTTTATAAAGGAACGTAAACTAACCTTATGTTCCTGATGTAAGGTAATAATCCGGTTGATGTAAGGATTTCCTTCTAATACAGGCAGAGTTTCTACATTGACCAAGTAATGAATCTCTACTTCCGGCATTATCCTTTTTAAGTTATTACAAATAATACTACTTGTTAAAACATCACCAATTTTTTTATGTTGTATGACCAATATTTTCATTTTTCAACTTTTTACGGTACAACGTGATGTATCATCAGAATATATCGATACATATAACACTTAGTTACCATTGGCTCTTTTGGGTAATTATTTAAACAGTATCTGGAGAGTATTGAATACTTCAATCTTATTTTTAACTGCTCAACTAAATAAAAAGGATTTGGATTATAGCTAATATTTATATAAATTTAACTACTTTTTAATGTACCGAGGGACTGTATATAAATTTGTTGTCCTCTGATGACGAAATTGAGGTATTAAAAACAACGAAAACCTGTATTAAATGCTATTTTTCTTATGTGGCTTTTCGCAACCGGAACACTCATAATGGCTCTTTTTTATCGGAGTCTTCATTGAGGGGAGTAATTTTAGTACTTCAGATTTATCTAAAGCAAATTTGATACGATTAAAGGTGACTCAATACCATATGATTGAATCGGATTTTAGCCAGGCACAAATGCAATACAGGTACGTTTTACAAAACGATGCTGAGCGGTTAGACATTGATTAACGCATCATTGCAAAATGCCAATTTCTCATCCAGTAATTTATCCAGTTGGCATTTTACAGGGGCTAATACTCAGAATACGATTATTGATCATGCAATTTTAATGGTTTCACACATCACAGCAGAGCAATTGGCTCATGCGAAATCCTGCGCATGTGCCGTCTTGCCGAATGGAACTGTGGCACCAGCCAACCCCAATGAACGCTGCCAACTGAAGTGGTCATAATGTAACTGAATTTTGGTCAGAGGGTGCCGATTCCCTATCTAAAAGTAGGTGGATTTGTGTTGCCAATGAATTATTGACTGATGAAAAATTATGGATTGATGGACCCATTTATAAAAAAGAGCAGGGTGAGTGAATTCATTCCTCACATAGAGATTACGGCTCGAAATCAATACTCATTCCAAGCGTAGTGCTTTGAATGAGTCCATCGTGCTGATTTAACTCCACTGTGTCTTAAATAGGATACTTTAAATTTTGAATTTATCAAAAATCATGCCAGTCAAGACTGTTTTTTAAATTTTTTTGTTGATATCATTATGTTGCAAATACTCAATTCATTCGTTATCTCCTGTGGGTATTTTTTTTATCATCCCGTTATTTTTCTTTAAACTAAGCGTGCTTCTAAAGACAACCCCTTGATGGATAAGGCTTATCTTGTTTTGTTCACTGCATATGCCTTACTTACTTATCCACACTTTCTGTGGATATCTCTGTGAATACGTGGAGGATATACAAGCAATTCCAGCACTTAGACAAATGCAATATTTTTTGGCAAGATCGGTTAAATTGCCCCGCCATAACAATAATCCAGGCCCTACTTTGAACAGTTTTTCAGCTTCCAAACGCCTGCCGTAGCCCACGCAATCTACTAATTTGGCAAATCGATCTTCCCAGATGGGTAACATGTCTTTTATCACTCGAATTGGTTTAAAAAAGAAAGGTAATTTTTCAATCTGAGGTAGAAGCGCTTTTAATGATTTCTCTTGTAATGTGTGTTCAATCTGTTCTTGAATATTTTGTTCAGTTGCAGCTATTGTTTTTATTCCTAACACGAGAGTGTTTTAATATTGTACAGATAGGGAGGTATTTATCAGTTTTTTTATTTTACAGGTGGGTTTTTCTGAGCGCTCTCCCATTAATACCCAAGCCCCAAAATGAACATTGTTGTTCGTTCCCATGGAAAAATGTAAATATTATCTTAGCTGACAACATTTTGCGACAGAACCTCATTTTTTACCCAGGGCAATCGGGTTAATCCAAGAAATATCTTGGGTTAACCCGATTGCCCTGATTTTTTACCCATAAACAATATTAAAGGAGCCCCTCCCTCATCCACAATCGCTGCTTGAGCACGTTTTACCCGCTCTTTTAGTTCGGGTGGTGTAGAGAAAAATTTGGGACGTTGCGACAACACAGGTTGTGGTAAGCCTGATTTTGTAGCCAATATTTTTGCATAGACAGCCTCTGCAAAAGCCTCTCCTCGAAGGAGTATAACCTGATATTGAAACGTTGCAGTTGAGCCAACTTGCTTATAGGCAAGAAATATTGGATCACCTAATTTTATTGTACCGGGTGCGTCCAGGCCTTGTCGCTCTAAATCCGGATGGGTACCATTGAATGCAATAATAATTGGGCGTCCTGTAACTTCAGACAAGGCATGGATAACCGTCTTAAAAGGAGGCTCTCCTTCTTGAAACAGGTCTTTTCTTGCATGATTTCTCAATCCACTGATAAATGCATCAAAAGAGCCGTTTATCAATGGTTCGTAATAATCTTTATTTTTAATAATATGCAACGCAACCTTGGAACGTAATCCTGCGACAGGAATGTTACAATGAAGGGAAATCGATTCAAATAATCCATCTCCCTCTACAGGCAGCGATTCGATTTGTACTGGATTGAAACAATCCAACAAATGTTGTTTAAATAAAACGGTGATATAAAGCTGTCTTAGATCGGAGTTTAGGCAATCCGGGTTTTGCAGGGTAGCCAATTTGTCTTTTAGATCACTATACAACATAATGGCTTTTTGATTAATTAAAGAAACATCACCCTGAGCTATCAAGTCTTCAATTTCTTCCAGATCCAATTTGATATTGTTGCTGATAATGTTCGCTTGTAGGGAGCGATAATTTGCTAGTGCCAGGCAAGCATTAACGAAGCTACGTGTATAAAACCACACATTTCGAATAGAGTCCTGTTCTAGGGTAATGGTGTTGGCAAGGGTTTCAAAAAAGGTGTTGCGAGCGAAAATCTCGGTTATTCCATCAAGAATGGTATCCTGATGTTTACAGATTAATTGCTGACCCGCATTACTTTGCATGTTTTTTATCAATAAACTGTAGAATACATACAAAGGATGTTCTGAAATGCGACCATCCCGATCACGCATCAGGTCATGCACCATCTGGTGCAAGTAAGGCATGTTAATTAAACTACCAGCAAGTTTTCGCACATAAGTCAATTTATCTATTTTGTCAGGGCCTTGGCGGAGCAATAGTGCAATGGACAACAGTTCCTGCGCTGTCGAAAAAGCTGATGCTGCATTACCAATCATGGTACTGAATGATTGGGCGCAATTAGCCAGAAAATGGTGTTCTAACCATTTCTCGAAGTCTGGTTTATCGAGAAGATCTTTAATGTCATTTTCATAGAGCAGCTGCAATAAAAAATCAGCAATAGATGTAGCCAGTTTTGCAACGGTTACATAAGGCGTTGCTTTGTTGAAAACACCTTGAGCAACCTCTAGTCCTTCAGGTTTTGCATCAGCCCCGCTAGTCACCGCAACATAGCTATTGTAAAAGGATAGCGCTTGAGGTTCCGGTAAACCAGTTTTTTGGATTATTGCGGGAATTGGGTCTGACAGCATTTGCGCCATCGATTGATTGATATACGTGCTGATTGCGGCGAACGAATTACTAACAACCCGATGAAGATTAGCAAATTGTTGATCAGATAGATGCAGAGTTTGTTTTATTGCGTCAGGAACGAGCTCGCAAATCACATCAACAGTAAGATCGCAATAAGACACGTTTTTACCCTGGCGGATAAATTTTCGATTACGCTCATAAAAAAGATCTTCTATTATTCTCCTTGCAACTTGTTCTGAATGCAGAGTGTAGTGTTTGATTAATTCCTCACTAGATTGACTTTTTTCCTGATCGATAAGATCAGACGCTTGCTCTAACTGAGGGAGCTCGCCAGATTCTTCTTTACTAAGTTGACTCTTTATCTGGTCAAGAAGATCAGAAGTGTCGGAAAATATCTCAACCCATAAGGTTGTTATTTGTTCCTCAGGAGAAAGCAATCCTAAATTCTTTTTTGCCAGTTGTTTTTCATCCAACAAGGCGGTAAGCCTGTAAAGGGTTGTGATCCTGTGCTCTAATCCTTCTTCCAGAGGAAGTTTTTTTAAAGACTTAAAATCTGCGACCAGTTCATCTATATCCTTCTTTACGAGTGCTCTAAAATGCTGGCTAATGATTAATTGACGTTCATCAGTGCAATAAACTTGATGTTGTTCAATGAGTGATAAAATATAGTCATTTGGTGCATTTGCGGTTATTAATGTCTGGATAAATTTACAAAATGCCTGGTGTTTATTTTCTTTGTGTTCACCGATGTTTTTTTCATCATAAGAAAAAAGAAGCTCAAATGAATCCAGATAGGCATGATATTTTTGTTCAAGCTCACCTTCTACGTAGATTGTGCAGGCTTGATTAAATTCAGATTGAAGATTGATATGAATCTTATGATTGACAGCAAAGGTTTTTTCCTCGTTAATGGTGTTAATTTGTTCATTTATCCCAAATTGTGTCTCAATTTTATTTATTAGAATATCAAATAATGCGCTAACCTGTTTTTTATCAATATCAGGAATAAGTAAAAATGCTTGTTCATATGCGACAAATTTTTCTTTAATTTCTTTTTCAGTTAAGTCTCCGTTGATGTAGGCTTTGTAAGTATCCTCAATTTCAGATTCAATTAACGAGTTGCCAACAATCATTTTTCCATCGTTATTTTTATTAATATTTTTAAGTTTATCGATGACTTTCCTGATTTGTTCTTGCTGATGTTGTGATTGTTGTTCAAAGTAAGCAGAAAGAGGATCTAATGAATTTTTATAGGCAATATGCTTTTCTTCAAATTTATTATCGTCGATCTTCTCCTCCAAGAAGTCGTTACAGCCCTTATAGTACATGGATCGATAGTTGTTACTCGCATCCTTATTATGAATATAAGCATTATGCGCTTCATTGTTATTCCATTGGCTTTTAAGTTCATTGATTTGATCGATAGTTTCTTGAGTCTGAGTCTGGGTTTCGAAATAACTAAAAAGTGGCAGGTATGAGTTTTGACATGCGAGAAATATGTCATCATAGACCTCCTTAGTCATTGTTCCACTCAGGTAGCCATTAAACGCTTCGTAAAAACGAGAACTACAAGTACTCTTTAAATAATAATTTTGTATAAAGAATTTATAATCCCTGTTATGCCCTCTTTGAACGTTTATTTTCGCTATTTCTGCATTATTTGCATTTCTTTCATCCGTGTGTACCCCTTTTTTCTTATTTATTTTTTCAAGAAAAATAATTCTGTTTCTCAATACAGCATCCTGTTCCTCAAATAGATTATTGAAATCAGTTAGCTGCATTGTTCCTGCTATGGTGTCATGAGCTGCCTGCTGCATTTTGATATCTGTTTGGAGGCTTAGTATTTGGTATTTATTTCTTTCAATGAGTAAATTAACTTTAAATCTGTCTCTGCCATGCAAGGCCTCCTTAATAACTATCAAGTTGTTAATAATTAACTCCACATTAGATATACGAAGTTTGATCAGATCATCTAAAAATATTTCTTTATTTAAATAACGTCCATATGCATTCGTAATGCCTTCTTCCAATTTGAAATTATTAGCTTCTGCTTCCAAGGCTGTTATGCTTCTGTCAAGTTGTGGAAGTTTTTCTTCTACAACTGATCGAATGACAGGTAATAAATTATTTTGAATAAAATTATAGACAGGATATCTTACCCTGTGGCCACCAATCTGGTACTTCTTTGTGTCAGGCTTATAAGACTGATATTGAAATAAAAAATTTTGCGCTTCAGGGAAAAAGTTATTTGTTTCAACTCGGAGTGTTACTAATAACGCATCTTGCTTGTTTTTGTCGCTTTCTTCAGTGTATGCATTATATAACTCACAAATTCTATTATATTTTCCAAAAAAGTTTTCCTCACAATCCCTTGTTATAATTTTTCCCTGTTTCTTGACCGCATGGGCTTCTCGCTCCTGATACCTTTTTTCATCCCAATCCATGAAATGTTCAATAACGGGTACGGCAACTGCCCCAAATAAATCTGAAAATGTTTTATTTCCATTAAACCAGGAATGCGTCTCGGGTGTTTGATTGGAATCCGGTTTAAAATTTCCACGAGGCAAGTTATAGCCAAATGAGGTTGTTACGCCAACCTGAAAACCATCTGGAGAAAAATGAAAAGACAAATCTAATTTTGGTGGTAAAGGCGTTTGGGGTCGCAACGTGTTAGCCACGTTGAGGGGATCAATTTGATATTCTTTAATCCAGTGTTTTAGAGGGGCGAAATGGAATCTGTCGTCGTCACTGGAAGCAAATCCAGATAGGTCAGATAACGATTTATTACTGCTTGAAGCGGCCGTCGTATTTTGTACCGGGGTTGTAAAGTCAACTTGGCTTGGCTGCTGCAAGGTATTACTGATGATATCGCCCTTAAATTTTTTAGATGGTGATGAGCGTAATTGCAATTCATGATAGGCTTGTTGAAGACTTAGGCTGGCTTGCAGTGTTTTGGCTGGATCGGCCGGTCTTGGGTATCCAATAGCGCTGAGCGCTGAATCATGCTTTGCATAGATTGTATCAGTAATGAATTGTTGTCCTAGATTGATAACGCTACCCACTGTTTTTAACAGACTGATTTCAATTGGAGTAATGGACCCTTCGTCCAGGAATCTGGGCAAAGGCGTTTTGAGGCTCTCATCGTCGCACGTTGCAAAAGGCGAACCGTACAAAGCAAGGTTTTGAGATACTTCCTCTGCGCTTAAAATTTTACCGATTCTCTCCCGATATTCATGCACAGCTGCCTGGTGTGCCGCAACAGAATCAGCACTAACGGAGTCCTCTATGCTTCCAATAAGACCAAGCGTAGTCAGGTAGGGTCCTGCACACAGAGAGATGAATGACCAATAACTACACATTGCCGCGAACTCACCAAGAGAAGCTGATGTAGCTATTGTTGTATGTAAAATCGGACTCTGTGATTCAAGGTAGTTATAATGTTCATAAGCTTGGATATATGACTGATAGTACCCATAGAGCGTCAGCAGCCCTAAACCACCAAACTTAAGCCCATTGGATATTAACTCCTTTCGTGTCATTGCGCATCCCGGACCGTGGATAGGCTGTTTTGCTGGCAAGGCCAAGTCTCTTGGTGGCACTAAAAGATCAAATTCAGATAAATGAGTTGATTGCGTCGCCATTTTGGAAACAGGAACAATTTTCTTCCTGTTCATTTCAAATTCGATGTAGTCATTTAGCGCTTTTAAATAATCGGGAGCTATAGACCAGCAAGCCTTTTCAGAAATTGTCAAGGCGCTCATCGTATGGGTAATGTGCTCAATGCGCATGACGTTCACACCAAGATAACGACGAGGATATTTAAAAATATATGAGGCAACTGTTCGCTCTTCAATGGACAACGCTCCAATAGCACGTCTTTTCATATAATCTTGAAAGTTAGTGCACAATGATCGTCTAATGTTTTCCTGGTGATCAAAAGCCTCTATGCCAAATGTTGATTGCCGACGATTAGCAAGCGGCAGAACGTGATGCGTTAATTCGTGAATAATCGTTCCTCGAAGAGGGCGCATCCCGCTTGTTCTGGTCGCCGCCAGATGAATTTCATCGATTACGTTTGGTCCATATATGAAACGACCGAGGGCACCACGTTGCAAACTTTCAGTATCAAATGCGATTATCTTAACTTGTCCTGATTTTACTGACTCTTTAGCCATTAGTATGATGTTTTCACAAAGTGGAGAATGCCAATGATTCCATTCAGCTTTTTTCAGCGTATTGAGAACAGTACCAGCTACTTTTTCATTTTCTGCATAAATTTTTATTCCTTTATGCTCAACCAACCAAAAAGTTGATGTATCATCAATTAAAGTTATTTTTTGTGATTTATTTTTAGCATTTGGCATTCTACTGGCCTCTTTCGTTATTCAACACACTTCTACGCAACTTTAATTCCATACGCAGTCTCTATTGGATTTGAATCTTGTCATTATTTTCGATACTCGTTGAGACTGCGATGATGAGAATGTTTTAATCAATGGGGGGAAGATTAAATCGATAAACCTGCTGACTGATTAGCTTCTTCAGGATTTTTTGAGATCCCCATCTCAGCCAAAAGCATATCTAATGATTTATCTGCTGGCTGCCTGAGAGGTACAAAATGGTTTCCATTCACATGCCCAATAAATAGAGGAAGATTGCCTGATTTGAAATAGTGTTCTTCACCATAAAAAAGAGGCTTATTGGAAGAATTTTCCTCAACGACAATGACCGGAATTTTATTGCTGTCACAAAAGGCTCGAATGGCAAGTTCGTCAAAATAGGCTAATGGTGTACTTATCGCATTGCGATAGTCTTCGAGATTATCACAGTGTTTCTCATCATTAACCCCTAGCGGAATTGTTTGTGGAACAAATGCGTTTTTGTAATCCTCAGAAGAACCTAGCTGTTCATAAACTTTTTTCCGGAATAATTGTTTTAACCATTGACGATAAGGTGACGTTAAACGTTCGACAGACTCACCACGATAAGAGTTATCTTTTTTCAGATGTGTTTGCTGCCAACTGTGATAAAAGATCACGCTGTCGTAACATTTGCCAGACATCTCGTGACCATAATCGTCAAAATACTTGTCTGCTGGAAGCAAGGCAATGACAGCATCAAGAAAACAATCACCCGGTTCGTAAGGTGCATTTTTAATTTCAGTCAATCCATAAAGATATTTCGACGGGTGGACATATTTTTCCGTTACCGAAGGTTGTGCAAAAAAAGTCTCTCGTTCGACGGGCGCTGACAAACTTTTGCTGGATGATCCCGGTGCGATTCCAATCAATGAATTGAATTGTGCTTTGTAGGTCGTATGTTTTGTTTTTAAGTTGCCAAGCACCTTGGAGGTTTTCTCAGTCACCTGTGCCAACTTGTTGCTCTTGATGATATTCGAGAGATAACTGATGGCACGCTCCAGCTCTTCTAAAAATAATCGTGGATTTTTTAATGTGTCGTCGTTCACTTCAACAACTGGTGCATGGGATTGCTCAAATTCGTCCCACAACCCATTTTCATCGACAAATAGCTTAAGTCTCTTGTAACGCTCAACAACTGAGGCAAACTCACCACGCAGCTCAGTCAGTTTAAAACGCTTGCTTAGGAGCCTTACCGTTGGTAGATCCAGGCTTTCCTCAACATTCGCAAGCATTTCCTTAACTTGAGTAAGCTCGTTATCTGCTGCCACCAAATCATTGAGAGTTGCCATCACACTTTCACACGCTCCTATAAAATTATGATGGCCATTTGCTCGGGCAAGATCAATAAAATACGTGCTCGTGATATCAGCCCCCTGTGTTATTAACCAAACCGCCACATCAGTCGCACCGGCTTCCGCAGCATAATCCAGTAACGTCCAATTTTTTCGATTTCTACTGTTTTTACCATCATCTAAAATGGCTTTCCCGCTTGTATGAGCCATGCTCGCTATTAAACCCCAGGCAATGAGCGGGGCTGGCACTAGGGTAACTAATGCCCCAAGTCCCATAACCGAAACGTTGAACAGAGCGGGAACATTTCTGAAGGTACGAAAATTAGGATATTGACAAGGCCGATTGATATCATCAGGATGCTCTAAGATAAATTTTTTTATAAAATTCAGATCATTTTCTGCTGCTTTTTCGTATAGACTTATCTCTTCTTTTTCTAACATTGGACTCTCTACTAAATCAAGGACGGCTTGAGGCTGATTAACTATTAATTTAACTGGACTTTAGCCGGCGAGAAGCCTATCAAATCAATATCAGGACGTCAACAAAGAGAGCTTGATGTCGAATAAGCAAACAATTTATCGCCCCGGAGGGCAGAATAACGGCTCTACACCAATTAAGGGGGAACTTTAATCAAGTTATTATAAACTAAGTCCGTGATTTAGCGTTCAAAAGGAGAGTAAAGTGCCGAAGTACAATCTTATCCTAAATTTACCTGGATTTTTTATAGTAAAAATGAGCGAATATCAACCAATATTACTGGAAGTAAAAATATGGCTCCTTCTGCAAAAGCTAGTTGACGAGCGATTTTTGAGGCTTCTTTTGAGTAGCTCTTATATCGTTATTATGAAAATTCGAGTATGCCTGGTATCGACTCATTAGCAAACCTATTAATAAATCGATATATTAGCTCAATTTGTTTTTTATAGCGGTTGTACTTCCTGCTTTGTTAAGTAAGCGCCAAAAGAAAGTAATAGTAGCAATCACTTCATATCAATTAGTTGAAGAGATTGTATGAAATACATTTAAAACAGCGAGTTATTTCTGTTCGTTCTTTTTTTGCATCGTATTTTGTCCATCACAAAGTTAAAGAATCTACTATATAAAATGGTTAATATTCCATTAATAATGTTCGTATATAATGAAACTAGGGAAAATATACATTTAAGGTAGCCAATGCCCAGCACAACACAAGATGAAAAAGCTGCTGCTAAAGCTCGATATGAAGAGTTTTTCAATGCAGTTCAGGCAATGAATGCCCGTAATGCGATGATCCAATTTGAACTCTCTCCTAACCCCTCATTATTCAGGCATATGCAAAAAAGCGACTCAGGATCTCAATTACATTTTGAATTTAAATCAAAAAATTCAGGTTCTATTTTTATAATTGACCACAAATTTTTTCCTGATAGCTGGATATTAAAGATCCCGGAAAAAGTAAGTAGGGACGATATGGTTTGCATGACCGATATTATCCTGGAAACAATAGCTCATCCAGTTGGCGCTCATAAAGATTATGAGCCTAAAATGATAATCTGTTTTCCTGAGGATACTTCGGAGGACGAAATACTCCAATTTGTTGAAACAGCTCAAGCTAAAGGGATTGAAGTGCACTTGTTCATAGGAAAACCAGAAGATTTTGAAAAAATAAGTCTAAAACATCAACAAGTATCAAAGGATCTTATTGCCGCAGGAGATATTGACAAAGTTCCCGGGTGGACAGGATTATTGAATACTGTTATGAATACAGACGGAGGAAGAAAGGGTGAGGAACTGATGCAACGAATCAACTCGGATCAACGTTTTGCTTTTCGCTGCTGAATTAATTCTCTACCCATTTAGCATCTGATTTATCGGGTATTGAGTACCTTTCAAAAAACCTTACCAAGTCGTTTTGAATATATATCACCATACCCTGTGATTTCAATGTACCTTTTGTATCCGCAAATTTGCTAAATTTTGTGGACATTATCAATGAGCTTGTCAATTAAGGGTTTGTTTGTATTCATATGCCGGATAGAAGAAATAAAAAGGAAATACTTTAATCAGGTTGTGTACCAAAACAATGGGCGCTAAAAAAAGAACCAGTAGAAAAAGGGCTCTGGGGAGATGCGCTGACCACATCATTAAAAGTATTGGCACCATTAACGAGGCAAGAGTTAATAGACGCACGAAATATATTTTTAAGGTTAAGCGCCAATTCCCAATGGCTAATTTAATTGATTCTCGCCAGGCAAAATAGGGAGGGGCGTTGTTTGTGACGGTTAATAAAGGAGTAAAAATAATACAAGGATAAGTAATTAATATGATGGGCAATTTAAGAAATGGAATAGATGCTCCAATAATGTTTACAAGAGCAATTAAAATAAACATCACAAATAAGCCAATCCCGGTATTTGCTGAATTATATAAATCCTTAAACCCTGAATTCTCATCGATTGCTTCACCATCTAGGTAAGAAAATATAGCTTTATATAATCCGTCAAGCAAAGGAAATAATGAAAAAAAGACAAGGACTCCAGCTAAGGTAAGATAGATAAAATTCAAAATAGGGTGTTTAAATGTAATAAAACCGAGACTTTCGAGGCCCAAGGGAATAATTACCCCAAATGCAATCAAGGCAGCTAAAGGAGTTAATAGTAAAAAACTGAGTGGCCACCAGAGTTTGCTGCGGCATTTGCTATAGGATTGCCATGCTGTAGAAAGTGATTTCATGCCTGTATCGAGTCGTTCAACGGAGTGATTGAATGATATTAACACAATCATTCCGTTGATTTTAAGACTTTAAGTAAATAATTTATTCTTTTGCCAAAAACTATGCTCTTGCTTAAATTTTTAATGTTAATACATCGCATGGTGCGTGATTTACAGTAGCATGAGCAGTGCTTCCAAGAAAAGTTTGAATTCCTTTGGACGAATGATTGCCGATGATTATTAATTGGCAATTTAATTCTTTAACTTTCTCGAATATATGTTCTTTGACGGAACCAATTTCGACAAACTGCTGATCTGCTGGAATATTAAGATTTTCACCTATTAAAGATAAAACTGTTTGAGCATCGTCCTTTGCCGGGTTTGCTAATTCAGTAAAGCCTAGTCCTTGAGCCAATTGTACACTGGCAGGTAATTCGATCACATGTAACAGATATAATTTAGCATTAAATTGTTTGGCAATATTGGCGGCTTTTTCTGCAAGGTGGTAGTGCTCATTTAGCAAATCTGAAGCAAATAAAATATTTTTATACATAGTGACCTCATTTATAGTAACTGCGTTAAATTAATTGTAGTCGATCAATGACCTTGCACCTTTGAGCTACCTGTTCATTGTTGGGTTAATTTCTAATAATGGTTTAATCACAAAGTCCCTTGCCAAGTAGTGAGGATGAGGAATTATCAGGTTCTTCGTATGAAGAGTTCTATTTCCATATAATATAATATCGATATCAAGAGTTCGGGGGCCCCATCGTTTTTTTCTGACTCGTTGATGCTGCTTTTCTATTTTCTGGCACCATTTCAATAACAGTTCGGGTTTTAGAAATGTAGCTATTTTAACTACTACATTACAAAAATCTTGTTGAGTTGTCAGGCCCCAGGCTTTTGTCCAGTACAAGCTGGAACAGGATAATACTGAAGTTACTGGGATGGTCTGAAGATCCTTAATGGCCATTCTTATGTGACGTTCAGGTGCTTTTTGATTCGATCCCAGACTCAAATAACAACTATTCATTTGGCTGCTTTGGGTTTGCGTCTTCGCCTTGGTTTTGAAGATGAGGGAGGGGTCAGAAGTGTCACCATTTTAGCCTGTTCCGCTTCATCAACTTCCTGAAAATTCGTCCACCATTGAGCTAATTCAATTGATTCATCTCCGGCCAATGCTCTTAGTGCCATAAAATCAAATGCTGCTCTGAAGCGGGGATGTTGAAGCAAATTAAATGCTCGTCCACCCAATCGCTTGGAAAATCGATATTGCAAAAGCCATATTTCTCTGATTACCTGACTGTAACGTTTGGGAATGGATATAATTTTATTTTGTTCAGCAATAGTCAGGGACATTGCTTTCTCTATTGCAGGTAAGGGATCCATTCCCTCACTTTGTAATTTTTTCGATGTTTCAATCATGGGAAACCATAACAATACAGCAAACAGAAACGCTGGTGTTACTGGTTTGTTGTCCCGAATACGAGTATCTGTATTTTCCAATGCAATGCCGAGCAAAGCATGAACTGGATAGTCGCTTTGAAACAATTTAAAAGTCTGAGGGCATAAGTGTTCAAATAATCCATATTGGATTAATAATTTTTGCACCGTTTCGGCTTCACCACACTGGTACAGTTTGGTCATTTCATCGAATAAGCGGGAGTTGGAAACATGAGTGATCAAATGACTGATATCGGGGAAGGGGGCTTCGGTTTCCGGAGCCAGTTTAAAGTGCAGTTTAGCACTAAATCGAATGGCTCTGAGCATTCGAACCGGATCTTCTTTATAACGTGTTACCGGATCACCAATCATTCGAATTAACTTTTGCTGTACGTCGTTAACCCCACCGGTAAAATCGATAATTGTTGAGTCATCAATGTTATAGTATAAGGAGTTGATGGTGAAATCTCTTCGCCATGCATCTTCATCAAGTGTTCCATATACATTGTCGCGAACAAGCATGCCTCGTTCATTGGTCTGTTGACTGGAGTCAACAGCATCATGGCCTCTAAATGTTGCTACTTCAATGATTTCTCTGTGGAATAATATATGTACCAATTTGAAGCGTCGACCAATGATACGTCCATTGCGAAACAGGTTTTTAATTTCATTGGGCGTGGCATTAGTAGCAACATCAAAATCTTTGGGTGCTTTATGAAGTAATAAATCACGAACACTGCCCCCAACAAGATAAGCCTGAAATCCGCTGCTGATCAGGCGGTTGAGCACTTTTATAGCATTATTACTTATATCTGTTTTAGATATAGAATGCTTGGTTCGTGGAATAATGTACGCTGAGTTAATCGGAGGCTTATGACCTCTATTTTTCTTTAACAGCTTTTTGATAAATTTGATGATTGCTGATTCTCACATGATTAATAAACCCAAAATAATTATAACGAAGCAAATGAATAAAGTGAATCATTTACCTTTACAAATATTTTAGAGAGAATGGTTCATCTAAAATTTTACAGAGATAGCATATGGAATTTTTTGATGTCGCCTTAAGTTTAATTGCATTGATTATTCTGGAGGTTGTTTTAGGTATAGATAACCTGGTTATCTTATCAATACTGACTGAAAAGTTGCCCCAGGAAAAAAGAAAAAAAGCTCGAAGATGGGGGCTTACTTTTGCCTGGATGACCCGGTTATTATTGCTGGCCTCTGCGGTGTACATGGTTAAATTGGTAAAACCTTTAGTTTCAATAGGCGGAATTTCATTTTCTGCACGAGATATATTTCTTTGTCTTGGCGGCGCTTTCCTGATATGGAAATCAACGGATGAAATTCATCAGGACGTTACCAATGAATCGAGAACACAAGCCGTTCCCAAGAATACTACAGCCTCTGCAACGTTCAGAGGAGTCATTATTCAGGTTGCATTACTGGATGTCATATTTTCTCTGGATAGTGTTTTAACTGCTGTTGGTTTAACTACACGTTTTTGGGTTATGGCGCTTGCCATTACCTGTGCCATTATTATTATGATTTATGCCAGTGAGCCTGTTAGTGAATTTATTTCGAAACATCCTACTATAAAAATGCTGGCTCTAAGTTACTTGATATTGATTGGTACTGTTCTGGTTGCCGATGGCTTTTCGTTTCATATTCCAAGAGGGTATTTATATTTTGCGATGGGATTTTCGTTAGGAGTCGAATCCTTGAACTTACTGAAGCGTACAAGAAAAAAACGAAAAAAAATGGCGAGGAAGTAATATGTTATTCATCAAAGCATTTCACATTATTGCACTTGTAGCCTGGTTTGCCGGTTTGTTTTATTTACCCCGGTTATTTGTATACCACTCGACAACACAAGATAGCATTAGCCTTGAACGATTTAAAATAATGGAGCGAAGGTTATATTATGGAATAACCTGGCCAGCAGCGATTCTGACTACGGTACTTGGCTTGTGGTTGATTTATTTTAACATGGGTTATTATCTAAAGGCAGGCTGGATGCACTGCAAATTATTTCTGGTTCTTCTATTATGGATTTACCATTTAACCTGTGGCCATTATCTTAAACAGTTTGCACGAGACAAAAATACAAAGTCATCCCGGTTTTATCGGATATTTAATGAGTTGCCGACTCTTTTGCTCATTGTTATTGTGATTTTGGTTGTGGTTAAACCTTTTTGATGCATTATGATACTTCTAGAGGCTGTTGACATGTCATTATATTCAAGCCTACTTTCCGCGACTTGTTCGCGGAATCGATAGATCGTGTGCAAAACAAGAATAGATTGCGCCTATAAAGATTGAATTGGATCCCGCGAACAAGTCACCAGACGTCGAAACTTGAATTGTCAACAGACCCCAGTATTTCCCTGTTTATGTTTTTAATTCATAAACAGGGACAGTACTTGATTTATTTTAACGTTCAGTGGTTATAAAGCAATTAAACAAGAGTTAATTGGTAGCAGAGCCTAATCGATTTCTACCATATCAAAATCTTCTTTACCGGCTCCACAGTCAGGGCAAAACCAGTTTTCAGGAACATCAGCCCACAACGTGCCTGGTTCAATACCATCTTCCGGCCATCCTTCAGCTTCATCATAAATAAAACCGCAGATAACGCATATGTACTTTTTATACTCTTGCATAGTGAATACTCTTAAAAAAATGAGGTAATTTATCTATTGTTGTTCATTAAGTAAAGTTAAACCTCGAATCAATGCAGTTTTTTTTTGATAATCTATCTAAATAATTGTACCATCAAAGTACTAAGTTTTGCTTACAAAAGTAACATTGGGTGGTATTTGTTGACAAAACTCAAGGTCAATTGGTGACGAAGGCTGATGTGTTGAGGATTGCCTATGTTTCCTTAAACATCTCAACCTTTTTTTGCTTTTAATTGTTTTTATTTCTAATTTTTCATGTGAGTGTTTCTATGTCCCGATCATCGGATTTATTTGTTCAGGCTCAATCTGTTATTCCAGGAGGTGTTAATTCTCCAGTTCGAGCATTTAAAGGAGTAGGTGGCGATCCTTTGTTTTTTAAACAAGGTAAAGGCGCTTATCTTATTGATGAAGATAATAATCACTACATCGATTATGTAGGTTCTTGGGGACCTCTTATTCTTGGACATTGCCATCCCAAAATTATTGAAGCAGTAAATCAAGTTTTGCATAGCGGAATGAGTTTCGGAGCGCCGACAGAGCTTGAAATACTTTTAGCTAAAAAAATTATATCTCTTGTGCCATCTGTTGAAAAAGTACGAATGGTCAACTCAGGTACCGAAGCAACGATGACTGCGATACGATTGGCTCGCGGATATACCAATAAAAATAAATTAATCAAATTCAATGGCTGTTATCATGGTCATAGTGACGGATTGCTCGTAAAAGCCGGCTCCGGTTTGCTCACTTTGGGTATCCCATCAACACCTGGAATTCCTGCAAGCATTACCGAACATACGTTAACGGCTGATTTTAATAACCTTGAACAGGTCGAGCAATTATTTGAAAAATATCCAAATGAGATTGCGACAATTATTTTGGAACCAGTTGCTGGCAACATGGGATTCATTCTTCCAAAACCCGGTTTTTTACAGGGACTGCGCGAGTTGTGTGATCACTACAACGCGGTATTAATTTTTGATGAAGTGATGACAGGATTCCGGGTAGGTTTACATGGAGCTCAAGGCTTATTTGGAATTAAACCGGATATTACTACTTTTGGAAAAGTTATTGGTGGCGGAATGCCTGTTGGTGCATTGGGAGGTAGTTCAGAGATTATGTCCTTTCTTGCTCCCGAAGGACCTGTTTATCAGGCAGGAACACTTTCAGGTAATCCTCTTGCTATGGCTGCTGGATTAGCTACTTTGAATGAAATAGAACAACCTGGATTTTTTAATCAACTGAATCATACAACCAATAACTTGATTTCAGCTTTGTCAGAGATAGCTAATACGCTGCATGTACCTTTATTTACAGCGTCATTAGGAGGAATGTTCGGATTTTGTTTTACTGATAAAGATCAAATCTGTGATTATGGCGATGTTGCTACGTCGGATGAACAATTATTCAAAAAATTCTTTCATGGTATGCTGGAGAATGGAGTCTATTTGGCACCATCCATGTATGAGGCTGGCTTTGTTTCCAGTGCCCATGGTGAACAAGAAATACATAAGACTCAAAGTGCTGCAGAGCGAGTTTTGAAGCGATTAAAAGGTTAACACAGTACATTCAAGATGATTGATTTCAATTCAGTTTTTCATTGATTGTTTTCATTTTAAAATACTGGACAGTACTTTTTCTCCGTGTCATTCTTGGTAGTAAATCAGTTGGCAAAGGAAAGCATAGTATGTCGATATTGGGTAAAAAAAGAGCCCCATGGAGTGAGATACCAGAAGGAACTATCGCACTTTTTTTTATACAAGTCGTTTCAACACTTAGTTTCAGTGTTCTTTACTCGACCCTGGTTTTATACATGAAAGGTAAACTGGGGTTGCAGGTTGCCACAGCAAATAGCATTATGGGGGTTTTTATTGCATTTAATTTTGCCTTGCACTTACTTGGAGGGTTTTGGGGTGGGCGATTATTATCGAACAGAACCCTGTTCTGCATTGGTATGATCGCACAGGTTGTTGGCTGTGTGCTTTTATCCATTGGCGGAGTTACCTTTCTGTACTATGGTCTTGCCGCTTTTTTAACGGGTTCAGGTTTAAATGTAACCTGTGTTAATTGTATGCTTACGCAAAGATTCTCGCCTGAAGACACTCGACGTGAGACTGCCTTTTTATGGAATTACGCAGGCATGAATATTGGTTTTTTCGTGGGATTCAGCTTGAGTGGTGTATTTCAAATATCCCAAAACTACCAAAGGCTCTTCCTGCTTAGCAGCCTTGGAAATTTAATTGCTTTGCTCATCTGTCTTTATTATTGGCACCAATTAGCCGACAAGGGAACAAGCTTTTCGAAAAAAGATAAACAGTCTCAGAAGAAGGCCACAACAATGGGGTTACTGTTCATTATTTTACTTCCCTTAGTGCTAAGTCAAATGCTGCAATATGCGGACTGGGCTAATAAGCTGGTCATTGCAACAGGTCTTACCATGCTGGCTTTGACGTTTTACATTGCATACCAACAACCAACGAAAGAAGCCAAGGATAAAATTCTAGCCTTTGCCATTCTGATGATAGTAGGCGCTATTTTTTGGATGCTTTATCAAATAGGCCCAATGGGATTGACAGTATTCATCGATCATAATGTACAGAGAGAGTATGGAGGCTGGATTATTCCACCACAATGGTTTCAAAATATAAACACAGTTGCTATAGTTATCGGTGGGCCTTTATTAGGCACAATGTTTGCCAGAATGCGTGCAAAGGGAGTTCAAATCAATATTCCAACACAATTTGCGCTCGCTTTATTATGTATTGGACTAGCATTCGCAATACTCCCGGCAGGTATACTCTATGCAAATACTGATGGAATGGTGAACCCCGGCTGGATAGTTATTTGTTTTATTTTGCAGAGCATAGGGGAGCTTTTAATATCGCCAATTGGTTATGCCATGATAGGCTACCTGGCTCCAACATCACTTCAGGGCGTTATGATGGGGATGTGGATGCTGATTACTGGTGTAGGGGCGACACTATCAAGTTATAGTTCAAACTTGATGATTGTAGGTCAGAGCAGTAACTCGCCCCTTGAGACTAATACGGGATACAGTCATGTGTTTTTGGGATTGGGTTTATTTGCTATAGGATCTTCATTTATACTTCTAATGTTAGTTCCTAAATTAAGGAAGTTAATTCAGGAAAAAAAGCATGATGTTGTACAGGGTAATAATATTAATGTAGCTGAGAGAGAAGCGGTATTTGAGTAGTCCATTTGTACCTATTGAAACGGCAGATCTTGATTGGTTTGATGATTTGCCATTTTCTAAAAATTATAATGATGTGTATCATTCAACTGAAAGTGGGATCAGACAAAGTCGTTACGTATTTGTTGACGGGAACAATCTCATCAACAGATGGTTAGAGCTTCCTCAAAATACCTATTCCTTGTTTAATCTTGGAGAAACAGGGTTTGGTATGGGGTTAAATTTTCTCCTTACTCTCAAGTTATGGGAAGAATATGCACCTGAATCAGCGCATCTCCATTATTTTTCCTGCGAAAAACATCCTCTGAAATTCAATGACTTAAAACAGTGTTTAACACTTTGGCCAGAATTATCAGTTCAAAGCGCACAACTATTGGAACAGTATCCGGTACTAACTCAGGGCTATCATTATTTATCCTTTTGTAAGGGAAGAGTTAAACTTACCCTCATGCTTGGAGATGCTCTCGAGTGTTTTGAGCAATTGTTAGTTTGTGGTGATTCCCAACTTGAATCCCAACTGCGTCCAGGTTTTATCGATTCATGGTATCTGGATGGATTTTCTCCTGCAAAAAATGCGGATATGTGGACCGATTCACTTTTATCAATAGTAGCCATGCTCTCGAAAAAAGAGTCTACTTGTGCAACGTATACTGCCGCAGGCACGGTTAAAGCTGCGTTATCAAAAGCAGGTTTTATTCTTGAGAAGAAAAAGGGATTTGGCCCTAAACGCCATATGCTTACAGGGATCTTTCATGGGATACCACCCTATAAAATAAAAAAGCGAGAAACACCATGGCATACTGGAGTTCCCTTAAAATCAGGAAATAAATCAGTACATATTGTAGGAGGGGGGCTTGCCGGGTGCTTCATTGCTCATTGTCTCGCCAAAAGAGGCTGGAGAGTGACACTTTTTGAGGAAAAATCAATGGTTGGCTTGGCAGCTTCCGCCAATCATCAGGCAGTATTATTCCCCAAATTGTCTGCCTATAAATCACCACTAACGCAACTAATGCTTTCATCGTTTCTATATGCGAACAGAATATACAAGGATTTGTTAAAGCAACATCCAGAGCTTGGTCAATTAGGCGGCTCTCTTTTGCTGGCATACAACCTTAAAGAACAACAAGCCCATCAAAGCCTTAAATCCTGGCTGCAGCACTATCCCGAGCTTGGTGAGCTGGTCGAACGAGACAAAGGCTCTGAATTGTCCGGTGTGAGCCTCAATGAATCAGGACTGTATATTCCTTTGTCCGGATGGATTAACTCACCGCTTCTTTGCCAACGTTTAATCGATAGAAAAGAAATCACTTTGATTGAGAATACACGAGTTGATTCATTGCACTATGATGGTTCAAGCTGGATTGTTACTAATAAAGCAGCAGATGTATTAATTTTATGTGCGGGAAACAAGATAAACTCCTTTGCTGAAACTAAAGGCATACCGATTAAACAGATTCGCGGACAAATGTCTTCAATTTGCTCAACACCAAAAAGCTCCAAACTTAAAATACCCCTGTGTGCGGAGGGGCATGTTTTGCCCTCTATAGACGGCAAGCATTATTTTGGTGCCAGCTATAACCTTGGTGATACTTCAGAACAACCCTCTGCAGAGGATGATTTAAGCAATTTAAATAAACTCTCAAATATTTCAGCACCGAATATATGGTCCAGGGAAATTATTCATCACTGGGCCGCGGTAAGAGCATCCACTCCGGATTATCTTCCTGTTGTGGGTCCAGTTGCTTTGGAACAAGATTTTCGTGCGCTGTACTCAGGGTTAGAGACAAACTCTAAAAGATGGATTCCACAACCTGGCCCTTATATTCCTGGGCTATTTGTCTGCGCTGGATTTGGATCACGAGGATTAACGACCATCCCTTTATGTTCTGAATGGTTGGCTTCTCTTGTTAATAATGAAATTGGCTGCTTGCCAAGAAGTCTTATTCATGCCCTGGCTCCCAGCCGATTTTTACGAAAAAACATAACTCGTGGAATATTGTGAGTTGTACCTATCCGCTGTATCTACGACATCAAGGGTTTGTCAAAACGCCCTAAAATGTTCGTTTTTTTATTAAAAATCGATACGTTATCCGTTATAATTAACAATTTCATCATGTGAGCAGATTGTGCATAGTATCGACTTTTTTCAAATTGATGCGTTTACTGACAAGGTATTTCATGGAAATTCAGCGGCTGTCTGTTTGCTCGATGATTGGCTAAACGATGAATTGCTTCTTGCAATAGCGGCAGAAAATAATTTATCAGAAACTGCTTTCATTATTGAAGCTCCGAATGGATTTCACATCCGTTGGTTCACACCGAATGGAGAAATTTCCTTGTGCGGGCATGCTACGCTTGCCGCCAGTTTTGTGCTTTTTGAATTAGGGAAATGTCTTTCTGACTGCATAACTTTTCATAGTTTGAGTGGGCAGCTCTCTGTACTGCGAAGAAAAGATAGACTTACCCTTGATTTTCCCAGATTTCAATACGCTCATTCCATTTCTTCAGAGACTATCGTGAGCTTGATAGATCAACCTGTAATTGAAGCATACGACAGTGAATTCGATTATTTGGTTGTTCTCGAAAATGAGGCGCAGGTTCAAGAGGCTCAAGTTGACTTAAAAAAACTAATGAAGCTACCTAAACGTGGCTTGATAGTTACCTCTTTAAGTTCAGAGGCCGATTTCTATTCTCGGTGCTTTTATCCAAAGCACAGTATTTCAGAAGATCCCGTTACCGGATCGGCTCATTGTGTGTTAACACCATACTGGGCCAATAAATTGAATAAATCCAATTTACGAGCTATTCAGGGGCTGCATAGGAAAGGGGAGTTGTTTTGCGAATTGATGGATCATCGCGTGTTTATATCTGGCTATTGCCGATGGTATCTCAAAGGACATTTAGTTATTTAGCAAAATGGATTGAGAAGGACTTCTCATTAGAGCATAATAATAAACCTTTAGGTCAAAGGAGTAAGATGGAATGACCAAATCAATGGGAAAAGCATTCAGACGCGCTGTACAGGACAATAAACCACTGCAGGTATTGGGTACCATTAATGCATATACCGCAATGTTAGCAGAATCTGCAGGTTGCAAAGCTATCTATCTTTCAGGCGCTGGTGTAGCTAATGCGTCTTATGGAATACCTGACCTTGGTATGACCAATTTATCACAAGTTCTTGAAGATGCCCGCCGAATAACCGATATATCTTCACTACCTCTTTTAGTGGACGTGGATACAGGGTGGGGACATGCCTTTAATATTGGCCGCACCATCAAACTGATGGAGAAAACAGGTGTAGCGGCGATTCACATCGAAGATCAAGTGTTAGCCAAACGATGTGGTCATAGACCCAATAAAGCGATTGTTTCCCAAAAAGAAATGGGGGACCGAATTAAAGCTGCGGTTGATGCTCGAGTAGATCCTGATTTTGTTATTATGGCAAGAACTGATGCCTATGCAGTAGAAGGTATGAGTGCGGCTATTGAACGAGCTCAACTTTGTGTCGAGTTGGGTGCTGATATGATATTTCCTGAAGCTATGACTACTTTGGATGAATATCGAATATTTACACAAAGTATCAAAGTACCAGTACTGGCCAATATAACCGAATTTGGTAAAACACCATTATTTACTCGAGATGAACTCAATGATGCAGGAGTATCATTAATTCTTTATCCTTTGAGTGCATTCAGAGCAATGTCAAAAGCTGCATTAACAACTTATGAGACTATAGTCCAGCAAGGCTCACAAAAAACAGTTCTTGATGCAATGCAAACCCGAGAAGAGCTGTATGCTGTTCTTGGATACCATAAATACGAGGAAAAGCTGGACCAACTGATGGAGGAAGAAAATGAGTAGTAAGAGTGGAGGTTTAGCCGGTGTTGTTGCTGGACAATCAGCAATTGCTACTGTTGGCCTGGCAGGTAAAGGTTTGAATTATAGAGGTTATTCTATTGATGATTTAGCAGAATATGCAACTTTTGAAGAAGTGGCCTATTTATTAAATTATGGCCAACTTCCAACACAAACTGAACTGGATCAGTACACAAAAAAACTAATAAGCCTTAGAGGCATCCCTGAGCAATTAAAAACCGTATTGAAGTTGATTCCCAAGAACACACACCCAATGGATGTATTAAGAACTGCCTGTTCTTTTTTGGGGAATATTGAGCCTGAGAATAATTTTTCGCAACAATATGAAATTGCTGACAGGCTTTTGGCTCTCTTTCCCGGAATTATGTGCTATTGGTATGCCTATCATTATGAAAACAGGGAAATTTCCGGATACAGTGATGAACAAACCACTGGCGGCCATTTCCTGGAACTGTTGCACCATAGAAAACCTGAGAAAATAGAATCTGATATGATGAATGTATCGCTCATTCTCTATGCAGAACATGAGTTTAATGCATCAACCTTTGCTGCACGAGTTACAGCTGCGACACTGTCTGATTTCTATTCTGCAATTACCAGTGCTATTGGCACTCTTCGTGGTCCCTTACACGGAGGCGCTAACGAAGCGGCCATGGAACTGATTGAGAAGTTTAAAACACCCGATGAAGCTGAATCAGGATTAAAGCACATGCTGGCAAACAAAGCATTGATCATGGGCTTTGGCCATAGGGTTTACACTACAAGTGATCCGCGTTCTGATATTATTAAAAAATGGTCTTTCAGACTTGGCGAAGCGAAAGGAGACTTGTCGCTATATCACATCTCCGAGCGGATAGAAGAGGTGATGTGGAGCGAAAAGAAACTATTTCCCAATCTTGATTTCTATAGTGCTTCAGCGTATCACTATTGTGGAATACCTACTCAACTGTTTACTCCTATTTTTGTCATGTCTCGAATTACAGGCTGGTCTGCCCATGTATTTGAACAAAGAGCCAATAATAAGCTGATTCGCCCAACTTCAGAGTATATCGGCCCTGACCAAAGAGCATTCACTGAAGTTAAGGATAGAGGTTAATATGAGCAGTTATGTAGAAGATAATGTGAAACCTGATTACGACCAGGTGATCGTGGATATAGTCGATTATGTTTTAAACACTAAAATTGATAGTGTACTGGCCTATGAAACTGCACGCCTCTGTTTAATGGATACTTTAGGCTGTGGTCTGTTAGCGCTGAATTTTTCTGAATGTACCAAGCTGATGGGCCCAGTGGTTCCAGGAGCTACCCTATCCGGTGGAGCTCGTGTACCAGGAACTGATTATGAACTCGATCCTGTCCAGGCTGCATTTAACATTGGAACCATGATACGTTGGCTGGATTTCAATGATACTTGGCTTGCTGCTGAGTGGGGGCATCCATCCGATAATTTAGGGGCTATATTAGCTGTTGCAGATTATTTATGCAGACAACAGTGTGGTGAGGGACGTGCTCCCATTTTGATGCATGATGTATTAACGGCAATGATTAAAGCTCATGAGATTCAAGGTTGTATTGCCCTCGAAAACAGTTTTAATCGTGTAGGATTAGATCATGTTTTTTTGGTTAAGATTGCCAGTGCCGCGGTAGCCGCGCAACTGTTTGGTGCTGATCGTGACATGATGTTAAGAACTTTATCTCAGGTTTTTGTTGATGGACAAAGTTTAAGAACATACCGACATGCACCCAATGCTGGCTCCAGAAAATCCTGGGCGGCAGGGGATGCTACATCTCGAGCAGTGCGCCTGGCCTTAATTGCTAAAGCAGGTGAGATGGGATATCCCAGCGCTTTAAGTGCGCCTACCTGGGGTTTTTATGACGTATTATTTGATAAAAAGCCATTTAAATTTCAACGATCTTATGGCAGTTATGTCATGGAAAACGTTTTGTTTAAACTGTCATATCCTGCAGAGTTTCATGCGCAAACTGCTGTCGAATGTGCGGTCGCTTTACATCCATTAGTCAAACAACGCTATGATGACATAGCACGCATCGAACTGGTCACACATGAATCGGCTATCCGAATAATTAGCAAGCAAGGAGCTTTGCATAATCCTGCAGACCGAGATCATTGCTTACAGTATATGGTGGCCATTGGGTTGCTGTTCGGTGATTTGAAGGCGGAGCATTATGAACATGCTACAGCAGCAGATCCACGAATTGATGCTTTAAGAGCTAAAATGCATGTGACTGAAAATGAGCGTTTTTCTCGTGAATATCATGATCCTGAAAAACGATCCATTGCAAACAGCATCAAACTGGTTTTCAAAGACGGGACAGAAAGCGATTTAATTACTGTGGAATATCCAATCGGTCATAAACGCAGACGTGAAGAGGGTATTCCTGTGTTAATTTCCAAGTTCAAGAATAACCTGAGTACTCGATTACCTGCAGAACGAGTGGAACAAATCATGCATGCAATGAGTGATACTAATATGCTGGCTGCTATGAAAGTCAGTGATTTTATGGCGCTATGGGTTGTTAAATAAGCTAACTCTCTAGCCCTTGATTTGTCCTGTAATAACGTGGTGTTATTCAGAATTAATTAAGGGCTTTATGAAATAAAACCATCATTAAGCCTCTCACTCTTAAGGCTGCGGGATGGCGAAATTAAGGTTGTGCTCATAACATGAATCTCCAATAATTCCTTGAAAAACAAGTTCAGATCCATTCTCTGGATTCCGCGGTCGATGCCGCGGAAATTCGAAATGGGGAGGTTGCTTTTATCTGGGTTTTACCGCGTATCCAGCCAAATCTAAGCAGAACACGATATAACTACCTCGTCTTCTGGAAAATCATCAGCAGAAGCATTTATTTTAGAAAGTGTAGCCATTGTATTTTGAGCTTTTATCGCTGAATCTGTATTAAAAAAGGTATGCTGTATATTGTGAGCTTTTTGATACAGGTAGACTACAGGATAAAGTACAATTAAACTTGCAAGTACAGTTAAAATTGTATCCAGTATACCCAATACACCTCTGTGCTGTTCAAATATACTTTTTTGCTCTTCAATTAGGGTGGTGTTTCTAGTACAAAAAGCACGTATGGCACTCCCACTGATGGGGTTGTCTAAAGGAAAAGCTGTACTCATCTCATTATTGATTTCACCCAGGAGTCTGTCTAGAGCCTTATATACTTGGGGATTGTTATAGCGATATTTATTTCGTTTATCATTCAAATCATCCAACATTTCGTATAACTCATAAAAAAGTCTGCCATGTTTATGAGCTTTAGTGTTGGTTAACATGTTTCTGAGTTGTTGTGAGTCGATAGATAAAGGTAGGGAGGATTTGTCCTTGCTTGCCTTCTCTAAGTCACTAAATAATACCACTTGAACTGGGTTAACTTGGTGCTGGCGGAGGTATTTTTTAAGATGTTCCTGATGACTAATAGTATCTGTAGCAATCAATCTAATATCATCACCTAATCTAGAAGGAACACTGTTACGGTATTCATCTCCATAAGGTCTGATATTACTAGACTCAGATACAAATATAATTGGATAAGTTGCCTTTAAAAGGGCTTGCTGATCCACGGTAAGATTAAATTGTTCTTGAGGTGCGTGAACTAGCTTATTAAAAACGCGAATACGATCCTCCAGAGCAAACACATATTTTTTAGCTTCCTTACTTAAACCTACAAAATAATCTGCTCCCACTCTTTGTGAAAGAAATTGTTCTATACAATCATTGATACAATACCCATTAATATTACGAGAAAAATATCCAAAATGATGTTCATCATATTGTTCACTTATTTCATATTTTGGAAGTGTTGGTTTTTTTAAACTAAAAAACTGTGCGATTGGTAATTCAATTTCTTTATCTACAGCTGCAAACCCAGATTTAATGACTGCCTTCTTAGGAAACTTGAGAACTTTAAGGACTTTTTCAAGATTTTCCTCTGTTGGGTTTAAAAGAATATCTTTCATATCGATATTATGCAGCATGATTTTTTTGACTATTTGTTCCATGTTCAAAAGGCTAAATGCTGCATCTGTTATATCTCTTTTTGTCAATGAACTGGATTGAGCCAAGGCCTCTTTTATTGCCTCAAAATCAGGATGAATATAAGTACCCAGCAATTGAATAAAATAATAAAATTGGACTGTTCCTTGTAGTTGTTGATTTAATGTATCAATCTCCGCTTTAGTGATTACTTGATCAAGTGATTGATGCATTTGCCGTGCACGAGTAAAATAAATCAGCAATAAATTAAAATTTGAAAACCCACTAGCTAAACCGTATTTAATTGAATTTTTAAAATTCTGTAACGCAGTACTGCTGGCTAGCGGTTTAAACAGTGTATAATTCGCAGTGATTTTTTTTAAATTGTAATTTCCTGTTAACACATTTCCATAAGAAGTTGCCCCAATGTCCTCCTCTTGCACACTTTTAAAACCTAATACACTGTAACCGCCTTTAGTTAACTCACCAACCATTGGCGCTGTTTGAAAGTCATCTATCATCTTTAGTACAGGCATAAGTTGAAAATTTGTTTTTGATATTAAGGCCAGCGTTGCAGACGTTGTACCATGTATAAAAGGATCAAATGGGGCAGCAGGTATTGTATCTTCAGTGTTTTTTAAATTTTTAAATTCATCGGGCACCAAGGCTTGAATTTCAGGATACTTTATAACATCTTGGACAATAGCTATGAATACATTGCCCGCGTGCTCGAATTGTAGTTTTTTGGCTGGAGTATGACTACTTGGATGGCTAAAAATGGGCTTATTATCCAGATCCAATACAGTACTATCAAAGAACATATCGTGTTGATCATAAATCATTTGATGCATTGATTTAATCAGTGCGACAACTTCATTGTGATGTACTTCTTGATCAAGCCCCTCGATAGTATTTAGAGTGTTAAAGATATAGCTTAAATCAAAAGAGCCTATACAACGCATAAGATCTAGATTATCGCCTAAATTAACCAGTTTACGAATATAATCAAAGGCATTGCAATCCTGTTCGTCGATACCTAATTTGCATAATTCTTTTTTGTACACTGTAGGTTGGTCTTTCCAGTGTACTGCATTTGCAAATAATTGAGCTTGAGCATCCTCCAACCCTAAAGATTTTAAAATTTCTAATGTATTGGCTGCGCTTTCAGCTTCCCAAATATCTGCACCTTCACCTTTTCTAGCTGAGTCGTGGCAAGTTGTTGTTATTAAAATAAGTAATAATGCTGTTTGTGTATCTGTTTTAAGATGGCTAGCTATTTTATCAAGGGCTGAATGTACATAGACTGGAGCTAATTTTTTCAGAAGCTGATTCATGACCAAAGACCATAAAGTAGCACGACTGGCGTGCATGCCACCATGTATTATTCGCTCAATATGACCATCCTTTAAGTTGCTTTTTTTACTGCCGTTCATGGGTTTTAAATAATATTGTTCAATTACTTCTTGTGCTTTTAAAGGAAAATTAGCTTCAGTTAAGGTAATCATAATTTCAATCTCAAGGATTAAAAAAAAGCATAGTATCACAAAGGAGATCTGTTTGGGTATTAATTGCGCCACTTATGCTACTGGCTGGGCAATAGAGTGAATGAAGTTATCTTTGAGTGTTCAGGAAAAATAAAGCGTCCACTTCCTTTATAATATGGATAATAAAGGGAATATGAACCACATTGTAATCCATATCTGAGTCATACTCACGGCTGTCCCATTAAAAATGTGACGTCTTTCCGAGCGTAGCGAGGAATCTCCTGCAAGGTTGCACGATCCCATTAAAATGCGGCCATTAAAATCATATCAGTCGAAATGATATAAAAATCCAGGTACATTTTCTGATGACATCATTAAATTCCTTGTAAAAAAAAGAGTTTAAAAGGTAATGATAATTAATGCATTAATTCAGATTGTGCCAATTTGCAGGAGATTCCTCGCTACGCTCGGAAAGACGTCACATTTTTAATGGGACAGCCGTGAGTTGCCAATGATGTTTGGGCTAATGAGCATTGTGAATTTTTTGGGGCTGATAAGGCTTACGATATTGATAGCTTTCATATCGTAAATTTGATTGTCCATGTGTTGACCACCATCAAACTCGATAATCAGTCGTTTTTCAAGACAGACAAAATCAACGAGGTATTCGCCTATTTGTACTTGTCTCTTGAATTTAAATCCAAATCTATTCGCTCGAAGATAGTACCATAGATGCCTCTCAGCATCAGTACTATTGTTCCTTAAATCGCGGGCTCGTTGTCTTAACACAGAATGAGTAACACCTCAAAGAAGTATTATTTTTTTTGATGCTCATCAAAATTGGCAAAAGCCTGCTTTACTGCATCGAGACAATTGAGTACTTTGGGTTGGCCAACGTATAGCGTTAAAAGCACCAGCATTTCCAGGATTTCTGCTTTAGTAACACCTAGCAACAGACAATTTTCAGTGTGTAAAGTAACTTCAAATTGCACCGTATTGTCAGTAATAATAGAGGCCAAAACCATCAGTTCTTTTTCACGCATACTCAGTGATGGAGTTTTGTTTTGCCATATCTCATGTATTCCCTGACGAACAATGACATCGGCTAATTCAGGGGAAAAATCCTCAATTTGCTTCAGCAAATCCAAGCCTTTAGGAAGATAACGCTTTTTGACTAGCTCAACGCCTGATTCATAATCTTTTTTAATATCATCACTTTTCAAAATAAGTATCCTTCTTAAAATGCTAAAATATAAATCTCCAATAACAATATAGTGCACAACACCCCAAAAGTCTTTAGCATGAACCTTATATTTTCCTGTGCAAACCAGCTGACGCCAATACTTTCGTGGCGATTTCTTCAATAGAGTACTTGGTAGAATTAATGTACGGAATCCCTTCTTTTTTATACATCGCCTCTACTTCAGTAACTTCGAGTCGGCATTGCTCTGATGAAGCATATTTGCTATTGGGTCTGCGTTCTGAACGAATCTGCTGTAATCGGTGTGAATCAATAGTGAGTCCGAATAACTTATGTTTATAAGGCCTCAAAACTTCAGGCAAATGAAAGCCTATCAAATCATCTTCTGTAAATGGATAATTCGCTGCTAATATTCCATATTGTAAAGCCATATATAAACAACTTGGAGTCTTTCCGCATCGAGAAACTCCGATCAAAATGATATCCGCCTTATCATATCCCCGAGTTTTAATTCCATCGTCATGCGACAATGCAAAATCAACAGCTTCAATTCTATGCGTGTAGGATTTATCGTTAGCTACACCATGCGTTCGACCAACGGTATAAGATGATTTTTCATTTAATTCGGCTTCCAGGGGATCAATAAAAGTACTGAACAAATCAAAGACGCAGGCATTGGCATTCTTAAACAATTGGCGAATTTCTGGATTGACTAATGTCATAAATACCAGTGGTTTAATGCCTTGTTCTTCAAAGGATTTATTAACACGCGCAATGACATGCTCCGCTTTGTGAAGTGAATCGATGTAGGGTATGGTTTGTTTTTCAAACTCGATATTTTCAAATTGAGTAATGAGACTGTTTCCTAGAGTTTCCGCGGTAATACCTGTTCCATCAGAAAGCATAAAAACTTGGCGTTTCATAAAAAATCCTTAAGATATAAATAAAGTAATGAATTTTAAACGAATTATGAAATATAAGCAGCAAGTGTACTTATTTGCCCTCATCTGCTATCTTAAAACTAGGTCTATTTAGATTGTAACACTACGGAAGGATATCATGGAGCAAGACAGATATTCCATAAATAACAAATTGTATATATTGGGAATTATTAGTTTGATCCTGGCTTTGGGATTGTTTTTCTTCAGCATGTACATCCTGCCTTATTTAATATGGAATTTATATTATGACGTACCCGATCTGGTAAGTGATATGATCATGTTTTTTGAAAACAGGTATGATTACGGCGAAACCGTGAGTAAAATTGTTACCTGGATGATTTTCTTTATGCCCAGTTTGATTGCTGGTTATATTTCATACTATATATCCAACTACATTGATGATCAAATTTTAGGTCTTGCAAAAAAACCAGACCCTGAAGAAACTTTAGAACATGAGAAAGAGGTTAAAGAGTCACTGGGATTAGCTGCTAAAATTATTCTATTGATGGTATTAATTGTAGTTGTGGTATTTTTATTACAATATATTATTCAAAGCACCGCATAATACTGACAGGAGTATCCATGTTTAATATCAAACGCTGGAAAATCAAACGACTGACAAAAAAAATTAAAGCCATGCAGAATAACCGGGTTAATAATCAACCTGGAGATGAAGTCATTAAACGAGAAATTCTGTGTTATTACGAGCTGGCTGGATTATTCAAAAAGCTGAAAGGTAATAAAAATGCACCTTATGCTGAAATAATGATAATTGAATGCTATCGAAAAGCTGCAGATCTCGATGACTCTGCCGCACATTACCAATTAGCCCAATTGTTTGTTGATGAAGCTAAATACAGACAAAATCTGCATGATGAGGGCGTATTTAATAGTCCTGCAAACCAGAAAAGAAGCCAGCAAATTTTTGAAGAAGCACATGCTCACTTACTGGCTGCTGAAAAATTAGGGCATATCGGTGCTAAAAGATTAAGAGGGCTTTGCCTGATTAATGGCTGGGGTCTTGATGTTGATAAGGATAAGGGTTTTGAGCTGATTGTTGAAAGCATTGAGCAAGAAGGAAGCTGGGATAAAATCCCACAGATTTTTGCCTCTATGGGATTAAATAAACCTGAATTTTTCTCTGCAATCATGCAGCGTAGAAAGGATGTACATTAAACTGAATATGATCGAGAGTCTTACAGCCAAAAATGCAAATACCAGGCAACGATTGATTGCCCCCAAAACATGGAAATGAGGCCAGCAATGCAGAGAAAAGGGCCAAAAGGTATGGTTGTATCTCTTGATTGTTTACTTGCACGTAAATAGATTATGCCAATAATTGCTCCGCTGATTGACGATAACAGGAGAATTAAGGGTAAATAGACCCAGCCGAACCAGGCGCCAAAGGCAGCGAACAATTTAAAATCACCATGCCCCATCCCGATTTTTCCTGTAACTAAATAGAATAACTGGATAAACAACCAAAGTCCTATATAGGCTCCAGCACAACTCAAAACAGCGACTGGAAGGCTGGCAAACAGGTTTTGTGTGTTGGCAATAAGACCTATCCAGAGAAACCCTAAGGTCAGACTGTCAGGCAACAATTGATGATCCAGGTCAATAAACATTAATGAAATTAAAGCCCATATCCCCAAAAGCGCAAAAATTAATTGTGCGGTAAATCCAAAATGCCAGGCTGCATATAAAGAAAGAAGCATGGTTAACAATTCTATAAAAGGATAACGCAGAGAAATTCGATGATTGCATGCAGAACAACGGCCTTTTAATAATAAATAGCTGAGAATAGGGATGTTTTGCCATGCTTTTACCTGCGTTTTGCACTCAGGGCAAAAAGAGCGGGGTAAAAATAAATTGAGAGTCTTGTGTTCCTTTTTATCGGGAATAGCTAACAACTCACAGCATTGCTCTCTCCATTCTGACTGCAACATGATTGGCAGGCGATAAATGATGACGTTAAGCAAGCTTCCAACAGCAAGAGAAATCATCATGATGATCACATACATCAAGGCAGGATGATAGTTTAGTAATTCGTTTATCATGTATGGTTCAAGTCCTTATCAGGTTCTGATTTATTCTTGTGATTAGACTGCAGATCCCAGTTTAAAGATAGGCAGATACATAGCAACCACCAAACCGCCAACCAGAACACCTAATATTGACATAATTATAGGTTCTAATAAACTACTTAAAGCATCAACTGCGTTATCGACATCTTCTTCATAGAAATCAGCCACTTTGCCAAGCATCTTTTCCAATGCTCCTGACTCTTCACCTATTGCAACCATCTGAATGACCATATTAGGAAAAAGATGAGTATTTTCCATGGCTACATTCATTTGTTGTCCGGTAGCTACTTCTTCACGAATTTTTTCAGTAGCATTGGCGAATATGATGTTACCCGTTGCTCCAGCAACAGATTTTAAAGCTTCAACCAGAGGCAACCCTGCAGCAAAAGTGATGGATAGTGTTCTGGAAAAACGAGCTATGGCTGCCTTTTCAATAATGGGCCCAAGTACGGGTAATTTTAATACTAATCTATCCATGTTTTCTGCGAAATTGACGGAATGATTTTTTACATAAATCAATGCATATACACCTGCGCCCAATGCTCCAAATATATAGTACCAATAGGCTTGCATAAATTTTGACATGGAAACGACCGCTGCAGTTAATGCCGGTAAATCAGCCCCAAACCCTTTAAATAAGGATTCAAATTGCGGAACGACAAAGATCAATAAACCAGCGGTAACGATTAAAGCAACAACCATGACGGCTATGGGATAAGTCAGTGCTTTTTTAATTTTCTTCTTTATGGTTTCAATCTTTTCTTTATAAGTGGCTACTTTATCCAGCATGACATCGAGGGAACCTGATTTTTCACCGGCATCAACAAGGTTACAAAATAATTCGTTAAAAAAAGCAGGGTGTTTCATTAAAGCTTCAGATAAGGTAAGGCCTGTTTCAACATCGTGCTTTATCGTTTCAATCAAATCTTTAAGCCGCTTGTTAGATTGACCTTTCGCCACTATATCAAAGGATTGTACCAGAGGGATTCCGGACTCTATCATGGTAGCTAACTGACGACTGAATACGGTAATATCTCCGGGTTTTATTTTTTTGTTTTTTCTATCGAATAGTGGTTTTCGCTTTTTTACTACTTTATTGGCGACAATACCCTGTTTTCTCAGGTCTGCTTTGGCGATGGCCATACTCCTGGCTTCAATATCACCAATCATTTTTTGACCTGATTTATTTATCCCTTCATAATGAAAAGTTAAAACCGGATTTGCTTTTTTATCCATGAAATTAATCAACGGTTACCCGATTGACCTCCTCTATGGTGGTAATACCTTCCTTTACTTTTTCCAAACCGGACTCAAAAATGGTTAGCATTCCCTCGGATTGGGCGATTTTTAAAATATCCAGAGAGTTTCCTCCGGACATAATGAGTTGGCCAATTGTTTTAGTCATGGGAAGTACTTCAAAGAGTCCAACACGCCCACGATATCCATTGGTGCATTGGTTACACCCCACTGATTTATATAATTTGATATCCAGTAAGTCACTTTCTTTAAAACCTAATTCCAATAACCCCTGATTAGTGAAATCATCTCTGATTACTTTACAATGATCGCATAATTTTCTGGCCAGACGTTGAGCGATAATAATCGTTACTGAACTGGCAATATTAAAAGTAGGTATGCCCATATTAACCAAACGATTTAAGGTTTCTGCAGCACTATTCGTATGAAGAGTTGATAATACCAAGTGTCCTGTTTGTGCCGCTTTAATTGCGATTTCAGCCGTTTCTAAATCCCTGATTTCTCCAACCATTATAATATCGGGATCCTGACGTAAAAATGAGCGCAAAGCACCAGAGAAGGTTAAACCTGCTTTGGGATTTATATTAACCTGATTAATACCAGGAACTTTGATTTCAACGGGATCTTCTGCGGTTGATATATTGACTTCGCTGGTGTTGAGTATATTCAGAGCGGTATATAACGTGACTGTTTTACCACTTCCCGTAGGTCCAGTTACCAGAATCATACCCTGAGGACGTTCAATGGCTTTTACAAAGTGTGAACGTTGAATAGGGCTAAATCCAAGAGCTTCAATTCCTAACTTGGCTGATCCGGGATCTAATATCCTCATAACAACCTTTTCTCCACCCGAAGTAGGGCAGGTGCTTACCCTGAAATCAATCGAACGGGTTTTGGAGATTTTCATCTTAAAACCACCATCTTGGGGAATTCGTCGCTCTGAAATGTCCAGACAGGACATTACTTTTATTCGTGCCGTGATCCGAGAAGCCAGACTGACCGGAGGTGTGGCTACTTCGTGTAAAATACCGTCCTGTCTGTAACGGATGCGATATTCGCGCTCATACGGTTCAAAATGAATGTCGGAAGCTCCTTGTTTAATGGCATCCAGTAAAATTTTATTAACAAATTTGACAATTGGGGCATCATCAGTAACTGAGGCGGATACCTCACCTTCGTGCTCTTCATCATCGGCACTGATTTCCAGACCTTCCAATTCATTGGAATCATCAACATAATCGGATAATCCCTGGCTTTCTTTTGCGGTTAATAATCGTTCTATTAACAAAGAGAGTTTGTCTGTTTCAACTACAATCGCATTAGTATTTAAGCCTGTATGAAACTGAATTTCTTTAAGAGAGGATTGTTTGCTAGGATCATCTGTTGCCAGATATAAATTACTACCTCTGGTAAATAAAGGGATCATTGAATGACGACGGATCAATTTTTCGTTAACCAAGTTAGCAGGTATGGCATCGAGATCAATACAATTCAAATCGATCATAGGCACGCCAAAATTTTGCGCTGCAGTCAGAGCAATTTGCTCCGCAGTCAATATATTATTTTTTACTAAATATTGTATCAGGGAAATTTTTTCAGAAGCAGCAGATTTATAATACTCAATGGCCTTGGGTTTTTCTAATAGCTTTTCAAGGACAAGAAGTTGTCCGATCCCCTGCAATCTTTGTTCGTCAGTCACTAGAACCATATTTTGTATTCAAAGTGTATATTATTTTTAACTATAGTTAAAAACTCATTTAATTTCACGAATTTTAGCTATTATTTGCCTTTAATCCTATAGTTAAGTGATGCAGGACAAATAACAACCTCATCCCTATTGCAGAGAGAAACCTGTTGCACAGGTGTTTGCTATACTCATTATTGGGTAACTCGTGCTGTAACTGGGATGGTGAAGTGGAAAGGGGGGAATTCAATGAGTGATTCAATACAAATGGATTAACCTTATAATGGATTTCACTTTTAAAATTGAATTGAGAATGCGTCGAGTTCGATTTAAATCATTCAAAATGAATTGTTTGAACAGGAATCTCGTTGTATTGTAGATAAATCAATTAATTATTATCAAAACAGGTACTATTTTGTTAATCGCTCAGCAGTTACACCATTATCAAGCCTTGAATAAGTGGTTTCAAACTCCACTTGGCTTGTCTGTTGTGCATGAGTTTGCAAATCAATTAGCACCGCTCAATGACTGTTTAACAGGAGAGACCCTTTTGCAATTGGGTAATTGTGGTGACAATCCCTGGATGGATTCGTTACGCTTTAACAGTAAATGGCTGGCTTCTCCATTCGATCTTCAGAAAAAATTCAGCCTTGAATGCTCCTTTAGCCAAATACCGTTAAGTAGAAACAGCCTGGATTGCGTGATCGTACCTCTGGCCCTGGAACCTTTTGATAACAGTTATACTCTGATAGATGAACTCGATCGTGTTTTAAAACCAATGGGCCTTATTGTATTCTTTAGCATAAACCCTTGGAGTTTATGGGGCGCTGCGATGAAATTGGGGTTATTGCAGTGTTATGATAACCGAAAAATAAAAATGCATACGGCCTTTAATCTGAATCGAATTTTTTTACAAAGAGGCTATCGACAATGCTCTCTAAACAATTTTGGCTATATTCCACCGGTTAATAATCAATCCATACTCAAAAAATTGACCTTTGTTGATGAGGTAGGTAAGATGGTCTGGCCGTTCCCATCTGGCTTTTATTGCTATATAGCTCAAAAATATGAATACATTAGCCCTTCATTATTAGCTCAACCGCTGGAACCAATCAGTGTCAAAGAGTATAAATCCCCATTGCAGCCGGCAACGAATTAATTATTAATGTATAATTATTTGAACAATACACTCATCTTTCTGTATACTTCAGTTTGCTTTAAGTAAAGGTTACATTCATGACGAAAAAAACATTGTTTAAAATCACTTTCGCTAATCAAGAAGCAATTTATGAAATATATGCCCGTTCTATTAAAGAAAGCGAAATGTTTGGCTTTCTTGAAGTAGAAGAGTTGGTATTTGGTGAACAAACTGCTTTGGTCGTAGATCCTTCCGAAGAAAAACTAAAAATGGAATTTAATGGTGTCAAGCGTACATTTATTCCCATGCATTCAATCTTTCGAATTGATGAAGTAACGAAACAAGGTACCGCTAAAGTCAAGGACAATCTGGGTTATGGCAATAAAGTCAGTCCATTTCCAGGAACAGGTAAAATAAAAGATTAATTTATTTTTGAGTGACACCAGTCATGTTCTATAACAATTCAGTATCAATATCGAAGGAAACTAAATGACTATCCCTAGTAAAATAAAGGCAGTTTATGAAAAGTCAACCTGTTTATTTACTACCAATGAAGTAGAAGCCGCACTGGATAGAATGGCTATTAAAATTCATGAACAACTACAGGATCAAAATCCAGTCATATTATGTGTCATGATTGGTGGATTAGTCCCCTTAGGCAACTTGCTGCATCGTCTGGACTTCCCATTAGAAGTGGATTATGTGCATGCTACCCGCTACCGCGGAGAGATCACTGGCGGTGAAATTCATTGGAAGGTCAAACCTTCTGTTAATTTGGAAGGTCGAACGGTATTAATAGTCGATGACATTCTGGATGGTGGAGTAACCTTAGCTGCAATTATTGATGAAATTAAAGCGATGGGAGCAAAGCAAGTATACAGTGCTGTCCTAGTCGATAAATACCGCAAGAGAGTGCCCAATGGCCTTCAAAAAGCTGATTTTGTGGGACTCGAGGTTGAAGATCATTACATCTTTGGGTACGGTATGGACTATCATGAATACCTCCGCAATGCCCCTGGAATTTTTGTTGTACATCCTGATCACGAATAAAGTCAGTTATCATTGTTCTGCTTATTGTGCATATCCTCGGATCTTTATCTGTCTTGAATCAGTTAATGATCTCCATAGAATTATGGAGATCGCTCTAATTGTTCGAGATGAGGTTTCTTGGACTTTTTGGTAAATCATTGATTGATTTAAAAAAAATTGTATTGTTCTAATCGTCCAATATATCATACAAACAGGTGAGAAGATGAGGCAGGAGAGTGGTGTTGAGACTCGTCATCACTTACTCGATCTCCATAATCCGTTCTTTTACCTTTATCATAAACACCCCAAAATAATACCCCATTACTGTCAGCATAATATTTCTTCATTGGATGCCTGATTTCCTCAACTTTGATACGAGGTAATTGTGTGGAAAACTGTTCCTCAAAACAGCTTTGCAGAAGTATCAATCGTTCATAATTCCAAACGTTGTTTTCATTGGGTAAATTCTGAATAAACTTGTTCATTCGGTTGCAAAAACCAATAACCATCGCTTTTTGTAAACTGGGGTATTGACTGGTATTTCGTAACCAGCTTGCAATAAAATGGGGGCCTCCAAAATTACATTCGTAATGATCTACTAGCGTAGTCCATAGATTGTTCTTGATAACATAGCTCAGAAAATCATGTACGTTTTTCCCCTCTGGTAATCGAATAGTACCTTGTTGAATAAAAAAGGATATGGCAGCCCACTGCAATCGATGACCATTCTCTCCATGCAAAATACCTGGTAAATATTTTGAACATTCCTTGAAAAGATAGCGGGATAAAAGCAAATTATTAGCATACTCAGAATCCACAAATCCATGAAACCTCGGTACAACATCACCTGTAGATTCCCGTTCCAGGTTAAATCCATTTTCACGCTCCAGCTCCAATAGAGTCAGATGCAATGCCTGATTGAGTTTTCTTTGTTCAGGGCTTAGAGATAAATACCAATCCATAGTAGTTTGTCCCGGATAACTTATCTCAAAAAAATGGATATTATTGTGCTTAAGCTCATTAGGTACATCGGGAACATGTTTTATTTTCGGTTCAATTTTACCTTCCAGAAAGACCCAAAATGGTTCCATTATTTCAGGTGAGCGAAATAAAGTAACAATATCCGTCCAAGTATTCTGAAACTCACCGACTTTATCAATTCGAAAGCTCAGTTTTCCTTGAGAAATGGATATACCCGGTATAGACATCAAGCCTTGGTTCAGATATTGGGTATTATAGTAACGATAGACTGGTCCCAGATCTTTTGACAGCTGCAACAAAACATCAAAAAATGTATAGTGTTCAAATCGCAAAGCAAGTAAACCGGCTAGCTTGATAAATTTTGCCATAGACAGTGCATTAAGTTGTTCACGGTCCCAACACCCGTAACTTTTCTGAGCATATTTATGTATTATTTGGTATGTTTTTATTTTTTTGAGATTGAGAGAAAAGTCTTCTATCAATAATTCCTTAGCCATGCCGGTAGCTATTTTCGAGGCACAAGATTGGATGCAAATATCATCGAATTTGTCCGTGTATATATCCAAAAGATAATCGCATTCTTTACGTGCCTGAGTAACCGATTGATCAAAAAAACGAGATAAAGTAAATCTTTTGAAATTTTCACTGTACAATTGAACTCCACCAATTCGCATGAGCACATACAGATATTCCAAAACAAAAAAATTACCATTAGCCACCATATCAAACCAGACTTCCTTGGGTTTCTTTGCCATTATAAATGAGGGCTTGTTATCGGGAAAAATGTAGGTATTAATATAATGTTTGATTAGTGCCGCATGGAAATAGTCAAGGACCTCAATTCTGCTGTCGGTATTGATAAGAAAATCAAGATGGTTTGAAAAACATTCAAAATTATGGTGTTCTTCCTGGCTCACCATACCACGATTAAATCTATTGCCAACACCATGGATTTGATTACGACATTCTTGATGATTATTTCCGACATAGCTAATACATAATCCTTGGTTTAACAGTACAAACAGTTTCATCACTCCATAATGAGAGCTAAATAAGTGTGAAAGGACTCTGCCATGATAGTGTTCATCCTCTCTTGCACAATGGGCATAATGTTCAAAAAAATCGTTTTTAGCACTCTCCGGGCATGCAAAATGCCCCGGCTTGGACAGCACCATAGTCTTTGTCATTTGATATAAACGAAAAATACAATCCTCATCCGTGCTGCGCTCCAAATCATTAATACCGTTCCAACGCTGTTCATCACATTTATTTGCAAAAGTTTCTATCGCAAAGCAAGAGGGGATTTCTGCATTATAATAGTTCTCTGCTCTAGCCAGTTCACGCACAGCAGGCAAGCTCAGCAGGCATTTTGCAAGGCTGATTTTTCTCTCACTTAGAGCCAACCGTAACAAGCCATTAGGCTGTCTACAACAACTGTCGCCTTCGTCGGGAATCCAATCCCTATGCATGTGTTTTGCAAGAGATTGGATATGCAAAAGCTTTCGCAGATATTCATGTGCTGTAAAAGTGTCCTGCCGAATAAAACGACGTGCAAAAAGCATGGCTAAACCAATTTCCTGTAAGGAAAAACACGCATCAGTATTTGATGAGGCAGGCATTTCCTCAGCATAGCGCCACTTATCCAGTTGAAACTGGATGAATTGGTCCACTTTGATTTGTAGATCTGTTTGTCGGATCTTATCGACTTTAGAAAATACACGAGGATATGCAAGAAAATAGTTAATAACAGTCTGATGTCCTGAAGATAGTGCTCTGACTAAAACATCCAAATCACCAGCTAAAATCATATCCTCAGGCGAGTATTCCTCAAAAAATGACTCGAAATAATGTGTAATTTGCAGTTGGTTGGGGTTCATTAGCCCTAATGAATATAATTTGAATTCTTGCATTGAAATGGTTTTTTTTATCGTTTCAGGCTCCATGTGCCTTGCAAATAACTTCAGTATCTCAAAACAACCTTGAGATGTTGCTACCCGCCACAAGCTCAAACGAGTGTCAGAGTTCATCAGCTTTGTGATCAGCGAAGGGATTAATTCCTCAAAAATCTCAAAGACGCAAACATCATCAGGACTTAGTATTCTGCCTGACAGAATATTTAATATATAAGTGTCAATACGTAGTTTTTCCCTATTATCCAAAGACATATTTTCTATAAAGCATCTAAGCAAGCTGGTTCGCCCCGAGATCATAATGGCTTTGAGCGCAATAATATCAAGTACTTTCATATTGTTTTTTATTGCATCGAGCAAAACCTGATCCGTTTCGTTCCAGTGTCCAAAAAGAACGCATAGAACAGAACAGTATTCCCGCTCTCGTAGTAGTAGCCTTTGGGAAGATTCTTCCAGGGGCTTTTTCAAGCGAAACAATTCTTCCTTACTAATTTGGCTATTAAAAAAATCGGGGCTGGAGAAAATAGACCATGGAATATTTTTAATTAATGGGTGAGCAGAATGTTCTTCTGGCGAGTTCAGTTTTAACATGGGATAATTCGCTTTGCGGTTTAGGGTCTGTTGACAATTCAAGTTCCGACGTCCCGCGACTTGTTCGCGGGATCCAATTCACTCTTTATAGGCGCAATATATTTTTGTTTTGCGCAAGATCTATCGATTCCGGGAACAAGTCGTGGAAAGTAGGCTTGAACATAATGAAATGTAAACAGCCCCTAGTAATAAACAGCAAAGATTAGTATAAAAAATCAATTCATTTAACCGTATAAAATACGGTTAAATGACACATAAATTGCCATGACAATACAAAAAACACAGGCAGTAATCACCACCACCTCATCCCGAACCCGAGCGTAGCGTTGAATCCTTTATACATGTTCGAAATCCAGTCCAGGTCTAAAGTATGGATTCCGCGGTCAAAGCCGCGGAAATTCGAAGCATGGCATTTGCTCACACCAAACCGAATTCCCGCGGCTCTGTCCGCGGGATCCACTGAGATAAGCCGAGGTTCTGATCAAGGGACCGAGAGTAGCGTAGGTGAGGGCTTATAATTCCTGCATCCAATTTCGTATGGACTATACTCTAGAGGAAGGTGTAGCTTATGAATTTTAAAAAACGATCCCGAATATTGACATCCGCTTTATTAATTGGGCTAGTCATGCCACTTTTTGGAGATGATATTCCATCAGTATTTACGGAACAGTCTAACTTGTCTGATGTTCAAGACCCAATTGACAGTAATTGGCTTCCGGATATTGTAGGTTTGCCTGATGAAGCTGAGGTTGACCATCTTACTGATCATGTCGCAGAAGTGATGGAAGAGGAGCAAGATCCGAATTGTAATGCCATTGATTATAATCTCAGATTGATTCTGTTCCAGAATTTTGTTATTTATCAGCATATGGCCAATGCACAGCATCATTATTTTCAAGAAAATATGGCACTTAAATATGCCCACATACTCGCCATGATTCTGAGAGAGAGCAGTGGAGATCCAACCAATGTCACAGACATGAGCGGCCATACAATAACGACGAGCAAGCCAGACACCAATTTGCAACGCTGGAATAATTTATTAAACATATCATCGCAAAATGGGCTTCGATTTAATTATCAAACTAACTTTGGATTAACTCAACTTTCTGTAGACAGATTGTTTGTTGCTTTCAAATTGGCCAATGGACGAAGTCATGTCAAGGATTTTCTCGAAGGGAAATATGGTGATGCAAGCCCCGACCAAGTCACTTTAAATACGGCTATTGCAATCCGCCGGTTGATTTGGTTCTATCAAGATATTGCTCAGGGACGATTCAGTCAAAATGATGAGCCTATAGATCCGACCAATATTTATAAACCTGAATTTACAGAACGATACCAGACTGGTTTAAAAAGGGCGCTTTTATACTGTGGAACACGATTTTTATTTAATGTTGATAACCAATCTGTCTGGACTAATAACAATTTAATTTTTGAAAAAGCAATTGCATCAATTGCTTATTGCAAACTAGGCAATGAACACATCGGATACGGTAAGAATGAAATCGATGAACTGTGTTTTGCCGAATGGGTGACTCTATGTCCAGCCTTAAACATTGATATTGCACTTTTGACACCGCTCAGTTACTTCCAGACCAGGAAAGACAAGCCAGTGTGTATTGATACTTTTAAACGTTTGATAATCCAGGAACCACAAAATGAATAATAGGGAAGTTGGAATACAAGTTGTTCCTACCTCCCTATGTCAAATTGATTAACGTTCCCGCAAGGCGGATTGTTTGGCTTTAATTATGGGTTTAAGTAAGTATTGTAAAACAGATTTTTGACCGGTAAGAATATCAACCGTAGCCATCATGCCTGGAATAATCGGCAAGGGTTTTTGATTCGTTCCCAAGTGATTTTTATACGTGCGAACGCGTATTACATAATAACTTTCATTTTTTTTGTCATTCTCATCAATGATGGTATCTGCACTGATTTGTTCGACTTCACCTTCAAGTCCGCCATAAATTGAAAAATCATAAGCAGTTATTTTAACCATGGCTTTTTGTCCTGGATGGATAAATCCAATATCGGATGGCCGTATTTTAGCCTCGATTAGCAGGGTGTCATCAAGAGGTACGACTTCGATAATATCACTTCCGGGTTGAACCACACCGCCAATAGTAGTTGTTTTAATTTGTTTTATAATCCCATACACAGGTGATCTTACTGTAGTTCGAGTCAAACGATCCTTATCTGCCTTATTTGCTTCAACCAGAGCAGAAAGTTCACCTCTTGCTTTATTTAATTTATCCAGCTCATCGGATTTAAATTTATCAATATTTCCTTTTATTTCATTTACAGTACGATCCAGACGGATTACTTCAACTTCCGAAACTGAACCATTTTTTAATAAGGGACGAGTCATGTCTAATTCTTTTTGGGCCAACTCAAGAGATTTAGTTAATTGCACTAATTCTCTCATTCGTGATTCGTACAGTGATTGCTGGTCTTTAACCAGGTTGGGATAATTCTTTTTCAGCTCTTCCGGAAAATCGGGTTGAGTCTGATTTATTTCCGCGTTAATTCGTATAATTTCTAATTCCAAAGAGTCAATTTTTTTCTCTGCTTCAGCATAACTGGACATAAAACGCGTATTGTCAATTTGCATCAATATTTGATCTTTCTTGACTATTTCACCTTCTTTTACATAGATCTGCTGAACGATTCCACCCTCGAGATTTTGGATCACCTGTATTTCACTAGATGGAATAACTTTCCCTTCTCCAGTAGTCACTTCATCAAGTATTGCATAATTAGCCCATACAATTGCCACTAAAATGAAGAATGCAGAGGTCCATAAAATAATATGGGTAAATGCTCGAGACTTATGAGTTTTACTCATGTTATTGTTTCCTTATCGTCACGCCAGTTTTCAGGGCATTAAGAACCGCTTCTTTTGCTCCATCTGCAATAACTTTACCATTTTCCAAGACGATAATTCTATTGACCAATTCAAGCATGGATAGCTTATGAGTGATTAAAATTAAAGTATGATTCTCAGTCAGATAATCATGCAATCGCTTTTTGATTTGGCGTTCATTGTTATCATCCATGGCAGATGTGGGCTCATCCAAAAGTAAAATATTGGGCTGCATAATCAAGGAGCGGGCAAGTGCAATGGACTGTCTTTGACCGCCGGATAATTCAGCCCCTTTTTCTCCAACCTGCCGGTCAAAGCCTTTTGGGTGATTATTAGTAAATTGCGTCACACCGGCTATTTCGGCCGCATTTAATAGGGCACTGTCGTGTATAAAGGGAGCACCAACACAAATATTATCGCGAATGCTTCCATAAAACAAAACAACATCTTGTGGTACATAGCCAATTTGCTGGCGCAAATCATCGGGATTAATTTGTTTGTAATCAGTGCCATCCAGTAGAATAGTGCCTTCGGTCGGGGTGTATAATTTTAACAACATTTTACCTAGAGTTGATTTTCCTGAACCAACACGACCAATAATCGCAACACGCTCCCCAATTTTAATTTTAAAATTTATATTTTGAAGGACATTCACTTCATCGTCTTTATAATGAAATGACACATGTTTGAACTCGACATCGCCTTTTAGTGCAGGCCTATGAAGAAATCGAGCATCCTCGGTGATGTCAGTCTCTAATTGCATGATGTTATTTAACGATTCCAAAGCGTTGACTGATTGGAAGTAACGAGTGAATAAAGTGGATACTTGTGCCATTGGTGCTAATGCACGACCAGTCAATATAGTACAAGCAATTAAGCCCCCAGTAGTTAATTCATTATTAGAAATCATATAGACACCAGCAATAACAATTGCGATAGTAGCTATTTGGGTTGCAAGATTGGTAATATTGATGCTTGTATTCGATACAATCCTCAAATGCATGGCATTTTTTGATGCCTCATTAACAATTCGTTCCCATCTCGATTGCAGGATAGATTCAGCGCCTGTTGTTTTTACGGTCTCAATAGAAGATAACGACTCGAACAGAGTAGCTTGTTTTTCAGAGGAGTATTGATAGGACTTTCTTGTCAACCGAATCAATGGCCATTGAAGAAGCAAGCCAATAATTAGAATAATGGGTATTACTAGAAAAGGTATCCAGAATAAACTGCCACCAATTAGATAGACCACAAATAAAAAAATACATACGAAAGGAAGATCAACTAAAATCGTCATGGTACTGGACGTTATAAAATCTCGAAACATCTCAAATGATTGAACCGTATTAGCCAATGAACCAACAGAGCGTGGCCTGTTGGACATACTTAAGCCAAGTACTTGTTGAAAAATAACAGCTGATAACTCGAGATCACTGTGTTTATTTGCTACATCAATAAAATAGGAGCGTAAGGTTTTTAAAATCATATCGAAAATAAAAACCACAGCAACACCACTGGCTAAAACCCACATCGTATCGATTGCATGATTGGGCACAACGCGGTCGTATACATTCATGGTGAATAAAGGGATAACTAAAGCGAAAATATTGACGAGCAGGGAGGCAAGCAGTACTTCAGAATAAAGAGGCCAGGATTTAACCATGACGCTCCAAAACCAGTTTTTCGACTGTTTCTTTAACGTTTCTTGGGAACGGTGTGTATGTTTGAATTGTTGTTCCACTAAAATAACTTGCCCACTGAGTTCTGAAGCTACATCTTCAATCTTGATTCGGGTATCAGGTGCTCTGGGATCAAGAATTACTTTTTTACCTTCATCATCAAGAATCAATAAAACAGCGCTACCATCATTTTTAAGTAATATAAGAGGAATGTATTCCTCATCCAGTGCATCCGGCTTCATGGTTTTCAATTCGGCATCAAGAGAAGCCCTGCCAGCAGCCCTGGGAAATAAATCAACTGTGAGCTTGTTATCAACCAAAGGCAAACGTGCTACAAGAGATAGGGGAGAGAATGGATTTTGGTAGTACCTTGTAAGCAGAACAAGACATGCTAAAAGTGTATCGTTTTCAGCAGTCTCACCTAGATCGACATGAGACCATGATTGCCTTCGTGGAGTAGTCATAGTTACCATTTTTTGTTATTTAAAATAAGTATATACAAAAATCAAGTAAATAGTGATGTTTTCAGCTAAACGGTATATTTACGCTTGTTAAAAGGCTTTAATGACTCTGATATCTGCTTATATAATTCAGGTAACCATCTGGGTTGAGCGAATGTAGCAGTTGATGGTTTTTGATGACGCAAATCGTTTGGGGCTATTATGAGTTGAATATTATTTAATCCCACTCGTCGAGCCAGAATAAACAGCTGATCAATCGCCAGATCACCTATTGCGAGGCATCCTACTGATAAATTGCGACCATGGATAAAAATATTATTTCCCAACTCTCTTCGACCATCCTGGTAACCCTTTTCACGATCAAAGCTATTGGGATAATTAATCATCATTGATAAATGCATGCTGCTAAATGGATTAAAATTAACTAATTTATAAACACCTTCGGGAATTTGTTTGTCGTTTTCACGTAATTTTGGTCCTAAACGGCCACTGAACCCTGTTAAGGGATAATCGTGTATGTGTGTCCAATCCTGATTTGGATTTTTGGCCCACAACTCGACCTTGCGCTCAGATTTGAACGCCAGTAACGCGATTTCACGCGGAGGATAACTGACTCCAGCTTTGGAAAAAAATGAAATTAATTGGGGCTCTACTCTCAATCCATATCGTTTTACGGCATGATCTATAGCTTTATCCCAATTCAATTTGGGAGCCATTGAATAGGCGCTTAAAGAAATGAACATAAAAGTTATAAAAAATAAACGTCTCATGTAAGTACTGAATTCGTAAGTTAAAGGCATAGTATCAAATAAAAATCCTAAGAACAATTTGCAAAAATTAATACTCTAGGTGTTGTTGACAATTGCTCTATAACCTCAACGCGACAGGATCTATTCGCGTTATCCAACACATCTATATCCTCAGGGGACAAGACGCGAAAGACTGGCGTTTTCGAATAATTGATCAAGTCAACTGTCAACAGATCCTAATTCGTTTCTACTCTTTTTTTTTGCTGCAATAACATCTGCTTTTTACTCGGAGCAGATAATTGTGTCGTAATAAAATCCGGGCTTATTTCCAAGCGGCCTATGGAAGGTACTAAACCATAATGATTGGGGCATAGATAAATCACAGAACCATCTGCTGCGACTTTATAAAATATATATCTATAGGAGCAATATTCGGGTTTCTGAAGTAAAGCAACCTGCATCACAGGAGTACCTGTCATTCTATTTTCAATAAAATAAGCATTAATCCAGAGATTCGAGATAAGCAGAATACTTCCAATAACAATTAATGATTTAATAAAAGTACTAACATATCGGAACAAAGCGCTATCACTGCTTAGATGATCAATCACACGAACCAAGGCTATAAAAAGAATGATTAAATTAGCGGAGTAAATTGCTGCATTCATATAATTGAAATAACTGCCAAGAATTTCGCCGCCAGAACTTTGGAAATGAATGACTAATGCGATAATACTTAGCCATAGTGCAGAAATAACATAATAAATTGCTTTTCTTTTGATTCCAATAATTAAAAGTACTAAAGCAATTAATGGAAAAAGACAGTGGATAACTTTAGCTAAGTTGTACATTAATCCATTTCCTTGTTATATGATCGTTTTGAAAAGTTCTATATTTATATCAGTAATTTAATGTCTTAGCTAGTCCTCTTTTGAAGGGCAAATGATGCTCTGTTCATTTATGTTCTTGCCGATATCGGCAGTTGCCAATCCGCTTGTTCCGTATTAATCAATTGGGTCAGAGTCTCTAATCAGCAGAATGTAGGGCGTCATTGGATAGGAACTGGTTTTAATCATATTCTCCGGTACTACTACGCGTCTTAAGTTAAATTGATTTAATGCTGGAAGAATATAAGGGATGGGATTCATTAATGAAGTTTGTTTGTTGTGATTGGCCTTTTGCTTTTCCTTGTTAGGGATGCTTTGATGAACAGTGCCAATCCATATAGGATGATCAAAGTTATTGATAAAGTAATTGGACTCCCATAAAGTTAATACCAGAATTAGTTTTGATTTGTCATCGTGATAAGTCATCAGCAGGGCTGGGCGTTTATTTTCAAATAGCTGAGCGAGCAAGGGTAATTTTACTCCTTCATTAGATTTGTTCATTCTCAATAATAGTTTTGTAAAGAACGATTCTGTGTGAACTTTCCATCCATTCTGTTCCAAACCAGTAACCAAAGAATCCAGGTTCCCTGAATATTGCAGATTCAACAGACTGATTCTGTGGCCAATTCTATTTAATCTGTATAAGGGTAAAATTGGCTTTAATTGGTTCCACCATATACGCTCAGTCAATGTATATTCTTTATGATAGGGTGCGTGATTATGAACCAGTCTCTTGTAATTCAAATTGGTTGAAAGCGCTGAACACATCAGGATGGTCAACAGAACGGTCACCATTGTTCCCACAGACACTTCTTTTTTCGAGGTGATATAATGTGTTTTTCTATAGCTAATCCAGTGTATTAAACACAGGAATATACCGAGAAAATATGCAGCGATTACGTCGGTAAGCCAATGATCACCTAAATAAAGTGCTGCAAAGCCACTTAATCCAAGAAAAATTAATATCAAGGTTCTGAATGTATTTGTGAGGATAAAATAACTGTTATGGATGTAGAATAAAATAAATCCATAAAATGCTGTCGCAAGAACGAGGTTCTTTACCGGCAATGAAGAACCTTGCATTGTTATTAGTAGACCTTCTGGTCTTGATGTGAAATGGATATGAGACACAATAAAAGTAATCATGACACTAAAAAATAGCACGCTGCTTAAATAAGCTATTATTGTAAAATTACGCTGAACCAATGCCCACAGACAAAATACTAGAAATAATCCTGTTAAGGTGATAGTACTGGTTAATTGAACACAAACAATAGCCAGGGACTCCAGGAGCGAGGTATGTAAACTCTGAGTGAACAAATGTATCGGGGCATTTATGGCACTGAGCCATTGGGTAGTCATACTTAATATGAGTAACAAAAGAAAACCAAGCAACGATATCAGAGTGAATAACAATAAACCAGCAGTGGGGTAATGATCTTTTTCAGCTTCGGGAGTGATGGCACTAAACCAGTTAAATAATTTGGAATGATTTTTTGAATTGAGCCAAAAAGCATGTAAATTATTTTTTAAAAATGAATTAATTTTAAGAAAAGCCGATTTTATAAAAATACTGGCAAACCAAACGCCGGCCAGAATAACTAAAATCAAAATAAATAACCGAGTTGCCCCTTCAGTAGATAATTCATGACCTGCTGTTCCAATCAAGAATCCTGGGATTACATATAAAATAGACCATCCTATTGCGGATATAACATTTGCCAACAAGAATCGCCATTGTTTCATATGCATTATTCCGGCGATAACCGGAATAATGGACCTTAGCGGCCCAACAAAGCGACCAATTAAAACGCTTTTACCACCATGTTTTGAAAAAAATTCTTTGCCATAGGTTAATAAATAGGGATATTTTTTAAAAGGCCAGATTTCGAGGAGTTGATCGCTGTAAAAGTAGCCAATAAAGTAGCTTAGGCTGTCACCGCATACTGCACCTAAAGTTGCCGCAATAAGGGTAAGATCTATACGCATAATTCCGGAGCCGGCAAGTATTCCAATACCAGTCATAGTGACTGAACCCGGAACAATGCTGCCTATAATGGCCAATGATTCAGTCAAGGCGATAATAAAAGTAATGAATAATGACCAATGAGGGTTTGCCTGCAACCAGCTGGTAAGTGGATGAACATAATCAGCAAACAAATTCATAGTATCTCATTGGCAAAATTGATTAAGGAAACTTTGTTCAAAACGCTGACTTACCTCTTCCAGACGAATATCCGGTATAAAATAACTCATTTGCGTCATTTCCATTTTGGCATACCCACAAGGATTAATGCCTGAAAATGGTTTTAAATCCATATCAATGTTTAAAGCAATTCCATGATATGTGCAACCGTTTTTGACTCTTAAGCCAATTGAGGCTATTTTTTTATCTGCTACATAGACGCCAGGCGCGCCACATCGAGTATTGGCCTCAATCGAATAGTGAGCCAATGTGGTGATTAGAACCTGTTCTAATTGACAGACCAGAGTTCTTATTCCCAGATTTCGCCTTCGAATATCCATTAAAACATAAGCAACAAGTTGGCCTGGGCCATGATACGTGACCTGACCGCCACGATCCGATTGTACAATTTTAATCGCATTAGCATTAAGTATGTGTTCTGGCTTGCCCGCCTGTCCCTGGGTATATACTGGATAGTGTTCTAATAACCAGAGTTCATCATTACTGTGTTCATTTCTATTGCTAGTGAACTCTTTCATTCGATGCCATACATCATCGTATTCTTGTATTCCTAAATGGTGAATGTCCATCATAAAACCATTTTCACGTCAGGGTGTTTGGTGAGATCCTGATAAAATGAATCAAGCATCTCCTGATTTATGGCGCATACTGTTACAGTAATAGCCAAATAACTGCTTTTTTCACTTAATTTATGAGTTAAATTATCATGATTAAAATCGGGAAAGTGTTGATTCACTATTATTCTTATTTCTTCAAGAAAAACATCTGAATTAATGCCGATGATTTTAACAGGGAAATCACATGGAAATTCTATAATTGATTTTTTAGTCATAGTTTAATTTATTAATTGCTGAAATGATTCATTTAGTATACGCCAATTATGACCAATATTTCCTTGATTAATTAAGGATTTTTCAAGTTTGGTTATAGGAAACAATTCTTTTGTCGTACTACTAATCCAAAGCTCCTTTGCATCAAATAGTTCAGAAACTTTTATGTTATCTTCAATAAAATTCAAATTTAACTGATTGATTAAGTCTATGGCTACTTGGCGGGTTACTCCCGGTAAGCAGTAGTGAGTTAATTTTGGTGTTTTGATCACGTTATCTTGAGTAACAATAAAAACATTTGAAGTGCTTCCTTCAGTAACCAGTCCATCACGTGCAAGAATTGACGTGTGAAAACCAGATGAAACAGCCTCATCGTTCAGTAAAATATTGGCGAGCAGGGAGGTTGTCTTTATATCGCAGCGATTCCATCGTATGTCCTCTAACAATTTTGCACTGAGCCCTCGTTCTTTTTCCTGCTGCGTTGGATAGGGGGTATGAAGTGTAAAGGCAATAACGGACGGTTTAATTTCAGAGGGGATATCGTGTTTGCGAGCACCTTGATTACCTCGAGTGACCTGAATGTATATTTGTAAATCACCACCATTATTTGCGGTAATAAGATCGTCTATTAATTTAATCCAATCAAAATCAGGCATCTCAATTTTAATTTTTTGTATATTAGAATTGAGACGCTTTATATGTTGTGCTACGAAATACGGTTGGCCATGATAAACGGGCAAAACTTCATATACCCCATCGCCAAATAGAAAACCTCGATCAAAGATTGATATTTTGGCTTCGGAAATTGGGCAGTATTCTCCGTTAACATAAGCGATGTTCATCTTTCGAAAATCCTAAGAACCAAACCATCGTTTGAAGGCCAAGCGAATGGAATCCTTTGTGCGCGTATAAAAACCGCCTGCTTCTACAGTTTGAAGTGCATAAAGAGGACGAGTTGAGATGATATTATTATCAAACTGAACCACTAAATCACCCACTTTATCGCCCTTTTTAACAGGTGCTTGCAGATAGGATGGTATTTTGGTCGAAATAGTCAATCTTTGATATTGACCAGCGGGTATTGTAATAAATTGATCATCAGTCAAACCGACAGTAACCTTGTCTACAGAACCTTTATAGAGAGGAAGTTCTGTTAAAGATTGGCCAGATTTATAGAGTTGATGGGTTTCAAAAAATCTAAATCCATAATTGAGTAACTTTTCACTGTCATCAGCACGGGACGAATCATTGGGTTCACCAAGTACTACCGCCAACAGGCGCATGTTATCCCGTTTTGCAGATGAAACGAGGCAAAATCCAGCTTCGTTAGTATGACCGGTTTTTATTCCATCAACCTGGTTGTCTCTCCATAACAAACGATTTCTATTGGGTTGGCGGATTCCATTGTAAGTAAACCATTTTTGTTTGTACCATCCGTAATATTGAGGAAAATCGGTGATTAATGCACGACCCAGAATTGCCAAATCTTTTGCTGTAGTATAAAGGTTTGGATCGGGAAGGCCGGTACTGTCAGTAAAATGACTGTTTTTCATTCCCAAATTTTGAGCCTGCTGATTCATTATTTCCGTAAATGCACCTTCAGTTCCGCCCAAATGTTCTGCCATCGCGACGCAGGCATCATTCCCTGAATCGACAATTATTCCTTTCAATAATTCCTCGACTGAAACCTGTTGGCCTTCTTTAATGAACATGCGCGAACCACCAATTTTCCATGCTTCACGGCTTACTCGAACGCTGTCATTTAAATGTATCTGTCCATGATGCAGTGCATTAGAGACAACATATAATGTCATCATTTTGGTCAGACTTGCTGGAGGTAAACGTTCTTCACTATTTTTTTCAGCAATTATTTTTCCACTATTCACATCGATAAGAATGTACGCTTTCGCGTTGAGCACCGGAGCTGCAGGTGTGACCATTGGTTTATTTGTTAAGTTAGGGGTGGGCTTCGCCAAATCAGTGGGTAAAGAGTCTTCAGCTGCTGAATTGCTGGATTGGACAAATAATGTAATAAAAAAGAGAGTCGTCAATAAAAAAGACGTGGCTTTAGTCATGTTGTTACCTGATGTAGTTGCAAAATGCCGATATCTTAACACAGCCTTTTGCGCGCCTCCAAATAGCATAATGAAAATATTGATATTATTTTCTGCGAAAGTCTCAAATTCCATTTAATTGATTACAAAACTACGAAAATTCAATAAATTTAGGTATATTACAAGGAAATAAATATTAATAATAAAGAAAAAAAATGCGAAAAATACTTTTAGTTTTAACTGTTTTACTTTCAAGTTGCCAAACGACCAATTCACCAGATTCATCATCGACAAATTCCGTAAAACAAAAAGTAAACAATCCTCGTCAGTATCAGCAAAATTCCGTTTACGATCGATATAAAAACAAAAATAATCGATATACCATAAAACAGGATGGAGCTCCTGAAAAGCAACAAAATGTTAGTTTTAAAGAGCCGGTTCCTGCCAGTGAACCTCTAAGCCGCTATGGCAACCCCTCGGAGTATTACGTAGATGGTAAGGCGTATAAAGTGATGCAAAGTTCTAGCGGATATAAAACACGAGGCGTTGCATCCTGGTACGGTACTAAATTCCACAAACAACGCACTTCAAGTGGTGAACCCTATGATATGTATGTGATGACAGCAGCACATAAAACCTTGCCTTTACCTACTTATGTTAAAGTTAAAAATCTGGACAATGGCCGTGTCGCTGTGGTTAAAGTGAATGATCGTGGACCTTTTCATGCAGATCGAGTCATTGATTTATCTTATGCAGCAGCCTTAAAGCTGGGCGTTTTTCCCAAAGGTACTGCAAATGTCGAAATTGAAACGTTGAAAGGACCTTCTGGTGTTGCGCATTATTATCTACAAGCAGGTGCATTTTCATCGGAAATTCTTGCAAAACGATTAAAAGAAAAATTGGTTCATATTACGCCATCCCCTGTATTTATTGAGCACTACCAACAACATTATGTTGTCCGAGTTGGGCCATTTGGTAATAAAACTATGTCGGATAACCTTAAAAAGATGTTAGCCCAAAATGGTGTAACTGGTTCTTTTTCTGTTCTTATCTAGTCCTTCCGGGATCCGGGGTTTAAAATCCGGATCCTGAGAATTCATAGGGAGGTGCTTCATACAGTTTGAACAAATTAGCGTGTTACAGACTAATAAATCTATTAGCTAAAACTCTCATGAAAAAACTGATTAACGGTATATACTTAATTTTGACATTAAATTAAGTTACGAAATTGAAGAATTAATAGCTAATTCATGGATTAATGGATAAAATTGCAAAAAAGGGATGATTTTCACTATTCAATTTACTTATGAGGCACACTACCAATGCATGATGGCTCTGTATTTTATACAATATTTTTAATATTTGCTGGGGCTGCATTCTTTTCCACACTGGTCCTCTACACCAGACAATCGCTGCTGGTTGCTTATATCCTTTTAGGTGCTGCCTTCGGTCCCTGGGGTTTAAAGTTGGTACCCGATGTGACGACCATTCAACAAATCGGTGATATTGGAATTGTATTCTTGCTGTTTTTACTAGGTCTTCATCTACAGCCACAAAATCTGGTTCACATGTTAAAAAAGGTGACGTGGATCGCGATAGTAAGCTCTGTTCTCTTTGCCGGAATAGCTTACGGAATAGGTCGGTGGTTTGGACTCACTGTTACCGAATCATGGGTTCTTGGAGCATCAATGATGTTTTCAAGTACTATCATAGGCTTAAAATTGCTGCCAACTACTATCTTGCATCATCAACATACTGGTGAAGTCATGATCAGTGTTCTGCTAATGCAGGACGTCATTGCGATTATCATCTTAATCTTGATTAATGGAGCACACCAGGGTGGTGGATTATCATTAGATGACTTGGTGCTGGTCTTGATTGCACTTCCTGCTCTGTGTTTGTTTGCTTTTGCTTTTGAGCGCTATATATTGATTAAATTGCTCGCGCGCTTTGATAGAACACAGGAGTATGTATTTTTACTTTCTATTGGCTGGTGTCTTGGATTGTCATTTTTAGCACAAAAATTAGGACTTTCTGAAGACATAGGCGCATTTGTAGCAGGTGTTGCTCTAGCAGCTAGCCCTATTTCTTTGTTTATTGCAGAAAGCTTAAAACCATTAAGGGATTTTTTCCTGGTGATGTTTTTCTTTACCATTGGCGCCACGTTCAATTTCAGTTATGCCGCACAGGTAGTTATTCCGGCGGTTATTCTTGCAGGACTGATACTAATTGTTAAACCTTTATTATTTTATATTCTGCTATTTAGAGCTGGCGAGAAAAAGCAAGTTGCCAAAGAAGTAGGGTTTCGACTTGGACAGGCCAGTGAGTTTTCATTGCTGGTTGCAAGCATTGCCCTTAGTACGAAACTCATCTCGGATGTTGCTTCCAATCTGATTCAGGCCACAACTATATTAACCTTTATAGTGTCATCGTACCTTGTAGTATTGAAATACCCCACACCGATTGCCCTATCAGATAAAATGCGTAAGGATTAATATTATGAAATTATTGGTAGTTGTATTGTGCTTGCTTAGTGAACGTTTTTTGATCCATTCGCTTTCATATCAACGATTTTCATGGTTTGGTGATTATTTTTTAATGATTACCAATGCCATTGAGAAGCGCATTCATAGTGACAATCCTTGGGTTTATTTAGCGGCTATAATATTGCCGATCACTTTGCTCACATCAATTATATACCTAGTGTTCCATAATCTGTTTTTTGGTTTTACAGGATTATTGCTCAGCACATTAATTTTTTTCTATTGTTTAGGCCCCCAGAATGCATTTTATCCACTTACAGAATCTGACTCTAAAACTGAGGATAGTGAGTCCGTAGGAGATTATTTTGCTTTGGTAAACAGCCAACTTTTTGCCGTTATTTTCTGGTATATACTTGCCGGGCCAATTGTTGTTTTAATCTACAGATTATTCACCTTGTGCAAAAATTATAATGAGGTAAGTCAACAAGCAAAACAAGTCACTGAGATCCTTGAGTGGGTACCAGCCCGTATTACCGCTTTATTGTTTTTATTAGTGGGTAATTTTCAACGCGGATTTGCTACTTTTCTTCAATATGTTCTTAATAGCCCGGATTCTAACTATCGATTATTAAGTGAATGCGGCTTGCAAGCAGTAAGAGTAAATGAATCTGATAAGATACCGATACCCAATGCTGAAGCACTTGTTGAGCATGCCACAATAGTATTCGTGGTGTTTATTGCTTTATTTACATTGGTTGCTTGGCTCTAGTATTGTAATACCCCATAACTTATTGTAGGACTAATCTATGAGTTACTTTATTCGTTTAATCTGTTGCGCTTTGCTTTTAGTGCTATCGGGTTGTGCTACGCAACAGCCAGGCATGGTCAAGTCCAAAGAAATAGCCCAATGCATGCAATTGTGCGAGCAACGGTTCGATTCATGCAAACAGCAATGTTCCAATAATTGCCCAAGATGTTCACTGGTTGCCTCTGAAGAGGCTGAAAAAAATTACCGTCAATACGTGCATGACAAACAAGTTCAAGGGGGTTATGTGTCACGTGGGTTGAATTCTTACCGTGATCCACTACAATGCCGCAAAGTAACGTGTAACTGTACATCAGATCTTTTAACCTGCAAACAAAATTGCACTGGTGTAATACAAAAGCGCTTACAAGCTGTACCATACTGTACATAAAATTTTGAAAGTCGGGGAACTTTTTCATGGCAAATGAAACTAATTTTGATTTGGATCCAATTGAGACACGTGAATGGCTGGATGCCCTGCAAGCTGTTTTTGCCAATGATGGTAACGAGCGTGCTGCATTTCTTTTACAACAGCTTTTAAATAAAGCAAATGCAGAAGGGGTGAAACTAACTAGTTCTATTAATACTCCTTACAGAAATACGATTAAACCTCATGAGGAGAAGCAAATGCCTCCTGATGAAGGACTTGGTAAGCGTATCAATGCCTTGTTACGCTGGAATGCTGTCGCAATGGTTCTACGGGCTGGAAAATATGCTCCTGAATTAGGGGGACACATCGCATCCTATGCCTCCTCTTCAACTTTATATGAAACAGGATTCAACTATTTCTTTAAAGGACCAAATGGAAACAATGGTGGTGACTTGCTTTATATTCAAGGCCATTCTTCGCCTGGAATCTACGCTCGCGCTTTTCTTGAAGGTCGCCTGTCAGAATCCAAACTGCAAAAATTCAGACAAGAGGTAGAAGTGGATGGGTTATCCTCTTACCCGCATCCTTGGCTTATGCATGATTTCTGGCAGTTCCCAACTGTTTCCATGGGATTAGGCCCCTTACAGGCTATTTATCAAGCTCGTTTTCTAAAATACCTTGAAAACAGAGGATTAATTAAAGCAGAGGGCCGTAAAGTTTGGGCATTTCTTGGCGATGGTGAAATGGATGAGCCAGAATCAGTAGGAGCTCTAAGTATTGCCGCCAGAGAGAAACTGGATAATCTTATTTTTGTGGTCAATTGCAACTTACAACGCTTGGATGGTCCTGTGCGCGGTAATGGAAAAATTATACAGGAATTGGAAGGGTTGTTCCGAGGCGCCGGTTGGAATGTGATTAAAGTAATTTGGGGAGGGCGTTGGGATCCGCTTTTTGCCCGAGATAAAGAAGGCTGGATGCAAAAAAGGATGGAAGAGTGTCTTGATGGTGACTATCAAGCCTACAAAGCAAATGACGGCTCGTACGTCAGACAACATTTTTTTAATCAATATCCCGAATTAAAGAAAATGGTTGAAAATCTGAGTGATGAGGAGATATGGCGCCTCAATCGTGGTGGTCACGATCCTCAAAAAGTTTATGCTGCTTACGCTCAGGCAGTTGAGTATAAAGGCACCCCAACAGTAATTCTTGCTAAAACTATTAAAGGTTATGGAATGGGAGCTGCTGGAGAAGGTCTCAATATTACACACCAGCAAAAGAAAATGACTTTAGAACAATTAAAGGCATTCAGAGATCGTTTCAGTATACCCATTAGTGACGATAAAATCGCAGAAATTCCATTTTACAGACCTGATGACGATAGCCCTGAAATCCAATACATTAAAAAACAACGAGAGGCTTTAGGTGGTTATTTACCTCATCGATCTAATGAGGTACCGGTGTTACCGATTCCTCCTTTAGAAGACTTTGCCTCAGTAACTCATGGCTTGGGTGATAGAGAAATATCAACAACAATGGCTTTTGTACGTATTCTTTCTATTCTGCTGAAAAACAAAGAGTTGAGTTCAAGAATTGTTCCCATTATTCCTGATGAGTGCAGAACCTTTGGTATGGAAGGGTTATTCCGCCAAATTGGAATTTATTCTCCTGTTGGTCAACTGTATACTCCTGTTGATCATGAGCAGGTTATGTATTACAAAGAAGCACGTGATGGTCAGATTCTGGAAGAGGGCATCAATGAGGCTGGAGCATTCTGTTCATGGATTGCTGCAGCGACTTCATACAGCTCCAATAAACTCACGATGATACCGTTCTATATCTATTATTCCATGTTCGGTTTCCAACGGATTGGCGATTTAGCATGGGCTGCGGGCGATATCCAGGCAAGAGGATTTTTACTTGGTGGAACAGCCGGTCGAACTACTTTGGCTGGTGAAGGGCTACAACATCAGGATGGGCATAGTCATCTTTATGCTTCTACCATTCCCAATTGCGTTTCCTACGACCCAACATTTGCTTATGAGCTTGCTGTGATTATTCAGAATGGTTTACACCGAATGTATGAAAAAGCGGATAATGTGTTTTACTACATCTCTGTAATGAATGAAAACTACGTTCAACCCGATATGCCAAAAGGGGTCGAGGAAGGGATCATTCGAGGCATGTATGTATTTAAAGAAAGCAAAAAGAACGCTAAAAATCATGTCCAATTAATGGGCTCAGGCACCATTCTACGTGAAGTGATTAAAGCTGCTGAACTGCTTGAAAATGATTACTCGATTACTTCAGATATTTGGAGCGTAACAAGCTTTAATGAATTGCGTCGTGATGGTTTGGCCAAAGAGCGTCATAATGCAATGCATCCTGAATCTACACCTCAAGAATCGTATGTAGCTTCCCAGCTTAAGGATCGCAAAGGACCAGTTATTGCAGCGACAGATTATATGCGCATCTATGCCGATCAGATCCGACCCTATGTACCTAATCGATACGTTACCTTAGGCACAGACGGCTATGGAAGAAGTGACACGCGTGAACGATTACGGCATTTCTTTGAAGTAGATGCTAAATTTATTGTTCTGGCAGCTTTAAATGCCTTGGTTGCCGAAGGAGCGATAGATAAGTCTAAAGTTGCGGATGCGATTAAGCGTTACTCTATTAATCCAGATAAATTAGATCCAGTTACCCATTAGTTAAACTAACTGAAATGAAGATTTTTACGACAGTTTAACTGAATGTTGAGGATAGATATGGCAAATGAAATAGAAATAAAAATACCTGATATAGGTGGTGCAACTCAGGTTGATGTGATTGAGATTTTAGTTAAGGCAGGCGATCAGATTAACGTTGATACTCCGCTTGTTACTCTTGAAACAGATAAATCGAGCATGGAAATTCCTTCCCCAGTAGAAGGCGTTATCAGCCGTATCGCTTTAAAAGTAGGGGATAAAGTATCTGAAGGTGATTTGATCCTTGTGGCATCAATTAATCAGGACAATGAAGTCCTTCAAGTTGAAACTTTGGCAGATACTCCTCAACCTCAAAAAAGCGATGAGCCGGCTAAAGAAACTCAATCTATATCAAGTAACAATAAAAAAACTATCGAAATAACTGTACCTGATATTGGTGGTGCAACCGATGTAGATGTTATCGATATTTTAGTACAGCCGGGTATGAATATTGAGAAAGATCAGTCATTGATTACCCTTGAAGGGGATAAGGCGACAATGGATATACCTTCGCCTTATTCAGGCAAGATTGTAGATGTCAAAATTAAATTAGGTGATAAAGTAGCTCAAGGAACACCAATACTTATCATGGAGCCGATTGCAGGCGATGAGACCGAAAAAAATGAGCCAATCATTACTGCGCCCGCACCAACTGAAAAACAGCATACACAAGCAAGCCCAGCAATAGAATCTCGTTCAGAGATTATTGTCGTTTCTGAGCCTGTTGAGCATGCAGAACTTCTATCTGCGGGCCCTGCTGTGCGCCGAATGGCCAGAGAACTAGGGGTTGATTTACGACTCGTAAAAGGAAGTGGACGTAAAACTCGCATTACTAAAGAGGATGTACAAAATTACATAAAAAGCCGCTTAAGCGAACAGCCAGCTAGCGGCCAATTTAATGTACCATCAGCACCAGTAATTGATTTTAGTAAATTTGGTGACATTGAGTTAAAACCACTGAATAAAATTAAACGATTAACTGGTGCCAATGTACATCGCTCCTGGATAACCATTCCTCATGTTACCCAATTTGATGAAGCAGATATTACAGACCTGGAAGAGTTTAGAAAATCAGAATCAGAACGGATTAAAGATTCCGGTTATAAATTAACTATATTGGCATTTGTTTGCAAAGTGGTCAGCAAAGCTTTACAGGCTTATCCGCAATTTAATTCATCGCTGGATGCCAGCGGTGAACAGTTAATATACAAAAAGTATTGCAACATAGGAATTGCAGTCGAAACCAGTAATGGTTTGGTGGTTCCTGTGATTAAAAGTGTGGATCAACTTGCAGTAAGTGACATTGCATTGGAGATGGGACGATTAAGCAGCAAAGCCCGAGATAAAGGTTTAATGCCAGCAGATATGGCTGGTGGTTGCTTTACAATATCCAGCCTGGGTGGTATTGGAGGCACGTCTTTTACTCCTATAGTAAACAGTCCGGAAGTCGCGATTCTTGGATTATCGCGTTCATCAGTAAAACCGATATATGATAAAGGAGAATTCAGGCCAAGATTAATGCTACCTCTGTCTTTATCTTACGATCATAGAGTTATAGATGGTGCTGAGGCAGCACGATTTACACGTTATATAAGTGATAACTTATCTGATATTAGAAGAGTGCTACTCTGAGTTTATGAGATAATTTAACTGTAATTTTCAATATGAGGCATTAATAATGGCTAACAAAATTAAAACTGATGTCGTAGTTTTAGGTAGTGGACCTGGCGGATATACTGCCGCTTTTAGAGCAGCTGATTTGGGTAAAAAAGTAGTCCTGGTTGAGCGATTTGACTCACTGGGTGGCGTGTGCCTCAATGTTGGTTGCATTCCATCAAAAGCACTTTTACATATTGCTAAAGTAGTTGATGAAGCTCATGAAATGTCTGACCAGGGTGTTGAGTTTGGGAAGCCCAAACTGGATAACAAAAAGTTAGTAGCCTGGAAAAATTCCGTAGTTTCAAAATTAACAGGCGGATTAAAAGCCCTTTCCAAGCAGAGAAAAGTTGAAGTTCTCACTGGTGTAGGAAAGTTCTCTGGAACCCATCAAGTTGTTGTTGAAACGAAAGAGGGGCCTGTTGAGGTTGATTTTGAGAATGCCATTATTGCGGTAGGATCTGAGTCAATTAATTTGCCTTTTATTCCAGAAGATAAGCGTATATTCAGTTCAACTGGTGCTTTGGAACTTGCTGATATTAAGGGTAGTCTGTTAGTTTTAGGCGGTGGTATTATTGGTTTGGAAATGGCGACAGTTTATTCTTCATTAGGTGTTGATGTCACCGTTGTTGAATTTATGGATCAACTAATACCCGGTGCAGACTCTGATTTGGTCAATGTGCTACAAAAGAGAATGGTTAAAAAGGGTGTTAAATTCCTGCTTAAAACTAAAGTCACTGCTGTTGAAGCCAAGAAAGACGGTATTTACGTATCCATGGAAGGGGAGCATGCAACTGATAAGCCATTATGCTTCCAACAAGTTCTGGTTTCAGTTGGTAGAAAACCTAATGGTGGAACGATCAATGCTGAGAAAGCCGGGGTTAAAGTTGATGAACGTGGGTTTATTAAAGTGGACAATCAACTAAGAACCAATGTTCCCCATATTTTTGCCATTGGTGATGTTGTGGGCCAACCTATGCTTGCTCATAAAGCCATTCCTGAAGGCAAAGTGGCAGCTGAAGTTATTGCCGGTAAAAAACATTATTTTGAACCAAAATGTATTGCCAGCGTTGCTTATACAGATCCTGAACTGGCCTGGGTTGGTTTAACTGAAAAAGAAGCAAAAGAAAAAGGCATTAATTACGAAAAAGCCACGTTCCCATGGGCTGCCAGTGGTCGGGCATTAAGTATGGGCAGGGAAGAAGGGATGACCAAATTACTATTTTGTCCTGAAACAAACCGTATACTAGGCGCTGGAATTGTCGGTATCAATGCTGGGGATCTCATTGCAGAGACAGCTTTAGCTATTGAAATGTGTTGCGATGTTGAGGATATTGCATTAACAATTCATCCTCATCCAACTTTATCTGAAACAATAGCTCAAGCAGCAGAAGCATTTGAGGGAACGATTACCGATCTTTATTTACCCAAAAAGAAAAAGAAATAAATTGGTAACTGGTAACTAATTGAACCAGGGCTATAGGAAGTTAAAATTTCTCTATAACCCTTATCTAACGAAGCTTGTTTTTCTAATCCAAATCTATTTTTGTATATAGAAAACAAGCTCCGAATAAAGTTTCAGTATCATCTTTTTACTGCTCATTTGCGGCTGTATTTTGAATAATTCGCGAATATATTTGTTCTGACTTATTTGAAATACAGTGATTCGTCATAAATACTCTGTATGTATTGCTACAAAATATCGGGAGCATCGAATGATACTTAACATTCGTCGTATGAAAGAATCTGATATAGACAATGTTTATTCTATAGAAACTAATGTTCATATTGCTCCATGGAGTAAGGATATATTAAGAGACTGTGTTTTGGTCGGTTATGATTGTCGCGTACTGGAAATAAACAATGGGGATAATCCAGTTCTTGGTGGATATATCATTTCCCGAATTAGTAATAACTGTTGTCATATTTTAAATTTTTGTATAGCAAAACCCCTTCAGTCAAAAGGATTAGGGCGAAAACTACTGCAAACGGTCCTTTATTCCTTATCCAAATTTACGGAGACTAAACAAGTAATTCTTGAGGTCAGACCAAGTAACTATAATGCTTTACACCTGTATCAATCACTAGGCTTTGAAGAAGTGGAAATCAAGAAAGATTACTATAAAGATGAGCATGGAGTTGAAGATGCTATTCTTCTTAGAAAAACTCTTAGTAGTTAATGATAATCAATCTATTTTAATTTTCATGGATGGGTGTAAAGAATTCCAACTTAGGGCGTGTTAAATACATTACTTTTGAATCCTTAAATCACACAACGCGCAGATATCGTCTGAGATGAGATCAAGACACAGAAACAAGCCAAGGCAGATACACATTATCAACAAAATCTAATAAACATTAAAAATTAAAAAATGACTGTAATTTAATAATAAATTTGATATAATACATGCCCCGCATTGTGTTTACACACACGTTTTTATCTGTGGATAATTTTAATCATTTTTCACCGTCCATATTCCCTGTTTATAATCACGAATTCCAAAACCCTTTATTTACATAGGCTATAAGGCCATCTTCTTTATTCTATTCAGTTTATGTTATCCACAATTTCTGTGGATAACCTTGTGTATAGAGTAGTGAATTCATTGAAAAATAAGCTCATTTCAAAGTTGCATTAAATTGTTCCACGATTAAATCCATCGCAATCGTGTTTTTTTAAAAGCTCTGTGGAGTGTGTATTTATTCATGAGTCACATTGCAAGCCATTGACCTACGTATGTCAATTAATGTGAGGTCATAAAAGTCAGCGGGTTAGAATTCTATGGTGTCGATTAAACACCCCAATAACGATACCGTTAATTTAAGTTATTAATAGTTCAAATTTCTTTGGGAGGTGCTTCGATTAAGGTGCTCGAATGCCTCCCTAACAGATTAAATAGATGCTACATAGCGAAGTTTAATTCAGAAGTGTCGGACTCTTCAGATTGCACTGACAAACCTAACGAAGGTTTGAGAAAACCTAAGTCTGATAAATAGGCAATGGTGTATGAGATTGAATTATTGATGACGTGCGCTCCAATAGCAGTTCCGAGCCCAAATTGAAGTGCCATAACTCCGAATGCTATTCCTGAAAGAGTCGCTATAAACGCTTGGCGATAAGCTCCCTCATGCTCATTACCAAGATGGACCAGACCGAACACCATGGCTACTGCGCTTATTGCGATTGCCGCTGCAAGTGATATACCTGTTTCCCACATCATTATTGTCGTAGTTATAGGGAATAAAGTTGTAACTGCGATTAAAGCTACTGTTAATAGCAACCCACGGAAAATAAGCTCTTCTATTAGAGGGGCTGTTATTGTTACTGTTAAAGGATTATCAAGTACATAACGGTAATAGTGACTATTTCGCACATATAAAGGATCAATAAATTGCATGATTTGGGAAAGAGAACCGACGGCCAAAGTGCATAATGAGCCTAATAATAAGCCGGAAGTAAACCCTGGTAAACAAGCTATTCCCAAGATGATACAACCTAGGTACACTGAAAGAGAAATGGGCTCGATGCTCGCCATTGACGTAATTGAACTTACTCCAAGATTTGTTGCAACAGCTGTTAAAGAAGGTGCCGCTACATTAGTATTTAACTTTGTATTCTGTAGTGATTCAGAAGAAAAAATAGATAGTTTGCCTAGAGGACTTGTTGGTTTTTTCATTTAAATAGACGGATGAAATTGATTGATGTTGAAATATTTTACTCTGAGAGCATAAAAGTATCAATGTGATTTTCTTTTAAATCTCGCCATCGTGTAGCATCACAATTAAGGGAGCTCGGAAGTGAAGCGCGATGATGGAAAAACCTTATGTATAACGCAGCGAATATATCATGCCGATTAGCCACTCCCCATTGCATCAGAATGTACATGGATGCATATAAACCTTATTGACAGTCTTACAAAAAAAGCATAGAGTGTGTTCTATTTTTAACCTATGTTCCGTTTCGAAAATCAAATGGATTTTTAAAATATAGAATTGCATCAATAAATCATAGTTTACATGGCGCAGGTTACCCCTGTGTTTTAGCTAAACCCCGTACTGCATTGAACTGAATGCTGAAGGAATATTTTCGAGTTGGCTCCAGAATTGTAGAGCTTACTATGTCCAAAGTTAATGATTTGCACGCGCTATGGCAAGTTTTATTAGTCGAACATGTTACTGTCAATCCGGATTATTTTTTATTCATGCTCGGAAAGAATACTGAATATACTCATAAACCTTCCTTTGACCCTCCATTTACAGAAGCTGCAGTAGTTCACAAAAAACAGAGATTCTATGGCAATGGTGAATCCTGGCCTTATATGGCTTGATTGGTTACTGACAGGCTGGGAGAACATGCTTCGGAAATTAAATCTGACAATGAGAATTGGTTATAAAACTTACACTGGGTATGGTTTTGAGGTGTAGTTATTTAATGTTGCCTTAATGATCATATAATATACTAAAAGAACATAAAAAAGAATTCGAGAGTGCAATGACTTTTACTTTAACATTATTGGGTACCGATACTGCATATACCCCAGGCAGACTTGAGAATGCATACGACAAGGCAGAAACATTAAGTTACATTTCTACCATGATTCAAGGTAGTCCCCAAGCTGTAGACGAATGCACACAGTTCAGGAACTCAAATGTCGCTGTGGTAAACGGACCAACTACTTTAGGGCAAGAAGTAGGGGATCGAATTGCGCGAGGTGTACAAGCAATATTGGAAGCGATTAGCCGCGGTGAAGAAAACATCAGCATCATAGCTCATAGCAGGGGAGCAGTAGAGGCGATTCTTGTTGCTCATGAACTGGAACGCATTCAATCTCTTTTATCGGATCCTAATTATGATAGAAGACAATTAAGCAACAGTGAATGCAAATATACCCGAACAGCAATGAACGGAACTCACCGAGATGCTTTATCATCAATCAATCTCGATCACGTTGCAGCGCATATTGGAAAGGTAAAATTATCCATACTCAATATTGACCCAGTCCCTGGGGGTAACTATATGGTTGTCACTCATGCTTCAAGCTTGGCATGGAGAGATCCCCGGTTCTACAGAGTCCCAAAGATAGTTAGTGAATACGAACAATATACCTACGAGAATGAAAGAACTCGATGTTTTAAAGCCATTGTGCCTAAATGTGACTCTCCGGACACTCAATTTAAGCTCGTTAGCTTGCCAGGCCACCATGGCACAGGTTCTGGTAACTTGAGTGATCAACAAAGAAAAATTAATCCCGATGGTACTACTGATCACGTACAAGAGCTCGTCTTAATTAAAATCATTGAATTTTTAAAAAGGCATGATGTAACACTTCATCCAGGAGATAATCCTGATGATCCCTTTGCAGAGTTGATATCCCCGCTATTTGATGGGACTGAATATTCACCTGAATTTAATAATCGGGTTCAAGCGTTATACTACCGTTTGTATGACGAAATTATCACTAACAGGGATGCCTATCGTCAATTTAATAAAACATCCTATCCCGTATTGGGTCAGGAACAAGCATTTATCAGACGCATATGGAATGTACTTGATCAACGTATTGTTCATTATCAAGCCCATAATGATACTTATCTTGAATCAGTAGTACCCGTAGTTCCCGGTGGACGCTTTTTAAACTATGAGCATGCGCGCATTCATCTAACTCATGAGTTAGGGCTAAGAAATAATGCACCGTTAAACGAAACAATAAATCAATCAGTTCAACGTTTTGTTAGTTTATGCCTACACACAAAAGCCCTGAAGGATTTGAAAGATCGACCGGCTGCGCTAGCAAACATTACTGACTCTGTGAGATTGGATACATTGGCTGCCACAATCGAGACAAAAGAGGGTTTTGCGTTGATGCTTGATGGCTTAAAAATGTTAATCGAAGAAGTCAGAAGACCTTATCTACAGGATCAATTGACCAATCCAGAAGAAAGAGCATCATTGTATTTCGCAGTTCAGAGCGCCTTTGCGGAGTTTAGAAATCTTGCAAGAGATCCTGACAATGAAGTGGCACAAAAAATTAATGAAGTATTAAATACAAGTCTTGAATCAACTCTGACTTCAAAACGAGAGTCACTAGCAGAAGACTATAAAAATATTTCAATCAAGCTGAGGGAAAATACATTTTTTAATGTTTTACAAAATAAACTTCAGGAGATCAGTACGAATTTAAATCAGCTATCTGATGGACGAAATAGTAATGAATACAATTTAGATATTAAAATACGACGAACGTTGATAGAAATGCAACAGTTAAAGGAACGAAATCCAAATCCTCAAGCAATCAGAGAATTTATTGATCAAGAACTGATTTCGTACAGAGAGTTTGCTGAGCAATTGGCTTCAGCAGAACTCCATTCAGAGTTAGCGAATAACTCGCTGCAATGGGTCAATGGGGTGATGAATGAAGCACTTGAGGACAGTATTGATTATGACACCGAAAACCTGATGGCTGAAGTAATTAGTGCACATCACCGCATTGAGCACTTTAGAGTCAAATTACCTGATTTCAAAGCATTTAATGATGAACTGGATTACACTAAGTGGAATAATGAGCTCGAAGAACAGCGAGATCATTTAATCCGATTAGTAGCTGAATATATAGTAAATCATAAATTAGATTTGCTTCGAGAAATTAAACCTTTGTATGCCAACAACGATGCATTATACAAACAGATTGAAGGACTTGCGATTGGTCTAGGTGCTGTAAATCATGTAGAAATGGAACTGGCCCGCCGTAACACAACAATTTCTGAGCTTCAATTACAACTGAGAACATTAGAAAGGCAAAATGAAGAACAGCAAGCAGGCACTTTAGCGCTCGAGTCAGCAAAACGGCTGCTCGAACAACAAAACGCCAGTTTGGGTCGAGAAAATCAAGTACTTAAGTCAAATGTTTCAAGTCTGACTTCGGATAATGCACAACTTGAAGAAAGCCTGACTGCTGTAAGAGGCGAGAAATTAGCACTAGAAGCTGCTAATTCAACTCTGATTAATGACAAAGCACGAGTCGAAGAAAGTCTGGTTGTTGTACAAGGCGAGAAATCCGTACTTGATGCCGTTATTTCAACTCTGACTGAGGACAAAGCACGACTTGAAGAAGGTCTGGCTGCTGTACAAGGCGAGAAATCAGCACTTGATGCGTCTATTTCAACTCTGACTGAGAACAAAGCACGACTTGAAGAAGGTCTGGCTGCTGCACAAGGTGAAAAATCAGCACTTGAAACAACTATTGCAAGACTGGAAATTGAAAATCAACAGATTTTTGCAAGATTACAGCAATCTAATAGAAGTGCCTTAAACGGGCAACGTGCGTTAGCCGATGAAAATCAGAGTCTTAAAGACGTATTAAATAATGATACTGAGTTGCAATGCCAAATGCTGGTAAGAAGCAAGCTTATACCATTAACGCAAGAATACCTTATCCATCTCGCTAAAGAAGTGAAACAGAGCGTTAATCATGACCTTGTTGTTACGAATGCAAGCATACCATCGTTAATTGAAGACATTCGACGAATAGATGTATGGCCTGAAAACGAGTCCAGCTCTATATTGAAGAAAAAAATCGATAGTGTCAGCGCATTATTTGAACACCTTAATGATGACAGGGTAATAAAACCCAGCGACAAAGTCATTGGATTTTATACTAAACTAAACGAAGCCAATGAGGACATTAAAAAACATAAAGATCCTAAATGGCAAAGATATATTGCCAATACAGCAGCTGTAATCGGCATCGTTTTAACGGGAGTATTACCCGGCCTGGCCGCTTTAGCTATAGTATCAGCAGTGACCGGTAATTCACCTAAGTTTTGGCAATCCAAAGGCCAAACATTTATAGAGAAAGCGAAAGAAGAAATGAATCAAAATCTTCCAACAATATCACCTACGAAAGGAAGTTAATTGGGAGTAGAACTTTTCATTCAGTAGCTAACTTATGGGACATGGGTTATGCTATTTACCATAAAATGGAACTTACGAATATTTCCCACTGGATAAGTTCGTAAGTTCTATCCTACTTTAATCGAATCTAATCAATGGAGTGACATAGAATGAGAGCTTTTTCATTAAAACGAATGTTGGTTGTTGCTACTCTTGGGCTGTGCTCAATATCCGCTTATTCCGACAACTCGGCTCAACCAGACGGCTCATTTCAATCCGTTTGTATCAATTCCTGGATGGATAAAGGCAAGCAGGGTACTGATAAAGTAGATTATAAAAATTTTGGTGAAAAATATTGTGCTTGTGCATCCACGCAACCTATGAACACTGAAGAAGAAATCAATCATGCCATTCAAATTTGTTTGTCTCGAACCTTGCTTCATGATGCTATGGATTCTTTAGAAGAAGAAATCGGTCTTTCAGATGCAAAAGCAAATGATTTCACTGAATATTGTCAGGATAGATGGAGTTTAATTTACCCCAAACAAACTGATGAAGATAAAAAGTTTACTACATCCTACTGCGGATGCGCTCAGCCTAAACTCATGGAACTGATTAAAAAATCAGAAACAATTACTGATAAAGAATACGATCAATCCATTGATGCGATTGCAGCGGAATGTTCTGGTACTGTGAAGGAAGAACCTACGGACTCTTCTACGCCAACCACCAGTCCAAAATAAGTCTAGCCACCGCATTGCTAAAGATTTGTTGAAGGATAGTACTTGCTCATGCCGCAACTGAATTTCCGTGGCATTGACCTTGATAAACGGTCACAAACAGGCTTGTAGGGGTGTGCTGGGAAATTCCGTACCTTCCTGCAATGAACCCCTCTGAGTAAAGTTGTGACAACAGAGAGTTTTTTATATTTTTGCGTTAGGGAGCCAGCAAAAATATGAGCTTTTATCTGTTTAATTTTTTGCCACAGAAAGATCAGGTTGAGTCAAGATAATAGAAATGATAAAGTTTTGTGATAAAGAAAAGGGGTTTCTTTAAACAATTGTATTCATTTAAAAGGAATTTACATGCACATTAAATCGATTCTAATAGCAGCAGCTCTAGTTGTTTCACCTCAATTGCATGCGGGCAACCTATTTAAATTAACTAAAGAGCCTTTAACTATTAATCAATGTCCTATTTCAGTTACGGATAACCCATTTGATCTTGCTTTGACGAATAAAGGCTATTTTGTTGTATCTCGTGGCAAAAAAGACAGTGAATTATTGTTCACTCGTTTAGGAAAAATGTATTTGGACAAAGACTACTATTTTCGGAGTAATGAAGGTGACTATCTACTCGCGGTAACACAAAAATCAGATGCTAGCCATTTGAGTAAAATCAAAATTCCTATAAAAAATTTAGCGCCTAAGGCAACCAGCAAAATTAACATCAACATCAATTTTCCTGCTTCGGCATCTGAGGGTAGTGACTATCAAAGCTCCATGATCATCTATGATTCTCTATCTAACACACATGTAGTAACCATTAAATCAGCAAAAATTGTTATGGGTACTTGGCAAGCTCGAGTATTTGTTGATGAAGTTGAAAGGGATAAAGGGACATTGGTTTTCAATCCACGAGGAACGTTCAGCAAACAAGAAGGATTAGGTCATATTCAATGGCCAGCTGAGTACGGTATGCACGAATTGAAAATTGATTTTAAAACAAGTACACAATTTGAAAGCCCATTTTCTGTTCAATTCATACAGAGTGATGGCTATCCTATGGGCGTGTTAGCGGGTGCGAGTGTTACAAGGGATGGCGAAATTTCTTTAATGTACACTAATGGACAATATAAAACATTAAGGAACCGAATCGCTGTGGCCATGTTTACTAATCCAGGATATTTAGAGCATGTCACCGGCCATTTATATAGACCCAGTGAAAAATCTGGCCACGCAATGATTCATTGGGTAAATGGCGAGTATTCTGTATTAAGTGGAGCTCTAGAAGAAGAAGCCTGTCTTATAAATTAATTTTTTGCTCGCACCTTGGTTTTTAAAACAATAATATTGAATGGAGCAAAGTGAAATCGAGTCGGAGGAGACTCACGACCCAACAGCTTATACCACCGTACTTGCGATGTCGAATACGGTGGTTTCATTTAAAAATTTACAACCCCTTTGTTTCACAAAGCTAATAAGTCCTTACTTTTGGAACCATGGGTGTAATAACAGAAACGGGGCAAATGTGAACTATAAAACAAACAACTGATTATAATTAATTTGTTAATTATTATATTAGGCAACGTCCCTGAAGTTTGTTTAGACAAGACTTAATCTAGAAATGGGCACAGATTTTTCAATTTCACTTCGAACTGCCCCCTCTCCCGCGATAGGAACTTTGATAGTATGATGATGCTGTATGACCGGAACATAGGTAACATAAATGACCGGATATATCGGTAACACTTTTATATCATATTTTATACATTTTTTGTTCTCTTTCATTAAAAATAGAAATAGGCATAAAAGAGAAATGTAGATTCCATTGATCGTCGCTTCGGGGTATAAAGCCAATGGTTTCCCCGATTAATAATTCAGATAAAAAAATTTCTTTTCCTTTCCATTTAATCGTTCCATTGCTTCTCACTTTTCGGGTTTCCACATGCCTTGTATCATATTCTATTTTAGGTAATCTTTTGGGAAAAGCGCGTTCAGAATTCGAATAAAGCCTAAATGGGCGTTGAAAATCGATTCCCTCATGCGGTCTTTCTTCATTAAACTCTTTTCTAAACTCATCGAACCGTATTTGTTGAGCCACTTGATCATTCATAGGAGGCAGGGTGGTTTCTATTTTTAAAGTTAAGTGCATACGTTCATGTCTGCCATTTTCCTCTGGATGCCCTTTTCGGATCCGCTCAGGTATAATTCCAAGCTTAATTAACCAAATAGATAATTGAGATAAACCGGCAATCCCCGTACTAGCAAAAGGGACACCATTGTCGCTTTTAATTGCTTTAGGTAATCCATGAATCATAAAGAGATTCTCTAGTGTTTCTTTCGTTTTTAAGCTCGATATCGCATCGAATGCTCTTATATCTAAAAGATAACGACTAAAATTATCAGTCACCGTTAATGGGTAACAACGTTTTTTATTCCCTAGATAAAACTGTCCCATGAAATCGATACTCCATACATCATTCGGATTTGTGCACAATGAAAAAGGCTCATTATATGGTGCTACGTGACCTCGAACTCTTCGTTTTCTTACAAGACCATTTCTTTTAAGAATATCATCTATAGTGCTTTTGGAAGGCCATTCTGTCTCAGGGTATTCTTGTTGAAGCCAATTATGAATCTTTTTACCACCCCAGCTGGTGTGCTTCTTGCGAATCTTTAAAATATTATCTTCCATCCATTGAGCTGTTTTTAGGCCATGCCGATGAGGTGATCTTGATCGTTCTTTTAAGCCATCAATTCCTGATTCTTTAAATTGATTAACATACTTATAACCTGTTTTTCTACTCACTCCATAAAATGCGCATAGCTCTGAAAAGCTATCAAAGCTCTTTTCCATGTAATTAGATATGAATTTTATTCTTTCTCTCATAGCAACAGTCTCTTTCCAAGGCATCTCAATCTCCTTTATAGGGAATGAGATTAGATTAACTGTTACCTATGTATCCGGTCATTTGTGTTACCGATCTACCCGGGTCGGACCACTATCAAAGTTACTATCGTGGGAGAGGGGGCAGTTCGAAGTGAAATTGAAAAATCTGTGCTCATTTCAAGATTAAATCTTGTCTAAACAAACTTCAGGGACGTTGCCTAATTTGTTAATTATAATATTATTTGCGTTTTAAATCAGTTGTTTGATTTATTGCTCACAGCACGCTGTATTCAACTCTTCAATGAATTTCTTTATACTTGCTCCGCAAATTAATATTGTAGGAAAAAATATGAATGTAAATACTAAATCAGCACCAACTGATGAAGAATACTCTCAGGCCATGAATCTTATTGGGTCAAATTTATTCTCATCCTTAGTTCAAAGTATGGAGAAGTTAGAGCCTCATTTTCGTAATCACAAAATGGTTTCTAATGCCCTATCTTCTTTTTTAGTTAATGTAATCTATAAACAATCTTCAGGAAATACTGAAACAATACAGCAAATGTTGGATGAGATTCTCAAACTGGTAAAAATTCAATTGGATAGTATCCCTTAAAAGGGAGGAAATTGTAAATCAGTAATTGCTTAATGACATAGTAATGCTCTTGAGTAGAATGTATTTGTCATTTGCTAGTTGTTAAATATAAATCGCATAATAATCATTATGCGATTAAATATCCCCCAACTAATCGCATAATAGGTAATGTCTAGAAATACTTATATTGGGATCTACATCGACTATCAGAAATCTACCGACAAGTCACCCATGACATTAGCCAGTTATCGAAGTGATTTGATTCAATAAAATGGACAGTTTTTAAATTTTTGCGGCAGAGCGCAAGTTCCGGTGCGCTAGGCCTACTTGTTGATATCCACCTACATAAGCAAACAGTTACAACTATACCGACGGTGTCTCTAAATGCTCCATAACCCTCTCGCGTACACTATTCATAACGAGTGCAGATGAAGTAAATAAACCAAGTCTTGCTAACCCGCCTCGATATAATGCTTTAAAAGGACTTGCCTCAGATAATAAATGTCGTATCGCTTGGCTAGGCTTATTATAGCCATACGCCTGCATGGTAGTAGATGACGTATCAAAAGGATGTGATATTAAGGCTCCACCCATTCCTGCCAAAATTTGGGCAGGCATTTCATATTTACTTCCCCATTGCTCTCTAGCATAGTCCCCGGCTTGTTTTACTCCTTTTAAATAGCAAAATCCGAATACAGCTTCTCTAGCCATAACGAATGGAAGACCACGAATAATTCGTGTTGGAGATTGTTGAAGCAAACTTCTGGTTGCATCCAATGCGTTCATTCGTTTTCTTTGTTGTTCGAGTATAATATTTTCAGCAATATTGTAGGTCACACCACCAAGAGCTCCTGAAAATAAAGTTTCAGACCACTTACCTAGAGTCGTTTGAGATAGATTTTGTTTTTCTAAATACCTGGCCATCATTTGTTGAACTATAGAGGTGGAAACAAGGCATCCAGCATAACTCAGTGTGCCACGAAACGTTTCTTTAGCCCAATAGTACGCACCCAATTGTGACATGCTAGGTAAGGCTTGTCCGCTTTGTATCCGTATTTTCAAACCTTTAAAAAAGAAACTCGCACCAGCTCCAAGAAGCCCTGATGTACTTGCTGCTATTAATGTATTGATGTATTGATCGTCAGGATTAACGTGGGTTTCTGGTCCCATAATATCTCCTTATAACTTATATATAAAGGATGGAATTATACGCTTATCTAGATGAAAGTGAATTCCTCATTAAACGCAAACAGAAATCACCTTTTTAAAAAGGATTGAAATAAAATCATTTGGAAGAGGGGCAATTGTCAACACGCCCTAGTTGATGTACCTCCAGGATTTACTCCTTCTTCATGAGCCATTTGCGATGATTCACCATTAGAAGAACTGCCCAGCAAAGTTAAATGAATAGGCAACGGTGGTTTCTCCCTGTATTTATCTAACCCCTTTTTTGCTGCGTTTCTCACATCATCTGATACCGCATTACTATTGATTCGCTTTAAATTCATTAGCATCATCTGTTGACGTGACTCATCAAATGTTTCCCAGTTCACGAAGCTTTCTGTCAAATTTGCAGCCAAAGTAGGGTTTATTTTATCCAATAGCAGGATGTTATCTGCGATAAGTTGATAACCTTGACCTGATTTCGCATGAAAGCCATAGGGATTTTTAATAAAAGATCGCAACAATGCATAGACTTTATTGGGATTCGATAAGTCAAAAGCTGGGTGATGAGTTAATTCTTCTACTCTTTGAACGACACTATGCGAATGAGTTGATGCTTGAATTGTAAACCAATAATTCACTGCAGTTGCATCGTTTTTCCAATGCTGATAATAATCATTCAATAGACTATCGACTTTACTCGAATTCATCTCACACAACTGCTTCAGTGCCGAATAAGTGTCAGTCATATTAACATTTAAAGCATCTTTAAATTGCAAAATCAAATAGTGTTCAGTTTGCACTGAGTCGGTATATTGAAAATAAGAAGTACAAACTTCTTTTAGACGTCGTACTCCTGCATCTTTAATGTCAAAAATACTAAATTGAGGTGATTTTACCGGTTCTCGTAATTGCAGGTCATTATAAAGTTTAAATAAATCAGTCTTTAATTCCTGAGCAAGAGCGCTCTGAATTAATTGACGTGCTTCTGCAATTTTTTCAAAATCGGGTTTGGCAAATTCGAGAGCCAACTCTTCTTCCGATGGTAAAGTCAACAATTCTGCCTGTAACCATTCATTAAGCGAATGATCGGTTAGTACCGAACGAAAGCTATCAAAAATTGCTGAAGTACAATTGAGTGATTTGCCTGAACAATAATCTTTCACCATCTGAGTGACAGCTAATTTTGCTGCTTCACTGCGGTTATAAATATTGGTATCGTGCTGCATAAGCAGTACTAATTCTTCTTGAGAATAGGGATACTTCAAGTTAACCGGAGCGGAAAAACTGCGTAATAAAGAGGGGACAGGGCGGGTCTCAACCTCTGTCATTGTAAACTCCATATCAGGCTGATCAATCATTAACAAAGTATCACCTTTAATTTCTTTCCCTGAACGGTCTAATAATCCCATAATCAAAGGTATGGGTCTTGACTTCCCATCCGTGGTTTTTACTTTTAAAGTATAGGTTTTTGTATCTGGATTGTATTCATCAGTAACATTTAATGCAGGAATACCCGGTTCCGTAAACCAGGATAAAAAGCGGTGAACATCGACTCCACTGGTATGAGTTAACGACTCTAGCATATTTTCAAGGGTCACGGCTTTGCCGTCATGAGTCTTCAGAAACTCGGTCATTCCGCTATAAAACACATCCTTACCCAGAGTAAGCATCATCATACGAAATATATCAGCACTTTTCTCATATGCCGCGGCAGTATACAAACTTCTCACTGCAGTATACGTGCTTTGTCTCGGCGCACGTGGATCGAGGTTTTTCCCATCCATAAGCCTCACCAAATCAGTACCTAGCAACTCTTCACGAAACATGGCCGCTCTAAAGGTAGTCAGACCCTCCTTAAAAGGCAAGTTAAACCAATCTCTAATCGTTACCCGATCTCCAGACCAATAATGAAAAAATTCATGTGCTACGACTTCAAGAACTCTCAATATCCCTAAGTCAGTGGTACTTTCTGGGCTGGCAAATAAATTGGCTGTATTGAATAAATTCAGGCCAGTTGGTTCTGAAGCACCAGAGGCGTATTTATCCACTCCAGCAACCATGTGCTGGTGCAAATCGCATTCGAGGTTATAGGTTCTTTCATCCCAAGCCATTGCTGCAGCAAGAACCTCTTTAGCAAAAGCACATTGTTTTGTTGCCTCAGGCGGGACATAAAATACAATAGGCAAATCTCGGCCTGAACGAGTTGTAAAATGGGCTTCTGAACGGTGCAATTTACCTGCAACCATAGCGAATAAATAACTGGGTTTCGGCACTTCGTCCATCCAGGTTACTGAATGAAGACCATCTGGCAATTGGGCTCGCCCCAACGCTTTTCCATTGCATAATAAGACAGGAAAATCCAGCTCACTTGCAATTATTGTCGTTTTGTATGTTGCTAAATTATCGGGTCTGTCATTGCAATAAAGTACGCGACGCAAACCTTCTGTTTCCGCCTTTACGAGTACTGTACCCTCAGTTTTATACAAGCCAAATAAATCAGTATTTTCGCCAAGAAGTGTAGTGGTAGTCAGGATAAATGGTTCACTTTGTGGTACGTTCTTGACTATTAGAGAATGTTCCGTTACTTCAAATTGCGTTTCATCAAGTGGGTTTCCATTGAGAGCAATTGAAGTTAATTTCATATTTTCCCCATCCAAAATCAAATCATCCGAATGATCTTCCACCTGAGAATTAGGGATTACAGTAATTGATGCTTTTGTTTGCACAGGATCTTTGGATATATCGATTTCCAGTTCCACATGGCTTATTAAATAATCAAGAATTTTATAATCACTTAAATTGAATACCTTTGATTTACTTTCTTTCATGAATACTTCCTTATTTTAAATTCAAGATTATCAGAACCTTATAATCAACAAGCACAATATAGGATTGAAATCTGTTTTTCAATAAGCAAATTTTTTAGGAAATGGAGGCAATACTTGTCTAAAATATAATGAATTATCTTTTTACCAAAGAGACAAGTGAGTGAAAGGACATTATTAGATGATTGTATTTAATCAATCCAATGAACAGAGGTAATAAAGTGATTAATACGATAATTTTTGATTTTGATGGAGTAATACTCAATAGTGAGCCCATGCATTTTAAGGCACTAGCCCATGTATTAAATCAAATAGGCATTCGTCTTGATTATGAAGAATATAGAACCCATTATCTGGGATTAAGTGATAGTACTGTATTTCCCAAGATTCTGAATGATAAAGGTCTTGACTGTTCCAAATCACAAATCGATGAATGGATAGAACTAAAAGTCTTTGCTTACAACGAGCTCATCGAACAAAGTGAGCAATTACCCATGATTCCGGAGCTGGATTGGTTTTTAGATAGAGTGGCACAACGATATGAAAAAATTGGCATCTGCAGTGGCTCCAATCGTCATTCAATACTTAAAATACTGGAAAAAATTCATTACGGTCGCCTTGCTTCTTATTTTAACACCATAGTCAGTTGTGAAGACGTAATTTTGGGCAAACCATCTCCAGAAGGATATTTACTGGCAGCTCATCGTCTTCAAGCAAAACCAGAAAACTGCCTTGTTATAGAAGATTCGGAACATGGTGTTGCTGCTGCTAAAGCAAGTGGAATGCTGGTTGCTGGATTGTTGACAACACTGAGTCGAAATCAACTGGCTAATGCAGATATGATCGTAGAGAATTTTAAAGAGTTGGCACTGTTGTTAAAGGACGGTGAACGGCCTATTTTTAACAGGCGTTAAAAGTAGGGGATTAGGCAGCTTGAGTCTATTTTTGCTTAGGAAGAATTCATCCGAAAGCAGTATTTTGATGTTGAATATTGTACTTCCACTACCATTGTCAATGAAAAGAGAACATTCTGCTTTTGATACCAGTTATTTTTTGGAGGAATTATCGGCGTTTTGCCATCCCCCGCCTAAAGCTTGAAAAAGAGCAACGGTATCTGCTAGCTGATTGACTTGAGTTTGGATTAAATTCAGCTTGGCTTGTTGGTATAGTTGTTGATTAATGAGTAAGGTTGCGATGCTGCTATCACCCAGGGTGTGCTGGTGTCGAGCAATGTTAAGGCTAGTACGCGCAGCTTGTTCGGCATTTTGTGCCGCATGGATGGCAAGATTATTTATTTGTATGGCTTTTAAAGTATCGGCTACATTTTGGAAGGCATTAATAATGGTGCTTCGATATTGCGCAGCAGTTTGTCTGTAAGCCGCTTCTGCTGCACGTTGTCGATGTTTTAAGCTACCGCCAGCAAAAATAGGTTGGGTAATAATTCCTGCCAATGCCCAAAAGCGCGTGTCGGGTTGCAACAATGATGCAATCGATGTAGCCGATGTGCCCAGATTGGTGCCGGTAAGAGTGAAATTGGGCAGGCGATTAGCGACTGCAACACCAATAAGGGCATTGGCGGCATGCATTTGTGCTTCAGCGGCGCGAATATCTGGCCGATTCTCCAGCAGTTCTGAGGGAATAGAGATAGGAAGTTCTTTTGGCAGATGCAAGCTGCTGAGGTGAATTATTGGTGTCCGGGGATCATCAGGAAAACGACCAGTTAACGCATTAAGCAAATCACGCTGGATGGCCAACTGCTTTGTTAAAGGAGGCAAAGTTGCTTCTGCTGAGGCCAATGCGGCTTGTTGGCTGGCAACATCTATTAGAGCAATATCCCCCAGGCGCAATTGTTTTTGGCTAATTGCCAGTAATTTCTTTTGGCTGTTAATAATTTCCTGAGTTGCACTAATTTGCTCGCGTAAAGCCGATTCCTGGATTGCTGCATTCACGACATTTGCGGTTAAGGTTAAATAAGTTGCATTTAATTGTGCTTTTTGGGTCTCAGCCTGAGCCATCAATGACTCCAGTTGTCGCCGGACTCCACCAAAAACATCAGGAGAATAAGACACAAAAACCTGCCCAGTATAAAGCGAGTATTGGTATTGATTATTTGCAAGCACACTGGTCAATATGTCAGCGGTTTTTTGAGTGGTTGGATTAAACGAAACGCCTACAGCGGGAAATAAAGCTCCCTTTGCGCTGTAAGCAATTTCCAGAGAACTTCTCAAAGCTTCTTGAGCGGCTTCTATAGTAGGATTGAAGAGCAGGCTTGCCATTACTAGTTCGTTCAAAGGTTGGGATTTAAATAATGTCCACCATTGATTGGGAAGATTGTTTTGGGATACAAAAATTTGTTTAGTCGGCAATGATTTTCTAGCACTGGATTTTGGGTTCATGTTTTGTGCAGTATAACTTGAGGGCAATGAGAGTGCCGGTCTATGATAATCCGGGCCAACTGCACAACCATTTAAAATACTCGCAAGCACTATACTCATGTATAACTTGCTACAGAGAGTAGAGGTGATTAAAGCAAAAAAAGACCTATTTTTAGTGCTCATCGCTTTCTTCTCCATAAAGGAAATCCAGAGCCATTATGTTCTAAAAAGCGTGCTAAAGCGTAGTAGTAGGTTGGTAAAATAAACAAAGTCAGAAGAGTGGACACGGCCAAACCACCCACAATGACTGTAGCAAGACCTCGTTGTACATCGGTTCCCACTCCGGTGGCTAATGCAGCGGGCAACATTCCAAAAGAGGCTACAGTGGCCGTCAATAGTACTGGACGCAATCGCTCAGTAGCCCCGTTGACTACCGCACGGCTGAGGGATTTATTAGAGGAGCGCACGCGACGTATATTAGCTAACATAATGATGGCGTTTTGCACAGACACGCCAAAAAGGGCAATAAAGCCAACTGCGGTGGCCACATTGAGTGTTTCTCCGGTGAGATGCAAGGTAATGAGTCCACCTAGAGTTGCCATCGGTACTACACCTAAAACTAACAGTACTAAGTGTAATTTTTGAAATTCAAAAAATAAGAGTAATCCCATCATGATCAACATGATGCCTAAAATATAAACCAAACGTTTTTCTGCGCGCTCCTGGCTCTGAAATTGTCCTGCCCATTCAAGACGGAATTGTTTTGCATCAAATCGTACCTCGTTGTTTATCCGATATTTGGCTTCGTTAAGATAAGAGGTCAGATCACGGCCGCGGTTGTCCATCCGCACGGTAACTTGACGTTCTCCTGATTCATGAGAAATATTGCTTTCTCCAGTTCTATATTCTAAGTGGGCTAATTCGGACAGAGGGATTTGTGCTCCGCTAGGGCTGGTAATAAATAACGCGCCCAAAGATTGGATGTTGTTTTTATAAGACTTGGGTAAGCGAGCGGTTGCATTATAAATACGATTTTCAACATAAACAGTTGTAACAGGTGCACCACCAAGACTGGTTTGGATTAGGTTGGTTACATCTGATACATTGATTCCGTAACGAGCGATTTTGTCTCGGTCAATTTCAATAGCTATTTGTGGAATCGGAGGTTCTTGAAACAACGATGCAGAAGCTGTACCTGGTATGGTTTTTAAAATAGCAACAATCTCATTACCAATACGACGACACTCTCGCAAATCTGTACCATAAATACGCAGAGCAAGAGGGCTATGCGCGCCACCGACCATATCATTGACACCATCAATAATTGGCTGGCTAATGCCAATATTGTAACCAGGCATTTGAGCAAACTCTTTGCTGAGCTTATTAATGAACTGGGCTTTAGTCTCCTTGTCAGGCCATTGAGAGTAGGGCTTTAATCCTACCGGCGCTTCTATATGAGAGGGAGTCCAGGGATCTGTGCCATCATCACTGCGTCCTAGCTGTGTGACTATAAAAGAAACTTCGGGATGCTTAAGAAGAGTTTGACGCAGATTTTCCGCCATGGTGTTTGCTTTTTCCAGAGAAAGACCTGAAGGAAGTTCCGCTTGCAGCCAAAGAGAACCTTCATCAAGCTCCGGCAAAAATTCTCGTCCAGCCGTTGAGCCGAGAATTAGCACCATAGACAGGGTTATTAAGCCAAGAACATAGGCAATACTTGGACGCTTGAGTAATTGTCTTAGCAGTGAGCTATATTTTTCTGTTAACCAGATTAAGGGACGATTATGGTGCATTTTTTGTGGTTTACGAAGGGCTGTGTAGGTTAAACCTGGAATAAGTACCAAGGTGCAGATTAGTGCACCAAGCAGAGCGAAACAAACGGTGTAGGCCATTGGCTTAAATAATTTACCTTCAGCATGCTCAAAAGCAAACAAGGGTAAATAGGCAGATATAATTATTAAAGTAGCGAAAAAAATAGGGCGGGCAACATTGTTGGTGGCCTTTAATACTTCCTCAGCGGAAAGAATTTTATCTGGATACTCTTCTCTTCGACGTAAAATAGCTTCCATTACGACGATAGCCCCATCAACAATAACCCCAAAATCAATAGCTCCCAGTGAAAATAAATTGGCTGGCATCTGGGTAAGATTCATGAAGATAAATACTGATACCAACGCGGCTGGAATAGCAACAGTGACCACTAATGCACTGCGAAAATTACCCAAGAAGAGCATCAGTACCAAACAGACTACAACAATACCTTCTATGACTGTATGCGTGATGGTATGAATTGTTAAATGCACCAGATCATCGCGATCAATATAGGGGACAATCGAAACTCCCATTGGTTTGAGCTGCTCTTGTAGTTGATCTATTTTTGCATGGACACCTACTAAAATTTTTCCAGGATTTTCACCTTTACGCATCAAGACAATGCCTTGGATGGTGTCGGGATTATGGTTTTTTCCTAAAATCCCTTCTCGCTCTTTATGTCCAAATTCCAATACCCCCAAATCACGAGTAAAAATAGGGATGTTTTGCTGTTGACGTACAACGACTGAACCCAGTTCTTCCAAGGTATGAATTTGTCCCATTCCACGGAGAATGTAACTCTGTTCACCACGAGATACGCGACCGCCACCAGCAAAAGAGGAGTTATTAATAATTGCATTGACTACATCATTGACGCCAAGAGCATAGCTGCTTAATTTTAAAGGGTTGAGGGTGAGTTGATATTCTTTTGTAAAGCCGCCAAAATTATTTACTTCTGCAATACCAGGAACTTGTTTTAAAGCAGGCATGACTATCCAGCGTTGAATCTCTGATAGTTCCATCAGATCTTTGGTATTGGATTCCAGGGTATAGCGATAAATTTCACTGCCAGAGCCAGTTAATGGATCAATAGTGGGCTGAATTCCCGGGGGCAAGCTGACTGTATTGAGTAATTCAAATACGCGAGCACGCGCAAAATATTCAGAAGCGTTATCTTTAAAGCCCAGTGTGATTAGCGACAAAGCAAAAGTACTGCTGGAGCGTAATACTGAAAGATGAGGTAGTGTTACTAATGCTCTTTCCAAGGGAATGGTGATTTGTTGTTCTATTTCTTCTGCTGCCAATCCCGGTACTTGAGTGGTGATAACAACAGTCACATCATTGAGCTCAGGATATGCCTCAATAGTCATTCGCGTGCAGGAAATGTATCCATAAACTCCAATGAGAATCGCAGCTCCCCAGGCAATATGACGCCTTTGAAAGCATAGAGCTATTAGTTTATTAATCATTAACCAGTATCCCACCAGCAGCGACTATTCGATCACCCGCTTTCAATCCAGATAAAATCCGCACGTGATTACCGTCTTCAGTACCTAATACCACTGTGCGTCGAGTAAAAATCCATGGTGCTGTTTCTATGAAAACAGAGGTGTTGTCATTATTCATCAAAATAGAAGATAGGGGGACGATAATTTGCTCCTCCTGAGGGATTTTAGCATGAATGGATGCAAACATATTGGGTTGTAATTTTTCATCGCTATTTGCAATGGCAATACGTGATTTATTGCAGCGTGCATCAGCATCGATCATATTATTAACAAAGGCAATGCTGCCCTTCCATGTCTGTTGTGGATAGGCTGATAAAATAACATCTACTTTTTGTCCTTTGGCCACTTTGGCAATAAGGTGTTCAGGGATGCATGCGGTAACCCAAACGGACTGGATATTGGACAGTGTAAATAGTTCCCTTGTCGGATCATTAATATAGGAGCCCACACCATAATTAAGCGCAATTATTTTCCCATCTATAGGAGCCTGTATTTCCAGATGTTCTTTTTGATTGTTTCCTAATGCATTAAGAGTTGCTTGAGCACGCTGCATTTCAGCCTGCGCTTGAGTGTAATTATTTTGTTGTTGCTGCAAATCTTTAATTGAACTGCCTCCGGCTCGGTTTACCTTTTGAGTGCGTTGCAATGCGTCTGACGCTTGTTGTAACGCGCTTTGTGCTTTAATTTTATCGGTATACGCCTGTGCCAGGGCGGACGATTGCATTACTGCCAAAACTTGTCCTTTTTTTACTACGTCTCCCAGTTTGGTCTCAAGACGAATAATACGTCCAGTTACTGGGGGTAAAATAGTGATGGTACTGCTTTGATCAGCTTCTACAATTCCTGGAAATTTCACAATGTGGGGCGCTGTACTTGTAGTAACTGTCTTAATGAGCAAATGAGAGCGTAATGGAGAGCTCTCGGGAATTTTGATGGTGTTGTTGACACGAATTAATAAGGGCTCTGCGGATACTTTTTGTTTGTTAATTACAATGGCCAAACATCCTTTGATGAACATAATAATGATGAATATTCCTAATAGTGCGAATAAAATCAGTTTTTTTTGCTGGCGGGGAGGAATGTTTCTAAAGTAGGTCCGAAAGCGAATAAATAATGAGTTAATATCCATAAAACCAAACTTTGTTATGAGAGTTTTTGAAAGACTATGGTTAACATATTCTATGTTGAATAAAGTCCTTTTTCTTTTTATATCATCAACTAAACTTTGATATTTAGCAAGGGTTGTGTAGCAAAAAATTCTGCTTTAAAAAAATACACCTATACCGATCTAGTCCCAGGATCTTCGGACTGAGGAATAGCCTCATATATGATTAATAGACTGGTGCTACATATTGAACCAGTGGCGTTTGGTTCTAATGAATCACAACTATGCCGTGTCTTCTCATAAATACAACTTGAGTGAACGATCATCAAGATGATGACCAATTCACTCACATACATATGAGATTTTAAATTCCCGCGTACTATCAGCTGTTCATTAGTCCATACCATTGTCTAATGCATTGCATTGCTTAATGATCCTTTCATATGTTCTTTAATATTACTTTTTATGGACATAATCCTATCCACGGATTCGGTAGTTTTTTTAGAAGTAAAGAAATCATAAACACTATGTTTGCGAGCGGATAATAACTCCATGTTTTCAGTATCTCTGGTGAATTGCTTGATGTACCGGTAGATATCATCAAGATTGCCTCTTTGCAATTTGACATCAAAAACAAATTGTTCCAATAACTGGCCTTTTTTAACTCGCAATGGACTCCTGGAGTTACACATCGTTTGTGCGTAGGCATAAAGGCTACGCAACATTGTAGCGGTATCATCTGGCAGTTTTGATAATGTCTTAGGATTGGAAGTATCATTTATCTTTTCCAGCGTTTCCCAAGCCTCTTTACTTTCCAATCTGGCTTTTTTAGCTGGAGGAACAAAATTAAAAATTTCGCGGTATTTTTCGTTGAATTTATCTCCCAGCCATGCTTGCATATCTGCTGTTGGATGTACATCATCCCAAAACATAAAACCTTCAGATGGTGATGTGTGTTTTGCCTTTTCTTCAGGGTTTTTCTGGTTTTTTTTAAACTCATCAGAGGTTATATAGGGAGTTTTGATTTTAGTTTCATCAAAATCGTATGCCTTGGGGTTGTTGTATACTTCATTAAAAAGACCGCTTACATCATAAACAGAGAGATAAAGATTGGGATAACTTTTAAGATATTTGTTATTCAGTTCCTGGACTTTTAATTCTAACTGAGCATTAAAGTAGGCTGAACATTCAGCTGCATTATTGCGTAGAGCTTTACTTTTTGCCTGATATCGTGGTGTTAAACCAAGATCTGGTAAATTAAAAAGGAGGAGATTTCGGTAACCGTGCTTAATTAAATTCTCCATATTGGCGATGCGATCAGCAATGGCTTTATCGACTTCAAGATGGGTTGGTTCAGAATTTACAGTAATTAAATCATTGGCACCAGACCATTCAATTACCAGTGTTTCTAATTTCTCAGCTCTGGAGATTTTGTGTGCTTTATCATCCTGGATTAACAGATTAACCTTGCTACTCAGATGAGACAATAATAGTCGTGTAAACCAGAGCACAAGATTAAAGGTAAAATCACCACTATAGTTATGAGATGTCAAACCGCCTTCACAATAAAACCTGGCAAATCGTTGGCCTTGAAATAAAACATGTTTATCATTATTTAGGCTGAAATCGCACAGTTTATGATTACCGAGGCTCAAATGATTAGAGATAAAATAATCACTGATATCAGCATTGCTGAGCGCGCTTTTATCTAGATTCAGTTTTTTTCTAACGCTATCGATCTGAAATTGTTCAGCGGTGCTAGCGGTAACATAATCGCCCCAAAGAAAGCCATTTGTGAATCGTCCGCGTGGCGATTTACTACTAAGACCGCTAACTATTCGCATTGGCAGCACACCAGCCGCATAGCGCTTATTAAGAGTCCCTCTATCCGATAAGCTGTCACCGAGTACAACAAAGCTTGAAATCTTTATCGCTGGTTTAATCATGTTTATTCCTTTAAGAAAAATCATCCATTAATTTTCTATCAAGAATAGTATAGTTTATTATGTTTCATACTGAACGTTGCAACCAAAAATAGCTATGAAGATCTCAATAATGCGTTACCCCCCCACGAGAAATGTGCTGCATAAATCATTATAATGGACAGCAATATTAATGTCCCTGAATATAGATAAGGAAAATGATGAGACTTACTTTTAATGAATTTCAAGCGATATACGATCATTATCAATATAATGACACCATCGTTATTCGATACAGTAAAGAAAAAAATGACCAAACAATTGATAAAGAAATAAAGCTGTCCAGAGAACAAAACTGCTTTTATTTTGAAAGTGTTGAGCTCAATGAAAGCAAAAGCAGTACTAAAGTTACCTCCGAAAAACAAGAAATAACCGAACAGTCATTACAAAAAGAACATGCATTCATCGCTACTTTATTTACTACGCTAAAACCAAGGAGCGCTCCCAAAACATCAGCTTGGGAAGATTTTAAAAACGCAGACTCAAAATTAAAATGGCTGTTGCGCTTTTTTCTTTTAGACACTCAGTTAATCGGTGGGGCAATTGGTCATGTTATTGCATACTCAGCAAACAGCGAAAATAAACACTATAAAACCATCCCATCCTCAGTATTGGGTAAAACCTTAGGTCCTTTGATTTTTCCTGCTGGCTCTAAAAAACCCAGCTTTGATCGTGAAAAAGCCCTGGGTATTATCGAAATTGATACGATTCAACACAAACAGTATAAAGCCCTGAAAGGGTATAATCCTATCTATCAATCACATAATGGAACGATCCGTTTTAGTGAAAAACCTGTTTCAATGTCCCTACGAAATAAAATGATTGCTCTTGAAACCATTGTTGCCTCCAACGAACAGGTCACTGCAGAAAATGAGAAAAATCATCTGACCATTGTTTATTTCAACGGAAACAGTGGAAGCTTTCAACAAGATTATCAACAAGTTGCAGAAGATCTTCTCCATTACGGTAAAGATGGGATTCCAGTAACTGCCATTCAATTTAATTATCCAGGTATCTTAAACAGTGAAGGGCAGGTGGACATTGCCCAGGATCTTATAGACTCAGGGATTGCTCAGGTACAGGCATTATTGGATCAGGGAGTGTCCCATTCGAATATTGTGTTGCATGGAGTTTCTTTAGGAGGAAGTATTGCTAGTCATGTAGCCGCTCATTTTCACCAATTGCCAAAAATGGATGATCCTAAGCAAAAACAGACACTGGGTGGATTATATGCATCAAGAACCTTTGCATCTACAGCACAAGTCGGTCGGGATTATTTCAACCGAGCGCTGGGTAATAATATTTTTTCTCGAATTTTTTCAACCCTTTGTCTCCCATTTATCAAGTTAGGAACCTGGGGTTCCAATTGGGATTTAGATACTGGCAAAGCGTTTTTTAGCCTGCCTAAAGAAAAGAGAAATTATTCAGTCGTCATCTCGCCAAAAGCTCATAGAAATGAATATCGAAAAAAACATCAAGGGTCCTGGCTTCAACAAATTATCGACTTTCTTTTAGACCGAGAGAACAATCCCGTTGATGACGCTGTTTTAGGGCGCGGATTACATGATTCCTGGGAGCGGTCTTTTGATAAATTTCTCGTTCAATGGGGGTTTTATGGTGAAAAAGCGAGAAGCAATTATTCTGCTGAAAACAGCTACCGAAAAATGATGGTGGTTGATTTTAAGACAAATGAGTTTGCGCCAGATCTGGATGGGCATGCAATAGCTGATTATTGCTACAAACAAGGTGAACAATTATTTAACCCAACAAAAGTAAATAAATCCATTGGCCTTGTGCATCGCGCTCCTTCCGTTACCTTATTCAAGGAAGGAATAAACCAGAGATTCTTGCCTATACAAGAAGGCCACGAAGCAGGGGAAGTTGCTCGTCGTTCGATGTTGAGTATGTCGATGGCTTCTTCAGATTAAATTCATTATTTAACTGACAAAGAGTGATTCGATAGTAAATACCACTATCTTAAGTCTGATTATTTTGATAATCAGACCTAAGATATAAGATCCTGGGGCGGATTCAACTCGATAACGCACTAACTTTTTTGCGCAACCCAAACGGTTGCTTCTCCACATTCTGGATCTCTTATTTTATGTACTAATATTTTAAAATTATTATCAATAAGGAGTTGTTGATATTCTTCAGTAGAAAGCGATGCGTGATAAAGATCATGTCCTCCATTGTCACTCCAAACCTCTCCATATTCTGGTCCCGATGTAAAAATGAATAAACCATTTTGATGTACATAAGACGCCAGTAATTTTAATGTACAGCGTTGATCTTCATGGGATAAATGAAAAAAACTATGCCAAGCAATTACTGCATGAAATTGTTCATTCAAATCTAAAGTGCGCATATCGGCCAACAGCCATTTTCCCTTTGGAAATTTTTGTTTACACCGCTCAATCATTCTTTTACTGGCATCAATACCCGTCAGTATATAACCTGCATTAATTAAAAACTGTGCTAAAGGCTCTCCCGTCCCACAACCAACATCTAAAATTTTGCTGTTAAGTGGAAGATGTTTTTGAATTAAATTTAAATAGGATTTCTCCATGTTCAAATCTTTAGTGCGAGCATTGTCAAACCAATCAATAATTTCATCATAAATCTGATAAACATGATCTTTATTTCTATTTGTCATTTAAGCTCCAGCTGAAAATCGTTCATTAGGTGTGGCATATCCAATAGTTTTTCGGGGGCTGTTATTTAGTTTATCCATCACCTAATTATAGAATTCATAGTCTTCAATAGGACAATCACTTACCGAATAAACCAATTACTGGGTTTGTTCGGTATCTGAATAATGTAGACAAGTTTCTGTGTAGGGTAAATAGCGATGGGTATTGCCTCCGACTTTGATAACATCCAGATCTCAGGTTCTATTAATTTAGGCTTGCACTGCACATATAGAATCTCAACTAGCTGAGGATTTATTGTGCTAATTTATCCAAAATCTCTTTTCGTACATTGGGGAACAAGTCGCCCATAAAACTTTCCCGATCAAAGGGTGTTAAATCCAAATCAAATTAAACAGAGTTTTTGAGCTATTAATAAATTTAAAGAATTTGTTAAGTCTGATGGGTATTTGCTCCGCACATGACAAAAACCTGTCTTGACCGCACAGGCGGGCAGCCATTCATCAAAATAAACCGATGCAAAAGAGCCCCTGGGGATTATTTGTCTCCACACGGAATGTTAGCGAAATTCGATCTGGATTGCTTCGCTAACACTGATGGGTATTTGCTCTACACATGACAAAAAACCTGTCTTGCCCGCGCAGGCGGGCAACCATTCATCAAAATAAACCGATGCAAAAGAGCCCCTGGGGATTATTTGTCTCCACACGGCAGTTTAGCGAAATTCGATCTGGATTGCTTCGCTAACACTTCATATTAATCTGATGGATATTTGCTCTACACATGACAAAAAACCTGTCTTGCCCGCGCAGGCGGGCAACCATTCATCAACATAAACCGATGCAAAAGAGCCCGAGGGGATTATTTGTCTCCACGTTCAAGCTTTTTTTCAACTCACTGATACACTGCATATCACCTCGTTTTGGCGTTCGAGTTGGTGTATGTCAACGAGTTATCTCAACTTAGTGAAGTGCTAAATGCCAAATAGTTGCCCGCCTGCGCGGGCAAGACAGGTTTTTTATGATGTACAGAGGTCATGTGTTTATAAACCAGATTCTTGTAATAAACCGTTATTTTGCCAAGACCATTTTTGCCAAGACAAATAACGATAATCAGCGACACACCGTATTTTATACGGATAACATGGCTGACTATTTCCGGTACAATATTGATTCAATTAGTCGAATTTAAAGGTGCCGTTTATGTATTCCAGCTCGGAACTACAGATAAAGTTATCAGCCAGTCATTTATTAGAAATAATTAAAACTAAATTCCAGGATTTTAGGACGGAATACCTAAATAAAAAAAAAGATGAACACAGAATAGGCCCGCCAATAACCTGGCCCAAACATCCTGTTGCCCATATTGAGTTTTGTAAAACAATATATCTGGAAACAAAAAAAATTTTTGATGTTCATCAAAATGACTTATCTCCTGCAGATAAAATGGTTGTTTTGAAGGATTATATGCAATTGTGGAAGGATGTAGACGGTTACCTGGATATTAAACACACGGATTTTTCCGTGCAATATAAAGATGCTAGATTTTTTAAGTATGCAATTTCTTACAATCCCCAAATTCCAATGTTTGCTGGATTTAATTTGAAAAATATTGCTTTTAGAAATTTTTGTAATAACGGTATCATTTTTCCATCAGTTAATTTTACAAATGCTGATTTTAGTCATACTAAGGTGTGTGACATTAGTTTTTATGACTGTAATTTTATTGGCAGTAATGCAGAAAAAACAAACCTGATTCAATGTGAATTTGAAAAATGTAATCTTGAGGGGGTTGATTTATTAAATGCTTATCTGTGGGAAACAACATTTAGAGAATGTATTATGTATAAAACCCAATATAATAAAAAAACTGATAGTTTAAATATAATTATCTCTAAATGTTTTAAAGATAACCTTTTAAGCGCGAGTTGTGACGGAAAACTCAACGAGGCAGTGCGATTAGTAAAAACGTTCCCAGATTTAATACATTCAAAAACTGATGCAGGAAATACTCCCTTGCATTTAGCAGCAATGACGGGACAAGTTGAAGTAATTGAATTTTTATTAAAAAATGGAGCAAGAATAGATACAGTCAATCATGCTGGGTCGAACCCATTTCATAAATTTTTGCTGTTTCTTGATCCCTATTTAACAGAAACTTTTGAACGAATCGTAAACCTTTTCATAGAAGCTGGACTTGATCTAAATAAAACTGCTCATGTTTCTAAAAGTTACTTAGGCCAGTTGGCATCCTCTGGAGACTTGGAAGCCTGTAAAATTCTTGTAGCAAAAGGTGCTGATTTTAATATCCAGGATCAGTTTGGCTTTACTCCTTTGCATTACGCTTCTTGTGGAGATAAAAATGATTATTTTGAAAAGGAGCAAGAAGAGGTCGCTAAATGGCTTGTTAGTATCGGTGCAGATAGAAATATTAAAACCAATAATGGTGAAACGGCTCTAGACTTTGCTGAGAAATTTAAACACAGAGGCATTGTTAATTTATTAAGATCTAATCCCCCTAATCCCCCCTATCCATTCTTCTTGCACTATCTAAAAGTAAAACCCAAACAACTTACTCCCGAAAAGGTAGCTAATGCTTTATGGTTATCCGATAAAGATGCTAAAACTACCCAAGTATCTAAATCAGAATTTCGATTATGGGCTAGTAAACATGAGTTGCACTTTAATCCAGACGATGTAGAACAATGTCTATCATCCTATGTGATGAAAAAATAGTTATAAATAGATTAGGGGCTGTTGACAATTCAAGTTTCGACGTCCGGCGACTTGTTCGCGGGATCTAATTCAATCTTTATAGGCGCAATATATTCTTGTTTTGCGCACGATCTATCGATTCCGCGAACAAGTCGCGGAAAGTAGGCTTGAACATAATGAAATGTCAACAGACCTAAATTACTGTCTTTATTTTTTGCACTCATACACAATGCAGGAGTCATTTTTATCCGGTTCAGCTGATCGATTAAATGCTTTTATCATGTTAATTTCTTTAAAACCCGCTTCTTTCAGCAGGTTCATTAAAATAGCGGGATCGTCATAGATTCGAACATTAAAACGCTCAATTTCAGTTTGAATGATCTGCCCTTTTTCAACAAGCTCATATTTATCAATTGAATAACAAACGTTGTTTTCAAAGGTTGTGAGCCTATTGACCAATATCAAATTTCCATCTGGCTTGTCGCAAGCAACGCCTCGCCAAACTCCAAGTTGCTCCGGGACTATTTTAGATGTTTCTGCTTCAAACAATAAAATCCCCTCAGGATTCAAATGATCATAAAAAAGCTTCAACGATTTTTTTATTGTATCTAAATGAATCAGGTGCCCAAATGAACCACTGGGAATAAAAATCAGGTTATACCTTTGTGTTCTGCTTAAATCCTCAGCAAAACCTTGCCATACATCGGGCTTTAGATGCTGCAACTGAGCTTTAGCATATAAGGCGGCCAACATGTGCTCACTGGCATCAAAACCTGAAATTTCAAATTGTTCTTTAAGTAGAGGCAATAAAAATCGCCCGGATCCACACATCGGTTCTAAAGCAACTCCACCTGCATTGGCGACGTAAGAACGATAAAATGCATAAGCATCCTCGGGTGGTTGGGGTCTGATTAAATCATAAAATTGTGTGCATAAATTAAGGTAACTATCTAAATTTTTTCCCATGATGACCTTATACTAAGGAACAAATCGTTGCAAAATCCAGTATTCATGAATACAGGTTGCTTTTAATGAGTCCGATATTCGATGTTCATTTAATTGATAAAATTTTATTTCTTCTGGAACAATGGTATAACCAACATATTCTCGAGGCCTTTCCGGGAGAGTTTTTTTATATTTCTCCCTTAAAATAATCAACTCTTCGTCTAGTTCATGTTGTTGTTTTATCGTCTGGCCTGATTTGGTGCCATAAACTAAAAATCGTAATCTTCTCTCTTGATCATAAGTTTCCCAATTTTTTACGCTTTCCATTTCATCAAGAGGATTTATTCTGCCTGAAACAGTAATTTGTCTTTGAGTATTGGGTAACATAAAAGTAAAAGAAACATTGGGATTGACGGAAATATGCGCAACTTTAGCACTACCCAACTGAGTAAAAAAAAGCAAACCTTCTTCGTTTATTTCACGAATGGCCACTGTACGGCTTTTGGGAAATCCCTGTTCATCTACAGTAGTGAGAACTCCCATCTTGAAAGGTAGTGATTCCGCCTCTACCCAAGCATTAATTAAGCGTACCAACCACCAGTAATCAACATGTTCAGGTAACTCTTCGAGAAGCCAGTCTCGGTCCGTGAATTTCATTTTTAATGACACATTTTGTAATCGAATGACGAAGAGTATACTAATCAGAATATTATTCTGTCTATGAATTGATTGAGTTCTACTATAATCTGTAGCGCCCTAATTAAAAATTGAATTTGATAATCTTTATAGTTACTTATAAAAGAACAGGAGAATATAAATGTCTGATGAAATAAATCCGTTATTTACAGCCAAGGCAACTGCTTTTGGTGGACGAAATGGTCGAAGTGAAGCGAGTGATGGCTCAGTGGCCGTTAATCTTTCTGTGCCCAAAGAATTAGGCGGTCAAGGCAAACCAGGAACGACTACACCAGAACATCTGTTTGCAGCGGGTTATGCTGCCTGTTTTGGCGGTGCGCTTGATTATGTAGCCAAACAACATAAAAAAAATGCGACTGAAGCTAAAATAAACTGCGCTGTTTCAATTGGACCTCGGAAAAAAGGTGGCTTTGGAATTTCTGTTCACATGCTTATTGAAGATAAGAGTTTAAAAAAGGAAGAGTTGGCCGAATTGGTAAAAGAAGCGCACGAGCAGGTTTGCCCCTACTCCCATGCTACCCGTGGTAATGTTGATGTAGTGTTTGATGTAATTGGTTCTTGAATGCACTGATTGTAGAATTCGTTGGGTCAGTGACCCAACGAGCTACAGTTAGAAATGAAGTCACACTTACTGTCTGATGCACTTTTGATTGTCATAAGGACGTATGTATTCAACAACCTTAAGCTCATTTGGTAAATTTGATTCATCATAAAACAAATCTTGGTCTTTATTATTCCCTGATTCTTTTATAAAGACTTTACCCTCTTTTCCTGCCCCGCACAAAGCTTTATAAGCTACAAGTCGATGACACACTGAGGATAATCCATGCTTGAGTTCATTGATATAATCATCAGCCAATCCCATATTGCAAGAAAACAGTTCAATTTGTTTGAGTTCTTTATCTGCAAGCTCTAGATCCTCTGTTATCCATTCAATATAAGCATCTGCATCAAGTCCGGCAATTAGATGGTCATTCAGACAACCCTGGGCAATGATCAGGAGTGAATCTCCCGTTGAAACATGATCCAGGAATTGAGTTATGGATTCAGGATCATCCAGGAAAACAAGCTCACAAGGATATCCATAACGCTCTTGTGTAGTAATGATCTTTTCTTGGGTTTGTTCATCTGGAGCATAGATGAAACGCTGTTTTTGTTTTGTTTGTAGTCTTAGTAAATAGCTGATTTCAGTATTGGAATTCAGTTCATGAGCAGATTCCTTTGGCTTATAATCTGAATCGGAGTACCGTTCAATAATTACAGTCTTACTTGATTGACAGTTTTTGGCCTCAGAGTTACTAAATAATGAATGTACACCTGACAGCCTGTCTTTTTTTTCATTTGACATGACTTTATTTTAAACCTTTAAGTACAATTTTGGCTCATTATAACACAAATTAACTCTATCAGAACAATTGTAAAACTTTTTATACAAAACCTTTAGCCTGCGAATAGTTTATAGCGACTTCCTTCTTCCTTGAGGGATGAGGGTGGATATGTGATACGGCTTGCTCTCATCGGTTCCCTTCTCCCTTGAGGGAGAAGGGTTAGGGATGAGGGTGGGGATGTGACACGGAGTAAAAAGCAACGAATAAGGGCATATTCGTTTAATTCACGCTCCGATGGAATCGGCTGTCCATTTAATTAAAAACATGAACATAACATGTTTTGATGCCTTGATTGTTATGGATTATTTTATATAAATCAATAATTTATGTTTAGTTTCCTGGTTTATAGATTCAGGTGTTAACTTTTCATTTTATTTCGAGCCATGCTCCCACCCTCATCCCCAGCCCTTCTCCCTCAAGGGAGAAGGGCGCGTATATGGATGGCACAAATGACCGGCTTGAACCGATAAACTAAACTAACCTTCTTACTTCCTCGTTATGTGCTACCTGCCACACGGCTTGCTCTCATCGGATCCCTTCTCCCTTGAGGGAGAAGGGTTGGGGATGAGGGTGGCGATGTGACACGGAGTAAAAAGCAACGAATAAGGGCGTATTCGTTTAATTCACGCTCGATGGAATCGGCTGACCATTTAATTAAAAACATGAACATAACATGTTTTGATGCCTTGATTGTTATGGATTATTTTATATAAATCAATAATTTATGTTTAGTTACCTGGTTTATAGATTCTGGTGTTAATTTTTCATTTTATTTCGAGCCATACCCCCACCCTCATCCCCAGCCCTTCTCCCTCAAGGGAGAAGGGAGCGTATATGGATGGCACAAATGACCAGCTTGAACCATTAGCTCCCTAATCCCTTAAGGGAGTAGAGAACAGCTAATTATGAGTTCTTATATCAAAAATCAACAAACCATAAAATAATGAATCATTTTTTGAAATCCTTATCAAAATAATCTAAAGTGAATCAATGGGCTGATTAAACAACAATGAACTGTTCAGGAAGAATGATATTATGACAACCTACATGTTCCCAGGCCAAGGATCACAGGTAATCGGTATGGGGCGCGAATTATTTGATGAATATAGCTCCTATGTTGAGCAAGCAAACAGCATCCTGGGATACGATATTGCCGCCTTATGCCTGACAGACGAAAATCAATTACTCAACCAGACACAATATACTCAACCCGCCCTCTTTGTTGTGAATGCCCTCTCCTATTTTAAAAAATTACAGGAGCAACCTGAAAAGCCTGATTATGTGATGGGGCATAGTCTGGGAGAATACAATGCCCTTCTCGCTGCGGAGGTGTTTGATTTTTCAACCGGTTTAAAATTAGTGCATAAACGAGGCGAACTCATGAGTGCAGCACTTGGTGGTGGTATGGCTGCAATTATTGGCTTAAAAGCAGAGCTAATAGATGCTGTACTCCAAAACCATCAACTCAATACCTTGAGTATTGCGAATTATAACTGCTATACCCAAATAGTTATTTCCGGACCAGCCGAGGATATTTTGTCAGCACAACACTATTTTGTCACTGCTGGCGCTATGGCGTATATTCCTTTAAAAGTTAGCGGAGCCTTTCATTCACCCTACATGGGCAAAGCCCAAGAAGTATTTTCAGAATTTATTAAACAATTTACCTTTTTACCACCACGAATTACAGTCATCTCAAATGTTAATGCCAAACCCATGATGGTTAGTGATATTCCATCAAGCATTGAAAAGCAAATTACCCACCCGGTTAACTGGTCACAAAGCATTGAATATTTGCTAGATCAAGGAGAAACCGATTTTATAGAAATTGGACCCAGGAAAGTACTGACAAATCTCGTACAAAATATTAAAACAGGCATGTAACATTTAAGATCATGTTATTCAGAAAATCACTTATGGTGGTAAACACAAGAAATAACGTCCTCATTCACATCATCAATACTTCCATCGCTATGATAATAATGACCTTTAATCAACAACTGGCTGCCCATTAGAGTCATAGTGACTTTGCTAAAAAATACATTTAAAGAACCTGCCTGATTCACAAAGAAATCGGTATTAATAAAAATTAACGCAGAATAATCATTACTCCAGCGGACTGTAGTTGTGTTTAGCTTTGTCTCATTTGAATTAGAAGAAGAGTTCGACTTGATTTCACCCAACTCATACTGTTCCTCCATAAATCCATAGGAAATCCTGAATTGAGTTCCATCTTGCTTGATCGTGATGTCTACCGCAGGGTTATTATCACACTCTCCCTCCCAGATTCCAGAGAAATTAAGTTGCTGAGCTTGAGGTTTAGCAATGGTGTGTGAAAGCGATTTTTGAATTTTATAGGATTGGTGATACCATGGTAACGCAGATACATTATTAATCAGACACATCAGCATTTGAGCAGCAAATAAGAATCGAATCATTTGAACATCCTTGTATCACTACAGAATAAGATTAAGTACGTATTGAATCTCAGTTTAACTTAAAACCATGGAATAAAAAACTTCTGCAAGAGAGGGGTAAAGCAGGATCGCCTTGAATTTGAGCAAAAAAAAGCCTGATTGAAAAATCAGGCTTTTTGCAATGAGGGTATCACATACTAAGTCTTGTATCGGACTCGACATCAATGTCTTCATTTACTGCATCTTCCGCCTTCACTTCTACCCCATCCTTAAGCGTTACAACTGCTTCTGGAGTAACAGGAGTTGTAGATGGGCTTGCACTTTCTTTAAAGAAGCTAAAGAGGCTCTTCATGACGTTAGTCATTATCCCTTGCAAGAAAGAAGTAATGGGTGTTAACAAGAAGTTCACAAACGCAGCACCCAGCTCTTTTTCTATTGCTGGTTTCGCTCTATTAATTGCGTCAGCACTTTGTTGCTTAAAGGCATCAACAGACAGTTTTTTTGCTTGAAAACAGGCATCACCTAAATCAGACAGCTTGTCATGCAACAGATTAGCAAGAGTGAATCCTAATTGTTCGGAAGCAGATAAGTCACCCTTTTGTAAGTTCGTATCTATCTTTTCTTTATAAACCGCCAATAAACTTCTAAATTTCTTTCCTATAGTTCCGAGAGTACTGTCTAAAGACTCCGTACCTTCGACTATAACTGATTCCAGTTTTTCCGCAGCGCTTTGGCCTAGTTGAGCACCTAAGGATGCAACACCTTCTGTAACATGCCCTTTTATTTCATTGATTGTTGTATCAAATGCTGCCATTGCAACCTCCTTTATAACGCGTTTTTTAGTTTGACTGACTAATTCACTTGCAGCAGAACCTGCTTTACCCAATAAATCTTGAATTGTTTCAACAACACCTGATGGCTCATTAACTGCTATAGGTTCTTGGGGGGTAGTACTCGGTACATCAGGCTTAATTTTATCCATGACCATTCCTACAGTAGTCCGGCCTATAGATCGCCCCACTGCTTGAGATGCACTATTCAATATTCTTGATGCTGTATTACTTACAGCGGAAGTTACGGCACTAATCGAATTGGTTACTCCGGAATAAAGACTTGAAAGTATTGACATGATTTCTCCGCTTTGTTTAAGTTCAAGCCAATAGTAACGTCAGATGCTTAACAATTTATTAACTGTTCTTAACAATACAGTAACATTACTGATAATTTACGCTGATCTGTATTATTTTTATACATTAGCGGTTTTGAGTGTTTTATTTCGGTGTGCTGAATTTCATATAGGTATGTTATGAAGAGGAACTCACATTCACATCGTCTATGCTTCATTATTAATTATTAATTGTTTCTATGGATACTACTTGCACACACATATCAATAAGAATATGATCTCAATCCAATGAATATCCAATTTAAGCTTTAAATAATGAACCATTTGTTCGCTTTCATTTTAGCAATCATCAGTCTCAGTAGTACTGCCAATACACTAACAAAAAAAGACTACACTTCGTTACTAAAAGAATACAATGCCTGTTTTATACTCTACAGTGTTAACGAATCCAGGATAATCAGCGAGTATAATCCTGATAATTATTGTAATGAACGAATTTCACCAGACTCTACTTTTAAAATTCCCTTGTCGCTAATGGCATTCAACCAGGGCATTATTAATCAAAATACTACCTTCAAATGGGATGGAATTAAACGAGATTTGCCTGACTGGAATCAAAATTTAACCCCACATACCTGGCTTAAATTTTCTTCTGTTTGGGTGTCTCAACTGCTTACCCCGCAATTAGGTTATGCCCGTATAAAACATTATCTTGCTGGCTTTGATTATGGCAATCAGGATTTTACTGGTGATCCTGGAACGAATAACGGATTGACCTTTGCCTGGTTGGGAAGTAGTCTGAAAATATCCGGCTTTGAACAGCTGAAATTCCTGAACAGCATGCTGAATAATGAGTTGCCAATTAATAGCGAAGCTGTAAATCAAACCAAGAACAATATGTACTTGGGAACTTTGGATAATGGTGCAAAATATTATGGAAAAACAGGCTCAGGTCGGCATGGCAGAAACGAGCGCTTATCTAATCCAAGCAAATTGAGAGATGGCTGGTTTGTTGGTTTCATTGAACAGGGTAATCAACAGTATATTTTTGTCAGTAATCTGACTGATAAAGTGCCCGCATCAACCGATAAGTCCTATGGCTCGGTTGCTTTATTACCTGCTGGTAGCCAGGTTTTAAAACCAATAACCTTGAAGTTACTTAATACCTATTTTTCTAAATAATCAAGGTCGGCCAAGCTTAAAGCCGTAAATACCATTATTATATGAATGCATCTACATAAATTGCTTTGTGATTGTCTTGCGCTTCAATATCCGCAGTTTCTTCATTTCTCACTGCGTATTGCTCTAGTTCTTTAAGATGAAAGGTCTTACCAAAAAATGACACAGCACTTTTAAAAATGCTTTCCCCTGGTTTTCTACTGACCTGATAGTGAATGACAGGAACGCCAATGGCTGAGACTAACATCAAGGCAACAATTAAATAAAAATAGTGCTTGTACCATTTCTCACCACTTTCATCGACTAGCAAACCTAATAAGACGGGCAACATGATTCCACCCAGCGCACCAACTGTTCCAAATAATCCAAACATGGTAGAAGGACTCACTTTATTGAGTTTGCCATCGTTGGGGGCAGACCATGAAGGTGAGGAAGCTATGCTCAATGGCGTAGTCAAGTTAATTCCAAAGCCGGTATTATTAATAGCCAAACAGGTATAAAGCCCCCATCGTGGCAAATTACCTATTGCTAATGAGGTCGAACCGATAATAGCCATGGCACACCCAAGCAAATGTACCTTAACTCCTCCGGATTTATTATCCCAATATAAAATCATTTTCGAGGCAACAGGTCGAGCAAGAATAGTAATCAAATTTGCCAAAGATGAGGTCACTATCGCTTCATCAGGCGTTAAACCAAAACCGTTAGCCAACAGCCTTGGCAAAACAGACCTGGATACAAAAAAACTTCCCAGTGAACCAAATAGCGTAATCCCTAAAAGCAGGGATCGCCGGTCAAATAATACAGAGAAGTTTTCTCTCAGCATGTCCATAATTGAGACGTCATCATAATTGATTGTAAGAAAATCTTCCAATTGGCCGGATTCAATAGCTAATTGTTTTGCTTTCTCATGCGGAAATTGAGCTCTGAACTGATGATAAGGAGATGGATTTCCTAAAGCCCATTCAATCAATCCTCCTGCAAGGATTAAACTGGAGTACATTGAAAATGGGATATAGTAACCGAATTGACTTAAAAAATAAGACGCTATAGGGGTGGTTACAGCAGCTGTATCAACTAAAAACGAATACAGTAATTGTAAATTGGGAACATCACTTTTTTTAGGAACCCATTTTAAGGTATCGATCATCAGTAAATTGACACCAGCACCATGCCCAATTAAAAAACCGCATGAAAGCATGATTCCATAGCGCCAATCAAAACTATTAACCAAGGTAATGTCAGTACACGAAACTAAAACCGTCAGACCAGTCAAACCCATCAAAGAAAGTGCCATTAATGCTAACCCTTCCCTTTTGCCTCCGGTTTTATTTACGCGCCATGTCATCGGGATATAAGTCAACAGATTAGAGATAATCGGTGAGACAATAAATAAACCAGCCAAAGCCTGGTTGAGTTCTTTCATCCCCATAAGAGGAATGACCATAGTGGATGAAGCACACCGAGTGGAATAAGAAGCTAAAACATCAATAACATAAGATCGTTTAAATGATCCCTCTAACTGAACTACAACACTACTGTCCGGAGTACTGTGTGTATCAACAGGATCATGAGCCACAACAGCAGGGTTAATGTCTGTATTGGCTGCTTCTTCAGTGATGCAATTATTTACTGTCCCTTCTGTTTCATTCGCAATATTTGAACTGTGTTCTGTCTTTATCATGCAATTAACACTTATACCGATTCAGTTACATCCTGTAATGCCATACTCAATGGCACTGCATCCTTGTATTTGAGCTCAAACCAATCATTTCATAGTGTCTCTCACTCCGTATTAAAAACCTGTTACCAGCTTAGGCATTAAGTTATTTTTTCTTTTTTTTTGATATATGAATTACTTTTTTAACCACGGTAATCACATCACCATCAGAATTTTTAACCTCTATAGTGAACTCTGGCTCAATTTTATGATGGCGCTCAATTTCCTCTTTAAACTGTTCAATTTGTTCATTGCTTAATTCAAACTTGGCAAAAACAGTTCCTCTTGCCGGAATTTTATAACGTATAGAAGCCGATTTATCCCATACAATATAATTTTTTCCTAATAAATTCATTAGCATCAGCATATAAAATGGATCCGTCATCGAATATAAGGAACCACCATAGTGGGTACCGACATAATTTTTATTCCAAAATCGCATTTTCATTTGTACTTCGATGGAACTCAAATCCTTGTTAAAACGTTTAACGCTAATACCAGCGCCCCAAAATGGAGGCCAGAAACGCATCAATCTAAAAATAGTTGAAAGTTTCATCAGATAATCCCAAAGCGAGTGTTAATTCGATGTTATTAATTTATAACCCCAAACATCTTTTAGCAAATTGATGCACAGCTCACAATATCTTTAAGGGATTCAGTGATTTGAGCTGATTTGGTTTGAGAAAACAAACCCAACCTGCCATTTAAATAATAATTTATACCTAAAGCGATGAGATAACCAACACCCAGCAGTGCACAAACCATAGCTATTTCTGCCAGTATCCAATGAAGATCCCGATGAACCATCAGCATATTTTTGGAGTTTTGAATATCTGAGAGGCATTTTTTTTTATATCGTAACATTACTGATGGATTTAGATGTTCCTCAAGATAATGAGTATTTCGAGTAATTGTTTTTCTCAAATGGTGCATAACATCTGCTGCAGCGATAAAACCTCGGTTACGTAAATCCGCCTCTTTATTTTTCATAATGTTCAACTGTTTTTTTATGAGGTTGATTTGGGGTTTGGCTCTTACTTTAAATTCATTTAAAAAGGATGGAGCAACGTATTGTGCATCCTCCATTTTATAGTGCTCTGAACTGATTTGTGACATTAAAGAAATTACCTCATCAATTGATGGTCTTTCTTGAGGTTTCTCCGCCAACATCTGCTTGAGGCATCCCTTAATTGACTGTTGATCTGCTTCATCGAGATACAACTGAATTTCAGGAAGTGAGAATAATTGCTCATTAGTTGATTTGATTTTTATAAAATCATAATCTTTGGTACGATTGATGTAATAATTCTGATACGGATCACCCCACACATAGCTTAATACCCTGCCAGCTGAATAAATATCGGACTTGGGTGTATAAACCGGTCTACTCTCAAAGGATTCCGGAGAACGATACGCTCGTGTACCAAGCCTTCGAAAATCTTGATGTTCCTGAACCATCGCAAAGCCATAATCAATCAAGATGGCCCTGGGAGGATCCTGACTGAAATCGATCATTATGTTTCCAGGTTTTATATCTCTATGGACTAATTTTCGTTCAATGACTTGAGATTTGATTGCATTCAATATAGCCAAGGTCAATTCAAGGCGTTTTTGCACTGATAAGCTGGGTATTTTATCGATAATTTGGGAGCGCTTCTGGGGATTTAAAACCTGCTCCAGAGTAAATCCTCGAGCCTGCTCAATAACCAAATAGCTTTGATTACCTTGGCCCTCTTCAGAAAATAAAGGCTTTTTGACTCGTAAATGCGCGGCTTGAGCCAGTCTATCGTGTTCCTCAAGAACTGATCGCGCTTTATCTTTTTCAAGATTCTTCTGGATTTTAACCACTTTGGGCCTTCCAGTTTTAGCAAGTATTCGCCCTTCATCATATTGGATAAAGGTAGCAATAATAGGATAAACTACAGCATAACCTCCTTTACCAATAGGCGTCTTATTTGTATCAAATACAGATAATTTATAACCAGATTTACCTTCTTTCCGCTGACTCTTAATGAACGACTGTGTAAAACTAAAGTGATATTGCGTATTCTTATAAGTGTACTCATAACTTCGATTGCTGTGCCACACTCCATCCGCAGTACAGGTTAGTAAAAAGGAGTTAAGAGCCAACTTATGATCGCTATTTCCTGCACTCCATTTATAAAATTTTACAGGATCAACAGTAACTTGCATTGTTGGGATCCTAATCAGAATTTAAGATAAATAAGACCACGATTTTTTTTATAATACAATAGTGCCGAATAATTGTTAAATAATTTGAACTTATCGATAAATTCTCATTCAATATTTGATTAATTTATAGTATAAAATGAATTTTTTACATCAAGGAGAGAGTTGTGGGTAAACTGAATGCTGGTGGAATGGCTGCACTTGAAACAGAACGTGCAAAACGAAGTGACGAATTAAGAACCTTAGTTTCAAGACCTTTTGATTCAGCTAATTTAGAACAACTGAATGCTTTGAAAAAATACATTAATGACTTTGAATACAGTGTCAATCAAATGTATGTATATCAAGCTTTAAGTAATGGTATTAAAGCATGGGGAGGATCGTTTATTGTCGCACGATTTTTACCCATTCCTGATTTTATTAATCCAATCCTGTCGGCATGTCTCTATTTTGGCGTAGCCGGGTTTATCCTTGAGCGATTCAGTATATCTGATTTTTATAGCCAATTAACCGAGATGAAGCAATTGTACAACTGGTGTTTAAAAGGTGGGAATACTCATTACGATGAACGCATTGATAATACTAAGAGCCTTTTAAACCCTGACATTCAAAGGATGATACAATTAATGGCTCCTTTATGTACGACCGAATTTATGATGGCCTGGCCCAAAGAAGCAGAACGAGCAGAAGAACCAACAGGTTATATTTCCAATGCCATTTCAATCGGCTATTCGTTCATGTCATCACCGTTCTCCCTTTTCTCAAAATCCTCACAACCAAGTGGCGACCAAAGAATAAAGTTGCATGATTTAAAGATAAGCGTCGAAACTCGAAAATTAGATCTCAATGCCTATACTGGATTTAAACAAGCCATCGATTATTTCATGACAACACTCACGAATACCGATTACAAAGCATTGTTATGGTCAAAATGGGATGATCTTAAGAAAATGGCTCCGACTCCTGTCGCTGTACTGCTCTCTTCTCCTAAAATGGATTAATATTAAGACCAACTGACCTGATCTGTGGGTCGGTTGGAGAATTGTATTTAGAAAGGCTGTATATCATGACTTGTATTTTTACCGACAGGTTGCTTCTTGATCAAGAATATAAGCGTCTGTTTTTAGAAAAATTATCGTCCAAGGCAAAATTAAAAGAGTGTTTATCTGCTCGCTATGATAAAAAAGAAATTACCGATGCTGAATTAGATGGCATATTGCTTAATAATCATAAAAAAATCTATGATTTTATCGGCAAAAGCAATGAACACCGAGTTCGTTATTTTTTCGGATCAGAAACACACATTGATTTGCGAGATTCACAAGTACGATTGATAGATCGAGTTATTCTTGACAGCATCCATTTTGAAGTCATTAATAGGCTCATACTCCGGTTCATTGATGAATACAGCAATAATCAAACAGACATTCATGAAGAATGGGATCAAGAAGTTCAAAGTCACGAGGAACGTAATAGCTTACCCATAATGCTTATTATTCAGAATGCAATTAAAGCGAATAAAATCAGAGTCTTTAACGATCTGGTTTTCCCAGCAAAGAAAACAGTCGCACTTCTTCAATTGAAAGGACAAAACATCACTCCTAATAAACACCTGTTCACCAATTGGTTGTCTCCCTCAAAAGCTCCTTCTCGTATGAACGGGTTTCACTTAATGTATGCAGGCATTGCATTAAGTATAAGCGTTTTATGTGCCTTTTTTATTTATATGATTTCATGGAATATAGCGGGTTCTGCAACTTCAACATTTGGTGCATCAGCTGTGGCAGCTCTGAATCCAATTGGTTTTGCTAGCGGCCTGCTTGTTGCACTCATCTTAAGTGGAATAATAAGTTATGCCTGTTCTAATCCGAAAACCTGGTTAATTAATCCCTCTTTAACCATTCAAAAACCCCAGTCCGATCTAAAGTCCACAGAATACATATTCAGCAAATTACCTAAGAAAGAACATATTGCTGAATCAGATATAGAACCTCCAACAACAAATGTTCGAACATTATTCGCAATTGACGGTACTACAAATAATCAACCGCTAACAACAGATAATGCTGATTTAAATGGACATAGTAAGGGTTTTAATCAGAATCGATGATCCACTGAATGATTTATGGTGCAGTTATTCACGCTTGATCGTTCATTGTGTGTTGAAAAAAAGCCCGGTTTTTTTGAATAATCACTACTTTCGGTATTAAATACATCAATTGTAGAAGATTGATTATTAGAGGATAAAACACCGCAATAGGCGCTTTTTATATCATTCATTGCATCAACATCCTCAGCTTTGTTTTTAACACTGACAAGATTGTTCCAATCAAAATCAATCATATCAAGATCAGTAAAGGTTTTTTCAACCTCTGCAACCGCCTTGACCATGACGTATTTATTACCAAAATAAGTCCCCATTGATTCGGATTGTAGAGATGGCACTACAACTGGCGCACCGGTAAATTTGCAATATTTCGCAGCCATCACTAAAGTTTGATGAGCCAGCTCGTCCATTAGATCAGAATCTAATTTGCCAAGTAAGGTATCAAACACAGATTTAAGGTGTTCCGCAATAGAATCGTAATTAGAAAAGCAACGAATCAAATCTGCACTATGAACCAATTTAAATAATTGCTTGAATAGTTTGATTTTTGTTCGTCTTTCTTCCGTTATGTATTGGTGGTGATATAAGTATAATGGATTAGGGCTTTTATAATCAAAACAGATCGCAATCGCATCAACTAAACCAGGATCGTATCCTAACTTTAAGGCTATTTGTCTAAAAATCTCAGACGAACGTGGACTATAACTCCGATCACCCGACCATCCCAATTCATTGGTTCTTCCTGAGCGATATAAAAAGAAAGCCAACTCGAGGCAGTTTTTCTCTTCAAGTGAGAGAGATAAAAGAGCATTAGAATTATCTGAATCCAGAGTATCTTTGACCATAAACTGCATCAATTTTAGTACACTATTGAATAATTGAACCAAACGAATACTGTGTGTTGTTCCATGATTTGGACGAAATGCATATAGATTGCGCCTAAAATCATATTCGAGGGGCATTTCTACGTAGGGAACCTCTATAATGTCTTCAGACAAACATCGAAATAATCTATATTTAATCCCTTGTGGATTAGGTAAGCGCCAATAATCTATAAAATGATCCAGTTTTCTATGCGTAATGAGAATCCTGTGTTGCAACTCTACCGAGTACTTTAACTCAACCGGGAGTTTGATCACTTCTCGATCTTCCCCGATGAGCAAGAGTTTTTTAAGCGTCTTAAATTCGCCATTTGTTAACTCAAGATGAAGGCCTACGCTAACTTGTAAATGCTCAAACCACTCTAGAGCGGGATGTTTGATGTCTTTAAGAAATTGAGTAATACTTTGGCTCAACTTCTCAAGATCCGTGGCTTTTATATGCTTTTGAAATGCATTGTCTATTTTAATAGCATATATATTAGGATCAACGTATTCAATTTTGAACAAATGCATTCAATTTCCTTTTCCACTGTCTCATCGTTAATGACAGTACATTGGTCTTAGTCTGAAGTGCTCGACTCGAGTCAAATGAACTAATCCATGGTATGCTTGTGTACTGCAGACTTTATGCTCCACAAAGGGTTTATAAAGCATTCATCAACTCGCCTTATGGTCCCGCTCATTTTATGACAGGATGAGAGTACAAACAACAAAGAGATTTTGGCAAAATTAAAGTAAGCAAATTGTATCAAAATTGAACTAATATGTCTACTGATATATACAACTTTGTGCGTTAGTTTGTGGTGAGCTTCAAAAACAGCTCACTACCCTCCTCAGAAAATAGAAAACACTCTTCCGCATCGGCTGTAGAAACAACGTCCTTTTTTTCCACAAATTTGCTCAAGTCTCGATCTGTTTTGAAAAATGGAATAAAGAATTTTGAACTATGCCGAATTTCATCTGCCACCTTTTTTTCGACAATGCCCTTGGTTGGTCCTTTAACGGCCATAATAGACAAATCATCCACTGTTTTTTCAAACTCTTCGCGTAGATGAGCCTCTAAATTGAGGTAATTTTTATAGACCAATTGTTGAGCTATTTCAGGAGTTAACAATTTAGGAACAAACAAACGTACCTGTAATGTATGCTGATTTCGCACCTCACTACCCGGTGTTTTTAGCTGTACCAAAGTCTCGAGAGCGCTGGGATTCTCAGGGTCTACAATCCCGTTTTGTTTTGAAATGTACGCAATTTCATCAACCAAATGATGAGGGATTAGATATTGATAAAGAACGCCCTGCTTTCCAAAACGTTCATCTGTAACCAGTTTTTGGAATTTCGCGTACAGCTCATTTCGTTCTAATTCGTATCCAAATAATAACCCCATTTGATCCAGAATATTATTGATTAAACATTTGAAATCAAGTCGAGTAACTGATGAGTTATTATAAAAATAATCCACTGTGGATTCATCAGAAGCATAATCGGCATTTTGCCACAAGCTGGGATTACACGATAATATATGCCATAAATTATATTCGCTATTATCGAGTGCATGATCTTGAGACATTATTTGTTTCATGCGCTCAAAGCTTTCACATACTTTGCCTATAGGCTTTGATTTAATACCACGTATCCAGGCTATAGATTTTGATCCATCATTAAGCTCTGCCAATTTACGGCAAAACAAATCCAATGCATAGCTGGCTTTTGTTGTAGAGTGATAAACACTGACATGTGTGTCCAGGTATTGCCGTTCTACATCTATACACTGTTCCGTCGGGATTATATCAATACTTTTTCGATTCCAGCCCTCAACGTACTCAGTATCCTGGCCATGTTTATTATGCGCTTTAAGTAAAAATCCACTCGAATTTATATCCGGTTGAGTATGATGCTCATGCTCAATCCATAATTGTGTTGGAGATTTAAATCCAGGATTGCATTCCGGCCTTACTCCAATAAGACGATAAAGCACTGTTTTGGGAAAGTTGGCTGATTCTACAGCGAGTTTTCTGTTCCCATTATCTCTTAATTCAGCGTATTGTGGCCCAGCCACGGGGGCTCCTGTCTGCTTACAAAGAGTTACTGCATAGGATAGAAATTGATCCGAAACGCCACTCACATCGATATGTAGGGCAAGTAATTGTTTAAGCTCCTCTTCAACCGGTTTTTTTATCTCCTCAAAGTTCTCAAAACAACGGATCAAATCACTTTCATGACTTAACTTTAATAATTTAGTGAATAAACGTGCCTTTTCTTCAGTTTCTTGAATACTATGATTGGTGAGCTGAGGGAGTACAGAATGTTCCGCATGATAATCAAAACACAGTGCCAGTACATCAACCAATGCTGAGTTAAACTCTAAATCCAGAGCAATTTGCCTGAACACAGCAGCAGAACGCGGGCCATAAGTAAGGTCACTCTGCCAACCTCGTTCATTCGTTCTACCCGACCGGAATAAAAATGCCGCTAGTTCGAGACACGCAACCTCTTCAGCAGATAATGATTGGGCAACATAACTACTTTCTTTATTTCCATACAATCGAATACAGGTAAGATAATTTGAAGCCAAGAGCATTTGCCTGATGGCATGAGTCGTACCATGATTCGGATGATACGCTATAAGTGCGTGATGTTGTAAAAAGTCATTGGGCTCATCTATATAAGGATTTTCAATAATGTCCCTTGATAATAATTCATAAAGTGCAAACTTTAATCCATTGGCAAAATCCCAATACCGTTGATAACCCTCCAAGTTTCTATAGGAAAAAGATACAGGAAGATTTGGTTCTACAGGCGAAGTCTGTAATTCGACAGGCAGCTTAACTGTTTTTTTGTAACTGCTGGCAAAGAGTAGCTCATAAAATTCACGTTCAAGAGCTTCTTTATCAAATTTTAATTGATAAGGTATATTTACAGTCAAATCCAGGGTACCTAATTGATGTTCATACAGCCACAAGTTAAGTTCTGAAGTCATTGTAGCTACATCGGAGATTTTAATGTATTTTACAAACTGATCATTAACAATCAGTTTATAACATAGTGAGTCAGCATCATTTAAGAGGAGTGTAATCATATAAATTATTTAACATTTAGCTTAATATGTGGACAATGCCAATCAGTATATCAAACGAATATTAAGTAATTCTTAACGGCTGTTATTAATTAAAATTTGAGCGGTAAAACTGCTTCGTAAATAAAACCCTCGAGGTAAAGTCTTTACTTTATTGCCATTCGCATCATAGCAAAAACATAATGACTTACCGTGTGCTGCTTTTGGTCTGACTTGCAAATAATTACCGACAGTTGCGTTGAGGTGTTCCAGATGTCCAGAACTGATTTGCCAGGTTAAGTAGTCCCAATCCGATGACAGAACTTCCTCTTCTTGCTTGCTTGGTGACCATAAAAAGCCATTCCCTACACGTCTGTGCTCAAATGGAGTATCTTTATCGCCCTCAATCGGTATCCATAAAACCCGCTTTAACTTGGCATAACATTGTGAGGTCCTCCAGTTCTGATGATGAATCGTCAACAGTGGAATGGACGTAACAAAGGTTGATTCTGCCGGCCTTCCTGATTTTGCAATCGGCAGTGTTTTGAGTTCAATTCCCAATTCTTGGAAATCAGGCTCTGATTTATTCTTGGCATCAGTACCCAGGACATGTTCCAAGGCCATGCCAACCCATCCTTTTCGATGAACGGGATTTGAAGGGATCGCTATTTTTACTTCCATACTTAACTGAGCAAAACTTAATCCTTGCAGACGATTGCTTCGTGTGAGTAATTCGCTCTCAGTCGTTGGGGGATTGATTTTTGGAGTAAAAATCTGCATGTCCTTCTTTAAATTCTACAGTTATAGGTTCTATAGGCGGTTTTATCCCCGCTGCTTTAAACTGCGCAGTAATAGCAAACAAAACTTTGGAGCGTATTTCAACGCGATTATGAGCCTGAACATTGATAAAATATCGTGCTTCAAATTCGATTAATGCTGTATCAATTTTTTTCAAGAACACCTGAGCGGGAGGATCACCCACTATCTCAGGAATAATAGCCAGAACGTCTAGAATCAACTGTTGAATCATCACCGGATCATCTGCTCTGCTCACTTTAATTGGGATGACTGTTCTTACAATGCCGTCCTGATGTGTCCAGTTTGTAAAGGGCTTATTGAAGGTTTCCGCGTTAGGTATCAACACTTGCGTGTTATCCCAGGATGATACCCGCATTGAGCGGATGCCTATGTGCGCAACCTGGCCTTCGTACTCACCGATGGTAATCAAATCACCTTCCCTGACAGGGCGCTCAATAAGCAACATAATGCCACCCACAATGTTTGAGGCGAAATCTCGTAATCCAAACCCCATCCCAACTGCCAACCCCCCTAAAATCATGGACATGCCGCTGAAATCAAGACCCAGAACATGCAAGGTGATAAAACTACCCAACAAAATGACCGCGTATTGAGTAAAAACAGATAAACTGTTTCTTATCCCTACGTCTTTGGCGTTTTTAAAAAGCCAGCGATAGCAAAACTCCCGCGTCCACTTTGCTGCCCATACAAATATAGCCAATAGAATAAAAAATTCGATAACACTAAAAACGGTAATATGTATTCCAGTAAAATTGACAATACTGTACTGAGCCAATTTTTCAATGCTAATAATCACCAAAGAATCTGAGTGCCATCCGAACAATTGGAATAAAATAAGAACGCTCAGCAAGAATAAAACAATGCGTAGTATGCCATCCAGGGGCTTTAAAAATACCTCAATCCATAACCAGCCATTTTTAAGTGAGGAGATCATCCATTCAGAGAGCAGTTCCAAAGCATCAAATACTAAACCTCTGGCAAGGATATACCCAACAAGCACGGTAAGAATATACGCTTGATAACGGCTCATAGTCCATGCCAAATTAACAAAGCCTAATAAACCGATTATAGCCGTTGTAAATAAAGTGATGGGAACCAGAACGACTAATAGTGAAATAGCATTTTTCACATACCTTTTTTTACCTTTTAATACAGGCCTTAACAAATAAGGTATAACATCCTTACTTTTCCAGGCAACCAAAGAAACAGCAAGGATAAACAACATGAATAAACGGTTAAATATATCTTGAAGTAATAAATTCAATGGAAGTATATGGCTGAATACCATCAGTGCTGTAGTCCATCCTCCAAACAGTAATAACCATTTGAGTCGATAATACAATTTTACATCTTTGCCTGAAGAATCAGTAATTCGTTCTAATAAAACCAATCGTGCAATTAAAATAAGCAGTCGAAAGGTAAACCATACAGTAATGAGATTGAATAATAATTGGTAATTGGAGAATGAAATGTTGGTGATATAAAGTACAACCCATACCATGGCAAAGATACAAAGATATGGGATATTTCTTTGTACCAAAGTCAAAGCACCGTCGTACAGATATCCTGTTAAACGGGATCGTTCTTTATCACTGCTCAGTGTTTTCAAAAATCGGTTTAGGAGATAAAAAATGGCAATTATCAAACCCAGTGTTGTCCATAAAATGACAATCGGCAGAGTGTCCAACCAACTGTAACTATCATATACCTTCATAGTTAACGTTTTAATGTATTTATAAAATAAGTGAGGCATATCAATGAGTTTGTGCAGAATTATTGACCAACTGTTCATGTTGTATTCTGCAAGGGGTTGCCGTACTGAAGTCTGTTTTTTAAGTTCATTTTGATACTCATCCAGACTTTTAATCAATTGAATTTTTTGAGTTTCTGCATCTTTAAGTTGTTCTTTTATACTGAGCTGCAAAGAGCTAATTGATTTCTTCAGTTCAGGTTTTATTGACAGGTTAGTCTCGGCATTTAGCGTTTGTACAATCTGCTGTAAAGCCTTTTCTATGGTTGTGTATTGATTAATGGATTCTCGATAAGTATCAGTGACAAGCTGCAAGGTTTTTGTATCTGAATTATTTAACAAGAGAATTTTTGCTTTAATCACTTGCTTTTGAACCGTTAATGCATCCAGATATTGATGAATCACAGCGATATGCTGGTTATTAATAAAAAAACGGGCTTCAAGATCAATCTGTTCGTCTGCATTGCTACCTGGGTGTAAGCTACCTTGTTTAAACACATTATTTTGATATAACAAGCCAAGTTCTTTATTCAGTTCTGCTCTTAAGGACTTAATTTGAACTAATTTTTGCTCCAGTTCAAAATTTGATTTCCAAAGTTTTAATTTCTTGATTTCATCATTTAAAACAACTTGAAACTGTTGTGCCAAATCAAGATTTTCATTAATCAACTCTATAGTCTTCTTATTGACGGTCAATAAAGTTTCTACTTTCCCCACCCGCTCTTGAACACTGACATCCCCATTTGCTATGGGCAGCTGCTGTAAATATTTTAGACGTTGATTCAGGTAAGTTAGTTGCTTGTTCTGGTTTTCAAGAAAACCTTCAAAGGTCTGAATTTTAGCACGGTTCATGGTCAGCAAAGCGCTTGTTTGCTGCATTTTAGCATTGTACTGCTGTTCATCTAACGGTGCTGTTTGCTGCTTTGCATCGTTAATGGATATGGTTAAATGGGTTTTTTCCTGAGCTAAATACTCAACAAGAGTCGCGTTTATTTGTTCCTCAGGCAGGGTAACGGGATTAGAGGGCGTTGCGGTATGTAACTGCCCACTCAGACCAAGGAGCAGTATGAGAAACATTAACGACATACACCACCAGCTCTTCAAGTTGGAGGTGTATGTGCCCATTTTATTTTGTCGTATTAGTGGGTGCAAGTCGTATTCCCAATTCATTCAGTTGTGCATTACCAGTAGGAGATGGCGCACTGGTTAAGAGACAGGATGCTGTTTGCGTTTTAGGAAATGCAATGACATCTCTTATGGATGAAGAGTCAGTTAGCAACATGGCTAATCGGTCGATTCCCAAGGCAATTCCACCATGCGGTGGTGCTCCATACTGTAACGCATCCAGCAAGAAGCCAAATTTCTCACGCGCCTCATGCTCATCAATACCGAGCAGATCAAATACAGTCTGTTGCAATTGAGGCTGATGGATACGAATAGATCCGCCACCAATTTCATAGCCATTAATTACGATATCATAAGCCTTGGCTAGAGTGTTGGTTGGATTGGCTCGAAGTGCTTCAGGCGATAAATCCTGTGGAGATGTAAAGGGATGATGCATGGATTGTAAACGATTGTTCTGATGGTCCATCTCAAACATAGGCCAATCGACCACCCACAATAGTTTCCAGTCATTGCTTAACAGATTACGATCATGACCGATTTTAACCCGCAAAGCGCCCATTGATTCATTAACAATGTGCGCTTTATCAGCACCAAAGAAAATGACATCACCAGCACGAGCTTCAACTCGTTTAAGAATTGAACTCACTGCGTCTTCGGAAAGGAATTTTAATATGGGTGATTGAAGCCCAGACATGCCATCATAGAGATTGTTGACTTTAATGTAAGCAAGACCTTTAGCGCCATATATCCCGACAAATTGCCCATAACCATCCAAATCCTTACGACTAAGATCACATCCATTAGGAAGTTTTAAGGCAACAACACGTCCATCGCTGGAATTTGCAGCAGAAGCAAATACATTAAAATCACAATCTTTAACCAAGTCAGCAACATCAACCAATTCGAGGGGATTTCGCAGATCAGGTTTATCACTACCAAACCGTCTCATGGCCTCAGCGTAAGACATTCTGGGGAGTTTCTCTGGTATCTCGATATTCAGAGTATTCTTAAAGACAACTTTTAAGAGCCCTTCAATCAGTTTCAAAATATCTTCTTCATCGATAAAGGCCATCTCAATATCAAGCTGCGTAAACTCAGGCTGGCGATCAGCACGTAAATCCTCATCCCGGAAGCAACGAACGATTTGATAATATTTATCAAAGCCTGACATCATCAATAATTGTTTGAATAATTGGGGAGATTGAGGCAATGCATAAAACTGTCCAGGATGAACACGTGATGGCACCAGATAATCTCGGGCTCCCTCAGGAGTCGCTTTAGTGAGCATGGGTGTTTCTATGTCAAGAAAATCCTGCTGATTCAAATAGTTACGTATGCAACTGGTTAATTTATGCCGTAACATAAGCTTATTCTGCATGGAAGTACGGCGTAAATCGATGTACCGATATTTATATCGTAAATCTTCGTTAACAATTTGGTGATCATCGGGCAAAAATGGTGGAGTTGGTGACTGATTCAGGATTTCCAGTCGAGTACCGACTACCTCAACCCGGCCTGTAGCCATTTTATCATTTACCATCCCTTCTGGTCGATTACGAACGATACCTGTTATACGAACAACAAATTCAGATCTTAATTTTTCAGCAATGGAAAATGTATCCTGATTCTCCGGTTCATAAACCACCTGAAGCAAACCGGAACGATCACGAACATCCAGAAAAACAACACCACCATGATCACGTCTATGATGTACCCACCCACATACAGTGACTTCTTGGTTTAAACAGGATTCATTCACAGTTGAACAGTAGTGTGTACGCATAAAACCACCTTTATATTTTTATTGTGTTTTTGCCAATGCTGCCAACTGCGTTGGACTGCATTACGCCTAGAGATATTATAAATTTTAAAGCCTCATCCACGCTCATATTTAATTCTGTCACGTCCTTCTTCGGAACCATCATCAAAAAACCTGATGTGGGATTAGGTGTTGTAGGGATAAATATAGAGACCATTTCTTCATTGGCTTTCTCATTAATTTCAGAATTCCCTGATCCTGTTTGAAAACCAACGCTCCAGATCCCTTTACGCGGGTATTCAATGAGTAGCACTTTGCGGAACGCTTCGCTATTTGTAGATAATACCGTATTGAGTACTTGCTTGACGGCATTATAAATAGATCGAACCAATGGAATTTTTGCAAGGATTGACTCACCCCAGCTCATTAGTCTTTGGCCAAAAAAATTGGTTGCAAAAATTCCTGTTGCTATTAGTAGCAACAAAGAAATAATGACGCCCACACCCGGGATATGTATTCCTAATAACTGTTCAGGCTGATAAGCCTTAGGAATTAGGGCCATTGTATTATCAAGTAAATCAATAATAAAACGAAGAACGCCTATGGTGACTAATATAGGCAACCAAACTACCAGTCCTGCCAGCAGATAGCGTCTTAACGATACAGACCTCACTCAGAATCACCTTTGGTTGATTTGGCTGAATCAGAAGTTTTGGCAGGTGTATCCTTGCTGGTTGTTTCAGCTGAAGGAGCTCCGCCCTTCTTTGATTCTGAAGATGTTTTGGACGTAGAGCCTTTGTCTTTAAAATCAGTGGCATACCAGCCAGTACCTTTGAGTTGAAATCCGGCAGCAGAAATCAATTTGATTACTGAATGTTCAAAACATTTGGGGCACTGTGTTACTGGGTTATCTGTAAATTTTTGCATCAAGTCAAAATGATGATGACAACTTGTGCATTGGTATTCATAAATTGGCATCGAATAGAGCTCCGTTAACTTCAAATATCTCAGATTTAACATTGCATTATAACCAAGTAGTGATGGATGAACAACCTTTAAAATGAGATAGACCACGGCTGTCCCATTAAAAATATGACGTCTTTCCGAGCGTAGCGAGGAATCTCCTGCAAATTGGCACAATCTGAATTAATGCATTAATTATCATTACCTTTTAACCTCTATGTTTTTACAAGGAATTTAATGATGTCATCAGAAGATGTCCCTGGATTTTTATATCATTTCGACTGATATGATTTTAATAGCCGCATTCTAATGGGATCGTGCAACCTTGCAGGAGATTCCTCGCTACGCTCGGAAAGACGTCATATTTTTAACGGGACAGCCGTGTGCGATAGACCCTACATGACAAAAAACTGTCATGCCCGCCTGCACGGGCAGGACAGTTGTTTTATCATGTGTAGAGTGAGGTAAATGCTGAATATTAATCAAGAATCACCAGAATTTATAAACCAACAAAAAACAAGATGATTAAAAAAACATGCCATTTAAGATTTAATGCTGGATAAATTAATATCGATAAGATCACCGGCATAAGGCAAAGTTGCTAGTAAAGGAAATTTCAGCAAGTTTTTTATCGTTTGAATATTTTCCTCAAGAAGCAACATATCCGGATCAAGGCAATTGGCAATCCATCCTGCACATTCAATCTGGTGCGCCTGTAGGGCAAGGCCTGTAAGTAAGGCATGATTGATACATCCTAATTGCATACCTACTACTAAAACTACAGGAATCTCGCTGACTTTCAGGAAGTCAACCCATGTTTCCTGATTAGTTAAAGGAACCATTAACCCTCCAGCCCCTTCAATAAATAAAGTCTTCGCTCCCTGAACTTCCAAATTCAGACAATAATCAGCCAACTCATGGATATTAAGATTAGCTCCGACCTCATCTGCTGCCAAATGGGGAGAAACAGGTAGTGGAAAACGCCAGGGGTTGGTCTGCTCCATGGATAAGGGGCTGTTGTGTATCAGCAGTTCCGCATCAGAACTGATCAATTGGTTCTTATTCATCAAGCAACCGCTGGCCACTGGTTTTATGGCTACTGATTGAGTAAAAAAATCAGCTAATTTTCTGGTGACGTAGGTTTTTCCACAATCAGTATCAGTGCCGGTAATAAAGTATCGATTCATAATATAAATCCTGAAAACTCTTCAATAAATTCATCGGTGTGGGATAAAAAAGGCATATGAGCTGCTTTGTGAAACAAAATGTATTTGAAATCAGGATAAATGCTCTGCATGTAATGCATGGTCTTAACCGGGGTGATCGGATCCAAACGCCCAAACATAAAACAAACAGGTATATTTAAGGAATTTAAACCATCCCTAAGATCCCACTCCTCTAAAATTTTGAGGCCAGACTCCAAACCGCATTGGGAGGGGAGCGCTCCCGTCTCGAAGTGAATCTTTTGTTTATTAAGTTGAAGGCTCACAAATTCTTTTAGTGTTTTAATAGTATCCTGAGAAAGGTTTTGATAAAAGTGAGCAAATACATCTTTGGAAACACCGGGCCAATCTGGTTCAGACAGAAATCGTGGTGAACTGGTAATGTTTACTAATTTAATGATTCGCTCAGGTTCCTCTATTGCAAGGCGAGTAGCGAATAATCCCCCAAGGGACCATCCCGCCAGTATAAACTGTGCGGGCAGTCTGGATAATAAATTCGCTTTAAAAGAATTCCAATCCTGCATGGCGCTCAAACCAAATCCAGGTAAATCAACCAGTATTATTTGGTATGCTGCTTCAAAGTGAGGAATCAATGAACGCCAGACTTGACTATCAAACCCCCAGCCATGGAAAAAAACCACAGGTATTCCCGTTCCATAATTAGTAATGTGCAGATTCATAAATTTTATCTAAAGTATTGAACAGCCTGTTAATATGCTCTTCCTGGTGATTGAAATTCAAAATAATTCGTAACCCTGTTTGTTTGGTACTAACCGTTGGTGAGCGAATAGGAGAACAACTCAATCCAGCCTGTCTAAGTTCCTTATCATAATGCAATGCTAAATGAGGACATCCTAATTGAAGTTGCTGAATTGGGCTATTGGAAACGCTCCATTGTAATGGTGATGTGTTTATTTTCTGTTTAAAATAATCAATCAGCTGAACTAAGCGTCTTCGTCTATCATCTGCAAGTATAATGACATCCAGAGTTTTGAGTATGCCATAGCTTAAAGCAGGACTTGGAGCCGTGGAATAAATGAGCGAACGAGCGGCTTGTAAAAGTGCATTAATCCAAACTGTTGTTCCGGCGACTACAGCGCCTTGAGATGCAGCAGATTTTCCCAATGGAAGAACTCGTAAGGGTACTTCATTCTGGGTTAAGCCATAATGACTAACAGCTCCCCTGCCTTGTTCACCTAAAATACCAAAAGAATGCGCTTCGTCAACCAAAAGTACCGATCTTTTTTCTTCACATAATTCCGATATAGTGGAAAGGGGTGCAATCTGTCCACTCATACTGAAGATACCTTCTGTAATGACGATATTCTCCTCAACTGTGCTCTTCAGTTTGTGAGATAAGTCATCCATATCATTATGAATGTATCGTGTGAACTCAACTTGCGCTAATCCCAATCCATCATAAATAGAAGCATGAACCCCTTTATCAATAAGGCAGCGAGCATTAATTTTACCCATTAAAGATGCTACAGCCAGATTTGCCGCATAACCCGAAGAAAATAAAATACATTCATCAACAGCCAATAATTCGGCAAATGCGCGCTCTGCCGCTTGATGATTTGCATGATAACCGCTTAAAAGCATTGATCCGCCACTACCTGATGGATACATGGCATAACCCTCTTGATACGCTTTGGTAATACGATGATCAGTACTTAATGATAAATAATCATTACTATCAAAAGGCATTAGAGCAGTTTGTTGCGCATCAGGTACACGACGCGTTCTTAATAACCCTTTTTGACTCAAGCTTTCGGTATATTCTCTAATTTTTTGATTTAGAGTCATTAGACCATCTCGGTTAAGCCTAATTTATTAAACAACGCTTTGTCTTTAGCTCTCTGAGGATTTTCTTCTGTTAATAATTTATCGCCGATGAATACAGAATTCGCACCTGCAAAGTAGCACAAAGCTTGTAACTCATCACTCATTTCAGTTCTTCCAGCTGTTAAACGGATAACGCTTGCCGGCATTAAAATTCGTGCAGTAGCAATAGTTCGGACCAGTTCGATACCTTCAACCGGTTCTGCCTTGGCAAGACGCGTTCCTTCAACAGGAATCAGGCGATTAATTGGAACACTCTCTGGTGGGGTTTCCATATTCGCCAAAGTCAATAAAAACTCTATTCTATCTTCTCGAGTTTCTCCCAGACCAAGAATACCACCACAGCATACATTGATTCCTGCAGCCCGAACATTGTTGAGGGTATCCAAGCGATCGCTGAATTTACGGGTAGTCACAACCTGCTCGTAATATGAAGGTGATGTATCGATATTATGATTGTAATAATCAAGCCCCGCTTCTTTTAATGACTTCGCTTGTTCCTGGTTCAACATCCCTAATGTCATGCAGGTTTCCAAACCTAGCGCTTTAACGCCCTCAATCATTTCTTTTAATTCAGGCATTACTTTATCAGGCGGACAACGCCATGCAGCACCCATACAAAATCGCTTCGCACCACCCTCTTTCGCTTCCTGGGCACTTTTTAATACTTCAGTTACCGACATTAACTTTTCTTTCTCAACATGAGTTTTAACATGTCCGCTCTGAGAACAATACCCACAATCTTCTGGACATGCTCCGGTCTTAATACTGAGCAACGTTGCAAATTGTAAGGAATTTGAATCATGGTGCGCTCGGTGCACTGTATGCGCCTGATACAACAAATCATTGAACGATTGTTGATAAATCGCTGCAATCTCAGATACGGTCCAGTTTTTCTTAGGCTCAGTCACTACTACCCCCTTTTATTCATAATGTTGAACATGATAAAGTCACGCCAACACTTGTCAACCAAAATTTTAAAGAATGGTCAACGTAAACAAACTCATCTCCAGAGATTTAAAACACATCTGGCACCCTTGCACCCAAATGAAGGATTTTGAAACCTCTCCGCCTTTGATTATTGAACGGGCTCAAGGAAGCTATCTCTACACCAGCCAAGGTCCAATAATTGATGCTATATCAAGCTGGTGGTGTAAATCCCTGGGGCATGGTCATCCTGCGGTACTGAACGCGATAAAGCAGCAAATGAATTATTTTGAACATGTAATCGGTGCCAATACCACTCATCCATCCATTGTAGAACTTGCAGAATTATTGACGGAAATAACGGGTAAACAACATGTTTTTTTTGCCAGCGATGGAGCCAGTGCTGTAGAAATTGCCATGAAACTGGCAATTCATGGAACGCAAATCAGAGGATTTAAAAATAAAAATGAATTTGTTGCGCTCAAAAATGGATATCATGGCGAAACGCTGGGTACTATGAGTGTCAGTGATTTGGGGCTGTATAAAGCCCCTTATGAACATTTTGGCGTAACCTGCCATTTTATAGAACAAATTCCTTATGTTTCTGACCCAACAGATCCTTTGTGGAATGATTGCGATGAATATTGGTCAGCGGTTATGAATCAACTCGACCCCCTCAGTGATAAGGTTTGCGCAGTGATTCTCGAACCTGTTATCCAGGGAGCTGGTGGCATGTTGTGTTACAGCCCTGATTTTTTAAAAAAACTGTCCAGTTGGACAAAGTCTAAAGGCATTTATCTGATCGCAGATGAAATTATGACTGGAATGGGACGGACAGGTGAATGGCTGGCCTGTCATCACGCAGGTATAGAACCCGACCTCATTTGCTTATCCAAGGGATTAACATCTGGTGCGCTGCCATTAAGCTGTGTCATGATTGACAATGCCATATTTGATTTGTTTTACGCTGATTACAGCTCAGGTAAGTCCTTCCTGCATTCACACACCTACAGCGGCAATCCTCTGGCAGTAAGCGCTGCTTTGGCGACAATCAAAACCTTTCATCATGAGCAAATCCTCAATAAATCCAGGTCACTGGGGCAAATAATGTTCCAAAAAATGCACCATATTGCTGAACAATCAGGTAAGTTAACTAATGTCCGAGGACTAGGAGCTGTAGTTGCTGCTGATCTCATCGATGCAGGTGATTGCCGTATCGGGAATCAAGTCTATCAACATGCGTTAAACTATGGCGCTCTGATTAGACCCATAGGAAATACAGTATATTGGATGCCACCTTTAAATACTGAACCCGAAACTATTGAGAAATTAGCGGAAATAACACTACACTCTATAGAGGAAGCCTATTTCAAAGCGCAACACTATGAGTAATGTATTAAAAGATATATCCCAGCTTATAATTCGACAATTTAAATATTTCTGGATTATCCTTACAGTTATTGTTCTTGCCTTGTCCCTATACTTCAACTGGTATTTAAGTATTAACAGGACTTACGAACAAGTATCTACTATTGCGACAAAAATAAGTAATCGTGTTGATGGATTTATTGAAGATTTATTTCAGGAAGTATATACCTTGCCAGTTTATGGTAGCAGCTTTTCTGATTGTCAATCCGAGTTGTATCCGTATTTAGAGCATATTACTTTAAATAATATGAATATAGCCGGGATTTCGATTAGCGATAAAAACCAGCAATTAATCTGTTCTTCCTTGCCCAATAATGACACTGTGATTTCATCAACACCTCACGCTCGTTCTTTGACAGGACCTTATGAATTACCCCTTTTCGACCAACCCGTGTATCTGATCCAACAAAAAATGGGCAACTATCGTATTGGGATCCTTGTCCTATCGTCTATTTTGCAAAATACACTTAAGGTATCAGACATCAGTATCAATTCAGTCGCTTTACATAATAATGTTGAGAAAAAGAATGTTATTAGAGTTGAACGTGCTGATGGCAGTGCTCTCTGGAAATTAAGTCAAAAAATCGAAGTACAAACAGAAGCAAAGGCCAACCAATTGTACGTCTCGGAAAAAGTACATAGTATCGACGGAATGGTGGTTGCCATTACAGAGAATCGACAAACGTTAATCAGTAATCTCATCTATTATGAGCTTTTGGTATCCCTGATTATTCTGATCTGCTCCACATTAATTTACCATGCTTTAAAAAAAATCATTACCAAACGCTACTCCCTGGAGGGAGCAATTAAACTTGCCATAAAAAATAATGAGTTTTATCCCGAATATCAGCCACTATTTAACTGTCAGAAAGGTTCCTTTAGTGGAGTAGAAGTCCTTGTTAGATGGCGAGATAGTGAGGATCAACTCATTATGCCCGATTTTTTTATTCCAGAGGCTGAAACTACAGGGCTTATAGTTCCTTTAACACTTCAAATTATAGAAATTTCATTGAAAGAAACTCAATCCATACTGCAAAAAGATAACGAATTTCATATTGCTTATAATCTTTCAGCACTGCATTTTGCATATCCTTTATTTTTTACCCAGTGCAATCAATTAGCTCAGCAATTTTCCATATCACCAAAGCAAATTATATTTGAGCTGACTGAGCGAGAACTATTGGATAAAAATAACAGTGCGTTCATAGGATCAATGAACAAATTAAGAGATATGGGCTACTCACTGGCCGTTGATGACTACGGTACAGGACACGCGAGCATCAGTTACCTGCAACATTTTCCATTTGACTATTTAAAAATCGATAAACTCTTTATACAGGCTATAGGTACCAAAGCAATTACAGAATCGTTAAATGATGCCATAATACAAATGGCAAAAGGTTTAAATTTAATTATCATCGCAGAAGGCGTTGAAACACAAGAACAAGTTGATTATTTATCAAACAATGGCGTGCGATTTCTACAGGGTTGGTATTTTTCAAAAGCATTGCCAATTGACCGATTAGTAACTCTTTTACAGGGAGAAAAAAGATGAACTATGCTAAGTGTTGTTTGCTTGTTTTGCTCTGCTTTCCTTGCTCTGGATTTTCTGCTTCTGAAAATGAAAATTCAACTTATTGGCAATGCATTACCCAAGACAAAGCAAATAAACAATGGACGGCGAGAAACAGTTATCAAAAGGTTGCCCTGAACATCGCCTTTTCCATGTGCAAAAAAGAAAGTGAATTTCCCACCAGTTGCAAGGCGTCCAAATCCAATTGTGAAGGATTTTATATGGGCATGAGTACCAAACCTCTCTGGCGCTGTACCGCCATGGATCAAACTGCTGTTCCATGGAATAGTAATTTTTACCCTCAACGAGATGATGCTGCGCTTGCTGCAAAAGCTTATTGTAGAGAAAACAGCAGCGTACCGGATACCTGTTACATTAATATGGTAACCTGCAAAAATTTTAATGAAGGATTGAACCTTCCATGATCTACAGTATTGGATTAACAGGTAATATAGCTAGCGGTAAAACAACTGTTGCACAGATTTTTTCTGACTTGGGAATTGAAGTATTCAGTGCAGATCAAGTATCCAGAGAATTGACAGCTAAAAACACTGCCGCCTATTATGAGATAGTCAATCACTTTGGCTCCCAAACCCTTTTGGCAAACAATGAATTGGATAGAAGGCATTTAAGGGAGCTTATTTTTTCTCAGCCTGAAGAACGACTGTGGCTGGAAAACCTGCTACATCCACTCATCAGGCACCAATTGGAACAAAAAATAAAGAACTGCACCTCACCTTATTCTGTTGTCGAAATACCTCTCTTGCTCGATAAAAAGCACTATCCTTATCTTAACAAAATTTTATTAGTCACAGCTCCATTGGAAGTTCAGTTATTCCGTGTGATGGAACGTGATCACTGCACCCGAGAACAAGCGATGGCTGTTTTATCGACTCAACCTGCAATCAACGAACGTTTGAAAATCGCAGATGACGTGATTATTAATGATTCAGGATTTTCAGAATTAAAAGAAGCCGTACTCCGCCTACACTCAAAATATTTAAAATCACTGAAACAAACCTCCCTTTGATCGCTAATGCAGTCAGGATATTCACGAGATTCAGCGCATAAGGTGCAGAGCGTAGATTAAAGGAGCACTCTTATCAACAGCCCCTAAAATACCGGCAGAACCATGTATCAGGTGTAAACTCCAATTTGTGACAGAACCAACCTGGTGTACACAGACCACTAAAAGAGTAAATGTATGTATGATTTAATTACCAATAAACATGTAAAAATCTGGATTGGGCCGCTAAAGTTACAAAATGAACTTCGTTTGAGAAACTTGCGAACTATAAACCCGGACTGTGATCTTTTTTTAATCTATGACCGTCGATTATTGTCAACCTCAGAAGATTGGTTTATTCATAATTTATGTAAAGATCTTAATATTATGTTATTTGATGTTTTAGCTGATATTGTTCCGCAATGTGTTGCTACTGAGGAGCTGAACTTAATAGATGACTACCTTGAAGCTATCCAATCAGTTGAACAAGGAGGAAATCCAGCTGCAGCAAGTGATATTTTACGTTGGCTAAGTCCAATATATAAATTGGGTATCTATTCAGATATGGATGTATTAATTGATGTTAATAGCCTACCTAAGAGTATTAAAGTAAGTAAGCCATTGTTATTTAATTTAGGCAGTCTTAAAATTTTTGGTATAGACTTCCCTGCGATCAACAATGACATTTTAGCTGTTGTTAATAGTAGCCATGCATTACCCCAAATTCAGAAAATTCAAGGGACCATACATAATGGATGCCGACTTTATAGAATGGGAGAAGATCCTTTTAGCTATTTACAGAAACTATATAGTTCTTTGCCTTATCATCCAGATACTTCTATTTTAACTTATTTCCTGTCTGGCTCTTTACCTTTTCATTCTGAGCTTCCTAGCCTTGCAGAAGGTAAATCGATTGGGCAAACACGCGCGGAAATCATTCGTATTACCAACAGTAGTGCCAGTTTTCATGAATACTCTCCTTGGAACAGTTTATTTTATAAAATCCTCTCACTAGGTTCAGATTCTTCATTAAATAAAATAATCAAAACGCATCGAATGGTGTTGTTAAAAGATAGTGTTATCTATACCAGCGGGCCTGGAGCCACTTTTGTGGCTCTTAATGAATATCCCCATTATCCAGGGGACTATTACAGAAAAGAAAAGGTACCCCATTCATTTGAGCATTATGGATTAGATAAACATTTTCTGACAGGCAATAGAGTACCTCTTCATTCAAGTTATATAGACTTAATTAAACTTTATAGTGCTCATCATAACGATCTATCATGGTTGCAAGAAGGTAGAAATAGAATTGACGAGCATGAAGCTATAATCTCAAAAATTTCCACACGCATAACCGCATCGTTAAGTAATACAAACTTAATCAGTAACTGTGAACCATGCTTCCCAGCTAAAGCAATACCACCTCAAATAACTACCGAACTAGGCAAGCTAGCGCAATTACATATGAAACAACTGGCAGAGTTGCAGCACCAGTTTAGAATGAACACGGCGTGCATTGAGGAAAGAAACATTACATTTGCTAGTTGTTCAAAAGTGAGTGACGCTTTGATATGCGTTCAAACACAGGTCAACTTTCAATCTTCATCATTTTTTTCTACAAGTCAATCATTTCCTAGAGACTTAGAGTATACCTGTAGCTCACTATCAAACGGTGAGCCAAGTTTAGTATGTTCTACTCATTTTTCTCAAGCACTATGTGACATTGATAGTGTTTCAGATTCAAGTCCGAAGTTAGTATCAACCCTTACTACAACAGCCGCTTACAGTGCTTTAGCAGCAGCTATTCCAGAAGCGGTAGGTGATGCGCTAAAACTGATGTGTCATATTTCAGAACACCAAGCCAATTATGCTACCCAAGCAACCTATCTTATTTTTATTGCTTTAACAGGATCATGGCTTTTTTTGGTTGTAGGCATGGTAGCACAATCAGTTGGAGAGAGGGTTGGACTGTCAAAATCGTCTGCTCGGTTATTCAGCAATACGGTAGCGCATAGTGTGAATATCGCACAAAACCTGGCTCCTTCTTCACTATTAACTATTGGAGTTGGACTAGCTGCCGGAAAATTTGGCTTATGGGCAGAAAAGAAAATTGCCAAGCAATTTGAAGGTCTTCAAACAAAAGGAACGTTGAGTATAAATTAACTAATGCTGATATAGGGACGGGGATCCAAATTGTGTATGAAAATAACTTATTATACAATGACTATGCAAAATGAGCCATTGACATACCTAGAGCATTCACGGCTGTCCCATTAAAAATGTGACGTCTTTCCGAGCGTAGCGAGGAATCTCCTGCAAATTGGCACAATCTGAATTAATGCATTAAACAAATTGCTCAGACTATTCGTAGTCACTGGGCTGTCGGGAACAGTCTACATGGGGTCTTGGACATTACATTACGTGAAGAGGATTCTCTCGCACGCAAAGATCATGCTCCTGAAAATAGGACGATGGTTCGGCATATTATTTTGAACAGGTTACAAAATACCAAAAAGAAATTTAAAGATATGAACATTAGGCGCCTGCAGAAAAAGGCTGGCTGGGGAGACTTAACTCTTGATATGATTTTAATGGCCGCATTTTAATGGGATCGTGCAACCTTGCAGGAGATTCCTCGCTACGCTCGGAAAGACGTCATATTTTTAATGGGACAGCCGTGCTGGAGCATTTAGAATCGGCCTTGATAAGAATGCGATCAGCGACCTGGCTTGATATTTAATATTCATTTTTGATTGCCAGTACCAAGAACTCTTTTATTTTCAATATCTTTTATGATAGTCTAAACGCACAAATCAACCTTTCGTACTTTAGTTACTTATATGTATTTAAAAATCAAAGACTAACCTGTTACACCTAAATTCTCAGGTAATTTTAAATAAATAGTCAATCAAATTGATCAAAGTACTCAATGCAGAAGGTCAGATTATGCTAAGGATGGCTTTATTATATGTATAACAACACAATTACTTTTCAACTTGCAACTCATTTCTTACCACGAATAGCACTACGGCTAGAGTATTTATTTAAAACGATTAATCAAGCGTGTAGTGAATCACATGAAGTAATACATCGATTTGCTTTAAAAAATATTATTGAAATCATTAATCTTGTTGAAAAACCTGAATTAAAAAGCCGTTTTATCAAAGAATTGATTCGAATTGAGCATGTATTAAAAAAAATTAACGTATTCGATAATATGGTGCTTTTTGATGATTTAGCAACTCAGATACATATTTTAAATCATGTCCCAGGCCGTTTTAACAACTCCATACATGATGATGAATTCCTTAAAACATTACGGCAAATTCATCATCCCAACACCAAAGAATGTGAGTTTAATTCGCCTCAACTGGTCCTTTGGTTTGAATCTGATGCGCAACTCAGACAGAAGAACATTAGCCAATGGGTCACTTCATTAAAAGATCTGGAAGATACCGTTAGAATTTATTTATCCTTACTGAGAGAGGCAGCCCAATACAATCCAATAACCGCGTGTAATGGCTTTTATCAGCACAATATATCGCCTAAATCGGCTAATCACCTGATTTTATTGAAAATGGATAAATCCATGGGAATCACGCCAAAACTGCAACTAGGACATAATAGTTTAACGATCAGACTCTATGAATTAACTACTGCTCAAGAAATTAGGGACCAATCAGTAGATATGGAAATAGCATTCTGCCAATTATAACCACTTCAATTTCGATAAGAGATCGGTTTATAAATGAAATTAATTACTTTAAACATTTGGGGTGGTCATCTGAGAAATCCTCTGTTGAAATTTATTCATAACAACAGGGATATAGACATTTTCTGCCTTCAGGAAGTTTATTACAACGCACATCGAACACTTGCAGACAAAGAACGCGAAATCAGTTTTAATATTTTTTCCGATTTGCAACGTTTACTTCCCAATCATTATGCGATTTTTAAACCCGCCGTTGAAAATGTATATGGGATTGCCATATTAATCAAAAATAACATCGATATTATTAGTGAAGGAGAAATTAATATACATCAGAAACAACATTATCCAGGAATTGGACACAATCATGATAGGAATTTGCAATGGATTGAATGTGAAATTAACAACAAGCCTTATTCAATACTCAATGTTCATGGACTATGGAATGGTAAAGGAAAAAAAGATACACCTGAGCGATTAAATCAATCTCATCGTATTCGCCAATTTATGGATACCCTAAACACCCCTAAAATATTGTGTGGTGACTTCAATTTAAGACCTGATACAGAAAGTATGCATATTCTTGAAGAAGGGATGATTAATTTAGTCAAAACACACAACATCCGCTCAACCAGAACTCGGTTTTATACTAAAGAAGAGAAGTTTGCGGACTACATTCTGACCTCACCTGAAATTAAGATCAATCAATTCAGGGTGATGGATGATGAAGTATCCGATCATTCCCCCCTGCTGCTTGATTTTATATAAATGAATCAAATACAACTATGGGAAATCATACAACTGTTTCTGAACTTTGAATCAGATTGATAATGGCCAAATTAGCTTGAGGAAACTCTTCAGGATTAAGATTGTCTTTATGAATCCATTTCATAGCCAATTGCCCCTCTTTACAGCGAGGTTTACCAATAAAATGAGTCACATGAAAAACAATTAACTGAACCGTTTTATCTGAATATTGATAATTAATCTCGCCAAGATAATGTGAATTTAACACAGTGAGACCAATCTCTTCTCGTACTTCACGAACTAAAGCTGCCTCAGGAGACTCATCCTGCTCCAGCTTACCGCCAGGAAACTCCCAACATCCTCCATGCGGAACATGGAAAGGACGTTGGGTGATTAAAATGCGCTGCTGTTCATCAGTAATTATCGCAACTGCTACCTTCACACTAAACTACCATGACAGGATTTATATTTTTTTCCTGAACCACAAGGGCAAGGATCGTTTCGACCCGTTTTCTTTTCGTGGCGTCTGAATGTTTGTTCAAGCTGATCCTCTTTGCTATTAGGATTCTCATGCTGCAAATTCATTTTACGAATTTGCTCTGCACGACGTTGCTCTTCAACTGCATTGGCATCTTCTTCAGTTTGAATTTCGACAGATAAGAGTAACTTGATGACGTCATATTTTAAGTTATCCAGCATCATAGTGAAGAGACTGAACGCTTCCTTTTTATATTCCTGTTTTGGATCTTTTTGAGCATATCCACGCAGATGGATGCCCTGACGCAATTGATCCATTGCAGCCAGATGCTCACGCCAATGGTTATCCAGGGTTTGCAAAATGACAGATTTCTCAAATTGAGAGATAACAGGCCGGCCAGTTTTTCTTACTTTTTCATCATAGTGTTCTATTGCCAAAGCAAGAATTTTATCTTTGATTTGCTCAGGCTGAATACTGTGATCTGCATCGATCCATTCGTGAACCGGGGCTTTGATTTTGAACTCATCCAACAAAACATCAGATAATGCTTTCGGATCCCACTGATCTTCCAGGCTTTGCGGAGGGATATAAGTATCAACAAGACTATTGATGACTTCATCTCTCATCATTGCAACAACTTCTTCTGTGTCGGCCATCTCCATAATCGAAGCGCGTTGGGTATAAATCACTTGTCGCTGATCGTTTGCGACATTATCATAATCCAAAAGCTGCTTTCTGACATCGAAATGATGCCCTTCAAGTTTCCGTTGCGCATTTTCAATCGCTTTAGTTACCAAACTATGCTCAATAGGCTCACCTGGCTTCATTCCTAATCGACGCATCATTGATGCTACTCGTTCCGATGCAAAAATACGCATTAGATTGTCTTCAAGCGACAAATAAAATCGACTGCTTCCGGCATCACCTTGACGACCAGCACGACCTCTTAATTGATTGTCGATACGACGAGATTCATGACGCTCCGAACCAATAATTCTTAAGCCGCCAGATGCCAAAACTTCATCATGACGATTTTGCCATTCCGTTTTAAGTGCCTTTTTATCTTCATCAGTTGCCGTGTCAGGCAATTGAGCCAAATCAGCGGACAAGCTACCACCCAAAACGATATCCGTTCCACGACCAGCCATATTGGTTGCTATGGTAACTGCACCAGGACGGCCTGCTTCAGCGATAATTTGCGCTTCTTTTTCATGGAATTTGGCATTGAGTACCTGATGTTTTATATTGGCTTTCTTCAGAAGCTGACTTAAATATTCAGATGCTTCAATCGATGCAGTTCCCACCAGAACAGGTTGCTTACGAGTACTGCATTCCTTAATGTCTTCGATTATTGCCTGGTATTTATCCGATTGATTTAAATAAACCAAATCTGCCTCATCTTTACGCATCATGGGCTTGTTGGTTGGTATCACCACTACTTCAAGGTTATAAATCTGTTGGAATTCATAAGCCTCGGTATCGGCTGTACCCGTCATACCCGACAATTTATTGTACATACGGAAGAAATTCTGGAATGTAATCGAAGCCAGAGTCTGATTTTCATTCTGGATTGCCACACCTTCTTTTGCCTCGACAGCCTGATGCAAGCCTTCAGACCAACGTCTTCCAGGCATGGTACGGCCAGTATGCTCATCGACAATGACGACTTGATTGTCTTTGACAATATAGTCAATATCACGATGAAACATCGCATGTGCCTTTAAAGCGGCATTAACGTGATGCATTAACATAATATTACTTGCATGATAGAGACTTTCACCGGGATCCAGCAGATTAGCCTTGGTAAGCAACTCTTCTATATGCAGGTGACCTGCATCAGTCAAATGAGCCTGTTTTTGCTTTTCGTCAATTGTATAATCACCCTGATCGCCCTCTTCTTCCTGTTTCTTTAATTGAGGAATCAGTTTATTAATTTTGATATACAGTTCAGAGCTGTCTTCTGCTGCTCCGGATATAATTAGAGGAGTTCGCGCCTCATCAATCAGAATCGAATCGACTTCGTCGACGATAGCAAAATTTAATTCTCGCTGAACTTTGTCTGTCAGACTAAACGCCATGTTGTCGCGCAAATAATCAAAACCAAACTCATTGTTCGTGCCGTAAACGATATCGGCTTTATATGCGTCCTGTTTATTGGCGTGCGACATGTCTGGATAAATAACGCCTACTGTCAAACCTAAAAATTCAAATATGGGCTTCATCCATTGACTGTCACGCTTGGCAAGGTAATCGTTAACTGTAACGACATGTACACCTCGGCCGCTAATGGCATTTAGATAGGCTGGCAAGGTTGCAACCAGGGTTTTACCTTCCCCTGTACGCATTTCTGCAATATTTCCTTCATGCAGAACCATTCCACCAATAAGCTGTACATCGAAATGACGAAGACCCAAAGTTCGAACAGACACTTCTCTGACTGTAGCAAAAGCTTCAGCAAGTAATTCGTCCAGGCTTTCCCCTTCGTTATAGCGCGCCTTAAATTGTTGTGTCTTGGCAGCTAATTCTGCGTCAGTTAATGCCTTCATTTGCTGTTCAAATGAATTGACGGCCAATACTGCCTTTTCCATACGCCGTAATGTACGTTCATTTCGGCTTCCAAACATTTTCTTAATCAACGTATTCAGCATGGCCTGGATAATCCTCTGGAGGTTCTAAATAACAAACTCATTAATGTACTAGAAAACCGAATAAAATGCCACGAATACATGATGTTTGGATGATTAATTAAGGTAAAACTTAAATCTTATGGTCATCATAATATTAGCTTCGATGAACAATTTTTTTTAATTGCATAAAAACACGTCATCGCGAGCCTTTGCGAAGCAATGCAAATTGGTTTTTCACAAACCCTGAATCAGCAGAAGTGCTTGAAAATCATCATCTGCACCTGCTGTCCCCAACATTTTATTCTCTTCTGGTGCATTTGCATTAAAACTCGTATGAGCACTCAGATTCTGATGCGCAAAACCGGGTATAGGCAACTGGTGCCATACCCGGTAAGAAAAACGCTTATACAGAAAAGCGATAGTGGAGACCTAATTCAGCCTGGTTGCTGTACACTTTATTAAATCGTGTTGGTGCACCCGATGCTGGTGTATTGTTTGCAGCTACTGCATTGTACTGACCAGAGTTTTTAACTTCACCAATTGAAACAAAGGTGTAGTTAATATCTAAAAACAGACAATCGTTAAGATTAAATAAGGTACCTAATCCTGCCTGCCATGCAAAAGGTGTTGTTGAAGCACCAAATTCAATTTGATTGGCTAATGGCCAATAGATATCATTGGTTTTATTACGAGCGACCCCAACACCACCCATGATGTATGGGTTAAATCCCATGGTGGACAAAGAAGGACTTGATAAATAAGCATTAAACATCACGGTAAAATTATTAAAATTACCTGAGGCTGTTTCTGGAGCATCATCTGTTACTGAATAACCAATATTAGGTCTACCCTGGAAGGTTACACCAGCACGCAAATAGTCATTAAAAACATAACCAGCCCCAACGCCATAACCCCAGCGGTTATCAATAGAGGCAGCAACAGCCCGAATATTTTGAGGTCCGAAATAGGATGCAGTGTTGGCTTCAGAGTAATTTAACCAGTTGTAGTCCACCATACCCTGTATATAAAAACTGCTGGTTTCTTGAACACCCATGTCTCCAGCAAAACACCCAAGGCTTACACCTAAACCGAGAAGAATTCCGTATGTATTTTTATGCATTTAAGTTCCTTTGCTTGAAAAAATCTCTATGATTTTAATAGAAAAATTGACTTTAATGCAAACTATAATTCAGATTTTGGAGATTGCACATTCCCAGGACTCTGAAATGCCTGTTCTAATAGTCATTATTTGAAGACACAATAATCTTAAGATCCGTTATATGCAGTTCATACTGTTTCATAATCCCTTTTTGATTCCAAATCGTTTAGATAGTCGATTAGCTCTGCGCACCCTTCAGTATTTTTTGATTGTAAAACCTGCATTAACTTCTTTTTCCATTGACTTGCCCCGGGCAAACCATGAGCCAAATTAAAAATGGGTTTAATCAAAAGACTTAGTGGAATCCCTTTTTTGTGCTCAGCAGCCAGATAATCAAGATAGCGAATCAGTAGCGTGCTCCGCTTAATCTGCGCAGATTGTGGATATAAAGCATGGTGAATCTCTGCTATGCGATAGGGATTATCACAAGCCAGGCGACCCAACATCACGCCATCGACATGCCTTAGGTGTTCTTCAATGTCCCAATTCGTCACAATATTTCCATTAATGATTATCGGAATATGAGGAATTTCCTGCTTAAGTCGATAAACATAGTCGTAATTGACGGGAGGAATAGTTCTGTTTTGCTTTGGATTCAGGCCACTTAACCATGCCTTACGAGCATGAACGATTAATTTATCACATCCGGCATCAATCAGGCGATGAGCAAAATCACTAAAAAAAGCATAACTGTCCTGATTGTCTATGCCTATTCTGGTTTTCGCTGTAACAGGAATGGTCACTGCCTGTTTTAATGCACGAATACACTCAATAACCTGAACTGGCTCATTCATTAAGCAGGCACCAAAACGACCAGCCTGAACCTTATCGCTGGGACAGCCTAGGTTTAAGTTGATTTCGTCATACCCTTTCTGCTCAGCAATTGCTGCACATTGAGCAAGGGCATGTTGATCAGAACCGCCCAGCTGAAGTGCAATGGGATGCTCCATTGCAGAAAAAAAAAGAGCTCTTTCCGGATTATTAACAACAGCCCCGGTTGTCTGCATCTCGGTATACAATAAAGCATGAGGAGCCAATAAACGCATTAATACGCGAAAATGGGTATAGGTCCAATCTATCATGGGAGCAATAGATAATTTAGAGTCCAAGATCGTTCACCAATTAATTAAAATGAGAATTATAGCGCAAGACACGGCAACTGAGCAAAATTTAAACTCCAAAATACTATTCCTGATTCATAACATTCATTGCCTGAATTAATAGTTGCACTCTGGAGCGTCCCATATAATAATTGATATCCAATTTATAGGCCGCATGTAGGTGTTTGACACGGTGATTAGGCCAGGTCTTTAAATCAACATTAAAAGCAATGGCATCTATCTGAACTCCGCTTTTCGGATCCGCAAGTGTCATTTTCAAATGGTTTTTGCCAACAAGGCGCTGATCCAGAATTTCAAATACATTATCAAAAACCGGTTCGGCAAACTGCTGCCCCCAAGGGCCTGCCTGTTGAATTAACTGAGCTGTTTCCAAATTTAACTCTCCAGGCTGCAACGGCCCGTCAGTTAATAACTCTCCCTCGCATTGAGACAGTTCGATGTGTTTATTCACTTCGGATACTAAAGCGTCACGAAACGAATCCAGGTTCTCCGGGCGAATACTTAAACCAGCAGCCATGGCATGCCCTCCAAATTTGGTAATCAAACCCGGATGATCTTTATCTACTGCGGCCAATACATCCCTTATATTCAAATCAGGAACGGAACGGGCGGAACCTTTTAATTCATGTTCACTTACGAAAGCGAAAGCGATAACGGGGCGATGATATCGTTCTTTCATCCGTCCCGCTAAAATACCAATAACTCCCTGATGCCAGGTTTTATCAAAAATACATAATGCTATTGGCAAATGATTGTTCTTATCTGGGTGAATAGACAATTTATCCAATGCAAGCATGGCTTGTTCCTTCATTTCAGATTCTATGTGCTTTCGCTCCTGATTCAATTCATCCAATTGTTTGCAAAAGTTTTTTGCCTGAAGTGGATCGGATGTCATTAAACATTCGATTCCTAAAGCCATATCATCCAATCTCCCCGCTGCATTCAATCGCGGTGCAATGGCAAAACCCAAATCGGTTTCCCTTAACCGGGAACATTCTCTTCCTGAAATCTCAATTAAAGCCTTAATACCTTCTCTGCAAAGTCCCTGACGTATTCTGGCCATGCCCTGGTTAACCATAATTCGATTATTTTGATCCAAGCCAACCACATCAGCCACAGTCCCCAAAGCAACCAAATCCAGAAAACTGGCCATATTGGGTTCAGTAATATTCATTTCAGCAAACCAATGCGCATTTTTTAAATGACGGCGTAATGCGAGCATGACATAGAATATAACCCCAACCCCAGCAATGGATTTGCTTGGAAAGGCACATCCTTGCTGATTAGGGTTAACTATGGCACAGGCATTAGGTATTGAATCAGCAGGAAGATGGTGATCCGTAATAAGCACATCAATACCCAAATTATTTGCCCGCTCCACGCCATCAAAACTGGCAATACCGTTATCTACGGTAATGATTAACTGCGGTTTCCATTTGTTTGCCACGTCCACTATAGCGGGGGTTAGGCCATACCCGAATTCAAAGCGATTAGGCACCAGATATTCAACATGCTGGGCTCCCATAGCCTTTAAAGCCGTAATCGCCAAAGCAGTAGATGTTGCTCCATCCGCATCAAAATCGCCAATAATAAGAATTCTCTGTTGTTCTCTCAGTGCTTTTTCAAGGCGCCTACACGCCTCATTAATCCCCTTTAACGTGTTAAATGCAAGCAACGTTTGTAATTGTTTGTCTAGTTGCGACTCATCACGAATACCTCGACTCGCATAAATACGTTTTAATACCTCCGGAACATTAGGAAGATTTAAGGTATGAGTTGGGATATGACGTTGTTTAATGAGCATGGGTCAAACTTCTCCAAATTCGAGTAAACCAATTGTGTTTTTTATAAGCATAAGCGGAATCAAGCCAATACCAACGCGTTGACATGGTACTGAGTTCCTTTCTATGTTGAGAATCAAGTGATTCCATATCATTTATTAAAATAATTTGGGCATCACGAAGTTGTACTGATGGGCTGTATGAAATGACATTATTCGAACAAGCCCGAGCCATTGAGAAGAAAGGTTCATCAGCACAAACAGGTATGGATTTTTTTGCGGATAAAGTACCACCGCGCCAAGCCCAGACACCATTCAATAATGAGGAATTAGGCTGTGAGGCAAAAAACATTTGGCATTCTGTAAAGAATTTCTGCCAATACATCGTTGAATCCAACTCTGCTAATTCGGGCATCAATGAGTGACTGTAAAGACAATAAGCCGGCTTTGCATTTAAAGGAGGTTTATTGACTGCATGCAACAACCATGTATTTGCGTCATGATAATAAAGAGTCAGACCATCCTCTTGAAGATAATTTGCCAATAATTTAAACCAGTAAAGTGACTCATCGTCACTTAGTTGCACATCTCGCCCCGCGGCAATGATCATGGCATCATTATGAGATGCCGTCCAATGGATCGGACTAAGAACCACCCACTCGCCCTCTAAATGATGGGTATTTTGAAGCAGATCAGCCAATGGTAAATTGAGCGGATCATAACCAAGACTTGCCAATAAATTAAGTGAAACCTGCTGCATTGATTTTAATGGGGTAACATCAAGGGGAAGAGAAGCACAGTCTGCATTGATAATCACATCCATCTTTATACCGCCTTGAGTAAACCATCTCGCTTGAATAAAGCTTTCAAGTTGCGTAAAGCCTGACGAGTTCGATCCTTGTTTTCGATTAATCCAAAACGGACAAACCCGTCGCCCTGCTGACCAAAACCAATGCCTGGCGATACAGCAACATGGGCCTCTTTTAATAAATATTTACTGAATTCCAACGATCCCATAGACAGATAATGGGGAGGAATAGGGGCCCAGACGAACATGGTTGCCTTGGGTCGAGTCACTTCCCATCCTATTTCATTCAGACCATCACAAAGAAGGTTCCTGCGTTGTTCGTACCGTTCTCTGATTTCTTTAACACAATCATCAGATCCTTCCAGTGCCGTAATTGCCGCTACTTGTATTGGTGTAAAGGTGCCGTAATCGAGATAGGATTTTATGCGGGTTAAGGCAGCAACCAGCTCTTCATTGCCACAGGCAAAGCCCACACGCCACCCTGGCATATTGTACGATTTGGACATTGAATACGTTTCAATAGCAATGTCCAGGGCTCCAGGAACTTGCAAGATCGAAGGTGCTTTATACCCATCAAAAACGATGTCAGCATAAGCAAGGTCGTGGATTATCCAGATATTATTTCGTTTGGCCAGATCAACCACTCGTTCAAAGAAAGAATACTCAACACAATGTGTACTTGGGTTAGCTGGAAAATTAATAACCAAAGCCTTAGGTTTTGGCCAGCTTCGATTAATCGCATCTTCAACCGCTTCAAGAAACTGGGTTTCTTCAATCAAAGGGATTTGCTTTACATTGGCACCAGCAATAATAAATCCATAAGTATGAATAGGATAAGCAGGATCGGGTACTAAAACTGTATCACCTGGACCTGTAATTGCCAGTGCCAAATGCGCCAGCCCTTCTTTGGAACCAATTGTGGCCAGGATTTGTGTTTCACTGTTTAAATGGACACCATAATTTCGAAGATACCATTGTGCCATAGCTCGCCTGAGCCGAGGTATGCCTTTGGACATTGAGTACCGGTGTGTATCAGGGCGTTGAGCGGCTTCAATCAGTTTGTTTACGATATGAGGCGGAGTCGGCTGATCGGGATTCCCCATACCAAAATCGATAATATCCTCTCCACGCGCTCGCGCCTCAGTTTTTAATTGATTCAAGGTATTGAACACATAAGGGGGCAAACGATTGATGCGTGGAAATTGACTCATAAGATTATCCTCTGTGATATACTGTAGCCACTATAACTTAATGAAATTTCTAAAACCATGAATATCAATCTAGAAGCATCAGAACAGCATGCGATTCAGGCATATGAAAATAATAAGATTCAGATAAATTCCATCATTTATGAGTCTAGTTTAATTGTTTCACGAGAAGAAATCATTATTGATGTTGCAATAAACAGCATAAAGGAAATCAATTCGCCGTATTTGGAACTTTTAACCAAATCAAATCCTGAAATAATCATCATCGGTCATGAAGATACTGGTGTATTTCCTCCTCTCTCAATAATCAGCGATTTATCAAAGATGGGAATTGGTATCGAAGCGATGTCAATAGGCGCAGCCTGCCGTACATACAACGTTTTATTAAGTGAGCTTCGCAGGGTAGTCGCTGGATTCATTTTTAAGTGAAAAGTAAACAACCGCACATCTCACTTATCAAAATTGAAACACTACCCTTTAAATTTAGAACCAGCTGATTGGACCTGTTGACTTATTAAGTCCTGTTGGTGAGCAACAATTTGTTTGAATAAACCCTTGGTTTTTACTGCTTCATCTGCGGTCATCTCACGCCATGGGCTTTGATTATTTTCTCTTTTATGAAAACTTAATGTTCCATCCGGAGCAAAACGTGCGCTCATAAACCGATCATTTACATAAGCTGTACCCGTGGTGCGACTAATACCAGCAACAAAGCCATGAGTCCTGTCTTTCAAAACTCCCTTTAAATCCTTTGAATGCCCTCGCTCCATAGATGCGGTGATTTGTTTAATATAATCACTTATAAGCTCAATTTCTTTAGCATGTTTTGATTGTACCAGTTCTGATTTTATTGCGAAGAACCCTTCGGACGACAGACCAGAGCTCTTTGAAGTTAATTCATTGAATTCTTTTGCTACTTTTTGTGTAATAGCGACCTGTTGTTCCGCTGAAACTGGCTTAAATTTTACTGAGGGATCACAAGAAAAAGAGAAATGGCTGTAATGGTGATTTTCAACCAACGCATTATAGCCTTGGGGCAAGATGCGATGTAAAAAATAGGGGAAGCTAAATTTTGTAAAGTCTTCAGTAAATTGAGAATCAACGATATAGCTATCCAGGGTCGTATTGTCTTTAAGCTCCTTCATAAATGAACCTAACAGCTCTTCTTTTACCTCAGCAGTTTTAATTGATACTACAAATGCATCCGTAGTTTGAGCATAATGCTCCAAACGATCCCAAAAATTAGAACCAAACTCATCCTTTACTGCTATAGGTATCTCAATGTTTTTCAGCGTATCCATCTCTTTTTGTGATAAATTTTCACGTAAGTGCGCCATAAGCTGAACCATGGTCTTTGTAGGGGGGAATTCACTAATAAGCCTGGAGCACTTATTTAAAGTCTCTATAGACTGTGGATGCAAGTTATTTTCACCGATGTACTCAACCAACATATTAAAATAATCTTTAACATTTGACCTAAATTGAGCAATGATCATGTCCGGGTTGGAAGCAGCTTCAGTATTATACCAACTTAATGCCTGCTTCGGGGGCAGAGTATATGTTTTGGGATCCATCGCAACAGCATTATTAATCATTCCGTAAGTAGTAGCCAATCCCTTATTTACGGCATTAACTGCTTGTGCCAATGCACCAGGACCAGAAATGTTTATTGTTGAGTCTTTTCTGCCTGTAGTTCTATGGCTTTCATAAAACTGAGATTGATGAGCCAATTGATGCACCAAGGGTAAGCTGTATAATTCGTTGTAATTCTGCTGAATCACTTTTCGGTACGAATCAATCATGGTACCGTTTACTTCACTGGCAATCAGATCATTATTCAGTCCATTTGTCGTCTTATGAATTAAAATGCCGTGTCTACAGGATAAATTGCCTAGTGGTTCTCCTGGAAATACATCTTCAGCATCAAAGTAAATACCACCCTGGTGGTATAAAATTTCAGCTCGCAAAATATCTGAAGCAGCGGCATAATTTGGCTGTTGAATAAATAATTCATCTTCATAATATTTTGAAGATGCCATATTCTCATAAATTTCACGTGGATAATTTACATACTGCAACCGCTGTTGTTCCTTAATGTCCGGATTAATGTCGTTAATTACAATGCCATTTGTTTTAGCCCGGAGTATCAAATTTTTATATGATTCTTGAAGTTCACTGGTTAAATAGGTTCTCGAATCCACCCATAAATTCAATGTGTAATCCGGGTTTTGCTTTTTCCAGTCAATCAGGTTTTTTTCACCAACATCTCTTAATGTTCCACCTAACCATATGGCATGGAGTTTTTTAGGAATGATCTTTTCTGGCATTGTAGTGACTCAATAACAGACACATGGGTCTATTATAGCACATATTCATCTCAAGCATTCTCTCGATTTATAACTGGCGTCTTGCTTCCAGGACATTAGGTATTTGTTCCAATTTAGTCAATAATCGGGACAAACTGTTTAATCCATCAATTTCCACTGTCAGTGTTATATAAGCCATGTTGTCATGTTTATCTGTACTGGTTTGTAAGGAATAAACATGTGCTTTTTCATTAGAGAGCAATGAAGTAACGTCTTTTAATAATTCAGAGCGATCGAATGCTTTAATCAAGACATCCACAACGTAATTTTCGCGAGTAGAAGTCCCCCAATTGACTTGTAAGAAACGTTGTTTCTGCTTTTCGCTGGCATGAATAATATTAGGGCAATCCTTACGATGAATTGAAACTCCACGTCCTATAGTGATATACCCCATAACCTCATCACCCGGAACGGGTTGACAGCATCGTGCCATAAAGGTTAGCAGGTTACCGACACCCTCTATACGTAAATCACTTCCAGTTACTTCAGGCTTATGTTGAGGTTTGGCAAACTTGATTATATTGTGTTCAGTTGTCTCCGGAGGCGCCAGGCGATTCACTATCTGCCCTATTTTAATATCCCCACGACCAAGGCTGGCATAGAGATCATCAATTTTTTTATAGTTGAGGGCAACGACCACATCGCCAAGTTTATCCGATTTTATCCCCAGAGATTTCAATTCTTTATCTAATAATTCACGACCATCCTGCACATTGTCATCGTAATCCTGCATTTTGAACCAATGCAGAACTTTCGCTTTTGCTCTGGCAGTTTTTAAGTAATTTAGATGAGGATTTATCCAGTCCCTCGAAGGTTTGATTTCTTTCCCGGTCAATACTTCAACCCGGTCGCCCGTTTTTAGTTGGTAAGTCAAAGGAACGATATGTCCATTGATTTTCGCCCCACGACATCTATGCCCCAAATCACTGTGCACATGATAAGCAAAATCCAAAGGAGTGACCCCTTGCTGTAAATCAAGAACATCTCCATCAGGAGTAAATACATAGACTCGATCTTCAAGGAACTCTGTTGCAATATTCTCTGCAACACCTTTATTGGTAGCCATTTCCTGATGCCATGCCAATACATCGCGAAGCCATTCAATTTTTCGCTCATGACTTTCTTTTTGCTGAACACCACCTTCTTTATATTTCCAATGCGCAGCAACCCCCATTTCAGCTAAATCATGCATGTGAAACGTTCTGATTTGCACCTCAAATACTCGCCCTTCCGGACCCTCAACCGCAGTATGCAAGGATTGATATCCATTGGGTTTAGGATTGAAAATATAATCATCAAATTCAGCAGGAATTTGCTTCCATAAAGTATGAACCATTCCCAGAACTTCATAACATTGAGCTTCGGTATCGACTAAAACACGAACAGCGGTCGCATCATATATCTCATCCAGAGATACGTTCTTCCTCGTCATTTTTTTATAAATGCTATGAATGTGTTTCGATCTTCCGTACACAGCAAAATGCTGGGCGCCAGTAGCTTTAATCTGGTGATTCAATTGCCCCACAATCATATTAACAAAATTATCCCTGTCCAGCCGCTTTGCTTTAAGCCCTTTTGCTATTGCTTTATATTCATCAGGATGCAGATAACGAAATGCCAGATCTTCCATTTCCCATTTTATCGCCCCTATACCCAAGCGATTTGCAAGAGGGGCATAAATTTCCATAGCTTCTGTTGCAAGCTGTATTCGTACCGCTTCAGATAAATGTCCTGCTGTACGCAAAACACACAAACGCTCTGCAAGTTTAATCAGAACAACCCGGACATCATCCACCATGGCCAATAACATTTTCCGGATATTGTCGATCTGATTTTTATTTTGAGGGTATTTATTCAGGGCCTGAAAATTATTCATGGCTCCCATCTTTTCAATACCCTTTACCAATTTTGCAATATTAGGCCCTAATTGCTCTTCAACATCCTCATGAGACAAGTCAGAATAATGTACGTTTTCAAATATAATAGCCGCAGCTAGTGTTTCCTGATCCACTTCAAGATCGGCAAGTAAATCAGCCATGGACAAACCTTGTTGCAAACAAGACTGTCCTGTTTCAGTAGCATGTTCCTGTCCTGCGAGCTGACTTAAAGTACACGCATTACGAATGAGTTCAAGATTGTCCAAATACCCTTTGGAGCCAAGCTGATGAAGCCACATTTCAACATCAATACTTCCATCGGGTAGCAGTGGCGTCGTATCTTTTACTCTAACCATGAAATTTATCCTTTTTCAAACAAGGCTATAGATTCAACATGCGCAGTATGCGGAAACATATCCATCACACCCGCTTTAATCAATACATAGCCTTTTTGATTTACCAGTACATCGGTATCTCTGGCTAATGTTATGGGATTACACGATACATAAACTATACGTTCAGGATTGATGGAGTCAATCTGTTTGACCAATTCCAAGGCACCTGAACGCGGGGGATCAATAAGTATTTTGTTCACTGATTGGTGTGTCAGTTTACTGACTTCTGTAATATCATCTAAATTGGCTGCATAAAACTCCACATTGGACAGGCCATTCGCCTGAGCATTCATGTAGGCGCGATCGACCATGGTTTTACTGCCTTCAACACCAATAACCTTCGAACAAAATTTTGCCATCGGTAAAGAAAAATTTCCTAACCCACAAAATAAGTCTAGCACTTTATCGGAACTTTTCAGATCCATAAGCTCTATGGCCAGGGATACCATTTTTCTATTCAGCTCAGCATTAACCTGGGTGAAATCTGTTGGGTGAAATTGGAATTTAATACCAAAGTCAGGCAATTGATACGTCAAATAATCACTGGCTTTATCGGGATAATAACAATGTACAGTGTCCGGACCACCTGGCTGAAGAAATATTTTATAATGATACTGTTCAGCAAACTGTTGAATCTTAAGCTCGTCATTGGCATTGAGTGGCGATAAATTTCGAAATATCAACGCTATTTCAGTATCTCCAGCTGCAACCTCAATTTGAGCGATGCAATGTTTATCCTCCATAGAATCTATTAAGTTCCTCAAGGGGATAATGTCAGTATCCAGTTTGGCGTGCAAAACAGGACATTGAGTAATTTCAGTAATGTATCTCGGATTGTTCCGCTCCCTGAATCCGACGAGCGCCGACTGTTTCTTTTCCACAAAACGAACACTCAAGCGTGCTTTATTTCTGTAATTCCAGTGAGCACTTGTCAATGGGGGCAAAATGGCTTGAGGACTGGTGTGCCCAAAACGGGTTAATAAGTCCAACAATTGATCCTGTTTAAAATGTATTTGCTCTTGTTCATTCATATGTTGTAACGAACACCCACCACACAATTGATAATGTGGACATTTAGGTTCGACACGTAATGGTGAAGGTTCAATGATGGAGAGCAACCTCCCTTCATCATAATCTTTTTTAACTCGAGTATATTGAAATTCGACCTGTTCATTTGGTAACGCACCAGGAATAAAAGTAGCTTTGCCATCGATACGCGCTACGCCTTTGCCGTCATGACTTAAATTATCAATATGTGCTCTTTGGGGGGCAGGATCCGGCTTGGATTTAACTCTCTTCATGGAAATTATCTCATTTAAGTATCACTTTATACAAAATTTGTGCTATTTTTAAAAGACTGCATGGATGCACAACATGAAATAAATGCTCATATATTTAACATCTTAATCAAGGGAATGCATAATGTTGAAGAATATCACACGAGCTTTACCTTTGTCATTGTTAGTCGTTATCCCCCTTCATGCTAATAATGGCTCAAATAGCTCCTATTTAATGCCTAAAACCCCTGCTGAGCTTATGGAACAATACGGACCAGGCTTTGCCAGCCTGGAACACAAAAACTTAGGCGACCTTGTGCGATTACACCTCTCTTCATCAAATTCATCTAGTGGCAGCTTCAAGTTAACCCTGCCAAACGGATTAAAACTTAGCTACGGTGAAATTATCATGTACGCTGGCGATATTTTTGGAGACCCTGACAAAACAATTTCAAGCTGCTCTGCAAAAGAAAGGCTCTCCTGTTTTCAGGCACAGTTTGAGGCTATGGCGGTCAAAGGCACACTAAAGGATAAACAGTGTTCCAATCCAATAAATCAAGCGCTTAATATCAGAAATTATCTAATAGAGATCGAAAAAAAACTAGAATTATCACGCCAGAAGGGGCAAAGTGATTGGGATTTTTATAATAAAGAAGATATAGATATCACCAGGAAATTAAACAAACTGACTTGCGGTGGATCAGTTATTAGCGCGTTCATTCCATTCGGTACTTATATTAAACTGGCCGAAGTCAATTACGATCATTTTGCGCCTGATTCCTTAATTGCTTATAAAACAGGCCATCGATTTGCATTAGAAACTGCATTGAAAGGATTTGCAAAAAAAGAAGCCGGTCAAACTGAAGAAGCGCAGCAGTTACTCGAATTGGCTTATGCACAGAATGCTTTTGCAAACCATTACCTAACCGACTCATTCTCTGCTGGCCACATGAGAACACCACGACGCGCAATATCCGATAAAATACACTTGCCGGCCTCATTAAATCTTCTCATCGCTAACTTGATGCATAATGAGGACAATCAACACGGCTTAAATGTTGTGAATGCAGAAGGCACCAGTTGGACAGCCTATGGTGATGGCAATCTCTACAAACCAGAAGCTGAATTACAAAGAGCCGTTCTGCTTGATGCCATGCAACGATCAGCCGATGGAATTTATTCTACATTCAGTACAGGGATAATACCTGACAGTTATCCTGAAATGAGCTTATTTCCCGACTATGATGCAATTGAGCAGTTAAATGATACTGCGCCTCTGTTTAAAGTGGAGAATGGCAAACTTTTAAAACGGGTTAAAAACAATGATTACTATGACCATCGTTGGACAAAGCACTGGAGTGGGTTCTTTACCTTGCTGGAGTTTCAGATAACTCAATAGATCTAAGGACACATCAGTGAAGAACCATTTTTAATAAATTTTTGCCTCAATTGATTTTTAACAGCCTGTCTCATCGTTTTATGTGACAGGCTTTAAATCAACAGCCAGAGGAAAATGATCCGAGTCACCACCATAATAGACTTGTGCATTAGTTTCAATAAAGGAGTTGTTGTAAAATATATGATCTAATTGTTGTTGCACCATAAATAAACCAAAGCGCCACTGCCAGGTACTTTTCTTTTTGGCCTGTTGGAATTGCACATCGATAAATCCATGTTGATTTAAAAACTGGGTAACCAATCCCTGAGTACCCTCATTAAAATCACCAGCAATCACAGTTGGTAAATGAGGCTGGATGAATTGATAATAAAATTCGATTTCCCGCTCCCTGATAGCTGGCGTTGAAAAATAAGCACTCAAATTAAAATTCAAATTATCCTTACTGATTAATGGAGGAGTTAAGTGCAGATTCGCAATTTGCACTTTTCCGTAAGGGCTGGCAACATCAAAAATCCATCCAGGGTGCCAACCTATAAGAGAATGTGTATATTGCTGATCTCTTACTGGGTATTTAGTCAGTACAGCAAGTCCCCCTCCATCATCTTTAGGTTTAAATAGTTGATAAGGATAAAGTTCAGAAAGGTGCTCCTTAAAGTAGTTTTGCCAAAAGGCAGTCGCTTCCTGTAGCAAAACAATGTCACCATCCAGCAGTTTTATTGCATCAGCCGTTTTCTGCGGCGCGGTAATCGGCCAGGTACTGTTACCCCAGTTTATATTATACGTTACGATTCGGAGATGATTGTTGTTTTTTTGTACCACACGATCATTGCCCATAAATTTAGCAGAGCATGAGGTCAATATTAAGAGAATGACAAACAATTGAAACCATGTTCTCCTAAATACCATTCTTAATCCTTAATTGTAATATTCCAGTTCGTCACAAATTATTGCAAGCAGGAGGTTAAAGGACTCTATGGCTCGAACAGCGCATATATCAATTTCTTGAATTGCACGCAGCAAATGATCTAGAAGCAGCTTATTTTCAAAAAACATAATCGTTCAAAAGCTATCCCAATGGATTCATTATTACATAGTAATTCAATAAGTTATAGATTAACTCTCTTATACCACACGACTGTCCCATTAAAAATATCACGTCGTTCCGAGCGTAGCGAGGAATCTCCTGCAAATTGGTACAATCTGAATTAATGCATTAATTATCATTACCTTTTAAACTCTTTTCTTTTACAAGGAATTCAATGATGTCATCAGAAGATGTACCTGGATTTTTATACCATTTCGACACGCTCGAAGATCCAAGAATTGATAGAAAGAAATTGTATCCTTTAACGGAACTATTATTTTTTGAAAAGGTTACAAAATACCAAAAAGAAATTTAAGGATATGAGCATTAGGCGCCTGCAGAAAAAGGCTGGCTGGGGAGACTCAACTCTTGATATGATTTTAATGGCCGCATTGTAATGGGATCGTGCAACCTTGCAGGAGATTCCTCGCTACGCTCGGAAAGACGTCATATTTTTAATGGGACAGCCGTGTCTTATACCAGCACTTTTTCAAGTCAGCGAAACACAGAGCAGTTTCAATTCAAATAATTTGGATCGGTTTATTGATTTAATTAGTCACCCATATAATACTAAACCTAAGTCCATTGAATATTCACTATTAAAGAATTATTACGGAAAATAATTAATCTAGAGGAAAAGTATGTCCATCAAACTAAAAAAAGGATTTTGGCTCGTATCATTATGCTCACTTCTATCATTCTATGTAACCTCATCAACAGCATGTACTCGTATTCTTGTTACGGATAAAAAAAATGCAGTCATGGTAGGACGTAGCATGGACTGGAATGAAGACATGGGTACCAATTTGATTGTTTATCCCAGAAATATCAGTCGATCCGGCAGTGATCCAGCGAGCATGACTCAAGGCAACTGGATATCATGGAGTTCAAAATATGGGAGTATTGTGGCTACGGGATATGAGGATTTTACAACAGATGGATTTAACGAGATGGGACTTGCCGCCCATGTCCTATGGCTGGAGGAGACCGACTATGGAATTCGCGATCCATCCAAACCCGGTTTATCCATTACTCAATGGATGCAATACTATCTTGATAACTTTAAAAATGTAGAAGATGCCGTCCATTTTACCCAATCCAATCCAATTCAAATCACCCCATATTTTCACCCTGCCACACAACAATGGGGAAAATTACATTTGGTTCTTGATGATGCTTCCGGCGATTCTGCAATTTTCGAATACATCAACGGAACATTGAACATCTACCATGATCGAAATAACACCACAGTAACCAATGATCCAACTTATGATAAGCAACTAGCTAACTTAACTCGATATAAAGTATTTGGCGGTAGCAAACCCCTACCCGGTACTACCAGTTCCACACATCGTTTTGTTCGCGCCCATTTCTATTCACTAGCCTTACCAGAGTTCAGTTCAACACAAAATGAGTTGGCAGGGATATTGGCAGTAATGAATAATGTGGCTTATCCCTACTCTTCAAAAAATACATCATTAACTATATGGCGTGTTGTTTCAGACTTAACCAATAAAATTTATTATTTTCAATCTACTGAAAACCAGAATTTAATTACGGTACATCTGGATCGTTTTGATCTCAACCAGAATGTGATTAAAAAACTGGATTTGGCTAATCATCCTGAATACGTCGGAGACATGTCCGACAAATTTAAGGTGGTTGACCAGGTGTTGTAGACCATTGTTGACCACATCAGAACCGTTCACCCTGATGTTGAAAACCCTTCGAGACGGCGCGTTAACCCTCTGTGCATGATGATAAAGATCGGTGTCGCGCCTCCTCCGGGCGAAAGGTTCGCGTGACATTAGGTTTAAAAAGACTGAAGTCCTGAAAAAGAGGAAATGGATAAAATCCTAACAAATACTCTCACTCAAGCACATGTTACTGATATAATTAAAACATTCATTTCTGCAGAAAGAATCTATTCAGCAATAAAATAAAAAGGAACACGATTTGCCAAATCACAATAACGAATTATTTCAACTGGATCAATTCCCTCTCTTTGATAAAAAGCTGGCGCTAAAAAATTGCGGAAACGAATCCATTTTATTAGAGTTGCTCACTTTAATGACCTTAAAACAAATACCCGATGATTTAAATCGTATTAAAACTGCATTTGATAATCAGGACTATCCTTTAGTAGAACGCATAGCTCATAGAATTAAAAGTGGCGCGATGTATCTGGGTACAACACGTATGAAATTAGCCTGTCAGTATGTTGAGAAATATTGGAAATCAGGCGAGCGTGAATTATTCAATCAATTGTATGCTCAGGCAGTCCAGGTGATTGAAGAGACAGGACAATATATTGCTGATTGGTTACAAAAGCAGATAGTTCAATAGACTCAATCTCATTGGTGTTACTTTAAACACCTGTCAAATACGAAGAAGGAACAGTTATCCTGGCATTATCAAAACGGCGCAATCGTGCAGTCAGAGTATCCTGTTTGGTATACATGAATTCAAGACGAGGCACAGGTATTAGATGTTCCAGGCTTTCCTCTAACAATTATTTAATACGAGTGGCTGACATAAATTATAACCCCCCAAAATCGTTACAAATCAAATCTGTTTTAATATGCCGTGATTGTAACGTCATTTGATTAGGTGACTATTAAACTTGAAATAAGGGAAGTGAGCAATCCTGAACAGCCTCAGACTGTACGTTTTGTTTAGATTGTATTTAAGAATAAATTCAATTTCTTTCACACTATTCAAATTTAACCGATTAGATAGACAACAAATGCAGACCCGCCATAAGAATACAGATCAGAGTAATGATGAACACCATTCTTAATTGCAAAAATCTTTGTGCTTTTACAACACCATGATGAGCCATAACTCTAAGATGCCCTAATTTCTTTTTTGACATTCTGGTATAACGATTAACAGGTCGTCCATTAGATTTAAACAGGATTGGAGTGGATTTTTGAAAATAGGTCGCTCCATAATCCACAAGTAATTGCTCTCCCGGCATAACATCACGTGTTGTAAGGTATACCATGAAAGACAAGCCGTTTATTATGTAAATACTGCATTTGGAATTTGAAAACAGCTGATTTGAAGAGTCAGCAGACGGTTTATTTTTATCAGGATTTGGCGCATGATTGATAAATCGTGTTATATTCCCGTAGTTTCTGCCATCAAGAATCATACTCAAACTGTCTCCGTTCTGTTTGTATGAATAATTTAAGATGGATGGTAGATTGACTTGTTTTACTCCAGTGTAGATCCCCAAGAACTCACCTGCTTTTATTGGCTCTCTGCAAAATACACCAAATCCAATAACTGGATTGATATAGCGTAATTCGAGTCTGGACAGATTGGCGGTGTGTTCAAAAATTTCATAAAAAGGTTCTTTATCAGGATAAAACAAATCTCCATTTACCGAAGGAGGAAGCTGATCAACAGTAAAAGTATCATTAATGACGAAATCTTCAGAATATTCAAAAGAATCTCTCATTAATGTACTGACAATTTTATTTAACTGCATAACCGAAATTAATTCAGTAGCGGGTTTCGTTCCATCTATAGAAAAATAGAGTTCATCCGGTACTTTATTCTGTTTAAATTGACAAGACGGTTGTATTTTAAAAACACACAGATTGGGATTATCTGCGTGCAATAAAGTTTTATAAACAAAAACAGCAGAATAGAATAATTGCGTAATGTTATCATACTCATAAAGATAAACATGATCAGCTGAATGCACAAAAGGCTCTGATAATAAAGGATGAACAAAATCTTCCTGCTTGATAAATTCACTTAGAGGCACTTCGCGTTTATCAGGAAAAGAACACACTCCGCTATTAAGATTAATCGTCACGGAATGATCATTTGAGTCAGGATTTTTATTAGTAAGAGAAATAGTAACCAATTTTACTCCCTGATTAGTGCATTAAGCCCTCGGAATTCCCCGATCATGAGCACTACGAAGAATCTCCCAAACCAATTGATATACCTGATTAAGAAAAACTCTTAAATTGACTTCTATTTTAACCAATAAACCATGAGTTTTTCATAATTCGTTTATTTATTATATAGTAACTACACCTCCAGAAGCATTACAACCTTTTCAAGAGACTGATAACATAAACAATCCTGGCCAGCCTCTGAATTTGCTTCTGTCTCTGATAAACAAGCTCGATAGGATCTTTAAAATTATCCGGAATTTTTGTATCAAGTACAGTGAGGAAGAAATCGCTAAAAAGAGTCCCAAAAGACTAGAAGGAAAAATAGGAAGATAGTGACCACCTGGATATGGGCAGTTTAAAATGGGTGAACACACCAATTCTATTATTTACCACTCTCGGGAGGTATAAAACTCACCCTATACCAAGAAGATAATAAATAGAATTGGATTTCACTAAAAGGCGCAATACCATTTATGAGATTAGGAAATAATTTACTCTGTAGGCAAAGAAGCAATAAATTCGGTCACCTGTTTTGGCGTTAATTCATAGGTCTGGCCTCGAGTCAAAAATCTGGGCATGGACAGCATCCCATAACGGATTCGAATCAAACGGCTTACCTCGACTCCTTGCGACTCCCAAAGCCGTCTGACCTCACGATTTCTTCCTTCATTTAAGGTAACATGATACCAGCTGTTAGTGCCTTCACCACCACGAAACTCGATTTTGGTAAATTGAGCCATACCATCATCCAATTGAACACCTTTTTGTAAATTCACTAATGCTTCAGGACTTACCTGACCATGAACCCTAACTGCATACTCTCGCTCCAAACCGTATTTTGGATGCATCAGTTGGTTAGCTAATTCTCCATCATTAGTAAAAATAAGTAACCCTGAAGTATTCAGATCCAGCCTTCCTACCTGAACCCAACGGCCTTGGCGAAGATGAGGCAAATTATCAAATACAGTTTTCTCGAACTTAGGATCATGTCGGCTGGAAATTTCACCAACAGGCTTATGATATAGGAGTATTCGAGTATTTTGTTTGATTTTTAATGGATTAGAAATCAGTTTACCTTTTACGGTAATTTTATCATTCGCTCCAGCAGAGTCACCTAACTTAACGGGCTTACCATTGACCTGAACCCAACCATTTTCTATCCAACGTTCCATTTCACGACGAGATCCAAGTCCAGCCTGGCTTAATATTTTTTGTAACCGTTCATTGCTCATTCAGTAATACACTCTTCATTAGGTTGGTTTGCACTATGCAAAGTTAATGTTTCAAAAACTTCAGGCAGGGATGGAAGTTCATGTAAATAAGTCAAATTAAAATAATTTAAAAACTCTTTGGTTGTAGTATATACAGCCGGTTTCCCGGCAACGTCCTTATGACCGGCGATACGAATCCATTCTCTCTCCATCAAGGTTTTCATGATGTGACTGCTCACTGCAACACCACGTATTTCCTCTATATCGGCCCTTGTCACAGGTTGCTTATAAGCAATTATTGCCAAAGTTTCAAGTAATGCACGCGAGTATTTACTCGGTTTTTCTATTTGTAATCGAGCGATCCAGTTGCTGTAGGAAGATTTCGTTTGCATCTGATATCCTCCAGCCACCTCAATTAACTCAAATGAGCGAGTCTCATAATCGGTTTGTAACTGAGAAATAATTTGTTTTAATTGAACACGATCAGGACGCTCCCACTCATCAAATACTTCGAGCAGCTGATCCAGGGAAAGAGGATCGGAACTACTCAACAAAAGTGCTTCAATTATATTTTTTAGTTCATTTTCATCCATATCACGCAGCCTGTAGATGGATGGGAGAAAAAGGCTGATTTTGAGTGATGACGATTAAAGATTGTCTTGCCAACTCAAGAATGGCTAACAAAGAAACAACTAATCCCATGCGTCCTTCTTCGGGGAGAAACAATTGGGTAAATTCCAAGACCTTATGCTCCTGTAGCTTTAATAAAACAAGACTCATGCGCTCACGAACAGACATTGCCTCTCTGGCAATTTGATGATGAGTCATTTGTTCTTCTCGCAACAATAATCCTTTCATTGCCTCAATCAAATCAGATAACTCAACATCAGGATGAACTTTTATTGTTTCAATTTCATCTGGAGTAATTTGAATAATAAAATTATCCCTGTCTTTTCGAGGAAGAGCATCAAGTAGTTGGGCGGCTTCCTTGATTTGTTCATAAGCCTGTAACTTTCTAACCAAAGTCATGCGTGGATCTTCCTCTTCCCCATCTTCAGAGTTTGGGGTAACAGGAAGTAATAATCGTGATTTGATTTCCGCTAGCATTGCTGCCATGAGTAAGTAATCAGCTGCCAATTCGAGCCGTCTGCATTCCATCAATTGAATGTATTGGAGATATTGCCGAGTAATGCTAACCATGGGAATATCCAGAATATCAATATTTTGTTTGCGAATGAGATATAAAAGCAGATCCAATGGGCCGCTAAATGAATCCAACAAAACTTCCAATGCATCTGGCGGTATAAATAAGTCATCAGGAACCTGAGTAAGTTCCACGCCATCAACAATGGCTCTTATCTCAGGTTTATTGGATAACTCGACATTCATTAATAATCCAATCCCATTACTTCTCTAACGGTATTCATATTTTTAATGGCTTCCTCCCGGGCAGCCTCACTTCCTTCAGAAACGATGCGTTTCACTGAACCCAAATCAGATTCATAATCCGCTATTGATTCCTGAATAGGTTGCAATTCCTGATTAATTGCATCAATTACCGGACGTTTACAGTCTATACACCCGATACCTGCAGATCGGCATCCTGTTTGTACCCAATCTTTAACATCATCTTTTGAGTAAATTTTATGAAATTGCCAAACCGGACATTTTTCAGGATCGCCAGGATCGGTACGCTTGATTCGAGCGGGATCTGTAGGCATTGTTAAAACTTTCTTTTCCACTTGCGCCGGTTCTTCACGCAACATAATCGTATTATGATAGGATTTTGACATCTTTTGACCGTCAGTCCCGGGCATTTTAGCAATTTCAGTTAGCAATGGTTGAGGTTCTGGTAATATAATTTTACCACTGCCTTCGAGGTAGCCCAATAAACGCTCTTTATCACCAATAGAGAGGTTTGATTGATCCTCAAGAAGCGCTTGAGCAGTTTTTATTGCTTCATGGACTCCGTGTTCCTGAAATTGTCTTCGTAAATCGGTGTAAATTTTGCTGTTTTTCTTACCCATTTTCTTTATTGCTTCAGTCGCCAACTCTTCAAAATTGGCTTCTTTGCCATAAATATGGTTAAACCGACGAGCTATCTCGCGTGTTAATTCAATATGAGCGACCTGATCCTCACCGACAGGAACGTAATCCGCATGATACAATAACACATCCGCGCTTTGTAATACCGGATATCCTAAAAATCCATAAGTAGACAAATCTTTTTCTTTTATTTTCTCTTGCTGGTCCTTAAAGCTCGGGACTCGCTCTAACCACCCAAGCGGCGTTATCATCGATAAAAGCAAATGCAACTCAGCATGTTCGGGTACCCAGGATTGGATAAATAGTTTAGACAGCCCAGGATTTACTCCACAAGCTAGCCAATCGATGATCATGTCCCAAAGGTGATTTTTTATAAAACTTGAATGTTCGTATTGTGTAGTCAAGCCGTGCCAATCGGCAGCAAAAAAGAAGCAATCGTATTGATGTTGTAATTTAATCCAGTTTTTTAAAACACCGTGATAGTGTCCAAGATGTAATCTTCCGCTGACACGCATTCCAGAAACCACTCGTTTATTGGAAGTAAATAATGCTGACATCAATATCCTCTTTAGTTGTTATAAATCATACAAAAATCTTAAATTTGCCTTAATTTCATAATCCTGAACGCAATGAAGTCTCTCCAATTACTGACTGATGCCAGTTAAGAAGACCGCGGGATCCAGTAGTTTAACACCGTACCCCAGAACACTCAGTTAAACCGCCGGGCAAAAAACCTCAAAGAGTCCAACGTCAACAGTCAATTCAACCAGAGAAAATCCCCATAGAGACTAAGAAATTACAATATCCTTAACTAACTGGGCTGATTTTACTCAAACCAGACTTTGCTATCAAATTCTCAAAGCTCTGACTCCATATAAATCAACTCGATTTATCTAAAAGGCTCGGGATCACCTTTCCCTTCTCGGATAATAACCGGATAATCACCAGTTAAATCAACTACAGTGGTAGGTTCATGCCCACAGTTGCCGCCATCTATAATTAAATCAGTCTGATTGCCTAAAAGATCCTTGATTGCTTCAGGTTCACTTAACGGTGCCTGAGCTCCTGGAAGTATCAAAGTAGTGCTCATCAAGGGTGCCTCAAGACTATCCAAAAGAGACAACGTAATTGTATTATCAGGTACCCTAAGCCCCAACGTTCGTTTTTTAGGATGAAGCATCAAACGAGGAACTTCATGTGTTGCATTAAGAATAAAAGTATACGATCCGGGCGTAAAGGCTTTTAAAAGCCTGAAAATGGAGTTGGATACTTTGGCATAAGTGCCGAGTTGAGACAAATCACGACAAACCAGAGTCATGTTGTGATTTTTATCTAACTGCCTTAAACGCCTGATCCGTTCAAGAGCTGATTTATTGCCCAGGCTACAGCCCAAGGCATAACCCGAATCGGTTGGATAGACTATTAATCCACCATCTTCAATAATGGATACCGCTTTTCTAAGTAAGCGAGCCTGTGGATTATCAGGATGTAATGCATAAAACTGACTCATAAAGTCCCCTGTTCAATGTTCCATTCTTGCCAAATAGGCGTACAGTTTACTGGTAGTTTCTGTTGACGTCCAAGATTTATTCGAGATACTGCATCATTATGGTAATCAGAACCAGATGAAGCCAACAAATTAAAACGCAAACATGTTGCTGCCATCTCTTTTATCTGAGACACATTCATTTCTCCGGAAACCACTTCCAGACCTTCTCCACCAGCTTCTTTAAACACATTGATTAACTCATGCAATTTTGAACGCGTCAATCCATATTTAAGCGGATGAGCTATTACAGCCTGCCCTCCCGAATGAATAATTCCCTCCACTGCTTCCTGAATACTAATCCAGGGTGTTGGAATATAAGCAGCTTTACCTCGTCCCAGAAACTGTTTAAACGCAGATTTCATATCTCGAGTCTTACCTTCGTTTATTAATATCTGAGCAAAATGAGGACGCCCGACGCGCTCATGTCCGGCAATCTGACATGCTTTTTCATAAGCATTATCGATTCCAACCAATTGAAGCGACTCGCCTATTTGTTTGGCGCGAGCCACTCGGCTGCCGTTCTGATGAGCGATTAATTCATTAAGCTCAGGAGTATGATTCAGTTGGTAGCCCAGAATATGAATATCGTATTTTTTCCACCGCGTACTGAACTCGATACCAGTAACAATTTTAATTCCAGTATGTTGTGCTGCCTGGTTCAAAGCCACATAACCAGCGACAGTGTCATGATCAGTAAGAGACAAGCATTTAATCTGATGATGCAGCGCTTTTTGAATCAGGTCTTCAGGGCTAAGTGCTCCATCTGAAAAATAACTGTGGCAATGAAGATCGATCATAAAAGGACAACCACTTTAAAAAACAAAAATTATAGCATATTTATACATTGAATCAGACAGAATATGGTTTATTAAATAACAAAATATTCCTCGAAATCCTTGAATTACTTGCAGATCATAGCAGTTTTGCACTATTCTTAAAGTAAGGTTAGTAATTAAATAAATCACATTGAGCAGTACACTGAACAAAGACATCATTAAATTACCCTTTCTCAGTACCCAGGAACTGGCAAACCTGTGCGGCGTTTTACACAGTAACCTGAAGTTTCTTGAAGAACACTTCAACGTAACTATTAAAATCAAACAGCAATCACTTGAAATTTACAGTCAATCCGAACATCATTTTGAAGAAATTAACCACATTTTTACGTTACTCTATCCTTTAAGCAAAAAAGCGATCAGTATTACAACCCTGCGTGGTTTAATTAATAAGGATTATCAAACAGCAATGACTCATCATATCAAATTATCTCGTAAATCAATTTCAGCGCGAAATAACAAACAGGCAGCGTTTCTTGACTCCATCGATAAATGCGACATTACTTTCGCCGTAGGGCCTGCTGGAACTGGTAAGACATACCTGGCTGTTTCCAAGGCAATTGAATGTTTTGAAAAAGGTGAAGTACAAAGACTGATTTTTGTTAGACCCGCGGTGGAAGCCGGTGAAAAATTGGGATTCCTTCCAGGTGATCTGGTAGAAAAAGTACTTCCCTATCTAAGACCAATTTATGATGCGTTATATGAAATGATCGGGTTTAAAGAAACTCAGAAAATGATTCAAAGCGATATTATCGAAGTATTGCCTCTCGCATTTATGAGGGGACGCACCTTAAATGAATCATTTATTATCCTGGATGAAGCCCAAAATACAACAGTCATGCAGATGAAAATGTTTTTAACCCGTATGGGCTTTGGCTCTAAAACTGTCATTACTGGAGATATAACCCAGGTTGACTTGCCTAAAGGGATTGAATCAGGACTTGCTCATGCAATTCACTTATTTAAAAAAATCCCTGATATCAGTATTAATACATTTACGAGCCGGGAAGTTGTTCGCCACCCATTAGTATCCCAAATTATCGATTGTTACGACCACGAACATTCAGGAAAATCGAAATGACGTATCATATTGACGTACAAAATGCGACTAACGATACCCTGCCCCTTTCAGAAACCGATTTAACGGAGCTGGCAAATCTGGCACTCAGAGATCACCTGAACGATGCGGAACTAACTATTCGTTTGGTTGATGCTGAAGAAATGACGTTTCTGAATAATACTTACAGGCAACAAAATAAAACGACCAATGTTCTCGCTTTTCCTTGTGATTTACCCGATGCTGTTGAATTAGAATGCCCTCTTTTAGGTGATATCATCATCTGTTCTCCTGTTTTACTAGAGGAAAGTAAGCAATTGAATAAATCACTACAAGAACATTGGGCCTTAATCGTTATTCATGGTGTCCTGCATTTATTAGGCTATGATCATATTAAAGACAAAGATGCGAAAATCATGCAGGATCTTGAGATTAAATTATTAGCTGAATTAGGATATGGTAATCCTTATGACTTAGAGGGAAATGATCTTGAGTAAAGAGGAAGAAAACGGTTCGTGGTTTGTTCGATTGAAACAATTTTTACACGGTGAACCTCAAAATCAGGAAGAACTGGTGAGCTTGTTAAGAGACGCTCAAATTAGGTCACTGATCAACTCAGAAACCCTTGCAATGATTGAGGGCGCTATTTTGTTTTCCAAAATGCGGGTCAGAGACATCATGCTGCCTAAAAATCAAATGGTGCATATTAATCAGGATGATGAATACGCTGAGATCATTAAGGTTGTTACCCAAACCGGCCACTCCAGATTTCCAGTCACAGGTGAAAACACCAACGAAGTTGTAGGTATTTTACATGCCAAAGATCTATTACGATATCAACTGGAACACATTGAAACCTTCGATCTGCTGGATATTTGCCGTCAGGTGACCTTTGTTCCGGAAAGCAGACGTCTTGACAGTTTACTTAGTGAGTTTCGTAGTAACCGGAATCATATGGCCATTGTGGTTGATGAGTATGGAGAAGTATCAGGATTTGTTACTATTGAGGATATAATAGAGCAAATTATCGGTGACATTGAAGATGAATTTGATATAGATGAAGATGCTTATATCAAAACTCATGATGATCATTGCTACATCATCAAAGCACACACGCCTATAGAAGAGTTCAATGAACAGCTCCACGCTCATTTTAGCGATGAGACATACGATACTATAGGTGGTATAGTGATGAATAATTTTGGTTATTTACCAACCCGTGGTGAAATTATAACCATTGATAATTTTGAATTTAAAATTATCAATTCTGATGCCAGAAGAATTAAATTATTAGAATGCATTGATAAGCGAACTTTAGAGAACGCCAATACACCTGCTGAAGGATAACTAATGAATAGCACTATTCTTATAATAGATGATGATGCAGAACTCACCGATTTATTAACCCAATATCTCGAACCAGAAGGGTTTGATGTGGTTTGTGTCCATGATGGCGAGAATGGTGTAAAAAAAGCACTAAACCAGGTATTTGACGCAATAGTACTTGACGTTATGCTTCCCAAATTAAATGGATTTGAAGTTTTAAAAGCGATACGTGAACATCTGGAAACTCCTGTTCTAATGTTGACTGCACGAGGTGACGACATTGACCGCATCGTTGGATTGGAAATCGGGGCTGATGATTATTTACCAAAACCCTGTAATCCTAGAGAACTGGTCGCACGATTAAGGGCCATTTTAAGACGCACTCAAAAAATTCCAACACCCAAACCAATTATTGAGCAACACAATATCGTGGTTGATTGTTCCAAACGACACGTCACCATGGCTGGAAACTATCTTGAATTAACCAATGCTGAATTTAATATTTTAGAGATGTTAATTAAATCCCCAGGCCAAGCTTTTTCTAAAGAAGAACTCACGGAATACGCGCTGGGACGAAAATATACTGCCTATGATCGCAGTATTGATGTTCATATCAGTAATTTAAGAAATAAACTGGGCGATAACCCTCAAGGTGAACCTCTGGTAAAAACAGTGCGTGGTTTTGGATACATGTTTAATGCGTAGTTTGTACTGGAAAATATTTGTTTCATTTTGGTTGGCAACCGTTCTAATTATTTTCACTACAGCCTTGGTAACAAGTCAAATCGCTCAAAAATCTTCTCAACCGGCACGAGAAGAAATGTTTATGGACAGTTATGCCAATGCGGCTGTCGCAACGTTCGAATCAGGCCAACAATCTGCTCTGCTAAAATGGCTAAATCAAATAGGTCTTTCTCGGCATATGTCAATTTACCTGTTGTCAAATACTGGTGATATTATTGGCACACAAACACCACCTGAAAATGTGAAGCAGGTATCCAAAAATCTGATAGATGATCAACTGCCCAGTGAAGGTATTTTTAAATCAGGGAAGTTAATTGTAAGCCATGAAATATTATCTACTTCAGGGAAGTACTATAGACTAGCCGCGGTCAGTGAAAAGCCAATTTCCTATTTTGTGCAGATTCCATGGGCAGGCCTGACCATTCGTCTGACTCTTGCTACGGTTATTAGCGGACTCATTTGTTATTTATTATCACTTTATTTAACACAACCGCTTAGATCATTAGGCATGGCCGCAAAATCAATAGCCACGGGTAAATTAAACACACGAGTCGGTCATTTTAGAGGTCATAATAAAGATGAAATTGCCGAACTAAGCCATGAGTTTGACCGAATGGCAGAACAACTGGAGGCATTAATCACCTCAAAGGAACGCTTGCTGCAAGATATTTCTCACGAACTGAGATCACCACTGGCGCGATTGAATATTGCCATTGAATTGGGAAAAAAGAAGACCAATCATTTAGCAGATCCAGAATTTAATCGCATGGAATTAGAAAGTTCACGGTTAAATAAATTAATTGGAGAGATACTGGATTTCGCACGATTGGATAAATCCACAACGGATCTCGACCTTTCTAAAGTCAATCTGAATGAACTGATAGCGGATATCGTCAACGATGCAAATTATGAATTTGAAAAAGACTCCATTCATATTTCCACTGAAAACACCGTTCCTTGTGAACTCTTTATTGATAAACGACTTATTCATAGAGCCATAGAAAACATCGTACGAAATGCCTCGCATTATTCCCCAAAAGATCAATTAGTGATTATTTCAACGCATTTTACCAACAATCAAGAACATATCTGTATTGAAATTAAAGACAAAGGCCCCGGAGTTCCGGAAGATCAATTGGAAACTATATTTAATCCTTTTTATCGAGTCGATACCTCCAGGACCAAAAAAACAGGGGGCTTTGGATTGGGTCTGGCAATTGCATCCAGAGCAGTTGCGCTACATCACGGCACTATCACAGCTAAGAACCGTGAAGATGGAGGGTTGTTGGTACAGATTACCCTACCGCTACACAGAGAGCATATTGCTCATTAATTCATACGCTTAAACACTAGGTACAATACATATTGCACTGGCGTTATGCTCCATATTTAAGTATTATGATCAAATAGTTGTATCTTGGATTTAAACACAATGACTCAGGCAAAAAAAATAAGTAAAGCCAGCAGTTATTTCTTTTTAATAGGATTTATTGTTTCAAAAATCCAGTATCTTCCTATTCTATTTGTTTCAATCATTCCCAATATAATCTCTCTTTGCTCTTATTTTATGGCCTATGGATTATGGTTTATTTCGAGCCATTTTCTGGATAGCAACAAACCTGACAAAAAGGAATGGTACGGTTTCGCCCAGTTTAAAGAACAATTTTTATACGCTGCGACCATAGGACTTATAGCGTCACTAATCAGCATCGCCTCCCTATTCTTCCCTGTGCTGATTGTACCAACAACCTGGCTTTTTTTTACCAGCAATCTGTTTTGGTCAATTGGAGAATACAATAAATTAATGCATCCCTCTGAGTCTGATGTAAATTTTTCATACAGCTACCAGCAAGCCAGTCTATCTTATGCAGTCACTATGACGACTATTGCATGCACTACTGCACTAAGTGCCACGTTAATCTTTATTGTTCCTCCAATAACCATGCCTGTACTCATTGTTTCAACAATAATCAGTTCAGGGCTAGGTGTATTGTCTTGCGAATACTGGCTAGATTATACATTCGGAAATCATAAAAGAACGCCTCCAATGACTCAGAGTTATCATCAGGTAAGCAATTCGTTGGGGGCTGCTGCTCCTTCCAATCCAAACAACGACTCACCAGAGCCCTATCATGGAGAGGTACTGCTCAAATCAACATCGATCATTGCGTCCAATAATGAAACAAAAGAATCCGATTTATCCATTCAGTCTTGTACACCGAGTCGATAATTTAGTATATTCTGCACGCCTATAAAGAGACTCACTATGGATAAATTGATTTCACGAATGATTAATAATGCTCATGAAGCATTAAAACATGCTTATGCGCCCTATTCTAACTTTAATGTCGGATGTTGTATTTGTACTCCTGATGATAACTTATATACTGGCGTCAATGTAGAGAATAGCTCTTATGGTTTAACTGTTTGTGCAGAAGGGTCAGCTATCTGCCAAATGGTTACAGCGGGTGAGCGCAAAATTAAAAGTATAGTAGTGTTAGCTTCGAATAATTTATTATGCCCGCCTTGTGGCGCCTGCAGACAAAGAATTTATGAGTTTTCAATTCCCGACACCATGATTTATTTATGCAATAACAATTCAGTACTTCAAAAATTGACGATGAATGAACTGATGCCATTGGCTTTTGATATTAAACCTTAATTGGACAATAGAATGACTCAATCTGTAAAAAACAAAACTTTTGCTCATTTAGCAGCAGAACATATACAAACATTAGTTCCTGGGTTTAAACCCATTGTTGGAGTAATTTTAGGCTCAGGACTAGGTCAGTTTGCAGAAGAACTGGATGATGCTGTTGTTATAAACTATACCGATCTGCCCGGGTTCCCAAATCCCACAGTTCAGGGGCACGGCGGTAAATTAATACTGGGATATTGCAGCGGCATTCCTGTAGTATGCTTACAAGGTCGGGCACATACCTATGAAGGCCTGGAACATTATGACACCGTAAAGACCTACGTCCGTACTTTGAAATTATTAGGATGTACTCATTTTATAGCCACCAATGCCTCTGGCTCACTCAGAGAAGACGTTGGACCCGGTGAATTAATGCTAATCACCGATCACATTAATTTACAACCCAGTAATCCGCTCATTGGGCCCAATGATGATGAGTTTGGGCCAAGATTTTATCCTCTTGATAATGCTTATGATAAGGTCATGCAGGAACAACTGTTAAATGCAGCTAAAAAGAACTCAATTAAGCTGAATCAAGGTGTGTATATCTCAGTATTAGGTCCACATTATGAAACAGCAGCCGAAATACGGGCTTTTAAAATATTAGGAGCAGATGCTGTGGGTATGTCTACGGTCCCTGAAGTATTGGTTGCAAATCATTGTGGCATGCACGTTGCCGTCATCGCAATGATCACCAATTACGCGACCGGACTAGCTACAACCAGCCACAACCACCAGGCTGTAGTTGACATGGCCTCCAGTGCTGCTGTAAAACTCAATACCCTGCTAAAACAGTACATAATGGAACTATAGTGTCGCTTGAATTTCAATTAAATCAACTATTAGAACAGCTCCTGACTGCACAGTCAGCAGGAACTGTTTCTAAGGAACAATTAATTCACTCAATAGATTTAACTCTATTAGAGCCGAATGCCACAACAGAGTCCTTAGCTTTATTAGGTGATAGGGCCAACACACATCATGTTGCTGCCATCTGTGTTTTACCAGAACACTTACCTCACTTTCACCTTCCTACTTCTGTGAATTTGGCTACCGTGATCAATTTTCCGCATGGGAATGATGAGTTGTTGCATACTCTGGCAAGTATGGATCATGCCATTCAGCTTGGTGCCAATGAAGTTGATTTTGTATTGCCTTATCAAGATTATCTGACAGAGAACAGTCAAAAAGCCTTAAATCATTGCGATGTGATCATAAAGGCCTGTAAAAAGCAGGAAGTCACGATCAAAATTATATTGGAAACAGGTGCCTTTCCTGATATGGAACTCATCTATAATGTCAGCAAAGAATTAATAGCGATGGGAACGGATTTTATAAAAACCTCTACCGGTAAAATCGCACAAGGAGCCTCTCTTCCTGCTGCCTTTGCCATTTTAAGTGCACTTAAGGAGACAGGAGATACTCAATGCGGGATTAAAATATCAGGAGGAATCAAAACAAGTCAGCAAGCCCTAAACTACGCTTGCCTTGCTGAGTTGATGCTGGGCAAAACAATTAGTAAAGATTGGTTCAGAATAGGCGCCAGTTCTCTTTTAAACGATTTGCTAAATGGTATATAAATACCTGTATGGCACGCTTCTTAAAATTGATTCAATTGCCATCATTGGAGCAAGAGCCGATAAAAACAGTTTAAACTTTAATGAAAACTCAGCTAGAATGGCAAAGCATACAATCAATAACAATTGGAGTTTAAATCAATATGACCATTAATGCCGCATTTAAATCCATTTTAGTCGTTTTATTGGCTCTTGTATTAGCAAGCTGCAATAAAGATCTACCTCCTGGTGAATATGACGCAAATGAAATTGGAAAAATTAAGAAAGTAATCCCTGGAGTTATCATTTCCAAGAGACCGGTCAATTTACATCGTCAAAACACAGACAGCAGCACTCCATCAAAAAACAATGCTGAAGGTGGTTTTATCGATGGCGCTTATAATCAGACTCGTGGAGTTGAATACGTAATCAAATTAAACTCCGGAAGCATTATTTCAGTGGTTCAATCTGAAGATTTGAAACTGAAAAACAAACAAAAAATACTGGTCATCTATGGCAGACATACTCGCGTTGTTGCCGATAATGGCAGTGATGTCTATTAACAACGATCAAGGCTTTGTTGCTAATCATCAAAGCCTTATTCATTCTCCTTCTCCTGCACTATCAGTCTTAGAATGAATAAGCTCTAAATAATAAAACTCATATCCCCTCTTTCTATCAATTGACTTAATGATTGTCATTTTAACATCATATATTTTTTTAATAGCTGTTATTAATTTTTTAAATGTCCATTTAATCACAGCTTAACTTTCATCCAGTATATTGTTCATATTATATACAAAAAACCTCATTAATTGATCAACCGAGAATTAAAATGCCACAGCGTCATATTATTCTAAACAACAAGGGTCTGTCATTAGCTGCACAGGGACACTTTAAAAAAGCTCAAATGCAATTTAACCAAGCAATAAGGCAAAAAAATGATTTTTACGATGCCTGGTTAAATAAAATACGAACTCATATTATGCTTAAAGAATTCGTAGAGGCTTTGGTCTATCTTGAGCGTCTTGATAAAATCACAGCAGGTTTAATGAAAATTAAGAAAGATATTAAATTCCTTTATGATCAGATGTATTTCGGAGTTAGTTACAAAAGTGAACAAAAAATTGAAAATGAACCAATATCTCTAGAGCAGTTGTTTCGACAAGATATTTGTGATGAGCAATATCTTCATGAGCTACAACAATTAAAAGACGAACATCAATTTGTTTCTCGGTGGGAGTATGAGCAGCAAATTGAATGGATTGAACGGTTGATTCGGTTTTGCTTGAAGTATTATACCAACCCACCGTATCTATTTGTTAACTATAAATTTTTAGAAGAGAATCAAGATGGTTTCAGTCAGGCATTTTACACAATGGGCAACAAATACTCAGAGCGTTTAATTGATTTTAGCAATCATGGAAATCAAATCAATCATTTAAAAGAAGTTATAGCTGGATACATACAAAATACTCAAAATGAAATTTTATCCGTGGACGCGATCGACATTTTGCACATGATTTTTGTCACAATACATTTTCTTCCAAGAGAAAAACGAGGCGGATTAGTCGACCACCTTCCCTGGGGTAAAAACTCATGGTATTTGTTGGAGTTTTGTGGAGCTATCATTAAAAACTTCAATGATAAAACTGGAGTGCCTATACTTTACACTAGTGATTTGGATAAACATTCCACCAAAATACTCTATACCTTTCAAAATGTACAAAAAGACAATTTATGCTTGGTTAAAATTGCCATTCCTCAAATTTTACAATCCGACCTACCAATCATGCTAAATTTTTTTTCCAATCTCAACAATCCTTCAGGACCAGTTTCGATGGGTGATTTACCTAATCTAAGACCACTGTTATGGAAACATAAACATCTTTTTAACTTCACACGTCTCATTAGTATATTGCCATCAGAACGAAAACCAGTGAAAATTATTAGAAATGACAAACTGGATTTCATCAAACTCACACCTTTAGCACAATTAGTCCTTCTTGATAAACCTGATTTTTCCTCCAGCCTAAAAGGCAGGCTCTCTTTGATACGACGTTTACAATTGATCGGGGAACTGTTTACTAAGAAACATTTAGGTGATGAGTTGGATAAAGTAACCTATATTAATCCCAAATACCTGACATCTATCCGCAATGCCTTATGCCATATTGAAGATCTATTATCCTATGATGAGATAGATGATTTAGAACAGAACGCATACCCACTCGACCAGATCTATGATGAACTGTCTCGATTAAACAAAAATGTTTATAAAGAAATAATCAAATTTCAAAGTCAATTTCCCCGTTGGATTAATACTAAACAGCCTTATTCAAAGTGGATTAGTTCCGTTTCGACTTATTGGGAAGCGACAAAGGAAGTCTATCGCCCTAAAAGTACCTTTGATAATGAACAATATTGTCCAAATACTAATCTTCTAGCTGAGAGTGAAATTAATTTCATTCTATGTCGTCTTAAAGATGGTGAATATAAAGAAAAAATTAGTCAGATGTTAAATGGTACTATACCATTTCGACAAACCGATAATAAAGAACTTCCTTTAATTGTTAGCGAAGGCATTAAACCCAAAATTATACGCAAACCTTTACAGGTTGCTGCCAAAACATACAATCGTTTAAGAAAAGAAGCTCAGATCGCCCTGGCAAAACAAACGAGAATGAGAAAAGCTGAAATCGAAAGAATAAGAAACGCAGAAATGCAGGCACTTTATCCTGAATTACTTAAATTAAGTACCAGACTAGAAACTCTGTATCGTCCAGATCATTATATAAATCGTGATGAAGCTATCGCGTTGTTCAATTGCTTTAAATCACGCATTATAAAACTCAGAGAGTTATTTGTTCTTTCAGGACTAGATTTTGCCATTAAGGAAGATATATCCGCAGATATGGTCGCTCAAATGATCGTTAGCGACGTTGAATTGCTTTTCGCCAGCACCTATTTGGTTGGTCAAATAATCGAGATAGTGAATAAATTTGTTAGCTTAAACATCATTAACGAAATGACTCCTTATTTAGCGACAAATATTGAAGACTATATTGCCTTAAGAAATGGTCTTGAACACAGCAGTCCTATAGACGATAGTGAAATGAATTTATATATCCACATGCTTAGTAAAGTGAACATTAAGCTGTCGACTCTAATTTTTGATTTAGTTTCTACCCATTACAATGCAATTGTTAATCACATACCTCAGAATATACCTAATGAGCTTGTCGAAATAGGGCGCAAACAACAAAAAACTGTTATTGATTTTTCTCAAACATCACCGATTTCACCTGCCAGATATGATTTTATAAGAAGCAGCACTGATCAATACAATTTTTTTAGCAGCGTTATTCGCAGTAGCGCGGAAGACAGCCCCTTAATGCCGGATACTGGTTCGTATAATAACAATAATGCTTGTTCAAGCAGCTCAAGCAGCTCAAGCAGCTCAAGCAGCTCAAGCAGTTCAAGCAGTTCAAGCAGTTCAAGCAGTTCAAGCAGTTCAAGCAGTTCAAGCAGTTCAAGCAGTTCA
>NZ_KE383999.1:0-179651 GCF_000423305.1 Legionella moravica DSM 19234 | reverse complement strand
TCAAGCAGTTCAAGCAGTTCAAGCAGTTCAAGCAGTTCAAGCAGTTCAAGCAGTTCAAGCAGTTCAAGCAGTTCAGACAGTTCAACTTTGACAGCTTATTATACCAGCTATGATGCACTTACACTATTTAGCTCTTCAGAGGATTTACCAGAAAAAAATAACCAGGAGTCAACCATTTCCCTAACAAAGTGATGATGTACGAGATGTAACATTTAATCTACAGGATTAGACAATTTGTAGAGGGCTTAACGCAATAGTACATACTTAAAATATTCATTAATCACACCCTGTACATCGTAACTTGTATTGATGTGCATATTTAAAGACATATAAACTAGCTTAGATATTAGCATGAATTACTACATACCTATCCAAACAGCAGCCCACATGAGCATCCCATAATAACTGCTCACTAAAAAAGCTCTAAAGCACTCTTTTGGATTTCGATTATGGATAAGCTTGATTTGATAAAGTAATATCCAAGCACCAGCGCACCAAATAAGATAAAATCCAGAATTGGTTTTAAAAAAATAAGCCCAGAGCAGCCACAGTGAATGGAGAGTAAACAACAACACCGCGATTATAAAGCGATCGTATTCAGCAAAATAAATCGCTGTTGATTTCACTCCAATTTTTAAATCATCTTCTTTATCGGTCATGGCGTACATAGTGTCGTAGGCGACTATCCATACGAAATTTATTAACAGCAAAAGAATCAAATTACCATTCATAGGCGCGTATGAAGCAACATAAGCCATAGGGATACCCATTGAAAATGCTAATCCGAGTACAACCTGTGGTGCATTAAAAAAACGTTTACAAAAGGGATAGAGAAAGGTAATAAATAATGAAACCAAGGCCAGATAAAAACAGGCTTGAGGCAGATTGATTAATATAAATAACGAACAAAAAAGCAGAAATATAAGTACTAAAAAAGACTCAAACAAACTGACTTCACCAGATGTTAAAGGCCGTAACTTGGTCCTTGCGACGTATCGGTCAACGTTTCTGTCTGCTATATCATTAATAACACACCCCGCAGACCGCATGAATACGGTACCCAATAAAAATAAGGTGAATAATTTTAACGACGGGTTTCCTTTATTCGCTATCCACAAAGCCCAGGCAGTCGGGTACCAGAGTAATAAAATTCCGACGGGTTTATTTAATCGTGCCAACCGCCAATAAGCACTCCATTTTATCACGTAACAGCCTCTAGTTGGGGTAATAAAATTTCTACCAAATAAAAATGATGTTTCTGATCTACTGTATATTCAGCCAGTCGAACCCAAAGTATTCCGTTAACGGATTTTAAATGGTTTTTGACCCAGTGGAATTCGATGCACTCGGAATCGACAGGATAACAAATCATCTGTATTTTTTGGACTCTGGGTTCTCCAAAAATTAAATTTCGAATTGATTCGTTGCTCAATCGATTAAAAAAATCCTGATGTGAATCATAACAACTTTGAGGAATAATAGTACGAGCATACCAATACTCAACCCCATTATTTTTCATCAATATTTCTCTTAAAAAAACACGATCATTCTGTATGTGCAGCACATATCTAGTCCACCAGTCAGTAGAAGCCCAATTTTGAAAAACACGATCCAGTTCAGCAGATCCCATAGACGAAATTAATTTCTCTGTAAGAGAATCCTCATATTCCAACCATTTCTTGAGCGATGCAGAGGCTGTGGATTGAATTGTATATAAAGGCAGGTTGTTGATGAACATAGATACTTTTACCGGATAACCAATCGCTAGAATAGTACAAAATTAACGAAATTGGGACAAGTAAATTCCTTAATCGATGATCAATTTTTTTGCTTCAGCAACATTCACATAACCAAAGTAGCTCTATATATACAAGGAATCAATTTCAGAGTGCACAACAGTTCCTTAAATGAGTATTATAAAGCAACACACATTCAGTGTTTCGCTTTATATTACATAGTTCAGACTGGAACGCTCGATGCCGGGTAGGAATGTTCTTCATCATCCGAATCAGGTTCATTCATTTCGGACCTGACCTGAGTGAACAACTGATGTGATGGACAGTATGTCGCTTTTTGCTTCAAACTAAAAAGTTCCGCCGGCTTTACAAAATGCAACGCACGGATTGCTGAATCTTTATTATCAAATACGTGCAACAATCTGTTTTCATCAATTTTTGCAAAATCAGTCAAAACCATCCCCTTTTTAAGCAAACAAACCAGAAGATCATGGTGAAAACACAAGGTCATTAATTTTATATTGGTCATACCAGGCAGCTTTCGAAACGACTCCAAAGGACACCCTTTTTTCATAAGAAAATGAGCAAACCGTTGTTCCCGGTAATAAACAGGATTAATGCCTATGGGAATGGAAACAGCTTCATCATATTTCCGTTCTGGAAAAGTGGGGGCTAATTTTTTGGTGATAACAAAATTAAGTTCGGGGCAGTATAGTCTTCTGGTGATAAAACCAGACAAATCGGAACGGCACTCAGGAAGATGATACCAATCATGAATTAATCGTTCAGGACTCACTTTGTTGATTTCAGCATCCAGTGTGATTTTCTCTTCCTCCTGAGGCCTATCAACTCTTAGGGTCATGAGCGCCAACTCTCCATTTTTTTTATGACGATAGCTTATCTCGCATCGGTTATTGGCATACCTTATATTAAACAGACCACCGAAAGTCCGCGCTGTTCCTTGTGTAGGTGGCCACTCAGGAAAGCGAAACTCCATTTTGGGAACAGGGGGTGCGGTGTGATTTTTTCCAGTGATTTGCTCCAAAGTCACAAGGCTCAAGATGTCCTGCAAATTTATTAAAGTAAGTAACTCTGGTTTCATCTCTTTTATTTGCTGCAAGCTGACTCCTTGTTTTAAAAGAGTAGTGAAATTGAATTGATGTTCTGCAAGCAGCGATATTCTACTTTCACTAAAGTGATGCTCATGTCGCAACATCTCCACAGTCAGATGATGAGAAGCAAGACACTGAACAAAACGTACTTCATCAAAATAAGTGTTCGAGGTTCCTTTGAACTCTTCTTTAATACTCAATATGCCTGCTGCTGAAATAAATTGCTCAAAATACTCATCGACTTCTCCCTCAGTCGTAAATACTATAGCAAGATGTTGTTTCGTGGCATATTTTATTATCACTCCAGGAGCTTTTTTGGTATGCCAGACATTGACCAAAACTTCATTTTCTCCTGGTACAGCTTCTTTAAATATGGGCAATAATATAAGCTCATTAAGTTTATAAAAGGCAAATTTCCCTTCTAAAATGGATTTATCTTTTTTATTTAGACTAACCATTATAGTTTTATCTTTTCGAGATAAAGTGACATTGTACCCATCGATATCTGCAGACAAATCATCAGAATTCATCATGTTAAAATTCCCTTTAACCAGCAAAAGCTGCATCATCACAACGATGCTGCTACTCTATCGTATCTTATCTAATTTTGACAATACCTTGGGGTATGTTGACAATTGGCCCGCTCCGTACAAGTGTATTGGTTTTTCCTGGCTCTTGATTACATCCTTACCCATACCTCAACGATTTCTTTGGATATGATCTCAGGATTCGGGACAAGAGCGCGAGAACATAAGATCAATTATGTCTCAATATCAATCAGTTGCTATGACTGAATAAATAGGAAGCGAATTCCCAAAATATAACCATGAGGTTCAAAGTTTTTATGCCAATCCAATGGTTCCCGCGATCTTCGCCGCGGGAATTCGGTTGAGATGGAGATTACAGACGCCTTTCGGATTTCCAAGATGTACAGACAATTCAGGTACAATCCCCGGCACCTTAAAAGTAAGAATCAATTGCCAACCCTGAACTACAACCTCAAAATGACTCCATCATCATATCGTTAATTCTTACTCTGCCCAACCGGTTTACAATGATCTTTATTTTTTCAAGCGTACGAGTATTCGTTAAAGTAAAGGTCCCATTGCTTATCCCATGTGCGGTATCAGGAGAAAACGCTATTTTATGTGTCGAGCGAACACCCGCCCACTTTATCGTCCAATGACGATAATTCCATTGCCATTGATGAAGAACTTCATCCTCAGCCACTTTTTTATTAAAGCGTGTTAAAACCACCCCTTTTGACCAATTAAAATCTGGATCCAGCGGAGCAAGGTACACAATATGGCCTCGACTAACAGCTTGAAGCCGAGCATATTGTACGATAGATCTGATGTTATCTATTAATGCCTGCTTTTCATTGTTATCTCTCAATTGACTTGATGAGCTGATACTTATCAAGGCGAATCCGGTTATCAGAATTAAAACAAACACGAGCTCTATAGATGTAAATCCTTTTGTTTTCATAAGAAGAGCTCAATTAATGCAGTTCTGATTTGATGGAATGGAGTATCTTAAATAGTTCTCGTTTTTCCCCTGGATTACTAATTAATTGTTCCGGTGATGCACCAGATAATATTGGGCATTGAAGCTGATCAGAATAGTTGAATTCACTATGCTCAGAACCTAATATTAAAATCGCTTTAGGATGGTTCTTACGAGAAAAAGAAACGTTGTGTAATGAGTCACTGACGAGTATTTCAGAATCATTCAACCCAAGATATGCAATCATTTTATTTAAAAGACTGGCTGCTTTATTGTTTAATTGAGGCTGTATAATAATGATAAGTGAAGGCGAATCAGAAACAGGTTCATCTGTAGAATGTTCCAAATCGGAACAGCTCTCTTTACTTACCCAGGGAGTAATGCCTAATTGCTTCAAGTAATAAAGAGTTAGATTGCTGTACATACCAGTTTTAAATCAAAAAAAATGAGTATATCTTGAAAACCCGGTATAGTCAGCATCTAAATAATGAAATCCTCTGTACATGACAAAAAAGCGGTCTTGCCCGCAAAGGCGGGCATCCATTCATCAAAATAAACCGAAGCCAAACAGCCTTCCTGTGTGCCATTTAAAACGCTCAAAGCGACACAAAACTTTTGATACCACTGCTCAATAAAGGAAAACCTCTGTTGGTTGGTTTTTTGGATTAAATATTCACCTACCTGATCAATTACAAACAACAACTACTCAATCAACGTGGTATTATTGACACGATTTTTGTTTGTGCAAAAGTAATACAATTCATCCGTACTTTATACGGTTACAATAGTATTTTGTTACCCGCTAAAATAGTTCTATTTTTGATTCAGGCATATAAGGAACAGAGCAATACAAAGCTCTTAGTGTTTTGGCCTTCGTTTCTCTAATCTGTTGATTACTCCATAATGGCAACTTAGTGGTAAAACATTTGATGGTTCAGGAATGTGAGTCTATTAACTCTATTTAACTCTATTGAGGCAGTTTTTTATGTACGGTGATGCTCTTTTTATGTTTGGTATTCATGCAAAATTTGCTCAAATTAAAAAATCCCGATTCATGGGAAAGAAAGTTGTAACGCACTACTATGACGATCATTGGAAAAGAATAGAATGTGGAACTTCTGTCAGAATTGCTGTTGAAAAAAAAAGGGGAGCAATCGAGCTTCATACTGTTTATTTCGATCATACCGGGACCCAATGCGGCACATCAAAAAGCACTTTTTCGGATGGCTATCTCCCTAAATATACAACAATCTATTATAACCAAAGAGGACAAAAGGTGGGCAGCTCAAGTTCGATATTATATAAAAATGATTCGGAACATTTCCGTACCACATATAAAGATGATGAAGGAAGAATTTTTGCTGATTCAAAATCCTACAGTGCCGGTTCCGATTACAATGAAACTACTTATAGAGTAGATGCTCGTAACAAGGTACTGCCCATGCGGGAGGAGTTAGCAACAATTTCTTATGGTTCTTTTTATCAGCAACCAAAACCAAAAAGAAAAACGCCCCTTCCTATGCCAACTCCGAGGATTTATAGCCCAAATCATCGATATGTTCACCCATTAGATTATCCAAGTTTATACGACAGTTATAGTGAATTTAGTAAAAATCCAAGAGCTATAAATGCGATTTTCCAACCCTCAGTCAGCCTGGAGGAAACATTGTTACTATTGCACAACCGGGCAAGCAGATCTCCCACTGGACCCGCTGCTGCGGTTCTTCGTATTTTTCAGATCACAATAAAAATCGAAGATCGCAACAACAAGGATTTCCTGATACATATCTTTACTGATGAAAAATTGTTTTCCAAAGCGAGATTACCTATAGAAGTCTTACGTAATACAAAAATTCCCATAGCCAGAAGAGTATCTCCTGATGACGATAGCTGCTGTTGTATTTCGGGGCTTGCCAGTCTGTTTGGCAGGGGTAGTTAATCTTTTAACTTTTTCTATTAACAGCCAGGGAAAACATGGCATTAGTCATCATTTTGATGATTTAGCGTTTATTAAACCCCAGCTCGGGATTTTTACAACAATATTGGCATCATAACTTTCCGAATTTACCAAGTTATAATCGATTTATTGAATTGATATCACGTTCTGTCTTCCCATTAACCCTATTCACGCCACTCAATGGCGAGCAAACTCACTAGCTAAACATAGGCCGATCCCTTTCCATGCTACCGTCACTAAAGTCATCATAAAAAACTCCTTTTTTTATAGTTTGCATCGGCTCCAATTTGTCTTTTAAATGAAACAACAATTGGGTAGCTGCAGCATGCTGACCTTTATTTAATAATTTAAATACCCTTAATGTTTGAGGTAAAGATAAATCCCATTCAGCATAATATTCAGGCTTGAGTAATTTTATCGTATTAAATGGAAGTGTTTCTATTTCTTTTAGAGTTTTGAACAGCGTTTGCCTGGGATTATTCCTCAACTCTTTAATTAAATTGATAATGATATGTAGAATAATATGCGTTTGATTTTTAATCTTGGCAAAATGATCCAGACATATATAAGGATTATGTATTTTTAAGGAATGGCGAGCATACTCAAGAGCGTTCTTGTCATTACTTGAGCGCACCAAATCCGGTGATAATTTAAGAAATATCGGATATAAAGCATGTAATACATCATGATGTTCTAATTCCAAACTCGAGTGATGATGAAAAACTGCATTACCAAAAAAGGTAAGCGGACTTTGTTCAGAATCCTCACTATTCTTTAGGTTAAATTTATCGACGTGTTCTTCTTTCTTATTTTTGTTTACTTCGTCTGATTTTTTATGAAAAGAGGACAAGGGGCCAAAATATAAAGATCTCAATTCAAGCGATTGCTTCATTAATGCAGTGCGGTTTGGTAATGTAGATTGTGATATCAAATTATTTACAATATCAAACCAATGTTTATCTCCTCGATAACAACAATATGCTAACAAATCTCCTAAAGAATTGAATGTTGAATACATCAATTCCTGATTTTTATTAGTGCAGTTCTCCTTTGTTCCATAACGAGCTTTCAAATAATCCTGTGTTGCTTCATATCCCCTTTCAATCATTTTAAGCTGACTTTCTATCGCCACACTGAATCCTGAAGTTGGAATATCATCAACATTGGGAACTATAGCTTGATGAGCATATTGTCTTAATTTCAATCGATCTTTAACCCATCCGCTGGCCGGATCATTAACGCCCGTTATGAAACTGTATATCCAATTAAGAACCACATTTTCTCGATACACTTTTTGCATAATGCGATCGATTGCAGTTCTTTCAGTGCCATTATCGAATTGGACGGCAAGAAGTTTCAAATCATTTCCATGCTCTGATTCAAGCAATGTAGAATGATCATCAGAAAACACTTCTGTTGGAAAATTGCTTAAAATTCCACCATCATTATGAGCTTCACCATCAATCAATTCAGCTTTATAAACAATAGGAAATTTAGCTGATACTTCTACTGATTTTGTAAATTCCATATCAGGTGTTCTGGCCAATGAAAAATAGGTCGTTTTACCTTGTTTTTTATTGGTTGCGGTAACCGTAATTTCCTTACCTAAACCACAACCAGGACATTGTTTTCTAATATCATCCAACGTTCTGTAGGTAATTACTCCTTGCGGAAAAGGGATGTTAAATTGAGCAACAATTTCCTTTAACTTGTTGATTAGTGCGTAATCCAGCGCTGCTTTTAAAGAATCAGAACCCGATAAACCATCAAAATCGATATCATAATGAACTAAATGCTCTTGCTTGAAATTACGAAAAAGTACTGCAATTTCAGCTGCAGAATAACCTAAATAACACAGCATGGCCATAATCGCACCGGCAGAACTTCCTGCGAAACGATTGGGTTTGATGTTGGCCTCATTAAGTGCTTTCCAGACGCCTACATGCGCAAAAATTTTGGCTCCACCGCCACAAAAAACAAGATTCTCTATGTCCGGTTTGTTTTCTCTAACAATGATTTCTTTTGTCACAGAACGTTGAAATATCTTTATGGTATTTGTTTCATATAACAAAGATAAAGCATTATTTGGCACAATCTGTTCACTGCGGACAGACTCCTTTACAAACCAGGAGTAAATCCAATTCCATAATCTGATATACCAAGCGTCATATGCATTTAAATTATGAGTTTTTCTGTATGAACTCATTTCTTGAAACCGTGCAGCTGGATTGATAACATCAATAGCTTGGGGGTGGGCACGTTTACATATCACTTCAGGGCGAATATTTTTGAAATGTTCATTAACTAATTGATCAACCAATTCATTGGTTATAATCACTCTTTTTGTATTACCTAGCGGTTCACTTCGAGAATCTTCAGGATCTTTATATTTTGTTCCTGTTGGAGGTGCAAGAAATTGGTTAAAACCAATTAAAATTCCCTTGTCGCCATGACTAATTTCAACTCCAGTCAACTGATAGTGAAGTGACAGCTCTAAATCAGTGATTTTCCAATAATCGGATTGATTGTTACTCAACCAGTTATTTAAAGTATTCCACCAACTCAATCTCTGCTCAGCGGTGTAACCACGATATTCATTTACATTAACGCTACTGAAATATACTTTTTGTTTTTCATTTTGATGAGGCGCAAGCAGCCACTGGAGAAATAGCTCTTTTTTTTCTTCACTAAGCCTGGAAAAGTCGAACATCATTCGTTCGTTATCGAACAGGTAGTTACCCAAGGCAATTTTATTATCTGGAGCCAATCCATTAACTCTTAGGCGGCCTAGATAAGCAGTTATAATTATTTTTTTTAGAAGCTCTAAATTTTTAGGGTATTTTGTGTCAGATTCCAGCAGCTGACTTATTATGTGCTGTGGGGTCATCACTTCATCCTTAAGTCTGAAAATCCGTTAAAAAAGCATCAGGAACAACGCTGGTCTTTTTAAAATATTCATTAATTCTCAATACAACAATTATCATAAATTTCCACGGATTAAAATAGAACAAAGTAATTCTAAGAGAAATGGCCATAAATTATACCATATGACCAATAGATTTAATAGGTGGGTTAAGATATATCAGACAGGATTTTATTAATAATTTCTGCAGGATTGGGCGCTTGGGTAATTGGTCTGCCAATGACTAAATAGTCGGTTCCTTCACTAGCGGCTTGTTTAGGCGTCATAATCCGTGATTGATCATCATTCGAATCATTAGATAATCTGATCCCCGGAGTTACCGTAATAAAATCATCCCCACACTGGTGCTTAATGGTTCTGACTTCATGAGCTGAACTAACAACACCATCAAGGCCTGCATTTCTTGCAAGCTGAGCCAGCATGAGTACTTCATTTGCTAATTGGTTATTAATGCCAACATCACGCAATTCGTGTTCAACATGGCTGGTTAATATTGTGACGGCTATTAATAGCGGTCGTTCATTTCCATACCCTTCCAGAGCTTGCCTTGCGGCATTCATCATCTTGATGCCACCCAGAGCGTGAACATTCATCATCCAGACGCCCAAATCTGCAGCTGCTTTACATGCCTGAGCTACGGTATTAGGAATATCATGAAATTTTAAATCCAAAAAGACTTTAAAATTTCGATCAACCAATTGTTTTACAAAATTCGCACCATAAAGAGTAAACAGTTCACTGCCCACTTTTAATCCACAGTTTTGTGGATTAATCGAATCAACAAGTGATAACGCAAGATGTTCCTCATTAAAATCAAGGGCGACAATTAGTTGAGAAGTCATTTAAACAACTGCCTCTTGTTGAGCTAGCAAAGCTTTCTTTACCGCTGTCACTACGTTCATTTGTTCTTCTATTTGTAAATATGGGTGCATAGGCAAACTAATGACCCGATTACTCGCCAACTCAGCAAATGGAAAATCACCAGTACGGTAATTCAGATAACTTAATGCTTTTTGATGATGCATAGCTACAGGATAATGAACTGCTGTTGGAATCCCTGACGCCTGCATTGATTTTTGAAACTCATCTCTATTGTCTACTTCAATGGTGTATTGAGCGTACACACTGGTATTGTGGCTTTTTATAAATGGAGTCCTGACCAAAGGCTCCAGAAGTTCATTGTATCGCTGTGCTACTTTTTGACGAAGAATGATCTCATCAGGAAATATCTTCATTTTTTCAATCAAAACAGCCGCCTGAATTGTATCCATACGCCCATTAATTCCTACTCGACTATGACAATAGCGTGCATTTTGGCCGTGTATTCTGATTTCAATTAATCGTTGTGCCAAAGTATCATCATTGGTAAAACAAGCTCCTGAATCTCCATAGCCGCCTAAAGGTTTGGACGGGAAAAAACTCGTACAACCAATAGTAGTTAAAGCACAGGAATATTTATTTTTATAGGTAGCTCCAAAACTTTGGGCGGCATCTTCTATAACAGGAATTCCATACTGAGCAGCAATAGCATTGATTTCATCATAATCAGCACATTGACCGTACAGAGCTACAGGCATTATTGCTTTTGTTTTTTTAGTAATTGCTGCTTCTAATTTTTTAGGGTCAAGATTATACGTCAGGGGATCAATGTCTACAAAAACCGGTGTAGCATGACACAGGCTGATGACTTCGGCTGTTGCAAAAAAACTAAATGGGCTGGTAATAACTTCATCACCCGGCTGAATATCCAAAGCCATTAAGGCCATTAATAAGGCATCAGTCCCACTGGAATTAACAATAGCATGCTTAACTCCTATAAAAGATGCTAATTGCTTTTCAAGCTCGGTAATCTCAGGCCCCATAATGTACTGGCCATGATCTAGTACATTTTTTATACTTTTAAGTACGTCATTTTCGATCAATGAATATTGTTTTTTCAAGTCAATAAATTGCATTATAGTCTCATAATTTGTATGTAATTTTATTTAATATCAATAGGTTAGTAAAACACTCAATAACTTATTAAACCATCCAGTCAGGAACTTCCTTAACGCATTGGCAAATCTTCTAAAACTGTCCAAGAATCACGCGCTTAGAAAAAATCGCTCGTTGCCTTGAGAATGCTCAGTTCACCGTATTTTAAAAGTTACTCTCTCAAAATCGGCCTATTTTATAAGTCCAATAAAGAAATTCAAAAGCAAACCTATCCTAATCACCCTCTAAACCATGAATTGGTTTCATTCTACCCCACTGTTTACAACTTGGACAATGCCAATGCAAATGTTTGCCACCAAATCCGCAATGACCGCATCGATAAACAGGTTTATTGTCTAAAAATTTACTTGTAATATCATAAAGCATCTGTAATTTATCGCGTACTTTTCCATGAGCAGACTCCAGATGCCAATAAATCAATCGATTTAATCCCCGAATTGAAGGATGCTTGCTCAGTTTATCTGCAACAAAATCAATTGCGGTATCCATATTTTTAGTCTGGCGTAAATATTCAGCAATGACGAAAATCACAGAGGCTCTGGGATGTTCAACCAGAGTCTGTTCCAGATAATGAATACAATCTGCCATTGTATCCAGTTCCTTATGACAGAAAACCAAAGGTTCAATAATTTCAGTCAAAAATTCAGCATCTTGAAGAGGCACTCTCTTTAAAGAGCGTATTGCTTGTTTGTATCTTCCCTCTTTCATTTCGATACTTGCATTCATTAAACTGGCTCTAACTGATTGTGAGTCAACATTCATTGCCTGTTTAATACAATATAATGCTCTATCCAGAGCATTGACTTTTAAAGCCTGACTCGCCATTTCACAGTAATAATGTGCGGCCTGATTGTGTAAGCTGTTCCCAGTTGAAATTTCCAGTTTTTTAATAACATCCAATGCTTTTTCCCAAGCCTTTTCCTGTTGGTAAATAGCCAACAACCCTTGCAAGCTACTGGTTTCCTTGCTTCCCCCTAATTCGACAACCTCAAGGAATATGCGTTCCGCGCGATCAAACACTCCTGCGCTCATATAGTCCTGGCCTAAAGCCATTAACGCCTCTTTTCGTTGTAAGATACTAAGCTGAGGGCGTGCAATCAAATTCTGGTGGATTCGGATAGCCCTATCGACCTCACCACGCCGACGAAACAAACTGCCTAATGCCAAATGAGTTTCTACAGTATCACTATCAACTTCCAGTAATTTAATAAATATATCTACGGCTTTATCCGATTGTTCGTTTAATAAATAATTTAATCCAACAACATATTCTCGAGACAAACGGTTAGATACATGAGTATTTTTTTCAGAATTACTACGATGTGCGACCCACCATCCTGACCAGGCAGCAGCAGGCAATAATAGTGGCCATAAATTAATCATTTATTAATTTCCCTCTCTTTGCATATCGAGTTCCTGGTAATAAAGGAATTAATGTTGATCCTGTAAAGGAATAGATCGTAAATTTTTAATTTCTTTTTCAGTAAGTTTCAATTGATTTTTTATTCTATGACATTCAATTTTTAAACGCCAATATCTGCCGATAAACAGTATAAATCCTATAAATATACCAACACCCAACATGACTGTCATCAATACGGATATAGGCATGGACACTGTTTTAAAATAAAAGTTCACAGCGACCGAAGAAGCATTTAAAGCAGCAAAACTAACACCAATAATAATTAGTACAATATAAGTAACCAGCATTAATATGCGCATTCAGGAATCCTTGTATCTTCAAACTGCCTCATCATAACATGATCATTTCAAATAAGTCAGTTGAAATGAACTTTAAATAAATGGAATTATCACTTAATTAAATGGTGCAGATTCGGTATATAACGACACCATTTAAATTAATATAATTGAATGGTACTAAGGTTTATTGACAATTCATTATGTTCAAGCCTACTTTCCGCGACTGGTTCGCGGAATCGATAGACCGTGCGCAAAACAAGAATATATTGCGCCTATAAAGAGTGAATTGGATCCCGCGAACAAGTCGCGGGACGTCGAAACTTGAATTGTCAACAGACCTTAATAAACTGACTTTCAGCAGTTTTTACATCCCCTTATTTTTAAATAAAAAAAGCGTAGTCAATAACTACGCTTTTTTATGTTGTGACCGTTTAGAGACTATTCGCCTTCTTTACTGGCCATTTTTTCTTTCAATAAATCACCAAGAGTTGTTGAAGTACCTTCAGCTCTTGAGTATTTCTTAATTGCTTCAGCTTCATCTTGTGCATCTTTAGCTTTAACAGAAAGGCTAATTGAGCGATTTTTTCTGTCAACATTGATGATTTTGGCTTCAATTTCATCACCCTCTTTAACAAGAGTGGTGGCGTCATCAACACGTTCATCAGAAAGCTCACTGGCACGAATAGTACCGGTAATGTCATCGGCTAATGCAACAGTAACTGATTTAGCATCAACTGCTGTTACAGTACCTTTAACAATGGCACCTTTAGTGTATGAATCAGCAAAACTGGTGAAGTTATCCCCTTCAAGCTGCTTTAAGCCTAAAGAAATACGCTCACGCTCAGGATCAATAGCCAGAATAACTGCTTCTAACTCCTGACCTTTCTTAAATTGTTTCACTGCTTCTTCGCCAGGTACAGTCCAGGAAATATCAGACAAGTGAACCAGACCGTCAATTTCTCCATCCAGGCCAATAAAGATACCAAAGTCAGTAATTGAACGAATTTTACCACTAACTTTTTGACCTTTGCTGTGAGATGCAGCAAATTGTTGCCAAGGATTGCCAACACATTGCTTCATACCTAAAGAGATACGACGTCTGTCTTCATCAATTTCAAGAACCATAACATCGACTACATCACCCATTGAAACGACTTTACTTGGATGAACGTTTTTGTTGGTCCAATCCATTTCGGACATGTGTACCAGACCTTCAACGCCTTCTTCAATTTCAACAAAGCAACCGTAATCAGTAATGTTGGTTACTTTACCTTGTAAACGTTTGGTTAAGGGATAACGCTCTACCAAATCAACCCAAGGATCATTGCCTAATTGTTTCATACCTAAAGAAACACGGTTTCTTTCGCTATCAAAACTCAATACTTTTACTTTAACATCCTGGCCTACTGATAATAATTCACTTGGATGTTTAACACGTTTCCAGGAAATATCAGTGATGTGTAACAAGCCGTCAATGCCACCCAGATCGATAAATGCACCGTAATCGGTAAGATTTTTAACGATACCATGAAGCTCTTGGCCATCATGCAGTGACTCAAGCAGAGCCTGTCTGTCTGCACTGCTTTCTTCCTCGACAACTGCACGACGAGAAACAACGATATTGTTTCGCTTCAGATCCATCTTGATTACTTTGAATTCAAGTTCTTTACCTTCAAGGTAAGAAGGATCTCTTACAGGTCTAACATCTACTAACGAACCAGGTAAAAATGCACGTATGGTTCCAATTTCTACGGTAAAGCCACCTTTGACTTTGCCAGAAATGAGACCAGTAACTGTTTCATTATTTTCATGGGATTTGGATAATTTACGCCAGGCTTCCTGACGTTTGGCTTTTTCTCTTGAAAGCAGCGTTTCGCCGTGGCCATCTTCAACTGAATCCAATGCCACTTCGACAGTATCACCCAGGCTAATTTCCAGTGCGCCATCTTTGTCATAAAATTCTTCTACGGCTACAATACCTTCGGATTTTAATCCAGCATTTAAAGTGACGTAGTCATCATCTATACCAATAACTTTGGCAGTAATAATCGCACCAGGATAAAATTGAGCGCCGATAATACTTTGCTCAAATAGTTCTTTGAAACTTTCAGACATGTTAATAAACTCTTTAGTAAAAAAATGAAAGAATGAGTTCCGCTCACCTTTCCCCCAACAAACAACACTCTATAAACTTTTCAATCGTTCATCCAATAATTTTAATACATTATTGAACACTTGTACAATTGATAATCCAGTTGTATCGATCTGCACTGCATCCTCTGCCGGTTTCAGCGGAGCATGAGTCCGTGCGGTATCCCTTGTATCACGTTTAACCAGTTCTTCAACAACCTGGGCGAGGCTAACATTAATTCCTTTATCTTTCAACTGTAAATACCGTCTATTTGCTCTTTCTTCCTCATTTGCGTAGAGAAATATTTTCAAAATAGCGTCAGGAAATACCACTGTACCCATATCCCTTCCATCAGTAACCAAACCGGGAAGCTGGGCAAAATCTCGTTGCCGTTCAAGTAAAGCTTGTCTTACCTCAGGAATCACCGCAATTTTCGAAGCATCCTGACCGCATTGTTCACTACGAATAGGCTGTGACACATCTTTATTATCTAGAATGACTTTGGTTTCATTCAGTTCAGAGGATTCAAAACGTAAATCCAGAGTCACTGCCAAATCAATCAAAGGATTGATATCATTAAAGTCCAGTCCTTTTTGTCTGGCTGCATAGGCAAGAACACGGTAAATAGCGCCACTGTCCAGCATATTCCAATTAAGATGTTTCGCAAGCAAATGACAAATCGTTCCTTTACCGGTTCCACTAGGTCCATCCAACGTAATCACGGGTACATTTTTATCAAACATTATCAATTATGTCCTCTATTCTAAAATCAAGGGTATTGGCTGTTGTTACAAAATCAGGAAATGAAGTGGCTACATTGGCGCAATTAAGGACAGTTACGGGGTTTTGAGCTACTGCGCCTGCGATTGCAAAAGACATTGCAATGCGGTGATCGCCAAAGCTGTCCACTACGCCGCCCTTGAGCATCCCGCCTTTAATCTGTATTCCGTCATCAAATACACACACATCAATACCTAACTGTTCTAATCCTTTTGCCATGGATCCAATGCGGTCACTCTCTTTCAAACGTAACTCTTTAGCACCGCGAAGAGTAGTTACTCCATCAGCACAGGCAGCGGCGATAAACAATACAGGAAACTCGTCTATTGCAAGAGGTACCATCTCCTCAGCAATGTTAATTCCTTGCAGTTTTGCAGATTTTATGCACAGATCAGCGACAGGCTCCTCGCCATGAAATCGCTTGTTCACAAGAGTTATATCGGCTCCCATTTCCATTAAAATATGTATGACTCCGATACGAGTAGGATTGATCCCGACATTACGAATGATAATATTTGAACCAGGGATAATTGTTGCGGCAACAATAAAAAAGGCAGCTGAGGAGATGTCGCCAGGAACAGTGATGTCGGTACCCTGTAACGTTCCATTTGCGTTGATCTCTATGGTATACCCGTCGTTTCTTACAGGATATGAAAATGTTTTTAACATCCGCTCTGTATGATCTCGACTCACACCGGTTTCTGTAATTCGTGTTGTTCCCTCGGCATAAATACCCGCTAACAAGATGCAGGACTTCACCTGCGCACTGGCCTCAGGCATAACATAGTCAATTGCCTTTAATTTTTGCCCACCTTTAATAGTGATTGGGGGTTTCCCTTCATGAGTATTTACAGAGGCACCCATTTGGCTCAAGGGTTTACTAATACGAAGCATGGGTCTTTTTAATAAACTTTCATCCCCTGTTAATGTGCTGTCAAAATCCTGCGCGGCAAGTAAACCTGCTAACAACCGCATACTGGTTCCTGAATTGCCACAATCTATGATACGAGCCGGTTTTTTTAAACCATGTTTTCCAACACCATGAATCAGCACTCGCTGATTATGAGGTCCCTCAATAGCGACTCCCATTGATTGGAATGCCTTGATTGTAGCGATGCAATCCTCGCCATCAAGAAAACCTTGCACTTCAGTAATACCCTGGGCTATCGCACCAAATATAATTGAGCGATGGGATATAGACTTGTCGCCTGGGACATGGAGTTCACCCTTGATTGAATGGACGGGGTGACTTACAAAATTCAGTCTGCTCACTGGTTATGTTCCTTTGCAAATTCAGTCATGAAATCAATTAAAGCATCAACACCCGCCATTGGCATTGCATTATATAAACTGGCTCTAAGCCCCCCGACATACCGATGACCTTTTAGTGCACATAAACCGCGCTGCTCAGCCAATGCAATAAATTGCTCTTCCAAAGACGGTTGTTTCAGAGAAAAGCAAACGTTCATGAGGGAACGTGCTTCTCTGTCTATAGTCGTCGTATAAAAGTCAGAGGCGTCAAGAAATTGATATAATTTTGCGGCTTTTAAGCAATTTAAACGAAATAATGCTTCTACCCCACCTTGATCCCGAATCCAATCAAACATCTTGGCTGCAAGATAACAGTTGAACACAGGAGGAGTGGCATAAAGCGAATGATGCTTTGCCTGAGTTCTATAATCTAACATCGTGGGTATGACCGGATTGGCTTCCCGTTCTAACAAATCATTGCGCACGATTATCAATGTCAAACCTGCATTGGCAATATTTTTTTGAGCTCCGGCAAAAATCAATCCATATTGCCTGATATCAAGTGGTTCACTAAGCAAACACGAGGTCATATCAGCAATTAAGGGGATACTGCCAGTCTTGGGGATGAAAGGAAACCGGACTCCATTGACCGTTTCGTTAGGAGTGTAATACACATATTGAGTATTATTTTTTATTTCCCAACTTTTAGGATCAGGTATTGATTGATAACCTTTTGACTCTTCATTGAAGCAACAGTAGGCATTTTTTAACATGCTCGCTTCCTGAAAAGCCATGTGAGACCAAATGCCGCTAACCAGGTATCCAGCCTGCTCCCCGGGATGTAAGAAATTCATAGGGATCATGGCAAACTGAGTACGAGCTGCGCCACCAAGAAAAAGAACCTGGTAGTTGTCAGGAATACCAAGCAATTGTCTGAGTGACTGTTCAGCATACTCAAGCATATCCATTACATGGATAGTACGGTGGCCTACTTCAAGAACAGACATTCCGAGGTTGTGCCAATCAAGTAGTTCTTCCTGAGCCGCTTTAAGAACTGGCTCAGGGAGCATTGCTGGTCCTGCACCAAAATTATAAATCCTGGTGTTCATCGTTATTTTCTTCAGTATCGGTTGCTGATTCTTCCAATTCCTCAGTCTCTTCACCCAAATCTTCAATTTTTTGCATGCCCACAACCAACTCTCCAGAACTGACGTTGATTAAACGGACTCCTTGAGTATTTCGCCCGATAACGGATAGCTCATTGACCTTAAAGCGCACTAATGTTCCTTTATCGGTAATCAACATCGCTTCATCGCCATCAGTAACCTGTATTGAACGGACTACTTTACCGTTTCGCTCGGTGACCTGAATTGAAATAACACCTTGCCCACCTCTACCGGATACACGATATTCGTCAATATCCGTGCGTTTTCCATATCCATTTTCTGTGGCAGTTAAAATAGTACCGTTTGGATGAACAACAACAAGAGATTTAACCTCTTGTCCCTCTTCAATTCTAATTCCTCGCACTCCACGAGCAGTGCGCCCCATCGGCCGTACTTTACTTTCAGCAAAACGTATGACTTTTCCTGCATCAGTGAACAGCATGATGTCACGTTCACCATCAGTTATATCGACACCGACCAAGCTGTCGTCTTCATCCAAATCTACAGCAATAATACCGTTTGAGCGCGGACGACTAAAGGCATCCAGAGGTACCTTTTTGACAGTTCCTTTTTTGGTTGCCATAAATACATAAGACCCATCTGTGTATTCACGAACAGGAAGCATCGCATTGATTTCTTCACCTTCTGCTAGTGGAAGGATGTTTATTATCGGACGTCCACGTGAAATGCGGCTAGCCAAAGGAAGCTGATATGCTTTTAACCAATAGAGTTTACCGTGGTTAGAAAAACACAATAAGGTATCATGTGTACTTGCAATAACAAGACGCGCAACAAAATCTTCATCTTTAACGTGAGTTGCAGATTTTCCTTTACCGCCCCGACGCTGGGCTTGATATGCGGATATGGGCTGATATTTTACATAGCCTTGATGAGATAAAGTGACCACCACGTCTTCTTCAGTGATCAAATCTTCTATGGTTAAATCTTCCTGAGAAGCAGTTATCTCAGTACGTCGCTCATCACCAAACTGAGTTTTAATATCAATTAATTCTTCACGAATCACCTGCATTAATCGCTCTGGAGATGCCAGAATATCCAATAGCTCTTTAATTAACTTCAATAGCTCTTCAAATTCATTCAGAATTTTATCCTGTTCAAGAGCGGTCAACCGGTGCAATCTTAATTCAAGTATCGCCTGTGCCTGAGCTGCTGACAATCTGTATCCGTCTGCGTTTAAACCGAACTCATCAGTTAAATCATCAGGCCTTGATGCATTGGAACCGGCTTTATCAAGCATTGCTTTAACCAGACCAGGTTGCCAGGATTTAGCTAGTAATGCCTCTTTCGCCTCTTGCGGGGTTGGCGATTGTTTAATTAGAGCAATCATTTCATCTATATTTGCCAATGCAATGCCTAAACCTTCCAACAAATGCGCACGAGCTCTGGCTTTTTTCAATTCAAAAAGGGTACGTCGAGTCACTACTTCACGACGATGCTTAATAAAATACTCCAGTATCTGTTTTAAGTTCAGGGTACGTGGCTGTCCATCTACCAGCGCAACCATGTTTATACCAAAAACATTTTGCATTTGGGTATGAGCAAACAGGTTATTTAAAATGACATCTGCAACTTCATTTCTTTTTAATTCAATAACAACACGCATGCCCTGTTTATCAGACTCATCTCTAAGTCCGGAAATTCCTTCGATTTTCTTATCTCGGACCAGTTCAGCAATACGCTCTACCAAACGAGCTTTATTAACCTGATAAGGTAGCTCGTGAATAATAATTGCCTGACGGCCTGAATTCTCGTCCGTTTCAATTTCGGTTCGGGCACGAATAATAACCCGCCCCTTGCCGGTACGATAACCTTGTATAATACCCGCGCGACCATTAATTATCGCAGCAGTTGGAAAATCCGGACCGGGTATGATATCCATAATATCTTCAAGACTTGTATCCGGATCATCAACCAAGGCAACACACGCATTAATTACTTCTGTCAAGTTATGCGGTGGTATATTGGTTGCCATACCTACAGCAATTCCAGAGGAGCCATTGACTAACAAATTGGGAATGCGCGATGGTAAAACAACAGGTGCAAATTCTGTTTCGTCATAGTTTGGACTAAAGTCAACGGTTTCTTTGTCCAAATCAGCCAGTAATGCATGTGCCACTTTAGACATACGAACTTCCGTATATCGCATGGCAGCGGGAGCATCACCATCAACGGAACCGAAGTTACCTTGTCCATCAACCAAGAGATATCGCATTGAAAAAGGCTGTGCCATACGCACGATGGTATCATAAACCGCCGTATCCCCATGCGGATGGTATTTACCGATGACATCCCCGACAACACGTGCGGATTTTTTATAAGGTTTATTCCAGTCATTACCCAATTCACTCATAGCATAAAGTACACGTCTGTGTACGGGTTTCAACCCATCACGTACATCAGGCAAAGCCCTACCTACTATGACGCTCATCGCGTAATCCAGATAGGATTGTTTTAATTCGTCTTCAATATTTACGGGTAAGACTTCTTTGGCTAAATAAACCATGATTTGGACGTATCCTTATTCGATGATTAATATTAATTTTGGGTAAGAGAATACCATACCGACGGGTGTAATTGAATCATCTTGAATCTTTGTAAGCGACTGCTTTTTTTTTTAGGTGATAAAATAGGCATTTTTATAAAATTTCACTTGATGCCCTCAGATTTTTCTGTTCATCTATAAAAATCTAAACCATAATTAGTTTATGGGATGATATGATTAGTATTTATTCGATTTAAAACATTCATCTTAGCTTAATTCATGGCATTTTAAAGATGAACTTGATGTTTAAATTGACTGTAAGTGCCCATTTTTATATAGTTCCGCGCACTACCGAAAGTAAGAATGCTGATAATGCATGAAATTAATCAGGAGACACAATGACACAAAAGACTGCAAAACTTAGTATTGAAGGTCAAGACACGCTTGAATTACCCATCTACAGTCCAACCTTGGGAAATGACGTAATTGATATTACCCAGCTTGGTTCTAACGGCGTGTTTACCTTTGATCAAGGTTTTTTATCAACGGCCTCCTGCGAATCGAAAATTACCTTTATCGATGGTGATCAGGGAATTTTACTGTACCGAGGCTATCCAATAGAACAATTAGCTGAAAAGAAAGATTTTCTGGACGTCAGCTACCTTTTGCTCAATGGTGAATTACCCAATGTTGAGGAGAAGAAATCTTTTGTAAGCCTAATCAACAACCACACAATGGTACATCAACAAATGTATCAATTTTTGAATGGTTTCCGACGCGATGCTCATCCAATGGCGATTATGGTTGGTATCGTTGGAGCGCTTTCAGCGTTCTACCATGATTCCATGGATTTGAATAATGAACATGACCGTTTTATATCCGCTATTCGCCTGGTGGCCAAAATGCCTACTCTGGCAGCTATGAGTTATAAATACTCCACAGGCATGCCTTATATGTATCCGCAAAATAAAATGTCTTATGCTGAAAATTTCCTGCATATGATGTTTGGTGTTCCATCTGAAGACACTACTCCCGATCCTGTTTTAGTGCGAGCTATGGATACTATATTCATTCTCCATGCAGATCATGAACAAAATGCGTCTACATCCACAGTACGTCTGGCAGGTTCTACCGGAGCAAATCCCTTTGCCTGTATATCAGCTGGTATCGGCGCATTATGGGGACCTGCTCATGGCGGTGCGAATGAAGCGTGTTTAAATATGCTAAAAGAGATCGGTGATGTCAGCCGAATCGAGCATTATATCAAGCGTGCAAAAGATAAAAACGATCCCTTCCGATTGATGGGCTTTGGTCATAGAGTATATAAAAGCTATGATCCGCGAGCAAAAGTCATGCGTAAAACCTGCTATGACGTCCTTGAAGCTGTAGGTGCAAAAGATGAGCCTCTGTTTAAATTGGCCATGGAATTGGAACGTATCGCTCTTGAAGACGACTATTTCATTGAGAAAAAGCTGTATCCAAACGTAGACTTTTACTCAGGCTTGACTTTAAGTGCTATAGGTATCCCAACAAACATGTTCACTGTAGTGTTTGCTTTGGCTCGTACTGTTGGTTGGATGAGTCACTGGATGGAAATGGTTGCCAGCAAATCACGAATTGGCAGACCACGTCAATTGTATACTGGCGAAAAAAACCGCGATGTTATTTAACCAATAACGACATTCAATACCCGTATTAACACTGCGTAATATGGGTAATATTTTGTTTTTGACTTTGTTTTCTTCTACCCCACATATTGTGGGGGTTTATCATCATCCCTTAAAGCTCCTATTACATAAGCCTCATGAGCACCTAATGGTGCCCTAAAGTTGGAATTGGAAATTCAGGTGCGAGCTTGGGAGCTAATGATTTCCACAATTTCATACTTAAGTTACCAGCATCTTCCCTGGATTTTTTCGTCGTATTAAAAGCAATAAAAACTAATTTCTTTTCAGGAAGAACAGTGAATATTCCACTGTATCCACCAAAACTGGGATTCTGAAGGAGCCAGTGATTAATCACAACAAAACCCATAGCGAAATAGGCATCACGTTTATTTGTCCCTTTGCAAACTGTATCTGGAGCGCGTAATATTTTAGACGACTCCTCGGTCAGCATACTCCCGTTCATCCATGCATTTGCCCAAACCCCCAAATCATTTATGGTTGAGATCATTGCCCCAAATGAAGTCCAGGAAGGATTCCAGAAAGTAGAATCCTCGTACACTCCTCTATCCTGGCTGAAGGCGTGCAATACAGGGCATGGAATATTGGCGGTACGAATGAATTGAGAATGGGTTAAATCCAATTTATCCAGAATATCAGACTGGTATAATTCTTTAAGCGATTTATGGCTTGCTCGGCTTAATATATCGCCTAATAGAACATAATCCGTATGAGAATATTTTTGATTTGTTCCAGGTTGAAATACTGGGGAATCCATCATGGCGTATTGAATGATCTCATTATCAGTCCACTGCTTAAAAGGATGTTTGGTACTTACCTCAATAAATTTCTTATTGTACACATAGTCAGGATAACCGCTGGTGCTATTCGCCAACATTTTCAAAGTGACTCGATTTGCATTAGGAAGATCGGGAAACCAACGAGACACTTTATCATCCAGTCTAACGATCTTTTGTTCAACCATTTGCATCAACAGAGTTGTTAACATTGTTTCAGTAATACCGCCAATTCTAAAATGCATCGCTGTTGTAGCAGGAACGGCAGTCATGGATTGGCCAAGAGCATTAATGCTAATTGGTTTGCCATTGATCCATAAACCGTAGGCCATAGCCTTAACGGGATGATCTTTAGCAAAATTATTAATTTCAGTATCAATCCAGTTTTTATCGATCATCGAATAGACATCAATATTTAAAAGCATGAAAGCGGCAGTAAACAGTACGCTTAATGTACGATTTCTAGAATTCATCTTAATTCCTTTTATTAATTTTTGAAGGGCAACCACAGTCTGATACCATGTACAATAATTCATTTAAATTTCGGACTTAACACGGATCAATGCCCTGTTCCATCCGTCAAAATCCCTTTCTACCTCGTTAATATTTCTTTTCGGTTTCAACTCTTGTTCAGTATCCCATACTTGATGCACCGCAGACAATGAATCAAATACACCATACCCAACAGCAGCGAGAATAGCAGCACCTCTTGCTGTTGTTTCAATATCTCTGGGTTTTTGAACAGTGAGTTGGCATTGATCCGCTAAAAACTGCAAAAACCATTGGTTAACCGCCATTCCTCCATCCACGCGTAATAAAGTCAAATCCAAACGACTGTCTTCTCGCATACAACTTAAAACTTCACGGGTTTGGTAACAAACCCCCTCCAATGCAGCTCTTGCAAAATGAGCTCTGTTTGTGGAACGCGATAGCCCGAATACTGCAGCGCCTTTTGTTGATACCCAATGAGGAGCACCTAAACCTGTAAAGGAAGATACGAAATACACACCGTCATTACTCTCCAGACTTTGAGCCAAGATTTCCGTTTCACTGGAACTGGAAATCAGTTTCATCTCATCACGTAACCATTTTACCGTCGTACCGGCATGATAAATACTGCCTTCCAATCCATAAGCTATGGTGTCTTTAATTTTGTAGGCAATAGTAGTGAGTAATTTATGCTGTGATAGAACGGGATTTTTGCCTGTATTCAGCAATAAAAAACCACCTGTACCAAAAGTAGCTTTAACCATGCCATCCTCAAAACAACCTTGACCGATTAATGCGGCTTGCTGATCTCCTGCTACTCCGTTAATAGGAATTTCATAACCCAACCACTTGCTATTGATAACGCCAAAGTACCCGTCACTGGCACATACCGAAGGTAATACGGATTCCGGGATGTCAAAAAGCTCCAATAGTTCTGGGTCCCATTGTTCATTTCGGATATTAAATAACATGGTTCTTGAGGCATTGGTCACATCGGTTAAATGCTTGTTGCCATCATTCATTCGCCATATTAAAAAACTGTCAATCGTTCCAAAAGCCAAATCACCGTTTAACGCCAACTCCCTTGCCTCTGGAATATGTGCCAAGAGCCAATGTAATTTGCTTGCGGAAAAATAAGGATCTGGGAGCAATCCTGTTTTTTCCTGTATCATCAAAGCAAACTTGGAAAAAGAATTGCAATAATCCTCAGTGCGCCTGTCTTGCCAAACTATTGCTGGAGCCAAACAGGCTCCCGTTTTCTTGTTCCAGATTACTGTAGTCTCTCTTTGATTGGTAATACCACAAGAAAGTATTTGATGAGCATCGACACGGTTCACTACATCACGGACAGCCGATAAAGTTTTTTGCCAAATCTCCTCTGGATCGTGTTCAACCCATCCGGGATATGGATAATATTGAGTGAGCGTATACTGACTGCTTGTAACCAATTCCCCTTGTAGAGTGTATAGCATAGCTCGAGTACTGCTCGTTCCCTGATCTATGGCAAGTAAATAATTCATTATCACCAGTCTCTTAATTTCATTTACACCAGTGTAAACTTTTTTTTAAAAGACAAAAACAGGCTTTCGATTTATTTATATCGCACCCAGAAGGAATAGCACTACAAAGTAAAGCGCGAAATCGTTCATAGAGAGTTTTTAGCATGCATCTGCAGGTCAATTCTTTACACAGCCAAGAGTGTGGAACCATTTGGAGTAAAGGTCACTTTAATCTTTATTTTTAAAATCATTGGTTCAATATCTTCCACTAACCCTTGATAGTGTTCTAAAATCAATAAAATAATGACAATCAGGTACATTCATGTCTTCACTATTGCTGGAAAAAAAGATAGAAGAGCTGCAATCAAGAATATCAACTCTTGAAAGCAAACTGGAAATTAATAAGCCACCTGCAGAAATAACCTTTCAAGAAGAGGTTAAGGTTACTCCCAAACCAATATCCGGAAACTTGCTAGGCGTAGTCTCTTCGATTTGTTTTATTCTGGCCGCTGGATTTATCTTTAAGTTATCCATTGACTCGGGTTGGCTTACCCATGAAAAACAATTGGGTCTTGCTTCATTACTAGGATTGGCTCTGTTTGCTGCCGGAATTTTAATTTCTAATACTGATAAATTATATGCCAGTTTTCTACCAGCAGCCGGGTCAACCATTTTATATCTGACTTGTTTTGCTGCATTTCAATTTTATTTTCTTATATCCTTTCAAACTGTTATTGCCATAACCTGTATTATTACTGCCATCTCGCTTTGGTTTTATATTCAATTTAAACATGACATTTATGCTATTATCGCTGCAATCGGAGCTTATAGTGCCCCATTTGTCACTAACGTTGATACTAATGCATTGTTCTCTCTGTATTATTTCATCATTTGTTCTTTAACTTTTGCGACTCTTTCAATATGGGTGCAATCTCGTACTTTAACTGTAATCTCATCCTATTTGGCTATCTCGATTACTGCAATTATAGGATTGAATTTGCATATGAATGCAATCATAGCAAGTGCACTGGCCCTAAATTTTCTTATTTTTTCCATGGCAACTTATTTTTATACACGTCTTACCCATAATGCACTCACTGTAAAGGAATCCTGGAGTTTATTCCCGGTGCTTCTGGTATTTTATGCTATGGAATATTATTACATCAGCAGAATGAACCCAGCCCTCGCATCTTTGGTTTCAATTGCTGCAGCCGCTTTTTTGGTTGGCTTGAATCTCTCTGCTAAAAGAAAATCACCCGATAGTATATTGTCCAGTAGCGGTCTCGTTTTAACCTTTGTTACCCTGGTTTTCTTCCATTCCATATATCTGGAACTGTTACCCACCGAAATCAAGCCCTGGTTATTTGTGATCATTGTTATCGGATATAGCCAGCTCCATGAGAAGATATGTTTAAAAAGCATAAGTAATATTAAAATTCTTCCTATTATTGCCTTATCTTCAATTTTGGGAATTGAGTATCTCAATATGCTGAGCCATCTGCTCTTGCAATTTAATTTACCCTGGGCAGTCGTTTCATGGATCTCGTTTTTGAGTCTCTGGTTTGTAATCATAAAACATTATAATGCCTTAATTAAAAACAAGAACTACATCTATTCCATTCTGGCAGCAGCTCACATTTTGTGTATCATGGCCCTTTATCAAATGACCATTAACTATGGCTCTCTTGCTGTTTCTGGCTCATGGCTTATTTATGCACTCATAGTCCTTTCCTTCTCATACATTAAAAATGATCTTATTATGGCGAAATCCGTTTTAATTGTATTAAGTTTTGCTGCCGGCAAAGCCCTGATTTATGATGCAGCCTCAACGCCCAATATTTACCGAACACTAAGCCTGATATTAACGGGGATTGTTCTCTATACATCAGGGTTAGTCATTAGAAGAATGGCTCGATAGCCGTTAAATGACGGAACCTGCCCATAACCATGAACTAAACCCCTCTTTCCCAGGTGAACTGAGGGGACTTCACTTAATTAAGTGAATCCACTAAGGTCTTTGGGCATTTCATCTACATCTCCCGGCTTAACGCACTTTATGCATCGAATCTATAGGGTTCTCGCTAAAATGAACCCGTTTTTAATGTAACCATTTCCAGATTCCGCGCATAAAGAGCGAAATATAGGCTGTGGGAGCATGAGTCAAAAACACTCGGTACTCGCTTAAAACAGCAAATCCAGATTATGGCACTTTATCACTCTACTAATTTGAATCTAATCCATGTATTTTATAGTTTTATAAGGGAGAAAATTCCATGGTTGGAAAATCAAGATACAGTACACATGAAATCGTAAATACATTTCGTTGCGTAGCACTTTTAATGCAACGGTACCCTGAATTATTAAATAACCAGGGAATCTTTAGAATTACTGGCTCAAAGTCAGAAACTGAAGAATTATTAAAGCAACTGATTGAACTGGGCTTTAATTGGAACATATTGGAACAATATCTTTTCGCTAACGAGCAGTTCAACAGCGATAACGTACACAATACATTAGGTATGTTTAACCTTGTATTGAAGGATACTCTATTACTGGACACAAGCGATGAGATGTTGTCCGTATTTACAAAAAAGCTCCACCGTTTAATTGGCTCCGGAGATTTTAATGGAGACATCATATCAGAGGCCATATGCCTCCTGGATGAATTTATCGACAAACTTCTTTTATCAAAATCTCTGGAACACCAACGAACAGGCGAAATGTTGTACCATTACTGTTATTTAATGCATATGGCCTCTTCATTTGAAACAACAAATAAGATGTCAGCAAAAAATCTGGCAATCATTTTAGCGCCACATTTAACGAATGAATTGGAATTACTTGCTACAGATAATTTGTTAACTCTGACTGAATTTACAATGGGAAAATTAGTACCAATACTGGAGCGTTATATTAGCAGCCACCTCACTGGCAAGCCTTTTTCAGTACGCCATGCGGATAAATTGAATCACTTAATTGAAACACGTCACATCATTATGGATAAACTAATCGAAATGAAAGCGGCAAATAAAAAACAAACCGTAGATCCAATGAGAGAACTCATGGTACACATTTCAGAAATGGAACATCAAAAAGCGGAGTTATCAACAAAAATTCATGATGAACCGCACGACTATTGTGAGAAAAGACATCTAAAAAAACAGCTAAAAAAATTAAACTCGGATATTGACGAGCTGAACCTTGAAATTATTACATTTAGAGATCAGATAGAAGAAATGAACGATGCACATGCCGGGCTAATCGATATATCTCATAAATTATCATTATCTGTCGATAATCTTGCTCAATTATTACCAATACCTGAAGACAACGATGGGGAGCAGTTCGATCATACCAGCAGCTCAACAGCATCAACTTCTCACCGATTTAGTGTATTTCGAGAATATACCAAGCCCCCTGCCCCCCTGGAGGCTGATGACGTAGACGAATTTGCGGTGGTTCAAGAGGATCCGGAAGATAAGCACCACAGTTTGAATTAATATGGTTGCCTTAGTGGCTGTTGACCTTTCATCTATAGACCCTACTTCCTGCGCTTTATGCGCAGAGTCTATACGGATCACTTACTATGATTGCGATCGTTACTAGTTTCCACGTATAAAGCGCGGAACATAGGCTAAGGGAGCACATGTCAACAACCCCCTTGTTTAGCAACATAAGGATTATAATGAGCCAAAACATAGAAAACGATTACCAGGCAAAAAATAATTCAATATGGAAAATCGTCATCTGCTGTATGATTTTCATTATTCATACTGTCAGTTGTGCCGCTGAGAACGATTTCCAAATTTGGACTAACACTACGGCCATTGGTTCGATATCGAAAAAACACTCCAAATTTAAATATTGGCTCGAATATCAAGCCAGATTTGGAGACGATTCTTCCAAACTGTCACAACTCTTATTACGCCCGGGAATAGGATACCAGGTGCTTCCGACCACAAGTTTCTGGCTTGGATATGCATGGATTCGTACAGCACAACCATTCAGCATAAGGCCGATTGAGGAAAACAGAATCTGGCAGCAATTACTTTGGAGCAAGAGGTTCAGCCAGGTTACAGGTACGCTTAGATCCCGACTTGAAGAACGTTTTATACAAGACAGGAATCATACCGCCTGGAGATACAGACAATTATTTAGATTAGCCTATGCAATCCCTAATCATGAACAACTAAGTCTTATTGCAATGGATGAGCTTTTTTATCACCTCAATCATTTTAACATCCAAAGAAATGTTGGTTTAGATCAAAATCGAGCTTTTATTGGCCTCGGTTACAAAACAACTCAAGTGAGTACTATTGAACTTGGATATCTTAATCAATACATCAAAAGACCATTAAGAGAACACTTTAATGGAAATTGTTTGTACATGAGTCTTCTCTTTAATTTTTAGGTACTGTTGACATGTTATCTAATTATTTTCAACATACCTAGATAAGCTATCTCGGCAAAATAAATTGCTTTATGAAGAATTTAAATCATTTGAAATAGCGAATTCAAATATCTTTTCACCAAAAGATACTTTACTATTAAATTATACTTTTTCTTCTGGCGGAGACAAAAACATGGGACAGGTTTTTGATGTTGCAATTATTGGAGGAGGTATCAATGGTTGCGGCTGTGCCGCAGATGCAGCACTGAGGGGACTCTCCGTTGTACTTTTTGAACAGGATGATTTAGCCTCTAAAACCTCGTCAAGCAGCACCAAATTAATTCATGGTGGTTTACGTTATTTAGAACATTATGAATTTGGAATGGTTAAAAAAGCACTGAATGAACGTCAAACGTTATTAAATCTGGCTCCACACCTGGTCCATCCCCAATCATTTATCCTGCCCTACCAAAAGCACATGCGTCCCTCCTGGCTATTAAGACTGGGATTGTTTTTTTACGATCATTTAAGCCGAAAAAATCATTTACCAAACAGCAAAACCATACACAGATCTCCAAAAAACACCTATTTTAATCCATTGATTGACCAATTAAATCGAGGGTTTTTATTTTACGACGCGTCAACAGACGATGCACGGTTGACGATTATTAATGCCATTCAAGCAAAAAATCATGGGGCAAGCATACGCCCTCATTCTAAAGTGATTCAAGCGGAAGTAGTTAATAAACTATGGCAATTAACCATTCAACCAAGTAACGGTCCTATTTATAAAACCTATGCGAAATGCATTATCAATGCCTCTGGACCCTGGGTTAAATCCATAGCCCAGCTAACACAATCTACTATTAAAAACGAGATGACCCTTGTAAAAGGAAGTCATATTGTAGTGCCTCAAATTTACGAGGGAAAGCATGCGTATTTTTTACAGCATGATGATAAACGGGTCGTATTTGTCATACCCTTTCATGGCTTTAGTATGATTGGTACTACCGATGTGGAATACACCGGTGCTCTGGATCATATTGAAATTAGCGAAGAAGAGATCATCTATTTATCAACTCTGGTTAATTCATATTTTAAAATTAAAATTCACAAAGAGGATATTATTTATTCATGGAGTGGAATAAGACCTCTTATTGCCAATGAAGGGAAAGATCTTAAGTCGTTAAGCCGTGACTACAGTTATGAATTCAATACAGTACCAGCTCCGATTATGACCATTCTTGGTGGTAAAATTACAACATACAGACAATTAGCGGAAGACATTGTAGATCAGCTGTCTTCAATATTTCCCAAAATGCATCCGTCTCGAACCAAAACCACTCCACTGCCTGGTGCTACATTAGGTACAATGAGTTTTGACGAATATGTGATCTATGCCAGAGAAAAATATCATTGGCTGGATCCTGAATTACTCAACCGCTATCTCTATAATTATGGCAGTCATACTGAACTGTTCCTTTCTCAATGTACTAATATTGAAGCAATGGGAAGAAAATTTGGAAACAGTCTCTATCAAGTTGAGGTGGATTACCTGATTTTAGAGGAGTGGGCAAAAAGCGCCGATGATGTACTAGAGCGACGAACCAAACTTGATCTGTCAATGGACGTCGCCAGTAAAAATGAACTAAAAGAATATATAGCGAATCTTACTGCTTATCCTGCTCAAGTTGAGCCCGTATTTCAGTAACATCAGCATCCAGAGCTTGTTGAGCCAATTCCTTTAGCGTCGACTCGGGCATACTTCCTGCACCCGAGTAGATCACTATGCTGTCTTTGAATACCATAAGATGGGGAATGGAGCGAATCTCAAAAAATTCAGCCAGATCTTGTTGCTCTTCAATATTGACCTTGGCAAATACAACACCTGGAAATTGATCAGAGACTTTTTCATAGGCCATTGAAAACTGTTTGCACGGAGCACACCACTCAGCCCAAAAATCAATAAAAACCAATTCATTTTCGTTAATTAATGATTCAAAATCAGCGCTAACTAAAGTTTGGCTTGGCATATTTATTCCTTAACTTCAAGTAACGTCACAATTTCATCAAAAATTTGATCTACAGTTCCTGTACCAACAACTGTGTGAAATTGAGGTGCCTCACTAGAGCCTTCATTAGCCCAATTTTTATAATAAGTAATTAACGGTGCAGTTTGAGAATGATAGACCTCTAATCGTTTACGCACGGTTTCTTCCTTGTCATCATCACGTTGAATCAAGGGTTCGCCCGTCAGATCGTCAACTCCAGGATTTTTGGGTGGATGATTGATAACGTGATAAACCCGTCCAGACTGTTGATGAATTCGACGTCCACTGATCCGTTCTATAATCTCGTTATCATCTACTGCAATTTCAATCACATGATCCAAAGAAATTCCGGCGTTCTTTAAAGCATCTGCCTGAACAATGGTTCTGGGAAAACCGTCAAATAAAAAACCGTTTGCGCAATCTGGTTGTTTTAAGCGATCCTCAACCAAACCAATTATAATATCATCGGATACAAGACCACCTGCTTCCATAATCTTTTGAGCGCTTAAACCCAAGGGTGTACGCTGAGCTATTGCTGCTCGTAACATATCTCCTGTTGAAATTTGAGGAATTTTATAACGTTCAATTAAACGCGAAGCCTGGGTTCCTTTTCCTGCACCCGGACCACCTAAAAGCATTAACCGCATCAAAAACTCCTTAATAATTGGTCTAAATTTAAAGACTGGAATTATAGTATAATACCAATCCAGTGAAATATTATAAAATTTTTAGTGATCGATCTCGCGCCAGACACCAATCACTTAATCAGATCCATGAATGGGATTTCATTGTCCCCTGACATGAGTTAAGTTGCATGGCATAAGTTTGTGATTTTACTTTCACTTTACGCGCCACTGATATAAGCCAGGGCTTCTGCAGATAAGTTTTTCTCTGATATCCGCCAACTCCCTCATGATAAGCCAAATAAAGCGAATAAGCGTCTGTTCTTGGTATTCCTGCTTTGACAGCGGCTTGATTGGCATACCAGCCGATAAAATCAACTCCATCAGCAAAATCATCGCGAGAGGACCAAAACCACCCGTTGTCTTGCTTGTACTGTTTCCAAGTTGACCGTAATGCCTGGGTATAGCCGTAAGCTGTTGAAGGTCTTTTCCATGGTATTATCCATAAGAGTTTCGTACGGGGCGGCCTCGCACTGGCGTCAAATTTAGACTCCTGATGAATAATGGCCATTTGGACTGGAACAGGAACTTTCCACCGTTTTTCTACATCTTTAGCATCAGAATACCACTTAGGATATTGTTTAAATATATTGCATATATTATTTACATCTCTGGGCGGATGGCTAACACAGGAGCTAAGCAGCAATACCGAGAATAAAAGAGTAAACAGTTTATAATTCATGATATTAATCAGTTAAAAATCCAGGTATGTTGTACCTAAAGAAACTATAGTAGCAAATTTAATCTTCACAATCCATGCCATTTCCAGGTCGAAACAAGAACATGAAGAACCTGGTTATATCCTACAAAAGACATTAGTTGTCACCAAACCGCCGTGTTCCTAATCAATAGCAATACCCTACTCCCCATGATACAATTTTAATGAATAAACTCCCATTAATGGCATCATGAGCGTACTCGTATTTGATATTGAAACCATACCCGACATCGATGCAGGTCGAAGATTATATGATCTGGATGGTTTATCCGATAATGAAATCTCGCAAGCCATGTTTTCGCTACGCCGAGCAAAATCAGGGAACGATTTTCTTCCTCACTACCTACAAAAAATTTGCGCTATTTCATTAGTACTCAGCCAAGGTTCTCAGCTTAAAGTATGGTCTCTCGGAGATGAGAATTCTGATGAAAAAGAATTAATTACTCGTTTTTTTGCCGGCATTGATAAACACACTCCAACACTGATCAGTTGGAATGGCAGCGGTTTTGATTTACCAGTTTTACACTATCGCTCTTTATTGCACGGTATAAGTGCCCCAACCTACTGGGAAACGGGCGAACATCAGCAATCCTTTAAATGGAACAATTATTTAAGCAGATTCCATTATCGCCATATTGATCTGATGGATCTTATTGCAGGATATCAAAATAAAGCCTTTGCACCGCTAGATGACATATCCACCCTGCTCGGTTTCCCGGGTAAAATGGGAATGAGCGGATCAAAAGTCTGGGAACACTATGCTGCAGGTCAGATTAGAGAAATAAGAGATTATTGTGAGACTGATGTCCTGAATACCTACTGCGTTTATTTGCGTTTTGAACTGATCAGAGGAGTCATCAATCATGATGAGTACTCAAATTCTATAACTCGATTAAAAACGTATCTGAGCCACCAAGAAGAAAAACATCATTTGCAGGAATTTTTACGCCAGATGATGTGATTTTTTTTTTCATATTGATTGATATTTCTATCGAAAAACGGGGCAGAGCAGGTATATACTATACTACTGTCCAATAAAATTTGATTCATAAGGCACAAGCTATGTCTGAACCAATTATTAATATATCACGCAGACATGCCATTACCTTTGCCTGTTTTTTAGTCTTGTATGAATTTCTTACGTATATAGCCAATGACATGATCATGCCCGGGATGATTCATGTAGTGACTTCATTTAATGCGCCTGAATCTATGGTTGCAACCTCACTTACTGTATATATTCTTGGTGGAGCCAGTCTCCAGCTAATCCTTGGCCCAGTGTCTGATGCCTATGGCAGAAGACCCATGATGTTACTTGGTGCAAGCTTGTTCTTCGTGTTTACCTTACTGATTGCCTGTTCACACTCCATGGATCAGTTTCTGACAGCTCGATTCTTCCAGGGTATGGGATTGTGCTTTATAGGCGTTATTGGCTATGCAACCATCCAAGAGCTGTTCGAAGAAATGGACGCAGTTCGCTTAATAGCAATCATGGCTAATGCTGCGATTTTAGCACCCCTGTTAGGACCAATATTAGGTGCCATTATTATTCACTACACCTCATGGAGAGTTATCTTTGTATTGATCGCTCTCTGTGCTATTTTGGCTCTTTGGGGGTTGTATCGATACATGCCTGAACCAATAGGTCAAATCAAAAAAGACGGTCACCAGATCCCAAGATCATCATTTTCATTGACCACTGTATTTAAAAACTATTGGGAATTGCTGTCTAATGCGACATTTTGTTACAGTGCCTTGGCAATAGCCCTGGTTGGCATTCCCTGCATTGCCTGGATTGCCCTCGCGCCAATAATTATGATCACAGAGGCGAAATTAACAGTCATTCAGTACGGATTATGGCAACTGCCAATTTTTGGCGCAACGATATTAGGAAACTGGTTTTTACACCGCCTGACCTACAAGATGGAACTTAAAAGCATTATTTATTTGGGTTGCGTCATATTAACCGCAGGAATTATTCTAATGGCTGTATTACCTTATTTCTATGGAAATAATTACATCTATTTAATTCCAGGTGTAATAATTTATTTTTTTGCCTTAAGTGTCATTAACGCACCGTTAAACCGGTTCTGCTTGTTTGTCACTTCAGTAAGCAAAGGCACCGCATCTGCCCTGATCAGTTTAAGTGTGATGATTGTTGGGGCAATCGGTATTGAGCTTGCAAGCCTGTTTTATCAAAATCATAACAATCTTCACTTCGGACTTTATTGTAATTTGGTTGAATTGTTGTTTTTGATATTCATTACATTGACCTTTATACGGCAAAATAAATCATCTGTTTTAGAAAATACATCAGCATTATGACCATAGAAAGCCTATAATCCGTTATTTGAATACCCAATTCAAGCGCTATAGAATACCAATAAAAGATTAAATCACTAAGGATGCATTATGACATTAAGCAGCAAGTTTCAAGCTATTGATAAACAATTTGAAGTATTTCAAAATTTAATTGAAGATGAAAGGCAAATAGCTCAACGCGAATGCCCTGATCTAATTTCCGAGGGTCATAATGATGTTTTAATAAACACAAAAAAAGACCTGCAAAAAATAAGGGACTTTTACTCTGAACGATTTTATAGCAAGCACTCCATTTCTCAATCAGAAGTATTAGATCATTACAAAAAGCTGTATACAATAATTTCTCAATTAAGCCAGAATACCATATCCCTGGATAGCGCCTTAAAGGCAATTGAAGCCAACTCTAAAGAGTGGACAGATACACTCGTTTATAAGACTATACTCAGTGTCTGTTATTCAATTGCATGGCTTATACCCGCTATTGGCGGTTTGGCCATACTTCCTTTCGTATTACCACTAATGCCATTAAGTGTTTATATGGGGGTGTCTATCCTTATCGCAGGAACATCATCAATAATACTTACCCTCTCAAAAATTGTGGATAACATCTCCAGTATTGAATCCACTAGGCCAGTAAGTCAAAATACCGCGCTAGAGAGCACATTTATTAAGAATATACATCGATTTTATCAACCCAATTTTAGAACAAATGATGATTTGGGCAACAACCTGGAGCAACGGGAAAAGAGCACTGAACAAAGTGAACTTTCGTTATAAATCTGATTATGTCTCGTAAGAGTTATCTAATTAATGCACCTCTTTACGAGGTGCATTTCTTGCAACACTAATGGAGTAACTTGAAAAAAAATCAATGCCGCCCCGTTAGAATGTAGTTAATGTCGGTGAGCAGGATGTGTTTCTTTTATCAAAAATGCAGAGATTAGCAAGCTTCCCAAAAAGCACAGTGGCATGACTAATAAAGCCGTTTGATAACTGGAAATATCATATACATGGACCCCATTGACCAATCGCCAGGACCCAGTGTTCTGCAGAATATAACCAACCATAGGCTGAAAGATTGCTCCACCAATTAAAACAGATAAATTATTAAATCCTGATGCGGTACCAACCAACTCAGGGGGGTTGTTTTCTTTAACGACAGCGAAGCTTACAGTCTGTCCCCCGGCACCCAAACCAAGAATAAACAAAATAAGGTAAGAACAGCTATAAGGCAGATCTGGATAGTAAAGCAATGTTAACGTTGCAAACAATCCTAATACAGCACTAATAATCAAGGCGATACGCCGGCTTTGAATGCGATCACTCAGCCAACCTAATAAGGGGCTTCCTATACCGATTCCAATCCAGATCATACTGCATAACCCTGATGCAGCAACCACGCTAATTTGATATTTTTCCTGTAAATAAGGGACACCCCATAGTGCAGCAAAAACTGCTATAGGAGTCCAGATGGCAAAAGCATAACCACCTGTAATCCATGTATGGGCATGCTTGCATACAGCGACCAGACGCTTCCATTCATCCCTTAAATAATGTTCAGGAATCGACTGATTCTGTTGATGAGGATAATCGCGAATAAAAGCCCAAAAAAAACCAGCCAGGATAAACCCCACCGCTGACAAAATGAAGCTTGCATTACGCCATCCAACATGATCAATTAATGCAGCAAGAGGCATTTCACCAAACATGGCACCTACTGAACTCATCAATTGAGCAATACCTGCAAGTATGGCGAAATAATACGGTGGAAACCAGCGTGAAATAAGCACCAGTACACCGATAAAAGAAAATGCAGAGCCTATACCAATCAAAAATCTTCCGATGCACGCAGTGAACACACTGTCAGTTGAAGCAAAAAATGCAGAGCCTATGGCGCATAAAATAATGGCAAATGTCATTAATTTTCTGGGGCCATAGCGATCATACAATACACCGGCAGGTAACTGAGATGGGGCATAAGCATAAAAATAAAAGGCTGAAATGACACCAAATCCCTGACCGGTCACACCAAAAGTTTTCATCATGGATTCTGCCATGACACTTGGCGCAACCTGAAGAATAAATTCATACAAATAGAATGAAGCTGCGAGAAAAAAAATAAAGTACGCTGCTGCCAGACTATCACCCACTCCATCTTTTGCTTTTACGGTGTAATGTGCGCTCAATTTAAATTCACTCTGATGAGAATTGCCCATTTAAACGCAAGGCGATTTGGTTTGTCAATATCATTTTATTATAGGGTATACTGCACCCAATATTGCAAGCTCTTTCGCACCAGTTATTGCAGTTAAATTGACGGGGATATTATTCAAGGTTTGAGAAGCGAACCAGGCAAACATCATCGCTTCCAAATAATCAGGACTGGCACCGGCCTCAGCAACACTGCATACCTTCATATCAGGTAATAAACGGGTCAGAGAGTGGAGCAAATGAGTATTATGAGTGCCTCCACCGCATAAATAAACGTGTTTCATTGCGACCTGATTGCTGTTAATAGCGCTGGCGATTGTTCGTGCAGTCAGAGCCAGTAAGGTAGCTTGAACGTCTATGGGATTGTATTGCTCAGTCATGTGCTTTTCTAACCAGGCCAGGGAAAAATATTCCTTACCAATACTCTTGGGAGCGGGCAAAGAAAAAAATGGATCCTCCAGCAATTGCGTCAATAAAGGCTCAATTACTGTTCCTTGTTTTGCCCAGGAACCTCCAGCGTCGTAGGTTTTTTGTATATGACTCATAATCCATGCATCCATCAAACAGTTTCCAGGTCCCACATCCCAACCACGAGTTGGATAATCAGGCTTAATAAGGGTCACATTGGAAATACCACCAATATTGACCAATGCGATTTCAGAATCAGATTTAGAAAATAATTCATGGTGATAAAGTGGTGCAAATGGGGCTCCTTGCCCACCATTAACCAGGTCTCTTGTGCGAAAATCAGCGACTACCGTTATTCCAGTTAATGAAGAAATAGTATGCCCACATCCTAACTGCAAGGTATAAGGAATGGCACAAGAACTGTCATGACACACTGTTTGTCCATGACTTCCAATTGCCATGATCTCTGTTGGAGACACTTTAGCCTCTTGTAACAGTTCCTTTACAGCGAGAGCGAACTCTCTGCCAATTAATGTATTGACTTGACAGATTGAGGCAAGACTTAGTGAGTTGCCATTCACCAGTTCATCAATCCGCTTCTTTAAATCGTCACTGTATTTTTTGGTAATTCCACACTCTAGTTTATTAGAAGGCAGGTCAACCAAAGCGGCATCTATACCGTCCATGCTGGTGCCAGACATTAAACCGATATATAAACTCATGGAATACCTTTGTTAATGATATAGTTAGCATATAGTACTAAATACGAAGATAACTGACAAAGTTCTCATAGAATTAATTGCATTACAGGTATTATCGTTAGGATAACTGGATTTAATATCAAGGATATGAAGCTCGTGACAAAAACCCCATTTTTTTATATTGCTTGTCTTTCAGGTTTTTCATTAATAACCTTTGATTTATATCAACCTGCATTACCAACCATTATCAATTATTTTCATACTACCCATGAATTAGGACAACTGACTCTAAGCGTATACCTCTTTGTGAATGGATTAGCGCAGCTCGTTTGGGGACCTTTGATTGATCATTTTGGCCGGTTGAGATCGCTTACTATCAGTCTGTCGCTATTTTTGGTTGCTACCTTGATCTGCATTGAATCCAATTCAATCTATATGTTAATTGCAGGCAGAGCGTTGCAAAGTTTCTTTATCTGCTGTTCCGGAGTCATCGCCCTATCTTCAACCCGAGATTATGAGATGACCAAAGAACGTGCCAATATCATTTCACATATCTCAATGATTGTATCCATTTCTCCAATTTTTGCTCCTATGATTGGCGCATTAGTTTTTCTTTATTTGGGTTGGAAAGCTACTTTTATATCTATGGGAATAGTTGGTTGCATCCTGCTGTTTCTGGCCAAACCGCTTTTAAAAGAATCCCCTTCATGGAGCAGGCATAAATCAACATTTTCATTTTTAAAGTCACTAAAACAGTACATGCATATTATTAAAAACAAACAACTGCTTCTAGGGATGACTATACTTACGGCTTCATTCACTAACATCATGATCCTAATCGTCAATATTACTTACTTAATCATTGACCAACTTCACTACTCTCCGACAACGTTTGCATATATCTTTGCTTTCAATGGATTCACAATGATCCTGGGGAACTACATTGGTATACGCCTCAGAGACTATTTTTCCACAAAATGGAATATGTGTTTTGGTAGTCTTATGATCATTTTTGGAGCGTCCATTTCACTCATCCTCTATTTATCCATAGGGTTTAGCTTAAGATGCCTGCTTCCTTTATTATTAGTCACCCTGGGAGTGACCATAACCAATCCACCAGCTCTATCTCTGGCACTGAAAGATTTTAACGAACTGGCCGCATCAGCAACTGCGGTGATCAATACGATGCGCATGAGCACAGCAGCGTTGATTGCTGGCGTAATTGGCATTGTACTAACTACCAATGATTACATTCTTCCACTCAGCATGATTACTTTGGGATGTGTGTGTTTCATTTTTAGCTTGCTTTATAAAAACTAAGCCGACTATATATAAAGCGAATCGAACAGGGGCTAGGTTCCTGCATTTTAATTTAACTATTCAGCGAGTTGGTTGGATCATAATGGTACTCAACTCTCCAATGATATTGTTGTCAGCATCTAACCATCCCAATTCCTTCATCACTAATTGACTTCGCTTACCCGTTCCTTGTCTAGATAAACCTTGAGCATGCTTGACCAATTCAGTTAAATCCATTTCATTTCTAACATGGCTTGTTGCAAAAAACGAGTATAAGCCACACCATGATCGCTTATCGGAAATCAACTGCTTGGTGTATTTCTGTAAAAAATGGTTCTTTAATTCTTCACTTTTAACTCGATTTTCTTGCTCCTGAATTTGTAATTTTCTTTCCTTTTCAAAATTATTCTTTTCTTTGCCCAAGGTGCTGGTTATAAATTCAATAACTTCTAGATTACCATATTCTCTTGATGCAATGAGTAGTGAATCAATACACTTTTCTGATAGAGCAATATACTGCGGTCGTAATCGATAAACTTGTTCGATTACCTCCATATGGCCTGATGAAATGGCCATTAGCATGAGTACTTTAAACTCGTCCGCATTAAATTCTTTAGGTTCAGTCCTTAACTCATCAAAGAGCTTATTAAAATAGGGAATCGCCAATGATTGAGCATGCTCTAGAGCATCCTTGAGAAATACATCGTTATTGATAGCCTTGAGTATATCCGATTGCAATTCATCAACAAAATCAAATTGATCACCTATATCTAAAAGATTGTGCTTTTTGTGGTCGTGCATATCCCATATAGAGCATGCCACGGTATTGGAGAGATAAAGTAACGCAGCAACATCATTATTGGTGCGATTAAATTCGTCTGGCCCTCTTTTAAAACGGTTCAAAGTTGGAACCATAAATTCGAATGGCAGTGACTTCACATCGGAAACAACATCCCAAAACATATATCGAACCACAGGCGGCTCACTAATGTCTTTCGGCAGTTCAAAAATAATGTGCTGACTGTCATCATTTAATTGTAATATGTTTATAGGCAGTGAAAAAGTGTAGGCAACAGCATATTCTTTGATGAGTTGTTTAAACATTTTTTGAACAAACTCTTTATTTTTGAATTGTTCTCTCATGCTGTGAAAATCAGGAGCAGTTCCTATAACTCTTTTGTCCCCTTTACAATCATGAATAACGATATTTTCATGCTGACAAAGGCTCTCAAAATCCTGGGTCAAAAGTCCTTTAATGGAACGAGTCGGTGAGCCAGGAACAGCAATTTCGATATCAACCACTTCAAATTGCTGTGTTTTTAATCCTAGCTGGCTTATTTCATCGAGAATTAATTTTTCAAGATTAATTTTATGAACCCATTGTTGTTCACTTTGATATCTGTTCGGTATAAAAAAACAAAAAGATTCGCCTTTAAACTGACATACTTGCTTTTCAGCGCCTCCACCTATTCGAATACAGTCAGATCGCTTATACGTTTTTCCATTTAGAGTTAAAGTTGATCCTTCAATATTTTGAAAAAATGACACCAACCATTCTTGCATTATATTCTCACAATTGAATCGAGTGGGCTGTATTTTACCACAAAAATCACATATTGCGCCAAAAGAACAACTTACCTTCTATTTGTTGGGTTTTTAGTCCAAGCAGTGAATTTCTACCAGAACAGCATTGTTCCTTATAAATCAATAAACCAGGGTGTGTTTACAATTCAACTTCGCAGACTATTTGCAGCGACTTGTTCTTGAACGATCCTCACAAAAATCAACTAGAGCTAAAGTAGGTTGCGCCGAGGCCCAACCTACTCGAGCTTTTTTGGTTGGACTAAATATTTTAATAGATAATTTTAATCGTTTTAAGATCCCCTCATCCGCCGTCGACACATTCTCCCTGAGGGAGAAGGACTTTTAGCGAGATTTCGATAACATTTCGAATTAAAGATTTAGCATTTCGTCAACAAAAATTTAAGGCTAATTGGAAGGGCGGGCAAGACCGCTTTTCGTTATGCACAGAGTCAATTTTCAATAAAATCTTGGCGATGGTTCATTGATTTTAAAACATCTATAGAAATTATCAGTAGTTATTCGTGCAATTGTTTCGTAATCTATTCCCCTTAGCTCTGCAATTGCTTCAGCAACATGTTTTACCAGCGCTGGATGATTTTGCTTTCCTCGAAAAGGAACTGGAGCTAAATAGGGAGAATCGGTTTCAATAAGCATCCGGTCTAATGGAATCTGTTTTGCAACTTCCTGTAATGCTACTGCGTTTTTAAAAGTAACAATACCAGAAAATGAAATGTAAAAATTAAGGTCTATAGCCCTTCTGGCAATATCCAGATCTTCAGCGAAGCAATGCATTACTCCACCAATGTTTTGTGCATTTTCTTCAGCCATTAATAAGAGGGTATCTTCTGCTGCCTGACGAGTATGAATTATCAAGGGTTTTGAGGTAATTAATGCGGCTTTGATATGCTCTCTAAATCGCGCTCTCTGCATTTCCTGGGCTTCATCAGTAAGAGTTCGATAGTAATCAAGCCCCGTTTCTCCTATTGCGATGCAGGCCGGGTTTGCCGCCAAATCACAAAGAAGTGTTGCTGTTACCGGAGTATCCATTTCGCTATTAGGATGGACCCCCACTGAAATATTAATATTAGAATACGCAGCGGCGATAGCTTCCAATTGAGGGTAATCGCTTAACTCAACACAGACCGTTAGAAAATGTTGAACGCCATTTTCTTTTGCGCGTTGTATAACTTCTGAGAGATTATTATTAAAATCCGCTAAATCAATGAAATTTAAATGGCAATGTGAATCGACTAACATGTGAATCCTCTATATAAATCAAATCAGATAGTATCGGTCATCTGGGTTGATTTTAACATTCCTGCCAAATAAGTTTCTATTTTATTGCATAGATATCTACTGTTCTCACCCTGGAACTGCACCCCTATTCCCGACGGCTTGTTGCCCTGTGCTCCTTTTGGAGTGATCCATACTACCTTACCATTCACAGAATAAGCTTCCTGCTCATTAACTAATTTTACTGATAATTGAACCAGTTCACCCAGAGGATAAATATGATTCGTTCGTATAAAGATCCCTCCGCCTTTGACGAAAGGCATATAAGCCAAATACAAAGACGCTTCACTGGTAAAGGAACAGTTTATTAGTTGAATCTTTTCCGCCATACCCCCTCCTCTTTTATCCTGATCGAGATTAGGTACCTGGTATTAATGAAAACAACAAATCTTCTAAAACCAATGTATGATTTACATTCATATTATGGCTTATTTTTCTCAATAATGTATTTATTTTGTCAATTTGGGTAAAGATTGAAATCGGAGTCAGTAATGTCAATAACTTATCTAGCTGAAGAGCTGCTGGACCTGTTACAGTCATTTTGAGTACATGCATGTTTTGTATTTGAGAAAATACTAAATATAAAAACCACAAAAAACTGCCTAATTCAAATTGAGTCCATTGAGCGGCTAAAACACAGGGGTGTTGCTTGCGCTCAATCAAAGCAATGAGTCCATCTAAAATCACATCGGCTTGTTGCAATAGCTGCGCCCTTTCAGATTCCGGTGTGTAGTGTTTACCTAGCATCAATAAGTTATTAGCGGCTGAATCATCAGCCATAGAAAACGTAATAATCTGGCATCGACTCAGTACAGTGGGAAGTACCGTACTTAGCTGCTGAGCTATCAGGACGAACACCGTATGTTGTGTGGGTTCTTCCAGTATTTTTAATAATGCATTTGCTGAAGCAGTATTCATGCGGTCAGCAGATTCGATGACAATTAATCGATACCCGGATCGTTGTGGTGTTAAATAAGCTGAACTCTGTAGCTCTCTGATTTGATCTACTTTAATGGCGCCACCAGTCTTTTCAGGTTTAATCCATTCAACATCCGGATGTTCCATCCGCTCAACCATTTGACAATCACTACAGCACAAACACGGCTCATTCTGACCTGATTTACACAGTAATAAGCTCGTTGTCATTTTGACAAACAACCCAAGATCACAATGTAAAGGTCCAACCAAAAGCATAGACTGAGGAACACGTTGGTGAACAAACGCAGATTGAATTTTTTGCCACTGTTCTTGATGATTATGGTTCATAGCGATTGATAAATCGATTAATTGCCTCTTGAATTGCAGATTCTACTTCAGTCAGAGAACGACTTGCATCAATGGTAACACAATCAGGATTCTTTTGAATGTGCTCTATATAGGTTTGGTGTACACGATGAAAAAACTCAAGGGATTGCTGTTCAATTCGATCAAACGCACCGCGTTGCCTCGCTCTGTGCATTCCAATTTCTGGAGAAATATCGAGATACAAGGTCAAATCCGGTTTAAAGCCACTAAGGCAAAAAGCTGATAAACTGTTTATCATATGAAGATCAAGACCTCTACCACCACCTTGATAGGCAATAGTAGATAATTCAAAACGATCCGCAATAACCCATGTTCCTTGCTGCAAAGCGGGTTTAATGACTTGTTCAAGCAATTGAATGCGTGCGGCATAAAGCAGAAGCAATTCTGTTTTATTATCCAGAACATCGGTGTATTCAGGATTTTTAATAACACTCCTTAATATCTCGCCTACAGCGGTTCCACCAGGCTCTCGTGTGGTAATAGTCTGGATATCGCGTTTTGATAACTCATCAATAACGGTTTTTACTGCAGTAGACTTACCGGCTCCCTCCAATCCTTCAATTACTATTAATTTTCCAGTGAACAATGCCATTAATAGTCCTTACGTTGGTATTGATTAATCGCTTGTCGCTGTTGCTCATAGGTTTCTGAAAACTGGTGAGAACCATCTCCTTTGGCAACAAAATATAAATATTTGGATAATTGGGGATGAGCAGCTGCATCAATGGACTCTTTGCCTACCATCGCTATAGGTGTTGGAGGTAGCCCTCTGAATTTATATGAATTGTACGGTGAGACAATCAAAAGATCATTATGGGATAATTTACCTTTGTAAGCACTGCCGAGTGCATAGATTACCGTAGGATCCATTTGCAGGGGCATTGATTTCTTTAACCGATTCACCATCACACCGGATATCAGTTTCCGTTCCTGGGGAATAGCGGTTTCCCTTTCAATTATTGAAGCAGCAATGAGTAATTCATAAGCATTTCGGTAAGGTAAATCAGGCGCTCTATGTGACCAGGTATCATCCAAGTACGTCATTAAGTTACGATGAGCCTGTTCCAGGAGATTTTTGCTGCTGCTACCACCTCGGTATTGATACGTATCGGCCATAAGTAATCCTTCTGCATTAGGATATTTACCTTTAATCAATAACCAATCATCAGGATTATAATTCAAATAAGGGGCTTTCATTAAATCCTGAGCCACTTTTTGCTGTGTCGTTCCTTCAATAATAGTAAATTTTTGTGTTATCACATCACCATCTACAATTCTTTTCAGTAACTCCATCACTGTCTCACCAGGCTTTATTTGGTATACACCGGCTTTAATTTGATGAGAAAGTCCTTGAAAGCGTATAATGAGCAGCAAAAGTTTTGTTGATCGAATCAGCTTTTTTTCTTTTAATAACTGAACCACTTGATAGGCTGATGCAGAGCGGTCGATACTGATTATTTGTGCTGCGTCGTTTTTAGGGATAACAGGAGATTGTATTAAATTGTAGATATTCCAGCCAACAAATAAAAAAGACATAAAAAACGCAGCAACAATACACACTACCAGTTTTTTATGTCTTCGGGTTTCCATCTAGATTCGCTTAAATAGCAGACTGCCGTTTGTACCACCAAAACCAAGTGAATTACTTAAAACGTAATTAATGGTTCTCTTTTGTGGTGTATGCGCAACATAATTCAAATCACAACCTTCATCAGGGTTATCCAGATTTATAGTTGGAGGAGCGATTTGATCTTTGATTGCCAAAACGCTGATAATGGCTTCTACCGCTCCAGCAGCACCTAATAAATGTCCCGTCATTGATTTGGTAGAGCTCACAGCCAGGTCGTAAGCATGTTGCTGAAAAATACGTTTAATAGCTTTGGTTTCATTCATATCATTGAGATACGTTGAAGTACCATGAGCATTAATGTAATCAACTTGTTGCGGATTAATACCCGCATCATGAATGGCCGCTTCCATAGCGCGTGCCGCCCCATCAGCATCTTCATCGGGTGCTGTGATATGATATGCGTCACCAGACATACCAAACCCAGCTAGTTCGGCATAAATTTTTGCCCCACGTGCTTTGGCATGCTCATACTCTTCCAGAACAAGAATACCAGCACCTTCGCCCATAACAAAACCATCTCTGTCTTTATCCCAGGGTCTTGATGCTTTTTCTGGTTCGTCATTGCGTTTGGATAAAGAGCGAACGGCTGAAAATCCAGCAAGACAAAGTGGTGTTGTGGTCATTTCAGCACCACCGCAAATCATGACATCTGCATCACCATAAGCAATAATTCGTCCGGCAAGTCCAATATTATGAGTTCCAGTAGTACATGCAGTGACTACAGAAATATTAGGGCCTTTTAAATTATGCTTAATAGAAATCTGTCCAGCAACCATATTAATGATGCCTGCTGGAATAAAAAATGGTGAAACTTTACGCGGGCCACCAGAAACCAGCTTATCCTGATTGTTGGTAATTGTTTGAATTCCACCAATACCAGCGCCTACAGCAACACCCGTACGACGTGATAAGGCTTCATCAATCTTCAATCCAGAATCAAGCATGGCCTCTTCAGCAGCGGCAATTCCATATTGCGTAAATACATCCATTTTACGAGCGTCTTTGATAGGCACATAGTTCTCAACATTAAAATTCTTGACCTTGGCCCAAATTTTAGTGCTGTATTCGCTGGTATCAAAACCTTCTACCATACCTACACCACTAACCCCTGCCAATATGTTTTGCCAAGATTCTTGTACATTAAGTCCGACCGGGGTAAGCATCCCCATGCCAGTTACAACCACACGCCGTTTATTCAATCAAAGCTCCTCGAAAAATTAAGCTTCTTCTTTATTTAAATTTGATTCAATGTAATCAATAGCTTCTTGAATCGTAGTAATTTTTTCTGCTTTCTCATCAGGAATTTCAGTTTCAAACTCTTCTTCCAGAGCCATTACCAATTCCACTGTATCAAGAGAATCAGCACCCAGATCGTCAACAAATGACGCATCATTTTTTAACTCTTCTTCCTTAACACCCAATTGTTCAACAACAATTTTACGTACACGGTCTTCAACTGTACTCATAACTTGATTTTCCTCTTTCGGTTGATAGAAATAATTAAAATACTGACGGTTAGTTTATTCAATTATACAGATAACGCAAGAGCATTTAATTCATATACATGCCGCCATTGACATGAATTGTTTCACCTGTAATATATTTAGCACTATCTGACGCTAAAAAAACAACAGCATCAGCTACATCCTCCGCTTGCCCTAATTTACGCATTGGAATTCTTTTTAGCATTTCTTCTTTTACCATATCAGGCAAGGAAGTGGTCATATCGGTATCGATAAATCCTGGTGCAACCACATTAACAGTAATGCCTCTACTACCAATTTCCTGAGCTAAAGACTTGGAAAAACCAACAACGCCAGCTTTTGCCGCAGTATAATTGACCTGACCAGAATTACCACTAGCCCCGACTACTGAACCTACAGAAATTATTCGTCCCCAACGTGCTCTAAACATGGGCTTCAAACATGCCTTGGACATTCTATATATTGAGTTGAGGTTGGTTTCGATAACCTTGTACCATTCCTCATCATCCATTCTCAATAGCAAATTATCTGCAGTTATTCCCGCATTATTTACCAGGATTGAAGGACATTGATTGTTCTCAGTTAATTCAGACATTAATTGATCAATTTGTTCGGCGTTAGTTACATCCAGAACAATACCTTTACCAGCAAGTTTTTCCTTTTCAAAAAGAGCATTAATTGAAGCTGCTCCCTGTTCAGTAGTTGCAGTTCCAAAAACAAATGCACCCTGCTTTGCCAGTTTAATAGCAATAGCCTGACCAATGCCGCGACTGGCACCTGTAACTAATGCAATTTTACCTTCTAAAGTTATCATTAAGTTTCCTCTTAAGCTGGAGTATGTAATTGTTCTACAATCTGATCCAGGCTAATCGTGTCATAAACACTGACAGCATCCAGGCTTCTGTCTATTCTTTTGATAAGACCGTTTAACACTTTTCCTGGACCACACTCTACAATTAACTCGATACCACGATTTTTAAACATTTGGATCGTCTCAACCCAGCGTACTGGGCTATACAACTGCTCTTTTAACTGTTTTCTTATGTGTTGAGCGGAATAATAAACACTTAAATCCACATTACTCACCACATCGATTGAAGGATTTTTAAATTCAGTATTATCAAGGCTCTCTGCAAAAAGCTCGGCTGCTTCAGTTAAAAGAGGACAATGACAAGGCACGCTGACAGGGATTACTTTTGCCAAACGAGCGCCTGCTTCATTGGCCAATTCGATCATATGTTCTACTGCAGATGTATGACCAGCAACTACGACCTGCCCAATAGCATTAAAATTTGCAGGAGTAACCTTCTGGCTATCAGTACTGGCTTCTGCACACAAACTAACGACTTGTTCGTCAGTTAAACCAACAATTGCTGCCATAGCTCCCATCCCAAGTGGAATGGCATTTTGCATAAGCTGGCCCCTGCGAGCCACCAATTGCGCTGCATCCGATAATGATATTGAGTCAGCACAAACCAATGCAGCATATTCGCCTAGACTATGGCCAGCCATGATCAGAGGCTGTGACAATTCTTGTTGCATTAATAAACGATAAATGGCGACATCAGCTGTCAACATGGCAACCTGGGTATGCTCGGTCTGATTTAGTTTCTCAGAGGGTCCATTCTGAACCAGATCCCAAAGATCATAACCAACAGCCTCAGATGCTTCAGCAAAGAGATCGGTAACAATAGGATATTGAAGGGAAAAATCAGATAACATCCCTACAGATTGAGATCCTTGACCAGGAAATACAAATGCTGTGTTAACCATAATTGAAAAGCCCTATTAATTAATAACGAATAACCATTGCGCCCCAAGTCATTCCACCGCCAAATGACTCAATTAATAACAACTCATCTCGTTTAACCTGGTTGTTTCTAATTGAATGATCCAACGCTAAGGGTATCGAAGCAGCAGAGGTATTGCCTTGATTACCAATAGTAACGATAACTTGTGACATGGGAAGAGATAATTTTTTAGCAATCGCTTGAATAATACGTATATTTGCTTGATGGGGGATTAACCAATTGATATCCGATTTACTTAATTTACTGATGGCTAACACTTCATCAACAACATCACCCATAATGTTAACAGCAATTTTGAATACTTCATTACCACGCATACCAATTGTTGCGCGTTGTTCTTCAAATGTAGAATTAGGTAATGTCAAAAGTTGTTCCGCATCAAATGCTGAATGTAATACACTACCAAGGATACCCTGGCGTTCACTCGCACTTAATACTACAGCACCAGCGCCGTCGCCAAACAGTACACAGGTTGACCTGTCAGTCCAATCAACGGCTCTGGACATACTTTCAGCCCCAATCACCATAATATGACGAGCAGCACCAGCGGCTATATACTGTTTTGCTATATCCATAGCATAGACAAAACCACTGCATGCAGCACCGACATCAAAGGCTGGAATAGGCTTTTTTATTTTTAAGGCGTGTTGTACATGGCATGCAACGCTTGGAAAAAAATGATCCGGTGTGCAGGTAGCCACGAGGATTAAATCAATTTCCTCAGCGTCAAGTCCGGATGAAGCGAGAGCGTGCTCTGCTGCTCGAGATGCCATAAAGGACGTAGTTTCATGAGGCTCTGCAATACTGCGACTACTAATCCCGGATCTGGATACGATCCATTCATCATCGGTATCAAGTATTTTTTCAAGTTCAACATTAGTGAGTTTTCTTTCAGGTAAATAACTACCCGTGCCACTAATTACAGCATTCGTCATAACAGCAATCCCTGATTTATAAAATCGTTTATTTGATCACGTACTAAATCAACAACATTATTTTGTGCTTCAAGAACAGCTTGCTCAATAGCATATTCAAAACCCACATCATTGGCTCCACCATGGCTTTTGATAACAATACCATTTAAACCCAGCATACTGGCACCATTATAGCGGGAAGGATCCAATCGATTTTTCAGGTATTTCAAAGCAGGTAACGCAATAAGACCAGCCAACTTGGTTAACCAATTCCTGTTAAATGACTCTTTCAGCAGAGTCATCAATAATTTGGCCAAACCTTCACTGGCTTTTAGCGCCACATTACCAACGAATCCATCACAAACAACCAGGTCAACATCACCAGTATAAAAATGGTCACCTTCTACATAGCCGACATAATTCATCACAGAGCATTCTGCCAGCATATGAGCAGTTCGTTTGACCTGATCATTACCTTTAATTTCTTCTACGCCAATATTCAAAAGGGCAATTTTGGGCTTGGGTTTCTTTTCAATGGCCTGAATTAAAGCAGAGCCCATTACCGCAAATTGAAAGAGATGCTCGGCACAGGAATCAACATTAGCTCCGAGGTCAATAACCCAGGTTTTTCCTTTAATGGTTGGTAACTCAGAAATAATTGCTGGTCTGTCAATTCCAGGCAGTGTCTTTAACACAAAACGGGCCGTTGCCATCAAAGCACCCGTATTACCCGCGCTTACACAGGCTTGTGCTCTCCCTTCCTTGACCAAATTAATCGCAACACGCATGGAAGAATCTTTTTTATTACGTAACGCATGAGATGGCAATTCATCCATAGTTACAACTTCTGATGCATGAACAATTGTAAATTGATTTGAAGACAACACCCCATGCTTCTTCAATGAAGCACTGACCTTATCCTGCACACCGACAAGGAGTATTTTCAGGTTTGGATTTTTTTTAGCTGCGCGCACACAGGCGGGAACCACTACGCTTAAGCCATGATCCCCACCCATCGCATCAACGGCAATGGTGATATTGTTCAAGAATATTACTCTTGTTCTTCGTAAGCTGATGAAGAATCAGTATCGATAACTTTTCTTCCTCGATAATAACCATCTGGAGTCATATGATGACGAAGATGAGTTTCACCAGTAGTAGAATCAACAGATAATGTTGGCTTGGTTAAGCTGTCATGAGAACGACGCATATCACGACGTGAGCGTGATTTTTTATTTTGTTGTACTGCCATTGTATTACTCCTAAACAATTTGCATTCATAAAGCGGGAATATTACCGATATTTTAACTTCAATCCAAGTGTTAATTGAACAAAATATCAATATGTTTCGATTTTCCCAGTTAAAATATCATTAACTTCACTGCCACAATCCTCAATTTCGGGATGAAACTGTGGTGCATACAGATGTAATTCATCAACGACCAGTTCTAGTAAATCCACCTGCCAGTTTGATGAAACAATGCTTTCATAAAACTCAAGAATCTGCTCTGCCCGCTCATCACTTCTGCATACAGCAAGAGTCGTTTGATTGTTATAATGGCTTGGAAACTCGCACAGGCATCGTTGGCAGATAACAACTAAATCACCGGTTGTTTGCATATGGATTAAATAGTAATCATCTTTAGCTTCAATACTATAAGTAACCGTTAACTGGCAAGGACCGCTGATAAAAGCGGGTAACCTATCTGTTAAAGTCAGTATTTGAATGTGTTGACCTTGTTTGGCCAGTTCTGGTAAATGAAGCATTAATCAAACGTCCAAAGTAATTATTATCCGACAATGTGTTGAAAATATCAACCAATTGATCTTTTTAATACAGCTAAATTACATCAATACAGCGAATTTTATCATCTTCATAACTTCAGTACAAAGAAATGTAGGCACTTGGTGTTATTTATTAAATCGGCCTTATTTTATCTGTATCAGGAAACTTGATAAATCGTCCCCTCCTTCTTTTGATGTTTTTATGAGATAATAAAGGTTTTATAGGGTCTGTTGACAAATGCTCCCTTCGCTTACGTTTCGTGTTGCATGCGCGAAATCGAGAGAGAGTAGCATTATAAATAATTGCATTTTAGTGAAACCTGCCTAAAGCGCAGGAAGCGGGTGTAAACAGATGAGATGCCTACCGACCCAAATATTCTTTTAATTTTAACGGTAATAAGATGTATGAACTCTAAAGTTATTGTAGGCATGTCTGGTGGAGTAGATTCCTCAGTAGCGGCCTGGCTGCTAAAAGAACAGGGGTATCAGGTTGAAGGTCTGTTCATGAAAAACTGGGAGCAGGATGATACTGACACCTTCTGCCCTGCTGCACAGGATCTGGCAGATGCTCAGGCAGTTTGTAATCAATTGCGCATACCTCTTCATAGCGTTAATTTTTCAGAGCAGTACTGGGATAGGGTGTTCGCTCATTTTTTAAATGAATACGAGCATGGAAGAACTCCAAATCCGGATGTTTTATGCAATAAAGAAATAAAATTTAATGCCTTTTTAAATCACGCTCTGGAGCTGGGGGCCGATTACATTGCTACCGGACATTACGCCAAAAACAAAATTGAAGGAACATTAGGTTATCTGTATAAGGCGAAGGATAGAGATAAAGATCAAACTTATTTTCTGCATGCAGTAGAACCCTCTGCTCTGGCAAAAACGCTCTTTCCTATTGGCGATTACAATAAATCACAAATAAGAGATTTTGCCAAAGACTTGGGATTGGTAACCCATGCTAAAAAGGACTCTACGGGTATTTGTTTTATAGGGGAAAAGCGATTTAAATCTTTTTTAAAGGAATTCATCCTGGCTAAGCCGGGTGAGATAAAAAATATGGACGGCATAACCCTTGGAACACATGATGGATTAATGTTTTACACCTTGGGACAACGCCAGGGATTAGGAATCGGAGGCATGCAAAACGCCTCAGATGAGCCATGGTACGTGGTTGAAAAGGACGTAAAAACTAATACATTGTACATAGCCCAAGGCAGTCAACATCCCATGCTGTATGCCCAAGGGCTAATTTGTGGCCCTATACATTGGTTGGCAGAGTGTCAGGATAAATTACCCATCACGTGTTATGCTAAAACCAGATATCGGCAGGCAGAACAGGCATGCATGATTTCACCGCAGGACGGAAACCAGCATTACGTCATGTTCTCTAGCCCACAAAGAGCAGTTACACCAGGTCAATATGTCGTTTTTTATGATAAAAACCAGTGTCTGGGCGGAGCGACAATAGAACAAATCATCAGATAATGGTTATAATATAATATACAAAGTAGTACCTTTTATCTAACCGGAGTATACGATGGCTGCAGTTGATATAGCCCCAACAACAAGTGACGTTCATTTTTCTGTAAGTGCGGCAGATAAAGTAGCAGAATTAATTCGAGAAGAAGATAATTTCAACCTTAACCTACGTGTTTCCATCACAGGCGGAGGTTGTTCCGGATTTCAATACGGGTTTAGTTTTGATGAACAAATCAACGATGATGATACCATAGTGGAACAACAATGTTCTGATGGCCAATCTTCAGTAAAACTATTGATTGATTCAATGAGCTATCAGTACCTGCATGAAGCAGAAATCGATTACATTCAGGGAATTCAAGGCGAACAATTCGTCATTCGCAATCCCAACGCAAAAACAACCTGCGGATGCGGCTCGTCATTCAGTATGGATGATGAAGATTAGGGCCTGTTAACAACTGCCTCCACACCCTGGATTCAATGATAAAAGCCACTTCCAGAAATATGGAAAGTGGCTTTTAATTTTACAACGAAAATACGTCCATGTGCACTCATCAATAGGGTTTGATGATTACCTTCGTCCCAATTTTCATAAAATTATGACTTAACCAATAAGCATCATTAGGCTTCACGCGGACGCATCCATGGCTTGCATTATAATTAGGTACATCATATGACCCATGTACGGCATAGTACTTACTAAAAAACATGCAATAAGGCATCGGTGCACCACCACCTCCAACCGGATATCTACTGGATTTACATCCCGGTCCACCTTTACTGATGATTCGGTAAACACCTGAGGGAGTTTTACACCCTCTGCGAATATCAGGACAATAGCTTTTACCCCCGGAACCTCTGCCTGTGCGTACTACTTTGCCATTTTCATTGATGGCTTTCCAGGTCAGTGTATTAGGATTAAAAATGAACGTATTACCTGCCGAATAAGCGGAGTGATACATGAAACCTATAATTGAAAGAAACAAAAACCGCACTAAAAACATTAGACGAAAGTTGGACTTTTCCATGATTATTCCTATTTCATTTCCATCAACTTCAATTTTAGTTGAAATTTTAAACAAATCAAACTTCAATTGGATCTTCCCACCACGTCATCCCTTCCCGGAACACAGCAAGAGCTTGGTTCTCCTGTCGGGTGGTGAGTTCCCTTTAATTTGTTCAAGCTAAATCGATAAAGCATCTTGTTCAATTTAGGGTCTGTTGACAATTCAAGTTTCGACGTCCCGCGACTTGTTCGCGGGATCCAATTCAATCTTTAAAGGCGCAATATATTCTTGTTTTGCGCAAAATCTATGGATTCCGCGAACAAGTCGCGGAAAGTAGGCTTGAATATAATGAAATGTCAACAGCCCCTAATAAATCCAGAAGTGATGAGGCTGCCTAATTTATTCAACTCATATTGCTGTTTTTACAGGCAAATTAGAATATTTTGTCCTAATATATATTTGAGACCCCAAAAAAGGATAATTCATCATGACAAGGAAATTGCTTCTCGCAACAACCATAGCCTTAAGCAGTGCATTAATCCCTTTTGTATCCAATGCGGAGGATACTTCCAGTCCTAATGAGATGCCAAAAGATAGCTGGCTAAGCTCAATGGCTCCTTTACTACCGGATCTTATCTGTAAAGGATTTATACAGGATGCTGATTTGAAAAAACGATTTGATGAAATCAAAATGACTTATGAGCAATGCGTCACACTAATACCCGAAAGCACTAATAAATGCCAAAATGAACTTTATGGTAGCATGCCGGATAAAATTAACAGTGAAAGCGCTGCGGTCTGGGGTAGATCATTGGGTGAATGTATCGGTAAAGATTTCGCCGAAAAATATTTGGTTCCTAAAAATTAAAAGAAAATTCAACATGCAGCCAGCCCGCACTAATTAGTAAATGCCGGTTGGCTTCTAGCTCAAAATAATCCGTTTTAATTTGTATATTGGATATCTATCATCAGGCATAACGCTTGTTTGGCGTTTAATATTAAGTTTCATCATTCCAATGATTCACACCTGATTTCTTTGCCAAAAAATTCACAAAATCATGATGCGCCACAAGCTCCTCATCACTAGCCATGACTACAATGGGATTCGCCAAACATAATGCAGCGAGCTCATTGACATTATTGTTTAAGTTACTGGTCACCGCTTCTGACTCTGAAAATAAACTGGTTTGACCTCCCGTCATGGCCAGATATACAAACGCCAGGATTTCGGCGTCCAACAATGCTCCGTGTAACTGCCGGTTTGAGTTATCAATACTGTACCGTTTGCAAAGCGCATCAAGGCTGTTACGCTGCCCCGGATGCTTCTCTCTCGCCAACTCCAAAGTATCAAAAATATCGCAATACTCTTCTAATTTTTTCTTCCAATGGACGTGTTTCAATTCAGAATTAAGGAATCCAACATCAAAGGGTGCGTTGTGTATCACTAATTCAGCACCACCTACAAATTGAAGAAACTCGGAAACTACATCTTTAAACAGGGGCTTATCCTGTAAAAACTCATTGCTGATGCCATGTACACGAAAAGCGCCTTCATCCACTTCCCGCTCAGGATTCAGATAAACGTGATAATGCCTACCAGTTAGTTTACGATCAATTAATTCAACACAGCCAATTTCAATAACTCGATGTCCTTGTTCAGGCCCTATACCGGTTGTTTCTGTATCTAATATTATTTGCCTCATTGATCCACCCTATCAGGTTAATTCAGTAATTCCCTGGTTCGCTAAGGCATCAACCAAATCATTTTCCAAATGACCTGAATGCCCCTTAACCCAATGCCAGTTTACTTTATGAGTGGAAGCGAGTTTGTCTAGCGACATCCAGAGATCGGCATTTTTTACGGGTTCTTTTTTTGAATTACGCCAGCCATTTTTTTTCCAGGACGCTAACCATTCCTTCATGCCCTGCTGGACGTATTTAGAGTCAGTATATAAATCGACTTCACAAGGACGCTTTAATGATTCCAGTCCTTTAATTGCTGCCATTAGCTCCATTCGATTATTTGTGGTGTGAGCTTCCCCACCGTGGAGCGTACGTTCAACCCCCTGATATCGGAGTAACACACCCCATCCGCCAGGGCCAGGATTTCCTTTACAAGCACCATCTGTATATATTTCAACTATCATAAGAATAAATCAGTACAAAGTTCCAAGTCAGGCTGCATAGCATAACAAGAAAAATCAGTTACACCAGCACGTTTTAAAACATCTTCATCAATAAATAAATTTCCAGTCAGAGATTTCGAGGGTTGATTCATAATCCAATAAGCTGCATCCGCCATAATCTCGGGCTTACGGCTAGCCATATAGAGTTCCTTGGGAAAATGAACTCTTATGGCATCTGTAGCAATAGTTGTTCTTGGCCATAGAGAATTGACTGCAATTCCCGCCTCTCTGAACTCCTCAGACAAACCCATAGTACACATGCTCATACCGTATTTACTAAGAGTATATGCCAAATGTGATGCAAACCATTTTCTGTCCATATTCAACGGAGGAGATAAGGTTAAAATATGAGGGTTAGGACTTTTTAACAAATGAGGTATAGCTGCCTGAGAGCATGCAAAAGTTGCTCTGGTATTGACCTCCTGCATTAAGTCATAACGCTTCATCGGAGTATTCAGTGTATCGCTTAAACTGATCGCACTCGCATTATTAATCAATACATCCAGCCTGCCAAAAGTGTCTATGGTTTTATTTATCGCTTGTTGAATCTGAGACTCATCACGCACATCAACCATTAGAGGTAATGCTTGTCCACCTAGTTCTTCTATCTCTTTTGCAACAGTATAAATAGTCCCTTCAAGTTTAGGATGCGGTTCCGCTGTTTTAGCAGCGATGACAACACGTGCTTTTTCAGCAGCGCATTTTAAAGCAATTGCTCGACCTATTCCTCTACTGCCGCCGGTAATAAAAATTACTTTGCTCATGAACTCTTCCTTATTTTGATTCCAGCAATATAGGCCAAAAAGAAACGCATCAATGCTCCATAGGGTGGGTACAAAAAAACTCCTGGCGAAAAAGCTCCTTTTACCAATACTGGCTTTAATTTAGAAAAGGCATCAAAACCCTCTTGCCCATGGTATTGCCCCATTCCACTAGAACCCACACCGCCAAAGGGTAAATCGTCAACGGCTATATGCATTAGCGTATCATTAATCGTTAAAGCACCCGACAACGTTCGGGTTTGAACCATCTTCTTCTCAAGAGTGTCTTCCCCAAAGTAATAAAGCGCTAAGGGATTGGGTAGCGTGTTAATAACGGCTACTGCATCCCTAAACGTTTTATAACCAAGCACCGGCAAAATAGGGCCAAAAATTTCCTCCTGCATGATCTTCATATCGGAAGTGACATCAAATATCAAAAATACTGGAAGTTTATTTGAACTGTCTTTTAACTCACCAAACTCGACAACTCGAGCACCTTTTGCTCGAGCATCTTTAACTAAATCCAGTAAGCGTAACTTATGGTTGTCATTAATAATATTGGAATAATTGTCATTATTCATCAAATCAGGGTAATGCTTTTGAATAAATTTATTGAACTCTTCTTCAACAATCCTTTCCCAACCCTCCGGGACTAACAGATAATCAGGAGCAATACAGGTTTGAGCTGAATTAAACAATTTCCCCATGAACAATCGATTAAAGTATTTTTTATTCATTGTGGAAGACAAGAGAGCAGGTGATTTACCGCCTAGCTCCAGTGTTATCGGTGTCAGATGGTCACTTGCGGATTTCATAACCAATTTTCCAACCGCGGTCGATCCAGTAAACATTAAATGCCCAAAAGGTAAAGTTGAGAATTGTTTGGAAACCTCAACATCACCCGTAACAATCTGTACGTAGTGATCCAAGCCTGCTGTGCGAACAATCGATTGAAGTACTAATCCCGTATTATTGGACAGCTCAGACATTTTAATCATGACTCGATTACCCGCAGCCAAAGCGTAAACGGCTGGGACTATTGAAAGATAGAGCGGGTAATTCCAGGGTACCAGATTGCCTATAACGCCTAGGGGTTGAGGCACTGTATAAGCAGAAGCGGGAAACAAAAGCCAGGACACCTCTCTTCGGCGCTTTTTCATCCAACGCTTCATTTTTTTTAAACAATAATTAATGGCATTGATTGTAGGGAAAATTTCCAGAAATAAGGTTTCCTCCACGGCCCTATGGGTAAAGTCTTTGTTTATTGCTTCAGCAATAGCATAGGCTTCAGTCTGTAAGACCTTTTTGATGGCCACCAAATTTTTTTTTCTATCCTGCACTGAAGGATAAGGATTTAATTGGTGCTCATCCGCCAACGCTTTGAATTGAGAATTTAAGTCCATATTATCGGGCCTTATCCTATAGTTTCAACATTCAAATTAGGTAAAGTAAAGTCTTCAGCAAGAATCCTGTGTTTTATTTTCGCAATGTCAGGCGCAAAATATCGGTCTTTATCGTAAGGAGCTATATCGTCCCTTATTTTACGATATATTTTATACAACTGAGGAGACGTTTTTAATGGCTTATGAAACTCCAGTCCCTGACATGCAGCAAGCAACTCAATAGCAAGGATGGTTGCGGTATTATCGTTCATTTCATACAAGCGACGAGCGGCACTGGTAGCCATGGAGACATGATCCTCCTGATTTGCAGATGTTGGGATGCTGTCTACTGAATGAGGATGAGCCAGTGCTTTATTATCGCTTGCGCAGGACGCTGCGGTAACATGAGCTATCATAAAACCAGAATTCAACCCACTTTCTTTGACTAAAAACGCCGGTAAACCGCTAAAATTCTTATCAATCAGCAACGCAATCCGCCTTTCGGCATTTGCTCCCATTTCAGCAATAGCCAAAGCCAGATTATCTGCGGCCATGGCAATAATTTCACCATGAAAATTTCCTCCTGATAATATGTCGCCATCCTGAGCAAAAACCAATGGATTATCTGAAACAGCATTCGCTTCAACCTGAAGCGTAGAACCTACAAACTGCAATTGATGAAGCACTGCCCCCATAATTTGAGGCTGACAGCGCAGTGAATAGGGATCCTGTACTCGATTGCACAGTCGATGCGCTTCCCGAATCTCACTACCAGATAATAAACTGCGGTACATCGAAGCCACTTGCGATTGCGCTTGATGACCGCGAGCCTGATGAATTCTGTCATCAAAAGGAACATCACTTCCACTGGCAGCATCTACAGACAAGGCCCCCGCAACAACAGCGGTTTCAAAAAGGGTTTCACAGGTAAATAATGCCATTAACGCCAGCGCGGTAGACACCTGTAGGCCATTAAGCAAAGCCAACCCTTCTTTAGCTTCCAATACAATAGGAGTTAATCCAGCAATTTTTAATCCTTCAACAGCACTGATTTTCTTACCTTTGTACCGTACAAAGCCTTCGCCTAGTAAAGGTAAAGACATATGCGCCAAAGGAACTAAATCCCCAGAGGCACCAACAGAACCCTTTGCCGGAATACATGGATACACTTTATGATTATAAAGTTGCACCAATGCTTCAACAACTTCAATCCGTACTCCTGAATAGCCTTGGGCCAAATTATTAATTTTAAGCAGCAAGATCAATGCAACCACATTATCTGGAAGCAGTTCACCTGTTCCACAGGCATGGGACAGGACAATATTTCGTTGCAACTGTTTTAAATGATCGTTAGAAATAGTCTGATTCGCCAAAGATCCGAAACCCGTATTAATTCCATAAACTGTTCTTTTCTCTTTAATAACATTTTTTACTGCCTGATGCGACGCATCGATTAAACCCAATGCGGTATCCGACAAGGAACAAAGCAACCCATTAGAAATAGCATATTTAATAGACTTCAGGGTCAATTTCCCTGGTTGTAAGATAAACCCTTCAGACATTTACTCGCTCCTCTTGAGATTCCATTGGCAACCATAATGAATTTTCTTTTGCACACTGTTTTGCGAGTTCATATCCCGCATCAGCATGCCTCATAACCCCTGTTGCCGGATCGTTATGTAAGACTCTGGCCAATCGCTGTGCTGCCTTTGCAGTACCATCCGCGACAATAACTACCCCTGCGTGTTGGGAAAACCCCATGCCAACTCCACCACCATGATGGATGCTGACCCAGGTAGCACCACTGGCACAATTTAACAATGCATTGAGGAGCGGCCAGTCTGATACTGCATCACTTCCATCCAACATTCCCTCAGTTTCTCTATTAGGACTGGCAACTGACCCGGAATCCAGATGATCCCTGCCAATTACAATTGGCGCTTTCACTTCTTTATTTTTAACCATTTCATTAAAGGCTAAAGCCAAACGAGCACGATCTTTGAGTCCAACCCAGCAAATTCGTGCAGGAAGCCCCTGAAAAGCGATTCGCTCCTTGGCCATATCCAGCCAATGATGTAGGTGCTTATCGTGCGGAATCAGTTTTTTAACCATCCGATCGGTTGCATAAATATCCTCAGGATCTCCTGATAATGCAACCCACCGGAACGGTCCAATTCCTTCACAAAACAAGGGTCTGATGTAGGCAGGAACAAATCCTTCAAATGAAAACGCCTGATCTTCCCCTGCTTCCAGTGCCATTTGGCGGATGTTATTTCCATAATCAAAAACAGGAATTCCCTGCTTTTGAAATTGAAGCATGGCATGAACTTGAATTGCCATTGATTTTTTAGCCGCTTCAACAACTTTGGCAGGATCAGTTTTTCTCATGTTAATAGCCTGCTCCACAGTCCAACCTGCAGGAAGATATCCATTTAGGGGATCATGGGCGCTGGTTTGATCAGTAACCAGGGATGGTTGAGCACCACGTTGAATCAATTGAGGATAGATTTCCGCAGCATTTCCCAGAACAGCAACAGATAATGGTTGTCTTTTTTGGCATGATTCATTAATCCATGCCAGAGCTTCATCAAGATTATCGGTATATTTATCAAGATACTTCGTTTTAATGCGTTTTTCTATACGACTTAAATCACACTCAACAGCGAGAACACTGGCTCCTGCCATAGTGCCCGCTAAGGTTTGGGCTCCACCCATACCCCCTAAACCACCAGTTAAAATCCAGCGCCCTGATAAATCTCCGTTATAATGTTTTTTTGCAGCAGCAATAAAGGTTTCATACGTCCCTTGAACTATTCCTTGTGAACCAATATAAATCCAGCTTCCAGCGGTCATTTGACCGTACATCATTAAGCCTTTTTTATCCAACTCATTAAAATATTCCCAATTAGCCCAGCGAGGAACTAAATTTGAATTGGCAATAAGGACTCTTGGTGCATCTTCATGGGTCGTAAAAACACCAACGGGTTTCCCTGATTGAATTAACAAAGTCTGATCATCATCCAGGACTTTTAATACCTCGACGATTTTATCAAAGCAAGTCCAGTTCCTCGCTGCCTTCCCAAGCCCGCCATAGACAATTAAAGAATCAGGATCTTCTGCGACATCAGGATCCAGATTATTACACAGCATTCGTAAAGCAGCCTCAGTCAACCAACTCTTGGCCTGTTTTTCCGTGCCTTTATTCGCAGTAATTACTCGTTTATTCTTGTTATTATTCATCAAGAACTCTCCATTGCTAAAAATTAGAAACATCATACACGAGACAACTTTCTGCGTGAATGCAGTATTCCGTTAATTTAATGAGTTTATTACTATTTATAGATACTGTTACAAAACCCAGCCCAATGAACATTCAGTAGTCAGTGTGTTTTGCACTATGTTATACTTTACCTCAATTAAAACCAATAAAGTGTGAACCGTGTTAAATCAAATTGATAAACATCCAAAGTCATTACGTATATTTTTTGCAACAGAAATGTGGGAACGATACGGCTTTTACGTAGTGCAATCTTTATTAGCACTGTATTTGGCGTTTCACTTTAAATGGAATGATAAACAAATTTATGCTTTGGTTGGCTCCTTTACTGCTCTAACGTACCTCTCGCCTTTAGTCGGTGGATGGATTGCTGACAAACTGATTGGACAAAAACGAGCGACATTGCTAGGGGCCTTCGTTTTATTTTTGAGTTATTGTCTTTTATCAATTCTGGATAATAATCTTGCACTGACCACCTCCTTAGCCGGTATTGCGGTAGGAACCGGTTTATTGAAACCGAATATTTCTTCTCTTCTAGGCAATGAATACCCAGTTGGCTCACCAAAAAGGGAAAGTGGTTTCACTATTTTTTATATGGGAATAACAACGGGTATTATCCTGGGCACTACGTTGCCCAGCCACTTAACTGAACTGTTTGGCTGGTCAGGCTCCTTTATCAGTGCTGCAATAGGAATGATTATAGCGTTCATGGTATTTCTGTATGGCGTTCATCAATATAAAATCAATGACTATAATCCCTTTGTATTTGAATACAAAAATATCGCACGTGCGCTCATACTAATGATAGGATTATGGGCCTTATCTTTTTATATTCTGAATTATCCCAAACTGGCTAATCTGATGTTCGGTTTAGTGGTATTATTTTCGGCTATATACATTTTGTATTCAGTAAATCGAGAAGATTCGGATCAAGCACGTCAAACATTGGTCATTGGATTGTTATGTATCATATCAGTGATGTTTTGGGCTTTTTACTTCCAAATGTTTATGTCATTGACCCTGTTCATATCTCGGGTAGTACAACCTACCTTTTGTGGGATTCAAGTACCTCCACCTTATTACATCACCATACAAAGCATTGGAATGCTTGTTATTGGCTATTTTTTAGCTAAAAAACATCATCACCTTAATCTGATTGAACGTGGATTAAGTACAGGAAAAAAATTCGTATTGGCCATGATCTTTATGACATTAGCCTATTCCATTATTGCCATAGTAAGTACCTTTGGCGCTAAAGAAATACTCCTGTCGCCATTACTTATCGTTCCGGCCTATTTAATGATCTCTTTGGCCGAGCTGTTCCTTTCTCCAGTTGGTTTATCAGCCATTACTGTTCTTGCGGACAAAAATAAAGTGAGCACCATGATAGGCATATTTTTTGTGTCTCTCGGGATAGGTGGGTTTTTATCTGGCAAACTGGCTTCCTTAACGGCCATTCCTCCAGGAGAAACGAACATCGCTGTGTTGAAATCGCTCTACTCCGCTGCATTTGCTCAACAATTAGGCATCTTGTTTGTGGCAACGCTGGGATGTCTGGTTATATTTGCAGTTATCAAATTTTTATTAACACATATTCAGGTATCAGAATAATGGCGCATAACCCTTTTTATATGCTCCATTTACTGATATCATTTAGCGCTTTTTGATGGAAGATTAACACACCTATGTCTGATCAGAACCTTATGTTAAATACCTTATTAAAATCACTAGAAGACATCCAGGCAATTGATGTCAAGGTGATTGATGTTCATAAACAAACCACCATTACTGACTATATGATTATTGCTTCTGGTCGTGCCTCACGCCATGTAAAAGCTATAGCCCAAAAAGTAATGGAAGACATGAAGCTGTCTGGACTACCTGCACTCAGCTCTACTGGAATTGAAAGTGGTGATTGGGCTTTGATCGATTTTGGAGATTTCATTCTTCATGTCATGCAACCTGAAAGCAGACAGTTTTATAATCTCGAAGGATTGTGGGAAGAGCAACCAGCTTCCTGAACACCCTATGCTTAAAATTACTATCATCACCTTGGGCAATAAAATGCCTGACTGGGTAATCAAAGGCTCCAATGAGTACATCAAACGATTCAAAGAGGGTATTCAGTTAAAAGTGGCTGAAATCCCTCTGATGACTCGGAGCAAATCATCTGATCTGTCCCGAATCATGGAGAAAGAGTCTGCAATGATCCGGGAAGCGATACCTAATGGAGCACGAATTATTGCTCTTGATATTGAAGGAAAAACCTTCAGTAGTGAAGAATTAGCCATAAAGATTACTCAATTACAACAAATATCAAGTCACTTTTGTTTTATTATTGGCGGGCCTGAAGGACTGTCCAATGAAATTCGTCAGCTTAGTGATGAACGTTGGTCTTTATCCAAATTGACCCTTCCACATCCATTGGTTCGAATTATTCTGCTTGAAACCTTATATAGAGCCTGGACCATCATCAACAACCATCCTTATCATAAGTAAAAACAAAGCCAACTTGTGTTCCAGCAGGCTCATCACCCAGAGCAGTAACCACTGTCCAGGCAGGAGACGCGTATATTTGTTGGTAAATAATTCCATTTTAAGTTACTATCACCATTTTGAATTGTACCCTAAACTTTACTGTGTGCGATGCCTCTGAATCAGTCGTTCAAAAATTATCGAGCAGAATCACAAAATCAGCGTTTCCGGCTTAATTTATTAGTAGCCATGTTAATTATTTTGTCTTTAATATTGATTCTAAGATTGGCCTATCTGCAAATCTCGGAATTCAAACGTTATCAGACACTGTCTTTAAAAAATCAAATGAGCATTATTCCTATCGCACCTCCCAGAGGCGTGATTCTTGACCGTAATGGAGTCTTACTTGCGGAAAATATTCCTGTTTATGTACTCGAAATTATTCCGGAACATGTTAAAGACATGAAAAAAACGTTGGCAAAACTCCGCGAGTTAATTCCTTCTATTTCTGATGATGATATAGAAGCATTCAATCGTGCTCGGTCACAAAACCGCTCCTTCGTACCTATTCCAATCAAACTTAAGTTAAGCCAGGAAGAAGTCGCTGTTTTTGCCATTAATCAATATCACTTTAAAGGAGTGAGCATTAAGGCTCGATTAATGCGTCATTATCCGCTAGGTGAAATGACAGCACACGCCTTAGGTTATGTGGGCAGAATCAACATCGACGAATTAAAAAAAGTAGATCCTACCAACTATCGCGCGACCAACTTTATCGGCAAGGCCGGGATAGAAAAATACTATGAAGATATTCTTCATGGAAAAGTAGGCTATCAAATGACAGAAACGGATGTCAGTGGACGTACGTTGCGAGTCATCAATAAAGTTAATCCGCATTCAGGGGCCAAACTCTACCTCAGCCTTGATGTGCGATTGCAAGAAGCAGCTTATAACGCACTTAAAGACAAACGAGGTGCAGTAGTCGTTATTAACTCACACAATGGTGAAGTATTGGCTATGGTCAGTTCCCCCAGTTTTGATCCCAATATTTTTGTGGGAGGTGTAAGCACCAAGGATTATAAAATTTTATCCAATGCCTTGCAAAGACCGCTTTTTAACAGGGCTGTGCGCGGTGTGTATCCCCCTGCTTCAACAATTAAGCCATTTGTGGGGCTGGCGGGATTGGATAAAGGTTTTGTAACTACTGCTACTGAAATATGGGATCCGGGTAAATTCAAGCTCCCAACAGCCAGTCATATCTATCGAGATTGGAAAAAAACAGGACATGGTGTCATTAATTTTAAGCGCGCTATTACGGTCTCCTGTGATACCTATTTTTATCAGCTCGGGCATAAAATGGGAATAGCCAATATAGAAGACATGCTGGTAAAATTTGGCTTAGGCCAATTGACTCATGTTGATCTTCACGAAGAAGCCAATGGCATCATTCCCAGTGCTCGCTGGAAAAAACAAACTAAGGGAGTTTCCTGGTACCCCGGTGATACTTTAATCTCTGCAATAGGTCAAGGGTTCATGTTAGCGACCCCTTTGCAGATGGCTAATGCTACAGCGTCTTTAAGCCAACATGGGCAAAGATTCAGACCGCATTTACTCACTAAAACAGTCAACAGTGATAACGGCGAAATTGAAGAATACAAACCAGTTGAAGAGTACCCTGTCTATCTGAGAGATGAGTCCAATTGGGATATAGTCGCTGATGCAATGCATAATGTGCTTACGAGCAACGAAGGAACCGGTTATCGATTTGGCCGCAATCCACCTTACCCCGTTGCCGGAAAAACAGGAACTGCACAAGTATTTAGCGGAAGACAATATGAAAAAGCAAAATACGAAGACATCCCGGAAGCACTCCGCGATAACTCGTTGTTTATAGCGTTTACCCCCGTGGATAAGCCGGACATAGCTATAGCAGTGGTCGTAGAAAATGATGTCATTGCATCAACAGTAGCTCGCAAAGTCCTGGACGCTTATTACCAAATACATCCAATTAAAGTGAATCCATGAACAGACATCATTCAAAACCCGTATACCGATTTACAGCAAAAGCATTACATATGGACTTTCCATTGTTAGGTTTGTTGCTAACTTTAATTACCTTTGGTCTTTTAATACTGTACAGCGCCTCCAATGCAAACATGGGGATGATTTTTCGTCAATCCATGCGACTCGTAATAGCCACTCTGATTATGCTGGTCCTCGGGTTTATCCCACCACACAAATACAAAATCTGGACTCCATGGATCTATGGCACTGGTTTAGGTTTACTACTGGCTGTAATGTTAATGGGTAAAATTGGTAAAGGAGCTCAAAGATGGCTTGAGTTAGGATTGTTCCGCTTTCAACCATCCGAGATAATGAAACTTGCTGTCCCCATGATGGCGGCTTGGTATTTTGACCGCCAGGCTCATCCCGGTAGTCTCCGATCTATTGCAGTAGCTTCAATTATCATTTTTATTCCTGCAGTATTAATTGCTAAACAACCCGATTTGGGGACAGCAATCATGGTTGCGTCTGCAGGCCTATGTGTAGTTTTTCTCGCGGGAATTCGCTTTAAATTAATTTTATTACTTGTCGTACTGATGGGATTAGCTGTCCCTGTTGTCTGGCATGTAATGCATGACTATCAAAAACAACGTGTATACACCCTCCTTGATCCCGAGCAAGACCCACTTGGTGCAGGCTATCATATTATCCAATCCAAAATAGCTATTGGTTCGGGTGGACTTATGGGTAAAGGATGGTTAGAAGGCAGTCAATCGCATTTGAACTTTTTACCTGAGCATGCCACAGACTTTATCTTTGCAGTCAGTGGCGAAGAGTTTGGTTTTGCTGGAGGATTTGCAATTATTGCGCTTATTGTTTTAATTTCACTTAGAAGTTTAAATATCGCCAGCAATGCCCAAACTACATTTACCCGATTATTAGCCGCCAGTCTGGCAATGTCCTTCTTTTTATCAGGCTTTGTGAACATCGGCATGGTAATGGGAATCATTCCTGTGGTAGGAATACCACTACCCCTGGTCAGTTATGGTGGTACCGCTATGGTCACCTTTTTAGCCAGTTTCGGGATATTAATGTCCATAAGCTCGCATCGGATTCTTTTTAACAGTCTGAATTAAGTAAGGCGGCAACTGGCGCGTAGCTTCGTCTGTGAATAATACAGGGACCAAGCTGACTCAAAGCCTCCCTGTGCGCAACAGTCGGATAACCTTTGTGTCCTGCAAAACCGTATCCCGGATAGAGTTTATCAAGCGCTTTCATTTCCTCATCACGTGCAACCTTTGCCAATATAGAGGCCGCGCTAATAGCAGGAATTAAACTGTCTCCCTGAACAATCGCTTTACAGGGCATAGAAACGTTTGGAATATGTATGCCATCCACCAGAACTCCTTGAGGCTGAATCGGTAAGGCTTCTATGGCGCGCTGCATCGCCAGTAAGGTGGCATGATGAATATTCAACTCATCAATCTCCTCCACTTCAGCACGCCCATAAGCGAAAGCCAAAGCCTGCTCCTGAATGTGTCGAGCTAACATGGTTCGTTTCTTTTCACTCAATTTTTTTGAATCAGCCAGACCTTCAATTGGTTCTTTCAAAATGACAGCCGCAGTAATGACTGCTCCGGCAAGTGGGCCACGCCCTACTTCATCCACTCCTGCAATTAATGATTTACTATCAAAATCCATTGCCATACTCCCAGTTACCAGTAAGGTGCAAGATAATACCTGGATAAAATTGATTTATCACCTAAGAAATGCGATCATGCGTGCAAATAATTCGCAAATGAAAGACAATGAGTAAAATTCGATGCGCGGTAATTGGTGTTGGCTATCTAGGTAGATTTCATGCACAAAAATATCAATTAATTCCTAATGCGGAATTGGTTGGAGTTTGTGATGTTAACCCTGAAGTAAGCAAAGCAGTAGCCCAAGAGCTTGATGTCACTCCATTTTTTGATTACCGTGATTTATTTGGCAAAGTAGACGCAGTCAATATAGCAGCGACTACCAACAAACATTATGAAATTGCAAAAGCGTTTTTAGAGCAAGGCATACATGTTTTAATCGAAAAACCAATCACTGAAACAGTGGCTCAGGCAGAAGAATTAATCCAGATAGCTGCTCTTCATAATGCCAAATTGCAGGTAGGGCATCTGGAACGCTTTAATTCCGCCCGGCTTGCCGTGGACCCGTACCTGGAAAACCCTTTGTTTATTGAATCAGAACGTCTGGCACCATTTAATCCACGGGGAACCGATGTCAACGTCATCCTGGACTTAATGATCCATGACATTGATATCATTCAAAACATGGTCAAAAGCCCAATTACCTCTATTGTTGCCCAGGGCACGCCCATATTAACCAAGGCAATTGATATAGCTAACGCCAGAATTACCTTTGAAAATCATTGCGTAGCCAATGTAACAGCCAGCCGCATCAGTTTCAAAACAGAACGAAAGACGCGAATCTTTCAACACAATTCTTATATTTCTATTGATTATCACAAAAAGCAATTCGCCGTTTTTAAAAAAGGAAATGGCGAAATGTATCCAGGAATTCCTGATATTACCAGCGTCTCAGAGGAGTTCGAAAAAGGCGATGCTTTATTAGAAGAAATAAAAGCGTTTATTCACTGCATAGAACAGGACAGTGTGCCATTAGTGACTGGAGAAGAAGGTCGGGATGCCCTTGAAACAGCAGAACATATAACGGCTTTAATCCATAATAATCTAACAGAACGCTATGCAGAAAGCTAAGCATATTGTCATTATTGCGGGTGAAGAGTCTGGTGATATTCACGCCTCAGAACTTATAAAACAGTTAAAAACTGCTCATCCGAATATTCGCATTAGTGGAATTGGAGGCAGGCACATGCAGGAAGCCGGAGCGGAGCTTGTCTCCGATTTGGCGCGATATGGCGTTACTGGATTAACAGAGGTCATTGTTTATTTAAATATTATCCGCAAAGCATTTAATGCCATTAAACGCCATCTTGAAACGCAAAAACCCGATTTGCTCATATTGGTAGACTATCCAGGTTTTAATTTAAGGTTAGCCAAGTATGCCAAAAAAAAGCTAGGGCTTAAAATACTCTATTACATCAGTCCACAAATTTGGGCATGGAAAGCAAATCGTATTCATACCATCAAGGAATGTGTTGATAGAATGGCGGTGATTCTGCCTTTCGAAAAATCCATTTACGAACAAGCAGGCGTACCCGTCAGTTTTGTCGGACATCCGCTTGTTGACAAAATGTCGCAGACAACCGATACACTATCCAGCAGAATGTCATTACAATTACCATTGGATGCACCGATTTTTGCCTTACTTCCTGGCAGTCGTACCCATGAAATTGAACGCCACATGCCTGTTCTTAGGGACACCGCGATTCGAATCCATCAAAATAACCCGAACATTCGTTTTGTTATTCCGATTGCAGGAACTATTAACGCAGATAAGATTACTTCTTATTTCAAGGATGTGACGCTACCAGTGACCTTTACGCATGGAAGAGCTATTGAATGTATGTCCGCAGCCAATTTTGTAATCGTTGCCTCTGGAACAGCCTCTCTTGAATGTGCCCTCCTCCAAAAACCCATGTGTATTATCTATAAGTCGTCCCTCTTAACCTATCACATGGCGATGCGTTTGATTAAGGTAAAATTTCTTGGTTTATGCAACCTTCTTGTCAATAAAATGATGGTTCCCGAGTTTTTGCAATATGATTGTAACGCTATTGAATTATCTCGATATATTTCAGATTTTTATCAGGATACGGAGCAGCCAGCTAAAATGATTAGCCAATTATCTGCCTTAAATGAATCTTTGTCTTCAAACAAATCCGACTGCTCTCTGTTTGAACTTGTAGCGAGTGAATTGCCCTAATAAAATGCAGAGTTTTCGCTAGAAAATCTAGATAATCAATTAACCTTCATGTACAATTAATTTTGCTTTCATTAATACGTGTAAGCTATTGGACTGTATGATTTAATTAATAATAAGGAAGTTAAGATGAATGTCATTGATACACAAGCGACTACTCAAAGCACCAAACAAGAACAAGGTTTACAAGATTTAGTGTACAGTTTGGTCACTCGCTTTCTTGCCGAAAATAAAACAAAATCAATTGATGATCTTTATGACATGATATTGTCAGAAGTTGAGCCTCCTTTACTTCAGGCTGTTATGGAAAAACGCCGTGGCAATCAATTGCAGGCTGCTAAGATGTTGGGTATCAGCCGTGGTACGATCAGGAAGAAACTACAACGTTATTTCGGCACCAAGTATTTTCGCTTGACAGACGAATAAGAGTTACTTTATTCGTAACAGGCTCGTTTAACGAGCCTTTTTTTTGTTTAAAATCCAGGATAGAAATACAACACTGATGTCAGTGCCATACCTCAACATTCAAAATAGACATGAATTGTGCCAATAAGCTCTGAAAGATAATTTTTTTCAAGTGCATCCCCGCTCTTCCAATTAGCCTTAAGTTGTTCTTGACGAAAAATTTAAGGCTAATTGGAAGTCCCCGCTTTCGCCAGGATGAGAGGTAAGAATGTGAGGCTCTTTTCGTACATGCAGCCCCACAAGAGGTTATATAAAAATGGCTGAAAGTCCTTACGAGGAAACCAGAAGCTTATTCACTCTATTGACGAAATCAGCAGGATTATCCAATTGACCGCCTTCAGCTAAAACAGCCTGTTCAAACAGCATGGTCACCCATAATTCAAATTGGCTGTCATCCTGAATATCATGCAGACGTTTAATCAGGGCATGCTCTGGATTAATTTCGAAAATAGGTTTGCTGACCGGAACTTGCTGACCTGCCGCCTGCAAAATCCGTTGCATTTCCAAGCCCATATCCTGTTCATCCGCAATAATGCATGCAGGAGAGTCAGTTAATCGATTGGTAATTAATACATCTTTTACACGCTCATTCAAAATGGTTTTGATGTGTTTTATTACTGGCTCTAAAGTTTTTTCCTGTTCTTTAATCTGTTCGGCTGATTCATCATCATTGAATTCAACTTTACCCTTGGATATGGATTGCAGTTTTTTCCCTGCAAACTCATTCATGTACCCTACAAGCCACTCATCGATTTTATCGCTTAACAACAGTACTTCGATGCCCTTCTTCTTGAATATTTCGAGGTGAGGACTATTTTTCGCAGCATTATAACTGGATGCGGTAATATAATAGATTTTATCCTGGCCTTCCTTCATCCTGCTTACGTACTCTTCTAAAGAGACATCTTGCTTCTCGGATCCGCTCGTTGTTGTAGCAAAACGTAATAACTTGGAAATTGCTTCCTTATTAGAAAAATCTTCTACCGGTCCCTCTTTAAGTACCAAGCCAAATTCATCCCAAAATTTTTGGTAGGTTTCCTTATCGTTTGCACTCATTTTTTCTAACATGGATAAAATACGTTTGGTACATGCGGCACGAATGCTTTCAACCTGTTTATTATCCTGTAAGATTTCTCGAGATACATTAAGAGGTAAATCACTGGCATCTACAATACCTTTAACAAATCGTAAATATCTGGGTAAAAACTGGGTTGCATCATCCATTATAAAAACACGTTTAACGTACAGTTTTAATCCATGCTTTACTTCATGTTGCCATAAATCATAAGGGGCATGACTTGGTATATAAAGCAATGTAATGTATTCATGCTTCCCTTCTACATGGTTATGAGACCAGGAAAGGGGATCCATATAATCGTGTGAAATGTGCTTGTAGAGCGTTTTATACTCTTCATCACTAATGTCCGGCTTTTGCATAGTCCATAATGCAGTTGCTTTATTTACCGTTTCAAATTCGCTGGATTCTTTGGACTCTTTGGATTCATTGTCTTCATCGGAGATTTTTTTCATCTCTATAGGCCAGCAAATATGATCAGAATACTTACTGATTATGCTACGAATTCTCCAATTACTGAGAAACTCATCATTCTCATCTTTCACATGAAGGGTTATTTCTGTCCCACGAGATGCTTTCTTTTCATAGCCAATGGTAAACTCACCATCACCAGTGGACTCCCAGACAATCCCTTCTTCTGGCTTCATGCCAGCACGTCTGCTTTTAACGGTTACCTTATCCGCTACTATAAATGCAGAGTAAAAACCCACTCCAAATTGGCCAATTAATTGAGAGTCTTTAGATTGCTCACCAGTTAACCGACTCATAAATTCTTTAGTACCCGATTTGGCTATAGTACCCAGGTTCTCAACAGCCTCATCCCAGCTCATACCGATTCCATTATCGCTGATCGTAATGGTTTTAAGTTTTTCATTAACCTGAATTGTAATTTTTAAATCGGAATCATTTTCAAACAAGGTGCTGTCAGAAAGAGCTAGAAAGCGTAATTTATCCAATGCGTCAGAGGAATTTGATATTAACTCTCTGAGGAAAATTTCTTTGTTGCTGTATAATGAATGGACTACCAAATGCAGCATTTGCTTTACTTCAGTTTGAAATCCCATTGTTTGTTGTTTACTAACCATTATCCGATCTCCTGTTACTCATTAACGAAACAATGAGATTCATATAAGGGTATATTATTAAATTTCAAGGGGGTGAAGAGGAATTATTGTGATTTTAAATACAAAAAGTTGAGGCATGAATGTAGAACCTTCTCAGTATATTTGGAAATTTCATCACTCTGAAACCTGTGAAGTTGATTTCAAAATGCAAGGTGATCAACAATTGAACTTCCATTTAGCCTTGAGTCTTTCTTGGCAAAATAATCCCTGTTTCTTTTTTAGTTTTGTAAGAATCTCCTTCTCCTTAAGGGAGAAGGACAATCTAAATCATTCAAAGCACTACAACTCAAATCCAGCCATCGTTAAAATGCCACCAGAATGAATAATCAAAACATTACCTTTCAAGTTGTTATTCTTGATATACATTCTCGCTGAATGAAATAATTTTGCAGAATAGATGGGATCAGCCAGTATCCCCTCTTCTCGAGCCAATCTTCTGATTTCATGTTTAATCACCTGATTTACAGAACCAAATGATTTCGCTGTTTCCGGATAGAAACAATACACTTGAGGGGGTACTTCCCCTATCCAATTCTTCAGTTTCAATCTGAATGTGTGCTCGTCATCAGCTAACAAAAGCACATGAATCGATGCCTGATGGTTTCGTTCGGCCATGCCTTTAATTAAAGCAGCAGCTGAAAAACCCGTACCTGCATCTACAAAAACATGTTGAAAAATAACGCCAGATGATTGCTCATTACGAATTATATCTGCAGCAATACTCAACGCACCAACCATGGCTTCAGGAACGCTGGCCCCTTCGGTCAATACAAATCCAGGTTCCTTAAGTTCATTCAAGTAATGATTAGCCTGCTCTTGAACGTGTGGCCAATCCTCCCGAGTCACCCAGATAATTTCCTGCTCCTCAAGAAATAAACGACTCAATTTAAAATTACCCTGGATCTCCGCATTTCTGGGTTTAATTAAAAATGCGGTAACTTTCAATTGGTGTTCTCGAGCTAATTGAAGCGCTGAAAGCAAATTATTAGACTGAGGACCTGCGATAATGATCAAATGCTTAATCCCTTTATTAATTAAATAAGGCATTAAGCTGGAGTATTTGCGAATTTTTGACCCGCTGATACCACATCCTAATTCATCATCCCGTTTCGCATAACACACTACCCCATTATCTGGAAAATGGTTTAATCGATGAATTCGGCTTTCTAAATTCCACATAAATTTCTCTTAACTACCAGGGTGAGGCTGTATTAACTATTTTAATGCAACCGTTCAGAAACATTGGTATCATTCATTTAATAGCTAACCTCCAGGATCTGTTGACAGTTCAGGTTTAGATGTCCCGTGACATGTTCACGGGAAGCTGGCCTGAAAAGAATGAAACATCAACAGTCTCTAATGAAATCCAAATGATGTTCTGAAGAAGATTGCTCATTAAATCTGTATCCTGAATCAGAAAAATTCTTAATCTGTTCTAAAGTATCTACTTTATTCTGCATCAGGTATTTCGCCATCAGCCCTCGAGCTTTTTTAGCATAAATACCAATCATTTTTGTTACGTTATTCTTATGTTCATAAAAATTTATTGTGATAATGGGGTATTTTATATTTTTGAGATCCACTGCTTTAAAATATTCAGTGGATGCCAGATTAATAAGAACAGGGTTCGCTTGAGAGGCTAGTTCTTCGTTTAATGCCTTGGTAATCGGCTCACGCCAAAACTCATAGAGATTATTGCCTTTAGGATTTTCCAGGCGAACCCCCATTTCAAGTCTGTAGGGTTGAATTCTATCCAGAGGCCTTAAAAGTCCATAAAGACCGGATAGAATTCCCAAATGAGATTGTGCATAGTCAATGTCTTCATTCATCCAGGTATTGGCCTGGAGCCCTTGGTATACATCCCCCTGAAATAAATAAATCGCAGGATAAGATTGCAAGACAGAAACGTCTTTAAAGTGAAACTGTTGATATCGATCATAATTCAAAACAGCGAGATCCTTTGATAAATCCATTAATTGTGCAATATCCTCAATGGATTTAGATTGCATAATTTTAGCCAGTTTTAGGGCATTTTTGATTAACAAAGGCTCTGTCGTGTCATTGTTATAAGGTTTGGAGACAGGCAATAATTTTTTTGCAGGTGACAAGAGAGTAAACATGAAATGGATACCTATGGGTAGCAATTAAATCGACACATAATCTATCAGTATTTAAAACAAACGCCAAGATGGAAATAAACTTAACGCGGAGATTTAACGAATTAACTCTATAAACGATGCGGATACCATTTGTTAATTGCTTTGCTGTGCCAGACGATTGAAATGAGTTTTCTTCATTCCCTGAACCATACCAACTCGAGGTCTGTGCATAAAAATGGTAATAGTGTCACTGGTCAGAAGCACCTCACCCTCAGAGTTTATTACTTGAACCGCTAAGGTATGTTTCCCTCTATAGATTCCGTTTAATTGAAACAGTAGGTTCTGCTGAGGTTCTCCCATGGGAGCGCCATCAAAAATGATTTGCACACTATCACCCTGCGCCAGAGTGGGTTCTAATTCAACGGCGACAACGACATAACCTTGATTGTTACGAATGGTTGCCTCGTTAAGAGGTTGAATGATCCCTATTTTAGTATATTTATGTTCTTCGGATGTGGTTGTATCGTTTTTGTCTTGATTTTGAGTATCACCACCTGATGGCTTCACAGGTGGTGTATAGCTTTGAGTATCCGGGATCTTTAATTGTTCAGAACCTGGATGAGGTCTATCACTAAAATGCACTACACCCTGACTGTCAGTCCATTTGTAAATTTGCGCATAGGAAGCGCAAATCAGTACCATGCATGAAACAGCCAGAAGTAGTTTTTTCATTAATGCATTCCTTAAAGACTATAATATAGCTCAAATTCATAAGGATGAGTTAAACTTCTGATTTTAGTGATTTCTTTTTTCTTCATGGTAATGTAGTTGTTGATAAAATCTCTGCTGAACACATCGCCATGTAATAAAAACTCATAATCTGCTTCCAGGTGCTCCATCGCCTGCTCCAGAGAAGAGCATACTGTTGGAACATCAACAAGCTCCTCAGGCGGCAAATCATAAAGATCTTTATCCATAGGTTGACCAGGATGAATTTTCTTCTGGATGCCATCAAGACCCGCCATCATCATAGCAGAGAATGCCAGATAAGGATTTGCTGTTGGATCAGGGAAACGTACTTCAATACGGCGCGCCTTGGGATTATTGACATGAGGTATGCGAATTGCTGCTGAACGGTTTCTGGCAGAATACGCCAACAAGACCGGGGCTTCAAATCCTGGAACCAAACGTTTATAACTGTTTGTTGAAGGATTGGTAAACGCGTTTAATGCACGAGCATGCTTAATAATACCACCAATGTAGTAGAGCGCAGTGTCAGACAAACCAGCATATTGGTCACCAGAAAACAAATTAACACCATCTTTACTTATAGATTGGTGACAGTGCATACCACTACCGTTATCGCCCACTAAAGGCTTAGGCATGAACGTAGCCGTCTTGCCATAATTATGAGCTACGTTATGAATTACGTATTTTAAAATTTGTATTTCGTCTGCCTTTTGGGTCAAAGTATTAAAGCGTGTTGCGACTTCACACTGGTTTGCAGTGGCCACTTCATGATGATGTGCTTCAACAACGGTACCTAAAGATTCTAAAGTCAAACAAATTGCCGAACGAATATCTTGAGAAGAATCTACCGGAGGAACTGGAAAATAGCCACCCTTTAGAGCAGGTCTGTGTCCAATATTACCGCCTTCCATTTCTTTTCCGGAGTTCCAGTGTGCTTCATCAGAATCAATAAAATAAAAAGAACCACTGATGTTGGTTTCCCAACGAACATTGTCGAAGAGGAAAAACTCAGGCTCTGGACCAAAATTCACTACATCAGCAAGGCCGGTAGATTGCAAATACGCTTCAGCGCGTTGAGCTATGGAACGAGGACAACGATCATAACCCAGCATAGTCTGAGGATCGACAACGTTGCATCGTATAAATAAAGTATTATCCTGGAAAAAAGGATCGAGCTTAATTGAATCTAAATCAGGCATCAGAGCCAAGTCAGATTGGTGAATTTTCTGCCATCCATCAAAGGACGATCCATCAATCATTTTTCCATTTTCGATAAAATCATCATCTATTGCTGAAACAGGTAAGGTGATGTGTTGCTCTTTACCCCGTATATCAGTAAATCTCAGATCAATAAATTTTGCATCATGTTCCTTTATTGCTGTAAGTACTACATTTTTACTCATCTTTTAGTCTCCAGGATAGTCCGATTGTAGTTTACCTTAAGTGACTTATTAATCCCAATAGATTACACTCTATAGTTTTCTACTTTATCAAAGTTAATATGGGCGCGTACCAATATCAAGCGCTAAAAAAAAATGGCAGTGCTAACAAGGGCATCATCGAGGCCGATTCGGAGCGTCACGCACGTCAATTATTAAGAGAACAAGGTTTAATCCCAACTCAGGTACATGCTTTGGCACAGCAACGTACAGGAAATACCAAAGGTAAAATTTCCGCTGCCGATCTCTCACTTCTCACCCGACAATTAGCGACACTGCTAGCAGCAGGGATTCCTGTAGAAGAATCATTACGAGGTGTCAGCGAACAAACTGAAAAAGATAAAGTAAGAGAAATCATAATAGGTATTCGTGCTAAGGTTCTTGAAGGGTATGGATTGGCTCAGGCGATGTCCTATTACCCTAATGCTTTTCCTGAGTTGTATCGTGCAACAGTCGGTTCAGGCGAACAAACCGGACGCCTTGATTTGGTTTTGGAAAAATTGGCGGATTACACTGAAAACCAACAGCAAACCAGACAAAAAGTACAGCAGGCTCTCATATACCCTATCTTAATGATTCTCGTTTCTACTGCAATAATCAGTTTTCTTCTCACTTTTGTTGTACCCAAAATAATCGAGGTGTTTACCAGCAGCGGCCAAACCCTGCCCGGAATGACAGAGGTTTTAATTCGCATTAGTGACTACATTAAATCTTATGGTCTCTATACTTTAATGGCTTTAATAATCCTGTTTGCAGGCTTCAAAAAAAGTCTAAGCAATATCAAAATCAAAACAGCCTGGCATCGACTGTTGCTGAAGTTACCTATTATTTCTTATCTTGTAAAAACGATTAACGTTGCACGTTATATTCATACCTTTGGCATTTTGTTTGCTGCCGGAGTTAGTGTGCTGGAAACCATGCGTGTCTCTGCAAGTCTGATAACCAATGTGGTAATGCGGCAATCATTTAATACTGCCACACTTCGAGTCAGGGAAGGCAGCGGAATAAGCGAAGCACTAAAAGAAACTCATTACATCAGTCCAATGGCCATTCATTTGATTGCCAGTGGAGAAAAAAGTGGACAGCTTTCAAGCATGATGGAACGAGCTGCGTCTCATTTGGATAATGAAGTAAAACGGCTCATTGATACCTCATTAACTTTGTTAGAGCCTTTGGTAATTTTGTTTATGGGTGCCGTCGTATTATTTATTGTTTTAGCAACATTGTTGCCTATATTTTCTATGGAACAACTGGTGACCTGATCGAGATTCATGATCTATTCATCAGGTCAGCAGAAGCATGTTATACTGGTACATTTGATTTTAAGAGGAACTGTGATGAACCGGCAAAAAGGCTTTTCTTTGATTGAAATTATGGTCGTTGTAGTGATTTTAGGCATTCTTGCTTCAATTGTTGTTCCCAAAATTATGGGACGACCTGATGAAGCACGAAAAGTAAAAGCAAAACAGGACGTGCTGGCTATTCAAAATGCACTGGATTTATATAAACTGGATAATGGCTCTTATCCAACAACAGACCAGGGATTAAGTGCTCTTGTTGAAAAACCCTCCAGTAATCCTTCTCCTACGAACTGGAAACAATACCTTAAGTCAGTACCTAAAGATCCATGGGGTAGAGATTATCTGTATTTGAATCCAGGACAACATGGAGAAGTTGATGTATTTACACTAGGTGCAGAGGGACAACCTGGAGGTACAGGTATCAATGCGGAGATTGGTAACTGGGATGACCACTAATCGAGGATTTACCTTAATTGAGATTTTGATAGTCATCGTGATTTTAGGCATTACTGTAGGTTTTGCCCTCATCGCTTATGGTGACTTTGGCGAAAGCAAGCGTATCCAGTTTGCAGCGGAACAATTAGCAAACACGATACGTCTTGCTCAGCAGCAAGCAATATTGGAAAGCAGTACTATGGGGCTTCGAGTCGATAGTTCCAGCTATCAAATTCTAAAGCTTCAGGACGCTACTGAATGGAGAGCTGTTTCAAATAAAGGAATTTTCAAAATTAATTACTTCCCCAAAAACACAGTTATAACACTTAAAACGGGAAACAAGCCTGTCCAGGGAGCACCCGCCATTATAATACACTCTTCAGGCGACATTACTCCTTTTACTATGGTGTTCAGCACCATTAAAGAAGAAATGATTACCACACTGAGCGCTACACCAAATGGCACCCTATCTTTTAGCTCGGCCAAATCCAAATGACATCTAAGCCTAAATTGGAACGTTGTATTTCTGGATTTACACTAATTGAAGTATTGCTCGCCCTCGCAATCATTGCTATTGCCTTAACTGCTCTATTAAAAGCAACTGCTCAAAATATTGAAAACACCAACCGAATTAAAGAAAAATCCATCAGTCATTGGATTGCGATGCAGGGTGTTTCAATGATTCAATTAAATTTATTACAGACAAATCAAAGTCAAGAATCAACACAGGCAACAACAATGTTAGGCCAACAGTGGTATTGGAGAGCAAAAATCAGTACTACTCCATTTAACAAAGTACAACAAATCACCATTTCAGTAAGTCCTAAACAGACAGGGCCTTTCAGAGACGAACTGGTTGCATTCAGGTATCTGCCATGAAGAGAAACAGAGGGTTTACCTTGATTGAAATTTTAATTGCTCTAACCGTATTTGCTATTTTAGCATCAATTACATCCTCCGTCCTGTATTACTCCTTTAATGCCCGAACTCGAGTCAATGAACAGGCTGATCGTTTGAATTCACTTCAACTAGCAATCAGCATCATTCAACAAGATACAACACAAACCATCGAGCGTCCTATAAGAGGAAATGAAATGCGTTTGTTTCCTGGATTCGTTGGCCAGGAACGATATCTGGAATTGACTCGCGATGGGGTTGCTAATCCCCAAAGTAGTGAAAAACGCAGCTCTCTCAAACGCATTGCACTGGTTTGTGAGGACGATAAACTCATCCGCCGAACCTGGTCCAGCCTTGATCCTGTAAACAGAAACATGCATTTGGATAAAATATTAGTCAACAATTTAAACGATTGTTATTTCAATTACTTAAATCAAAACCTACAGGTCTTGTCCGAATGGCGCGAGCAAGCGCTTGCTCAAAACCAACGCAAAGAGCCGCTACCCAAAGCGATCCAAATTAATTTAGTACTGAATGATTGGGGTAAATTGAACTTATTGTTTATCATACCTGGAGCTCTTTATGCACCCAAGTAATACTGCCCGAGGAGGCGCCCTTCTTACGGCTTTATTTATTATGACACTGGTTGCAATTGTTGCTACAGCAATGAGTACGCGATTACAACTGGATATATACAGAACTCATCTAATGATCATCCATGATAAGCTCTATCTTGCTTCTCAAGCAGTGACATTCTGGTCACTAAGCGAACTAAATAATAAAAAAAATACATTTAACAAAGCCAATGAACAAGGGATGGTGGATGAGTTCCCTAAAAACAGAGCTTCTCTATATCATCAAGTCACTTTATCAGGTGGACTTTATGACTTACAGGCTCGATTTAATTTGAATAATCTAATAGAAAAAAAGTTTACTTTACCGTTCATTAATCTCATTGGTACTGTTGATTCCAAAGCAAATCAGATGGATAAAATCAATTTGACTAAGGCATTAAAGAATTGGCTGCTGAATTATGATCTGTCTCGTGGTAAAGACATTTTTACTTCCTACTACCACGCGCAAAATCCACCCTACAATCCAGGCCATCAACTGATGAAAAGTCGTTCAGAGTTTCGTCTGATTAAGGATGTATCAGCTTCTCTCTATTTAGCTTTGGAGCCCTATATTACCGCATTACCAGAAACGACCCCCATTAATATTAACACCGCGCCCAAAAGCATATTGATGTCTCTGGGTAATGGGCTTAGTGAAGCTCAAACGAATGAAGTAATCATGGCCAGGGGTGAAGCGGGAATTAAAGATGTTAAAGAAATTGATGAATTAATTAAAAAAATTGATCTGCCCAAGAATCAAATAACTATAGAAAGCAAATATTTTCTCAGCGTTGCTTTTGCGAAAAGTGATGATTTTAAATTGATTGTTTATACTTTAATTCAACGTGATAAAGACAAAAAAGGTACTGTATCTGCAAGCATTCTAAGACAAAGCTTTAATTATTTTTAATCTATATGTCTCAACGATCCTCACTGTTTAAGAGCAGCAACAGTCTTGATTTTTAATTAAAGACAGTGGCAAGCAAACAGTACATATGCAACTCTACGCAAAAAGCATATAACGTAGGCTAAGAAAGCACTGGCCAACAGCCCCTAATCATCGTAATTCACTTGAGCTTCTAAAGGACCAAGTTCCTTGATGTATTTATCGCCCTCGATTTTGTCTTTCTCAGTGAGTTTCCCTTCAAGTGCCTTAAGCTGTTTAAGCGCGTCTTCATTTTTATTGTCTGAAGCAATCTTAAGCCATGCATAGGCTTTTATTAAATTTTTCTCGACGCCTAATCCAGCCATATACATATAGCCTAATTTTGCTTGTCCGACGGGATTACCTTGAGAGGCTGATTTTCCAAACCAGTAGGCGGCCTGTTGATAATCTTTATCAACTCCAGTTCCGGTGAGTAACAACTGACCAATTTGTGCCTGTGCTTCTGGTTGTCCTTTTTCAGCTGCAGCCTGATACCAATACGCTGCCTTTTGAGGATTGGCGTCAACACCATAACCTTTCAAATAATAATATGCCAAATAAGTTTGTGCATTGACATGCCCATGGTTTGCCGCTTGTGAAAACCAATAAAATGCAGCTGCGTCATCTGCAGAGACACCACCTTGCTGGCCAGTATACAAAAGACCCAGACTGTACTCCCCTTTCTCATCTCCCTGTTCCGCAGCTTTTTGATACCATTCCAGAGCTTTGTTTACATCTTTAGGGGTACCTTTACCCGTCATGTATTGATATCCCAGATTAACCTGTGCCTTGCTATATCCTTGATCTGCAGCTTTTCTGAACCAGGTAAATGCATTTTCTTCACTAGCTTGAACCCCATCGCCCGTAGCGTACATTAAGCCAATATTTCTTTGCGCGATTGGATTGCCCTGTTCCGCAGCTTTCATATACCATTTAAATGCTTCAGTAAAATTCTGTGTTACTCCTTTTCCTGTATCATATAAAAAACCCAGGCTTAACTGTGATAACGCATTATTTTTTTCAGCAGATTTTAAGTACCAGTTTCGTGCTTCATCATAGCTTTCGGGAACGCCATATCCATACTGATACATACGTCCTAACAGATACATGGCTTCCTCATTCCCTTCTTTGGCTGCCTGCATTAAATGAGGATATGCCGTTGTATAATCACCATTTTCATAAGCAGCAAATCCAATAAGTTCATCTGCAAATGCTGTATTTATTGCCAACAGCATTATTCCTAGAATAAACCCTCGCATGAGTTCTCCAATTCAACTCCCTTAATATAAAGATTAGAATATGGAGCCAACAAAGCAAGTAATTGAACAAAATTAGAGGGTTAATTACAGAGAACTCCTGGTTCCGTGAAGAATTTTTTAACTCGTTGAAATAAGTCGTCGTTGCGAACAATGTGAAGCCGTACAGCATTTGAACGAAGATTCGAGCTGATTCGCTAAGGCAGAAAATACCGTATTTTTTGCAATAAATAAATTTTGCTCACAGAGCCTAAAGTTAAAAAAACAAGGAACCCGTGCATTCTGAATGTCTTGAAATCATACATTTCTTGTACCTTGTTGAGGATATCCCTGGTGTTATTCGGGATGATGGTTCCTGGTTTCGTCACTCTGAGCCTTGATAAGGATCTCGCAATCCAGACAGAACAAAGTTCAGAATGACGAAGTTTATGTATTTATAGAAGAGTGACAGTAATGCACAAGCCTGATATTTATAAAGCTTCAAATATCGCGGCAGCACCCATTCCTGTACCTATACACATAGTAACCATTCCATAACGACCTTTGGTTCTTCTTAAACCATGTAGTAATGTAGCAGTTCTGACTGCTCCTGTAGCACCCAGTGGATGTCCCAAAGCAATAGCACCTCCAAGTGGATTTACCTTATCTGCAGGTAGATCAAGTTCCTTGATCACGGCTAAGGCCTGAGCAGCAAAAGCTTCATTGAGCTCAATCCAATCCAGTTGCTCCAGAGTAATTCCAGCACGTTTTAATGCAACAGGAATTGCTTTAATTGGTCCTATTCCCATAATTTCAGGAGGCACACCGGCAACTGCAAAACTCAGTAGTCGTCCCATGGGCTTCAGATTGTATTTTTTCAATGCCTCTTCACTTGCAAGCAATGCAATTCCAGCACCATCGCTAGTCTGAGAGCTGTTTCCCGCGGTTACAGTTCCTCGCGCGGCAAATACAGGTCTTAGTTTGGAAATAACCTCATAGGAAGTATCCGCTCTTGGCCCCTCATCCATACTCACCATTTTTTTCTTGACGCTCACAGATGACGTATCGAGATCCGCATGTCTCACGGTGATTTCAATAGGACTAATTTCAGATTCAAAATCACCTCGTTGCTGAGCTGCTACTGCTTTTTTATGGCTCTCAGCAGCAAACACATCTTGTTGTTCACGTGATATTTCCCAACGTTTTGCAACATTCTCAGCCGTAATACCCATTCCGTATGCGATAGCGATGTCCTCATCCTTAAAAATCACAGGATTTGCTGTATATTTATTGCCACCTAAAGGAACCATAGACATACTTTCAACACCACCAGCAAAAGCTAAATGCATCTCTCCGTTATTAATGGATGCTGCAGCAGTGGCAATACTCTGCACCCCTGAAGAGCAAAAACGATTAATCGTCATCGCGGGTGTCGATTGAGGCAGATCAGCCAATAAAGAAGCGATACGAGCGACATTCATACCCTGCTCTGCTTCCGGCATGGCACATCCTATTATCACATCCCCTATTTCCTGCCAATCTACAGATTGATGTTTATGGGTTAAACACCTGATCGTGTGAGCTAATAAATCATCGGGTAAAGTGTGACGAAAAACGCCTCTTGGCGCTTTGCCAACCGGAGTGCGCAATACATCTACTATATAAACATTGGTCATTATTAAATCTCCTTCTTAATTGCGCAGTGGTTTACCAGTCTCTAACAAATGACTGATCCTTGCCTGAGTTAATGGAGTCTCAGCCAGAGTGATAAAAGACTTCCGTTCCAAAGTCAAAATCCACTCTTCATTGACCAGTGTGCCTTGATTTACATCACCACCACAAATCACTTTAGCTAGCTCATTTGCAAGAAAATAGTCATGTTTGGAGATGAAACCACCTTCTAACCAGTTGATTAATCCCGCCTGCAACCGAGCGTGACCTTCAATACCAGCCACTTTAAAGTGTTTACTGAGCGGAGGTAAATAACTTGCTGCCTGCATGGCTTTGACTTGAGCCAATGCTGCAAATAAAACTTCATCTGCATGCATCACAATAGAATCTGAATGACGCAAATACCCCATCTGCATGGCCTCCACTGCACTTCCAGCGACCTGAGCAGTTGCAATCTGTTGATAATAGGGTTGAATAAAAGTTAACAAATCGGCTTGCTGGGCATGATTGGCTGCGCGCAATGCCATTTCCTTGCATCCCCCACCAGCAGGGATTACTCCAACGCCCGCCTCAACCAGCCCAGGGTATGATTCAAATGAGGCGACTACTGCATCGCAGTGCATCATCAATTCACAGCCACCACCTAAAGCTCTTCCCCTCAATGCCGCAATAGTAGGTATTGAACTATACTTTAAGCGCATCGCTACACGCTGAAATTGAGCAATCATATTATCCAGGGCTTGAAATCTGCCTTCCTGAATTAACATCGAAACACCACGTAAATCAGCTCCTGAACTAAAATTGGAAGCATCGCTCTGATGGATAATGAGTCCCTGAAATTGTCTCTCGGCAATTTCAAGTGCCTCCTCCAGACCATCCAGCACGGATTGGCCTACGGTATTTGCCTTACTTTTAAAATTAACTACCGCTACATCATCTTTCAGATGCCACAAACACACGCCTTCATTTTCGTAAATAACATCGACTGGATGCTGAGATTCTTTTAATACGCGATCATGGAAAAATTGACGCTGATAAACGGGTAAGGAGCTTCGAGGTTGATACTGATTCTGTTGCGGTGAATAAGCTCCTTCCTCTGTGTAAAACAAATGAAGTTCATCCAGCCAACCAGGTAATGCTACATTATTTAACGATGCATTTGATTTAATGGATTGATTGATATACCCGGTCATCTTACGTAAATCAGCTAATTGCCAGGTTTCGAAAGGTCCTTGCATCCAGCCAAAACCCCAACGAATGGCTAAATCAACGTCTCTGACATTATCAGCAATTGATTCCAGGTGATATGCGCAGTAGTGAAATAAATCCTTAAAGCACGCCGCTAAAAACTGAGCTTGTTTATCAGATGAAGAGACCAGATTGTGCATTCGTTCGACGGGGTCATTAATCTTCATTATCGCTTTCAGTTCATCACTCACTTCTGATTTGGAAGGAACATATGTGCCTGATTTAATGTCATAAACTTCAATGATTTTGCCATTTTTTCTATAAATCCCCTGGCCTGACTTTTGCCCGAGATGTCCTTCTTTTATCAAGCCCAGCAACCACTCGGGTAATTGAAAGCTGCTATGCCAGGGATCATCTCTAAGCTGATGATGCATGGTATGAATAACGTGTTGCATGGTGTCCAAACCAACAACGTCCATTGTCCGGAAGGTTGCAGATTTAGGTCTGCCCAGCAGAGGACCTGTTAGTACATCCACTTCATCTAATCCCATATCCATCGCCATAGTGTGATGCAAGGTCGCTAACAGTGAAAAGACTCCAATGCGGTTAGCGATAAAATTGGGAGTATCTTTTGCCCTAATCACTCCTTTGCCTAAATGACTGGTTAACCAGGTTTCCAGATTGTCCAATAATCTTGGTGATGTGGTAGTTGCTGGAATAAGCTCGGCAAGATGCATGTATCGAGGTGGATTAAAAAAGTGAACACCACAAAAATGATGTCGATGCTGATGTGGCAATACATCAGATAAAGAATTAATACTCAAACCGGAGGTATTGCTTACCAGGATAGTCTTCTCTGAAAGGTAAGGTGAGATTTTTTTATATAATTCTTCTTTCCAATCCAATCGCTCAGCGATAGCTTCAATAATTAAATCGCATGAAGACAAATCGGCCAGGTTATCCGTATAATTTCGAGCCTTCAAGTATGCGGCTGTTTGCGCTGACGCAAGAGGCGCAGGTTTCAACTTAGTCAAATTAGCGATTGCCTTGTCGATTAAACCATTAACTGGCCCCTCCTTTGCTGGCAAATCAAATAACAAAGTTTCTATTCCTGCATTAACACAGTGCGCAGCTATTTGAGCACCCATAACACCTGCACCCAGAACCGCGACTTTCTTGATGAAAAATGGTTCCTGCATTATTGTTTCCTCTTGATTGGTCATAAAATTAATAAAAATCCCCGATTTTTTTAGCTAAACCAGGGGCTGTTGACAATTAACTTGTTCAATCACTCGCAAACGCTTAGATATTGCGGCTTGTCCCTGTCTCTTGTGCACAACTCACTGAAATGCGATATTTGGTGCATCTTGAGCGAAAACCCGCACGCAAATCTGACATTTCCCCAAGACTTCATATTTGTGACCAAGAGTCAGGGCTTGTCCACGGGATTTAGGCAAAGTGGGAAATCAGCTAAACCGTTCGAATTTCCGCGGCTTGACCGCGGAATCCACAATCACCACCCCAAATCCAGGATCCCGCCGGCAAGCCTCGGGATTTCGGCTGAGATATAATTCAGCTCTACTCTTCGAATTTACGACTTAAGACAAATTAAATCGAATTCCTTGAGCCAAGGGCAGTTCATCCCCCCAATTAATGGTATTGGTTTGACGTCGCATGTACGCTTTCCATGAATCGGAACCTGATTCTCTACCCCCACCAGTTTCTTTTTCACCACCAAAAGCCCCGCCGATTTCAGCTCCTGAAGTACCAATATTGATATTGGCAATTCCACAATCACTGCCGCAAGCACTTAAGAACCGTTCGGCATTTTTTAGATTCTGGGTGAATAACGCAGAAGACAGTCCCTGAGGAACACCATTCTGCAGAGCTATTGCCTCATCTAAAGAGCGATAAGACATTACATAAAGAATAGGCGCAAAAGTTTCTTCCTGCACAATATCCCAATGATTTTTAACATCACAAACCAGAGTAGGCTGAACAAATGAACCGGCATGGTTTATAACATCACCACCAAAAACAATCTGACCGCCTGCTTCCTTGATTCTGGAAATTGCATTCTTGAATTGCTCTACAGCACCCTGATCAATTAAAGGTCCCATTAAATTACGACTGTCCAATGGATCACCAATAGTAATCTGCTCGTATGCGTGCTGTAATCTCTTGATAACATTCTGATACTGAGATTCATGAACAAACAAACGTCGCGTAGAAGTACAGCGCTGACCTGCAGTTCCCACTGCACCAAACACGATCGCGGGAATAGCCAAATGTAGATCCGCTGATTCATCGAGAATAATCGCGTTATTTCCCCCTAGTTCTAAAATTGTTTTCCCCAGGCGTGCCGCAACTTTAGCTGAAACCTTTTTCCCTACAGCAGTAGATCCAGTAAAGGAAATTAATGGGATTCGTGCATCATCCACCATCGCTTCAACTACATCATGCGATTCAGGAATAATCAGACTGAAGATTTCAGGACAGTTATTGCTCCTCAAAACGTTATTGCATATGTGTTGTACAGCCACAGCACAGAGTGGTGTCTTAGCCGAAGGTTTCCAAACAGTAACATTACCGCAAATGGCAGCTAAAAACGCATTCCAGGACCAAACAGCAACCGGGAAGTTAAATGCAGAGATTACTCCAATAATTCCATATGGATGCCACTGCTCATACATTCTATGGTTTGGACGCTCTGAATGCATGGAATTACCATACAACATTCTGGATTGCCCCACTGCAAAGTCTGCGATATCAATCATTTCCTGTACTTCGCCATCACCTTCCTGTTTTGACTTACCCATTTCAAGTGAAACCAGACTGCCTAAACTGTCTTTATGCTCTCTCAAGGCTTGACCAATTTGTCGAATGATTTCACCTCGTTTGGGCGCAGGGACTTTTTTCCAGGTCTCAGCCGCTTGTTCCGCACGATGCATAACCTGCTCATAATCATCCATAGTGCATGTGGCAACTTCAGCGAGTTTTTCTCCGTTTGCGGGACAAAATGAAGATAAAGTATGATGATGAAGTTTACTCTGCCAACCCTGGCCACTAAAGGCACCTGGATTGACTTCTTTGATATTTAATTGCTGTAATATTTCCACGGAAAGCTCCTAAGCGTAGTATTGACCAAAGCGATTATTCAGAACCCTATCCAGATGGAACTGTTCCTGTAAGATTAATCCTTTATACTCATTTGCCTGACCCAATACCAAATCCACCACAGCACAAACACCAGAAGCAGTACTTACTTGAATAGCAGACCATTCCAAACCACGAATGGTTTCAGGATACACCTTTTTGACATAACTTTTTTCAGTCAATTCACCTTGCTTGATTCCTTCAACAGTCACATAAACAATAACTATGTCCTGATACGTTTTGGGAATAGCATGTTCCAATATGCGTTTTAAAGTAGACCGATCTTCATTTAATCGCAAGTCATTCATTAATAAGCGCATTTTTTCACAATGCCCAGGATATCGCATTGTCTTATAATTCATGGATTGAACTTTACCCGAATAGAGCTCACCCAAACTACCCAGACCACCAGAAGTATTGAATGCCTCATATTCACAACCGTCAATTTGTATGGATTCCAAACCTTCCAGAGGCGCCATCACAACAGCTTTGCCGCCTTCGATACCGTAGCATGGATTTCCGTACTCATTAATCACCCCATCTGTAGACCAGGTTAATGAATAATGAAGTGCATTATTAGCTCGCTGAGGCAATGCGCCCACTCTCAATTTAGCATGATGGCATTGGTCAAATTCCTGCATCAGAGTGTTTGCCGCGATGCTGATGAAACCAGGAGCCAAACCGCATTGTGGAACAAATGCTGTTTCAGCATTCTCTGCGATAGCTTTAACCGCTTCGGTAACAGCAGTATCTTCGGTTAAATCAAAATAATGAGCCTTAGCAGCTTTTGCAGCAAGTGCCACATGTGTATTTAAAAAGTACGGTAAACTAGAAATGACTGCGATAATATTGTGTTTTTCTAAATAGGCTCGAGTGGATTGTTCATCTTTAACATCCAAAGCAACCGTTTTTATTTCAGGCAATGCGGCTAATAATCGTTTAACATCAGATCCATTAAAATCCACATCTGCCAAATGAACTTGATAAGACCCGCTATCAGCTAATAAACAAGCAATCAAGCTACCTATCTTCCCAGCACCAGTAATCATTACGTTGTACATACAATCCCTCTCCTTTGTAAAACGTAATTATCCTACACAAAATAAAACTGATTTGATAGACAGAACAAAAAAATCCATGCAGGAACGTAATAAATTTTCAGTTGATAATCCGGGCATATCTCTTCTTTTTCTATATAACTTGACCTTAATGGCTTAGTCATTTATCTTGACCACTTTAATCAATATGATTAGTTCATGAAGCCAGTAGCTCTTACCAACACCTTATTAATGGAATCTTCAATAAAGAACAACTATTTGACTTATCTTTCAGTCTTTTTTGCAGGTCTCTTGGGCCCGTTAGGGTTTGCCCCATTCCATATGCCCGGAATCACTATTATAAGTCTGGCGCTGTTGTTTTCAGTGGCACTCAACTGCACCAGGAAACAAGGTCTTATGCTCGGCTTCCTCTTTGGATTAGGTTATTTTGGTTTTGGGGTATCATGGGTTATTGTCAGCATCCACGATTATGGTGAATTAAACTATCTACTCGCTGGAATAACGACTCTTGCTTTTATCGCCTACCTGGCATTATTCCCTGCTTTGGTTATGTGGTTATATAAAATACTTGAGCAACCTCGCTATAAACTGCTTACCCTGTTGTTGTTTAGTACTTTATGGTGTTTTAGCGAAATAATCCGAGCCTCGATATTCAGCGGTTTTCCCTGGTTAATCGCCGGTACCACGCAAATCGATACCCCGCTTAAATACCTTGCGCCAATTATTGGCCTTCATGGTTTAAGCTTCCTGTGTGTCTTTCTTGCCTGCCTATTAGCGGTTGGAATTCGCGAACAATCAATCAGGCGTTTTTACTATCTCAGCTCTTTTGTCTTGATCCTAATCATTCCTGCTGCCGGCAAATACATCCAATGGACACAGGTTAAAAATGATCCCGTTTCTATAGGAGTAATTCAAGCCAACCTGTCCATGCGTGATAAATGGGATGAGAATTTATTTTGGAAACTTTTAAAATATTACGAACAAACAACTGAACAGCTTTTGGGAAAACAATTAATTATTCTGCCAGAGTCTGCAATACCCTTGCCTGCGAGCTATCTTGAGGATTATTTGGATCGTCTTCATGAGAAAGCATTAAAAGCAAAAAGCGCCCTGATTCTTGGTATTTTACAACCAACGGACACTAATGAGACACATTACCATAATTCGATCATAAGCCTTGGAACGGCACGAGGGGTACACGTTAAAAATCACCTTGTCCCATTTGGAGAATATATACCCAAGCCCTTTGTAGCAATTAATCGGTGGATGAATTTACCCGAACCCAATATCCTTCCAGGAAGACCACATCAGCCATTAATCAATGTCGCGAATCATCCCATAGCCAGTTTAATCTGTTATGAAATCGCTTACCCCAATATCGTCAGATTGCAGATGCCCATGGCTCAGTGGATCATTTCCATTAGCGATAACGGTTGGTTTGGACGCTCACTTGCCAGCTATCAACAGTTACAAATGGCACAAATGCTTTCTTTGCTTACTGGAAGATACCAGGTTGTAGTGAATAACGATGGTTTATCCTCTGTAATTAATCATCAGGGAGAAGTTCTTGATAGCCTTCCACCCTTTAGTTCAGGTATTTTACAAAGTGAGATTTTTCCTGCCGTAGGCTCTACACCCTGGATTCATTGGAATGAGTATCCAGTGTTTTTTTTGTGCTCATTAATTCTTATTTTTGCACTGATTTTGCAGGTTAGACGATTAACTAAGCAATAATCTATTGCTGGCGAGGACAAGAGGGGTTATTCTAAGCGCTTTACAGTCACTAATTTAATTGGACTATGGATAATACCTATAAACCCCAAGAAGTTGAAGAACAAGCTCAACAATATTGGCATAAAAAACAATCATTTAATGTAACCGAAGATTTAAACAAAGAGAAATTTTATTGTTTATCTATGTTCCCCTATCCCAGCGGAACCCTGCACATGGGGCACGTTCGCAATTATACCTTGGGGGATGTTATAGCCCGTTATCAACGAGCCCTTGGTAAAAACGTCCTTCAGCCTATAGGATGGGATGCCTTCGGCCTTCCTGCTGAAAATGCCGCAATTAAAAACGGGATCCCGCCAGCGGTATGGACCAAGAAAAATATTGCCGCAATGAAAGAGCAATTTTTACGATTGGGTAACGCTTATGACTGGAAACGAGAATTAACCACCTGTGATCCTGAATATTATCGCTGGGAACAATGGTTTTTCATTCGATTATTTGAAAAAGGCCTGGTCTACAAAAAAAATGCCGTAGTAAACTGGGATCCAGTTGACCAGACTGTTTTAGCAAACGAACAAGTGGTTGACGGTCGGGGCTGGAGATCCGGTGCCCTAGTAGAACGAAAAGAAATATCGCAATGGTTTATAAAAATTACGTCCTATGCTGATGAATTGCTGAATTCTCTGGATACTCTTGATGAATGGCCAGCTCAGGTAAAACAGATGCAGCGCAACTGGATCGGTAAATCCATTGGTACAGAAATCTATTTCAATGTAAATAATTACCCAAAACGCCTTAAAATCTATACGACTCGACCAGACACGCTGATGGGCGCAACGTATCTTGCAGTGGCAACCGATCATCCGCTAGCAAAGGAAGCTGCAACTCACAACGAAGAGGTTAAAGCCTTTTTAGACAGTTGCCAGGGAACAAAAATGGCCGAAGCAGAACTGGCCACTATGGAAAAACGTGGGATTGATACAGGAATGACTGCGGTTCATCCCATCACGGGTAAAGATATTCCTGTCTGGGTTGCCAACTTTGTGCTCATGCAATACGGCTCAGGAGCTGTAATGGCTGTTCCTGCTCATGATCAACGAGATTGGGAATTTGCCCATAAATACCAACTTCCGATTATAGAAGTGATAAAACCGGATCACGACAAACAGCATGATCTGTCTCAATCAGCTTATACTGGTGAAGGAACATTAATCAACTCAGGACAATTTGACGGATTACATTCTTCTCAGGCTGTGGAGTCAATCACCCAGTTTCTTGAAACGCATGAATCAGGTAAAGCAACAATTAATTACCGTCTTCGTGACTGGGGTGTTTCCCGACAAAGATACTGGGGAACTCCTATTCCCATGATACTCTGTGAACAATGTGGCGTGGTACCTGTTCCGGAAGAGGAGCTTCCAGTCACATTACCAGAAAATGTAGAGTTTACTGGTGCAGGCTCTCCTCTTGCGCAATGCCCTGAATTTGTTAACGTATCCTGCCCCAAATGCGGACAAGATGCAATTAGGGAAACTGATACCTTTGATACCTTCGTAGAATCTTCCTGGTATTACGCTCGTTTTGCCTGCAAAGGCCAGGAAAGTGCCATGCTTGACGATAGAGCCAAGTACTGGACACCAGTTGATCAATATATCGGTGGTATCGAGCATGCGGTAATGCATTTACTTTATGCGCGGTTTTTTCATAAATTAATGCGTGATGAAGGTCTTGTTAATTCAGATGAGCCATTTAAAGCCTTGCTAACCCAAGGTATGGTATTAAAAGATGGACATAAAATGTCCAAATCCATCGGCAATGTGGTTGATCCCAATCATCTGATAGATACCTATGGCGCGGATACAGCCCGTCTTTTTGTTATGTTTGCAGCACCACCAGAACAATCATTAGAATGGTCTGATGCTGCAGTTGAAGGCGCGCATCGTTTTCTCAAGCGAGTTTGGGCTTTTGCTCATCAACACATCAATTTATTCATTGATATTAATGACATTATTTTAAGTGGTAATGGCATTATCGATTGGCAACACACTGAAAATCGTTTAAAAAAATCACGACATGTTGTTCATCAAATACTGGCCCAAGCAAATAATGACTACGAGAGAAATCAATTTAATACCGTTGTTTCGGGTTGCATGAAATTATTTAACGAAATCTCATCGTATACCATCGAAACGGAAGACGATAAAATGTTCATCCATTCAAGCATGAGCATTTTACTTAAATTGCTTGCGCCAATAACACCCCATATTTGCCACCATATTTGGCAGCAACTGGGCTTTGAAAAAGCAATTATTGATGCGCCATGGCCAAAAGTAGATAAAAGTGCGTTAAAAACAGAAGAAGTTGATTATGTGGTTCAGGTCAACGGAAAGCTGAGAGCGCAATTTACGGCAAGTGCGGAGGCTACAGAAGATGAATTAATTGAGGCAGCCAAACTGCATGCCAAAAGTTTTCTGGAAAACCTTAGCATCAAAAAAGCTATAGTAGTCTCACACAGACAACTCATTAATTTGGTTGCAGGTTGATGAAAGCAAAATATTGCATCACCTTGCTTTTGACCATTCTTTTAACCGCCTGCGGATTTCATCTGCGTGGGATAATTGATGTTCCAGAGTGGCTCAACAATGTATCCATTATCTCCAGGGATGGAGATAAAGATTTAATTTCAAAAATGAAAACACAATTGGAAGGATACAAAATTGATGTCAATCCTGATCCTGCCACCGCAAAATATTGGCTAATTATTAATAAATCCAATGTACAGCAACAAATCATCAGTATTGGTGCCAGCACCAATCCAAGACAGTATCAATTAATAATGACTACTCTGTTTTCTCTGCAAACATCGAAAGGTCAAATAATTAAAGCCCCAAAACAAGTAATGGTCACTCGTCAGCTCACTATCAATAATGACAGAATCCTAGGTTCTAACGAGGAGCAAGCTATTTTATTAAACGAAATGCATCAAGATACGGTTATCCAAATTCTTAACCGAATTAGCCATAAATAGTTGATTCTTTCTGTTAAGTTAATCACAATCGCAAACAGCGTTTTGGTGGATGGATATAAACTTACAATTAAAAAAATATATCATGCAGATAAAACATCAATTGCTTAAACAGCAAATCCAGAAAAAACTTGACCCAGTCTATGTATTAACTGGACAGGATAACTACCTTATTGAGGATTCCCTTAATAGTATCAAGTCATCAATTAAAACGATGCATGACTGTGATGAAAAAATCATTTCCATTCAATCTTCGGAAGACTGGAACACCGTGATGGAAGAAGCAAACAGTTACTCCTTATTTTCCGATACGATTTTACTTAATATTCTCTATGATAAAAAATCCATAGATGCTACAGGAAAAAAAATTCTTACCGCATACCTTAACGCAATTAACCCTCGCTGCTTTATTATTATCAGAGCTCCAAACATTCCAGCAAAACAATTAACCTGGTTGTCCAATCACAATCAGGTTCTGGTCGTAGTAGCCTATCCATTAAGCTCGGATGCAATGAAAAGCTGGATTCAATCTCAATTTAAATTGAACTCATTGAATAGTACCCCTCAAATAGCCGACCTAATTTACCAATATACTCAAGGAAATATGCTTGCTTGTGCTCAGGTAATTGAAAAAATTGCCTTATGCAACCCTCCGGGTAGCCAGATTACAGATCAATTGGCATTAGAGCACTTATTCGATCAGTGCGATTATTCTCTTTATGAACTGGTTGATGCATGCCTGCAAGGACAAGCAGATAAAGCAATCCAAATCCTGAGACAAGCGGTTAACAGTAAATCTGAACCAACATTAATTTTATGGATGCTTACTCAAGAGATACGATTATTACTCCAGCTATCTTCTTTGATTCGACTTGGAGCACATATTAAAAACGCCTGCAGTGAATTAAAAATCTGGGCGCAACGAGTCAATTTATATCAATTAGCCATCAAGCGATTCGATGAGATGCATTTACAGCAGCTGCTTTGTTATTGTAAAGCTATTGATGAACAGATCAAATCCAGCCTCAACACCCAGGTATGGAATTCCCTGGAAAAACTGACCCTGTCTCTTAGTTTGGGAACGCAATGCACAGTATAGCAATCTTTGGAGGAACCTTTGATCCGGTTCATAACGGGCACATCGAAACAAGTATTACCCTGCAGAATTATTATCAATTTAATTCCTATTATTTTCTGCCCTGTAAAATACCGGCAATAAAACCCCCTGCACATGCGAGCAATGAACAAAGAATAGAAATGCTCAAGCTGGCCATAAAAAAACTGCCAGAGTTTAGTATCGATTTAAGAGAAATCAATCGCGACTCTCCGTCCTATATGGTTGACACTTTACAAAGCTTTAGAAAGGACTATCCACACGCATCAATTAGCTTAATTATTGGATATGACTCTTTTCTTTCATTGCCTCAATGGTATCAATGGAATCAAATTATAGAACTAGCCAATCTGGTGGTCATTAACAGAGAGCACTACAAGAGAACCCCTGTACCAGAAGCCCTTGCACACCTCATTGCAGCTAACAAAAATTGTTCTAAAAAAGAGTTATTAAACAGTGAATCAGGAATCATCTGCTTTTTTGATGCAGGAGATTATGCAATTTCGTCAACTGACATACGCAATAAACTAAAGCAAAACCTGGATGTTAATAAGGAATTACCCAAAGAAGTTTATGAATACATTAAGTTGTGGGCATTGTATCAATAATGTTTTCGGTTTGATCTACAGCTTTAACCTGTTTAATAAATTCAGGGAAATGAGCGTAGAGTAATGAAACCACAGGATCAAAACGCGCATAAAGCTTTGAATCATTAGAGTACTGTTGATACGGCAAGGAAGTCATTTTAACTGCAACCATAAGGAGCGCAACGATAAACACACCTCGTACAAATCCAAATCCCATGCCCAAGGTTCTATCCGTACCACTTAATCCTGCACGCTTTAAAATAAAACTGAGAATGGCATTAATCACACCACCTACGAATAAAGTGCCAAACATGATGATAATAAACGCTATAGCAGTCCGTGCTGATTGCTCCTGTATATAAGATTGAAGCCAGGGATCCAGCCTTTGCGAATAGTTGATTCCTAACCATATGGCCAGAACCCACACGCACAATGCGACGAGTTCTTTTACAAATCCTCGAAATAATCCAGTCAAAACGGATAAACTAATGACAGAAATGATGGCAATATCAACCCATTGTAATTGCATGGTTAACTCACTCCAGTATTCACAATGAAGCCATTAAGCTGCATGGCACTAGCTAATTGATTTTTTAATTTCATTACATCCAGTTTTCTAGGGGAGTGCCCAACGTATACTTTATAAACGGCTCCATTCCTGCTGGCAGTCTTTATAAAATTCGCTTTATAGCCCTTGGTTTGTAATCGTTTTACCAGTGATTGTGCATTGGATATTTGGGAAAAAGATGCCAATTGAAGCGCGTATAGATCTTTTTTATTTGCAGGGATGTTTTTTGCTTTGGCAACAGAAAGCACTTTTGTCGATTTTGGAATCGCTTTATTGCGTGTGGCGACAACAGGTGCAGGGCTTTTATGTTTTATGGCAGCTGCAGCTACTGTTTGTTTCGCTACGGATTGTTTCGCTATCGTTTGCTTTGCAGTGGATTTAGCAGCCTGATTTAATGCAAGTTGAACGGGTTCTGATTTAAGTTCAGGTTCTATACTCGCAACTGAAACAGCCTTATTCGTATTCACCAGATCAGATTTAATTGGTTCTGCCCGAACCAACTCAGACAGCTGATTCTCTTCAGAGACCGCCGGGATTTTGACTTTAGCGACCTTGATGGTTTTAAAAACATCCTTCTCATTGGTAGAAACCACATCAGGTACAAATGGTTTTGGTGGTAATTTAATATTAACACTGTAATTATTTTCAAGATTTTGGCTGGATTTTTTCAAAACGGCAGGTGCAAATATCGCGCCTAATGAAATAATAACGGCCAAACCAATTAAACGATGTTTCAGTTTCTCATCCATTACCAGTTTCATTGACTCTCCTTCTGCTCCAAAGTGTTATGCTGGGCAGCCATTACCTGACTAACCGTAAAAAATGAACCATAAACCACAATTAAATCTCCAGCTTCAGCATTATTCCAAGCCTGCTCAAAAGCAAGAAGCGGGGAATTATAGCATAAATCTGCACCAATTTCTGCCCCCTTGAATTGCGCCAACAGAAAATCTGCGCTGGCAGCTCTTTTGTTATCTAATTGTGCAGGATACCATCGATCAACACAATCCCTTAGAGGAATAATTAAACCAAAAATATCTTTATCTCTCAATGCGGAAAATACTGCATGTACCTTACTTTTGTTTTTCAAGTGTTTGACTCGCTCTGCCAAGAGACGGGCAGATTGGCGATTATGCGATACATCGTATAATACAGTTACATCACCCCTTTTGCACAGCTGCAATCTTCCTGGCAAAAACAAAGACTTCATTGCCGCACGATAATGTTCACTTGATACAGGTACTTCCTCTTCCAGCAATAAACAGGCGCTAATAGCAGCGGAAGCAGATTTTAATTGTATGCAAGGTATTGGCAGATCAGAGATCGTTCTGCCTTCAAAATCATGGCTCCAATTCGACTCATGAAGCTGAAATGAAAAATTCCTTGAATACAAAAAACTCGGTGAATCAAGGTCTTTTGCCACATGAAGAATGCTTGCGGGAGGATTTATATCTGCATAAATAAATGGTTTTTTCAATCGCAAAATACCGGCTTTTTCATTGCCTATGGCTTCCAGAGTGGTACCCAAAAACTCCTGATGATCGTAGTCAATAGTCGTAATAATTGCTAAGTCTGTATCAATAATATTTGTCGCGTCCAGTCGACCGCCCAATCCCACCTCAAGAATCAGCACGTCAAGATGTTGATTTTTGAAATACCATAATGCAGCCAATGTCGTCATTTCAAAATAGGTCAGATGAACGTCACCGCGTCCCTGTTCTATAACCTGAAATGCATGACACAAGTCCTTATCCGCTATAGGCTTTAAATTGACTCGAATACGTTCATTAAACTGAATAAGATGCGGGGAGGTGTATGCCCCAACCCGATATCCGGCGGTATGGTATATTGTTTCAAGAGCAGATACTGTAGAGCCTTTACCATTAGTACCCGCCACAGTAATTATTTTACAATCCAGGGCAAGCAGATCTAATTCTTTTGCTACTGCCCTGATTCGTGTTAAACCCAATTGGATTTCCTGATTATGACGGGATTCCAGATTAAGTAACCACTGGTTTAAATCCCACTCACTTGACGGGCTAGGCAAAATGACTCCCTAAATTTTTACCCGTCAATTTAGCAACTAATTCAGAAATCGTAGAACGCAGATTTTTGCGTTCAACTATCATGTCTATGTGTCCATGCTCCAGCAAAAACTCACTTCGTTGAAATCCTTCGGGCAATGTTTGTCTGACAGTCTGTTCAATAACTCTAGGACCTGCAAAACCAATTAAAGCATTAGGTTCCGCTATAATCACATCCCCCAGACTAGCAAAGCTGGCAGAAACACCTCCCATAGTTGGATCGGTCAATACAACGATAAAAGGCAATCCAGTTTCAGCGAATTTAGCTAAAGCAGCAGAAGTTTTAGCCATTTGCATTAATGAGAACAATCCTTCTTGCATTCGAGCGCCGCCACTTGCAGTAAAACAAATGTAAGGACGTTTTTCCTTGGTAGCAATATTGATTGCTCGGACAAATTTTTCACCTACGGTTGCCCCCATTGAACCACCCATGAAATTAAATTCAAAAGAGCTGACTACAATGGGTTGTTGGGATAAGGTTCCCTTTACAACAACAAGAGCTTCTTTTTCACCAGTAGCTTTTTGAGCTTGGGAAATTCTGTCTTTATATTTTTTAGAATCCCTGAATTTTAATCTGTCTTGTGGCTCAAGATTCGCGGCAATTTCTTCCTGACCAGCTTCGTCAAGAAACTGAGCAATTCGTGTGCGCGCTGAAATTCGATGATGAAAATTGCATGACGGGCATACCATGAGATTTTTTGCCAGCTCAGTACTGTAAAGCACTTCATTACATCCTGAACATTTAACCCATAATCCTTCAGGAACCCCTTTCTTCTGTGAGGTTTCAGTACGTATCCTGGACGGTAATAGTTTTTTAAACCAGCTCATAAATTAGAACCTATATAGTGAATCGATTATTATTATACACAAAAGAGAAGATATACTTAACACATCATGCTCTGCCATTCCTTGTCTGGAACTAAGTGACCAAGTCGTGGGACTAAAACTTCCAGATACAGCCCCCTGATGGGATCACATTCACGTTCCGCATTTTCTCATTATTAATGATTTAAATCTACCCAATACATGCTCTACACCACATTTAACTCATCATGACCAAAATCATAACATCCTAATTTTATTAGCCAATTTTTTGTATTTTTTAAAAAAGTGTACTAAGCGCACTAAAGTTTTTCGAGTCTGTTCCGATAACAATAGTGGGTACGGTAAATTTGCAAGAAAAATAATGAATTTATCGAACAATAAACAAGGATTCAGGTCTGAGGAGACTAAATCATGGCTCAAGTAATTAATACCAACGTAGCGTCGTTGACGGCCCAAAGAAACCTCGGGGTGTCAGGAAACGCAATGCAAACATCAATACAACGATTATCATCCGGTTTTAGAATTAACAGCGCAAAAGATGACGCTGCCGGTTTGGCGATTTCTCAACGTATGACTGCCCAGATTCGTGGTATGAACCAGGCTGTTCGAAATGCTAATGACGGTATCTCACTGGCTCAGGTAGCTGAGGGTGCGATGCAGGAAACGACTAACATTCTGCAACGTATGAGAGAATTATCAGTACAGTCCGCAAACTCAACAAACAACTCATCTGACCGTCAATCAATTCAGAGTGAGGTATCACAACTGCAAAGTGAGTTGAATCGTATTTCTAACAACACCGAATTTAACGGACAAAGAATTCTGGACGGCTCATTTACTAATGCCAGCTTCCAGGTTGGTGCTAATGCAAACCAAACAATCAGTTTCAGTATTGGCAGTATTAAAGCCTCAGCAATTGGTGGTATCGCTACAGCAACAGGTACTGAAGTTTCCGCAGCAGCAGCTACTGACATCACTATCTCTATAGGCGGTGGTGCAGCCACAACAATTAACTCATCTGCTGGATTTGCTGGAGCAGAGAACGGACAAGACGGTACTTCTGCATACGCTAAAGCAGCCGCTATAAATGATGCTGGTGTTGCTGGTTTATCAGTAACAGCTTCTACCTCAGGTACTCAGACAGTTGGCGCCATAGGTGGTACTGCTGCTGATACTTATAACTTGACAATTAACGGTGTTGCGGTTTTCACCGGACAGGATGTTGCAACAGCAATGACCAACTCTACTCTTCGTGATGCAATCAATGGAGTCAGTGATCAAACTGGTGTTACTGCATCATTGAACGGTGGTGATTTAACCTTAACCGCAGCTGATGGTCGTAACATTACTGTAACTGAGAGTGGTACCGGTTTTACAGCAGGTACAGACGGCTTAACGGTTACTGGTGGTGCATTCGATGGCGCGTTACGTGGAACTCTGTCAGTAAGTGCAACAGATACAATTAACATCGGCGGTACAGTTGCTACTTTGGGCCTTAATGCTGCAATTGCCAAAGATGCTCTTGGTGTGGACTCTGTTGATGTCAGCACAGCTGCTGGCGCTCAAACTGCTATCAAGCGTATTGACGCAGCGTTAAACAGTGTTAACGCCAACCGCGCTAGCATGGGTGCGTTGCAAAACCGATTTGACTCTACAATAGCCAACCTTCAAAACGTATCAGATAACTTATCCGCTGCTCGCAGCCGAGTACTGGATGCTGACTACGCTGCTGAAATGGCTAATTTAACCAAGAACCAAATCCTGCAACAAGCTGGTACAGCAATGCTGGCTCAAGCGAACAGCATGCCACAATCTGTTCTGTCCTTGTTAGGTCGGTAATGAAGTAACAATTAAGGTGCAGCGTTTGCTGCACCTTAATTAGTTTGTACCCCAAAGTAATTTGGGTATAAAGGAGTATGAAATGAAAATTGAATCTACACCTTCAATCAGTCAGACAAACCAGAATGAATCTCTGCTTGACGCAGATGAAGTTGCCAGTGTGGAGCAACAAAGCTCTGTAGGTTCTGTCAAGGATCCTGAAACAAAGCAGACATTGGATGAAGCAACAGGTCTAATTCAGACCATTGTTTCCGATAAATTGTCAGATAAAGTAATACGCAAAATGCCATCAGATGAATACTTGCATTTATTAAGTTTGCTTGATGAAATAATAAGTGGTTCTATAGATAAGCACGTTTAATAAATGGACCTGTTCAAACTGACTTAATAAAAAGTAGTATTTTAAATCAATTTAATTAAGGGACTATATGAGTTTATCATCACCAGGCGTGGGTTCAGGACTAGATGTAAAAACTTTGGTTGATGCATTAGTCAAAGCCGAAATTACGCCAGCACAAGCCCGACATGACAAACAGTTAACTAATGTAAACACTGAATTATCCGCTATTGGGCAATTAAAAAGCTATTTATCTAATTTCCAGGCCTCTTTGACCAAGTTATCGGATTTAAGTCAGTTTTATACTATGAAATACTCCATGAGCGATCAGGATCATTTTTCAACCTCGATAACACCACAGGCAGTAAAAGGCTCATACCAGGTTGAGGTTCAAAAGCTGGCTCAACAACAAAGTCTTGCCAGCAACTACATGACCAACACAGGCAGTGGTACACTGACGATTAATTTTGGCACCTATAATGCCGATAAGACCGTATTTACTCCAAATGCTTCAGCTACGCCTTTATCCATCACGATTGCTCCAGGTAACGATAGTCTTGCCGCTGTACGAGATGCCATTAATAACGCAGGCACATCTGTTACCGCGAGTATAGTACAAGATAGTACGGGATCTCGACTTACCCTAACCTCCTCACAAACCGGCGAAAATTATGCCATGAAAATTACAGGAGGAGTTGCGGCACTAAATTACGATCCAACAACCGGGGTCAATGCCTTAACTGAAACCATCGGTGCGCAAAACAGTCTTGTAAAGATTAATGGGTTAACATTGAGCCAAAGCAGTAACCAGTTGCAGGATGCGATAGCCGGTGTCACACTGAACTTGAAACAAGCAGAGATTGGAAAACAGATCACGTTAAATATTGATGATAATAAAGACCAATTATCCAGTTTGGTGAATGATTTTATTAAACAATATAATGACACAATGACCTTCCTCACCAATTTGACCGGTTACAACTCTGACACGAAGCAAAGTGGGGTATTTCAAGGCGATCCTCAGTTTCGAAATCTGAAGCTCAATATTAACAAATGGGCCACCAGTCCTATAAACAATGGATCCAGTCCCATCAAATCACTAGCCGATTTGGGAATTATCACGAATAAACAGGGCTTATTGGAGCTCAATCAGACTCAATTTAAAAAAGCTCTTGATAATAACTATAAAGATATTGGCTCCTTGTTTGCAAAAACCGCCTCAGCAACTGATGCCAACATTCGAATTAACTCAGTCAATACAACTGTAAAAGCAGGCTCTTATAACGTCGCCCTGACAGAATTCACTCCAGGCGTCAGTATGTCAGGAACTATCGGCTCTCTTTCTGCAACGTCCTCTGATGGCGTCACGTTAAGTGGGAGCGGAGCACTGGGAGGATTATCCATCAATGTCCTGTCTGGTTCTACTGGGTCACGAGGACAAGTAGTGGTAACCGATGGCATCGCGGTATTAATGAATTCGTTAATAAACACTTATATGAGTACTGATGGAGACTTAAATGTTCGAGCATCCCAGTTGAACAATCAGGTGAAAGAGTTGGGAAAAGTCCAAAACGTCATCGATACACGCAGCGACTCCATTCAAGCCAGGTATTTAAAACAATTTACTGCACTTGATACGCTCTTGACACAACTGCAAAACACCAGCGGATTTTTAACTCAGCAATTGGCTAATTTACCCCAAATTAAAAAATAAAATGAGAGTACAGAGATGAAAAATCCATATGCGCAAATTTCAAATCAATACAAATCAATTGAACTGCAAACTCGCATTGATACGGCATCCCCTCATGAACTCATTGAATTACTCCTGCAAGGGGCGCGATCACATATAGCCACCGCACAAGGAAATATTCAAAGGAAACAAATTAAGGATAAGGGTGAGCACATTGGAAAAGCAATCACCATTGTGGAGGGTTTAAAATCAAGCCTGAATCAGGATCAAGGTGGTGAAATCGCTGTAAATCTCCACAAAATATATGAATACATTCAACATATATTGCTTAAAGCCAATCTGAATAATGATGAAGATTTGTTAGCTCAATCGAATATGTTGCTCGCTGAAATTCATCAAGCCTGGCAATCTATAAGTTCCAGTGCTGAATCTTAGGTTCTGTGAACGAATTTTTAATATATTGCAAATAAGTCGTCATTGCGAACGAAGTGAAGCAATCCATTAAAGCGTGTTAGCGAAGATTCGATCTGGATTGCTTCGCTAACACTCGCAATGAAGGTTTTTTGTGCAACAATTGAATTTTATTCACGGAGCCTAGTATTCAAGTAATATCCATTAAAAAATGTTAAGTAAATACACTTTTTGCCGCTATAAAAGATACGATGAATAAAAAATTGAAATCATTATGAACAAAATTTTGATATCAATATCCGCATTGCTTGGGTTTATGTTAACGAGTCACACCAGCTTTGCCTATGTTCGTTACGGCGAAACCTTATGCAATAAACCTGATTATTTTTGTATGAAAGTTAAAAATGGGGAGAGCTGGGAGGAATTATTTCCCAATACTGAAGAACGAGATATAGTCCGACGTATTAATCGTATGAATATTAGCTTAAAACCAGGAATGACGATCGCCATTCCTAAAAACATAGAGCGCCTGACCATATATGACGTATCTCCTTTTCCTCGCTATATAGAATCTGATGGCGAAAAAACCATCTATGTAAGCCAAAAGAAATTAGCCTGGGGAGCTTATGATGAAGATGGAGAACTGCTCTGGTGGGGACCCATTTCTTCAGGAGTGGGAAAATGTAATGTTGCCGGTGGCTGTGGCACCCCTACTGGCTCGTTTCGCATTATTAGAAAACAGGATATAGACTGTGTCTCAACGGTATTTCCGCGCAGAGCCAATGGAGAAAGTGGTGGCGCTTTAATGCCCTACTGCATGCATTTTTTTAGAGGATTTGCCTTACACGGAAGCTATGATGTTCCCGGCTACAGAGCCAGCCATGGCTGTGTTCGAATGTTCATAGAGGATGCCCGATGGCTCAACGAAGAATTTATTGATCTTCCAGGTGGTGGAATGAAGGGAACTCGCGTGGTTCTTGATGCTCCCGATGACCCTAATGAACAATAAGTACTCATACCCAGCCCAATAGACAAATAAAGCACAAAATGGTACTATTTTAATAAGTGATATTTGTCTTTAGGTATGCTAACTTATAAAGTTGACTTTGTGATTAAAAAAACCGCACCTCTGACGGAACTTCAAGGGATCTTGTACCCCCGTCTTTTATCGTTTTTTGTTTGGTCTGTAATTCTCGCAAAATCAAATTACCTTGGTAAACCTGGAGATCAATAAAATAATGGCTCATTATAATACACAGTCAGAATCAGTGCAGACAACTGCTATTCGATCCTTTATGCCCTGGATGGTTTGGGGTTTAGGATGCCTGTTTTATTTCTACGAGTGTCTGTTACAAGTTTCTCCCAGTGTCATGAGCAATGAATTAATGAGAGATTTCTCAGTAACCAGTCAAACTCTGGGTATACTCTCTGGAGTATATTTTTACTCCTATGCTGCCATGCAATTGCCCGGTGGAGTATTAATGGACTATTTTGGTCCTCATCGCCTGTTAACTGTAGCTACAGTAGTGTGTGCTCTCAGTACGATTGCTTTTGGCATGACTGATAATTTTTTTATGGCCTGCATTGCTCGACTTATGATTGGTTTTGGCTCTGCTTTTGCAGCAGTTGGTACGATGAAATTAGCAGCAAACTGGTTTCCAGCACAAAAATTCGCTTTATTAACAGGACTCATGGTCACTATTGGCATGTTGGGAGCCATAGGCGGAGAAACGCCCCTGGCCTTACTCATTGATGGCTTTGGCTGGCGTCATAGCATGATCATTATGGGTGTCATTGGAATGCTCCTTGCAATTTTGATCATCTTAATCGCCCGAGATACCCCTAAAAATTATAAACCTCCAGTACACCAACATCCGGTTGACGATGAAGAACGCTTGTTACCCAGTTTAATGGCCTTGATCAAAAACAAACAACTATGGCTTGTTGCCACTTATGGTGGCCTTATGTATATGGCAACACCCGTTTTTTGTGGACTATGGGGTGTTCCTTTTCTAATGAATAAAATGTTGATTGCCAAATCAACGGCAGCAAATTATATTTCGCTTGTATTTATTGGATGGGCGATAGCCAGTCCTCTATGGGGGATATTCTCCAACCGCATCGGTTTAAGAAAACCCCCTATGTATATTGGATGCATTGGCGCGTTACTCTGTTCCAGCATCTTTATTTTTGTTCCTGTCAGCTCATCATTAATAATGCAAATTTTACTCCTTGCCTTTGGGATTTTTTCGGCTGGCTTTCTGCCCGCATTCTCAGTTGCAAAAGAGTTGTGTAACAAGAAATACGTTGCTACAGGACTGAGCTTTATGAATATGATGAACATGGTGGGCATTGCTCTGGCACAACCCCTGATAGGTTATGTTCTCGATAAAATGTGGCAAGGTGAAATAAGTGGTACCATTCGAGTTTACCCACTTGCTGCGTACCATACCGCCTTGGCAATACTGCCTTTGGGTATGATCATTGCGCTGCTTATTTTACCAAAAATTAAAGAAACCTATTGCCAAAGTGTACATTAATGAAATAATACGGCGTTTTAAAAGTAGAAGATTATGGCTAAAAAATTATATATTAAAACCAATGGTTGCCAAATGAATGAGTATGATTCATCAAAAATGGCAGAAGTCTTAATGGAATCTCATGGTTTGGTTAAGACCGATCAAGTAGATGACGCTGACGTCATATTGCTGAATACTTGCTCTATCAGAGAAAAAGCTCAAGAAAAAGTATTTTCACAGTTAGGTCAGTGGCGAGAATATAAGGCAAAAAATCCTCACGTTGTTATAGGTGTTGGAGGATGTGTAGCTAGCCAGGAAGGTGCTGATATTATAAAAAGAGCTCCTTTTGTAGATATTGTTTTTGGTCCTCAAACCTTGCACAGGCTCCCTGCTCTGTTGAATGAACGTCTTGAAAAAAACAAATCAGTTGTTGACATCAGCTTTCCTGAAATTGAAAAATTTGATCATCTTCCTGCCCCAAGAGCTGAGGGTCCAACAGCTTTTGTATCGATTATGGAGGGTTGCAGCAAATATTGCAGTTTTTGCGTGGTTCCCTACACCCGTGGAGAAGAAATCAGCAGACCATTTGATGACGTTCTGGCTGAATGCTACCAACTTGCAGCTCAAGGCGTAAGAGAAATCAATTTACTGGGACAAAATGTGAATGATTATCGTGGAGCCATGGAACACGGAGAAACCGCTGATCTGGCACTATTAATTCACTATATCGCTGCAATTGAGGGAATTGGTCGAATTCGCTTTACTACTTCTCATCCTTTGGCTTTTTCAGACAATCTAATCAATGCTTATGCTGAAGTTCCTGAACTGGCCAATCATTTACATCTTCCTGTTCAAAGCGGTTCCGATCGTATTTTAGGATTAATGAAACGAGGTTACACCGCTCTTGAATTTAAATCCAAAATCAGAAAATTACGTAAAATCCGCCCTGATATCCGGTTGTCTACCGATATTATCGTAGGTTTTCCTGGTGAGACTGATAAGGATTTCCAGGACACTATGGATTTGGTTCATGAGATTGGATTTGATACTTCGTTCAGCTTCATCTACAGCCCAAGACCAGGAACGCCTGCGGCCAATTTACCGGATGACACTCCGTTGGAGGTAAAAAAACAACGCCTGCAAATCTTGCAAAACCGATTGTTACTAAATGCTTCTCGTTACAGCCAATCCATGATAGGCACGACGCAAAGAATTTTGGTTACCGGATTTTCTAAAAAAGATAATAATCAATTAGCTGGCCGTACTGAATGTAATCGTGTAGTCAATTTCGAAGGCCCCGAGCAGCTTATTGGCCAATTTGTCACACTACACATTACAGATGCTTTGCCGAATTCTTTACGAGGGCGTCTGACTGAAGTTGAGATGCAACCAGCCTGATGATAGAACACATTCAAAAGCAAATTACAATTCCTCGCGAGTATCACAGTCAACGTATCGACAGTGTACTCGCTCAACTGTTGCCGGAATATTCACGCTCACAAATCAGCAACTGGATTAAATCAAGTTCGGTAACACTAAATAACAAGCCCTGCAAACCCAAAGATAAAACACTTGATGGCGACCGGATCGAAATTCATGTTGATCTGAATACAATCGATACTGATTTTACCCAGTGCTTACCAGAATCTATTCCCCTTGATATCATTTACGAAGATGAAGATGTTCTGGTGCTAAATAAACCTGCTGGGCTAGTGGTGCATCCAGGTGCTGGTAATAAAGAACATACTTTAGTCAACGCCTTGCTGCACCATGCATCAGATCTTCAACATTTGCCTCGAGCAGGAATAGTTCACCGTCTGGATAAAGATACAACAGGGTTATTGATTGTAGCAAAATCACTAATGGCGCATACCTCTTTAATTCGCCAAATGCAGGCACGAGACATAAAACGAAACTACATCACCCTGGTACTCGGTCATGTGATATCTGGAGGAACGATTGACACAGGTTTTGGCAGACATCCCAGAAACCGGCTTAAGATGGCAGTTACTGGACAAGGCAGACAGGCCATTACTCATTATGCAATTAAAAAACACTATAATGACTTCACGCTTTTAGATGTGAGCCTGATGACAGGAAGGACTCACCAAATCAGGGTTCACCTGGCTCATATCAATCATCCTGTTGTTGGTGACCAACTTTATAATGGACGAATCAAATTCCCGCTGAATGCCAACGATCAATTAAGAATGCAACTTCAGCAATTTAAACGACAAGCACTTCATGCTTGCTCCATTACCTTTCGTCACCCCAAGACAGAAGAGGAATTGACATTTAAAGCCCCAATGCCTGATGATTTCAAATTATTGCTGGAAACCCTGGATGAGCATTATGAATACTAGATTAGCCAATTGGTCCGCTCCACGAAATATTACAGCATTATCGACTACTCGCCTGTCAGGGTATAGTGTCTCGCCGTATAATGAAAATAATCTTGGTTTACATGTAGGTGATGATCCCCTGCATGTAATGAAAAACAGAGAACAGCTGAAAGAGGTTTTGCGTCTTCCGGAAGAACCTGTCTGGTTAGAACAAACACACAGCACCACATGCGTCATTCCTGAAGCAGACTCGAATCGGTGTGCCGATGCAGCAATAACTCGCTCCCCATTACATCCCTTAGTCATTCTGACAGCAGATTGCCTCCCCATTACTCTGTGCAACATACAAGGTGATGAAATCGCAGCCATCCATGCCGGTTGGAAGGGTTTATTTAATGGGATTGTAGAAAACACTCTGTCTAAAATGAACAGCGATACGTCAGACTTACTGGCCTGGATTGGTCCGGCAATCTGCCAAAATTGTTACGAAGTGGGAGATGAAGTACATCAATCCTTTACTGAAAAATACCCTTTAAGTCATGTAGCATTTAAACCCACGGGCAGCAAATGGCTTGCAAATTTGCCTAAAATTGCCAAATTAATCCTTAATTTACATGGAGTAACAGCGGTTTATCAGTCGGATTTATGTACTTTTGAATTAAAAAATGAGTTCTATTCCTATCGTAGACAATCACAAACAGGTAGAATAGGTACTTTTATCTGGTTTAACGATCAACCTCGGGATGAATAAAATGATAAAACACTTAAAGTTATTAGCAAGCACCTTACTTCTTTTAACAGTCTCTTTAGCAGTGCAAGCTGATGAGACTGTTATGCCTAATTTGGCACCCGTTTTAAAAAACATAATGCCAGCAATTGTTAATGTTGCCGTTCAGGGTTATTTACCCAATGACGCCTCAGCTTCAGGAAGTGATGATGATGCAGCTCCAGAAAACAAGCGCCAGTCTCGAGTTCCAGATAAAGGCCGTAAATTTGAAAGTATTGGATCAGGCGTTATCATTGATCCCAAATCTGGCATCATTGTGACCAATGACCATGTTATACGTAACGCCAATTTAATTACCGTAACTCTTCAGGATGGGCGACGTTTGAAAGCGCGCTTGATTGGCGGAGACAGCGAAACAGATTTGGCAGTCCTAAAAATTGATGCAAAAAATTTGAAATCACTGGTAATTGGTGATTCAGATAATTTGCAAGTCGGTGATTTTGTTGTTGCAATTGGTAACCCATTTGGATTAAACAGCTTTGGTAACAGCCAATCGGCCACTTTTGGTATCGTAAGTGCACTGAAACGCAGCGATCTGAATATTGAAGGTGTAGAGAACTTTATTCAAACTGATGCAGCGATTAACCCAGGAAACTCTGGAGGAGCGCTGGTTAACACCAAAGGCGAATTGATAGGAATCAACACAGCCATCATATCCCCTTACGGCGGAAATATCGGAATAGGATTTGCCATCCCAATCAATATGGTTAAAGATGTTACTCAGCAAATTATCAAGTTTGGCTCTATCCATAGAGGGCTGATGGGAATCTTTGTTCAGCACTTAACTCCTGAATTAGCGCAATCTATGGGTTATCCTGAAGACGTCCAGGGAGCGCTGGTATCACAGGTTAATGAAAATTCTCCAGCCGAAATTGCCGGATTAAAAGCAGGTGATATCATAGTACAAATTAATGATACCAAAATTACTCAAGCAACTCAGGTTAAAACAACGATTAGTTTATTGCGGGTCGGATCGACAGCAAAAATCATGATTTTACGTGATAATAAGCCCTTAACATTAAATGCTGAAGTGACTGATATCAAAAAACATGAGCAAAAACTGCAATCCAATAATCCATTTCTCTATGGACTTGCTCTACGCAATTTTGAACAAGAATCACCACCTCACGGTAATGTTGTTGGTGTACAGGTTGTAGGCGCGTCAGAAAGCAGTGCTGGATGGCGAGCAGGTTTACGTCCGGGTGATATTATTATCTCTGCTAATAAAGTCCCAACCAAAGACGTAAAAACATTACAATCCATAGCTCAAAATAAAAAGCAGCAATTATTAGTTCAGGTTTTGCGTGGTCCAGGAGCTTTATTCCTGTTAATCATTTAATTCCTCATATTCATAAAAGCGCAGACATCAATAAATTCTCTCATGATGTCTGCCTTTTTTAATCGGCCAAGCCTCTAAATATTATCCCTGATAGTCCAGTAAAAAAATAATAATCGCTTTAAAATTAACCTGATCACATATCACTCTTTGATTTATATGCGCATCTTACTCTCAGTTCTAGTTTCTAGTTGATGGTCTAAATCAATGCTTTCTTCCTCGTCAATCAAAGGACTCATCAATAATTCTTGTCTGGAGCCGGTAGTTAACTCTGTTTTATCAGTCGATGTAACCTCTTCTACCAATTCATCTATATCCCTCCTCGTTCTGGGAGCGAATTCCTGACTACGAGTTATTGATTGGTTAAAACAATAATAAAGTTTCTGTTTTAGTGCCTCATCATCACTTTCTGATACATATTTCAGGACAGCACTATGTGCCTTTTCAGTCAATACAACAACTTTGCCAGGGTTTTCCTTTAACTGTGATTCAAACTCTTCTATCATTTTTTGAGGTGATTTTTGAAATTCTACTGTGATCGTATGTTCATCAATTTTTGATTTTATTTTACTATTAACTAACCCAGCTAACGCGGTTTTAGAATAACTGCCTTCCTTTTCAGCTACCTTTTTACTACCAACAGGCACGGTAATCTCATCAGTGCTTTGAGGCTTTTGCTCAAAAAAACTTGCTATCAGTTTAAATGGCGTGGCTATCGTTTCTGCAATGACTTCCACGCCCTTTTGTATTGCTGCTAAAGGAGCCAATACTATCATTGGCAGTAGTGCCATGAGAGTTAATCCAACTTTTAATCCCGTAGAATTACGACTGTAGACGCGACTTAAAGTATTTAAAATATCGTTAAAACCCGCTTTTGGATTTAACAAAGAGCCAATAATAATGCCTGGTGTTTTGACTAAACCAACCAATACACCAAGTACTAAACCGGCATTTTGCTTTGTTTTTGAAGCCTCAGGATCCAAATATATTGAAAAGGCATAGCCCAAAGCTCTGTCTAATGGACGTGCAGTAGTTATTAGTGTAAAAAAATTACTTGTTTTCCCGCCATTAATGGCTTTACTTGTTAATTTGGCATTTTCCAGTACCTGCTGTGGTGTTCCGAAAAAATCCAAGGCGCGTGTTCCCATTATTGAGTGCAATAATGGATCATGTTCTGCTCCTGCAGATAAGACTTCTATTGAAGTAAGTGAACAATTATTGGTATGTAAATTGAATTCTTTCTTTTGGGGCCCTGCTACAATTTCATGCATTTTTTTTAGCATAGCCTCAGGGTGTAAACCTCTTTTACCGTTCACCGCTAAAGGCAATAATACCCTATGATCAGGAGGAACACCGGCTATGACATAGAGATCTTTATTGTTCTTATAGAATTCATCAAATTTATTTAATTTCATCAAATCTATTTTTGCTTTATTTAATTCTTGCAGTAATTTTTTATGATTTTGTTCATAAAATTGAATTTTACCCAAGAAGACTTTTTCTAATAAGAATAAGTTATCACGAATTGTTTTGACATTCTCTATGGGAATAATTCTGCATGGTTTATCAAGTAACTCTTCCCAGTTTTTTAGAGCGTTGTTTAATAGAAGCTCTAGCTCTTTTGTTAATTTTACACCATGATTTTCATAGTGCATTAATTCGTTTTTGAGGTCTTTAAGTACTTCCAGGCGTTTTTCATCTTCGGGGCTTTTATTTTTATTTCTTGATAGTTTATTAAACGCACTTTCCACTTGTATTAAAATTGCACTTATTGACTCAACTGAAATATCACCATATTCCAGCTGTATCTCCAATTCAGGGAATACTTTTTCTAAAGCGGCATTAATTCCTTTTGATAATAGAACTGGTTCAATATGTTCTGTTTTAAAGGGATCAAGGGCTTTTGCTAGTTCATCTAATTTATTTTGGGAAAATTCCACTCGTTTTTGAAGTCCATCTATTTTAGTTTCTAAAATTGCAGTGACATTTTGATTTTTAATCTCTTTTTCAATTATTGCTTTTTCTTTCAAGAGCTCTTGTGTTTTCTTTTTTATTTGGGAAGTAAGATATTTAATAAATTTATCAATTTCCTTCTCCGTAGGAGGATTTTTTGATGAATTATCTGATTTCTTGGTTGTAGATTTATCTCCATTTAATTGCTCTAAATATCCATCACAAATTTCATCAAAATTTAAATTTAAATTTTTAAACATCAACCGAGTAGATCCACTCGCATTATAACTATTAAGACCATTAATTTTAATTTGTACACGCTCAATTAAATTGAGTTTTTCGTCAATTTGAGCGAGTTGTGCTACTTGTTGATATCTTTTTAATAAAACTTCGGGTAAATCACGTTGATGTATCATGACAGAAGGTGCGTAGTCTAATACGCGCTCTCTTAACTTACCTCGATGTACTCGTTGCTCTGGCTGAAAGTATTCTTTCCATTCAGGCGCATAATGATATTCTTTGCCTTCACGCTCTTTTAAGTAATCATCTTTTTCTGTTTGAAGCCTCCCAGGCCACCAACTCCAATCAATTTCAAAAAAAGATTGTTCATATGAACTTTTTTCAGTTGGGATTATGACACCCGAGGAATGATATTTTGCTTGTCGTACTTCAACACGTTTTCTACTGACAGGAATTAATTTTTCAACTGACTCAAGATATTGATCAAAGGTTATCGTTTCATCATTTTTTTCTGTGCAAAATTGTTCAAATGATTGTTTGCAGCAATATTGTTCTATCCATTTTTTGATTTGTTCTGTAATGGGTAACTTCATATTTATCGCAGCATGACCAACATTTCCTCCAAATAGAGTCTGATCCGCAAAAGTCATCATTCCATTACTAGGCCTATCCTGAGTACCCCAGGTTTGGACAGTAATATCAAATAAAGAATCATTTGCTTCTAAATGTTCATCTTTGGAGCGAGACATATATAGTTCTCCATGCCAATAAAGCAAAGACACATTAATATTTCAAATGTTCATATATTAATTATATCAGACAAATTTAAAACAGAGTTCAAGGGGTATTGTGTAGGAAATAAAATAAGCGTTTACCTCCATCGGTAAAGCTAATTAGGGTAATGCTTTGAAAGTGTTAATTTATGATTATTCACAATTGTTCATAGAGTTAGTTAAGGCAGTTGTTGAAGTAAGATGTACTGATTGTGATAGAGTCTAATTAGTCGTCAGGAGCAGACGAACAACACTATCTTTGTCGACCAGCTGATTATAGAAAAACAGTTCGATGAATACATGCATCAGACTTTAATCAACTTGTTTAGATCATTCGGTATAAATTGGGTGGAAATGCGTGAACAACTAATACGATGCACGAACCAAATCAAAACTGTTCATAGGTCTTAGTAAGAAAATCTATAATTCATCTATTCTGCATATGAGCTGAATCTGATAAAAGGCAACTTGGAAACAGCTTAAAAGTGCGTTAAGCAGTTAAATTCATTCCAGACTCATTTCGATGCTCTTGTGTTTGCTCTTCACCCTCATGCTCACTGTTACTAACCCCATTGGCCTCCATTACATCAGTAACAGATACCTTATCAGCCTTTGTAGCTGTCCATAACCGAGCAGGCGTGTCTCGTAAAATATCTGCTGGTGTTAAAACTTCTCTATTTGGTACATCAGGAATAGATGAGAGTATTCTTGATGTGGAACTATCATTTTCTAATGATGGATTCGCTGTATTTAGTTCAGCTTCGTTACTATTTGCATTAGCCTTCAGCTTTTCTTTTTCACTTAATTGATTGACTAAAAATTTAGTAATTCCCATTGAAATAGTCGCTCTAAATACAGAAGCAGTTAAAGATGAAATGCTATCAATAACAGCATTAGTTGTTTTTTCAACCCAATCAGACGCGACAACAGCCAGAACTCCTAATACAGCACTCAATATAATCGCCGAACCAATCCCTACCGCTGCAGCTAAACCTGCCGGAGGAAATAGAATAAACAGTCCCGTTAGCAAAAGTGAAACTCCCAGCAAAGCATATCCTGATGGTTCACTCCAATGAATACCGGATTCATGCGACTTTTTAGAGAGTATTTTTTGTGCTTCGCCCTGTTTTTGTTCACGTAGTTCTTTCATAGAAGATTGAACTTCTGATGGCTTTATCTGCTCATCATTTTCAGTTTTGAATTGACGCAATTGATTCATCATTTGTTTCTTCTGGTTGTACGCAACTGCTGCTCCGTGCATAAACTCGAAGATTCTCAGGTTGGTTTCTATGTCGTGTTGTGTTCTTCTGTATACAAACTTGGCTTCAGGCAAACCTTTTGCACCAATTTCAGGATGAAATTGAGTAGTGATAATTGGAACACCATTGATATTTTCTGTTAATTCGTTGGATTGATTATCACTTGCGATACCTGACTCGATAAAACCTTTAGGTAATTTGGATATAATTTGACTGTGTGCACCAAAAAAATTACCTTCATAATGTGTTGCAGTAACATCTTCAGTAAACTCTCGCCCGCCAAATATCTGAGCCGCCATGGTGTCTTTATTTATTCTGATCGAATCGTAATTCATGTAGCATTGCGTCTCTAACTGCGTTGCTTTCAGATCAGCAATTTCCCCACCACCATATACAGCGATCACCTGATGTCCACCGCAGACACCCAGTATTGGCATCCCTTTTTCGATGGCAACATGGACTAATGCAAGTTCTGCTACCGTGCGGGAAAAGTCATAAGGCTGCCCTTCTTCTCTCTCTTTATTGAATAATTCAGGATCAATCATTGCATTGTTGCCCGATAATGCCAGACAATCAACGTCCTCTAGTACTTCAGCGGCTCGAGCTTTAGCATGTGCAAAAAGGATTTGTCGTCCTTGAGGATCTTTATAGAGCTCTTGAAATTGTTCATCAGGGATATCCTCCAGCATCTTTCTGTAATCAGCATCCACAATAGTAGAACCAACGTGTTCAAATGCTTCTTTCAAAGAAATAACGCTGCTTCCACCAACAATAGGACTGAAAGTAACCGCGACTTTTGTCATATACGCTATCACCCATACAATGAAGTTGAATCTATTATAAACTGCCAGTATTAAATAAACCTTAAGTGATTCCAAACAAAACACTTATCGCATTGCTTAATATAGAGTCTTATAGAGTGGAACGATATGGCACAAACTCTGTGCCTGGAAAAATAAAAAAAATTAAAAAAAACAGGCTCACACTCTTGACATCAGAACGTGAAAAAGACAAAATCACGCCTCTTGTGGCTATGTAGCTCAGCCGGTTAGAGCGCGGCACTCATAATGCTGAGGTCGGTGGTTCGAGTCCACCCATAGCCACCAATTCACTTCCTTATAAAAATCCTTAAGTTAGTTATCAAAAAAGCTATTGTAACCAGTCAATTTTAGTTATTATGTTAGCATTCATGACTTTACGGTTTTTAAATGCGCTCTTTAGTAATTGTACTTTTAGCCTTGATGTGGTCTTCCTTAATTCATGCTAATGACGTTAATATTTCGACCATCACTAAAAATGGCTCGACTATTTTTTATCTACAGGCCGGTGCATTTAATTTAAAGAAAGATGCAGAACTACGCCAACAGGAACTTGCAAAACTAACAAATCAAAAAATTGAGATTAAAAATCTTGCTGATAAGCATCTGTACCTTGTTCAAATTGGGCCAATAGAAGATTATCAGACCGCCAGAGAACTAAAAAACGCCTTGTCTCAAAAACCTGATAACCAACAGAATGGCGCAAGCGTAAAACCTTCCTCATCTCTTGGCGCTGGACAGGTGCCTCAAAATCCAGAACAATCGCACTCTCTTCCCCCTTCCAGTAAGCTGTGGAATTTGAGAAATGCAGATATCCGTGCCGTTATAGCGGAAGTCTCACGAGTCACCGGTAAAAACTTTGTGATTGATCCCAGAGTACAAGGAAAGATATCGATCATCTCTTCATCTCCTCTATCCAATCGTGAATTGTACCAAGTATTTCTCTCAGTACTACAGGTATCAGGTTATGCAGCCATTCCTAACGGGGAAATCATTAAAATTATACCGAATATTGATGCGAAGACCCAATCGCCAGATCTGCTTAATGATATGAGAAATCCTCCCAGGGGGGATGACATGATGGTCTCTGTCATTCCGGTGCATTATGTTCCGGCTGAACAGCTTGTTCCTGTATTGCGCCCGTTGATGCCCCAGTGGAGCAGTGTTTCTGCTTATGCCCCCTCCAATATGCTCATCCTGTCCGGAAGGGCAAATAACATCAAAAGTCTGACGGATATTATCAGACAGGTTGACACCTCTTCGTCAAACGGAATTGACATGGTACCACTGAAACATGCGCTTGCCATGGATATTGCCAACACCCTGAAAGATTTGGTTAAGACGCAACCCAGTTTAGGAAGCAGGACGCAAATTACCATTGCAGCAGATGATCGTTCTAATGCTATTTTGGTTAGTGGCAATAAAACCGATAGAATCAGACTAAGAATGCTAATATTAAAATTGGATAGAGAAAGTTCAGAAGGCATTAACTCCAATACGCAAGTAGTTTATCTAAATTACCTGAGAGCTGAGGATTTGGTCCCCATACTCGCAGGCATTGCTCAGGCAAATTTCAGCGGTAATGTGGGAACAACGATTGGCACCATTACTCGTCCTGCATTAGACAGCACCAATCCTGCCTCCAATCTGGTCAGTTTAAGCGGAGCAGATGGCCAGAGTTCATCACAATCGATGTCAGCTAACTCAGGGCTGAACTCATCTCAGGCAACGGGAAATACCACCTCGGCAAACACCCAAAATGAAGGGTCTACCAAGCCGACGGTACAAATTATCGGTGAACCCAATACCAACTCCATTATCATCAATGCTCCTCCTTCAATTATTCGCATTCTTAAAAATGTAATTGCTCAATTAGATATCAAACCAGCCCAGCTATTGATCGAGGCTTTAGTTGCGGAAGTTGATGAAAATGATGTTAATAATTTAGGTATTGAATGGGGTTCTGATCTGCAAACTGGAGATCCCAAAAAGTTCAGACCAGGGTTTGCCATTATAAACAGCAAAACACGAACCGATAATTTTCAGGCACAGATTTATGCTTTGGCTCGAGAACAAAAAGCCAATATTTTATCAACTCCATCAGTAGTGGTTCTGGATAATCGTCAGGCTAAAATTCTCGTAGGTAAACAGGTATCTGTAGCATCAACCACACAGCCTAGTAACGCAGGAGGCTCGACTAATGGAGGAACTCCATTCACAACGTTCGACCGGGTTAATGTGGCTTTGCACCTTTATGTAAGACCGCAAATCACACGTGGTCAGGGAATTCAAATGCAAATTGACCAGGGTAACGACACCCTTGATCCATCCAGCACTACTGAAAGTTCTCTTAACCCCACTTTTAAAATCAGCAGCATCGTGACCTCCGTGCATGTTGAAAGCGGGGATATTGTTGTATTAGGTGGTTTAACCCAGGACAGCCTGGGAAATGACAATAACCGCATCCCCATCCTTGGTGACATACCTGGACTTGGTAAACTGTTTCAACACAACATTCGGAATAGAGACAAACGTGTTCTCATGGTCTTTATTAAACCGATTATACTTCGTAATGAGCGAGACAACTTAGAGGTTACCGGAGCAAAATACAATGACGTTCGGCAATACCAATTAGACTGGATACGGTCACAGGAACAATATGAAGAAGTAAATAATCAGACCTTATTACCACCGTTAACCCAAGGGAGTTTGCCTGTACCCTTTAGTGGCCGGCCTAAAAACTTATCAAAAATGACCAAGTAAACTATGGATAAAGACGACAAATCACTAACTCTGCCCTATAGCTTTGCTAAAAACAATGGAGTAGTGGTCAGCGAAATTAAAAATGGAACTGCAACGGTATACCATTTACCGAACACTTCGTTACAGGCACTGGTTGAAGTAAAACGCATACTCCAGCGTGATCTGGATTTAAAACAAATAGATGAGTCTGCTTTTCAGCAACACCTTGCGCATATCTATCAATCCAAATCATCCATTCTGGATGCAGCAGAAGGCATGGAAGATGATATGGATCTCTCCATGCTGGCCAGCCAGCTTCCAGTGAGCGAGGATTTATTGGAAAACCAGGATGATGCGCCAATTATTCGCTTGCTAAACGCATTATTTACTCAAGCTATTAAACAAAAAGCTTCCGATATCCATATCGAAACGTATGAAGATAGAGTCCTGGTGCGCAATCGAATTGATGGAGTGCTTCAGGAAGTTCTTGAAATTCAAAGAGCTATAGCTCCTTTGGTCATTTCAAGGGTCAAAGTGATGGCAAAACTGGATATTGCTGAAAAACGAATTCCCCAGGACGGCCGCATTTCCCTACGAATTGGAGGTCACAACATTGACGTCAGGGTTTCCACCCTTCCCTCAAACCACGGCGAACGAGTAGTTTTGAGAATATTGGATAAACAAGCTGCACAGCTGGATTTAAACCTTTTAGGGATGCCCAAATCAACACTAAACGCTATGCGTAAGATGATTTCTGAACCCCACGGCATCATTTTAGTTACAGGCCCCACAGGGTCGGGTAAAACGACCTCTTTATATGCCATGCTCACAGAACTGAATCAGGTCACGCGAAACATTCTTACAATCGAAGATCCAATAGAATATGATTTGGCAGGCATAGGACAGACCCAGGTAAATACCAAAGTTCAAATGACTTTTGCTAAAGGTTTAAGAGCGATATTACGGCAAGATCCCGATGTAGTCATGATTGGAGAGATTCGGGATCTGGAAACAGCAGAAATTGCCGTTCAGGCAAGTCTTACCGGTCATCTTGTCTTATCTACTCTACATACCAACAGTGCTCTGGGAGCGCTAACCCGTCTGCGTGATATGGGAGTCGAATCATTTTTAATGTCCTCCAGTATCGTCGGTTTAATTGCACAACGACTTGTAAGAAAACTCTGTCCTCATTGTAAAACACCTCATCAATTGCGTGTTGATGAGAAAGAACTGATGGGACTTGCTCCAGATGCTGATGTTTCCCAGGTTTTTGAACCTAAAGGTTGTGATTTGTGTAATAACCTGGGCTATAGGGGCAGAACTGGTATTTACGAACTGATAACCATTGATGAAACACTAAGAGGCATGATACATCGCCATGAAAACATGCAAACACTGGAAAATTATCTAAGACCCACAACTCCAAGTATTCGAGATGATGGTTTTAAACGCGTACTCTGTGGTGATACGTCACTGGCAGAAATCCTCCGAGTTACAAGCCAAAATTAAACATGATTGATAAATAAAGAATTATTTTCACAAAATAATGTTACCGTCGAGCTTTTTAGTTTTATACTAATAATGATGTGAAGCTTTTTATACTTTAATAGTTGCAAATCAGGGCAGCTCGATAAATGAAGCAGTCCTCCCTATAACCATAATAGATTATCTGCGGAAACAAAATGAGCCAGTTCAATGAATTTTCATAACACCCACAATTGACAATAATGAGAGCAAGGCGCACAATATTACCTCAGAGATTAAGCGAGTACATCATGGCTAATTCCTATTTACAAATCTGGTTACAAAGACAAATCGCTGATAGTACCTTTCCGGCAAATCGTGAAGACTGGTATATTAGTAAAGGATACGGTACTAATGAATCAACATTGGATGAACGGTTCACTCTCTTTGAACAATCAGTCCGTCAGGAAGAAACCCCATACTATGAATCATTTCGTGATATAGCCCTTCAACGCAGTGAAGTTGACGTCACTCTGGCAAATCAAACCCCTTGCCGAACTGAGGTGATTGCCTTCCATAACAACAATAACCGAGATTTATTGTCACCTGGCTATGGTGCAGGAAAGCACATTGTCTATTTTACGGGTATTGCTTCTTTATACCAAAATTGTTTTGGAGATATCACTGAAGCGGTGCGCATAACCGAGGCCAGTTATTATGCTTTTGAATACCCAGGGATGAGACATCTGGGAGGAGAAGTTCTCGAGGTGAATGATTTGGTTAATACGGGAATCGCCGTAACAAATGACTTGCTTCGAAAAGGTATATCCATTGATGACATAATTTTTCAAGGTGATTCCTTTGGAGCCGCAATTGCCAGGAAAGTAAGCGATCAATTTAAACTACAGGCTGGAGTTGAAATACGATGTATTTTGAATAACACCTTTTCAACTTTTCAAGAAGCAGTGCAAAATGCATTAAACCAATCTATCTGGCAGAAACCATTGAAACCTGCGGTGAGGCCTGTGCTTCGATATCTTGGCTGGGATATTCGTCCTGGAGACCTCTACGGTCAAGATACTCCTTACCGGATACATGTGAATCACGTTGGAGATCTGACTCTTGGACGTGCAACGCTGGCTGAATTAATTGAATCTAATTCTCAACTGCAGGATTTCGTTGATCCCTGCCCTGAAGATTATCGCGAGATAAGAGACTCATATAATCATTTGCATTGGGCTAAATTAAGCGCGTATGGTGAACAATATCTGGAAACGAAATACGGTAGAAACAGTGAAGGATTGATCGATACGCATTTGGCAGATTTGACTCTTCTGGTTTATGAAGACGGACAAGGAGTCTATAATAAACTGATTTGTAAATATCTGAGTGACAGCAATCAATACGTTATGGCTCATCCTCAATCCCTAACGCTCGAACAGTTACCTCAGCCTCTTCAGTCAGATACAGTATCACTCTGTGAATTGATGATGCCATCATTCTCGAATCCATTTGGATTTTTTAGTGGCGAAAGTACTGTTCAAAATGAAACGGAGCATTCTTATTCACAAATACCCAGTATTGAGCCATAATAAGCCAAGCATTAATGGTTCATTTGAACACCAGTTCGATGGACCATTAGCCTACTGGGTTAAATCAATATTCTTTGATTCTAAGCGCTATTCCCTATTCTTTGTAAACTAGCCAAATTCAATAGTTTTACCATGCGTGATTTCATAAAGTACCGAACTTACCTTAAATTGACCCTTTTCATTAAAGCAGTTAGCTAGCGTCATATACAATAAATCATCCATAGTAAATACCTTCGCGCTGACTCCACCATAAGTAGGAATATTCTGAATGATGTTGAAATGCCCGTTATTCCATTGATATAAAGGGGATTGTAAATCAGTGATCACCCTGGAACCTTGAGTCATTTTATAATTTACCCTCATGAGATAATGGTGATCATTTAAGAAAAAATAGGCAAAATGTCGACCACCTGGACCAGGTAAATCCTGGGATCGAATAAACTGATTTCCATTCCATTGATAGATATATGAGTCAGTTACACTATTTGCGTAAGCAAGATAATGTTGGTCGTTTATCCTGAAAAACTCAAACGATTGAGCCCCCTTTCCTTTAAATTGCTGGTGAATTTTAAATTGTGTCCCATCCCAACGGTACAGTGTTCCACCATCAAGGTGGTCAGCAAATGCAAGATAAGGGACGGAATCAAGGATGTACAACTTAAATGATTCCCCCCATGACGAAGGTACTGATTGAAATGGATTAAACCGGTTGCCGTCCCACTCATAAATTATTGAATTTTTAATGTTCGCAGGTACCTTATCATCCGGATAAACCATACCGTTAGCAAATGCGAGGAAATGACGTGTACCTATGTTGAAATAATAAGATTGTCTGGCACCATGAGTTAAAAATTGCTGGATGGGATAAAAATAACGCCCATCCCAACGGTACAGCATTGAATAAGTTACAGGATTAAATGGTGCCTTAGGTCCAGAATAAAGACTGGCAACGGCTATGTAGGAGTTTTCTCCCATAGTAAAAAAAGTGGCACCGGTATTCCCATGACCCGGGATTCGTTGGTACTCCTTAAATTGTTCGCCTTGTTTCTTATAAATGATGACATCAACATCTGCGTCTCCCTGAAAACGTGTTGCCGAAATTTGAGGAAGATCTTTCGCTAGCTGGGCAGCTGCAATATAATACTCACCATTCATGTTAAAGGGGGTCAGTTCTCTGGCACCAGTAGTATTAAAATACTGTACAGGATTTAATAATTGCTCAGATAATCCGGGGTTCGAGAAGCTGATCATGAAAAAATACACTAATTGTCTTACTAAATTCATATATCTTCCCTAATCCAGTTCTTAATATATCTTTACAATGTCACAATATAAAATCTATTGACCCAGTCAGCTTATTTTCGCAATACTTTAAAGATGAATACATTATAAATGGACTTAAATGAAACATATTAACGCAAGCCTCGTTCTATTATTCTGGTGTTTAACCTGTGTTAGCCCATTTAATTTCGCATCAGAAACAAATACTTATACTACCCCGATTCAATTTATGAATCTATATTTTGATTTTGCAGGATCTGAAGAGGCCGACTTCCCTAAAAATAAAACGACAATTGGCGACTATTTAATACAATCAGAACAAGCCAAGAATCAAGATACTCCTTATAATGGCCCCTTGGTGATGTTTTTGGATTCATCTCTCTATATTTACGATCAAAACAGAAAATTACTTTACAGCCAATTATTACGTACCAACAGATCCTCCGGATTTTATGAGTTGACTGCCGTATCTCATATTGGACCGGCTCTTGCCTACCTTGCCAAAATAAAGGAAAACGGTGATCAATCATGGAAACCGGCTATGGCGAGCCTATTAGAGGATATCAAACAAGTTAGAGCCTTAAATGCAGAAGCAGATGATAACTGGCTGGATAAGGCCAATATCAAATCCTGGCAACCACATAAGCATCAGATCCAGGCTATGATTGATTACGCTTTGTCTATGGCAGGTAATTATATTGTTTCGGTTCAAAATGGAGCGCCATTTGATTTGTATTCATTACAAAAGAATTTTTTAGATGGTAATAAAGACTATCCCATTCCTTATAACTCAGTAATGATTGGTACTTTTATGTTAACTGCCATACAAAGTATGGCTGAAGTTCATGATGGACTGGTTAATTTACATCTGGACTGGCCACATGCCATGGTTATCGTTCGCAATGTGGCAGGCTCCAATGTTTCTGCCGGTCTCACCTCAGGGACGAACTGGATAATCCCCTTTATCAATGCATTATCCAATAATCAAATACCCGCAGACAGAATACTGATTGCTCCTTACGCGCAAATCAAGGATGACATTGGAAAAGATCCCCTGCCTGTAGCTTCCTATCACTATTACACTGAGGCAGTTTGGGGAAGTATTTATAATCGAAGTAAAATAGCTCAATCAGTTTTTACACAATTACAGACCATTTATATGCCTGGAAGGCCAATAATACCCGGAGATTATCAGTACAGCAAAGCTTCGGATATAACCGATTTTATGATACGCCTGAAATTCTCACTTCTTGATCCACGTGAATTACTCCCTAACACTGTAGGCTTCTGGATGGCTGGAGAAATGCGCCATAAAAACTGGGATTACTCCAAAATAGAGATCCCTGGTTTAACTACGGGATTCCCTGCTGGAATAAAAGAATACCCTAAGCAAAACCCGGATATTTCCAATCCGGCGAAGGCTGCGCTATTAAATCAGGACATCAACTGGCATTTGTAATCAACTATTCATTGAGCGAACCGCAATGCCACATTAAATACTCAAACAAGTCCATAAAGGGTCTGGTGCGACTTCATGATAGACATGCACATTAACAGGTTGCAGAATTTGCTCCAATTCCATAATGTTGCTTAATAAATCCGATAAAACAGGCCTAAACACCATTTTTGGATGTACCATTTTTTCAAAATGCTCTATTAAAAGGTCATAACATTCTGGTTTAACAGGTATATCGTTCCATAAATACAGCAGAATAAGACCAAGAGCATAGATGTCTGTTTTTGTATTTTTTACCTTCCAGTCGCGATAACATTCCGGTGCTGCATAAGGGATTGTCCCTACACGATTCGTAGGTTTATCGTCAATGTTTGATATAAAACCAAAATCAATGATATAAATTTGAAATGAGTCGCCATTCTGATACACCATAATATTTTCAGGTTTAATGTCTCTATGAATCCAGCCTTTATCATGTATTTGTTCTTTAAGTGCTCTGATCAATTCCAGGGTAAGAACATAACGCTGCTTTATGGTTAATTGATTTTCAATCATCAGAGTGTAGAGTTGAACACCGGGTAACTCTTTCATAATAATATAGGTCTTCCCTTGATCGACAACCAGGGGTTTGCTATGAAAGACATCACTCTGGCTCAAGACATGTGCTTCTAAAATAATCTGATCCAGCATTGATTTTTCTTTATAGATACTCTCCTGGACTTTCACCAATCGTACTCTATCAGGTTTACGTTCTTTTACTTGCAGCTCCCCGTCATCATCAATGGATAAAGTGAATCGACAGCGATAAAACGTTCCGAAGTTACCTGAACCAAAGATCTCATTATCCATCACTTCGTAGCGAACTCTGGGACCAGGTATGCCCTTACGTTCTCGCCCAGAACTAAAATGTTTAATGATGCTAAAATTGAGACTTAAACGCTCATACTCACCCGCACTCCAATAATGGACGGTAGGATTGTTTAGTAAAAGTTGGATTATTGCTTGTTTATTTGCTTTATCAAGTGTCCTTAAATCATCAATACCTATCATTTAAAGCGATCCATCCCTAATCAATAGGCTATAAATCATACTTTTTTATTTGGAGAAGCACAAATCGATTTTTATTATATTACACCAACTCCTATTATCTACCACCAACAAGTCGCAGCACGTAGTCTGTGGAGATGAATTGTAAATATGCCCTAATAATACCGGCACAAAAAGATACATCTGCAACTATCTGTTATTAATCCATAGTTACAAAGTCCAAAAACATCATCTAGTTCGTTTGAGATAATCTTCGCAACGATGATAGGGATCCTGAGCAATTAACTCCTCAGCTTTGTGCGCAAATACAGAAAAGCGTTGTAAAGCCTTTTGACGATTATCCATGAGCATTTTAGGAAGAGCTTCACCAGAGTGATCCTTTTGCATTGCAGATTTTACAAGTTTGGAGCTGACCGTATGAGCTCGTATGATAGGGTTAGGAAATGAGTGATATACCCCTAAACCATCCAGAGGGACGATTTTACCATCCACGATGGGAGCTTTATTCATCCATCCCGTATATCCCTCCTCCTGTTTCTTGATTGCTTTAAGCGTGCTTCCAATTTCCTTGTATCTAAGGGCCAACAAGCTTGATAAGGTATCCAATGAGTCTTGAGGTAGTTGATGATTAATCCATTGTTTCATATTCCCGGTGCGAATCAACTCGCGTCTATTTCGGGTTGATTCAAGTAATGCAGTCCTCTCCTTGACTATGGCGTCAAGCTGATTTGCGAGTTCATCCAACTTAACAAGCATCATACCTAAAGGATAGATTGATTGTGCTGAACTACGATCCTGATAATCCCAGTGATCAGGGTTACTTTCTGGAAGATAAGGATATTTTTGTATGATCTTTGCGATATTAATGGCATATAAAGCATCATGCAGACTATCCAGAGATTTTTTCAAATCAAGAGTCCGATAAATGATCTCTGTTTTAAATCGCCTTTCAGGACGTCTCTGCGTAGACGATTCAGTGCTTTCACTCGTTGATTGGATTTTTTCACGAGACATCATATGCTCCATGTTAAAACACTATGTATATTATAGCACACGGCAATTTAACCAAGTGCTTAGTATTAACATGGTTAGTCTATTATGAAACACATGAGATCTAACTCAAAAAGGCTCGCCATGAGAAAGACTTCAAAAACGAACTGAGATAGCGGATCATCTATGTCCTAGCATCAGGTAGCTACGTAAATAAATCCAAGCCGAATTCCCGCGGCGAAGACCGCGGGATCTAATACTTGAATGCCAACATCATGGATCCCGCGGACATAGCCGCGGGAATTCGGTTGAGATGGGGACAAATGATGCACTTAGGATATCTGTGGCTTTAATCCTAGGGTTCAGGATAACTGCGCTAGATTATTAGATCCTGAGGTCACAGACGCGGGAATTCGTTTCCGGAGTGAATAAAAGCTACGCTTAAATAGTTAGGCGCGTTCAGTGGAAACGCCGCGAGAATTGTGTTGAGATGGGAGCCAATAGTACACTTCGAATTCCCGCGGCCATGACCGCGGGATCCCCATAGTACTTTTTGCTTGCAACTCACTCTTGGTCACAAATATGGCTTTTCAGTGAGTTGTGCACAAGGGCCAGTTGCTTGCAAACAGGATCCTGTTTTCTACTAGTCGATACTAAAAGTAGTTAATCCAGGCATTAAACGGACATGTGCCTTTTTAATCCCTGCTTCTGATTCACTCGAACATTAATCAGAAATTTTCCGCCAGGTAGTTCCTTTCTCCCCGTCTTCCAACTCGATGCCCTGAGTCAGTAGTTCAGCTCGAATTTGATCGGCTCTTGCCCAGTTACGCTCAGCTCTTGCCTGTAATCGTTCGGCAATCAATTGCTCGATAACTTCCTTATCATCCGATTCAAGGCCAGACTGCAAAAATGCAGAAGGCTCTTCTTGTAAAATGCCCAATATCCCCGCCAGGTGCCTCAAAGTTGCCGCAAGTATTGGGGATGCATTTTTATTCACTTCACGACTCAGCTGAAATAAAACCGACAAAGCTATTGGCGTATTGAAATCATCGTTCATCGCTTGGTTAAATTGCTCAATCCAATGATTATCCAACTCATTCTCAGCCCCCAAAGAGGGTATATCTTTAATGGATTGATACATTCGGGTTAATGCTTTTTTTGCATTGAACAAATTGTCCTCAGAATAGTTTAATGGACTTCGGTAATGACTGCTCAAGAGAAAATAGCGAATTACTTCAGGATGATGCTCTTTCAATACATCGGCAATGGTGAAAAAATTACCAGTAGATTTGGCCATTTTCTCCCCGTTAACCTGCAACATGCCCACATGCAGCCAGTAATTTGCAAATTGCTTACCTGATGCAGCCTCGCTTTGGGCAATCTCATTTTCATGATGAGGAAACTGTAAATCCAAACCGCCGCCATGAATATCGAATTGCTCACCTAACTCATGCATGGCCATAGCGGAGCATTCAATATGCCATCCTGGACGACCATCTCCCCAAGGTGATGGCCAGCTTGGCTCGTTAGGCTTTGCCTTTTTCCATAAGACGAAATCCAGTGGGGAACGTTTTTCTTTAACAATTTCAACCCGAGAACCCGAGACCAGGCCTTCGATATCTTTATGAGATAATTTTCCATACTCAGGAAAGGTATCCACCTGATAACAGACATCCCCATTGTCACTCACATAAGCATTGCCTTTATCCAACAAACGCTGAATTAATCGGATTATGGTATCTACATGGCCTGTCGCTCTTGGTTCTATGTCTGGAGGCAGTATATTTAATGAACGAGTATCTTCATTCATGGCTTCAATATAATGATCCGTTAATTGATTAATGGAAATACCTCGTTCATTCGCTCGAATGATAATTTTATCATCTATATCAGTGATATTCCGGATATAAGTAACCTCAAAGCCCTGCGAGCGAAGAAAACGCACGATGACATCAAAAGACACCATAGAGCGCGCATGACCAAGATGGCAATGATCGTAAACTGTGTTTCCACACACGTACATTCCAATTTTTCCGGGTGTTATCGGAACAAAAACCTCTTTAGTTCTGGTTAAGGAATTATATAAATGCAACATCTTTGCCCCCTAGCTCACTTTACCCCAAGTGTCTTTTAAATCCACCACACGATGAAACGCCTGGACCTGCCCATCAACCACTTGGTTAACACAATAATAACCTAGCCGTTCAAACTGAAACACATCACCTTCAGATTGATTTGCCAGCGCAGGTTCACAAAATGCTTGCTGAGTTTGTAATGAATCATGATTTAAAAACTGGAGAAAATCATCTTCGCGGGCGGGATTGGCATCATGAAACAATCTGTCGTATTGATAAATAGTGACCGGATAGGCATGAGCACAGGATACCCAGTGAATGACCCCTTTAACTTTACGATCTTCAGGATTTTTGCCTAAAGTTTTCGGGTCATAGGTACAGCGCAGTTCTACGATGTTCCCTTTATCATCTCGAATGACCTTCTCGCATTTGATCACATAAGCATGTCGCAGTCGTACTTCTGCCCCAGGAGACAAACGAAAGTATTTTTTAGGAGGATCTTCCATAAAATCAGAGCGTTCAATATATACTTCTCTTGAGAACGGTAATTCTCTGCTGTCTGAATCAGGATCCTGGGGATAAAAGTTAGATTTAATAAGCTCCACTTTATCTTCAGGATAATTTTCAATAACAATTTTAATCGGATCCATCACACATAATGCGCGCTTGGCAGTCTTGTTAAACTCGTTACGGACGCACTCTTCCAATAAAGACATATCAATCACTGAATCGCTTCGGGAAATGCCAATTATTTCGCAAAATTGGCGAATTGCCGCAGGTGGATAGCCTCGTTTACGCATTCCTCTTAAGGTTGGTAATCTCGGGTCATCCCAACCAGAGACAATATTTTTTTCAACCAGTTCACGCAATTTCCGCTTGGAAGTCACGGTATGAGATAAATTCAAACGTGCAAATTCGGTTTGAACTGGCCGCGCGGGTAAAGGTAAATTATCAACCAACCAGTCATATAAAGGGCGATGATCCTGAAACTCTAAAGTACACAATGAATGCGTGATTTTCTCCAGAGCATCAGATATCGGATGTGCGTAATCATACATTGGGTAAATACACCATTCATCGCCCGTTCGTTGATGAGAGGCATGACGGATTCGATAAAGAACCGGATCACGCATGTTGACGTTCCCTGATTTCATGTCTATCTTGGCTCTTAGAACATGGGCACCATCTTCAAATTCTCCGGCCTTCATTCGGGTAAACAAATCAAGACTTTCTTCAATTGGCCTGTTTCTATAAGGACTTTCTCGCCCTGGCTCCTGTAGGGTACCTCTATAAGCGCGAATGTCTTCCATGCTCAGACTGTCTACATAAGCCATATCTTTTCTAATCAAATAAACAGCAAAATCATACAGCTCATGATAATAATCAGAAGAATGGGTCATGTCACACCATTCAAATCCTAACCATCGGACATCATCTATGATTGCATTGACGTATTCTTCTTCTTCTTTAATGGGATTTGTGTCGTCAAAACGCAAAAAGCATTTACCTTTAAATTCTTCTGCCAAGCCAAAATTCAAACAGATGGACTTGGCATGACCTACGTGCAAGTATCCGTTTGGCTCAGGTGGAAATCGAGTAACTACCGATTGATGTTTACCATTGGCCAGATCATCGGTAATCATCTGTCTTATAAAATGCGCTCTTTTTTCTGTTAATTCTGTCATTCTTTTTTTCCATTATTATCGATTGCCTGCCGCATGGAGCTAATTAAACCAGCCCCAGCCTGTGCTGCGTTTCTATTTGATTCATAGGCTTCCAGAATCGTGGTGATTAGCGCAGCCCCTACAATAACACCGTCAGAAAACTCTGATACCTCGGCAGCCATTTCAGGAGTTTTTATCCCAAAGCCCACCATTAAGGGAAGACTGGTTTGCGCTTTACGTTTTTGATATTCAGCTTTTAAAGAAGACATATCCAGTGTATCTGAACCGGTAACTCCTTTTAAAGAAACATAATACAGATACCCTTTAGCATGACGGTTAATCAATTCCATTCGTTGTTCAGAAGTTGTGGGAGAACAAAGAAAAATACTATACAAACCGTGTTGTTCCCAAGCGCTGGAAATTGAGTCTCCTTCTTCAGGAGGCAAATCAACCAATATAGTCCCATCTACTCCTGCCTCTACAGCATGTTGTGCAAACCTGTCATAACCATACTGTTCTATGGGATTTAAATACCCCATAATAATGACTGGAGTATCCTTATCCTGTTGTCGAAACTCCCTGACCATCTCAAGCACATCCTGACAATGTACTGAGTGAGCCAAAGCGCGCTCCATTGCATGTTGAATCACAGGCCCTTCAGCCATAGGATCAGAGAAAGGAATACCAAGCTCCAAAATATCTGCCCCAGCACCGACCAATGCATGCATCAATTCAACTGTACTATCAGGATGAGGATCACCTGCTGTCAGGTAAGGACTCAACATCTTTTTGCCGTTGGCTTTAAGATCTGCCAAAGTTTTATCAATTCGGTTCATATAGTACCTAAATTAGTATCAATCAACATCAATTCAAAATCTATCGCTCCAAACCTCAGAAGTTAAACAAGAATGTGAATACCCATGATTCTTTTGCTCATTGTATTCCCAAATCCTGTCACTTCTTCAGAACGACATTCTATGTTCCATTACACTGTAATTCCATCAATGGATGCCACTGTATGCATGTCTTTATCACCACGTCCTGATAAATTGACTATGATGCGTTGACTTTTAGCCATGGTTTTCGCTAATTTCATTGCATACGCCAGCGCATGACTGGACTCAAGTGCCGGTATAATCCCCTCTATCCGTGTTAAAGTCCGAAATGCTTCCAAAGCTTCATCATCATTTATTGCGACGTATTGGACTCGTCCAGTATCTTTTAAATAAGCATGCTCGGGGCCAACACCAGGATAATCAAGACCAGCAGAGACCGAATGAGTATCTTTAATTTGTCCGAAATCATCACAAAGCAAATACGTTCTATTTCCGTGTAATACTCCTGGTTTTCCTGCAATCAGGGAAGCCGAATGTTCACCGGTTTCCAAACCTTTTCCACCAGCCTCGACACCATAAATGGCGACAGATTCATCATTTAAAAAAGGATAAAATAAACCTATTGCATTAGAACCGCCGCCTACGCAGGCAACAAGTGCATCGGGTAATTGACCTGTTTTTTCAAGACATTGCCTCCGCGCCTCTACTCCGATTACGGTTTGAAAATCTCTAACCATTTGAGGATATGGATGAGGGCCAGCTACAGTACCAATAATATAAAAGGTATCATCAATATGACTTACCCAATCTCTCATTGCCTCGTTTAATGCGTCTTTAAGCGTTTTTGATCCCGATGTGACAGGAACCACTTCAGCACCCAGGAGTTTCATGCGATACACATTACTGGATTGGCGCTTGATGTCTTCTGCCCCCATGTAAACAACACACTCAAATCCAAGTTTTGCAGCAACAGTTGCTGATGCTACACCGTGTTGCCCTGCACCGGTTTCCGCAATAATTCGCGTTTTTCCCATACGCTTGGCAAGCAATGCCTGCCCTACTGTATTATTTATTTTATGTGCGCCTGTATGATTCAAATCTTCCCTTTTAAGATATATCTGCGCACCACCAACCATTTTGCTTAGACGATCAGCATGATACAAAGGATTGGGACGCCCTACATAGTCTCTTAATTCTGAATGCAACTCAGCTAAAAATTCCGGATCATTACGGAATTTGGTATAAGCCTGCTCCAACTGTTTTAGCGCAAACATCAAAGTATCGGCTACAAATATACCGCCATAAGGACCAAAATGCCCTTGTTCATCAGGAAGTTCTCTAATACTCATTCTTTACCCCATAATGCCTTCATAAATCGGCTCATTTTTTGATGATCTTTTACCCCTGGCAATGTCTCGATCCCACTACATACATCCACTGCATAAGGCCTATGCAGCTTAATCGCTTCGATAACATTCAGCTCATTGAGTCCGCCAGCCAAAATGTAGGGTTTTGTCACATGGTCAGGAATAATTGACCAGTCAAAGGTTAACCCTGTACCTCCTCTGTTGTCAGGTGTGGCAGCATCCAGAAGTACAGCGCGAGCACTCTGAAATTCATCCGCAAAATGAACAATCTGAGTGGATGATTTCGGATGTACCGCTTTAATATAAGGGAAATCAAACTCCTGACAGAACTCAGGAGATTCATCGCCATGAAACTGCAATAAAGTAACAGGAAGTTCATCAAGTATGTGATGAACGGTGTCCCTGTCCGGATTAACCAGCACAGCAACTGCATCGATAAATGGAGGCAAATCGCTGAGCAGCAAGCGGGCTTTTTCTATACTGACATAACGCGAACTTTTAGGATAGATAATCAAACCAATAGCATCAACGCCAAGGCTGATGGCGTGAGCTACATCCTCTTTACGTGTCATACCGCACATTTTGACTCGTATACGAGTTTGATTCAATTATTTCTCCCAAAGAAATAAGGGGCCCGGGTTATTCTGTAAAACACCAAATTCTGCTGGATAGCCTACCTGAACCAGATATAAACCATAAGAAGGAGCAGTTTCAGCTCCTAACTTTCTATCGCGCGCATGCAGGACCTCTTCAACCCAGGAAGGGGGATGTTTATTTGATCCCACCGAAATTAATACTCCTGCTATATTGCGCACCATATGGTGTAAAAAGGCATTTGCAGTAATATCAATAATCACCAACTCCCCTGAGCGAGTCACTTGTATCTGGTGTACATTTCTCATTGGTGTTTTAGATTGACATTCTACTGAACGAAAAGACGTATAATCATTCTCACCTAGTAGTTTTTGTGCCCCTTCATGCATAAGTCGATGATCCAACTGCCTGTATTGCCAAGTCACATTACTTCGCAATAAAGCCGGACGGATCGGGCCATTATAAATCACATAGCGATATCTCCTGCTGGTCGCTGAGTAACGAGCATGAAAGCTGTCTTTCATCTCCTTGCCCCATTTAACGCAGATATCTTTAGGTAAAAAAGAGTTCGCGCCATGAATCCAGGCACGTATGGTACGCTCCTTTTCACAATCAAAATGGATAACCTGATTTGTCGCATGAACACCGGTATCTGTTCTACCAGCACACACAACAGAAATAGTACTGTCTGCAACCTTTGACAGAGCATGCTCAACAGACTGTTGAATAGTATGCAAGCCCGTCTGTGCTTGCCAACCATGATATTGGCTTCCATCGTATTCGACCACTAAGGCAATACGCATTCAAATTTCCTGATAAAAAGGGTCAATTTATAATACCCCATTTATTTTGTCTATATCTAGTTGATGGTTTCTGTGGAGTTTCTGGATATACTGCTTTTATAGTGAATCAAAAAAACGACAATGGATCAGATTTAGTTCAAATAACTCCCATTCGAAACAGACTCTTTTCGTGAGTAGTCAATTGTTCCCAAGGAGAAGCAGTTTAATCACTTCATTTTATTTATCTTTTATCTGCTCAAGTAAGGCTTTGGCGTCCGTTTTTTGCTGTTCATTACCAAACTCAAGTACTTCTTCCAGAGAATGTCGGGCAGATTCAAAATCATCCATTCCAATGTAAGTTTTTGCAAGATCCAACAAGGTATTAAGCGCTTTAGTACTTTTTAATGGATTTGCGGGCTCTTTATTTGTTTCAGGCTCGGGTTTAATGGATGCGTCATCAGCAAAATAACGATCATCTGAATCCATTTGTTCCTGTGTTGGTTCAACAAAAAAGTCAGTAATGGATTTATCCAAATCAACTTCAGGCATCTGGGTAGCTGAGGTAAGATCGTCACTGGCGACTTCCTCAGGTTGAGACATATTCTCTTGACTTTCATTGGAGTCCGCTATGTACTCTCCTTCACCTGTATCATCGACAACGGGATTATCAATCTGGACAGTCTCTGGGGTCTCCGATAGCGACGAAACAAAATCCAAAGACATGTCCTGATCGTTATCTTCAACAACAGTGTTTTTAGCAGGTTGCTGCTTTGATTGTTCTTGAAGTAACTCATGCAACCCTGACTCAAACTCCAATACCCCGTTGTTTGGCAATTCTGCATCACTGACCGGTTCAGATACTTTATCTTGCTCAGGCTCAACCGGTTGATTGTCTTGCTGTACGGGGGGTAGCTCAATAAGCGTTCCGGCAGATTCCTCTATCTTAGGCTGCTCTGAAGTAACTGATGCTTCGTTTCCAGAAGCCTCAGCCAGTTCATCAATTTCGATTATGCCCTTAGGTTCTTCTTTGTATAATTCATCTTTTGCGGCCAGTTCCGGTAAGTTATCGTTCACAGTCTCTTTCTTTTTTCTGCCTGGACGTTTTTTAGCTGCTTTTTCGGTAGACATCACGATCTCAGGATATTCTTCTTTCTCAACCTCAGTCGCATTATGCTCATCAATAGAATCACTTTGAGCGTCAGTCAATGTATTATCATTTTCATGGTTTATCACATCAACCTGAGTATTTGCTTCCGATACCTCAGCTGAAGCAACTTCAGGTTGAGGTTGAATTTGAGTTTCAGTAACAGAATCCTCAGCCAAAATTGACACAGGCTCGACTGAAGGAATAATTGTTTTGGGTTGAATCGGGGTATCAGTTAGATAAGGAGAATCCTTACCATCATGCTTCCGATGGATAAAATACCAATAAGCAAAGCCACCGCCACCTGCAGCCACAATTAATAATACAATGAAGGGCCAATAACTGGTGTTTGAATTACCTGCATTTGCAGAACTTGCCTGGGCAGCTACAGCAAATCGTTGTTTCATCATCACTTGAACCTGGGCCTGCAAACGTTCCAACTCCTTGTCACGTTTATCTAATTGCTGTTGTAATTTCTTATTTTGATCCTGCAATAAATGTAATTGTTCCATCAACAAGGCATTAGATTCCCTTACTGATTCAACTGCGGCTGTTGTAATGGATAACTCGGCTCTGGTTGTTGCGTCTCGATCTATATTCTGAGTGGTATTATTAGTATTAGGCACTGATTGCTGTTGATTGGTATTCATTCCAGGCAATGCTGCATTAATCGAAATTAACTGCGTTGAAGAACTCGGCACAGGCTCAGCTTGGATTGTCATTTTGGGTATAACCGGAATCTGCGAATTATTAGCCGGAGAACCTGAAGTAAGTGTTTTGCCATTCATATAGGGTGGGGATAAAACATGATTAATAGGCGTTTTTTCATTCCAGGCCTTATCGTGCGCCATGACCTCTTCAGTTGCCAAGTCTGCAGGTACCCGCATAATGTCTTCAGTACCAGGGATTACCAATCGTACCCCTATTTTTAAACCATTTAGATTACCCTCTTTAAACGCATCAGGGTTTGCTCCAACAATAGCAAGAACAACCTGCGGTAAAATAACCTCTGAAGCCTTATATCTCAGAGCTATTTGCCACACATTTTCATTTGTAATTGTAGGTCCGTAAGTCGCTTTTTTCTTACTGTCATTTTGACTAATGGGGTTATGTTCCACTTCTGTAGTGACCGTTTTATTAATTACCCCCGGTTCATAGGTATGCTTTTGTACTGTTTTATAATATATTGAACTGCTTTGTGCGGTAGTGGAAACCAATTGATAACCTGGAGGGTCTAGCAAAACGGTGTAAGCTCTGTATAACTGACCTTGTGGCCAGGTTAAATCAACAACCATTTCAATATAGGGTTCAGTCATTCGCTCCGTGGACTGCACAATGATAATGTATTTACCCAGTTTATTTTTTTCGATCCTAAAGTTAAGCAAAGATAATACAGCAGTACGTTCAATACCTATTTCATCGAAATTCTCAGGATCAGCTATCCCTACCCTTATACCAGGTAAGGGTGTAGAACCCACGTCAATTAATTCTATTTCTGCAGAAAATGGCTGATCAAGAGCAGACTTTACTGTCATGTTGCCCAGGCCTATCGCATGAAGAGACATTGGCAAAGTCAACGCGAGTATAGCCGTATGCAGAACAGTTTTTTTCAATCAGAGCTCCATGCACACTGTAATTAATGGATGTTTTTATTCATAAAAATTAACACTATATGCCCGTCTATTCAAGAAAACCACCTAATAATCTATAAGAAACCCCGACTGTTGTTTAAATTCAAATCAAGAGAATACTTATTAGTTCAATCTCTATGCATCATGGATTGTATTCTTATACACCAAAGGGAAAAGTTGAAATGACTTGGTTCATCAGTTAATCAAAATAATGACAATCAAAACAACAACATAACTATTTTGGAATTTAATCTGCCTCTTAATGTTTACGTAATAAACATAACGTATAATTTAAATATGTTAGCGGAAAATAAATCGGCATTATGACTAAAATATATCTACTCACAGCTCCCTTTGATGAAGAAGCCAAAACAGGTGATGGACAATATGCTGCGTCTCTAAAATCCGGTTTTACAACGAACTACCCGGACATACAGTGTACTTGGTTAAAACGAAATGATGGCCATTATACTATTCCGCTTCCAGCAGGATGTACATCAATTCCTCATGATACCATCCCAAGCGCCGAGGTATTACAGCCGGTTGCGAATAAAAGAACAACAATTAGTGGCTATAAACTACTTGACCCAGAGTCATCTCCTCTCGAAGCAGAAGAAGTGAATAGACGAACAGTTAGTCCTAAAACACCCAAAGTTATTTTAAGAGGTGATGGAAGCTTGCATTCAATGACTATTATGGACATTTATTCACAAAAACCAATTTATTTAAATCTAGAAAGAACTCGTGAAATATTGGATAAACTAGATGACAAAATGCGAAAATTAAGTGACGCGGTGGCTTTTAATATGGCTGGACTTCAAAGAATTCCTAAACCCAAAGACAAACTTAAACATCTGGTCAGTTTATACGAACAAAACAGAGAAACTCAGGAAAACTGCAGTCTAAATGAATACATTGAAGCACATTTTGGTAATCAACAGCTAGTTTCAAGATATGAAAAGGCTTATGGGACGTTTCGAAGCTTATTGGAATATTTTGAGAATCCGGTTAATTTGAAAGACCTCGAGGCATTAAGCGATACCATCACAGGCATTAGAGGTTATCCGTACGATTTTCACAGTAATAATCTAACCTATGATATTGAAAACGATAATCAATTTAGAAAAATTCTCAATTTCAATCAACTAAAAATAACAACCGATAGTATCATAGAAAATTTAACATCTTTAAGAATTCGTCAATCTGTCGCAGAACAATATCCAGCTCAATTCAGCCAAATTACTGATCCCAGAGTTTTAGTGTCTGATAAATTAGAATTGATTCAAAAAGTGTTCCAGGAAGGCTACTCATCAACTCACGACCAAAAGCAATTTACTGATGCCTTACTCAATCCTCATCCGATGGATATAGAACTTGCATCTCCGGCTGCCATCGATGAGGCAATAGAAACTTATCAACACATTAATAATAAAGTGAATACTGTACGAAGTACAAATAATATTTTGAACAGCAAACTGGCTAGAGCCCAATTTATTGCAGAATTACAAGCACTATTTTTAAAAAAAGAAGAACCTTATCTCACATCAAATACAAAACTTGATAGTTTTTATGCTAAAAGAAAATTTAGCGCTGCTGAAGGATTTCACCTGGCATATCAAGCCAACCAACGAGATCCATTAAAAGCTCAGGTCATTGACAACATCATTCAGAGCATGACACCTATTGATGATGAGACTTATCTTGATATTCACATCCGCCCACCGGATTGTGGCGTATTTATCTCTCCAGGAGATATAGTGAAATTCAAGGAAGCGGGCATCAAAGTGAATATCACTGTACATGAGTACAAGCAAAATTATACCCGGCGCTATTTACAGCAGTATACCCATGACTTAATGCGGGAGGCTAATACTGTACAGTTCTTTAATGAACTGGATAGGAACAATGCCATTATTGCAGCTACTTACGGTGATTGTGATAAACGAAACACAACAGAACCCTCAGGTATTGCAAAAAAAGCAAGAGAGGTAGGTTTAGATTTTGAATTAGACAAATTCCCCGTTCAACTCTACGATCTGGAAGGAAAATCAGGATTAACGGTTGCATCACAACAACTCAGTACCGCACCGTCACATCCACTTGATGTAATAAAAAGACCACCCAATATACTGTCCTTTGGTACCATTCGACCCGGCAAAGGTTTTGAAGAAGCCCTACAATTAGCGCAATTAATAAAAGATGATGCAGAAACGATTACAGACAGGATCAATGCAATACCCATTGTTAAACTTGCAGGAGATCCTCAAGATAAAAAGTTAATGCAGGATATTGTTGAAGAACGATTTGGAAAAGATGCAGTAGAAACCTATCAGCTCACGCATCCTTATGATGCGCAATTCAGCAACGCTGAGCGCAGAATGTATTGGAAAGGCCTGGTAAACGAATTAAATGCTCTGGTAGACCGAGGAGAAATAGCACTTAATAATTCATTTATCGAAATACATCCCTGGTGTGAGGATTATCAATTACTGGCGCTAAAGGAAAGTTGCAAATATGTGTGCCGCATGGATGATATGGGCATGAGAAATAATGGTTCAGCGATAATCAGCGTTCTTGACGTAGGCATCGTGTATACAAAATTTGGTACCGTGACCGATGATATTTTTACAGAGACAGGCCAATACGGTAAGGGCGTTGATATTGGAAAATATCGATATGGAATTTACAATTTATTGAGGCGTGAAGAAATGTTTAAGGCGCAAAACCCTGAGGCGCCAGTACCTTTATGGCTTCGTAAAGATCCCGACTCTGATTACAAACGTAAATCAGGATCAAGAGATCCAAAAGAAATTCTTGACTCAATAATTGCAAGGGAATTAAACCAATTAGAAAAAGAACCTGTTTTATCAAACAATTACCAAACAGTGGTTGAAGCACAAAAATTATTAACACAACGATTTACACTTAAAAATGCAGTTAATCATCTATTAAGGAATGTGGGACTAGAACATTTGATCGTCGTTGAGCGGATCGACCCCATATTTGATGAAGCGGGCCAAGAACTTTATGAGGAAGAGCAGGCAAATGAACTCGCTCAGATAATCCCTCGTCGGTTCATGTCACAGTCTTATTCCGGGGTTGGATTTTTTGGCTCGAGCTGCGCCTCTCAAAGCAGATCACATCGAGATCAGATGTCGCATTCACTAGACGAAGAACTTGTTGAGGGTTCAAAGCAACAAGATAAAACCATTAAATGATCAAGTGATTTCAGAGTTTGTTCATTTTGAAAAATTATAGCAAGTCGGAATGATGAGTGCCATTCCGACTTCTCTAAGGCAAACAGAGGCTTGAGAGTAATCGTCAGCAAATCCTATATTTTTGGTTTTGCATAGTCTTGCCCATGAAATAAAGGCAGGTTGTTCAAATCGTCTTTCACGGCCTCTTTGAATATCGCCTTGGCATCAGTTTCTATCTTTTTTTGAACAGGGATAGATAATGTTCTTCCGAAAAGTTCAAGAATTTGACGCTTCATTTCATACGGTGTAGACAATCCAAATGGATTACTCATTTTTAATCCTTTACCGAAATAAGCATTGTGAATTTGTGTTTCAGAATGGGGTTCGAATAATCCAGCCAAATGAATAAACGTCCAGCATTTCCTAACACAATCATCAGCCAAATTATCCACTCCAAGATGTTCATAAAATGTGGAGAGATAAAAATAGGTATTGGCAATCAATAAACATCCGGGGGTTTTAAAACTCATCAGCTTGGTAGACTGATCAGTTATGTAATGATACAACATGTTGATGTCTTTGAGTTCACCAGTCTTTTTACAATCAATAGTCGTGGCAGTTAAAAGTTCCTTATAGGCATGAAAAGAACTAAATTTTAACACAGAAGTCAAAAGATAATTTTTATATTTTTCATCCGATTTTCCTTTTTCTTTCATGGCTCCCAAATACAATACGTAACCACAATAAAAATCAGCCCGGGATTGAGGTGATGGGTCTCTGAATTGAAAACTGGGATCTCTTAGCAACCGTATGCTATTAAAGTGATTGGTCCAGAATACAGTTAACTGAGGACTATCAAGTATTTCTGATGCATAATCAGGACATTTGGCTTTGAACAAAGCAAGATCCAAAGGAGTGAGCAGTTGTAGCATTGTGACAATATGTTCTTTTTGACCGTCAAGCTCAGCTCTTCGGAATTCACCACGAGAATAAGCCATGGATTTCCTTGTTATAATGGTATTACTTCAATGATGATGATTATTATAATGCTTTATTGAGCAATTTTCAAGCGCATTGTCTTGATAATGAATTTGAAAAACAGTTAGTGTGAATCTGTGCTATGCTTTTGTTTAAAGTGACAGCTCATTTCACACGTGCAGTCAAGCCAACCAGCGGACAGGGAAGAGCATGCTAAAAACATCCAAATATCTTGTTTGGTCCATAATGGCATTATTTGTAGTTTACTCCTTTTGCCTTAGTACAGCCTCAGCTGTTTTTGCAGAATCAATCAAACAATCACTGCATGCCGATGATATCAGTGTATCCTTTGCATTAAGTGGGTTTATACTCGGTTTTGCGTTCATGCAAATTCCAGCCGGTTATTTACTGGATAAATTCAATGCACGCTATATCGTAAGTACAGGCATCTTTATTTTGGCAACAGGTAATGTTCTGATTTCTTATGCTAATAATCTGACTTTGTTCACCCTGTCCAATTTCATTCAGGGAATTGGGGCATCCTTTGCATTTATTTCTGCCGCAGTATTAACCGCTCAATGGTTTTCAGAAAAACAGTTCCCAATATTATTTGGGTTAATCCAGGGCGTCTCTTGCGCGTCAGCAGGCTTTATACATTATGGGTTTACTCTGGCATTAACTGCATACAGCTGGAATGACATGTACCGAATTCTATCGGGTTTTGGATTTTCATTATTCATCATCTCTTTATTATTTATAAAATCACCCAAAGAGCATAAACGAGAACAAAATTGCTCTCTAATCCAGTCCCTGATGTCTGTTTTAAAATGCAAACAAATACTTTTGTGCTCTATTGCGGGTGCAACATCCTTTGGTGTGCTTCTAGCTTATGCTGGTCTTTGGTATCTTAAAATTCAGATGTATTACTCTATCGCCAATAATCAGGCAATGATAATAAGCGCTATGATATTTCTGGGTATTGGTGTGGGAACCCCCTTTCTTGGCTGGTTATCCAATAAAATAGAATCACGGAAAAAGGTTATCCATATCACGCTATGCCTGGGCACCATGATGTTATTACTTGGTATTTATTTACCTCGTTTTGAGGTAAATACTCTCATCATTATTCAAATCATTTCATTTTTTATCGGATTTTTTCTCTCGGGATCCATGTTGTTTTATACCCTGGTCAGTGAATTGTCTACAAACGCTACAAGAGGAGTTGCGATAAGCGTATTAAATACCGTTGTGTTTTTGTTTAATGCCTTGTTGATGTTTCTTCCTTTTTTATTTATTACCGCACTGTCATCAGATTTTTTTACTTATCTATGGATACTGCCTTTCTGTATTCTGATTTCTATATTGCTGCTTTATTTTATAGAGGACAATTCTCCATCGTAATTCACAGGAAGCGATAACATGAATGATACAACAGCATACCGAGGTTCACTGTTCTATTTTAAGGATACTGCGACAATTACTAATGTGCCTGTGAATAAAGACAATCAATCAAATGAAGATTGTCAGTATGTGTACATTGAAGATGGACTTCTAATTGTAGAATCAGGAATAATTGTTGAAGCGGGTAGTTATAGTGATTTAAAACATAAAGTCAAAGACATCAATCTTGTACACTACGCAGGTAAATTAATTACTCCGGGATTTATCGATACGCACCAGCATGCATCGCAAAGCGCCATTGTCGCTGCCTATGGAGAACAATTATTGGAATGGTTGGAGAATTATGTTTTTCCAGCTGAAAGCACCTACATTGATGATGATCATGCGCGACAAGATTTAAATTTCTTTCTGGATCAATTGTTAAAAAACGGCACGACGACCGCCGTATCTTATGGTCCATTATTTTATAGCGCAACGGATGTATTTTTTGAAGAATTAACCAATAGAAATATGCGCTTCATCACCGGCAATATACTCATGGATATTAATTCACCTGACTCTCTAAAACTGACGTCAGAACAAAATTATGATAATTGCAAACAATTGATTGCGAAGTGGCATAATACCAATAGGCTTTCATATTGTATTTCCCCTCGTTTCGCCCTCTCCTGCTCTCAACAAATGTTGGAACTTTGTGGTGCATTAAAAAGAGAAAATCCGGATTGTTACATCCAGACCCATTTAGATGAAAATTTAAAAGAAATTGCCGAAGTTAAAAAACTGTACCCATGGAGTAAACATTACATGGATGTGTATGACCATTTTGGACTGGTTACTAATAGAACCGTATTTGGCCACTGCATACATACAACGGATCAAGAACTGGAGTTATTTAAAAAATCGGGAGCAATAATCTCTTGGTGTCCCTTGAGTAATAATTTTCTCGGCAGCGGATTATTTAATTTTGGCAGAGCAGTTCAATACACGGACAAAATTACTATGGGAACAGACTGGGGCGCTGGTAATTGTCTTTCCATGTTCGCAGTATTGGATGATGCCTATAAGGTTTCCATGCTCAATAATGTCCAATTACCCAGCATGATCCGTTGGTACCTGGCCACCTTAGGTGCAGCTAAAGCGCTTCATCTAGATGACAAAATTGGTACTTTCTCCCGGGGCAAAGAAGCCGATTTTATCGTAATAGATGCCAATGCTACTCCGTATTTAAAATACAGGTGTGAGAAAGTTAACGATATTTTTGAGTTCCTTTTTGTTTTAATGACACTGGGATCTGAAGAAAATATAAAGGCAACGTATATCTATGGAAAACCGGCATATATCAAAGAATCTTAAAATTAAATTGCAGGCTCTTCGCAGTAGAAAGCACAATAAAACAACAGAAGAGTTTATTGTTGTTTAATAAACCCATTCGTTCACTTTAGAATATTTTGATAAGGATTTATTAACAAGTTAAGTGTTTGTTGATAATTGATATAACAGCCTTTCCGTAAATGAAGTAATTAGCTGTTCTCGTCTCCCTTGAAGAAAAAGGGAGATGTTGAGCACACACCGGGATGATAGCTAACACATAATGAAACGGTCAAAATACCGCTCCCTTCTCCCTTGAGGGAGAAGGGAGACTTTGAGTACAAAGCGGGATGATAGGTAAGACATAATGAAGCAGTCAAAATGCCGCTCCCTTCTCTCTCAAAGGAGAAGAGAAACGTTGAGTCCAAAGCGGGATGATAGGTAAGACATAATAAAGCAGTCAAAATACCACTCCCTTCTCCCTTGAGGGAGAAGGGTTGGGGATGAGGGTGACGATGTGACTCGAAGTAAAAAGCACAATAAAACAAAAGAACAATTCATTAGGCATCGAAAGTATTCAACAAGCGATGCCCAATGCTTCATTTTTTAAACATTATCCTGTTATTCAGGAACAGAACGCTCTTCTTCAAAAAATCGTACCTGCCCGGTTTTAATGTCATGCACCCCTGCAACAATCCCAACTTTTTTACTTTGAACCAAATCCCTCAATATAGGACTTCTGGCCTGAATTTCTCTGACAACATTTAAAGCATTAGCTTGGGCAATAGCATCCACTAATTGGGCATCGTTGCAATTTTTAGTCCCAAGAGAGGTCATACTGGGTTGCACAGCAGGTTGAATTTTATTTAATACATCAGTTAAATGCCCTAATTTAACGCCTTTGCACGCTCCGGAAACAGCGCCACAAGAGGTATGCGCCAAAACCACAATCAATCTAGAACCAGCAACTGCAGAGGCGAACTCCATACTACCCAGGATGTCATCATTAACCACATTACCGGCAACACGTAAGGTAAACAAATCAGCTAATCCTTGATCAAAGATCAATTCAGGTACACTGCGTGAATCCATACAATTAAGTACAACCGCAAAAGGAAACTGACCATACGACGAGATTTTGGCCTGTTTTAAATAATCACGAGAAATCTGTTTATTGGCCAGAAACCGTTGATTCCCCTCTTTCAATCTTAATAATGCTTGTTTAGGGGACATTTGTTGCTGTTTTTCCTGACTTATAGTCTTGCCCATAGGAATCGCTTCGCTTGATGTCGCGTGAGCCAGATTATTGGAAATCCAGATGACACTGCAAGCTAAAACCATAATTTTTAATACGATATGATACATTAATAAACTCCCTCTCATTAATTTTCATTATAACGAAATTTATCATAACGTTAACCTGCACGTTTTTGCAAAGGTAGAATATCAATTCATTCATTTATTTACTCCACGTCAATCCAATCCCATGAATACAACGGAACTCATGCTCCGGGAAGACCTGACATGTTTTAATTCTTTTTGCTTTTCTACCCAGAGTGCCCAATTAATATATTGCAATAACTACCCCCCTAATTCATAATCAGGGTCTCAAATTTTATGGGGACATTATGACAGCATCGTTACTCGATGGACGAGTATTATCATCCCTACGCCGAAATGAACTAAAACTTAGAGTGCAACACCATGTTCAACAAGGGCAAAGAGCACCTGGATTGGCAGTAGTACTGATTGGAACTGATCCGGCGTCTACTATTTATGTCACTAACAAACGAAAAGCCTGTGAGGAAGTAGGCATCACCTCCCATTCTTACGATTTACCGGCTGAAACCAGCCAACAGGAATTACTTCAGCTCATTACAGAATTAAATGACTCTGATCTGATTGATGGAATATTAATTCAACTGCCATTACCGAAGCATATTAATGAAACCGAAATCATAGAACACATCAAGCCTGAAAAAGATGTGGACGGCTTTCATCCCTATAATTTGGGAAGACTGGCACAGCGAAATCCATTATTGAGGCCATGTACCCCATTGGGCATAATGAATCTTTTACACCATTATCAGATCGAGATTAAAAGAAAACATGCCGTAGTCATCGGTGCATCAAACATAGTTGGCAGACCAATGAGTCTTGAGTTATTGCTTGCTGGTGCGACCGTTACTGTCTGTCATAAATTTACGCAAAATCTGCACAAGCTGGTTCAAATTGCCGATATGGTCGTTGTAGCAACAGGAAAAATGGATGTCATTGATGCCGAATGGCTTAATGAGAGTCAAATACTCATTGATGTCGGGATGCATCGTTTGAGCGATGGCAGTATTAGAGGTGATGTTGATTTTAACAAAGCAGTAAATAAGGTAGCCTGGATAACTCCTGTTCCTGGTGGTGTCGGTCCAATGACTATCGTTTCATTACTTGAAAACACCATGCTGGCAGCAGCAAAAGCCCGGGGATGAAACTTATTTATCCAGTTCATCCCAATCAAATTCACCGCTTAACTCATCAAAATCATCTTTAAATTCATCTCTCAGGCGCTTTCTTTCCAATCGGTCTTCGAGCATGCGCTTCACTCTTTTTTTCTGATTCATCTCGTCGATGTCATCATCAAAGTTATAGTCAGAAAACGATTGATCATCATATTCCTCATGTAAACTCATTTCACCCTCCTTTTGAGTGCCTACAAGAAAAGTATAGTGCACAAATTTAAAATACGGTAATGGGTACTAATTTGCTGATTTCAAGTTATATGAAGCTATATTTTCCTCTTTAAAGCCAAATTCTCGACTCTTAAATCTACCGTTCAAGGCACCTGATAAATAAACCGTCCCTCAATACAATACAAAGACCAAAACAGTTATTACGTGAACTATCAGGATTCTGCTATACTCGGCAAAACTCTCAAAACAAGTACTCATTTATGCTCAGCTATCAACATGGATACCATGCGGGCAATTTTGCCGATGTTATCAAACACGTGACGTTAACCCGATTGTTATCGTACTTGATAAAAAAAGATAAACCATTGCTATATCTCGAAACCCATTCGGGTAAAGGGCAATATGACTTAAGGGATAAACAGGCAGAAAAAACCGGTGAATACAAACAGGGAGTTCAATTAATCTGGCCCGATCGCAAACAGCTCAATCCGGTATTTAAAGACTATTTCGATACCATCAAATCCATGAATCCTAAAGATGGATTAAGACATTATCCCGGCTCCCCTTACATCGCCATTCAGACATTACGCATGCAGGATAGATTGTATTTATGTGAACTTCATCCTGCTGAATTCGAAGCACTGGATCAGATGGCTCATTTCAATAAAAAAGTGCATACCAGCAACTCTGACGGTATGGCCAGTATGAGAGCATTGTTACCTCCGCCCGAAAAGAGAGGCTTGATTTTTATTGATCCCTCATTTGAGCGCAAGGAAGAATATAAAGAAATACCTTCCGCCATAAAACAGGCTTTTAATAAGTTTTCCACTGGGGTTTACTGTCTTTGGTATCCCGTGGTGAATAGAAAACTAACCGAACAACTGATTAGAGGTATGAAAGAGATTGAGGCGAATGAAGCATTAAGAATTGAGTTTAATCTGACTCTAGCCCCTAAAGACGGGATGACAGGGTGTGGATTATGGATAATCAATCCGCCCTTCACTTTAGCTGCGGAACTTAAAATCGTACTGGATACGCTCAGAACCTATTTTAACCCAGGTGTATCCTCTTACATCATTGAATCTTTTTCAAAACAACACGAGAAATAAATGATAGACGTGATCCCTATACCTGCATTTTCTGACAATTATATCTGGGCCCTGACCGGTGATAAATCCGGGGTATTTGATTGTGTCGACCCTGGAGAGGCAGAACCGGTCCTGGATTTCGCCAAAACCAACCAGCTAAAACTTCGCACTATTTTTTTAACTCACCATCATAATGATCATATAGGCGGGGTTAATGAATTGCACAGAGCCTTTCCTGATTCGATTGTGTACGGCCCAAATGACTCAAGAATCTCTTACCTGACCCACACAGTTCATGAACATCAAACCATTCCCCTGGAAACGGCAACAATTCATGTTTTATACAATCCAGGGCATACATCCACTCATGTGAGTTATTATGAACCTCAGCAAGGATGGTTATTTTGCGGAGACACTCTTTTCTCTGCAGGTTGTGGTCGAGTATTTGATGGCACTATGGAGCAGTTGCATCACTCACTGAATTTGTTTAAAAAGTTACCTGAATCCACCAAAATCTATTGTGGCCACGAATACACTCAACAAAATCTCAGATTTGCACTTACTGTAGAACCTCAAAATCAGGACATTGCCGACTATCTAAATCAGCTGGTTCATCAAAAAAAAACGTGTTCTCTGCCATCTAATTTGGGGCTGGAACTATCCGTTAATCCTTTTCTTCGAACTGATAAAAAGGCAGTAATTGAATATGCTCTCAAGCATGGAGCTAACTCTTCTGATTCACTTGAAGTCTTTGGCGTGCTGAGACAGCAAAAAAATTCATTTCAATAGAAAGTCAATAAGCATTAATTCTATACCATATGTATGTATTAAACCCAAAAAGGGTTTAATACTTCACTATTTTTTAGTAAACTGGTCAGCCAATTATGAGTACAGGTAACGCCATTGAAATTTAACTCATTGATTATAAGAATTTTTTGGTCATATATCCTCATCTTTATCTGCATTTCAAACGGTTCAATTGCTCGAGGAGCACCTGATGTTTGGGATGTGCTGCGTAGTGAATTTACCCTGAGTCATGAAGTAACACGCCCGGAAGTTCAGGAACAAATCAGATGGCTGGTCGCTCATCCAAGTTATTTAAATAAAGTCAGCAGACAATCAGAACCGTATATTTATCATGTCCTTGGTGAAATTAAAAAGCGTAAATTACCAGGAGAGCTTGCACTCATTCCGATGGTAGAAAGTGCCTACGACCCATTTGTCTATTCAGGAGCAGGAGCTGCTGGGTTATGGCAGTTGATGCCTAAAACCGGGAGCGAATTGGGATTAAAACAAGATTGGTGGTTTGATGGACGACGCAGCATTAGACCATCAACTGATGCCGCACTCAATTACTTGCTCTATTTAAATAAATTTTTTAAGGGTAACTGGATATTGGCTATCGCTGCTTATGATTGCGGAGAAGGAACCATCGCGCGAGCATTAAAATCTACAGTAGGACCTGGTCGAGACAGTAACTTTTGGAATTTGCCTGTTCCCAGAGAAACCAAGCTTTATGTCCCTCGATTGCTTGCCTTGGCAGAAATCATCAAAAACCCGGGACGTTATAAAGTGAGTTTACCCAGTATTCCCTATCTCCCTTATTTCGAAGAGGTCAACATAGGCAGTCAAATTGATTTGAATCATGCGGCGAAACTTGCAGGTATCAGTTATACCGAATTAAAAAAACTGAACCCAGGATATAATCGTTGGACAACAACGCCCTATAAGCCTTTTAAATTACTCATACCGACTGAAAAAGTAGAGCGATTTAACCTGAATTTATCCAATATGCCAGAAGATCAACGTGTGAGCTGGCCAAAACATCAAGTACAAAAAGGCGACAGCCTCGATTCAATTGCCGCTCGATACAACACAACGGTCAAGTTAATCAAACAATTAAATCAGCTAACTACGAATAGCGTGAAACCGAATCAAGCCATATTAATCCCAAGCAATAAAAAACCTCTTTCGGTTGCCAAAAGAGAAGCTCCCGCTGCAACTTCTTTGCCATCCCAATTATCTAAAACTAAAAACCAGAGAGTGATTCATACAGTAAAAGCGACCGATACCTATCAAAAGATTCAAAATACTTATGGAGTAACGGCAAATGACATCAAAAGCTGGAATAAACTGACAACCAATAAACCCTTACGGCCAGGACAACATCTAGTTATCTGGAAAAAAGTTAAGCAGCCAGCAATATATATCGTAAAACGGGGAGATAGTTTAAGCCTTATTGCCAAACAGCATCAAACTAAAGTGAACTCGCTTCTCCATTTAAATCCAGGCCTTGGAAAAAATAAAACACTTCGCTTGGGACAAAAAATATTGGTGGGATAACTAGGGGCTGTTGACATTTCATTATGTTCAAGCCTACTTTCCGCAACTTGTTAGCGGAAACTATAGATCTTGCGCAAAACAAGAATATACTGCGCTCATAAAGAGTGAATTGGATCCCGCGAACAAGTCGCGCGACCTCGAAACTTGAATTGTCAACAGCCCCTAATGCAGATGAACTAGGGCGTGATTATAATCAACTAATTCTCAGTTAAGTAGCGGCACGTAGTCTGCGGAGATGAATTGTAAACATTCCCTATTGAACAAAGCTCAGTTAGCATTTGTGATTTCTAAAAACTCTGCTCCATAAATCATAAGGATCTGAGCAGTTTTGATTCGCAAGATGAACTTGTGGCTATCAAAACTGCACCTGAAAATGAACTGGAAAATACATTACTCCCAACGATAAAAACAGATAATACCTGGAATTGTCATTTATAATTTATTATTCTGAATTTAAAATCGAAGTATTAATTGTTGATTTAATATGCAATTTTTATTAATACTCAAAAATTTATTGATTTATTTTATCTTTCCGGTATGAAGCTTGCAGGAGTGTACTAAAACTTGTGTTATACTCTTAATATCTTATTAATCAATTAAATAATATGAAATTACTGTTTGATTTTTTCCCCATAGTTTTATTTTTTATAGTTTATAAATTTTTCGGAATTTATATAGCTACTGCTGTTGCCATGATTGCCTCAATTAGTCAGGTTGTTCTTTATCGATTAAAATTCCAACAATATGACAAAATGCAAGTATTCAGCCTGGGAATTATTGTGGTCCTTGGCGGCGCCACTCTGTTTTTTCAGAATCCCTGGTTTATCAAGTGGAAGCCAACCGGAATTTACTGGCTATCTGCTTTAGTATTCTTCAGTTCCAGTTTTATCGGTTCAAAGCCTATCATTCAAAAAATGATGGAGGCCAATGTTAAGCTGTCCTCTAAAATCTGGCACAGGCTTAATTTTGCCTGGACTCTGTTTTTTATTTTAATGGGTGCGTTAAACCTTTACGTTGCTTATTACTACGACACAGATGCCTGGGTTAATTTCAAACTCTTCGGTGGAGTTGGATTTACATTACTGTTTGTACTGATACAAGCTTTTTATTTAACAAAACACATGGATGAGAATGCGCTGGAAAAACAATAATATATAACAGAGTCTTCATCTAAAAAGATGAAATTAAAGTAGGAGCTGCGATGAGATTATTACTTGTTGAAGATGATGAACTACTTGGCGATGCTGTGAAAACGGGGTTAACACAGTTTGGATATATTGTTGATTGGTTAAAAGATGGTGAAGCAGCTCGCGCCGCATTAAAATCTGAATCATTTGAGCTAATCATTCTGGATTTGGGATTACCCAAGCTATCTGGTTTATCCTTATTACAAAGTACCCGACATGATGGTAACAGCACACCGGTTATCATTTTAACTGCTCGTGAATCCGTAGAAGATCGCGTAAAGGGTCTTGATAGCGGTGCTGATGATTATCTCATTAAACCTTTTGATCTGAATGAACTAAGCGCCCGCATTCGAGCGTTGGTAAGACGTTCCCAAGGTCGGGCAGATTCCGTTTTGCAATATAGAAACATCACACTTGATCCTGCTGCACATTCAGTTCTGGTCGATGACGTACTCGTGAATGTACCACGTCGAGAGTTTGCTCTGTTGCAAAAACTCCTTGAAAATAGCGGTCAGGTTTTATCTCGTGAACAATTAATGCAGAGTATCTATGGCTGGGAAGAAGATGTAGACAGTAACGCTCTGGAAGTGCACATACATAATTTGCGTAAAAAATTGAACGCAAATTTTATCCGCACTATTAGAGGCGTGGGCTACATGGCTGAAAAAAATGATGGTGTTCTTATATCGTGAAATCTTCTATACGAAAATTTCTATTAATTAACCTGCTATTGGCCATAACGATCACCACCACGCTGACCGCCATCGGTAACTACTACCTGGATCAAAAGGATATTCAAGACCATCTGGATACCTTAATGGCTATATCCGCTCTTTCATATCAAGCCTTGCTGGGAGATGATCTGCACCAGCGCCCTCTCATAAAAATACAGGATGCTCTCGAAACTATTCCTCAAAAAATTGATGCCTATTATCAAAAACGATTTTTAAATGATGAGCCCCCTGAAAATTATCTTGATAAGTTTAATTTTCAAGTTTGGACAAATGGAGGAAAATTATTATTACATTCTTCTACTGCACCAAAGGTTCCACTAACCTCGGAAATAGATGGGTTCAGTGATAAAAAAATTGCAGATCAAAATTGGCGAGTATTCACAACCTACAATGATAAAGCCGGCATTCGTACCGTATTGGCGGAGCGCTATGATACACGTAATGAACTCGGGCATCGAATAGCTCAGGATGATCTCTACATTATGCTGCTTACCTTTCCTTTATCAGGATTGTTGATCTGGATTATTATTGGCAGAGGATTAGACAGCCTTGATAAAGTTGCGGAAGAAGTGGCTAACCGGGCTCCCACTCATTTGGAACCAGTGGATTTACAAGAAGTTCCCGAAGAAATTAAGCCAGTAATCGATGAGCTTAATAAATTATTTTATCGGCTTAAAGAAGGGTTCGAAAGAGAAAAACGCTTTGCAGCTGACGCAGCCCATGAATTAAGAACGCCGCTTGCCGCTCTCAAGGCTCAAGCACAAGTGGCTCTAAACTCCACTGATATCGAAGAAAAGAATCAAGCATTGCAAAAATTAATTGGCAGTGTAAATCGCAGTACTCATATAGTTCAACAGTTGTTAACCATGAGTCGACTCGTACCGGAAGCAACCAGTTTTCATGATGAAGATGAGGTCAATTTAAGCAAATTGACTCGAGAAATATTAGCGATGCTGGCACCATCAGCAGTTGAAAAACAAATTGAACTAGAATTTGAAAGCGAAAACAACATACCAAAAATTCAGGGAAACCCAACAGCATTAGGCATTTTGATTCGTAATCTGGTAGATAATGCTATTCGCTATTGTGGGGAAAATGGACGTGTTATTGTACGTCTTATAAGACAGAATAATGAGCTGATTCTTGAAGTTGCTGATAATGGACCAGGAATTCCACCTGAATTACAGGCCCGTGTTTTTGAGCGATTTTTTAGAGTACTGGGAAATAAAAGTCCTGGAAGTGGTCTTGGATTAGCTATAGTACAACAGATATGTGAACTTCATGGAGGCCGAGTTGTTCTTGATTCACCCAAAACAGGTACTGGCCTCATTGTAAAAGTATACTTACCGCTAAAATCCAGAGTTGAGTCACGCTCTTAAGGATAGAATTTTTAGCGATTCACGAATGAGCTGTTCACAAGTTTTGACTCCATCATCTATTTTATTCACCACTTTCAAGGCTTCCTGTGGTTTATAGCCTAAAGCTTCCAAAGCACTAATGGCCTCATCCGGGCTGCTCATCTGATACTTTTGTTGCGGCAAGGATTCCGTTGGAGCGTCGCCAAACTGCTTAATACTATCTCTCATTTCAACAACAAGCCGCTCTGCAGTTTTTTTACCTATACCCGGTAACTTGGTTAAAAGTGCTGCATTTTCCTGATAAATACATTGAATAAACTCGTTTGGAGAAATACTGGATAGAACGGCCATTGCCAATTTCGGACCAACTCCATTCACTTTAATCAATGCACGGAACAGAGATCGTTCCTGCTTGTTCAAAAATCCATAAAGCAATAAGGCATCTTCGCGAACTACGGTATGAATATGCAGGCTAACAGCAGTAGAAGAACCTTCGAGTTGAAAAAAGGTATTTAATGAAGTTTCAACATCATAACCAACGCCATTGACATCCAGGACTATCTTTCCCGGTTGATGTTTATCTACAATATGCCCATTCAACCAACCAATCATCTCGTTCGCCTCCTTCGTGTGTAACCCTTTTTGCCTACAGCAGCTAAGCCATTTCGCATATGACTGTGACATATTGCAATTGCCAATGCATCTGCCGCATCATTTTGAGGCGCACTGTTCAGCATAAGCAAGTGCACTACCATATGGTTTACCTGATCCTTTTCAGCAGCACCATAACCAACTACTGTTTGTTTGACTTCCCTTGCTGAATACTCACTGATTTTAATCCGGTGAGAAGCTGCGGCAACCATTGCTACTCCCCTCGCCTGCCCCAGTTTTAACGCCGAGTTAGGATTCTGATGCATAAATACTTGTTCTATAGCAACTTCCGATGGTGAATATTCATCCATTAATTGACAAATACCATCATAAATCTGCAATAATTTCTGACTTAATTCTCCATCAGGGGAAGTGCGAATGCATCCACTATCAATATATTGGATAGTACGATTTGTTTCTCTGATTAAGCCGTATCCAGTAATCCTTGATCCGGGATCTATCCCTAATATTACAGTCATTAATTCATTGATTCTAATAAGTTTTCTGAAAACTCAGCATTGCTATAGACCTCTTGAACATCATCCAGGTCTTCAAGCATGTCGATTAATTTAATCAAAGATTCAGCAGTTTCATCATCAATGGCAATCATGGTTTGTGCGCGCATGGTCAAATGAGACTGTTCAATCTCCAGATTAGCATCCTGTAACGCAGTCAGCACACTGTGATAAGCTTCAACGGGGGTGATTACTTCAATTTGTCCTTCTTCAACGTTAACATCAGAAGCTCCCGCATCTATGGCAAGTTCCATAACCAGGTCTTCAGACTGGCCAGGTGCCATAAGAATCTCACCTTGGTTAGCAAACAGGTAGGAAACTGATCCATCAGTTCCAAGATTTCCACCGTGCTTCGTAAATGCGTGACGTACTTCAGATACGGTTCTGTTTTTATTATCGGATAAACAATCAACCAGAACAGCAATACCGCCAGGGCCATAACCTTCATAACGCATTGCAACCATGGCGTCACCATCCAAACCACCTACGCCACGCTTTACCGCATTATCAATGGTATCGCGTTTCATATTCGCGTTAAGCGCCTTTTTTACAGCATCACGTAGTCGAGGATTTGTTGACTCATCTCCGCCACCCATACGAGCTGCGACGGTAATTTCACGAATTAATTTAGTAAATATTTTGCCTCGTTTAGCATCCTGCACGCCTTTACGAAACTTAATATTTGCCCACTTACTATGACCTGCCATTACTCCACCTCAAGACAAAAAATTTATTACTCCGATTATACATCGCTCCATCATTAAAAAGAACGCCTAAAACATCATTCACTCTCGACATTTTGAACTTTTTTAGACTATGCTAGCCTGTTTGGTAAAAAAACCTAAAGGAGAAGTACAGTGTATATGCAAGGATTTGGTAATTATCATCAAAGTGAAGCCGTTAATGGTGCATTACCCTTAAATCAAAACTCACCGCAGCACTGTAATTTGGGTCTTTATGCAGAACAATTAAGTGGCAGTGCCTTTACACGTCCCAGACACAACAATCTTCGCAGCTGGTTATACAGAATACTGCCCTCTGTGGCTCAGGGAATATATTATCCCTATGAACGTAACATCACTTATCCATTTATCGAAGAACAATCTCCCAATCCTTTACGCTGGTCGCCTTTATATACCAGCTCACAAATTCAGTGTAATTTTATCGACGGTTTATTTCATATTGCGGGTTCAAACAAGGTCAATGCGTATATTTATCATTGCAACCAATCCATGGTAGACACCTATTTTTCGAATAATGATGGAGAACTGTTATTCGTACCCTATCAAGGTGAAGTCAATCTCCACACAGAATTTGGCACACTCAATTTGTGTCCTGAACTCATTGCCGTCATACCGCGTGGCGTCAAATTTAAAGTGGAAGTATTAAGCCAGCAAGCAAAAGGTTATCTTTGTGAAAATCAGGGTAACCCGTTAACCCTTCCCCAGCTAGGTCCAATTGGTGCCAATGGATTGGCGAATCCTCGTCATTTTCAATATCCTGTCGCATCGTTTGAGCAAAACACTAAAGAAAGCACCTTGGTATGCAAACATCAAAATCAATTATGGTTTGCTGTCAGCGATCACTCCCCTCTGAACGTTGTTGCCTGGCATGGAAACTATGCTCCCTACAGCTATAATTTAAGCCTGTTTAATACCATAAATACAGTAAGCTATGATCACCCCGATCCGTCCATATTCACGGTACTTACCTCTGAAAGCGACACTCCGGGAGTAGCTAATTTGGATTTCGTCATTTTTCCGCCACGATGGATGGTGGCAGAACATACATTTAGACCCCCGTATTTTCATCGCAATTGTATGAGCGAGTTGATGGGCCTGATACGCGGAGAATATGATGCAAAAAAAGAAGGTTTTTCTCCCGGCGGGATCAGCATCCACAATGGTATGACTCCGCATGGACCCGATCATGAATCCTATAATAAAGCCTCTACGATGGAACTAAAGCCCGAATTTTATGATTCTTTGGCATTTATGTTTGAAACAAAAGATGTTTGGCTGGTTACGGAACAGGCTATCCATAACCCGGCATTTCAAGCAGATTACGCTAGATGCTGGCAGGGGTTTAACGCAGATTTTAAAACGGAATAAAAAACATCTGGATAGTCTACTAAAAAATATCAAAGCAGCTCCCCGCTTTCGCGGGGATAACCGAATAAGATCAGAAACACGTATCAAAGAGTTTAAAGCATAATACAATTTAAAGCAGGAGGATGCAGTCCATCACAACATTCATTATGCCACGCTATCTCAAACCACCAAAAATCAGGTCACAATGTCAAACCAATTAGAAGAGATCTTCCTGAGTCAAACCGACTCTCTCCAATAAAGTTCGTAATGTTTTTAACGCTTCAACCTGAATTTGGCGAACTCGCTCGCGAGTCAAATCAATTTCTTTACCGACATCCTCAAGCGTTGCCTTTTCAAAACCTCTCAGACCAAATCGTCGCGCGATTACTTGCTGCTGGTTTTCAGTCAATTTATCCAATAGAGATTCTATATGTAATCGAAGATTCTCATTTGTTAACAGTTCGGCCGGATTCACGCTGTTTTCATCAGCAATAGTATCCAACAAAGATTTGGTTTCATCAAAGCCGATAGGCGTATCCACTGAAGTTACTTTATCATTTAATCCCAACAGTTTTTGGACATCTTCCAATGGTTTATCAACCATTTCAGCGATTTCTTCAGGTGAGGGTTCATGATCGAGCTTTTGTGTTAACTGTCTTGCTGCCCTTAAATAGACATTTAACTCTTTAACTACGTGAATTGGTAAACGAATGGTTCTCGTTTGATTCATGATAGCGCGCTCAATAGTCTGTCTTATCCACCATGTGGCATAAGTTGAAAATCTGAAGCCTCGATGAGGATCAAACTTCTCCACAGATTTCATTAGACCCAAATTACCTTCTTCAATCAAATCAAGTAGTGGTAAACCTCGATTCAGGTAACGGCGAGATATCTTAACAACCAGACGTAAGTTGGATTCAATCATCTTCTTACGTGCCGCAATATCCCCTTTCAAAGCAAGAGTTGCATAATGAACTTCTTCCTCGGCACTAAGTAAAGGTGAAAACCCAATTTCACTTAAATACAGTTGGGTCGCATCCATCGCCTTCGCGATATTTTTACCTCGTTGGAAAGTAGGAAAAGCAGCATCATCACTGAAATCAGGCAGATCAATAAGTTCCTCATCCTCTGACTTTTCTATAATCGATTCAATATCATCCTCGATTAAAAGAGAATCATCATCAGGCTCAGCCCACTCTTCATCCTTGATTTCCGTCTCTTTTATTGGCTCATCATCCGCGCTCATTGTATCACCTATAATGTTTAGCCCCGTTTCGAAATGTATGTTGCTTCTCAACAAGTCTATTGTTGCTATAACTACAAGTTATATGTCAACCTTTTTGTAGATAATTCAATGGATTGACTGGTATTCCCGCCTTTCTAATTTCAAAATGAACGCCCCAATATTTACGTTCAATCATTCCAGCTTCTGCTATCACTTGGCCCGCATTGACTCGCTGCCCTTCAGAAACCAGATTTCTGGAATTATTTCCATATGCTGTTAAAAACTCATTATTGTGTTTGATAATGATTAAATTACCATATCCAGCTAATCCACTTCCAGCATAAGCAACTACGCCTCCCGAAGAAGCACGAACTTTGCTTCCTTTAGTACATGCAATATTTATGCCTTTTTTACCTTGAGCAGGAACAAATGAAGTGGCAACTTGCCCGTTTACAGGCCATAACCATCCAGAGCGTGAACCCAAACGAGAGAACACAGTTGGTGAGTGAAAAACCCTTCGCGGACTTCGGGTAACTGGCTTTGTATATCTGGGAGTATAAGCTTTTCTTACCGGATACCGTGTTCGTGTAACGCCCTGAACATTAAGAACTTGTCCAACCCTCAAAGAAAATGGTGGGCGCAAATGGTTTAACTGAGCAAGCTGTCTGTAATCTGTATCATAACGAAATGCTATTGCATAAAGAGTTTCGCCACGCCTTACGGTGTGAGTTTTTTGATATTTCGAATAAGGTTGCCATTTTAGCTCAGTTACCGGAGCCAGGTCATTTCTTGCCCCACAACCGGCAAGAATTATCAGGAGCAATAGGCAAAAAAGTCTTTTGCATAAATTTAGCATTATAAAAATCTCAAATTAAATGTTCATTTATTATACTTTGGATTTAAGCCTGCAAATGCACCCCGGACAGCACTTGGGATAACTGATCAAACAACTTATAATTCGTCATGTCCAGATGCAGTGGAGTAATAGAGACAAAACCTGAGTTAATTGCATGAAAATCCGTTCCTGGTCCGGCATCTGCCTCTAATCCAGGAGGACCAACCCAATAAATAGGCCTGCCCCTTGGATCATATTCTTTAACGGTAGGTTCAGCACCATGGCGAGTACCTAATCGTGTTACTTGCAATCCCTTGATTTGATCCAATGGTAAATTGGGAACATTGACATTGAGTATCGTTTGAGAAGGAAGACTGTTAACGCTTAATTTCATAACCAACTGCCGGGCTATAACAGCCGCGGTTTGATAATGCAGGTTCGTATCTCCAACCATGGAAATGGCTATGGCTGGCAATCCAAGATAGCGCCCTTCCATCGCGGCAGCAACAGTTCCAGAGTACAAAATATCATCACCTAAATTGGCACCTTCATTGATTCCGGAAACAACAATGTCAACTTGATGATCTAAAAAGCCGGTTAGGGCCAGATGGACGCAATCAGTTGGTGTTCCTTCTACACTATGATAGCCATTATCCAGTTTTTTTATTCTGAGCGGATCTCTCAAGGTTAATGAATTACTCGCGCCACTTCTGTTTCGGTCCGGTGCAACTACATCGATCTCTGCAATTTTGGCAAGCTCTGTAGCCAAAACTCTGATTCCAGTAGCCGACACGCCATCATCATTACTTACTAAGATTCTCATCATCAACTCTCAGGTGATTCCAACCATTTCACAACAGCCAGATAGTCAGCTAAATCGTGCTCATTCTGTTCTAAAGAAATTTTTAATTCAGAATTCGTTCCGGCATCATTCAACTCCAGCTTTTGCTTTGCAATCGTTTGCTGAAGAGCTAAAATTTTATTGCCAAAAGCCTGCGGATTTAATTGCAATTGATAAGCCAGGCTATTCATCCGACTGCCCAGTTGCCCAATCTGTTCGCAGGTTAACCCCTCGGGCTGTTTGTTTGGACAGGACTTTATGGCCATTTGTAATTCTTTAGGATTGGAGCGGTAATAGTTTTCGCCACGTTCACTACAGGCCGTTAATCCCATTATCATGAAAAGCATCACCAGGTACTTATTCATTCACAACCTCTTGATGTAGACTACAAAAAGCCGATATTATCACCAGTCAGCAAGTAACGCTATCTTAAAGAGAAAACCACATGCTAGATTTTAAACTGAATCGTGACGCACAAACCGGTGAGTTGTATATTGAGACCGCTTTATGTGGTAAGCCTTTACTGACCACACCACAACTAAATAAAGGTACTGCTTTTACCAATGAAGAAAGAAAGGAATTTGGATTATTGGGAAAACTTCCCAATCGTGTAGAAACTCTGGACGAACAAGTAAAGCGAGCTTATTTACAATATTCAACCTATACCTCTCGATTAAAACAAAATATTTATCTGAATAATCTGCATGATAAAAATCAGATTGTTTTTTATAAATTGCTAAGCCGTCATTTGGCTGAAATGTTGCCAACTATTTACACACCTATAGTGGGCACTGCAGTGAAGCGTTTCAGTCATGAATACCGACAGCCCAGAGGCCTTTACATTGCTCATTCTGATAAAAATCATATTGAAGAGATTATTAATAACCGTTCCAATCCGGAAATAGATCTTATTGTCGTAACCGACGGAGAAGGCGTTCTGGGTATTGGTGATCAGGGCATAGGTGGTATGGATATTCCGGTTGCCAAACTCATGGTCTACAGCTTATGTGGGGGCATCGATCCGACACGAACTTTGCCCGTATTTCTTGATGTAGGCACCAACAATCAGGAACTGTTAGATGATCCAATGTATCTGGGATGCCGGCATCAGCGCATTGACAGTTCTGAATACGACAATTTTATCCTGACCTTCGTCACTGAAGTGCATAAACAATTTCCCAATGCGTTCCTTCATTGGGAAGATTTTGGCCGCGGAAACGCCAGACGTATCCTGGATCAATATCAGGATCAATTATGTACTTTTAATGACGACATTCAGGGGACTGGCGCTGTAACCCTGGCGGCTTTATTGGCTGCTTGCGATGTCACTGGAACTAAACTTCAGGATCAACGAATTGTAGTATTTGGCGCAGGTTCAGCAGGTACGGGTATTAGTGACCAGATTATTGATGCGATGGTTCGTGATGGCCTGACCATCGAAGAGGCGTATCAACGATTTTGGTTAATTGACAGACAAGGTTTATTACTTGATACCGATATGGATTTGACCGATGCACAAAAGCCTTATGCACGAAGTGCAGATGAGATCGCATCATGGGCAATTAATGAGAAACAGCATCCATCGCTCACCGATACAGTCCGTCATGTAAAACCTACGATCTTGATAGGCTGCTCGGCTCAAACTGGTGCTTTTTCCCAGGATATCATTGAAAGCATGTCAGCGCATTGTGAACGCCCGATTATTTTCCCTCTATCGAACCCCGATGAAAAATGCGAAGCGCAACCGGCAAATATTTTAGCCTGGAGCCAAGGTAGAGCGCTGATAGCTACAGGAACAGCATTTCCTCCTATTGAGTTTCATAACCGTATGGTTCAGGTAGCTCAGTGCAATAATGCTTTAGTATTTCCTGGCATTGGTTTGGGAGTCCTGGCCGTTAATGCTACTCGATTAACCAAAGAAATGATTCTGGCTGCAGCAAAAGTACTGTGTGATTTCGCACCTAGCAAAAAGGACAGTTTCCTACCTTTATTGCCATCCTTGGACAATGCTCAAACAGTAGCCAAGGCCATTGCAGTTGCTGTGGCTCGTTGTGCTATTGACTCAGGATATGCGCAAAAAAATCATGATGCTGATCTGGAGCAATTGATTCATGATATTTTTTGGGAGCCTCGCTATTTACCGTTTAGAAAAGCAAATTCCAGGTCGAGCTAACCATTGACCTCTGCGCATACCTGGCTGAGCCAATCACGGTCGCTTGACCACATCATTGCCTACCCCCTGGATCCCGCGGTCAATGCCGCGGGAATTCGGTTGAGGTGTGAGTAAAGACTATACTTCGAATTTCCGCGGCTTCGACCGCGGAATCCATTCTATAGAGCTGAACTGGGTTTCGAAGATGTAAAGAAGATTCAAGGACAAGCTACGGTACGAAGACTCTTGCAATTAATTAAACAAGTCAATTATCAACGATTGCTAGGGATTCACAAAATTAACAACGACCGTCTGTATTTTTACAGGTTCTTTTTCCCAGGAACGGGCGTAACTGAACACCATTTTTGTTGATTTAGGGTATGTTTTACCTTTATTTACAGAAAAAGTGAACTTCATTTCCCCTCCAGCTCCAATCAGATTTGTTTTAGGCCGCTGATACTGAGAGCTCGTCAGAGTCAATAAATCTTTATCATATTGATCCACAGACCATTGATAACCTGTTGTTGGATTTGCCGCCAAAGTCACTACAAAGCTGGTTTCGTTATTCGCCACATTCATAGTCAAATCTTCGGATGCATTTGCTAAAATTGAAAACCCCATTAATAAACAACCCAATAAAATATTCATCATCATTCCCTGCCTGCTTTTTAATGTTATTGTCACGGATTTCTATTGGCGTTAATAGTTTGTAATACACCAGAATTAAATATTAATTCGTATTGAAATTCAGCCGATGATTTTTGATATATCCAGGTTTCTATAGTACTTGTTCCCACGCCAACCTGATATCCGTACTGATTATAGATTGGTACAGACTGTTCATAAATCTGCTTGTACAGTGGCTCGCCGCATTTAATCAGTACGTTATATTGGCTGTCCCCTTCATACACTAATTTATCACCACAGCGCATTGCCATTGCACTGGTCATTAAAGAAAGATTCAACACCATAGTCAATAAACCAATTCGAGCAAACATCATATGCTCCTGCTTCTGAGTTATTAATGCATTGGGGATTTGCTTTGCTCTCCCTAAGCACACCTCAAACACTATTGCCTGTTATAAGCATAGCACTTTGCCATAAGTCCACATGTTAAATTAACCATGAACTCTTCCTATCAAACAGTGCAAAGGCCAAATGATTTCTCGCTCCATATCGACATTTCCCCAGCAGGATTTTAATTCATCAACGATTAAATCAAGCGGGTTAGCACCTTGCCGTTTTTGATATTCCTTTACTGCAGACCATGTAGATAAATATCCAATCAATTGATTAAAGTTAACTCTCTTTTTCATGCTCAATTCAGGTGTTTCAATTTTAATAAACGGAAAAGGAATGGTTTGATATTTCTCATCAATATAAAATCGTTCTTTAGGCCAATATTCAGTACCCAAAACATCATAATAGAGTTTTTTAATGAGGCTATTTAACGCATCATCATTCAAGGAGCCTAAACTATAACACCAGGCTGCGATGATACCCTTGAGGCTGCTGACTCGCCTTACTTCTTTGTAAAACAAAGAAAAATTAAACCAATGCAAAGCCTGCGCAACGGTAATCAAACTGATAGAGCCGGATTGAATCGGAGTTTTTTCAGCTGGGGTGCAGAGATACTTGATGTTATCACGCTGTGCCGCGACATCAAGCTGAGCCTGATTAATATCCGTAGCAATAACGTGTGAAAAACGTTCTGCCAGAGCAACAGCCGCCTGACCATTTCCCGTACCGCAATCCCAAACAGTGACATTCGGATCAACCCACTGTGTCAAATAGTCAAACAACACTGGAGGATAATCCGGGCGGCAAAGTAAATAATGCTCGGATCCCTGATTAAAATGATTGATGTACTCCCTATTCGCTTCACTCATCCCAATTGTCTCTCTCTTTATCTGATTCAGGCAGGAAGCCACCTACCTGGGCGTCCCACATTGACTTATACAGCCCATTTTTAGCAACTAATTCATCATGCGTGCCATCCTCAACTATTTTCCCTTGTTCAAACACAAGGATTCTGTCCATATGCAACAAGGTCGATAAGCGATGAGCGATCACAATTGTGGTTTTATTCTCCATCAAATGCCATAGTGAATTTTGTATCGCCTCTTCAGTTAATGAATCAAGTTGAGAAGTCGCTTCATCGAGTATCACTAATTTCGCATTTTTTAAAATTGCACGGGCAATCGCTATGCGTTGTCGTTGTCCTCCCGAGAGTTTAATACCTCGTTCCCCGACCAAAGTGTTGTACCCTTCAGGTAATAACGAAATAAAATCATCACAGCAGGCTTTCTTCGATGCCAGAATGACTTCCTCATCAGTAGCGTCAGGCTTTCCATAGCGAATGTTTTCCATTAAGGTTCGATGAAATAATGTAGTATCCTGAGGAATCATGCTGATTGCTGTTCGAAGGGAATCTTGAGTCACTTTGCTGATATCCTGTCCGTCAATAAGTATGCGACCTGACTCAACATTAAAAAAACGTAAAATTAAATGGATGAACGTTGTTTTACCACTACCGGAAAAACCAACCAGCCCTACGCGCTGATTTGGCTCTATAATGACCGATTTATTTTCAAATACTTTCTTTCCCTTGTTGTAATGAAATGTAACATGGTCAAACTCAATTTTTCCTTCTGTAACAACCAGAGGTTTTGCACCAGAATCATCCAAAACATCAATCGGCGCACTAAGCAGAGCAATGGCTTGACGTGCAATTCCTATTTCCCGGTAGAGATCAGCCATTGCATGGCACAAGTACCAAATTTGAGTCATGATGGCAAAAGAGACATTAAAAATAAAGACCAGATCACCTGTAGTAATTAATCCTCTTTGCCAGAAAACCAAGAGCAGAGTAACCATGGTGACCAACATGATAGTAACCGGGATGTCCAAATACAAACGAAATATATTCATATAAATCGTCAGTTTCTTGTTGCTTTGTTCTTCCTTATCCTGGCTTAACTTAACATAGGCCATTTCATCCCTGGAGCGGGCAAACAACTTAACGGCATTAGCATTGCTGAGGCTGTCAACAATTTTCCCACTTAATTCACTTTTATCTTCAGCATTCTCAATAGAATATCGATCAACTTTTTTTGATAATTTAAAGCTGATTAATAACTGGAGAACTATCCATGTAAGCAATACTATGGCGAACCAATAATTAATGGTGCACATAAGAATCAAAGCAACGATAATTGATGAAAAGGCAGCGATTCCATACCAGGTAATGATCATAAAAATCGAATCTAAAGCACGCGGCAAGTCATTAATTTTATTCGCCAGACTTCCGGCCATTTGATTGGAAAAATAATGATACGATTGCTTGCTTAAATAACCGAATACTGACATTCGCACATCAGCCTGAAATCTCGGAATTACATAGCCTTGCCACCAGTTTTGCAATCGCAAAATAATCAGCAAAGTAATCCAGGCTCCTCCTCCTACCCATAACGCAGGAGCAACAGCTAAAAAAATATTCTGACCAGGTGAATGAGATCCTAATGCATCAACAATCATCTTCAATGAATAAGGAATGGCATTATTTTCCAAAACCATCGTAATGGGAGCCAGAAAAAAAACAGTAAATGCCAAACGTTGTTTTTTAATAAAATATAAAAAAAACTGGCCAAGTTTTTTTGGTAACTCTTCTGTATTTTTATTATCATTCTTCATTAAGTACACCCGCTAACCACATCAACTCACCATAACAAGGTTAACCTATTTATTTAACAATCAGACCAAATTAGCCGCTATATGAGTGAAATAAATTACTCAAAGTATAGACAAAAATAGCGACCAAAAATATATGGTACTCTCAAGTGGTGTATTCCTGAAATATATTAACGCTAATGCAATTGCTTCGTCTGTCAATTAATCCTATTCGACATGGTTATATTATTTAATTTAATCTTGATCTTATGACGCATAAAAGCGATGATTTTATCTTTTTGAAGCAGGAGATCGTGTGGAACACGAAACAATGGAATTTGATGTCATTATAGTAGGAGCTGGACCTGCAGGTTTGTCTGCAGCTATAAAATTAAAACAATTAGCTCATGCCTCACAAAAAGAGCTGTCCGTATGTATTTTAGAGAAAGGCTCTCAAATTGGAGCACATATTCTTTCCGGAGCGGTATTAGAGCCAATAAGCTTAAAAGAATTACTTCCAGATACATGGCAGAACGCACCTCTTGATACTCAGGTAATACAGGATCAATTCTATTTTCTGACTGAAAAAAAATCCTATAAATTACCCACTCCCAAGCCTATGCACAATCAGGGAAATTACATCATCAGCCTCGGTGAACTGTGTCTATTTCTTGCAGAACAGGCAGAAAGCCTGGGCTGTGAGATATACCCTGGATTTGCGGCAGCTGAAGTCTTATTCAATGATAAAAACCAGGTTATCGGCGTTTCAACAGGGAATGTTGGTATTGATAAAGAAGGTAAAGAAACCAATAATTTTCAACCTGGAATGCACTTATTGGCAAAGCAAACATTGTTTGCTGAAGGATGTCGTGGTCAGCTCAGTCAGTATTTGATGAGTCGGTTTCATCTAAGAGACCATGCGCAGCCACAAACCTATGGAATAGGAATAAAAGAGTTATGGCAAGTCGATGCTTCACGCCATGAACCCGGCAAAGTAATTCATACTGTAGGCTGGCCCATGGATCACGCGACCTATGGAGGGTCCTTTATTTATCATCTATCCAAACAACGTGTTGCCATTGGGTTTGTTGTTGGTTTGGATTATAAAAACCCATGGTTAAATCCCTTTGCAGAATTACAGCGATTTAAGACACATCCAATAATCCGCTCTGTATTAGAAGGAGGAGAACGAATTGGCTATGGGGCACGTGCCCTCAATGAGGGAGGATGGCAATCTCTACCCAAGCTTGTCTTTCCTGGCGGAGCTTTGATTGGTGATGCTGCCGGTTTTCTCAATGTTCCAAAAATCAAAGGAATTCATACCGCGATGCAATCAGGCATGCTCGCTGCTCAGGCCTGTTTTGACGCGTTAATTCAGGACACATCAAATCAATATGAGTTAAGCACCTACCCTGAAAAAATAAAAAAATCATGGCTAGCCAAAGAACTGTATTCCGTGCGTAACATTAGACCCGGATTTAAATTTGGCCTTATCCCTGGTTTAATTAATGCGGCTTTCGAAACTTATATTACCCGAGGCCATTCTCCGTGGACTTTATCCAATCACGCAGATCATACCTGCTTGATTTCTGCAGAAAAAGCAAAAAAAATTAATTACCCTAAGCCTGATGGCAAACTAACTTTTGACAAGCTTTCCTCTGTATTTTTATCCAATACCTATCATGAAGAAAATCAGCCCTGCCATCTCAAATTAAAACAGCCAAAACTGGCAATTGATGTAAATCTGAAAACCTATGCCTCTCCGGAAAGTCGCTACTGCCCAGCTGCTGTGTACGAAATAGTAGAGGAAGATCAAGGGCCAAGATTACAAATTAATGCTCAAAACTGCATTCACTGTAAGACCTGTGATATAAAAGATCCTCGTCAAAACATTATCTGGCATGCGCCTGAGGGTGGAGGCGGACCTAACTATACAGGAATGTAATATTTATCAATCCCGCCATAAATTACTTCATGGCGGGATTGAATCCGAAGTTTTAAAGGTCTTCAGGGTCTTTATTCATTATTTTGGGCCATTCATCATCTGCCTTTTTAATATACCCATTAATGTCTTTAGACCAAATCTCCTGAATCTGATTATTAAGGTTTAGATAGAGAGTTCCATTCACGATTTTCCATGCCATCGGATCGCTAATTATCTTTTTCCCAACGGAAACCCCATAAGCACAATAACCGCCGTATGCTGGCAAATATTTTTTAGGATCGGCCTGAAATGCTTTTTTATTGGCATCAGTTGCAAAAATATAGCTGATCCCATCAAAAAAAACGGTATGATTACCATTTCCTCGAACAGGGCCACTTATTTGATGGTATGAAACCAAATCATAACCCTGAGCACCTACCAGGCTGTTAGCATAATCCGATGCAAATGTTGTACTGGTTAGATGAAACCAGACAATGAGAGATGTAACTACAAATTTAAAGTATTTCATCCTATCCGTCCTTATTCATAATGACATGCAACCCTGTATCAGTCTTTTTAAATCGTGTATCAGTATGTATTCATGAGCATCCATTTTATAATAGAAGCTAGTCGCACTTTATTCTATATTTTTTCTAAACTCTTAATCCCTTCATTGATTTAATTCAAAAAAATTTAAAAGGGTCATTTCAAAACATTATATAACCAAAGAAGCTGAACTTACCGTGTAATCTGGATAAAAAACCTCTAACTGTTGAATTAAATTATCTACTGTACCCAATGGAAACCAAATATCGGATTTCGGTTTAACACCCTCATGAAGTTTAAGTTCCTGCATCAAAATATCCAATTGATGTTGACTTACTTCCATGCCTTTATCTACAAATACAGCTTTGTTCTTTAAACGTTCCAATGCATCTCTAATTTTAGTCATAGAAAGCCAAATCTGAGGATCCATTTGATAGGTTTCATTACCTTCCAAAGTTTTGAGCAACGTTAATGCCATCTCATACTCATCAAACGTGACAGATAAATAATTTTTTTCTATTCGTTTCAGAATCACACCCAAAGCACGGGCAGTTTGAAAAGCCTCTGCCTCTCTGTTTATACTCAACTCTTCAAATCGATTTAAACAATTCATAGCATAAGACTGAATTATATTGAGCAAGGGGGTAATAAAAATACTCTTATCTGTTTTAATGTGCCTGACTTTCACTGCAGAATGCATCGTATTTGGCACAACAATCTTCTCCACTATCTCAATAGGTGTTTTATCTTGAGCATCAGAGGCTCCTTCACCATTTTTGTGATCATTCAATAAATCCAAGAGATTATTTAAATCGTAATGATATAAATTAACAAACGCGCAACACTCCATGTGCAAAAATATTCGTGAATCATAGGCAGTTAACTTAATCTTAAAATAAGAAGAAACAGGAAACTCAGCGGGATCTATCAAAGAATAAATACCGGGTATGTAACTCTTCAGCTGATTTGAGAGAGATTGATGATGAATGTCATGACGTACAGCAAAAAAAGCGGTTAACGAACCAGCAGCGGTTTGAATTAAGTTTGATTGAAAAAAATTATTAAAACAAAAACCATAGGCATTTTTAAGCGATATAGAATCTTTTGACAAAGAGACCGATGCGGGAGCGACCTCGTCCAGACAAGTTAAAGAATGGGTCAAAGAACCCATTAAGCGGTGATTATCCTCCGAGACAAGGCTCCTTTTATCTGTACCTCGAATGCTCTTTTCACCATAAATTTTATTGATAACCCTCATAGAAACATCCTTTTCATATTGAACAATCCCATACCCCCCCAACCAGCTCTTCTGTGGAGAAGCAATCGAAGGTACCGTAGTTTAAAAGATCAAGTCAAGTGCCAGAATTCACGGCAAATAGACACTCTCAAAACGGTTTACATCACCCCACTTAATCTGAGGAAGGTCTTTCCATAAGACTCCTGAACCGGTTAAAAACTATAATTTTAATAAAGAACCACATGAATCCCGTTGTCATTTATTAATGATAAAGGTAGACTTGCGAGTGTTAGTCCCGGTGGCGCAGCTGGATAGCGCGGCCCCCTCCTAAGGGGCAGGTCACAGGTTCGAATCCTGTTCGGGACGCCATATAAACATAGGCTTCGGCTCTTCCCAAAATCCAGGGGCACTAATCAAGAACACAAAACTTTAACCCTTAACCTATAATTTTTGGGCCTTTGCCAATTACGGAGCACTCAGATTTAACAGCACTGCACCCTAACACGAGTTCTGTAATTTTCAAAGTTACGAAACCCATAAGCCCTTCTTTGTATTAACTCCATCTTTCTATGAAACCCTGCTGTAATCCCATAAGACTTCCTAAAAAAAGCCTGTCATGCCCGCGCAGGCGGGCAACCATTTCGCATTCGACACTGAAGTAAGTTGAAATAGCTCGCTGACCTGCAATTTTGGTTACACAAGGAAGACTCGGCTGAAAGATTCACCCAAAGGTATTATGTTCATCATTTGGATTATTATGAAATTCACGTTGATGTTTATGAAGCTATAACCAGAGAAAACGTATCAAGAAGTGGAACCGTCAATGGAAAATTAATCTCACTAAGCAAAACAATCCTCACTGGCTTGACCATAGCATCGGTTTATTTTGATGGATGGTTGCCCGCCTGCGCGGGCATGACCGGTTTTTTTGTCATGTACAGAGATAAAAACAACATACAAGAAGCGAAGAGCCTTGGTATTGATGACAGAAGCTTAACTACAAATTTCAGTGGTATGGATACAAATCATATCGAATTGTATAATCCGAATCATTTAAACACCTTAAGGTGAAAAAGCCCATGATGACCAAAGCTGAAATCCAAGTCGAACTTAAACGTACCGGTTGGACTTTTATTGGTCAGGGAAGCTTCAGTCAGGTCTTTTGCTCTCAAAAAGAATTGACCATTAATGGACAAACTTGTCACTGGGTAATAAAAAAAGCCAGGGGATACTCCCCTCTTTCTGCACCTCAACGAATAGTAAAAAAATGGAACGATACCAATCCAGAGCACCCCGCCTTTGTATCAAAACATGGTTTGATTGCGCCTTATATGGGCAATGTCGAGGCTACAGATGAGCAAATAGCCGTTAAATTAATTGATATCTATAAGCGAACAGGCCATATTATCGCCGATGCCTGTTCTCATAAAAATTTTCTATATCATAACAGTACTGTTTATTGTGTTGATTTTGACAACGCATTCAATAGGCATTCAATAGAGTCCAGGAAAATTTCATTTTTTACAAATAATGATTTTAGGGACTATTTCCAAAACCTGGAGAGTCAGGGATATCCTGTATCCATCGCGGTTATTAAGGGTTTGGGCTACCTGGAAACGCTGGATTCATCGGAAAACATCATAGCAGAAATGATTGCAAAGGGTTTTTTAACCGTACGAATTCTCCAAATAATTGCCAACTATCACCTGTGTGAATCAACGTTGACGGAGCTAATCCAGCACCTCCCTGTTTTGGCTCGTATTGAACAGATTGATCCGGGAAATCGAATTCCAAACCGATTGATTGTTCCTTCTTTTATTACGAACATAGCTGACGGTATAACAGATGATACTACACTCGAGTTATTAGAAGAGTGGCTCATCACACACATGATTCTTGCTCCCCAATTAAAGAACCGGGCGAAATTACCTCCCGTACTTGATTTGTATGGGTGTCCCAACGAAGATCGCCCCTTGTGTCTTGTAAATAACGAGGATGTGTATGCCATCAGGCTTCTGTTCAAATATGAACGAAACGGCATTCATCAACGCTTCTGTGGCTTAACTTTGTTACACCACGCGGCATCATTGGGAAAATGCGCCAGTTTACGTGAATTAATTAATTCAGACGCTGATCTCTATGCCAGAACAGAGTTTCTTCATCTGCCAGAAGATGAGCAAGAGTCTGCCCTTGAATTTGCAATCAAGTCAGAGCACGGACAGGCTGTAAAAATGCTGATTGAGGCAGGATATCAATCTGAAGAACGTACAAACGAGCTGCTGGACATGAGTAAAAGAAATCCACTAAACGGATTCAAACTTTTTATCATGACGGCACAGGAAAATATACTTGAGTTGTTGGAACGCTTGCTTCAAGTAAACCCTGATTTCATTAATAAAACTGATGCGGCTGGCTGTACAGCTTTAATCCATGCCTCAATGAGAGGACATTTGAGTGTTGTACAATATTTGGTTGGACAAGGCGCTTGCACCAACACAAAGACCATGTTTTTGCCATTTGAAAAAGGGAGTCCCTTTCCGAACGAATTTACTTTAGCTGACTGGGCGCTTTATTATAGCCATCAACATGTCTTTGAGTTTTTCTCTTCCATGCGTTCGATCATCATCGAAAATGATTATATTAAACCAGAGAATTTGGATGATGCGTTTTTAAGAAGCGACCTGGCAAAAATCCAGTGGTTAATACCTCAAGGCTCTCCACTTTTGAAGCAAATAATTTATGCGGGGGGCACCGCCTTGCATTTGGCTATAATGCACAAACAGGATGTCATCGCTTGTTATCTGGTCCAAGCCGGTTCAGATCTTGCAATCAAATCGACCAAGGACACAACCCCACCACGTAAGAATGCCTGGTTGACTGCTTTGTACCATAACGCCACAAAGGTCATACGCTCTTGTCTGGAGCACGCTATTGATCAGTTGATAAGACTTGACCCTACTGAAGCAATTTGGCAAGCAGCAAGGCTTGGTTTGCTGGATTCCGTTAAAAGTCTTGTTGCCTTTGAACCCAGGCTGATTAACTGTACTGATCAGCATAACCGCACGCCGCTGTCCTTTGCAATTGTTAATGGACATATTGATGTTGTTCAATTTTTGATAGAAAGCGGAGCCCAAATGGATATTTGCCTTGATATTTCTGATGATGAATATATCCCCGAAACACCATTTAATAAATGTTCACCACTGGAATTAGCACAAAGATTAGGCAATCCCGAAATAATAGCGTTATTGGAGAGCGCACAAGCCCGATCCCGAAATACAAGAATTTACAGTACCTCATCCAGTCTTTTTTTTGCGGGTTCGTCGTTGGCATCCAGCTCAAAGGAATCAATTACCCGTGAGGCGTATGGCAAGCGTTGATGCCATACCCTGCATCATGATGCTTTCATGAAAACTCGCTATCCCGGGATTTTATTCCTACCAAGCTATTATATCGCCATTAAAACTGTGTAAAACATCCGCATAACTTTTAGATATATTTTTGTCAACTTGCTCCAACATACCTGAAACACTTGCTTGCACTTCAACCAAGCCATTAGGCCCACCCATATCAGTTTTAACCCACCCCGGGTGAATCAACATCACATGAACCCCTGTAGATTCAACATCAATAGCAAAGCTACGCATTGCACAATTTAAGGCCGCCTTACTCGAGCGATAAGCATAAGAACGACCTTGTTCATTATCAGAGATACTACCCATTCTTGAACTAAGGACTAATATATTTTTTTGTTCACTGCTCTGAATATTAGGTAACAAGGCATCACAAATTGTCACAACACTAATGCAATTGACATTAACTACATTAATGAAATTTTCACGTTTAACGTTTCCAACAGTTACTCCTTGTTCACCGCTAGTACCCGCATTATTGACAAGTAAATCAATTGGGCGATTATTAAGTGTCTTTACCATCGAAGTAATATCATTATCATTAGTTACATCTAACTTAATCACCTCATCGGCTATCTGCTTAAGAGTATCAGCCTGTTCGGGATGACGACAGCATCCAATAACATAATAACCTTTGGCTTTAAGTTGACGGCTAAATTCCAGGCCAATCCCTCTATTTGCACCAGTAATCAGCGCTGTTTTCATATTATTATCCTAAATTTAATGAAATATTAATTATAGACTACTTTGGTTTGTCAAATTTCAAGCGATGCCAAATGATTGATGTAGCAGCAAGTATTTTATGAAAAAATGAATCACGTTTTCTTGTAAGAGCATTAATAATCTTTGCGGTGACTGTTTATCGAGTCCGTTTAGTAGCTCATCTAATATGATAAAATCGGATTGACCTATTAAAGCGGTGCTTAATCTAATCATTCTCAATCTGGAATTATGTTCATTTATTCCTCGAGATAAACTCTATTTAAAATAGTCACATTTTCGTTGAATGCAGATCAGAAACCAATTGCACCTCAAAACTAAACTCGCGATAATAGATCATTAATACTCACTGATTGGCAACCGATGCTAAATATCCAGGAAAATATAGATTTAACTCCTTTAAATACATTGCACTTAAGTTCAACAGCATCTCACTATGTTGTCTTAAATAATATTGAACAACTGTCTGAAATTAGAGAACTTATTTCTAAAGTTCCAAAGTTCTTTGTCTTGGGAGGTGGGAGTAATTTAATTGTACCGGCTCGATATCAAGGTTTAGTTATTCATAATGAGTTGCGTGGGATTACTATTGCAGAGGATGGCCAAGAGCGAATTGTTACAGCTATGGCTGGTGAGAACTGGGATGAATTTGTAGCTTATTGTACCAATCATGGTGCGTTTGGATTAGAAAATTTAAGCTTAATCCCAGGCACAGTGGGCGCATCGCCGATTCAAAATATTGGCGCCTATGGAGCCGAAGTTAAAGATTTTATCAAAAATGTATTGGTATATGATCTTCACACCGCTCAATTGGTTTACCTTAGCAACAGTGAATGTCAATTTAGTTATCGGAACAGTATTTTAAAAAATAATTCACGCTTTATCGTTATTAGTGTCACGTTTACTTTATCAGCGGAAGCTCATATTAATGTGAATTACGGTGATGTTGCGCAAAAAATTTCATCTTTAACTCATCCAACACCCCATGATTTGCGTCATATCATTATAAACATTCGTCAAAGTAAATTACCGGACCCCAACGAGCTAGGTAATGCAGGTAGCTTTTTTCATAATCCCATTATATCAAAGAAAATGGCGCAAAATTTATCGAATCAACACCCAACTTTACCGATATACCCTACACCCGATCCCGAAAAACTTAAAGTATCAGCTGGATGGCTAATTGATAATTTGGGCCTGAAAGGATCCCAAAGAGGCAATGTTGGCATTTACAAGCAACATGCGTTGATTATGGTAAATTATGGTGGTGCTCATCAAGCTGAGTTATTGGAATTTGCTGATTGGATTCAAACACAAATTAAAGAACATTATGATATACAACTAAATATTGAACCAATTATTTTAGATTAAACACTTCAATATTTTTTATATTATGAGTAAAACTAACTCATATACCATAAGTTATTATGGTCTTCTCCAGTACTGAATATTTGGAGCTTCCTCGGGCGAGAACATGTGCGTTGAACCGAAATGAATAAAACGCAGCAAATTGGTCAACCTGGACAGGATTGGCTAATGTCCCATTACCAGTATGTTAGCGGCGAGCAGATGATTAATAAGCTCAGCAGAATCAGAAGTTCCATAAGCAGAGACAACATCAACACCACTTAACACTATTGTTTCTGGGGAAGCATTAAACTGTGCATTGCCAGTGAGATCGGTTTTAATTACAGTATCGGTTTGATTCGTTGACTCATTATGTACGGTGCTAATTTGCAACAAAGTATCCAAAGATTCGGAACTCAGAGTGCTATCCTTGAACAGATCGCTTAAGTCCAACGTACTTTTATCTCCGCCAGCATCCCCGTCTGTACCCAATTTAAAATCCGTTATAGTATCAATTACAGGTTTATCACCAATATCTGCTTTTTCAAAAACAAAAATATCGTTTCCACCACCTCCAGTCATGTGATCATTCCCCATACCTCCATAAATCACATCATTTCCTAAACCACCCAATATCGTATCGTCACCTTGTCCACCATAAAGATGGTCATCCCCTTCACCACCAAAAATCAAATCATTGCCTTCTGTACCATAAATTGACTCACTTCCAGAGCTGCCGTGCAGTTCAACGCCTCCCATTGATGGGGAGGGCGTAGACGTGTTTTCTTGAGTATTCGCATCATAAAAAAGTACGTAATCATCCACCAAACCTAAATCCGATAAAGTATAGATTTGATACTCTTGCGAAGAAGACACAGGAAGATCATGGGTAGTCATGAACGTATTGATTAGAGACTCAGCGTTATGGATAAAATCATAGCTGTAATAGTCCGCTGAACCATCTGTGGAAATTCCTGAAGAGGAATTTATCTCTTGATTAACCACAGTATTAAACTGGTTATTAAAGTCCTTCAACTCCTCATAAGTAATGCTTGAACTGCTAAATGCATTTATAATAACGCTGATGTCACTTAACAGATAAGCAGGCAGATAGCCGTTCATATAGTGTTCAAGAATCTGAGCGTAACTCCCTTGAGTCAAATATTGAACTTCACTAATTGCAGCAAGTGCACTCTCTCCTGGAGCTAATGCACCCATACTGACCTGTAATGCCTGTTGACTCGCAGCCATAAACTCAATAACCTCAGGGCTGGCTAAATCACCCAAATCAAGGTGCAAGGCAATATCCTGCAAAAAGGCTTTATCACTAAAATCAGCAATAGTCCTCTCAGGCAGCTCCAACAATGCCTTACTGATTGCGTCAAAAACAGAAAAGGAAACACGGCCTTCATCAGTTGAATAACGAATAGCAGCAAGTTCCGCAAATTGTACAGCAGCAGTCATCACTGAAGCATTTTGAGCTAAAATTTCATTTGCGCCTAGAATCGGGTTAAGATTGATCAACTCCGTACCTTCAGGTAAACCCAAACGAGCTACAATATTGGCATTCGCGGTTTGATAATCAAAACCTGATTCCAACTGAGCCTGCAGCAAACTGGTTAAGGGTGAAATAATCGCTGAGCCAACAGGACCAAACAGATTAATGTCATAACTCAACCCTGTATCTACGTCAAAGCCTCCAGTTTGCACGGCTCTAGCTTCACCCAAAACGTATTGACCATCACCATTTACGTCCAATTTGGCAAGATCCAACACCCACTCAACATGACCGTATTGATCCGTTATACCCAGACGCTCACCCTCATCTTCCTGATTATTTCCATTGATATCCAGATAGAGAATAGCCCCGACTATCGTTCCATCAATTGTTGCCGTTCCACCACTAATCACTACTCCAGTTAATTGATTATCTCCTGAATCATTCAACATAGCACCATTCGACAAGGTCACTTTGAAGTATTCAGTAGCCGCTCCGCCTGAATAGTTTACGGTAATTGTGTATGTGTAAGATGTTGGAATAGAAACCGATACTCCAATGATATTCGAACCTTTTATCACTATTGTATCGGTGTTGACTGTAAAATCAGTAATCGTATCAATTGGAGCAGCACCTGCCGTGGCACCGCCTTGGCCTTTCAAAAGAACAATCTGATCACTACCGCCTCCGGTGGTAATGGTATCATTTCCCAAACCGCCAATAATAACATCGGCTCCACCACGTGCATTAAGAACATCGTTACCAGCTTCACCGGTTATCCATTCACCAGAGGCACTTCCAGAAATCGTTTCTGCTGGAGAATTTCCGAGAACCTCAAAAAGAACTGGCGTAGTTTGAGTACTTGTACTGCCATTTGATGTTTCTGTAGCCGTTACAGCAGCAGTAATAGCGTTAATTTGAGCAGTAGTCAAAGCTGTTGTTGTCGTTAATCGAATGTCATTACCTGCGACAACAGTGGCGCTGCCACCGGTAACCGTAACTGCTGTATTTGTCACTGTATCAAATAGTGTTGCTCCGGCTGGAATAGAGGATAAAGTAATATTACTCAGCGTTTCACTACCGTCTGTGTCAGTAAGGTAAGCTTCTGTTTGCAAAATGTATTGAAAACTGACAGGCTGTTTTATAACAATGTTATCCCATTGCACCAAACTATCGTTATCGAAAGTATATAGGCCTATTGAATTTAATGCAGGTGCAGTTGATGTGCCGCCGCTGATGCTGCCATAAACATACTCAAGATTTGCCGTAGCGCTCGAATTATTAACATCCGCTGCTGAAACAGATATCCCATTTGGACTGACATTAATTGAGACGTTAAAGAAATCATCACCGTTAAAAGTAGTCCGAGCTAAATCTATAGCAGTTCCAGCAACAACCTGAACCAAACTTAATTCAAGGTACTGGCCAGGAGCAGATTCGAATGCTGCGCCTCCAGGGGCATAAACTGTATTTGGATTTTCCCATCTTAATAAAAAATAGTTAGACGAATCTTGATAACCAAATACAAAACCAACACCATTAGCTTGTGATGCACTGGCATCGGCGTACATACCCACAGTAATGAGATAACTTGTCAGCGCGCGCTCCTCAACGGTCATCTGATTACTGTTTAATAAAAGAATACCCTGGGCATCATCATTAACATTTCCATTGTTGTAGGTCATAAGACCGCCAGATTTAACCCATCTGCTATTAAAATTGCTTACTTCCGTTGCATCGGTTCCCGTCTGGCCTGCCCAGGCAGTACTATTGAATAAACTGGCTTCAGTCTGTAATTTACCGTTACCACCCTGTACCTCAGCAAAGGTATTGCTGAATAATGCAACGCTGCTCCAATTACTTAAGCTATTCTCATCAAGATCGTTGCTGAAATTTGCAGCAATAAATGATGTACCACCCGTTATTGTTGGCAGACCTATATGAGCATAAATAACAGGCGTATCGGCAACTACGGGTAGATTAAATGTAAAAGAATTTGGCGATTGATCCAGATTTACACCACCATTAGCAGTACCACCATCATCTCGAACCTGAAAAGTAAAACTGGTTGAACCACTAAAATTAGATACAGGTGTATACACCAATAGACCTGCGGCAATATCAACAGCACTAATGTTTTGCCCAGCAGTTACAGCAACACCATTTAAAGCAAGCGTTCCACTAGCCGGCAAAGTAGATATTCTTACGTTTAACAGAGCATTGGCAGGGCTATCATTCACATCGGTCATACTAAAATAGGAAGTAGTTAATACGACAGGATTAGTGTTATTTATAGTAAGTAGGTAATCCGCACCCTGAGGGGCATCATTTACAGAGTTAACTGTCAGGTTCACTGTCGCCGTTTCCGTTGCACCACCGGATGTAACTGTGTAAGTGAAGCTGGTATTGCCGTTATAATTTGCTACTGGCGTGAACGTTAGAGTACCATTAGCATTCAAAAGTACAGTTCCGTTAGATACGCTAACAGTACCACCGGAGACAATATCTAGACCGTTAATTGCAGTAATAGTTCGCCCAGGATTTTCAAAACTGTCATTAGCAAGAACGTTAATTACCACGGCAGTATCTTCGTTAGTAGAAGCTGTGTCATCCGTGATGTCAGCTATTGATGTGATATTAATAGTCATTAGATCCGTATCAGTTAATGTACCGTCTGTACTAGTCATGGTGAGCGTATCAGAGACATCATAGTCAGCTGTTGGCTTATACACTAATCCGTCTAAGACAAGAGTGATTTTATCAGGAGCACCTACTAAAGTAATACTACTGGTTCCATTATTAGTAAGAGTAACACCTTGTGCGGTCGCAGCAGAACTTGATGCCGTTAAGATACCGTGTAGTACAGAAAGAGTAGTGGTCACAGTTGAACTGTCAACGTCAGTGACGGAAAATGCGTTACTGTTTGTAACGTTAAATGCTCTAGACCCGTCCTCATTCATTGTTTGAGTGAGACGTAGACCATTAACCGGAGAGTCATTAACAGGCGTCACATTGATGCTTAAAGTGGATACGTCACTACTGCTACCATCTGTTAATGTATAAGTTGTTAGAGGAACCGCGCCATTATAGTTAGTTGCAGGAATAAAACTGAATGCGCCATTAGCATCAATGCGCAGAGTACCAATTCCAACAATAGTAGCCGTGTCTCCTGCGTTATAGGTTGCCGGATCGCCTGCCACGATAAATTGAGTGACACTTACTGGTCCATCCACACTACTGGTACCCGTTAATACAGAACCGTTTAAAATCGTGTCTTCGGCCGTACTCAGTACTTCATTCGCATCGCTAAAGGCATCATCGACTGGGGTGACACTTATGCTCAAGGTCGAGGTATCGCTACTGCTGCCATCGCTCAAAGTATACGTAGCAACTGGAACTGCACCGTTATAATTTGCTAAAGGGATAAAACTAAAGTCGCCATTGGCATCAATGCGCAAAGTACCTACTCCGGCTATGGTAGCCGTGTTCCCTGCATTATAAACCGTCACATCCCCGGCCACACTAAACTGGGTGACACTCACTGGACCGTCTACACTGCTGGTACCAGTAAGTACAGAACCATTTAAAGTCGTGTCTTCGGCGGTACTCACTACTTCATTCGCATCGCTAAACGCATCATCGACTGGAGTCACGTCGATACTCAAGGTTGAAGTATCAGTACTGCTGCCATCACTCATGGTGTAGGTCACCACAGGAACCGCCCCGTTGTAATTCGCTGCCGGGATAAAACTAAAGTCGCCATTAGCATCAATACGCAAAGTGCCTATTCCGGTGATGGTAGCGGTATCTCCAGCGTTGTAAACCGTCAAATCGCCTGTCACGCTAAACTGGGTCACCCTAACCGGTCCATCCACACTGCTGGTACCCGTCAGCACGTTGCCATTTAAAGTGGTGTCTTCAGCGGTACTCAGTACTTCATTCGCATCGCTAAAGGCATCATCAACAGGCGTAACCTCGATACTCAAGGTTGAAGTATCGCTGCTGCTGCCATCACTCATGGTGTAGGTCACCACAGGAACCGTGCCATTGTAATTCGCTACCGGGATAAAACTAAAAGCACCATTGGCATCAATGCGCA